>JAIXWK010000002.1 GCA_027491295.1 Microbacteriaceae bacterium
ACCGCACCACCGGTTCCCCACCCTCCTGCAACAGCGCCACCAGCGGCACCAACCAACCTTGCTTGAATCCAGTTCACTCCGGCAGGAACTACGAAGTCCTGGGTCTGATAGGTGGCATCGAAGGTTTTGGTTACGGTGTGCTGAGGTGTAGCCGTAACTATCGAGGTGAAGCCAGAGAAGAGGGTTCCCGCTTTGGTTCTGACGCGGTATTGATATGCCGTGCCGTTGGTTAGACCTGAATCCACATAACTCTGACCAGTGGCGGTAGCAAGTAATGTCCAGGTAGTGCCATTGGTGCTTCGGTAAACCTCAACACCGGATAGTCCAGTTACGAATAGGGCATCCCAGCTCAAAACGTTCTGACTCTGAAGTGGGGTCACTCTAAAGTTGGTAGGTACCGGATCCGCTACATAGGTGATAGAGATTGATCCATCACTGGCATTTGAGGCACCGGTGTATTCGACTCGAACAGCAGAAGAAGTTACCCAGCTAGATCCAGCTCCACCACCATAGGTGCTGTAGCTCGAACCACCGATGTAGCCACCGCCGCCGCCACCACCATTGCGGGTCGAGCTAGCTCCTAGTCCCAGGGAACCAGCGGTCCGGAGCGTTGCATTTGATGCATTGGCGGACCAAACCACTGGAAGGGTTTGTCCACCACCGGCCGAGAAGTCATTGGTGTCGCTGGTTCCGGTGAGGCCATTGTTGTAGCCACCCCAGGTGCCATTGACACCACCGCCACCACCTGCGACCAATATGCGATCTGAGATCGCGCTGCCACGACGAATGTCGGTTCCACCGCCACCGGCAGCACCAATTCCGGCTGAGGTAGTTCCTCCACCGTTATAGCCCCAGACTGGATCTCCAGCAATCGCAACCGGCCTAGACCCCACCTCTAGATTCAGAGTCTCGCCTGGAGTGACAGGCAAGATGGCCTTTACAGTTCCGCCGGTGCCCCAAGGGTTATTGATCTGGGCGGCGGCGGCACCCCTCGCGGTCACTTCAATCCAAGTGACACCGGATGGAACTGTGAAAGTTTGGGTATTGCGGGTTGCATTGAATTGATCGGTGCGAGTCATCGAAGGGCTGACCGACACCAGATTCGAATAGCTACTTATCGCCGTCTGGTTAGCGGCATTGGTGAATGCGGTTGCGATTCGGTAGTAGTAAGTTG
This sequence comes from Microbacteriaceae bacterium, assembly GCA_027491295.1. Lineage (GTDB taxonomy): Bacteria > Actinomycetota > Actinomycetes > Actinomycetales > Microbacteriaceae > Aquiluna. The sequence goes on from JAIXWK010000002.1 coordinate 1,175, forward strand.
CTCCATTGGTGAGTGAAGTGTGGCTATAGAAGTTGGTGTCTCGACCCGTCACAGTTATTGGAGTTCGAGCCGAAATTGCAGCATCAGCCAGTTCACTTTGGGTGGTTGACCAGATGATTCGATAACCGGTCGCGAAAGCATCTTGCGACCTTGTCCACTGAAGTTCAACTCGGGTCTGCAGACCAACAACTGTCGGCGATGCTAGAACTTCTGGGGCATAGTGGCGAATAGCCACCTGTCCGGTTCCTCCAGAGGCTCCGCCGATGGAGGCAATGGCTCCTATGCCTCCGACATTGCACTGTCCGCCGCGGCCACCACCGCCGCCGCCCAATCCGTTTACACCCGGCTGAGGACTGGTTGCAATTGCGTGGCCACCGGCACCACCGCCGCCGGCACCACCTTCAGCGGAAGCTGGATAGGTGGCTGAACTCTCACGATGTCCGCCACCTCCGCCTCCGTAGGTGATGGTAGTGAAGCTGAATGTTGAGCCGAATCCTGCACCGCCAGCACTGGTGTCGGATCCCACTGCTGTGGTTCCAGCACCACCGCCTCCGAGGCGGGTTCTGGTGCAAGTTGGCGAGATGTTGGTTGTTCCTAGCAAGTTGCTAGCCACGCCACCTGACCAAGAGGCCGCCGTAACATTTGTTCCAAAATTTACAGTCGCACTTCGACCGCTACTGCCGCCATTGCCGAGCGAGCCCTCAACACCGCTTCCGATGCGGCCTCCCTCGCCACCTACAGCGGTGTAGCCCATGAAAGTCGAGCGTCCTCCAGGTGCTCCGGCATCAGCTTGCGCTGACGAACCCAATCCGCCAGATCCACCAATGCCGACACTTAGAGGGTAAACATCATTGGGAACAACAGTTGCCGAATTGACCCTGACGTACTGACCACCGCCACCGCCACCGCTAGCTGCACCCGCAAAAGCGCCACCGCCACCGCCACCGACTAGTTGAAAGTCAACTTGTGTGATGCCGGTTGGGGCTGTCCAGTCGCAAGCACCAGGGTTAGTAACGGTCTCTATTTTGAATCCCCTGGCATAGCTAACCTGGGTCTCACATGGCGCGTTTGTGGCGATCGCGCTAGAAGTCGATATAAGTCCCGACACGCCAAGGCCAGCGACCATTAACCAGAAGGCTAAGCGCTTCCCCGAAACCCCTAATTGACGCCGAAACATTGAATAAAGATTACAAAAACTAGCCATCTCATGGGAGTAAATGTTCCTTTAGGGAATGTCTCAGAGGTGTCCCGCGGAGCGCCTTTTCCAATGCGGTTTTCGGCATCGGATGACGAGTCTGAGAGGAGCAATCCGTGGAACTTTTTTGATGCTTTCGCACGGCACTCAGTAGCGGGCTATTAGAAGCTTTCCAAGTGATAGGTCCATTAGGAAACCGGATGCCACAAACTCATTGCGAGCGGTCTTGAGGTTGATCTTGTTTGGCCAAAGGTTGTCATCGTCAACGCGATTAAGTCGCAGCTGCTTGATCAGCTCGGTGGTGTAAATGGCGCAAGGGAACGGCTGGAAGATTATGCGCTGGCTCTTCCAAGACTCGTTCTGAATCACATTTGGGTAGTCCGCCTTCGAGTAGCCGGTCAGAGCCCTGGGCACCCGCTGGACTACTTGAATCGAGAGTTCATCTAAAAACCCGGGTTAGCCATCAGGTTTAGTTCAGACTATGCTTTCCCTCGGAGAATTCGCCTAGTGGCCTATGGCGCACGCTTGGAAAGCGTGTTGGGTGCAAGCCCTCGGGGGTTCGAATCCCCCATTCTCCGCCAGCAACTCCCTTGATTTAGAGCCTCAGTAGGGGCGTTTATTGAGGGAGTTTTTGCTTTATGTGCAAGTGTGTGTGCAAGTTCATGTCCCTGGATTCCAAAAATCTAGTGCGATAATTTTCCGATCTTTAGCCTCAGTGCGTTTAAGACGACAGAGACGGAGGAAAACGCCATCGCAGCACCTGCCAGCATAGGATTCAAAAGTCCCAGAGCTGCTACAGGAATTAGCAAAACGTTATAACCGAAAGCCCAACCTAGGTTTTGCCAAATGTTTCGGTGGGTTTGCTTTGCAAGTCCGAGTGCGTATGAAATAGCCCCTGGATTGTCATCTAGGACTGTAACGCTCGATGCCGCCTGCGCAGCATGAGCACCGGAACCCATGGCTATCGAGACTTCTGCCGCGCTCAGGGCGGCGACATCATTGATACCATCACCAACCATGGCGGCGTGAGGAATGTTTCGAACGCGCTCCAACTTCCCTTCGGGAGTCACCCCACCCTCAAACCCCTCAATGCCGAGCTCTTTGGCAACTTGAAAAACTCGATCTGGGTTATCACCACTGAGTAAGAAGCTTTTAATTCCCACGCTCTTTAGATTGGCAATAGCTTCTTTTGCACCAGGTCTAATGTTGTCGCTTAGTTCAATCAGACCGTGAGCCCGACTGTCCCAAGCTACAACGACCAAGGTGTTAGGTCCCGCTTCTCTGATCGCATGGTCAAGCTCTTCTTGATTCTGATACTTGGCGGGCTTCCCCACTGAAACAAGTTGGCCTTTAATCAATCCGCTGAGCCCAACACCGGAAATCTCTTTGATGTCAGTCGCAATCAAGTCGGTCGGGACTTGGTTTACTGCTTTTGCTACCGGGTGCTTGGATCCTGCCTCTACGGCACTTGCGTAGCGAAGCATTGTTTCGCTATCTACTCCACCAAGACCAGTTGCTCTAACCACCCTTAGCTCTCCGTCGGTTAGAGTTCCGGTCTTATCAAAGATCACGGTCTTGACCTGGCTTAGATTGCGCAGGGTGTCAGGGTTTCTAATTACCACCGACCGCTTCGCTCCCAAGCTTGTTGCGACCACAAGGCTCATTGGAACCGCAATGCCAAGGGCGCAGGGGCAGGCAATAACCAAAACCGCAATCGCTGCCTCAAGCCCTTTGGTGCTATCGCCAAGCAAGGTCCAAACGGCAAAGGTCAAAATCGCGAAAATAATAACCGCCGGCACAAACACACTTGAGATGCGGTCTGTTAGCGAGGCTAGCTTTGTCTTCTGTGCGGTTGCCTCACGAACCAAATCTGCAATTTGACTCAGCCGAGAGGTTGCGCTGGTGCCGGTTGCAAGCACTCGAATTTCGCCGGATAGCGATGTTGAGCCGGCGGTAAGCAGTGCTCCCTCGGTCAGCTCCTGCGGAAGCGATTCACCGGTGAGGGTTGAGCTATCAATCGAGGCGTGCGCAGACTGCAGCTCACCGTCCACCGGAATGCGCTCCCCAGCTGCAACCAAAACCAAATCCCCAGGTCGAATCTCAGCGGTGTTTACACTCACCCGCTGACCATCTCGCTCCAGGGTTGCCTGCTGGGGGATAGAACTGAGTAGTGCTCGAACAGAGTCAGTGGCGCTGCGCCGAGCCCGAACCTCTACGAATCGGCCCAAGAGGACCACGGTCGGCACGACAGCTGCAACCTCGAAATAGGTGTGCATCTCACCTGCAAAAACCAGATAGACGCTGTAGAAGTAGGCAACCGAACTACCCAGTGAAACCAGGGTGTCCATGGTCGAAGAGCCATGGCGAAGGTTTTTTAGTGCAGCATAGTGAAACGGAAACGCCACATAGAAAAACACTGGGGTCGCCAGTGCAAAGACCAGCCACTGGTGACCGCCAAACATAAGCTCCGGCACCATCGAGAAGGCAACCGCTAACGCGGACAGCAATCCGCCAACAAACAACCTTGGTCTAAGTAGCGCAAGCTCAGGTTTGCCTTTGCCAACTTTGTATCCGGCAGCTTCAACTGCAGACTCCAGTACCGCGGTCTCGCCGTCAAATTCAACGTGCGCCTTTTCCGTTGCAAAATCGACATAGGCTGTAACACCCTCCAGCTTGTTCAGGTTACGTTCGACCCGTCGAGCGCATGCTGTACAAGTCATGCCCTCGATCTCAAGCTCAATAAGTTTCCTACTCATTTATCGTTGTGAAGCCAGTTGCCTCATAGCCAGCTTCGGTAACTGCCTCGGAGAGCTGCTCATTGCTAACTCCATCGACCTCGACTGTGGCCTTGCCACCTGCGTGGTCAACTTGAACATTGGTTACACCTTGGACAGTGACTAGATTCTTCGTTACGGTCATTGCACAGTGGCCACAAGTCATGCCACTGATTGCGATTTCTTTCTTGCTCATTTTTTCCTTTTATGTTGGGTAGTCGCTTTTGCTAAGCGAACAGATTAGACGAGGTCATAAACTTTCTAGCTTGCAAGTTATGCTCCTCGAAGGTTTCAGCATCATCTGATGCTTGTTGTTTGGATTAGGTAGCTGTGAGTACCTGAGTTCAAGCCTAAGAATTCTTGCCTCTAAAGCACAGACAAGGGATCTCAATACCCCCCGGGTTAACAGGGCTTCGATCTCGTCCAAGTTTGAAGTGAAGGGCCCCGGCATTCGCACTCCGGGGCCCCTGGGGCTAACCCAAATCGAGAAGAATCTGAGTCAACTCTTTAATTTGTGCAGTTTGGGAGGTAACTATTGCCTCTGCGAGTGCTCGCGCCTCAGCATTTTTAGAGTTGGTAATCATCTCAGCCATCAGAATTGCCCCTTTATGGTGCTCAATCATGCCTTCGACATAAAGCTTGTCAAAAACAGCCCCTGTCGCCTTTTCTAGTTCAAGCATTTCCTTTTCGCTCAGCATCCCATCCATGCCCATTTCGTGGCCCATTTCCATAGGTGCACCGGCATAATCCAGCCAGCCCTTCATCTGCTCAATCTCGGGAGCTTGTTCGTTCAAGATTCGTGATGCTATCTCGCGCACTCGTGGATCGCTGGCACGAGTTTCGGCCAATTCTCCCATGTCGACTGCCTGCTGATGATGAGGAATCATCATCTGGGCAAACATTATCTCCATCCCATCAAAAGAGGTGTTGGCTGATGATTCCTCAGAAGTTTCCGAACCTCCCATCATGCCTGAAGTGGGCATTGAGTCGTCACTACCAAAATTAATCGTGCAACCTACCAACGAGATGCCCATGAGAGCACTGGCTCCCATTAAGACAGCTGACTTAACTAATTTTTTGTTCATTTCGTTATCCTTAAATATTTCGTAAATTCCTAATGATTTGAGTTCGCGGCGCTCTGCCGCCGTCATAGGAATTTATGTTCTAAGGACTCCGAGCGAAAGCAGGTTGACACTAGTTATGGAGTCGTTCTTGGTCTTTTGATGCTCTCTTTTCCGATACGAAGGTAGCAAGGCCGCGGTCGGGGCAAAACTCTTTTGCTGGCGAAGGGTATAAACGAAAACGAAGAGAAAAACCACAGCCGGTAGGACCGTCAACAAGATAGATACTGGATCGTCCGGACTTTCTGCAATGTTGTTGAATACTCCCGAAATGGGACTAATCACAACTGCATCTTTGGGAGACCCAACGTGCTGTTCCAGGTATGTTTCAGGCTCATGGACGAGAGTCATAAGCGAGCCGTCTGGCATGACATGCGTGTCAATTGAATTGTGTAGGGGCCCAAGACATACCGCATGAAAAACGGGCGCAAAACCTATCAGCAAGCTTGCAAGTGCAAGCGTTAGGTACTTGCTGAAAATTTGCTTGGTAAGCATTGTTGAAAAATACCACGGTTTGCCTGAGTAAAAGCTGGGATACGCTTCAAGACTCCACCCAGGTTTTACCGAACTGACAGTGACTTCGTTGAGACTAGAATTTTGGTCTCTTCGAATCCCCCATTCTCCGCCAGCAACTCCCTTGATTTAGAGCCTCAGTAGGGGCGTTTATTGAGGGAGTTTTTGCTTTTTGTGCAAGTGTGTGTGCAAATACGCAGCGGATCGCCTTTTAGGGAGACTCGAAGGCCATAGCTTCGATGCAAAAGATACAACGAATAGGCTTGCATCAGGGGGAATCTTGGGCTCATCTTCAGCACGTTACCGAAACTTAGTGAATCTGCTGATTCTGTTCCTCGGCGGATATGTCGCTGCCGTCTTTATCGCTTGGGTAGTGCTTTTGGTCGACCATTCGCTGAACGGTGGCCCAGAGAGCGCACTGTCAATCCTGACCCCGGCTGGGCTATTTATATTGATGCCCCTAGCATCTCTCTTCTCTTTATTTTTCTTTATCCCACTCTCCGCCATCTTAGGCTTCTCCCTCCTGGCGATAGAGACCTCAAAGCCAAAGAAAAAAGTTGTAGCGGTAAGCCTTGCAGTTTTCATCGGCGGGACAGGCTTGCTTTACGCAATCTGGGGCGGCCCTGCGGCCATGATCATTGGAAGCAGCCTTTTTCTTGCCATTTGGCTTGGCGTTGGACTGTTGCTGGTGATTGCATTTAGAAAACTCCGGCCTTCGAGAGCAGTCGTTAGCTATCACAAGCCCTGATCGGGTTTATTTCCCAACCCCTCCTTTTTCAAGTGAGTCCTCTTCTTCGGTTGGTGGTTCTTCGGCGCGTTTCATGGCTAGGTTGAAAAACCAAAACCCGATTCCCCAAGGGATCAAGATGCCCGGTAAGACAATCGCTAGACCAACAAAAAGCTGGGAGCCAGATTGATTCCCTATTCCAGATAGAAACGGAAGAGGCACAGCCCCAATCAAAAAGAATGCCAGGGCGAGAAACCCATAGATTCGTTTCATGATCCGGTGAAAGTTCTTTGACTGACTTGGTGCTTCCCTCATGATGCACTGTCGTTGACAAACCTAAGGATGTCGCCAGGTTGGCACTCAAGTGCCCGGCATAGAGCCTCTAATGTCGAAAAACGTATTGCTTTCGCGCGATTGTTTTTGAGCACAAAGAGATTGGCTTGAGTAATCCCGACGAGGTCCGCAAGCTCGGCGACCGTCAGTCCGAGTTTTGCCCGCTGGGCTTCGAAGTCAACAACAATCGCCATTAGATGACCTCACTCAATTCGTCCGAGTGAGCAACAGCCTTCCGAAGCAATCCGAACAAGACGCTTGTAACGAGCGAAACGGCAAGCGACACGAGCGCAAAGACCGACAAGACGATGAGAATCACTGGCGGCAGAGTGTTCTTCAGAGTCAGCCAAATCCCAATCAAGACAAATGATCCTGCAAGGGCGGCAGAGGAGCGAGCGAGCCAACGGATTGGCCCATAGGAGGTCGGAGCCAGCATTTTGTCTAGCTTGATGCGGCGCAGCAGAACCAAGATCAGGCCCAAAATGGCTAATCCGAGTCCGACTGGAATGCCCAACAACACAACCAAGATTGCGAAATCAGACTGATATTCAGAAAACTCATCGGTGAGCTCTCCCGCTAGAGCCGGGACGAGCACGATGAGCCCGAACGATCCGATCAAGACCAGCGCCCATAGAACTATTAATGCAGTGAGTTCGACCACTCTGTTTGATTTTTCCATAAGTTACTTCCTGTCTTACTATCGAAAAACAATACATTGATTATCAATAGGTAAGCAAGTTACTTATACTTTTCCGAGGGGGTATTTATGAAGCGTCTACAAATCTGGGCCACGAGTATTTTCAAGGACGGCACCGCTCCAACCCATTCGCTGGCCATTGCAGCCTTTGGCTTGGCATTCTTCATGCCATTTATTGGTTTTGCACTTGCCTTCATCGCTCGGACCCAGATTGCTTTTTCTGACGGCAAGTATTCGGGAGACCGACTCGCTTTGGCCGCGATCATCATTGCTCCACTAGCGCAGTTCTCAACTCTGATCTTTGGAGCCATTTGGGTTCTGGCCATGGTGGTCATTCCAGGAAACTTCTAAGCTCTAGGAAGCCGTAAAGATTTCATCTCCAAGTTGGACGGTATTCCCCCGAGACTTTTGCACTTCAGCAAGGACGAAGAAGTCAGGTCCAAGTTCCTTGGCCAGATCTTGAGCAAAAGACCTGCTGGCCTCATTGAACTGCTCTTTAGATCTTTTCGAAGCCCATTCAAAGGTTGTGTTTTCTTCGTTCCAGTTTGTCGATGATTCAAAAAGTTTGGATAGGGCAAGTCCGCGGCTTTTGAGCTCCGGTGAAATAGGAGCTTGGCCTGCTTCATCCATAACTTCGTTATCAAACCACACTGGCCAATTCCCTTGCATGTGCATCACCCGGATTCTGACCGAGATTTTGCCGCGGTAGCGCCTGGTCTGGATCAAGGCCCAGCCAGCCAAAAGTACCCCGATTGCCATGAGTGCGGGGGCGGAGTAGACGTAAACCAAAATCAGGAAGTTGTGGATAGGAGACCGTGGACCCCAAGCAAATGCCGCAGCCGCGTGGGGAAACAGAAACGAGAACCCCTGAACGCTCGCGGCAATCAGCTGCGCTGAAATAAAGATCTTGTCACGAGAAACTACCGCGGTTTTTCCGACCAGAGCATGAGCCGCGGAAATGGCAGCAAGCCAAACAACGGCAGATAGCACCAACCACCCAGCAAAAAAGAAGAGCACTGCGGGAAGGTTCCCCAAAACACTTTCCGTTGCGCTCACAGCGTTCATGAGGATCAGCACAAGGCCAAGACCTGACATCAACGAAAATGTCACCCAGGGACGCTGGATCAAGACAAGCTCTCCGCTTTTTGCTTTGCCTTTGTTGGAGTACTACCCACGGCGAAAATACCCAGCACCCAAATGAGGGATCCCAGGAACGTCAGCCCGATTGTTATCAACCAGGCAGCCCCGCCATCGTCGATGTAATCCTCAGGTTGAATCGGCTCTTGGTTGAAAGGCCATTGAAAGTACCAAATTCGAAACGCCAGCAACAGAGATGTGATGACTGTCGCATTGACAAAACCTGAAACCAGGGCCGGCCATAGACCAACCTTGACTGGCAGTTTGCGGGTTCTCAAAATTGCGATCAAAACGAAGGTCAAGGTCGCTACCGCGAACAAGGTTGAAAAGGTGCCGAATAGCAGGCTCGGACCAATCTTCGTCCCCCACAGGTTTGCTGTAGCAAGAGCCACTAAAAACGCTGCAGGTGTAGTCAAGACATGCAGCTCTCTGAGTAGATGTGCCGCTGGGCTAGTTTTTGTCATAAATCCCCCTTGCTTCAAAGTCTATTTCAGACGACACGGCGAAACACTTGACACTACTCTGTATAACGTAATACTGTTTATTACACAGGAGGTGCTGATGGAAACCACACAGCTTCTAAAAGGTGCGTTGGATCTAGCAATACTTGCAGTCCTGAATTCCGCGGATCGCTACGGGTACGAAATTGCGAAGCACCTAAGGGATTCTGGTCTTGAGGAAATAGGTGATGCCTCTGTATACGGCACGCTTAGACGTCTTGAAAGTTCAGGCGCTCTCAAGAGCTACTTCCAGGAGTCAGAAGACGGACCAAACCGGAAGTACTACTCCCTCACCAGAGATGGTTCGGAGGAGCTAGCGAGCGCCGAATCCACCTGGAACCACTTTTGCAAAACCATCAACAACCTTTTGGCTGACGCCAATCGCACCAAGAAGGGGGCATAGAAATGACCAGCAAAGTTCAAAATCGCCTAGTAGAGAAGTTCGTTTCCGAAGTTGATTCCTACCTTCAGGATCTCAACCAAGATCTTCGCGAGGACATCCTGCGAGAAGTTAGAGAAAACCTTGATGCAAGAGCCGCCGACAGCTTCGATGACCTAACTCTCCCAGACTCTCTCGAATACGCAAATGACCTGCGTCAGGCTGCTGGACTGGAGCCCGTCGCTATTCAGAAAGGTTTCCTCAAGAAGTTTCTAGCGCAAGTTCAGATTCGCATTCAAACAAATCGATTTGCGTTGGCGATGGCTAAAGTACTTGCGCCTCTGAAGCCTCTCTTTTGGCTGGCTGTTGCCATCAGCACCTTTGGATTTATTCAGCTTTACGTTTTGGGAGACTCGCCGTACATCGGTGTCCCATCGAATCTTGAGCAATGGCTACTTTGGATTGCAATCGTGATAACCGTCATTTGGATTGGCGCAGCAAAGTTTGGGCCACTCATGAAACGAATAAGGACCATTGGACTATTTGTCACATTCATACCTATGGCGATCATGTTCCAAGGCATAACCGAGGGTGTGGTATCGACCGTCGATGAATTGGTAAACGGCAACCCTGCTTTGCGAACTACCGGGTTGATCTACAACGGGCTTCCTGTCACCAACATCTTCCCCTATGACGCAGAGGGAAATCTGCTTGAGAATGTCCGTCTTGTCGATGACATGGGAAGGCCCCTGAATTCATCAGCCGAGGACCTGGTCACACCAGTCGTGGTTGACCTTGAAGATGGAAACACCGTTATCACTGGTTACCTCCGTCCAAGCAGGGGCGAAGATGGATCCGAGATTTGGAATGTCTACCCCCTAAAGTCTGCATCCAACCCAGTTGGCTTCGGAGTCACCGCGGTTGATCCCGTGGAGTGAGTGAGGATAGAGAGTTTTACTTCACTTGTTTCGGCCTGAGCGGCAGGAGCCTCGTCCAAGTGGAAGTTTCTCCATTCTCACTCTCCCAAGACACCTTCAGATTTGCGTCTGAAGTGGTCATGGTTCGAACAGCCACGAACGAAAATGAGTCGCCGGGGTTGACCGTGGATATGGGGAAATCAGTACTGCATTGGACAAAAAGAGTTTCATGCGACGTCATGGCAACATGGTAGGCGGCCTCGTCTCCCAAATTCTCAATCTCAAATGTGTCCCCGTAGACCCAGTGCACGGCCCAACGAACTCCTGTCCTCTGACCTAAGGCTTGAGCGATCAGTTCAAGCGAGTCTGCGAGGCTGTCTCCTACTGCTTGTACCCTTCGTTCCGCACTGTCCGCCTTCTTGAAGTTGATTATCGAGATCCATGTCGTTGCAACGAGAGAGATCACAAGAATTAGGGTCTGCGCCCAGGAGGCAATCTCACCTGCTGTCATTTTTTCACCTCCATTAGCTCAACCCATCCCAGACTCTATGCCTTCTGCGGTTTGCACCCGCAAAGCTCCAGACTTGATGGGTCCCATTGGTTGTCCAAAAACCAGACTTTTAGGCACGCAAAGGGATGCTGCTCTCTTTGACTAGATTTTTGAAGTGGTAAATCGCATGAGATTAGTAGGGCTCCATGGTTCATAGCGTTTACCAAATGGACTCCGTCGGCCAGGTTGTTTGAATTCACCTTCTTCTGAGACATGTGACGCTCAAAGGAGCTGGCTGATTTTTGGTCACTAATCCGAGCAAAGCCCAAACGACCATGACCAATTACAAAAATCTCATCGGCCACGGCCTCTGAAACCAATGGCTCCATGGCACGAATGTTTTTGTCTAATGTTTGCGGCTTTATTTTCTCGTTATTATGCAATTCATTGAGATTTTCCTGACTCACAATCAACCTAAAGTGCCCAGCTTGGTGACCCGAAAGCAAAGGTTTCACTGTCACTTCACTGTTGATAACAGACATCCATGCATTTGAATCCAAATAGATCTTCATGCCCACCTCGATAGCCCCGGCGCTGTCCCTACTGGAAGACGCGAGCGCCGGCCTTTAGGGCCTGCAGTGAACTTGAGGCTGCGATCACGCTCTCACTGCAAAGCATGTAACCCCACCTTTGTGAAACGACAGAATTTGCATTCACGGCCTTGACCCAGTCAGCGGCGGCGTCCGCCTTTGCCAAAACAATTGGGTTCGCCATCTCAGTGTCTGCCTTGCCTTCAACAATCCAGTGGACATCGCTGTCATCTATGACGATGAAATCCGGCATGTAGTCCCTTTGGACGGCTCCACTCAAATAGTTGATGCGGAGTGGAACTGTGTGGTCAATGCGGACCCAAGCCTTGACGTTTTGAGAAGACTCAAACAGTTGTGCCAGTCTGAATTCTGTCGAATAGGCATCGAAAGCGTTTACTGCATAGACGGATTTGTTCCAACCACTATAGGGGTAGCCGCGCACGAAATCCGAACTTCGATTGATCAACTGACGATCCTGAGGAGTTACAACTTCAAGACGGTCCTCTGGATCTGGCCACTTCACCTGGTTTACCTCAACCACTGCTTGTGCTGGCCTAGACACTTGCTGGGCCGTTATCCACTCAAGCAGCTTTGCCGTTGCAAGCTGTCCATGGGATTTTCTCCAAGGAGTTTCGTTCGTTACTCTTGCGCCACGCAGGAAGGCTTGAGCAACTTCAATAGCGGCGTTGCCCTCTGTCAACGTTGCGGCAACGCCATTTCCTTGCAGAAGCCGTCTAGCGAGGTCATTTTCGATGTCGTCAAAGTCCATCAGTTGCTGTGATGCGGAGATGGATTCGACCTCGTCATAAATCCTTATCTGAACCTGACCTTGCTCATCTCGCCCTGCGTCGATGGCTTTTCTCGTGAGGGTTTCCCCTTGGTCGTCGGCAAACTTTGAACCCAGAGCCTCTACATCAACCTGGTTCAGCATTCCCAGGCTGAATGGTTCCCTCTGCCAACGAGTAATCACCCTTGGGATGTAAAGAGGCGTCCGTATGCCACCTGGAGCTTGAGGTAGAAGTGTGGTTTGAAGCGTTTTCTCTGACGCCGTTGCACTCTCTAAGACGGCTTCCACTGTGCTAAAGCCCATGCCCTGCCTTGGCTGAGTCAAAACGGCTGAATCAGAATCTTCACCCCAGGTGAAGTCTTGGCTTGGAACCTGAGCCCAAACATTTGTTGAGGTTTGAGCATTCACTAAGTTGACTTGTTGTGGAGAAACACCTGGGTCAAAAACTCCAGGTACTGGGTTGGAAACTATGGAGGCCTCTGATGCTCTCTGGCCAAGGGTCTGCTCAAGAAGCACCTTGGCTTCTTTGAGAAGATCAGCGAATGAATGGTGGGACAGTACTTCAACGGTGTCCAACATCGGGACGCCTGTGCGCTCGCCAAAAGGTAATCGAAGTCCTCGCCCAAGAATTTGCTCTGTGAGCAGCTGACTCTCTAGAGCCCTCACTGCGGCGATGCAGTAGATGTTTTTTACATCCCAGCCTTCTTTTAGCATCGATACGGACACAACCGCCCGGATAGGCGAACCGTCGTCTTCAAGTGTGTCCAGGAGGGCCAAAGTCTGGTCTGGCTCTTCAGATGTAACTAGAAGCACTTTGTCATCGCCGTCAAGGAAGTCTGGCCCTGCAAGCATGTCTCTGATGTCATTGGCTTCATCAATGCGCTCGGCGACGACGAAGAGGATTGGCTGAACCGGTCTCTTGTGTGTCCTTTGGCAGTAAGCCTCCATGACCTGCGCCTTAGCATCCAGCAGGGCAACTCCATCAGCCATCTGAGTCCGAAGGTCTTTTCGACCATCCTGCCTCGCAACCAGCACAGGGATCTTGACGAATCCATCGGCGATTGCCTCGGCTAAGGGGTATTTATAGACGATGTTTGGCGACGCAGGATCGTGAGGCGTGGCTGTCAGCCCAATGGTGGCAGAGGCATTCAAGTCTTCGATAGCCGACTGAAACTTCTTCGCATTTCCGCTGTAGTAGATGTGATGCTCGTCAGCAATCACAACGACGTCCTCTTGAGTCTGCAGATAGTCGTAAAGTGCGACACCGAGCGACTCGTGGGCTCGATGAGCACGACGCGCGTCAGTTGTATTTGGACGCAACAAAGATTGCACAGTGAAAACAAATAGTTTGAGCTGACTTTCGTCATCAAGTGCGGCGGCAACATTGCCTGTTTCCAGGTCATCTAAAGTCACGACCATGGGTCGACTCCTCAGACCGCGAAGATACTTTCGGTGGCCTGGAGTGAAGTTATCGATGGTCTTCTTTTGAATAGTCGAACCAGGAGTTACGAACACGACATTTCGCACACCCGCCTCGAAGAGATAATCGATGAGAGCACCTGCTATGAAGGTCTTGCCGACACCGGTGGCTAGATCTGCTATCAGTTCTGCACCCACGGGTGAGCTTTCTAGACTCCTAGCTATCGCATCGAGAGCCTCCATGTTCGGGCGGCGCAGGTCGAGCGAGTGTCCGATGCTCTCTACTAGGTCTGGATCGTATGTAATACTCATGCGCCCACTTCTATCGCTCGACGCCTTCTACGACGTTCCTTCAGCACGTCACTTGGCGCTTTAATAAGCAGTGACCCTCGTGAATTTTCAGCTAACCAGTCCTCGGCCCCAGGGAGTAAAATCCGCGCGACAACCGTGACTCGGTCAGACTCCCTTAGTTCGCTCACAATAGCTCGAACTTCCTCAATTCCGACGGCACCGTCAACCACAGCAAGCCGCATACGTCCTCGTCGGCCGCAAAGCACCCCGACCCCTGGTTGCCAGTCGAAACCAAGTTGTCCTGCCACAGCGCGGGCGAACCGCGGGCCGGTGGCGTCCTCGGTAAGCACTACTCCAAAGGCCATTAGGGCGTAGAAGGACTGCTGGATCTCGACCACGCGAAAGCCTCCTCCACCTGCCCAGCCCTCGCTCTCGGAGATGCCCGCTTTGTCTCTGCCTTCCAAGACCTGAGTCAAACGGGGCTTTGTGAATTCGCGGACTGTATCTGGCTGAATTTCAACCGTGACCCAGCGCCTGCCCATCTTGTGTGCCGTTGCGGCCGTAGTTCCAGATCCAGCGAAACAGTCGAAAACTATGTCTCCGGGGTTGCTTCCAATCTGGAGAATGCGCTGCAGTAATCTCTCCGGCTTAGGCGTTGAGAACACCTCCGAAGATGCAGACAGCCGTTTTGCATGAGCCTTTGCCTCGCGATTGTGGCCTACTTGATCGTTCGCCCACCAAGTGACAGGAGGCACAGGCTTTTTTTCTGCATCCATGTATTCCTTGACGTACGGTTGAAGTCCACTACCTTTGTCCATCCATTGGATTAGGTGCGAGTCCGAATCAACCTTGGATTTTTGCCATCTCCAGTTGCCTTCAGTGCCATCGGGCTTGATAGGCCAACACTCCAAACCATCCGGGGAAATGATTGGGTACCAAAGCTTGGGCCTGTCTGAGCGATTTGAGTTTGTTCCCCATTTCCTCAAAGGACTGGACTTAAACCGACGACCGTCTTCCTCGGAATAGGGATAGTCCGACTCAACAGCACCGTCAGGCGCAAACTTATTGACGTGCCAGTTCGCAGACTTTGAGTAGACACAAATAGTGTCATGGCTAGACGAAAACTGCTGAGCATCCATGCGGGGGCTATCTGCCTTCTGCCACACGATGTTAGTGACGAACTGCTCACTGCCAAACACTTCGTCCAAAAGAGATCGCATGCGATGTTGCTCAACGTCATCCAAGTGCACCCAGATGCTGCCGTCCGGGGAGAGCAGTTCCTTCATTAGGAGAAGACGGTCTCGCATGAATGACAACCAGGTGGAATGCTCCATCCAGTCGTCATAGTGTGCAAAAGTCTGCCCCGTATTGAAAGGCGGATCTATGTAGATAAGTTTGACCTTGCCGCGATACTCTCGACGGAATGCAGGCGACTCATTAAGAATGCGAAGTGCATCAAGACTGTCGCCAACAAATAGAAGGTTGTCTGATTCGGGGCGCTCTTGGCTGACTTCCCCTGCAGCCTCAATGAAATCGGCTAGCCTGACCTCACGAGCTGCGGGATGGGTTCTTTCAACCCAAATAGGTTTTCCGTTTTCATCTTGCGGCGATAGAAGAAATTTGTCTTTGTTGGGCCAGACGAGTTCTAGTCGCGTGCTGCTCATCTTGCCCCCTAAGTGTTACTACGAGTTTATCGAACCGGAGCGACATTTATTTTTGGCAGAGTAGCCCCAACCGCATGGGCCCGCTGACCTAAGAAACTTTGCAAGTTCCAGGCTTGAGGGCGGTTGTAGGCAGAGTCAAACTATTCAAAAGGAGCATTATTTGCGAGGCGATAGCCAAGTCTTTTGGAGCACTCACATACCGGTATACGAAGTCGGGCGATGCAGTTTCTGACGAAGTGCTCCAGCCATGGTCACTTAGGCTGTCCAACATATTCTTTTCTCGGGGACGCTCGTCGCTGTTGATCTTAAACACTATGACTACGAAACTTCCCCAATCAAAAACGCGCAGCACTCCCAGGCACTTGGTCTTGAAAACTGATAGCGAAGTCAACGTAAGTCGGTCCGAGATTTCCAATAACGGAGTTCCAGACATTACTTCATGAATTCTCATTAGCTCTTTGCCGAGGCCAGGCACCACGGCTTTAGGCTCCCGGGTGTTCAGCTTCTCGGGCAGTCTTGCTTTTACTCCATCCACTTCGTGAACCTGTCGAGAGCCTCAGTCTGAATTGTCGGAGTCACGTGCGTGTAAATGTTCAGAGTTGTGCTTATGTCCGAGTGGCCAAGCCTCTCCTGCACAATCTTGGGATTAATGCCTGACTGAAGAAGAAGTGTCGCGTGAGTGTGCCTGAGTCCCTTCAGTGTGATTGAGGGCAGATCACAGAGGCTGAGTTGAGCCTTAGCTACCAGCCTTGACCATCTAGCAGTGACATCGTTTGGGATCCTTAGCTCATTATTCAGGGTTGCGAAGATGAATGCGTCATTGGCAACGAACTCTGGACCCAACAGTGCTCTCAGCTTTTGGTATTCGGAAAGAACTTCCAAAGTCTTGGCATCAATCATCACTGATCTTGCCTTGTAGGTTTTCGTTGACTTCACTGCACGAGATGCAGAGACGTCCGCAGCTCGACGAATAGCGAGTGTTGAAGCTGAGAAGTTTAGGTCCGACCACTTAAGTGCTACTGCTTCGCTCCTGCGAATACCGGTCATAGCGATTAGGAGCCACATGGGATAGAGGTCATCATCGGCATCAGAGTTAATCCAAGTCAGAAGGCCGTTCAGTTGTTCCTTGGTCAGAACCTCTTCAGAAGCAGTGACAGATCGGGTGCGCCTCCCCTGCTTCGGAGCCTTGACCGTGCGGTGCTTTGCCGGGTTATTGAAGATTAGGCCCTGATCTTTTGCAGATTCAAAGATCGCGGCGAGTACAAGGTGGATCTTGGAAACAGTCGTCTCTGAAAGAGCTGAGCCGAATGCTTTCACATCCTTGCGACCGGACGAGCGCAACTTCGAATAAAAGAGTCTTATCTCAGAAGGTTGAATCTCAGACATGACGCGATTTCCGAAGAAGGGTTTTAGGTGAGTGCGCACAATCTTCCTGTAACCCATCAAAGTTGACCCAGCCAAATCAAGATCGGCTAGCCATTCCTCAGCGAACGCGGAGAAACGAGTGTTTGCCTCAACTGCTGAGACTCCCATGGTGGTTCTGGCAAGTGCCGTGGCTAGGTCATGCTCTGCCATTTTTTTGGACGCGTATCCGCTCTTCGAGATGCGCTTTAGGGGTCCATTAGGCATCTCAGGATCAACAGGGACGGTCGCCTGCCAGCGGTGCAGAATTCTTCCGTCAGGTGCCTTGTAACTAAAAACCGTACCTTTACCCTGAAGGCGCTTAGTCATCGCGGTTGTCCTTAACTGGCATGTCTAGAAGCTGAATGAGGGCATCCTTGAGGATCAACTTCTTGCGGCCACCCAGCGGTAACACCGGCAGTCGCCTCTCTCGCACTGCCTTTCCAACGGTTTTTCGATCGACGCGAAGGATTCCTGCTACCTCTTGGATGGTTAAAACAGCCTTGGGGTATGCCCGAAGCTCATCTAGTGTCATTATTCCTCTCTCGCACTTGTTTTAAGGTAAGTACCATTCTAGCACGACTTTTAGAGTTTTATGGTGCCTTTTTCAAAAAAAGTGCCATTATTGATCCATGGCGGATAGAAATATTGCAATCACACGGCTGCTTGAACCAGCGAAGTACCTGGCAATCGGGCCCACATCGGGGGTAATCAGACCCCTTGAAGTTCCTTCGGACTTTTCCTACAACGTGCAGATAGACGAACTACCGTCTCTGGAGATTGGTGGGATATGGGATGGTGACAGGCTTCGCGTTACTCACCTGTCTTTGGATCTAGAGACCGGCCTAAACGCAACACACCTAATCCGGGTGAAACTCCCCGAGCTTGTCAGCGCCGTTGCTGCAGACGCCGTCCCAAACTCAGAGCTGTGGCGATCCAAGGAACAGTTTGCGCGGTTTCCACCAAAGGGGAAGCAAGAGCAATACTCACGGATAGCTCAGCTGTACTGGTTCCACCACCTATCTTGGGGAGCGCCTCGGCAGGTGATCATGGATTTTACGGGTTGGTCGAGAAACAACACCAACTTTCACCTTAAACAAATCTCGCAGTTGATCGAGTTACCGGCCTCGCGAGATACTGCTTCGGCCAGACAAATCCGCACCAAGAAGCAGTGATCGGCGAGCGCCTGTTATGTACATTTTGTTAGCTGTCGTTATAGATCAACAATCTTTGTGGTTAAGGTACTAAGTCCTCACTGAATGGCAGGCATGTAGATGTGAGATGGGTGAGCCGAGAATCTTGGTTTATGCAAAAGAAAAATCTCCTTCGCTGGAATTACCAACTTCCCCGGCTCACCCCGCACAGTTATTTCAATGCAACCCCGACAAGGCAAGAAAGCTGTGAAGTCAGCAAAGTATTCTCTGGTTTGCGTGAGGATACCGACCTCTTGGACAGCCTGATTTTTGCGAACTCAAGATTGTTGGCCTCCACAAATCTTGAGTCTTTGCCAGCCATGACAAAACGTGCAAGATCGCCGTACTCTATAGAGCCTGGAAATTTCTCCAAATACAGCTCGTGGAGCTCGGAGGTAAGAACTACGCTCTTTGAGTCGAGAGTCAGGTGATCAGCCAGGAATTTTCCAACCGGGTTGTCGATCTGATCTGAACTCGCTAATTGCTCAGGATTGACAGCGAGACGCGGCAATTTGCGCCCGTTGGCGTACCAGCTATAAGCCCCGTCCACTAGCCAAGCAAGTGCAGCTTCAAGCTGACCAGATTCACCACTAAGGACTCGTTCACGAAGTCCGTACTCAATTGGACGATCGGTTAGAGCTGATGGAGTTGGAACGTAGGAGTAGGGGAACGGTATCTGTACTAACCTGCGCCAGACACTTCTGCCTGAGCTGCTGAGTACTATTTCGTCATTAATTGTTATAACGAGACTAGCCACCATCTCAAAGGAAACGTTGTCCCGCCTCATTTTCCTCGCAGTTATCTTCTGGGTTCCAACAAGCATTTTTAGCCGATTTGTGTTTAGAGCTCGATTTGACGGGAACTCTTCGAGGAGAGTTATGCGCATTCCCATAAGGTCTGCTAACTCGGTGGTGTGCTCATCTCCAGTTCCGGCTAACACTTTCTCAGAGAGTATGACTCCGAAGGGTCCAAAAACATTCATCACGGCACCAAAGAGAAGTGACTTACCGTTGCTACCGATGCCCTTCGCAACAACAGACACGTCACTCCCGTTCTGGTAACCCGTTAGAGCTTGACCGAGGAATAACTGAAGGAAGTCCTTGACGTTACCTGTCACACAGCCGAGTGCTTTGTCCCAATCCTCATGGGTGGCACCTGGCCTGTATTCAATTGGACTCTTTCGAGTAAAAAGATAGTCCGGCGAGTGGGGAAGCAGTTCTTTAGATCGAAGGTCGATCACGCCGTTTCTCACTGGAAACAAGTCTTTTTGATCGTCAAAAACCTTAGGGTCGCGTTCCAAGGGTCCACGAGCCAGCTTTTCAGCCGCCTTGATCCTAGAGTGGGACTGCAATCGACGAACTTGATCTTGTAGGCCTCCTAGTTTTGCCCCGTCGACTTCTCTAGCGAGCTTCAAGAATTTAAGCCGAATAACTTCTGTGATCGACTCTTCGCTGACCGAAGACCAAACACCATCTGAATATGCAAGCCAGCCGTGAAAACGTGTCCAACAGTAATCCTGCGCCAGTTCAACTTTGAGCCAGTCCGCAACCAGAGCGTCTGTGGTGTCAGTCAAGCTTGGTGCCAAAGAACTCAGCAACTCGTTTCCTAGCGGATTGTTTTTTACGAAGTCGATAGCGCGGCGAACGTGCATCAACAGTCCGTTGGTACCCTCAAGCTCCATAGGTGGGCGTATGTTTTCGTGATTGAGTCGAATCATCATCGTCTCAATTGCGCTAGCGTTCAGCGGGTCTGTGCCCATCCTGTTTGCCAGAGCACAAGCGAGTCTGTAGACCTCTACCGCACGGCTTCCCTCATCGATGCCATCTTGGAACATTTTTTCAACGTCTAGCCGCTCACCTATGAGTTCAAGGCCGAAAAGATCCGCTATGTCAGCTTTGCGATATCGAGTACTGACAGAGCCTGGGGATTTACTCACGGAGTCGGCTCCCCGACTTAAGCTCCTTGAACGCAGAGCTGCTAACAACTCTTCAGGAGCTTCTGCAACATCCATCTCCCAGGGGGCGTGCCCTGGCTTCCAGGAATAATTGACCCCCGAGAAGTGTCGCGAGGGGGAGATCAGAACGTAGCCGTTGTGCTTGATGTCGATTCCAGGAAGACCTTCTTTGTTGAAGTTTCCCAGAAACTTTTCATTAGGGTCGCACTTGTAAATTAGGTGTCGGCCGCGAACAGCTTTGCCCTTTACAAAGTACTCCCCGGTGATCGCCTCAACAGTGGGAGGTAGGTTTCCCTCGGCACGCTCTTCCAGCTTCAGATATGACTCATCTCCGCCATTGCGTGGATCAATATCTATGACGAAGATTCCAGAAGCCTTGCAGAAAACACCGGCGTTGTAGTCGGGGTTCTCATCCCACCAAGTTTGAATCTTTGTGGTTTCGCTTGTTGCTTCGGTGTTCCACGAGTTTAGGGCCGGGTGCTTTCCGACCTCTCTGTTATCACTGTGAGATTTGCCGCAAGTGCATCTCCCTTGCTCATCAATGCCGTGTACTGGAAGGATTTTCCAATCGTAGTTTTTTGCTAGGCCGATTGCCCCGGCCAAAATAGGTATAGACATATTTGGTTCCCTAAAAGAATTCAGGTGATGGGGGCGCGTCCCAAATCTGCGCAAGGAAAGGTCTTAACGGTGGTTGTTCCGATACTGTCTACCTGGCTCCCACCTAAGGGATTCGACCAGTGAGTGACCGAGCGACGTCAAACCTAGCTTGGAGTGAAAACTCAAACCGAGGCCGACACACCTAAGATTAGAGCGTTAATAATTCTGTTTTTGTCAAAAACTCAACAGGATTAAGTGTGCAAATATTCGTGCGGACACAAACGGCCTGAAATGGTCAAGGATGTGCAAGTGTTGTGCAAATAGGCAAGAAAAACGGTTCAAAATTGCCACAGTTTCGCCTAAATTCTTTTTAGGTACAAGCGGTAGGGGCTGTTCGAATCCCCCATTCTCCGCCAGCAACTCCCCTGAGTTTATTCCCCTGTAAAGGATGAGGCTCAGGGTAGTTTTTTCCTTACTGCTTACCTGAACGCCTTCGCTGGTATTCTTCTCGTGGGAGTTTTTCCGTGGTGATGACAAGTTGATGATGTGGGCTCCTTCAAGACACTCATAAACCCAAGGAGAGACAAATGGAAAAAGAATCAAAAGCAGCATCGAGAAGAGAGTTCGACTATCAAGAGCGTTGGCACGGCTGGAAATCGCCTGTCGGACTTGGACTCTTTATTTTGCTGTGTGGGATCACCATTGCATTGTTGAACATTTCAACTTCGTTCTAAGTTGTCCTAACAGATCAAAAACCCACCCTCTATTCACAAAAATAGAGGGTGGGTTTTTCAGCCTCAAGCCCTTTGAAAACAGTGGACTTGGCGTAGAAAGATGGCGTAGAAAGTGATTTGGGGAACCTCAAACGCTGTATTTATGAGGGTAACAGGGCGGTAGTGCGAATCCCCCATATTCCGTCAGCTAGTTCGTTTGAAGTATTCGGTGGCCCATAAAGGCAAAGATTGTGACGAGTGTTGCTACATGAAATATCGAGATCGCCAGGTTGCTAATAACAATGGGGTTCAAAACGGTGCCAACCGTAAATGGCGTTGTGAGCTTATAGACAACCTGCACAATCAATAGCGCGGCCACAAATGAGGGCACCGGTTTAAACACTAAAAATACTGAAACCAGAAGAATCGAGAGATAAATAGACATCAATATCCCGCGCGCGGCAGTGAAATCTCCCCAGGCATAATCCACCATTGGTGACTTGATCGCCATGAGCACGACTATCGGGATGAGCACCAGGATGTTGATCGCTAGCGATAGGTAAATCATTGTTCTCATAGGTTTTCTCCCAGCTATATCTTGCCGTGACTCTTTCTGGTGGCCGAGCTGTTTTTATGTTAACTACTTGACAATTATTTTGTCAAGTAGTTAACTAAACGCTATGAATTCAAGCCGAGTCACCTTTACCCTGAATGAGCTGGTCTATGTCCTGAATTCGGCTGCGGATCGGCTGCTCAGGGCAAATTTTGAACTTACGTATAGCCAGTTTCTATTTCTTGTAACCCTTATGAGTCAAGACAAACCGACACCAAGTTATCTAGCTGAGTGTTTGGGTGTTTCTCGGGCGGCAGTTAGCCAAAGACTCTCTTGGTTTCAAGAACGGAACCTTGTCAATGTGTCAAGAGTGTCCGGAAACGAGAAAAGCTTGTCCCTGGAGCTCACTCGGAAGGGGGAACTGTTGGCAACCCAATCTGCGGACTTCTTAGAAAAAGATTTCAGGATTCTCTTCGCAGGCAGTGCTTCTGTTGATTTGGAAGAGCTTGACAGGACATTGACCCAGGTAAAAACACAACTAATAGAGAATATGGAATCAAGAAATGCAGCCTGAGAGACTCTTTGACCTGTCCCGTCTGAGGCACACAAAATCCCTTTTTTGGTTGGCGGTAATCTCAGTTGTAGGTGCGGTAGTACTGGTTCCGTTCTGGATTTTTGACTCCAGAGAACTTGGTGGCGTATCGGTTTGGGAAAAGCCACTGAAGTTCTTTATCTCTTCAGCTATCTTTTCCTTCACCTTCTCTTGGCTCAGTTCATTCATCACCAAGGGATCTCGTTGGGTGAAGGTAGCGGGGCTATTCATCGCCATCTCCCTTGCCGTTGAGCTGGTCTTGATTGCTGCAATGGCGGCGCTAGGTACTACAAGCCACTTCAATGTCTCGACCCCTACGGCAATCGTTATTTGGTCCTTGATGGCAACATTTATCTCGATTGTGTTGTTCTCAACGTTGTTCCTAAGCATCATGATCTTGTTCCAAAAACAACAGGAATTCAACCTGAAGCTAACTCTTACCCTTGGAAGCTTAAACACAGCGGTTGGTATGGGTTTGGCATATCTCATGACTTGGCCAACCGCTAACCAACTGGCTAACTACCAAGGGATAGCCGGAGCTCACGCCGTTGGAGTCGACGATGGCGGACCTGGTTTGCCATTTCTTGGCTGGAGCACAGTCGCTGGAGACTTACGTGTGGGGCACTTCTTTGGACTTCACTCGATCCAGGTGGCAGCTATCCTGCTGGCGTTGTCCTTGCTAATTCCTCTTGCGTTCCGAATCCCGTTGATCTTGGTTGGCAACCTTACCTGGCTTGGATTTGTTGGTCTGGTGACCTGGCAGTCGCTTAGGGCTGAACCCTTCACATCCCCGAGTCAGCTAACGCTGACTGGATTCGGTGCGCTACTGGCCGTTACAGCTGTGAGCTTTACGGTTCTTGTTATTTGGCAACTAAGAAAGGAACAAAAGTGAGCGAAGAAGCAAGATGGATGTTGGCATTTGCCTTCATATCTTTACCAACAATTGCATTTGGAGGGCACTTTCTCCTCTCCATTCTCAAAAAGCAGGCAGGCACAGAGAATATCTCGAGCATTCAGCGGGAGTACTTCAGGGCAGGTCACGCTCACGCGGGAGTGCTGGTTATTCTTGCGATCATTGGCCAAATAGTTTTGGATTACTCACTCTTCAATGACACATTGGTCTGGGCCATGCGACTTGGTTTGGTAGTTGCGCCCCTGTTGATTTCAGGCGGATTCTTTGGTGGAGCACCGAGAACCCCAGAAGCAAAACCCGGTGGGCTTGTGAGGCTAATCCCTATAGGTGCTGTTGTGATGAGTCTTTCAACTATCGGTGTTGGGCTAAGCCTGTTAGTCGCAATCTAAGAGGGTTTGATAGATGTTCTCCCTGACTTTTGGCAGAGACATCAGTTTCTGCCTAATCTGGAGGGCTAAAGAACACTTGCAAATGCCTAGTCTGTCGATGAGTAGGAAGCAATCACAAACTTGAAAATTCTCAACAACACTCAAAAGCTGATTGTTTGGCTCATCGACATCGGCTTCATCGTGTATTGGTCGCTCATTATTTTCCGCATTTTTCCCCCGGAATTGTTATTTGAAGGATATGAAAAGTCTGAGGTGCAGGCTTGGAATTGGTCATTCCTACCTTTGGACTTAGCTGCAGCTCTTACTGGAATAGCTGGCAACACCTTAAAGCGTGTCAACCAAGAGGCATTGATTATCACGTCCTTGGTTCTCACCTCCGTTGCCGGTGGCATGGCATTGGCCTACTGGACAGTTCTTGGCTACTTTGACTTTTGGTGGTGGCTACCGAACCTGGTTCTACTACTTTTTCCACTTTGGCCGCTCTACGGGATAATCTCCCGTCCTAAAGCTAATTCCAGAAATTGAGGTTCTCTTGAGTAGCGCTAATCAAGCCGCGCCTGTCTGGGCCTGGCTAGTGGGCAGACACCCTAAGAAGAGAACCCTTGCTATTGCGGGTGCTGGGGGTTTACTCCTTGGGATAGTTGCAGTTGCCACAAATGATGTTGTTTGGTGGGCGAATGTAATTCTCTTCGCACTGGCCTTCGACCTAGCAGCGGGTTTCGTGAGCAACCTCAGCCACTCGACAAGGTCTTTTTGGTCGAGTCAATCTTTTTATCTCAGGGCAACCTATGTTGTTGCCCACATTAGCGTCTACCCATTGGCTATTTGGATACTGGTCTCATCCAGCGTCTTGGGTGGATTGCTGACCCTCGTCTTAGCAGTAAAGATCCTTGCCTTCGTAAGCAATGGATTCCGGAGATAGCACAGTGTTCGAATCCCCCATTCTCCGCGCTCTACGAAAGAAGACGTTCACTAATGAGACAGTGAAAAAGCCCCAGAGTAATCTGGGGCTTTTGCCTTTTCATACAGACAGAGTCATGAATACACTCGTTGGATTTTCTCGATAATCTGCGAATGGACCTGATTCCAAGAAACCTTGGCTGGCGTAAAGGCGTCGCGCAGATGCAAATGCTTCATCTGGACTCGTTTCAAGGCTTACCCGCTCAATGCCACCAGCGCGAGCGAAGTCGAGCAGGTGTGAGACAAGTAGGCCACCGATTCCTTTACGCCTACTAGATGCTAAGACGTGCATCGATTTCAACTCGGCGTGTGTGAATGTAATCAGTTTCAGCGCACAAACGCCAACGAGTTCCCCTTGATCCCTAGCGCCAAAAAGAGCAATCCCTGGGAGCCGGAGTTTTTCAACATCAAGGGCAAACACATTTTCGGCTGGCGTTACCGAATGACAGAAGTCCAAGTGCTTCTGAAGGAGGGCTGAGACTTCTTGCGCTCGAGGGTCCTCGATTGTGATTTCCATTACTTGAATATAAGGTTTCGCGCTGACCAAAGAAGAGTCGTAGGAAAGCAAGTTGTCTAGATTCCTAGACAGACGCTCATCGTTGGGAGGATAAATGGCGTAGAAAGATGGCGTAGAAAGTGAATACCAATCACCTCTTCCCTTCTAACACAAGGGATTGATGGTGGTGGGTCGTTCCACTTATTCTCCGCAAGCAACTCCCTTGATTTAGAGCCTTACAAGGCGCTTCTGAGAGGGAGTTTTTGCTTGGTTGTGCAAGTGTGTGTGTAATGTCCGTCCGGGGAAATCGCGACTTTTTCCAAGCTTATAATTGTGGTTGATTGAAATAGGAACAATTTTGCTAAATCGTAAAGACTTATCCACATCCTTGATTGCCATATATGTTGGAGCTGTGACTGTGGGGTTCAGCTACCTAATTGGTATTGGTACTCAACTTGGAATCTTGATCCCGGCAGCATTCCCGCTAGGTCTGCTGCTAGTTGGCTTGTTTTATTGGTTGCCCGCTAGAACTCAACTAGTTGCTTGGGCTGTGGCAACGGTCTGGTTGCTTTCCTCTGTTTACTTAGGAAATTCAGACATCGAGTACGCGTTGCTGATTGTTGTTGTAATTGCTGCGATAGCCGGCGTGTTTTGGTCTCCATGGTTTATCGCGGGAATTTGGATGATCCATCCTCTCTGGGACTTGATTCCAAGAGACCTTCCTGCCCACCAGCACGACCTCCCGCTGGCGTGCCTCATTTATGATCTCGTCATTGGTGTGTACCTAATATTCAGAATTCGATCCAAGTTCTTTGAGGGAGCCACGGTTGGACTCTCTACAAGCTCGAAAATGTTCTCGAGTGGTTTAGGAAGAACTAGCGCAGCACTGATAGTGCTCGCGGTGATAATCGCTCAGATTCTGGTTGTGGGATTGATTTCCATGGAGTCCTATTCGATCTGGCTTGCTGCGCCGGTTGCACTAGCTCTGATTCTTTCAACGCTATGGCTGCCCCGGGGAGGGCAGAAGATTTTTTGGGCAGTCTTGACGGCGTGGACAGGCATGACTTTTGCCCATTCAGGCGAACTTTTGGAACTTGCCATTTTTGGACTAATGGGACTGCTTGCGGTTCTAGGCTTCAGGAAGTCTCCCTTTATTTGGGCAGGCGCCTGGGCGTTTCATTCTTTGTGGCATTTCTTGCCTCGAGAGCACATTTCACACGAAACCGCTTTGTTGATGGGGCATTGGATGATTCCAGCAGCAGGCTCGGTTTTTGAGCTTTCAATTGCGGCATACCTTCTCTGGTTTGCATTGCAAGAGAAGAGCAAGAGTAGAGCCTAAGTCGAATCCCCCATTCTCCGCGCCGTGTGAAAACGTTTGTTCACTAATGAGACAGTGACAAACCCTCTGAGGAATCAGAGGGTTTTGTCGTTTGAGGAATCGAGCCGATCGAGGCGACTGAGTCAGCGGTTCTAAGGATCGGCATTTGAACTCCAGGGGATTCGCTATCGACACGACCTAAAATCGAGTCTTGTCAAAACCAAAAGAGAGTAGACGTGGGGCTTCCTGAGATTCCAACCCTTGAGGGAGCTTTTGTTCGCCTTGAGCCACTTAGCCAAGCCAGATTGAGTGAGCTGTCCGAAGCCTGTGAGGATGGGAAGCTTTACGACATTTGGTACACCTGGGTACCAAGTCCAGACCGAATGAGCGCTGACATTGATCGACGTTTAGCGCTCTATGCGGCAGGTTCGATGATTCCCTTTGCCACGGTCGACAAAATTTCTGGCAAGGCAATTGGTATGACCACGTTTATGAACGTCAAGCTTGAAAACCGGAAGGTTGAAATCGGGTCGACCTGGCTGGCGCAAAGTTACCAGGGTACGGCGATTAACCCCGAGGCAAAACTTCTAATGCTTGGCTACGCCTTTGAGGCTCTTGAATGCAACGCGGTTGAACTTAGAACCCACGAGCAAAACCTGCAGTCCCGTGCCGCGATCGAAAAACTCGGTGCCAAATTAGATGGCATCCTGCGCAACGACATGGTGATGGCAAATGGCACCATTCGCAATACGGCGGTTTACTCAATTACTAAAGAAGAGTGGCCAACCGTTCGCGATGCTCTGACCGCTCGAATCTCAAAGCACCTGCAGTAAGGGCGAGCCAAAGACTGGCTCAGCCGGTCAATGTGTGAACGCTCAGTCTTCGTGCTTCTTGAGCGAGTAGCGCGCAATTGCGAATGCCATTGCCCATGGAATAACAACGGTTGCCAGGTAGATGGCCCAATCGAGAATCGGATTTGTACCTTGGTTACTCAAAAGCCAGGGTCCATAAGGTACTGCGATAGCGCCCAGCGAGAAAAAGAGGTGACTTCCACTGGAGCGGCCTTCTCGGCGCTAGGGCGCCATAACCCTTAGGGGGGAAATGCAGGCCAGTCTCTGATGATCTGCAAGGTCCAATTGTGACTCGCTGCATTTTCGTTAGATCTAAATAGTCAGAATGTCATCAGAAACATAGATGTTGGCGCCCAAATTGCTGAAAATACGAGCAAAACAGCCAAAAAAATTGACATTCTTGCAATTTAATTGAAAGATTATGTAATTATTATGTTACACGATATGCCTAGTTTGACTGATTTTAACACGAGTATGATGCCAGTTAGAGAAAGAAATTGATAAATTCAAAAATACATTTCTTTTTCTTACCACTGCACCAATCTAACTAAGGAGCGAAGTGTGAATCTAGAAAAAAGAGGAATTAGGTCATTGAAGCCCCGTTGGAGTTCTCGAGCATTGCAAAGCACCGTTTTGGCAATGTCGGCAACGCTAGCGCTGACAGCATGCGCAGCAACTTCAACACCTTCAACATCGGAGGAACCTGCTGACGATCCGGTCGTAATCGGAGTAGCAATGAAGACCCAGCTTCAGGAACGATGGGCTTTCGATGTTGCTTCAATGCAGGCGGAAGCTGATGCTCAGGGAGCGACGCTTATTGTCCAGTACGCAGATGACGATGCAACGTTGCAGGCCAGTCAGGTCGAGAACCTTCTAAGCCAAGGAATCGATGTACTAATAATGGTTCCAGTGGATGACAAGGCAGCGGCTGCATCGGCAAACGCTGCGAACGCCGCTGGAGTTCCAGTTATCTCTTATGACATCGGAGTCCAGGGTGTAGCCGTGGATGCTTTCGTCATTAGAAATAATCCACAAGTTGGAGTTCTTCAGGCTGAGACCTGTTTGGCTGCAACCGGGGGAACCGGTAATTATGTCCAGATTTGGGGTGACGCGGCAAATGATGTTGCTCAGGCAATTTCAATTGGTCAAAGTGCAACTCTAGAAGGAACTGAAGCAAACGTTCTTTACGCTGACTTCAATAAGAACTGGGACCCGGCAACAGCTCAGACAACTGCTGAGAATTTGTTGACCTCAAATAACGATGACATCAAAGCGTTCTTGACAGCAAACGACGGAATGGCTGGCGGTGTAATCCAGGCTCTTCAGGGGCGTGGACTAGGCGGAAAGGTTTGTGTTACAGGCCTAGATGCAACTCCTACAGCTCTAAAGTTCATCCTGCAGGATCTGATGACAATGTCGGTTTGGACCCCTATCGATAAGCAAGCACAGTTGGCTGTGCAGGCTGCTCTAGCTCTAGCCAATGGCGAAGAGATAGCTGCCACCACCACAACAGACAATGGATCTGGAACTGAAATTCCAACAATCCAAGTACCTGTTGAAGCAATCACGAAGGACAAGGTTTGTGATTTTGTCCGAAAGATTGCTCCAGAAGGTTGGGTAAAGGCTGAAGATGTCTTCGAAAACATCTCAGATTGCCCCGCTAACTAAAAAACTATCTTTGAAGGAAAATTTTGAATTCAAAGTTGGAATCTGAATCTCTTGGGATGGAGCCACGCTCCGTCCCAAGAGAAGCAGTTGGTGTTGCTCTAATCGAAGCAACAGACATTACAAAAGCTTTCGCAGGGGTTAATGCCCTGCATTCCGCAAGTCTCAAGCTCTCGTACGGTCAGATTCTTGGAGTTGTCGGAGAAAATGGCGCTGGAAAATCAACCCTCATGAAGGTCTTAGCGGGAATACACCCGAGAGGAACTTATACAGGGAGCTTCAACCTCGAGGGTCAGGAATGTCAATTTGCCAGCGTCAAAGAAGCACGAAACGCTGGAATAGTGCTTATCCCTCAAGAACTAAGCATCGCGCCAAACCTTTCAATAGCCGAAAACATGTTTGCCGGAGACCTGCCTCAAACAGGTGGCTTTGTTAATGAGACTGAGCTTGCCGCACGTGCAGCAAAGTGGCTTGAGTTCTTTGAAATTGAGGTCAGCGGCTTCGAATCGGCTTCAGTTCTCTCGCCTTCCCAACAGAGGCTGGCAATGATGGCGGGAGCGCTGTCTCGAAATGCGAAAGTGCTGATCCTGGATGAACCCACGGCCTCGCTGTCAGAAGGCGAGACTGTAATTCTTTTCCAGCACCTTAGGAGATTGTCAAAAGACAAAATTGGAATCGTATTCATTTCCCATCGCCTAGACGACATTGAGCAGGTTTGCGACCAAGTAATAATCATGAGAAATGGAAAAATCGTAAAGTCGCTTTCTCGTGAAGATTTTAACAGGGAAGAAATTGTCTCCTCAATGATTGGTAGGTCCCTGACCGCTATAAAAAGGAGCTCGGTCACCAACAAGAGCTCTCAGGAAATTTTTAGCGCGGAAAGTGTCATGGTCCACGATCCGATTGATAACGCTAGATATAGGGTTGAAAACTTTTCCATGACCACTAAGCAGGGGGAGATTGTTGGCCTGTTTGGTCTTGTGGGAGCAGGCCGAACAGAATTCGCACGTGCAGTTTTTGGAACATGGCCCGGAAAAGTAAGTGGGGAATTCAAAGTCGGTGGAAATAAGTTTGTTCCAAGCTCACCCAAGCATGCCGTGAAAAATGGAATTGGATTCCTAACCGAAGACAGAAAACAAACAGGAATATTCACGGGACTTAGTCTGACTTGGAATGTGGATTCTGCTTCTTTGAAATTGGTATCAAAACTCGGTTTCATCTCTCAGGTCCCAGACAAAGTCAGAACTCGGAACCTAATGGAACAGCTCGATGTCAGAGCCCAGTCGTCGGATCAGAACATAGAGACTTTGAGTGGCGGAAACCAGCAGAAGATTCTCCTGGGACGGTGGCTGGCAACAAGTCCAAAACTATTAATTCTCGACGAGCCAACTGCCGGCGTTGACGTTGGTGCGAGGGAGGAAATTTACCAAAGGGTAGAGGCGCTCGCATCGTCTGGATGTTCAATACTGGTCATCTCGAGTGATTTGGACGAAATCTCCAGACTCTGCAACCGAACCTATGTAATTTCAGGGGGACGCCTAACAGGCGAATTTGAAAACAACGTGAGTCGTCGAGATCTGATGGCTGCTGCTACCAAACGTCTAAGGGTGGCCACAAATTGAAACAAAATATCGAAATCAGCAAGATGTCCAAATTGAGTGCAGGGTTTGCCAAATTTGATGATCACGTGCGTAGAGAGCTGTCTACTTTGTTTGGCAGAAGAGCACTTATTTTTGTCTTGGTGTTTCTAGTATTGGCAACAATATTTCACATTTCGTCAAACGGTATTTTCCTGACACCACGAAATCTTTCGCTACTTCTAAGGCAAGGGGCGATTCTCGCAATCATTGCTGGTGGAGTTGCACTACTAATGATTAACTCTGAGATTGATCTCTCTATAGGCAGCTCCGTATTCTTGTGCGGGGTATTGGCTGCCCACTTAACCGCGACGTGGAACGTGCCTGTACTACTAGCTATAGTCGCAACAATTGTGTTTGGAATGCTTCTTGGGTTGATTCAAGCAGTCTGGGTTGTGGTGCTGGGAATTCCTTCCTTTATTGCTACTCTCGCGGGGCTTTTAGCGTTTAGAGGGATAGGCCTCTCCTGGACCAACGCTGGAACTGTAGGGCCAGTTCCTCCAGAGTTCATTGCCCTAAGTGAGGGTTTTATTCCACTTCCGATTTCGTACACACTGCTCGTGGCAGTGCTTGTTGCTGGAGTGATCTTTGTTTACTTACAGCAGAAATCGATGAGGAAATCTAGAGCTATCAGCAAACAAGCGCAGATTCCCAAGAATCAAGCAATTCTTTTGTTTGGAGCCAAGATTCTTGTAATCGCCACTCCACTTATAGTTCTGGGCTGGATTGTTGGTGGTTTCCAGGGCATTCCAATGGCAATCCTTTGGGTGGTCATTGTCATTACGCTCTTGACCATTTTGATGTCAAAAACGACTTTTGGACGCAATGCCTACCTTGTAGGTGCAAGTCGGGACGCTGCTCAGTATTCGGGTATCGGCATTCGCAAAACAGTCTTCAGCGGATTCATCATCATGGGTGCACTTTATGGCGTAGCGGGTGTTTTGCTGACCGCGAGGCTTGGCTCATCAACTCCTGGTGCCGGTCAATTCATGGAGCTAGATGCGATAGCTGCCGCAGTAA
The DNA here is from genome assembly GCA_027491295.1 of Microbacteriaceae bacterium. Lineage (GTDB taxonomy): Bacteria > Actinomycetota > Actinomycetes > Actinomycetales > Microbacteriaceae > Aquiluna. Next base: position 32,961 of record JAIXWK010000002.1, read on the forward strand.
TAGGTGGAGTATCACTTCGGGGTGGCACTGGCTCGGTAGTGGGGGCTGTAATGGGGGCATTTTTGCTGACAGTAATCAACAACGGAATGAGCATCCTGAACGTTTCGTCATTTACGCAACTCATCGTCAAGGCGGTCATTCTTGTAATCGCCTTAGCCTTCGACGCCCACATATTGAGAAAAGCCAGCCGATAAACATCCAAAGGACATCAACAAATCCACTATTCAGCTAAAAAAAGAAATGGAGTCAGGTAATCAAATGAAATCATTAAATTTCGCTGTGATTGGCGGTGGCTTTATGGGCAAGGCCCATAGCATCGCCCTAGCGTCCTTCGCAATGTACGCCTGGCCAGCACCGGCAATGCTGAATCGAGAACTTATAGTCGAAGCCAATGATCAGTTGGCCGAAGAGTCGCAAGTTAGATTCGGCTACAACAGAAAAAGCACCTCATGGATGGAAGCCGTAGAGGATCCGACTATTGATGTAATCGACGTCTTGCTGCCAAACAGCATGCATTACGACGTTGTACTAGCGGCTGTGGCAGCAGGCAAGCATGTCATTTGTGAGAAGCCTCTGGCACTGGATTCCATCACTGCTAGAGCGATGGCCGATGCCGCTGAAAAGGCTGGTGTAGTAAACCAGGTGGGCTTTAACTGGAGACTCACCCCAGCAGTGCAGCTCGCAAAGAAGCTAATCAGCGAGGGTGCTATTGGTGAAATTCGAGAGTTCCGCGGTAAATGGCTTGGTGAGTTCTTCAACGACCCAAGCGTCCCCTTGGTATGGCGATTTAAGAAAGATCAAGCGGGCTCCGGTGCGCTAGGTGACATCGGCAGTCACGTGATTGACTTTGCACACTTTTTGGTGGGCGACATCGAAGAAGTTCTTGCAATTCAGCACACCTACGTGGACAAACGCCCACTTTTGTCTGGGTCGGGAATGGGAGACGTGGATGTCGATGACTCGACCTCCTTCATGCTGAAATTCAATTCGGGAGCAACGGGATACATTGACGCTTCTTGGTCGGCCCCTGGTCACAAGTCTGACGCTGGTTTTGAGATTCGCGGAAGTGAAGGAGCCATCTCGTTCACTTGGGAAAGAATGTCTGAGCTTCAGTATTACAGCGGCAAGGACTCATCAGACCGTCAAGGATTCAGAACAATCTTGGTTGGTCCTCCTCATCCTTATGGTGATCTTTTTTGGCCGGTACCGGGATACCAAATTAGCTATTCCGACACAAAAGTAATTCAGCTTTTTGACTTTGCTCAAGCTGTTACAGGACAGATAGCGCGCCCCCAAACAACATTTAGGGACGGCTTAAAGTCGACTCTTGTCGAAGAGGCAGTTATTGCTTCTGCCAAATCCAACACGTGGACCAGCGTTGAGTCCGCAGATGCAAAGAGAGGTAAATGAAATGACTAATCTAGATGTCCTTTACACCCCTGCAAAAATAGGTCGTTTGACTCTGAAAAACAGGTTCATTCAGTCCCCAATGCACACTCGATTTGCAACCGAATTTGGAGAGGTATCCCCCCAAATCACCAGCTACTTGCAGGAGAGGGCCCGTGGTGGGGTGAGTCTAATAATTTTAGAAAACACTGCCATCGATTGGGAAATTGGAAGAGCGGCCGGAAACCCGATACGAATAGATCAGGATGTCTTTATATCAGGACTCAGTGACCTAACGGAGAGCATTCATCAGGAAGGCTGTCTCATCGCAGCCCAGCTTCATCACGCCGGACGCCAGAATGGCATTGGCAACACGGAGGGTGAAGTTGGCCCTGTCGCACCGTCGGCTATTGCTTCCGCTGCAATCGGGGATGTACCTCGAGAGCTGAGAAAAGACGAACTACCAAAAATTGTTGAGCAATTTGCAAAGGCCGCCAAACGGGCTGTCGATGCAGGTTTTGATATGGTCGAAATTCATGGTTCTCATGGTTATCTACTAACTCAATTTTTGTCTCCACAATCCAACGTCAGAACTGATGAATATGGTGGGTCTTTTGAGAATCGGGCTCGCTTTCCTCTCGAGGTAGTTCAGGCTGTGAGAGACGCTGTGGGGCCTGATTTCCCAGTTAGTTATCGAGTAAGCATTGAAGAACGAACCCCCGGAGGAATGGAAATCGAAGAGGGCATAGAGTTTTGCAAGCTGATTGAAGGCCTTGTAGATGTCTTTAATGTGACCGTGGCAACCTACGAATCCATGGACTCAATATTTATGATGCAGGGGGTAGAGCCAGGCCAGTTGCTTCCGCTGATTGCACGCGTGAGGGCCTCGATCAACAAACCAGTCATCGGCATCAGTAGGTTGGGTTGGGCGCTTGAGGCAAGTGCGAGCGCTGTAGAGAGTGGTGAACTGGACTTTGTTGGTTTGGCAAGAACCCAGCTGACTGACCCTCATTTGGTAAATAAGACTCAGGTTGGGGACGATGCCAGGGTTAGACGCTGTATTGCCTGCAATGAATGTGTCGGAGGATTTCTATTCAAGGGCTGGAGACTTCACTGTGTGATTAATCCTGAGCTTGGAAACGAACACCGGCTCGGAGCCCTTTACCAAATTCAACCCAAGCGTAAAAAAGTTGGAATAATTGGCGGCGGTCCTGCAGGCTTTGAAGTAGCGCGGGCGGCGGCGCTGAGAGGTCATAAAGTTACTGTGTTTGAAGCAAACTCCAAGCTGGGCGGCCAGGTTATAGAATCTGGAAAAGTAAAGTTCAAGTCCAGAGAGATGGATGCTTACTCGACTTTCTTCGGGGAGGAACTAAAACACCTCGGAGTTGACATTCGCCTCGGAGTGAAAATTACCGAGGATAGCCCTGAACTAGACGGGTTGGATGAAATAATCCTAGCCACCGGAGCAAAACGAGCAGGAAAACCAATGGCTGGTGCTACTGATGCCCTCGAAGCGCTTTCCCAAGGCTTTAGTAAGGGGCAGGAATACACAATTATTGGCTCCAACGCCATCGCTCTTCACGTTGCTGCGGCAGCCGCAGAAACAGGAGCCAAGGCAACCTTGGTCACGGAAGGGAAAAATCCAGGACATGACATGAATCCAATTCTGTCGGGGCACTGGAATAATATTCTAAAAAGTTTGGGAGTTGAGATTGTGGATTCGTTGAAGATCCCAAAGGGTGAAGTTATACATTCACCTGATTGGGTCGCTGACGAGACTAATTGGAAAATCAAAGGCAAAGCTAAGGTCACTTCGGCCGGCTCCAAGGCCATGGGACCAGGGCTATTCAATGCAACAAAATCTGGTTTTTGGGTAGGCACTAGGGTCTAATGCGAAACGTTTACGCTACAGCTCGGCACGCCGTAATCCTAGAAACCATTAGGAGATCTGGGTACGTGAGGATTGGCGACCTAATTGAAAAATTGGATGTATCCCCAGTAACCGTCCACAGAGATTTAGATTACCTGGCAAAAACTAATTCTCTGAAGCGAGTGAGGGGTGGTGCTAGAAGCTTCGAGCACGGTACTCACGAGATTAAAACAGACTACGTGTTACGAGAGGCCCAAGCTCCAGAACTAAAGTACCAAATTGCCGAATTTGCCAGAGCCAAAGTTGAAAATGGCACCACTATTTTCCTCGACGCGTCGACGACCGCTTTTGCATTGGCTTTGGCTCTTGAAAGAAATCCCCCAATCGGGCTTACGGTAGTAACGAACTCGAACACCATTGCCTTTCATCTGCGATCTCCAAAAATCAAGCTCATTGTTGTGCCCGGAGAAATTGATCAATCCGTGAGGGCTATTGCGGGAACCTGGACAATCAAATTTCTAGAGAGCATGCACTTTACTATCGCTTTTATTTCGGCGGCTGGAATATCTCTAACCGCTGGACTGACAACTAGCCAGAAAAGCCTTGCAGACATTTCGGAGACCGTACTCAACCGAAGCGATACAAGTTTCGCCTTGCTTGATTCAACGAAATTTGGAACAACTGCGCTGATTCCTTTGGCTAAGCAAGCCAAAGTAACTTCAATAATTACTGACGACAGTCTTTCGGCTTCAGAAATAATGAAATATAGGGAAGCCGGTTGGCCGATTAGCACGCCATCAGGCGGTAAATAGCTTGCATTCAACCAAAACTGTCGCCCTAATTGGAACTCTTGATACCAAAGGCGCTGAAATCGCTTATGCACGCGACAAGCTGCTGACCTTAGGGGTAAATTCCTTCGTTATTGATTCTGGAATTATGGGATTGCCTGGAATGATTCCTGATTTGACTCGCGAGGAAGTCGCGCAGTTTTCGGGACGAACGCTGCTGGAGATTCAAAATTCGGGAGGCAGAGGCAACGCCGTAGAGATAATGCAAATAGGTCTAGCCAAAGCCGTTTCTAGTCTTTACGAAGCCGGCACCATCCAAGGCCTGTTATGTTTTGGCGGTGCCGAAGGGGCACTAATGGGTGCCCATGCCGCGCAATCTCTCCCCATCGGGGTTCCCAAGGTAATCGTGTCCCCCAGTGCATCTGGTCGGCGAGAATTTGGACCCTTTATTGGCAAAAGCGACATCGTGGTTATGCATTCCGTAATTGATATTCTTGGACTCAATGCTGTCTCTAAATCAGTATTCGATAATGCGGTCGCGGCGATAGCCGGAATGGTTAGTTGGGGTGGAACCCTACCTAAAAGCACAAGGCCCTGTGTTGGAATTACCATGCTTGGTCAAACCACACCCGGTGTGATGGTTCTAGCTAAAGATCTCGATGACGCTGGTTACGAAACAATAATTTTTCACGCCAATGGCATCGGCGGACCGGCCATGGACGATTTGGTCGAATCGGGAGTGTTCGTTGGGGTCATTGACTTCACGATTTCAGAATTGGCGAATTCGATTCACGGCGGATTGCATGCCACATCAGATTCTAGAATGCGGGCAGCAGTGACATTAGGAATTCCTCTTTTGGTAGTTCCCGGTGCTGGGGACTTCTTTAACCAAGGTGCTGTTGAAAATCTGCCCAAGGAATTTTTGGCACGGAAACACTATCGCCATAACACCGTTGCCACTCTTGTTCGAATTAACTCGGAAGAGTCCGTAATTTTGGGTGAGCGGCTGGCAAAAATACTTACGGGCGCTACAGCTCCAACCTGTGTAGTAGTCCCAACGAAGGGCTTATCTCTGATAGGAGTGTTTGGCGGTCCACTTTATGATCCCGACGCCGATAGGGCCCTGGCTCAGTCTTGTGAAATGAACCTGCCCGCTGGGATAGGTTTTGAACGCGTTGATTTGGATATCAACAATGAACAGTTTGGTCATCACGTGGCAACAAAGTTCCTCGAACTAATGAAGCAAGATCAACTCAGAAAGCTATAGCTTCTGGCCCTGGATACTGCTGCCGACGAATTCATCTCCAACGAAGCTCTCAAGCTGAGACACCAAATCAAGAACGCTTTTCCGCATGTGGTTGATGTGATTGTTGACGGCCAACTCAATAGCCACTAAATCTCGACGTTGAACTGCTCTAGCGAGCTCCAAATGCTCTTCAGAGCATGAGTTCAACCTTGAGTGGTGGCTGGCGCTCCTCAACCAAAATCGATGGACTCTCCTTCTAATCTGAATAGAAATAGAACGAATGAGTTCGTTATCACTGAGGTTTTGGATCATTTCGTGGAACTGAGCGTCCACTGTGGTCCACTGCTCGGAGCTGCCCTCGAGTGATGCAGCCACCATCTGTTCGCCCAAAAGGATGAGTTTTTCGGCCTGTTCGGAAGAGGCGTTGGTAGCCGCGCGCTTGTAACTCAATGAATCTAGGACTTGGAGTACGTCACAAGAGTCATTCACTTCTTTTGCGCTAGGCGCAGTTACAGTGAACCTCGCAGCACTAGTTCGCCTAAGAAGTCCCTGCTGTTCAAGTCTTTGCAGGGCTTCTCGTATGGGGGTTCGACTAATTCCCAATTTGGCTGCAACTTTTGCTTCCGTGAGAGAAACTCCAACGGTTAAGCGAAAGTTGGTTATCTCATCAAGTAACCAGTCGTAGGCACCATCGACTAACGATGGACTGCTTTTTGCGAGTGCTGAAGAGTTCATTACTTCGTTCATTTGAGGTCTCTATATTTATAGCTACATGACTCGATTGACGAATTCGCGAGTGTGAACGTTAACCGGGACTGCTTGTAGTTCCAAAATTCCCCTGGCAACGTGTTCGGAAAGTCTCCTAAAAGCTTCCTCTCCTTTTTCCTTGGTCGCCCTCATTGGGTTACCAATCACGCCATTCTCCACAAATTCATGGTGATCCATAGGAAAAGAAAAGTACTTGAATCCTTCGAAGTCGGTGTCGGGCATACCGTCGTTCTTCTTGAACCCATCAGGTAGAAATGCTGGTGAGTGCGCGCGGGTGTCAACGGCTCTTTCCATTCGAACCAAATTCTCATTCCAAGCCATGTCTTGGCTTGTCTCAAGTTCACTTGAATGCCAGCCCGGAGTCTCCTCTACTGGGTTCTCGAGAAGCCCATCAAGTATTCCCACGTAGTTCTCCATGTAGGGCTTGACGAACGAAATGAGTGCCCCAGTTTCATACCGTAGCTGACGAAGAACTGGATCGACAACCTTAACATTTGAACCATGGCCATTTATGAAAATTATGCGATTGAAACCATGGTGAATAAGGCTTCTTGCCACGTCGTGCATAAATGCCAGCAGGGTACTACTCCTGAGTGTTATGGTTCCCCGTCCCTCACCTGGACCATACATGTGCTGTGGTGAGTAACCGGCCCAGATAGGTGGGGTATGCAATACCCCAATGGCTTCTGCAACCCGCTCCGTTATTTCTGTCGCAGTAATTGTGTCGGTCAATAGCGGAAGATGTGGACCGTGTTGCTCAGTTGAGGCCATGGGGATCAAAACCGTGTCCTTGGTGGTCAGATACTCTCTAATGTCGACGTAACTGAGTTCAGCTAGATTCCAAGACCTGAATTTTGAGCGAAAATCCTCGTCTCCTTCGGTTACTCGGTTCACTTTCAGTGGTTCTAATCTAGGCATATGCCTTACGTCCTTTCTGCAGCTTAATTAGGGATTCATTTCAGAGGCGCGAAGAAGGTGGTCCAAAGCCAAGTTTTCCGGGATTCATAATGCCCTGAGGGTCCCAGGCTCGACGCATTTCCTTGATCAGGTCAAACATGGTCCCAAGCTGAGGACGCATGAACCGTCCAAGCTTTAGACCGATTCCGTGATGCTCGTTGACTGTTCCACCATGTCGGAGTGATTCTTCGACGCCAGCTTCCCAAACTCGATCATGCAATTCAAGAGCTTTCGCAGGATCCTCGGGGACATTGTCGATATAAAAGCGATCATAAATCATGGTTCCCCAATCAAACCAATGGGAGAAATGCGCTGAATATCGAGCACCGTACTCGGCAAATTCAGTTTCAATTCTGGCCTTCTTGGCCATATAAATCGCTGGTACGTCACGAAAACGTGCAACGGTGTCAAAGGTTCCGTAAAGCATGGGTGGCTGCGGTAACTTACCTGGTGCGTAGGGTTCGTATTTACCCTCCCACCAAATTTCACCAACCGAAGGTCCAAGAGAAGTTCCCGTGGCTTTCAGGCAAAGTGCCTCGATGGCCTTGACTTCGTAATCAACCAGACCTTCAGGCCCATCGCACATGATCACCATCAGGGTTCCCGTGAATGGTGTGCCGACCCAATCCGCCAATTTTTGGCTGTCGAGCTCGTCGTAGAGTCGGATAACTGCGGGCCTTAGTCGATTGGTCATGATCAGACGGCCAGCTTCAATTCCTGCAAAGATATTTGGGAAACTGAAAGAAAGAAACTTTCGAGTTTCTGGCAAAGGGTCAAGGCGCATCGTCAGTTCTGTCAAGACACCTAGTGTGCCTTCAGAACCAACAAAGGCCTGAAGCAAATCTGGTCCCGTTGCGTGACTGGGTACTGGAAGAGTTTCAACAGTCCGTCCTGGAGCAACAACAGCCTTAATTCTCATGACCATGTCTTCAGCCTTGCCATACTTAGTGGACAAAACTCCAGAACCACGAGCGGCCACGTAACCACCTACGGTGGCTCCCATGTGATACGCGCCAGGGTAATGAGGAAGCATTAAGCCGTGCTCATTAAGTGTTTTTTCCAAGGTTGGTCCGTCAAGCCCTGACTCGACTGTTAGAACTAAGCTTTCCTCGTCGATTTCAATAATTCGATTTAAACCCTTGAGATCAATTGCGATCCCTCCATAGGGAGCAAAAGTTCCACCCTGTGTCCCGGTCCCCCCTCCTCTGGGAATCACGGGGATTCCATAATCGGCGGCAAGCCTGACCACCCGCTCAACATCAGCGTGATTCTTTGGCTTTACAACGAAATCGGGTCCAGGCACCTCATGGCCATTGAGCATGAAATATCTTGACATCCAGGACCAGTCCTGAGCTGCGGCCTGTGCTGCAGTGTATGAGGTTTCAACGGCTTCCGGCCCCAATATCCACATCAACTCCCGGGCAATTTGACCCTTCAGGAACCCGCGTCCTGAAAATGAGTAAGACTCTTCCACCCGGCAGCTCCTAATTTTGTTTTCAGAAATTGTATGTATGCATTGTGGTATACACTACATGAGTAAAGAGCGCCAAAGACCAATTTGAGAGATTTATCGGCTCCATACCGAAAATCCTGGACAATGACTGGCTTTCCCTCGGAGGGGCTATGAAACGCAGATTCCCCAGAGTTCGTGACCTTGTTCCTCTGCTCAAGTTCAAAAGGTTTGAGCCAAACCCAAGAAAAAGACGCTTAGCGGCAGCACTGACTATTTGGGATCTAAGGACGATAGCCAAGCGTCGAACGCCACAGGCTCCCTTCGACTACTGCGATGGTTCAGCAGAGCAGGAAATCTCAATCGCGCGGGCTCGTCAAGCATTTCTGGACATCGAATTTCAGCCGAGAGTCCTTCAGGACGTTTCGACCGTCCAAACCGATTCAATGGTCCTCGGTAAAAAAGTAGATTGGCCGGTGGGGATTGCACCAACTGGGTTCACTCGAATGATGCACGCTGAAGGCGAAATTGCTGGCTCAAGGGTAGCTGGAGAATTTGGTATTCCTTTTTGTCTCTCCACTATGGGTACTGCCTCCATTGAAGAGGTGAGATCAAATAACCCCAATGGAAGAAATTGGTTCCAGCTCTACATGTGGAAAAACCGTGATCGTTCAATGGAACTGGTAGACCGAGCCAACAAGGCAGGTTTTGACACTCTTATACTCACGGTTGATGTGCCTGTGGCGGGGGCCAGGCTCAGAGATAAACGCAACGGTATGTCAATCCCCCCAGCGCTGACGGTGAAAACAATCCTCAATGCAGTTCCTCGCCCAGAGTGGTGGTGGAATTTTCTGACCACCGAGCCGCTAAAGTTCGCAAGTTTAGAAAACTGGAATGGCACGGTAGCTGAGCTGCTGGATAGCATGTTCGATCCAACCGTCACTATTGAAGACCTAAAGTGGATACGCCAGCAGTGGCCCGGAAAATTGTCAGTCAAGGGCGTGCAGACCCTCGAGGATGCCAAGAGGATTACTGCTGCTGGAGTGGACGCGATAGTTCTCTCAAATCATGGCGGCCGGCAGCTTGACCGGGCACCGGTGCCCTTTCTGCTGTTACCAAGAGTCGTAAAAGAACTTGGTAAAGACGTCGAGATTCACCTAGATACAGGAATAATGTGCGGAGCAGACGTTGTTGCGGCTCTTGCTATGGGCGCCAATTTCACAATGATTGGGCGAGCGTACCTTTACGGACTTATGGCAGGCGGCGAAGAAGGAGTGCGGCGCGCATTGGAAATCATAACGAGTGACATTACAAGAACCCTAAAGCTGCTAGGAGTCAATTCCGTTAATGAGCTTGAACCAGGGCACGTCCGTCAAATTTGGTCTCAGAAAAACCTTACGAGCTAGGCCTAGCTGCGAATCAAGACAGACTGGTTACGCTAGCGAAAGCTGGATGCTTCTACTCACACCTCATGCTTCTTGAGGGAGTAACGCGCAATTCCGAATGCGATTGCCCATGGAATGGCAACGGTCGCCAGGTAGATGACCCAGTCGAGAAGTGGATTTGAGCCTTGGTTACTCGAAAGCCACGGTCCATAAGGGACTGCGATAGCCCCTAGCGAGAAAAAGATGGCTGCGGTGAGCCACATCAAAACCTTGATCCACTTGTCCAAAATTTCTCCTTTTCTAAAAAGACTACGCTCTGCGAATCGACAACCCCAGAGGCTCGAGCCCAAGTTAGGAACGAACCGCCAGCAACTCTCTCAACTTTGACAGCAGCCCTTCGACATCTGCTTCTGTGGTGTCAAAAGCACACATCAGCCTGGCCTGACCGGTTGCCTGATTCCAAACATAGAAGCGATAGAACTGCTGCAACTTCTCGGTAATGTCCGCAGGAAGAATTGGGAACACCGCGTTCGCCTCGGCTCGGTTAGGAACCGAAACCACCGGGTGAGATTTAGCAATCTCGGTAATGCCATCAAAGAGTTTCGATGCCATTGCATTGGCATGCTTAGCGTTTTCTAGTGCGACCTTTGCACCGTCTTCAAACAGAGCGTTTAGCTGGCAAGAGATAAAGCGCATCTTGGATGCCAGCTGCATCGAGGTCTTTCTCAAAAACGGCATTGCTGCCGCGAGCTCTTTACCTCTTGGAGAAGACGTATTAGTGACTACGACCGCCTCTGCGGCCAAAGCACCAATCTTGGTGCCTCCCATGGAAACCAGATCGACACCAACTTTGGTGGTGAAATCGGCGAAGCTCACACCTAGGGCTGCGGCGGCGTTTGAAAGCCTTGCGCCATCGAGGTGAAATAGCAGACCGTGCTCGTGCGCTAGGTCTGCTAGCGCTTTGATCTCATCTGGCTGGTAGAGGGTTCCCATCTCGGTGGTTTGGGTGATGCTGATAACTCCCGGCTGAGCTCGGTGAACCACTCCAATATCAAATAGCTGGCTCTTGGCAAGTTCAACGGTCAGCTTGCCGGTTGGCGATGGCACCGTCCAAAGCTTGAGCCCGGCCATCTTCTCTGGAGCGCCACCCTCATCAACGTGGATGTGAGCACTCTCGACACAGATCACAGCTTCCCACCGCTGGGTTGCTGCCTGCAGCGCAATGACGTTCGCACCAGTGCCATTGAAAACAGGGAAACCTTCGGCGTTAGGACCAAAGAGTTCTTTGACGACCTCTTGAAACCTCTCGGTTTCACTGTCTTCGCCGTATGCGACCTGGTGTCCCTGGTTGACATTGCCGATTGCGTCCAGCACTGCAGGGTGAATACCTGCGTAGTTGTCGCTTGCAAAGCCTCTTTGATTAGTCATTGGATTCCTCTGGAATGGCTGGTGGTCTGGACTCAAAAGCGGTGGAGAGAATGACGCTGGTCTTGGTGGAGACATTTGCGGCTGCTCTGATTCTGGCGAGTAGTTCCTCTAAAGCTTCAGGTTCTGCAACAGCGACCTTCACGATGTATGACTCGACTCCGGCGACCGACCAACAGGATTCAATCTCTGGAATCTCGGAGACCTTCTCGGCGATGTCATCAGGTGCTGCTGGATCGATCGGGGTGAGCGAAATCAGGGCATTGATCTTTAGCCCAAGCTGACGCTTATCTACCTCAGCTCGATACCCGGTGATGACTCCCCTGGCTTCCAGTTTCTTCACTCGCTGATGCAGGGTTGAACTTGGAACATCGAGTTGCGCTGCAAAGTCAGTGAGCGAAAGAGAAGAGTCTTTAGCTAGGGCTAAGACAATCTGTCGGTCTAGAGATTCCATGATTGAAGTATGCCCTAGGCCGTAATTCCCTTGGTGGACAACACCAAGTCGGAAAGTTTGCGGTTCAGGGTTTCGTAGAAGACATTCAGTGGGAACTCATCATCCAGGACTAGGTTCACAACCTCTTTGAGCTCTCCCGCGGTTGGAAGCTGGTCAGCACCCTTAGCCCAGTTGGATGCTGGGTGAGGTGGCACTAGCTCTTTGACGAAGTCATAGGCTGCAATCCACTGCGCCAAGCGTGAGCGGTTGATGCCATCGTGGTAGAGCGCATCAACCTGGTTGCTCAGCTCCACAACGGCATCAATCACCTTGTCCCACTCAAAGGTGAGGCGGTTATCTCTCCAATGCAGAGCACCTGCTTGGTGCAGGTGGGCAAAGATGATCTGGCCGCCTAGGCCGTCATAGTTTCTGGTTCGATCTCCGGTGATTGGGAAGCGGAAAAGCCTGTCAAACAAGATGGCGTAGCGGATGTATTTGGCAAGCCTGTCGCCTTCGGCCTCAAGCACCAAAGTCTCGCGGAAGGTTGAAAGGTCGCACCGAAGTTCCTCTAGGGCATACATCCAAAACGGCATGCGCTGCTTGATCATGAATGGGTCAAAAGGCAGATCCCCACGGGAGTGGGTTCGATCGTGAATCAAATCCCAGAGCACGAAGGTCTCTTGAGCGAGTAGCTGATCAGCCAATAGCTCCTCGGCGTTTACCGGAAGTGGCAGGTGCAGTAGTTCTTTGGCACCAGCGACCACCTTGCGGAAACGGGCTGCCTCTCGGTCGCAGAAGATGCCGCCCCAGTGGTAAGTGGCTACTTCACGAACGGCTACCGTCTCTGGGAAAAATACCGCGGAGTTGGTGTCGTAGCCTGCGGTAAAGCCAATGAATTCGATTGGGATAAAGGCAGGGTTTGAGTACTTCTTTTCCTTATTCGCAAGCCATGCGGGCCAGAAGGTGTTAGTCACCAAAGCCTCCAGGTTGCGATTTGGATTGCCGTTCTGGGTATACATCGAGAACACCGCTAGGTGCTGCACGTCGTCACTTCGCATTAGGTCTGGTCTAAACAGTTCTAGCGACTGATAGAAATCTGGCTTTGCGAATCCGCCCTGACGCCAAGCTTCTAGGTCCTTCACAACCTTGGTTAGGTATTCGGTTTGGTGGGAGAAGTTTGGAGTCAGTGCCCTGATGCTAATGATTACTTGATCAAGCAAACTAGCGGCTTGCGAATGGTGTGAGGCATCCTCGATTGCTCCGTCCTTGTTCTGCATTGGACGCATGGTCTCGATTGATGCTTGCAGTTTGGTCCACGCTGGATTTTCTGCTAGCTGTCGCTTTACCTCAGCGACGTCTCGAGTTCCTTGTTTTGAACCAAGTGCCAAAAAGCCAAGGATGTTGAGCAAGAGCTTTGAGTTATCTAGGTCATTGATCGAGTCGTCTCCGAAGATGTCGGAGTCAGCGATCACGACAACCTGACCATCAGCAACTCGAGTTGCGGCTGCGACCGCAGCCTGAGCTGGCAGCGCGGATTCGCTTGTCCTCAAGAAGACTTCACCGGCAAAATCGGTTCCGAGATCCAGCGTTCCAGTGCGATAGAGCACCACCTCGTGAACCATGAACCTGAAATCTGAAAGCAACAGGGTTGGGAATTCTGGCTTTGGCCAAGACGCCACATCTTTGAAGTTTCTTGCTGGGTCCTGAACAGTTTCATTCGTGAGTTTGATGCCGTAGTCGGCAATCAGCTCATTGAAGTTGTTACCGTACTTAGCCTGCTCGTTTTCACCCAGCACCAAGAGTCCTCCGCCGGCTGCAACGAAGGCTTGAATGGCAGCGATCTCTGACTTTTCAAGAAGTGGTGAGCCGTAGCCAACGGTGTGTTCCCACTCAGGAGAAGCCGCGTGCGGCAAAACCAAAACATCGACACCTTGCAGGGTTGACTCACCGATGGGTCCCGAGGTTTGAGCGAGAACCTCGAAGCCTGCGGATTCGGCAAGCTCTTTGAAGTTTGCATAGCTAGCATCGGCTGGATTGGCTGGGTTCATTTCGGCCGCGAGTTCGAGGTCGATAGTCCAAGCCTGGGAGTGGGACTGATCTATGAGAATTCGGGATTTTCTCTGCACATTGCACCTTATTTTCGGATATCTTCCGCAATTCTATGATGTTTAGCGTTGTTTGTCCGAATACCTACATAACAATTTATAGCGGAAAACTTGCAACATTTGAGTCTCTGCGGTTGAAACAAAAGCCGGTGACCTGATCAATAAGGTTTCGCAGGCTATGACTGCTCAGGACCCAATTGCCATGAACGTCCGCAGCGTCCAGGAGCAGTTGTCACCTAATCAAATTGCACCAGAGTGGTTGTTCTCTAAGGGTCTAATTAAGTAATTCTCGATTTGGAAGGGCGGGTCAACTAGCTAGTTGGCTCACCCTCTCCAGATTGATCCAGCATGGCCTTTAGACCCGATTCAGCGGCTGTGACTATTTCATAGGTTCTGGCAATCAACTCATCTGCCGACTCTGACCGAAGCAAATCCATTTGATCGAGCTGACCCACCGGGAGAACGCCAGCTAGCTGCCAGCATGCCTCCATCGGATCGTCGCTGAACTCAACATCCGGCCCGTATTGCAGATCGCCAAATTCACTTGCGAAAGCCAGCAATTGCCTCACCTTTGTTTCAAGATGAACGCGCGCCGGCATGAGGGTATCAACCCAAATCAGATCGGGAATTAGATCGATGTCAGCAAGCGGATAGGGATCGTCTGGTAGCCAAGCATTTACCCTGAAGCGTTTTGACCCGATAGATTCCAGGCCGTAAAACTGCTCTGTCGTGCCGATATTTGTCACCGAGGCAATGGTTCCAATATCCATGCGCTTTTCCCCACCCCCAACCTCTGGGCCACGAGCAATAAGAACCACTCCGAACTCAGGGGTCTCTTCACCGAGCAGATCGCCAAGCAGCTTGAGGTAGCGCTCTTCGAAGATTCTCAGCGGTAACGGCATTGCGGGTAGCAAAACGGTTGTGAGGGGAAACATCGGCATAACCGGCATACTTATCCTCTTTCAACCGCTAGAACCAGGCCTGCTATCGCCTCTGGAGTTCAATGCTAAGTGCTCTAGCACCCAGTGGGTATCGACTAAACGACCGCTGGGTAACGAGATCCGTCGGCAAAGTTTCCATACAGCGGTCCATCACCCTCGGTCACCGACTGAACTAGCAAGTCGCCGCCGACAAAGCAGCCTCTCCAGCTGGCTCCACGACCACCAAAGACTTCAGCCTTATCACCGCGAGACCTTGGCTTGTTGACGCCGAACTTGAAGGCCTGCGACTCTTCCTTCACGCGCTCCGCGAAGGCAAGGTCATCGGTTGCAACTGAGCTCACGAGGTTTCCGTTAGAAACATTCATCGCAGAGATCAGTTCGGCTTCGGTGTCGACCAACACGATCGAGTCCAGAGGTCCAAACGGCTCAGAGTGGTGAATAGACCAAGCTTTTGGCGGGTCCAAAACTGTCATTGGTGCCACATACGCTGAGCGATCTTGGCCGGGTAAGAACCTGCCGTTATCTAGGGAGCCGCGGATTAGTGGAATGCCGCCTCGTTCAATTGCCTCTTGGTATGCCTGCTGCAACTCCCCAGCCTTTCTGCCAGAGATAACTGGGCCGAAGTGTAGATCTGGGTAGTCATCGTTTGGATCTTCAACGGCCAGCGGGTGACCGAATTTCAAAGATCCCAGCATTGCGGTGTACATCTCTAGGAACTCTGGAAACAGCTCACGCTGAACCACATAGCGCGGGTAAGCGGTGCAGCGCTGCTTGGCGTATTCAAAACCCTTAGCTAGGTGGGCAGAAAGCTCACTCCAGTTCGAGTAGTTCCAGACTCCCCAGGAGTTCAAGCCCTCCTGCTCCAAAATGTGTCTGGTGGCAAGTGAGGTAAGCGAGCTAGCTGCTGCACGGCCATTGTTTCGACCGCCCACAAAAGCCAGAGCTCCCAACGAATCTGAGCTAACCAAAGCCGGTGCTAATTCTGCACCCGAACCAGAAATCAGTGTCACCGGTAGTCCCGCCCTTGCCATAAGAGCGTGAGAGAGGGTTAGGGCGTGAAAACCACCCTGGGTTGGGGTCTTTGCGATAACTGCGTTACCTGCCAAAAGTTGCACCAACTCGGCGTGAACCAACACGCTGAGCGGATAGTTCCAGCTTGCGATGTTGGAGATCGGTCCAGGTAGTGGGGTCCTACCGTGCATCTGGCGATCAATCTCCCCGAGGTACCACTCAACGCCCTCGATGGCGCGATCCACGTCGGCACAAGCTAGCTTCCACGGCTTGCCAATTTCCCAAATGATTAGCCTGGCGATAGCGTCCCTGTGCTCGCGAAGGAGCTCGATAGCTTTGGCAACTCTGGCCTTGCGCTCATCCAACGGTGTCTTGGACCAGTCCGCATCTTGCTTCCCAGATTGATCGACCGCGTGCTGAACCTGCTCGAGATTGAGCATGGTTGGGCCGATTATCTGCTGCCCATCTACTGCGTTGAAGTGGGATTGGGCTTGGCCCAACGATACCCACTGCCCGTCAATCAGATTGTTTAGCGATGACTGCCCGAATGCCTCAGGGGCAATAGCCTTGGCCTCTTTGTAGACCTGAGCGAACTCTGAGTTGCTCTTTAGTTTTAGTTCCATCATCTAGATAACCTATTCGTTACAAAGTCCTTACCCGCCGAATGTTACAAATTGCAAACATTTCCTGTGAGACAGCTTTGCGTGGTTGAGTTCAGGCACACTCCGTTTAGGAGAAGTAGAGGAAACCTTCTCGTTCAACCAAGTCGTAGCGCTTCAGCGGGGTTTTGGCAGGCCCTTCAATAACTGAGCCGTCTGCCTTGGCAAAGACCGCTCCGTGACAGCCGCAAGCCAAGGTGGTGGCATTAGCATCGGAGACCTCACACCCGGCGTGTGTGCAGATTGCTGACAGTGCAACGTAAGTCCCGCGCTGCACTTGGCTAATCATGAGTGTGCCAACGCTGGTGTTCACTTTAACCGCGGTCGAGTTTGGAACCTTGCTCGCCTCGATGATCTCTTTAGTCATCGATGGCGAAGCCGCTTGGGTCGGTGCTATCGATGCAGTACCGGCAAGGGTGGCTAGCACAAAACCATTTTGCAGCCGGACCTTGACGCTGGCCAATGTGGCAGTCCTGGTGGTGGCTTTTCCGGTGCTCAAACTGAATGCAATTCTGTCTTTTGAGCAGGTAATGCGAGAGCCGCTGACGCCCGTAAGTGCGAGGGGGTTCTTATCAACCGGGCATACAGCGGTGTAACCCAGAAATTTTTGGGAGCTGGATCGGTAAATCAATACCCGAGATTGCCCAACCGAGAAGATCTTGGCCGCACCGATCTTGATGGCTGTCGCTTTGCCTAAGTTGAACTCAGTGGCGTGTGCGGGGATGTCAAAAATTAGGGCGGCACCGACAGCCAAAGTGCCTGCGAGCGCGGTGCGACGATCGATTTCCATGCCCAATAAAACAAAGCTGATTTAGAAACATTCCAAGGGTCATTCAATGTTGGGCATTTGTTATTCTTCGCGGGTTCGCAAGAGTAATGTGGTGTGGTTACCACAGAACAGGTCTAATGCCAAAACAGAAAAAGCAGAGCGGTTTCAAACGAACTTCTGCCCTCACCCTAGGAGCAATGGGTGTCGTTTACGGCGACATAGGTACCAGCCCTATCTACGCATTCAACGAAGCCGTAAGAGCCGGTGGTGACACCCGGGATGAAATCCTTGGAGTGCTCTCTTTAGTCTTTTGGACGCTAACCCTCGTGGTTTCAATCAAATACCTAATCTTTGTGTTGCGCGCAGACAATCGTGGCGAGGGTGGAACCCTGGCGATGTTCTCGCAGCTCTCCGGCAAGATTCGAGCTGGCAAAAAGGGAATCTTGGGCTTTACCGTTTTCATGTTCCTTATGGCAGCCGCAATGGAATTCTCAGATGGCATTTTGACCCCTGCGATTTCGGTCATCTCGGCGGTTGAGGGAATCAAGACCATAAACCCAGAGCTCGAGTACCTGGTGGTCCCAATTACCGTGATTATCTTGGTGCTGATTTTCACCTTCCAGTTCAAGGGAACACACAACCTTGGCAAGGTATTCGGTCCGGTGATGATCATTTGGTTTATCACCCTGTCGGTTGTCGGTATCTACCAGATCACCCTGAACCCTGAGTCACTGGTCGCGCTAAACCCGATGTATGCGGCGAACTTTGTGATTGACCATGGTTTCCAAACCCTATTTGTAATGGCTTCGGTAATCCTCGCGGTTACCGGTGCAGAGGCTCTGTTTGCCGACCTTGGTCACTTTGGTCGTGGTCCGATTCGCATTGGTTGGTTTGGTCTTGCGGGCATTGCACTGCCACTTAGCTACTTCGGTCAGGGAGCGCTATTGCTGCGCGACCCAAGTGCAATCGGGAACAGCTTCTTCGGTATGGTTCCAGCCGGCATTCCAGCGCTTCTTCTTTTGCTCATCACGACTCTGGCGACCATCATCGCCTCGCAGGCTTTGATCAGCGCAGTGGCATCGCTTGCCAGCCAGGCATCTCAGTTGGGACTACTGCCAAGACTTCGCATCAAGCACACCAACCAGCAAGAGCGTGGCCAGATCTTCGTGCCATTTGTAAACACAGTGGTTGGCCTTGGCTCTATCACGCTAGTAATCGTCTTTGGCTCATCATCCGCTTTAGCCGGTGCTTATAGCTTTGCAATCGCCTTCACGATGCTGGTCTCCACAATCGGATTGATTCTGTTAGCCCTTAGCAAGTGGCAGCGCTTCCGCTATGTCCTGCTGCCAATCTTCTCGCTGTTCTTGATCATGGATCTAACGCTGTTTGCTGCAAGCTCAACGAAGGTACTAACCGGTGCATGGTTGCCACTTCTTGCAGGCTTCTGCGTGGCATCGATGATGTGGATCTGGCGCAAGGGTCGCTTCGAACTAGATAAGCGCCTGAGCGAGACCTCCATGAGCTGGTCTCAGGTGACTCGCATGCGCAACAGTGGCAAGGTTGCGATTACCGACAACATTGGTATTTACCCATCAGCGGTTGTGGGCCTTGTGCCACAGGCACTTGAGCAGCAGATCAGAGTATTGGGCAGCATGCCAAAGAAGATCCTGGTAGTGAACGTAGAGTCCATGGACACCCCGATTTGCCACAAGCCACCGGTTTATAAAGAGGTAAACGACTACCTCGCATCAGTTTCTGTGCCATCAGGATTCATGGAGCAGCGAAACGTCCCAAGAGCGCTTCGTTCGCACTCGGTATCCGAACACTTTGATGAGCGCGACGCCATTTACTTTGTTACCGACAGGACCCTAATTCCTGCCGATAAGACCGGCTTGAACAAGGCCGAGGAGCTAATCTTCACGACCCTGCACCGAAATGCCACCACTCCGGCGCACTTCTACCACCTGCCGGAGCGCAGGGTTATCACCTTCGATATCTCTATTGAGGTTTAGCCTCCAAGTTTTCACTCCACTCGCTCTAGCTGACCCTAGGTTTGACAAGTAAATCCCAAGCCAAGTGAGCTACTTTGAGAGCTGTTTCCGTCCTAGAATAAATAGTCAAGGTAGCGTCGCTTAGTCACAATGGCAGCGCGCGAAATGCTGGGAGATTACAGTGGCAAGCGAAGATCAATACGAGAACGTCGAGAGTCTGAGAATGATGACGAAGGTCTCACACCTTTATCATTCAAAATCCATGGTGCAGACCGATATTGCCAAGAAGCTGGGACTCTCCCAGGCCAGAGTCTCGAGGCTGCTATCTTCTGCCGAAGAGCGTGGCATCGTTAGACGAATTGTGGTTCCACCAGCCGGACTTTTCTCCGAGCTTGAGCGCCAAATCGAAGAGAAGTTTGGCCTAGAGCAAGTACATGTTGTGGATGCCACCGGTGAAAACGACGCAGAACTTGTGGACTCTTTGGGCATGGCGCTGGCTTCGGTCTTTCACCTGATGCCGATCGAAGGAAAGTCGATTGGCTTTACTTCCTGGAGCCGTTCGCTACGAGGCTTTGTGAATTCACTCTCGCCGTTTCCGAAGGTCAAGGCTTCAAAGATTGTTGAGCTACTTGGCGGAGTTGGAAATCCCTCGCTGCAACACATGGCCACCACGGCAACCGAGAATTTTTCAAAACTAACCAATGCTTCCGCAGAGTTTCTTCGGGTGCCGGGAGTGGTCAGCAGCAAGGCAATGAAGAACGCCCTGTTGGAAGGCGACATCCACGCCAACGAAACCATTGAGGAGTTCGACTCTCTAGACATCGCGATGGTCGGTATTGGTGTGGCAGAAATGCCAAGCCACCTTCAAGAGGGAACCAATTTTCTATCCCTTGAGCAATTTGAGTCGGCCAAAAAGGCCGGTGCGGTAGCCGAAATCAACCTAAGGTTCCTGGACAAAGATGGTCAGCCGGTTCGAACTGAGCTGAATGAGTTCATCATCGGAGTTTCTCTGGACCAGCTGAAAAAGATTCCGCTGGTAATTGGTGTCAGCGGTGGCAAGAGCAAGCGGGTTGCCACCCTTGCAGTAGCTCGGGGCAAATGGGTCAACGTCCTGGTGACCGACCACGAAACTGCTGAGTACCTGCTAAAGAACTAAGCCAAAAGACAAATCCCCCGAAGCGTAAGCTCCCGGGAGATTTGTCTTTTTGTCAATCTAGGCGAGCTGAGCTACGACCTTTTGGACGTAAGGCCAAACTCGAGCCACCGATGTGTGATTAACCTTTTCCGCCGGTGAGTGCAGTGCCTGCAGCTCTGTACCGATCGAGATGATATCCGCCACAGGAACCCTGCGACTGAACATTCCCAACTCCAATGAGCACTGGGAAACCTCAACGTTGGGCTCTGAGTTCATTACCGTTCTGTAGACCTTTGTGGCGGTCGCCAAAAGCTCCGAGTCGGGACGATATGGGAACTCTGGGGCGTCCAATCCAAACATCTCCACCTTCACGCCGCCACCTGCGAGGTTTGCAAGGGAGATGACTCGGTCAAGAATCTCGTGCTTCTTGGAAGTAACCGCCGCTGTGATGGTGGACGCCAGGCGAACACCATTCTCGATTGAACGAACGGTTCCCAGGTTGTTTGACGAGGCAACTCGACCTGGAACGTGCATGTTCCAGCTGATGACGCCGGTTGGGATCAGTGAGGTGACGTAGGCGAAGCGGCCGGTGGCAGCCTTTGAGAAAGCCCTCGATGGCAGTGAGGTGGCCTCAAGCTCTAGACGGACCTTTGGATCTGCTAGGTCGTACTCGTGCTTCAGAGCTTCATCCAGCTTCTCAATGATCGACTTCGCCTGAGCTGCTTGGGCTGCAGGCAAGGTCACAATCGCCTCAGCATCCGCTGGAATGGCATTGTTCTGAGCACCACCAAATGGGGCCTCAATTCGGATGTCTAGCACTCTTGCTAGATCGGCAATGGCACGAGATAGCACCTGAAGAGCGTTGGCACGCTCAAGTTGGATATCAAACTCGCAGTGGCCGCCCTGGAGTCCTCTGACCCTAAGGCTGAATGCGGTGCCGTGGTTGGCCGGAACAGCTTCCCATTCGGCAGGAATGTCCACGTGGAACGTCACGTCACCGCTGCAACCAGCCAAGATCTCCTTGTCGGTGATCCAGTTGAAATCGATCATTCTGCGACCCTTGAGCTTGGTGGTGTCGAACTGTCCTGCACCGACCTTGCCCTTCTCCTCCATGGCAGTCAAAACTGCCTCAAGTGGTGGGTGTGGGATGTCGGAAGAAGCTAGCAGCGCCAAGATGTAGGAAACTCCGATGCCATTGTCGGCACCGAGGCTGGTGCCATCAGCGGTGATGTAGTCACCATCAACAATCAGCGAAATAGGCTGCTTGATGAAGTCAAACTCGACTCCCTCTCCCTTTTCGCAAACCATGTCTAGGTGCCCGTGCAGGATTAGCGGAGCTGCAGACTCAAGGCCGTGCTGTCCAGGCTTTTTGACCAGAACGCAGTGCATGTCATCCTTGACTGCCTCTAGACCGTGCTTCTTAGCGAATGCAACGACCCAGTTCGCAGCCTCTTCCTCATTGCCAGAGCCGCGCGGGATGTTTGCCAAGGTCTCGAAGTAGACCAGTACTTCCTTTGGCTCCAAGTTTGAGAGAACGCCGTCACTGGCCAGTTCTCCAGGGGTAACTTTTCCAAGCATTTCTTACTCTCCTTATTTGACTATGCCGCTTCGAGAACCATTCAACATCAGTGCGGCGATTGAGATGATGGCGAGACCGTAGACAAGGCTTTGGGCCTGAGCGTTTACTCCAAGAACTGCGTTTGCAATCGGAATCATAGACACAGTTAGAGCTCCAAAAACCACGTTTATCGGATTGGTAGCTCCACCAAGGATCGAAGTTCCACCCACAATCGCTGCAGCAATGCCCGGTAGCAAGAGGTCGCTTCCCAGACCGTTAGGTGATGCGGATCCAGACTGAGCAATGATCACCAAGGATCCAAGGCCGCTCATAAATCCTGAGATACCAAATGCAACGACCTTTAGACCGCGGTTCTTGAGACCCGAATAGACCGCTCCGGTTTCATTGAGACCGATTGCGGTCATGCCTCGACCGACCTTGGTGTAGCGCAAGACGAACCACAGGATCACTGCCATCGCCAAACCGATAAAGAAGGTTGTCGGAGCACCTGCCAGCTTGGTGGTGTGAAGGTGTCCCAGGAAGTCCTTGTTGTCGGAGACGTAAACAGCTGTCGCGTTGCTGAAAACTAGCGCGCCGGACTGGAAGATTCCCAGCGTTCCCAGCGTCAGCGCGAAGGATGGAACCTTCGTGTAGGCAACGAAGAACCCGTTGAAGATTCCAAATGCCGTTGTTACCAACAGGATGATGATTGGTGAGGTAACTCCGAAATTCGGAAGCGCTAAAGCAAGCAGGATTGCTCCCAGCAAGCTCATGGAGGCGTTCGAGAGGTCGATGGACCCGACGTTCAGAACTATGGCTTGCCCTAGGGCGACCATCAGGATTGGAGCAGACAGGGTTGCAACAATTCCCATACCGCCGCTTGTTAGGAAGTTGGGGTTGAAAGCAGAGATCATTAGGAACACTGCGAGGAAAATGGTTGCTGGACCAAAGGTTTGCCAGAGCTTGCGAAACTGAATCTTCTTTGGCGGTGTCGCGTTATCGATGATTGCTCTAGCCTCAGTTGGGGTACTTGTTTTCATTTTCACACCATCTTTTCCAGCAGATCCAACGAGGTTGGCTGCTCTTTGTGGAGGTCAAATACGGAAGATACTTCGCCGTCTCTCATAACCACAATTTGGTCACCCATTTCCAGGGCTTCCTCCAATGTGTCAGCCAAGAGAATGACCGCAGTGTTGTTCTGGACTGCCTGCCTGATCAGTGAATTCACTGTTGCCGCAGCACCAGGGTCGAGGCCACGCAGCGGGTGGTCGAGAATTAGCAGCTCGAGTTCCTCAGACTTCAGCCACTTGGCCATTACGACCTTCTGCTGGTTACCGCCCGAGAAGCGCTCTAGTTCAAGAGTTGGGTTCTTAGGCCTGACGTCTAGCTTCTCGAACCAAGTGTCAGCCACAGCCTTCTGCTTCTTGGTGTCGATGAACGGACCCACAGTGCTTTCCTTGCCGAAGATCAGGCTCAGGTTGGAAGATGCATCTAGACCTCCAACCATGCCCTCTACTTTTCGCTCGGAAGGTACTAGACCGAAACCGAACTTGATGGCCTTTGGCACACTCCAGTTCTTAGCCTCAACGCCGTGAATCAGTAGCTTTCCGCTGTCGGCTGGAAGAGCGCCGTAGATGGCCTTGCAGAGTTCTTCGCGACCAGATCCGTTTGCGCCAACGATGGCGGTAATTTCACCGGCCGCCAGAGCAAGATTCACATTCTTGAACTTGCCCTTCTTGGTTAGAGATTTGAGCTCAACAACAGGTGCTTCACCTTGGTTCTGTCTGCGGTATTCGCGCTTTTCAGACTTGGCTTCGCGTCCAACCATGAGCCTGAACAACTCATTCTGATCAACTTCAGACTTGGACCTGATCGCAACAAGTTCACCATCACGCATGACCAGGATGCGGTCGCAGACACGGATTACCTCGTCCAGACGGTGTGAGACGAAAACGACTGACCCGAGTTCACGGATCTTTGAGATTTCGCGCTCCAAAACTGCAGTCTCGTGAGGTTCCAACAAAGAGGTTGGCTCGTCCAAAATCACAACCGGCTTGGTGTTAGCGCCTTCGCCAACTCGAATGGCTCTTGCGATTTCCACCATCTGGCGGTCCACGAATGGAAGGTCTCCCACTAGCGTCCTAGGGTCAAGCTTTGAGCCCATCTTCGCGAGGGTCTGGCGAGCCGAAGCGTTTACTTTTGCCCAGTTGTAGAAACCCATCAGGCTTGAGCTACCGGTTTTTCCAACGCTAATGTCCATGTTCTCTGCAACCGAGAGGTTGGTGAACAAAGACTGCTCTTGGTGAACCACGCCGATTCCTGCGGCGTTAGCGTCCTCGGGGCTTTTGAGTTTCAGGGTTTTTCCACCGAGCTCGATGGTGCCTTTGTCTGGCTTGTAAATGCCGGAGAGGATCTTCAGCATGGTTGATTTGCCAGCGCCGTTCTCACCAATCAGGCCGATTACCTCGTTCTCATAGAGATCAAAGGTGACGCCCTTCACGGCCATCAGGTCTCCAAATGAAATCTGGATGTCCTTTACAGATAGTGCAATTGTCTTGTTCTTCTCGCTGTTGCTCATTTTGCAATCCTTAGTCGATCGCGCTGCGACCATGCAGCGAAGACGATGGCGGCAATCAGGATCGCTCCCGCGAGACCCGACTGGAAGCTAGGGCTTACCCCGGCCAAAATCAGTCCATTGTTTAGGACAGTAAGTAGCAGCACACCGAGTGCAGTCCTGAGGACTCCACCCTTGCCACCGGCTAGCGCGGTGCCACCGATAACCACAGCTGGGATGGTGATAAACAAGCTGCCCAAACCAACTGATGGAGATCCAGACCCGAGTTTGATGGCTGCGATGATTCCTGCCACGGCGCTTAGCAAACCGGCAAGTGCGAAGACGGTGATCTTGATTCTGTCTACGCGGATGCCGGAGTTTCTGGCGATGACCTCGTTGTTACCAATCGCCATGATTGAACGACCGGTCTTGGTCAAGATCAACGTGATTACGCCCAGGATTACCACAAACACAGCTGCCCAGAAGGAGTTCGGTGCTCCGAAGGTCAACGTCGAGCTCCAGCTCGAAACCTCAGGGTTGGTTAGTACTGGGATGGTTTCGGTGCCATACAAGACGGTGGCGAATCCCAGTCCAACAAACCACATACCCAAGGTCACAACGAAGGAAGGAACCTTGACCTTGGTGACGATCAGTCCGTTTAGCAGACCGAAGATGATGCCGGTTAGAAGTGCTGCCAGAAGGGCCAAGAGGCCAAAGTCAGATTCGCTTCGGGAGTTGGCACTGAGAAGTACGAATGCCAATCCAGCGGATCCCATGATTCCCTCGATCGAAAGATCGATTGAACCAAGCAAAATCACAAGTGTTGCTCCAACGCCAATGATTAGAGGCAACGCTGCCTGGTCCATTAGGTTGCGAAGATTCTCGACGCTTGCGAAACGAGGGTTGAGAATCGAAAAGATAATGATGAGGGCGAACAGGGTGGCGATCAGAGCACTTGGCTCCGCCAGTCTGCGCCAGTTGATGCGATTGGAAATCGCTGCGGTGTTAGCGCTTGGGGTGATGGTCCCCGAGTTGTTGTTTGCCATGCTAAGTCACATTCCTTTGGCAGTTTAGGTGGGTGGCGAATGCCCAGCTAGCTATTACTAACTAGCTGGGCATTCACTACTTTTCTTTTAGCTCTGGACTAGCGTCCTGGAAGGACCTCTGGGCCTGCACCAATTAGCTTGAATGGTGCGGTGTCCCAAGGACCGTTGATGAGTAGCTGATCAATCCAGCCGTCGATGTCGTTGTCCAAAGATGCGAACTCCTCGAAGTTCTCTGGACCAACACAAGCAATCTCAAACAAGCTGTGACGCTTCTCGTCTGGAAGCTCTGAAGGCTTGATCTCACCAATTGCCGCAAGGTATGCGGTGTATAGACCGATAGCTGATGCTGCCCAGCCACGGTGGAAGGTCTCGCCAACAATTGCATTGTTGCCACGGCCGGAGCGCATGTCTTCAATGGTTGGTGGGTATAGACCGTCAGATACGAACTTCACCTGGTTTAGAAGGCCTGCGTCCTCAAATGCCTTCATGGCACCGATCTGCATACCGTCGTCAGCAGTCCAGACACCCTTGATGTCGGCACCGTACTTGGTGATTAGGTCCTGAGAGTTCTTGTAAGCAAGCTCTGGGTCCCAGTCAGAAGGACGAACGTCAACCAACTCGACGTCTGGCCATCTGGTTGAAAGTGCGTACTCAAGACCAGCGACACGAGTCTGGCTGGTGGTCGAGTCCTGTACTCCAGGAAGAGCAATGATCTTGCCCTTGCCGCCGATGGACTCGGCTAGGCGGTCTGCAGTACATTCACCGGAAGAAACACCAGGGTGCTTCTGGAATGCAACGAAGTTGTCGCCAACATCCTTTGGCTCGTAGTCATCTGGCTTGTTCCACCAGATGGTAACGAAACCGCCAGCTGCCTTAGTGGCCTCCACGATGATTGGAGCATCCGCACTGGAAACCGTGTTTACGAACATAACTACGGTCTTGCCCTTTGCAAGGATTGCCTGGATCTTGGAGTTCTGTACCTGAGATGAACCTTCAGAGTCCACGATCTCGATTGGGACTCCGAGCTTCTTTGCTAGCGCCTGAGCACCAGCAATGTTTGCTGCAAAGTATGGGTTGGTGGTGTTGATAACTGAAGCTACAAAAACGATGTCGTCTTTGCTTACTACCTTTTGCTCAGTGGTTTCGGTTCCGGTTGAGGTGCTTTCGGTCGCTGCGGTGGTGCAGCCTGCCATGGTTAGGCCGGCAACCATCGCGATACCAAAGAGCTTAACTAGCCGGTTTGCCTTCGACTTGAGAGACATCTTTGACTCCTTTTTGGGTTATCTCAGTCGCTTGTTTCCAAGCTCCTGAATTTCTATTCGCATGTCGGATTGACATTCACAAGAGACTATTTATAAAAATTTGGATAGTCAAGCAGATAATGCAAAATTATTCATTTGTTATTAACATGTGATAAAACAAACCCGTCGACCAAATGGCCAACGGGTCCGTTTCATCAGGTTTCTAGCGGAAGTTACGGAAGAACGTCTGAACGTCGTCCACGTAGATTTCTGGAACTTCTAGTGGCGCGAAGTGTCCTCCGTCGTTGTGAACACGGTACTGCTGCAGGTTGAAATACTTCTCGGTCCAAACGATTGGCGGCTTGTAAATCTCACCTGGGTAGATGCTTACCGCGGTTGGAACCGACACCACTGGGAAGTTAGTGTGCGAAGGCTTCCATGGGTTGCCTAGACACTCCCAGTAGTAACGGGAAGAGGATCCACCGGTGTTGGTTAGGAAGTAAACCGCTGCGGTAGTGATTAGGTCTTCTTTAGGCCAGACCCTCTCAAATGCATCGGTTCCTGCGCCACGCTCTGCCAAGCCCCAGAAGTATCGCTTCTCGGTGATCCAGGCAAGCTGGGCTGCTGGTGAGTCGGCGACCAAAGCACCCAGGGTCTGGGGCTTGGTTAGCTGAATCTCGCCGTAACCACTCTCGCGCTCGACAAAGAGTTTGCCGCGCTCGAACCAACCAGCCTCATCGGCGTTGTAGTTGTGGCCAGCTGGCAGTCCCAGGATTGGATCGAAGTCAATCCCTTCAGGCTGGTCTGGGTGGGTTGGTAGGTAGTGGCTCATCTGAGCTGGGAAGTGGGTGTAAACACCAATCACATCGTCGGCGTACTTGTGACCGTGCTGCTGCGCAATCAAAGCACCCCAGTCACCACCGGCGGTTGCATACTTCTCGTATCCAAGAACATCCTTCATCAGGGTGTTCTCTAGATCGGCAGTGTGCCACCAGTTCCAGCCGGTCTCCTTCAGTGGCGAAGAGAAGCCGTATCCAGGAAGCGAGATCAGAACCACATCGAAGGAGTCCTCTGGGTCTCCACCAAACTTTTCAGGGTTGGTGAATGGCTCAATAACCTTGCGAACATCCCAGAAGGTCCATGGCCAACCGTGGTGTAGCAATAGTGGCATTGGGTTCTTGCCGCTGCCCTTGACGTGAATGAAGTGCAGTGGGACTCCCATGAGGTCAACCTTGAAGTGTGGGAGCTCGTTCATTCTGCGCTCAACGTCGCGCCAGTCGTATTGATTGATCCAATAATCAACCAGGGTGCGGTGATAATCGGTGTTGTATCCGTAGTCCCAGTTTTCGTTTCCGAAGTCATCTGGGAATCTGGTCCTGCGCAAACGCTCCATCATGTCCTGCAGGTCTGCATCAGGAATGTGGATCTTGTAAGGCCGGACGTCGTACTTTGAGGACATGGCCATCCCTTTCATTTTTGTAAGAATCTTCAAACACGTCGCTGTGTTGTGAATGATGATTCATTGTTTGACTTGCTATTCAGTATTTAGTTTTTTTGGGGTCTTGTCAATTGACTGCTCCTGCGAGCCTCAACCAAAGTTCAAGGCCCGGTTAGCTGGTGCTGATTAACTGCTCTGCGGTTGATAGGTCTGTGATGAGAACGTTGATCCACTCTCCCTTGGCTGCCGCCCTAAGCGCGGCGAGCTTGTCATCGCCAGATGCCACCGCAATGCGAATCGGGGTCTTGGCAAGCTGCTCCAGAGTGATTCCAATTACAAGAGCATCTAGCGAGGAATCAACTGGCTTTCCCTCAGCGTCAATGAAGCGAAGGTTGATTTGGCCAACAGCGCCCTTTAGAACTGGAATCTCGAGCTGGTCCTGGGTGAAGAAGTTTGCACCGGCGTAGTTTGGTGAAGCGATGTCGCAGGAGCCAACTCCAACCAGCGCCAGATCCAAATTGTCCATCAGGGCGATTGCTTCTCGCGCATGCGGGTCGTTCTGAATCAGCGATTCAGCGATCAGCGAGTTGGTCACCACGCTCGGGAGTCTGAGGAACACCGGTGTTCCACCCAATGCGTTGGCAAACATTTCAGTTGCCAAAGTTGCTTCGTGTTGAACCAGTGGCGAACCGACATCTCCCAGCAGCTCAACGATGTTGTCCGGGGCCATCTTCAAAAAGCGATTGAACTCTCGGGCTAGCGAGCGAAGCGAGCGAGACCAGGCAGTAAAGCCGATGTTCTTTCCCTCAAGCGGCATCGCCTCAATCAAGGAAGCTGCCGCCCTGCCCAAATCCTGGTTCAGGTTAGCGGTCTCTCCAACTGATGAAACGATGTGTACCTGCAGCAGGCCGAGCTTGTCTTCAAGCTGCATCTCAAGATCAGGGTGTAGTCCGCGAGGAGCGACGACAGTTGTCTTCACAACACCAAAGTCATCAGCGGCGGCAAGGAGTCGAGACACTCTCGCCTGCGAAACCCCAAGTTCCTTCGCAATCTGGGTTTGCCTGAGCTGCTTTGAGTAATACAGCTTGGCAACCCTGGAAATCATGCGGAGTTGCTCGGCGTCGAGCGAACTAACCATGAATTGACCCCTACTTCTTTGTGGTGGATGAAGACTAAAGCATTTTCTATCACGTTATGAATAGAAATGCTACAAAATGCTAACGGAGGTTCCGATCGGCTTGACACCAGAAAGAAGAAGAACTAGCTTGATAGGAATGTCCATGCAAGTAGTGGATAATTATTTTCTCAGGGCAGAGAAGGGGTCTGGGTGGGTAATCGCAGTGGTGCGCGCCTGACTCAGGCTCGAAAGAAAAGTCCGACTCTCTTTCCAAAACAAATAACAGCGAAGGATACTTTGTAGATGCCAAACGCAAAAAAGACTGCAACGCCAGCCAAAGAGTATGACCTGGTCGTCATCGGAGCCGGCATCAACGGCCTTGGCATCGCTAAAGATGCCGCTGAGCGCGGTATGTCAGTTGTGCTGGTTGAGCAAGAGGACATTTGCTTTGGAGTATCGGCCTGGTCTGGACGCCTAATTCACGGCGGGCTTCGCTACTTGGAACACATGGATCTGCCACTGGTTCGCGAATCACTCAAGGAGCGCGAGCGACTATTCAAGCTGGCTCCTCACCTGGTAAAGCCAGTCGATTTGATCATGCCCTTCTACAAGAAAAATCGCAGGCCGGCTTGGATGATTTGGGCTGGCATGATGGCCTACGACTTCCTCTCTATAGATAAGACCGTTCCGTGGCACCGAATCCTGGGCAAAGCCAAAGTGAAGGATCGCTTCAAAGGTATGTCTGACTCAGGACTCGGCGGAGCAGCTGTGTTTATTGACGGCCAGGTTGAGTATGCCGAGCGCCTCTGCGTCGAACTCGCACTCGGTGCCAGTGAGCTAGGCGGCGAGATAAGAATCCACGAGAAGGTTGTGGGATTTGAATTCAGCAACGGCCGGGTGGTTGGAGTCCAGACCCTCAACTCCGAAGGTAAGACTTCGTCAATCAAGGCTAAAGCTGTAATCAATGCCGCTGGGCCATGGGTTGACCGCGTCAACGACAACCTCAAGCAGGGAAACACCAAGCGGCTGATCGGAGGCACAAAGGGAAGCCACATTATTGTTGACCCTTTCCCAGGTGCACCAAATGACGTGATCTACTACGAATCCCAGGCTGACGGCAGACTGGTTTTGGTTATTCCTTGGATGGGTCGTTACTTGATCGGCACCACCGACACCAAATTTGACCTTGAACCGGATGCCGCCCGCGCAGACCAAACCGAAATCGAGTATCTACTGCGCGAAGTGAATGCACTGATTCCAGAGTCTGGTCTAACCCAAAAAGACATCCTCTACACCTACAGCGGAGTTCGTCCGCTACCATACGCTCCTGGAGTTTCGGAGTGGAAGATCCCTAGAAGCCACATCGTTCTGGACCACACCAGCGACTCGCTACCTGGTCTTTACTCGGTGGTCGGCGGGAAGCTAACCACCTTCCGTCAACTCGCGGAGGATGCGGTGACCCTGGTTTTGAAGAAAGAATTTGGTGAGCGTCGTGCCTGCGTGAACAAGCAGAAGATGTTCCCTGGAGCTCAAGACACAGACTGGTCTGCATTGAAAGCAGAGCTGGTCGCTGGAGGGGCCATAAAGCCAGATACCGCCGAGCGCTTGGTCGCGCTCTATGGATGCAGGGCTCGACTGGTTGCAAGTTACGTGAAAAAAGATTCAAAATTGGCGGAGCGTTTTGACCCTAGATCACCGGCAATTGCTGCTGAGCTAGTGGTAGCGACCCAAGACGAATTTGCCCAAACCCTGACCGACATCTACGCCAGAAGAATTCTGCTGGCATTCGAACCGGGACACGGGCTCGAGTCGGTCAAAAGAGCGAGCGAGATTGTCGGCAAGCTAAATGGTTGGGACAAAAAGTTAGTTGCGCAGAACATCAAGGAATATCAGGTGTGGCTAGATCACCTGAAGGTTCCTAAGGTGGCCTAAAGATATAGCAAAGACACTGGAGAGAAGATGCAGAAATACGTTCTGGCCCTAGACGAGGGATCAAGCAGCGCCCGTGCTGTGCTTTTCGATGAGTCAGGACTGGCAGTCAGCGACCACGCCGTGCCAATTCATGCAATCTTCCCAAAGCCAGGCTGGGTAGAGCTAGATCCGGAAGCCGTTTGGCAGGCAATGCTGGAGGCTATCCACCAGGCCATGCGAAAGATTGGCGCTACAGCCGAGAACATTCTGGTGGTTGGCATAACCACTCACCGCGAAACGGCAATCATCTGGGACCGTAAGACCGGAAAACCGCTTTACAACGCCGTCATGTGGAGCTCTAAGCAAACGGATGAAATTGTTGAGGGCTGGAGACAGAGCGGACTAGATGGTCTGATTCGCGAACGCACCGGAGTGAGAAACGACTCCTACTTCTCCGCTGGAAAAATTGCTTGGCTTTGCCAAAATGTCGACGGATTACTGCAGCGTGCTGATAAATCGGAGCTGGCCTTCGGAACCATGGACAGCTGGTTGTTATTCAAGCTCACCGGGGGCCAAAGACACGCTACCGACTTCAGTGCTGCCTCTAGGACCGCGCTGCTCAACATCAACACCGGTAGCTGGGACCTTGAGCTGGCACAGACCCTGGGGATTCCAACTGCCCTACTTCCAACAGTTTTAGAGTCGGATGACTATTTCGGTGATGTAGCTCCTGGCATTCTTCCTGGACCAATGCGTGGATCAGTTCCAATTCGCGGCATTCTTGGCGATCAGCAGGCTGGACTATTTGGACAAGCGTGTTTGAAACCAGGGGATGCAAAGAACACCTACGGGACCGCAGGAGTATTGACTGTCAACGTTGGCAACAAGCCGCAACTAATGCCAGGAATGACCTCAAGTATTGCCTGGGGATTAGAGGACAAGCTCACCTATGAAGCCGAGGGCGTGGTTTTCTTCAGTGGAAAAACAATGCAGTGGCTCAGGGATAACTTAGGGCTGATGGCGTCTTCGCTCGAAGCGGAAGCGCTCGCCAGGTCTGTCAGCGATAACGGCGGGGTGTATTTGGTGCCAGCGTTCAACGGGCTTTGCGATCCATATTGGGATAGAGACGTGCGAGGCTCAATCATGGGATTGCAGCTGGACACCACCAAGGCGCACCTGGTTCGAGCCGGGCTTGAATCGATGGCCTATCAGACCGCAGACAACGTTGACGCGTTGATTAGCGGCGGCGTGGATGTGCCGGCTCTAAAGATTGATGGTGGAGCGGTAAAGAACGATTGGCTCTGCCAGTTCCAAGCAGATGTGCTTGGAATCCCAGTTCTCAGGCCAACCGAAC
The DNA here is from genome assembly GCA_027491295.1 of Microbacteriaceae bacterium. Lineage (GTDB taxonomy): Bacteria > Actinomycetota > Actinomycetes > Actinomycetales > Microbacteriaceae > Aquiluna. The sequence goes on from JAIXWK010000002.1 coordinate 65,499, forward strand.
CCGAGAGAACCGCATTGGGAGTTGCTCACATCGCAGGGGCCGCGGTTGGTGCCTGGAGCTTAGAGTCAATTTCCGACCGATGGGAACTGGATAGAGAATTCGTACCCGCAATCTCCGCCGATCAGCGTGCTGAACTTATGGCCGGATGGAATGAAGCGGTTGCCGCAACCAGGTCTCTGCCACCGAGGCGCAAGGGTTAGTTTTAGGAGTATTCCTGGCGGAAAAGCTGGTTACCGAAAGCCCTGATTTGATCGCTGAGGAAGACCTTTACCAGGTTCGGGTCAAAGCTGCCGATTTCCAGATCTAAAGCTCCAACGGTTGCTGGATCCCACTCAAAGTTGAGTGCCTGATTAACTTCGCTCAATACTTCTCTAACCTCGTCAGCTTCTGACAACTGCAAAACTCCGCTGATCAGCCTCGCGCCGCTTGAAGCTCGCTGGGCGGTTCCGATCAATTTGGTTTTGTTTCGAGCATTCACGCTGTATGTGCCCGGGCAGAACTCCCCCGGAACAGGTCCTAGTCGAGCATCCACGGCAATTGATCGAAGAGTGCCAACCAAAGCCAGTCCAAACTCTTTGAAGATGAATGAGCTCTGGTAACGCAAACGAGGCTCTGGCAAGACCAAGTCAAAGACCAAAGAGTTCTCGTTGTAGACCACGGTTCTGCCACCGGTGGTTCGAAGCACTGGCTGGTATCCCATGTCCTGCGCTATTTCCCAGGCACGATCGAATCCCGGCATCAGAGCCTCGCGCTTACTGAAAGCAACAGTTCGTGCCGGGGTGTAAACCCTGGTCTGTGGTCCAAACTCGGGATCCTTGGCAACTTCTCGAATCATCAAAAGCGAGTAATTCATTTGAACCTGCGCGGACACAGAGTTCTGTTCCGAGGTTTCTACCAAATCAAAAGGGCCGTTAGGACTGAGCATTGATCATTTCTCCTGAAAGATCACTCAGCTGAAATTGGGCTCTGAAGCAGTTCAGCAAAGTGCTGCAAGAACTTAGCTCCAGTCGCACCGTCGATAGCCCGGTGATCGCAAGTAAGGGTGAATTCCGCAATTGGAAGCCAGGTATCTTGGCCGTCCACTTTCCTCAGCCGCTGCTCGGTAGAGCCCACCGCCAGAATGGCAGCCTGTGGCACGTTGAGGATTGCGTCAAATCTGCGGATTCCCATCATCCCGAGGTTGGAGATGGTGAAGGTTCCAAGTGTGATGTCAGGTCGGGTCAGTGTTCCGGTTCTGGCGCGCTCCACAATCTCTGCTCGGCGAGCGGCAATGCCTTGAAGTGAAAGAGAGTCGGCGTCATGAATTACTGGGACCGTCAGGCCCTGGTCGGTTGCAACCGCAAGTCCGATATTCGCCTGGGCAAAGGGAATCACTCCCTCTTCATCCACGTGCACGTTCAGCTCAGGGACAGCTGCAAGGGTGCGACCGGAAACATACACCAACAGGTCGGTTAGGTTTGCACCGGGGCTGACCTGCTTTATCTTGAGAGCTTCAGTCATGTCGACCTCGACGGTCAGGTGAAAAGCTGGCACCTGCCAGGCGGCAATCATGTGACGAGCTGCGGTTCTTCGAATTCCTTTGAATGGAATCTTTTCACCGGTCTCTGTCTCTACTGCGGTCATGTTAGGGCCGGAGCCTTTCCTGCGCAGCCGTAGTCCTGCATTTTCTGGATGGTGGCTTCAATCATGCGGCGACGGCCTTCGTCCATTGCCTCTTCTAGCTGGCGGTCACCCTTGCTGAAGGTGTCTTCTATGCCGGATCGGAATGCGTGCCTAAGGTCAGTGTCGGCATTTAGCTTGTGAACTCCGGCGGAGATAGCCTGCCTGAGCTCGTCAACAGGAACACCAGAGGCTCCGTGTAGCACCAGCGGAATGTTGGTTGCCTCTCGGATCTGGTTTACCAGGTCGATAGCCAGCGGCTGGGGTTTGAGGTTGGTGACACCGTGCATCACGCCGGCAGAAATCGCCAATAGGTCAACACCGGTCTTGGCGACAAACTCTTCAGCCTGTTCGACCTTGGTGTAAAAGTCAGGCCAGTGGATTGAGTCAGCAGCGTCAGGAATCTGTCCAAGCTCGGCTTCAACTGGAATACCGAAGGAGTGGGCGACCTCGACTACCTGCTTTGTCTTTTCAATATTCTCCGCAAATGGCAGGTGAGAGCCGTCGAACATAATCGAATCAAAACCAAGCTTGATTGCCTCGAAAACCTCATCGTAGGTTCCGTGATCAAGGTGGATTGGGGCCACTGCCTCAGACTTATCGCGCTCGCGCAAGGTCATGTAGAAGGCCTCGGCAAGGCCCATGTGTGGCACAACTGCGCGGCCAACCTGCAAGAAAACCGGGGCGTTTGCCCGCTCCGCTGCTCTGATTAGGGCTTGGGTGGTTTCTGGATTGTGCATGTTGAAACCGCCGATTGCGTATCCCCCGGCTTGAGCGGCTTGGATCAAGCCGATTATATCAATCTTGGACATGTTGCTTTTCCTATACTCGTTTTCTTATTGCCGATTAGTTCGTTTCGATGATTGCGACCACGGTGCGGACCTCTACGGCCTCGCCCTCAGGAACCAGAATCTCCACCAGGGTTCCGGTTGCCGGAGATTCCAAAACCTCTTCGACCTTCTCCGCTTCGACCTCTGCCAGCGGCTCATCCTCAACTACGGAGTCACCAACTTTCTTCAGCCACTGGATGATCGATCCCTCGCTCATTCCCATGCCCCACTGTGGGAGCAGAACTTCAACTCTCATTTACTAGCTCCTTCTGATTAGCGCAGTCCCGCTACCTTGCGGATGGCGTCTGCGATGGTTATTCGGTTTGGGTACATTTGCTTCTCCAGCGCTGGGCTGAATGGAATCTGCATGTCAGGTGCCGTCACGCGGATGATTGGCGCCTTCAGTGCGTCAAAGATCTCCTCTGACACGATTGCGCTGATCTCGCCAGCTGCACCACAGGTGCGGTGTGCCGGTTCTGCCACGACAAGACGGCCGGTCTTGGAAACCGACTCTAGAATCGCCCTGGTGTCCATTGGAACAAGGGTTCGAGGGTCGATAACCTCAACCGATACTCCCTCTGCAGCCATCGCATCGGCTGCTGCCACTGCCTCTGGTACCGATGAGGAGATTGCAACCACGGTGACATCTGTGCCCTCTCGAGCGATGCGAGCCTTGCCAAACGGAATTCGATATTCTTCGTCGCTAACCTCTTCTTTGCTGCCCCAAAGCAAGCAAGCTTCAAAGGTCAAGACCGGGTCATCAGAATCAATTGCGTAGCGCAGCAACCCCTTGGCATCCGATGGCGAAGATGGTGCGATGATCTTCAGTCCCGGAACGTTCATAAACATTGGGTATGGACGATCTGAGTGGTGCGCCCCGGTGTTTAGCCCGTAGAACATTGCAGAGCGGAAAACAACCGGCATTGATGCCTGGCCTCCAAACATGTAGCGGTTCTTTGCCACCTGGTTCACGAACTGATCCATGGCCATGTAGAGGAAGCTCGAGTAGGAAAGATCAACGATTGGACGCAATCCGGTCATTGCCGCGCCGGCGGCAAACCCAACGATGGCCTCCTCGGAGATTGGAGTGTTTCGGATTCGATCGCGGCCGTACATCTGAAGAAAATCACCTTTGTCGGCGCGGCTCTTGCCACCTCCGGTGGTGCCGTAAACATTTGCCTCAACGTCCTCACCGATGATGATGACTCGCTCGTCGGCGTCCATCGCCTCGCGCTGGGCTGCACCGATAGCGCCCAAGTAACTCATCAAGCTCATGCGAACTGCTCCTCTTTGTCGGTGTAGAGATCTGCAAATGCGGTCTCTGGCTCTGGGTATGGGCTCTCGTCGGTGAAACGAACTGCCTCGTCCACCTCGGCTAGCACCTCTGCTTCAAGGGCATCAAGTTCTTCAGCCGTAAAGTGACCCTCGGCAATTAGGTGGTTTCGGAACAGCACAATCGGGTCACGCTTGAGCCACTGCTCACGTTCTTCTGGGTCTCGATAGTCGGTGCCGATTCTGAGGCCCTCGGAGTGCTCATTGAAGCGATAGGTAACCACTTCAATTAGAGATGGTCCCTCGCCTGCCCTGGCTCGAGCTGCAGCCTCAGATACCGCATTGAAAACTTCCAACACGTCCTGACCGTTCTCGACCCTGACTCCAAAGATGCCAAAGCCAGCGGCACGATCCGCGATTACACCTGAGGTGACGGTGTGGGCCGGGGTGCTCAAGGCGTACTGGTTGTTCTCGCACAAGAAAATAACCGGGAGCTTCCATACGCCAGCCATGTTGATGGACTCGTAGAGCACACCTTGGTTGGCCGCACCATCACCGAAGAAGGCCAGTGAAACGTGACTCTTTTTCAATACTGATGCCGATAGCGCTGCACCGGCTGCAATCGGAATTGACGAACCGACAATTCCAGATTCACCCAGGCTGCCGACACTGAAATCCGCTAGGTGAAGCGATCCACCCTTGCCCTTGCAAACGCCAGTTGCCTTACCTACAAGCTCTGCCATCAGTGGACCCAGTGGGGAACCCTTACCAATCGGGTGTCCGTGGCTGCGGTGGTTACCGGTCATGTAATCCTCATCGCGAAGCGCCATGGTTGCGCCTACCACCTGGGCCTCTTGGCCAATGCTGGTGTGAACGGTTCCGGGGATGTGACCGCGCTTAACCATCTTTGAGGCGCGCTCGTCGAAGTAGCGGATGCGCAGCATTCGACGCTGCATTTCCAGCATCTGATCCTTAGTTGGTGCTGCCATTGAACTGCCTTTCGCTTCCTGCTTAATCATAATTATTCACTTCTTGTTTTATTATTCTACACATCCGCAAATTTTTTTCAACAATTTCCCACCGAGGTGTTTTGGATGGGCAAAAGTTCGTCAATTCTCCTCAGGACAAATGTGGGTGTGATGCCGGTTTTGACCGGGTCATAGACCAATCCTTGGCTCTCTCCGGTGAGCACCAGGGCGGAGTGAATTCCAGCATTTACCGCCATCTTTATATCCGTGGTTGGTCGGTCGCCGACCATGATGGTTCGCTCAGGGGAGGCAGCAAGTCTTTGCATTGCGACATCGATCATGATCTGATCTGGCTTACCCATGTTGAAACTGCACTTCACTCCCGTGGTCGCCTCGATGGCCGCGACCACTCCAGCGGCATCCGGCTCGCCGTTGCCATTCGGAAACGGGCAGTATCGATCTGGGTTAGTGGTAATCAACTCGCCCCTACCGTGCTTCCAGAGCGTATCGAAAGCAATCTGCAGCTTCCGGTAGTGAAAGTCATGGTCATAACTTGCAATCACGATGTCGATCTCAGCCGGATTGTCACTGATCTCGATACCTGCCTCTTCTAGGGCGGCAATAAGTGGTGGGTCTGAGATTGGAAACACTTTGGCTCCGGGGCGATTGGCCTGAAGCCATCCCACGGTCGAAATGATTGTGTTGAGGATCTCATCGAGCTCAACTTCGATTCCAAGTCTTCGCAACTTGTCCACATACATCTGCGGGCTCTTGGTTGGGTTATTGCTCAAGAACACTCGCTGGCTTCCGCGGGCCCGAAGCGAATCAAGTAGCTCGCGAGCTCCGGGCAATAGCTCTTCGCCGAGGTAAATGGTTCCGTCTAGATCAAACAGGTAGGCGTCATAAAAGTCTTCGGGTCTATCTCCAACTTTATCCACGCTCATTTCTACAGCTCCTGAATTGCAGAGAAGGTTGATTTCAACGCCGGGTATAGCGACTTGTAAACCTCGAAGTAGCGGTCGTAGCGGGCAGCATTGTCTGGGTTGGGTAGAAACTCTTGACTAAAGCCGGACATTTTTGCAGAGGCGTCTGGGATCGATTCATACACGCCAAGTGCTGCGAAGCCGAGCATTGCAGCGCCTAGCGCAGTGGCCTCTTGGGACCGAGCGATTGCTATCGGAATGCGCAGATTATCAGCGAGAATCTGACACCAGAGCGCGCTCTTAGAGCCACCACCCATTGTGATGAAGCGCTCAACCGGTTGACGAATGGTGGCACTCGCAGTTTCGATGCAGAGCCGCAATTCAAAAGCGATACCCTCCAAGATTGAGCGATACAGGTGCTCATTTCCATGGATTCCCGAGAAGCCAACTATCGAACCGCGGGCATTTTGGTCCCAGTAGGGAGTTAGCGCACCATTCCAGTAGGGCAGGGTAAACAACCCCTCACTACCAATTGGGACCTCAAGTGCCTTGGACTCCCAGTATTGTTCCGGGGCCAATCCCATGCTGTTCTCGGGCTGGCTTATGTGAGTCTTGAACCAATTCACCATGTAGGTGCCGGCACCGACAAAAAACTCGTAGTTGTAACTGCCAGGAACGGTCCCGGACATCGCCCGATAGGCAAAGCTTGGCTTGTAGTCATCCGAGTAGATTCCGGCAATCAAACCGGTGCCGAGGTTGAGATAACCGGTTCCCGGGGCTGCAACTCCTGCACCCAAACCAGCGCACTGGCCATCGCCGCCGCCTGAAATCAAAGGTAGTTCTAGCGGTAAACCGAGCGCCTTGCTCACCTCTGGCAGAAGGGTCGCAATCACAGTTCCGGGCACACAAAGCTCCGGGAAGACATCATCTGACAGCTGCAGGGTCCTGAGGATCTCCGGACTGTAGTCCATGGATTCGAGGTCGACTACTCCCAGTGGATCAGCACTTGCGGTCGAGGTGGCGAACATTCCAGTTAGCTGAAGCGACAGGTAGGCGTGCACATCTGCCACTCGGCTGATCTTCGCAAACACCGCTGGCTCGTTGTCCCTGATCCAAAGCAACTTATAAAACGCAGGGGTGGGGTTGGCTGGCTTGCCGGTGAGGGTGTGAATTCGGCTGGTTCCAAAACGCTTGACCTGATCGTGGGCCCTGGTGTCAAGCCAAAGCATGGCAGGTCGCAGTGGCTCATCATTCTCATCTAGGCAGGCGAAGCTTTCACGCTGGTGGGTGAGCACCAGGGCCTTTATCTTGGTTGCATCGACGCCTTTGACCGCAGCCGCAATAGCTGCACTTGTGGCAGTCCACCAGGCCTTAGGGTCTTGCTCTCCCCAGCCCTCATTGGGAATGCTGAGTGGTATTTCCTGTCGGCCTTCGCTCAGCTGACGGCCGCTCACATCCCAGACAATTGCCTTGGCAGCAGTGGTTGAGCAGTCAACCGAGATGACTAGCTGTTCGCTCATGCAGTCACCTGGGCTATCGCCAAATCAGTGAGCTCCAAGACTCTTTCCCAGTCGGATTTTTCCCATCTGCCACAAAGCGCAAGCAGGTCCACCGCGGTAAATCGATTGCGCATCAGGTGGCAGTTTGCGACCGACCACTGCCAAATCTCTTCGGTCACCCACGGCTCAAGATCTGCATAGGTCATCGGAGCACCGGATACCAGCAGCCCCTGCGCCAAAGCCTCTGGTATTGGTGCGATTGCCGCAAGCTTGCTCGGATCAATCTGCCAGGCCTTTAGTTGGGCAACGATGCTTGGCTGCAGGGCCTGGACCTTCTCCAGCTTCTTGGTCACATCAGAAATACATTCGCTGGTGAGCGATCCAGATTTATCGATGCCGGCAAACGCCGTGGTTACCTTTTGAGCAAATAAGTCGATGTCGACTGCCTGAAGTTCTAGCTCGGGAAGAATCTCCAATAGGTAGCGCCAGGCCATTGCGGATACCAGCGATGCCACACCAACCTGAGCGCCGTGAAGTCCGACCTGTTTCGCAGATGCAACCGCTCTCATATCTAATAGATGGCTGATTAGGTGCTCGGTGCCAGACAGGCAAGCGGTCGTTCCCGCAATACCGGTTCCAATGCCGCGGATAGCTAGGACTTTTGTCAACTGCTCAACTGCACCCAGGTTCCCAATGGCCAGACCATTGCCCCACTCAGCTGGGTCGCCCGCAAATGCCAACAGCAAATCGCGAGGGGTCTCGTGAAAACTTGAATCAAGGCCCAATCGGCTGGCGAGCTCCCAGTCAGCCGGTGCCGTGTATAGCGACAGCGCCTCACCAAAGCCGGCAAGGTTTAGCTCCAGAGGAGCGCTCTGAATTACCTCGAGATCGGCAAGAACCACCTCTGGCCAGTTGGAGGCAATGGTCCGCTTCACACCATTTTTTAAGACCACCGAAACGTTGTCGGTGTAGCCATCCACCGAGGCCGCGGTCTGAATAGAAATCAACTGCGTGCCGGGATTCCTATTGCAAGCAACCTTGGCAATGTCACTAATGGTTCCGCCACCTAAGCCAACCACAAGGTCATGTCCCGGCACCGCTGCGCTGGCTAGGTCCAAAGTCTTGTCGTCAACTTTTACCACTCCGTCTGCGGTGAGGGTAAGCCAAGTCACTTTGAAGTATTTGGAAAGGGTCTCATGCACGTAAGCCTTGAAGTCACGCTGCCCTTTGAAGATTGTCACGTCGTCGGTAATGAAAAGAACCTTCGCTCCAACCGGCTCAATCATTTGCTCACGCAGGATTTCGGCGGCTGCGAATACCAATAACTCGGAGGCGTTCCATGAGATCTCTAGCTGCTTGATGCCAAGGGGAACCAGTCGCTCCGGCTGTGGCGCGGAGGCAATAACGGACTTGATGCGTGACAAGTCAGTTGGATCACTCACATTGGAAAAGCTAGACATCAGCAACCTCACCTTCGAGAACTAATCTGCATGTTTATTCATTACTAGAATAAACTATGCATTGATACTAGAGTAAAAAGAAACAGGAAGCGTTGTCAAGGCGGTTTTGAAATGTCAAAGTCAAAGGATTCAACCCTCTACGATGTGGCGATTATCGGCGGTGGGATTAACGGAGCGGTTTCCGCTGCCCGGCTTTCCGCGTCCGGCCTGAAGGTCCTGCTACTGGAGCGAGGCGACTACGCCTCCACCACCTCCCAAGAGTCGAGCAATCTGGTGTGGGGTGGCATCAAGTACCTCCAGAGCTACGAATTTGGTTTGGTTTACAAACTCTGCCGATCTCGCAACCAGCTCATGCGCTGCTACCCAAACCGCATTCGCGAAATTGGCTTTTTGGCATCGATCGGACCCACCTCACCATTTGGCAGAGTTCTTGGCCTGTTTGGCACCATGGCGTACTGGGTAATCGGCGGCTTTGCGACAAAAATGCCGAAGCTCTACCTAGCTAATCGCGCCACTGTTATTGAGCCGAGCTTCATTCCAGGCCGAGCAGCGCTTGAGTATTTTGACGCGGAGCTTCCGGACAACGACAGCAGATTTGTTTGGGACTTCATTTCTACCGCCAAGCGATTTGGCGCTCAGGTTTGCAACTACTCTGAGCTAGTTGAGGCCCAGTTCGATGGTGAGTGGAATCTGCTTGCCCAAGATGCCCACACCGCTGAAAAGATCGAATACCGAGCCAAGAGCGTAGTGAACGCGACTGGTCCTTTCGCAGCCGGCGTCTCAGAGCTTCTGGGAGTAACTCCTAAATCCAGGCTCGTGCTATCCAAGGGCGTTCACCTAATTGTGCCCAAGATCCACAACTCTGATCGGGTCCTAGCTTTTTGGGACGAAGAGGGTCGAATGTTCTATGTGCTGCCAATGGGCGACCGGAGCATGATTGGCACAACTGACACCAGAGTCGATAGTGAGACCAAGGAAGTTACCCAAGAAGATCGTGATTTCCTTCTTCGTCAGATCAACAAAGAAATGAACCTAGAGCGGCCACTAGTCGAATCCGACATCATCTCGGAGCGTTGCGGAGTCAGACCATTGGTTGCCGGTAGCTCTAAGGGAGACACATCGGATTGGCACAAGCTATCCAGAAAGCACGTTATTGAAACCGCAATCGAGAAGCGGGTCGTAACGGTGTTCGGCGGGAAGCTAACCGACTGCCTCAATGTGGGCGACGAGGTGTTCGCCGCGGTGAAGAAGTTCCAGCTCGGTAAATTCGGCGTCGCTGAGAACTGGTACGGCGAAGAGTCCAAGGAGTCTCAGCAAAGCTTTGAGAAAGCGGCAAGGCCGGTGTTTGGAAGCGGGCCAGCTGCTGAGCTGATTGTTTCCGAGTTGTGGCGCCGTCATGGGAGCAGCGCCCTTGAGATTCTGGAGCTTGCCCGAACAAACGAAGAACTGCGTGAGCCGATCTTCGAAGGACTTGGTATCTGCGGTGCTGAGGTTAGGTATGTTTTGGAACATGAGCAGGTCAAGACAGCCGATGACCTACTAAGGCGCAGGTTGCCGATTGCGATGTGTCGCTCGGCTAGCGAAATTGCGCAAAACATCAAGCTGAACCAACTGCTACCATATGCAGCATCGACGTCCCCGAAGGAATTGGCTTAATGGCTCCAGATAGAGAGCTAGTAGCAGATCGAAACTTGGCCATGGAGTTGGTGCGCGCCACCGAGGCCGCAGCAATCAGGGCATTTCCACTAATTGGCAAAGGTGACAAAAATGCCGCAGATGGTGCGGCTGTAGATGCCATGCGGGCATTTTTAGGAACCGTTGATTTTGAGGGTCTGGTAGTAATCGGCGAGGGTGAAAAAGATAATGCCCCAATGCTTTTCAATGGGGAGATTGTTGGCACCGGGCACGGACCAAAAGTGGACATCGCGGTGGACCCAATTGATGGGACTTCCCTCACAGCCGCTGGTCGCATGAATGCCATCTCCGTAATCGCCGTCTCGGATCGCGGAACAATGCTCGATGCTTCGTCGGTTTACCGGATGCAGAAGTTTGTTACCGGCGAGCCAGGAGTTGGCGTTTGTGACATGTCAATGTCGATCAAGGACAACCTCACCGAGTACGCACGCGCTGCAAAGAAAGATGTGACGGAGCTACTGGTTGCTGTGCTGGACCGGGATTACAACGAAGATGTCATTGACGAGGTGCGCTCAGCAGGGGCCGCGACCAGGCTGTTGCGAGATGGAGACGTTGCTGGCGGCATCCAAGCTGCTCGGAGTGAATCGCGCATTGATATGTGCATTGGGAAAGGCGGCTCTCCCGAGGGAATTGTGACCGCGTGTGGCGTGCGTGCTCTGGGTGGTTTCATGCAGGGGAAGCTCGCCCCAAGGGATGAGTCAGAAATCCTTGCGGGCAATAAAGCTGGCCTCAAGTTTGACTACGTCTACCAGATGGATGAGCTAGTGAGCTCTGACAACACATTCTTTGTCGCAACCGGCGTCACCGATGGTCCACTGGTGTCAGGGGTTCGCAAAAAGGGAAACCTAATCCTCGCTGAGTCAATTGTGATCCGTGGCAAGACCGGAACTGTTCGAAAGATCTTTGCCGAGTATCAAGCAGCACGCTGGCTCTGATTAGCTCACAAACTAGAAAGCACTAGCCCTCAAGAACACCGAGCGCTTTGGCTAGGTTCAGAATCTTCTCGGCACGCTTGATTCTTGGTGGGTCAGAGCCATCGCGAATCATTCCGCCGGAAGCCGTAAAGTCTTCGAAGAACTCTTGAGCCCAAACGATGTCGGACTCGGTAGGACAAATGGTTTCGTTGATGACCACGGTTTGCTTTTCATCAAGGCAAAGCTTCCCGGTAAGGCCCAATGTGACAGCGAGCGCTGCCTGCTGCCTAAGCACCGAGTGGTTTGGTCCAACCGTAGGTCCATCGATGGGTCCGGGTAGGTCACCGATGCGACTAGCCAAAACCAACTTGGTTCTTGGATAGCTCATGGCTAGGTCATCCGAGCTGGTGCCGGTGTCTCTTCGATAGTCACCGGATCCGAATGCCAGGCGGAAAGCACCCTTGGCTTTTGCGATCTCTACGGCATTTTCGATACCCAGGGCCGATTCCACCAGGGGAATGATAGGCAGGTGAGAGCCAAGCAGCTTGTAGGTTTGCTCGACGTTCTGACCGTCCTCGGTCTTAGCCAGCATCACACCTTTGAGACCAGGGGCTCTGCTGAGTGCAATCAAGTCATCTCGCCAAAACTCGGTGCTGGCATCGTTTACTCGGACCCAAGCGGAACCAGACTGCAGCCAATAGACCACAGCGTCTCTTGCGCGCTCTTTGTTTAGTGGGTCTACGGCATCCTCAATGTCAATGACGATCTGGTCTGCTCTTGATTCCCTGATGGCATCTAACTGCTCAGCCCTAAGGCTGTTCACCAGTAACCATGACCTGGAAATATCAGGCTGAATCGACATCTCTAGCTCCATTACTGAAAGGCGTATTTGAAACACTATTGCAAGAAATTGCTGTCCGCTCCGCATTGGCTGAAAGTTGAACTCGCAACCCGGCGAACTTGCCTATGATGAGAAGTAAGCCAAGGAGCTGAAATGACAGATACCAACCCATACGCCAGCCAAGACCTAACCCCCGGGAACGAGAAGACCCTTGCAATCGCAAGTCACTTGCTCGCAATCCCTTTTGAGTTTCTCGCCCCCGTTATCGGATACTTTGTCTTCCGGGGCAAGGGCCCCTTCATCACTCACCACGTGCGGGAGTCACTGAACTTCGGCATCACAATGCTTTTGGTCATGGTGATTTTGGCCATCTCCATAATCGGATTGCTCATATGGTGGGTGCCGCCGATTTACTGGTTCATCATGCGCGTTATCGCTGCCATCAAGGCTGCTCAGGGTGAGTTCTACAAGTACCCGCTAACACTGCGCTTGATTACCAAGTAAGAATTCATTAAATAAAGAACCCGCCAAGAATCACTTGGCGGGTTCTTTATTTACTTAGCCAACGATGGCTGGAATTATCGCTCCGGAGAATACCTGCCACGCGAGCAAGGTCTTAGCGACCAAGCTCAAGGTGATGTAGGTAGCCTCACCGAATAGGTAGTTCCTCCAAGGTCCAATCTTCTTGTACTGGAACGCCTGGTTGAAGGCAAAGGTGTTGAAGAAGATAAACAGTGCCACGATGATTCCATAAACAAATCCTGGAACCTCTGAGGCGCTAGTGGAGCCCGGCTGCAAGGTGTAGAGCACGATGATCAGCCAAGGCACGATACCGGTAATCGAGCCCATGATAAATGGCAATCCCTTGCCATTTCCTGGAGTCTCATACTTCTCCTGCAGTGCTCCAAAGAAAATCATTGAGGCGTTCACCGCAAAGATTCCAACCAGCGCTGCAAAGTCAGAGACACCGGTTAGCTGGGCAATCAACCAAATCATGATTGAGGAGGACAGTGAGTACTCAACCCAGCGGAAGTAGTTGTGGTTCTTCTCAAGCCCTGCTTTGTAGCGGGGGAAGAACGTCGGTGAGGAAATCAAGAAGTGGAATAGTGCGGATAGCGCTAAGAACGCAACCACACCTGCACCAAGGTTGATCTCAAACAGCACGACGCGGTCGGTTGGCAGGTCAAACCCCGGAGGTCCCGTTGGGTAATCCAGGGTGGTTGGAAAAAGAATCTGGTTGTCTAACAGAGTCAAGACATAACCCAGACCAACAGCCTGAATCAGGTGCAGAAATCCTGCAACTACGTTGTAACGGCGAAGTCCGGAGATGTGTTGGGAGGTTGTTCTTTGTTTCTTGGCCATAGCGGCCTCCTTATTGAAGTTAGCTAAACACTATGCCCTCATGGGTAATTCAGCCCTCTAGGGTGAGCTCCAAACTAGGTAACTAGCCTGCGCGGATTACTTAGTACCGCGATTGCGGGCGAAGAAGCTCTTTACCTTGGCGGCAATTCGCTCTAGCCCTTGAAGGCCCTGCTTGTTGAGCTCTCTTGCCCACTCGATTTCTAGCGCAAGAATCGAAAGTCCAAAGAATATGAATAGCAGTCCTGGGCCCGGGGTAACCATCATGATCAGGCCAAGAATCAAAAGCACAAAACCGACCACCATGGTTAGCGCCCACCTGACCGGATGAGGCAACTTGGCAAGGAATGCTTTGATCTTTTCCACGATCTTTACCTTCTGACTATTGCTTTAAATCTAATACGACTAGATGTTTATTCGATGTGATTGCCAAGGCTCGTTAGCCAAGCTTGAGGGCGAGCACAACCTGTCCGCCACCGGCGGTTATCTGAGTGCTGAGGTTTAGCTCGGGAGCCAGTCTGCTGATTCGATCCAACAGCCAATCGGAGGCCAGCTCAGCATCTTGCTGATCTGGACAGCGAGCAATTATCTCTCGGCCACCTTTTTTGCGAAGTCTTTCAACAGTCTCAAAAATTGGAGATGGGTCAACCACTAAAAGGTCTTTTGGCCATGGCACCAGTGGAGAGATTTTGCCCTTCATGGTGTTGCACTGACGATGAGCTAAACGCTCCACAAAGTCAGCGCCTTTTTTGACTCGAATGGCACCGTAGCTATCGACGCTAGGTCCCTGGTCGTTGTTGACTGAAAGGTCAGGGTCCACCGGCTTATCGCACAGCCAGCAAATCCAGTTGTCCTGGTCACCAACGGCATTTAGATCACTCATAGGAAAAGACTAGAGCAGCCCATCAAATAAAGACGAGCTGCTCTAGTAAGTGCTTTATCTAGACCAGTTTGTGAAGCTTGAGTTTGATGCCAACCATTACTGCGGCAAACATCACGGCACCAAAGACCCAACCGGCCAAAGAGAAGGCCTGGATCCCAGATAGCAGCACACCGATGGTGCAGCCAAGCGAAATCATGGCTCCCCAACCCAGCAGGACCCCGCCCAATAACCCCGAGGCTGAGCCCTTTAGGCTCAGCGGTTCGATCTTGAATCTTCCTCCAGCCAAAGCGGCGGCGAATGAGGCAACCACGATGCCAAGAATGATCCAGCCGTTATTGGTGATGGTCTCAGAAATGATTCCGACACAGCCGGCCAGGGCATCCAGTCCATTTAAAGTCTCAGGCAAGAGTGCCTGGGAGTCCAACAATGTCCTAGTGGTTGTTCCAATCTGCCTGGTCACGCCAAGTGGTTCGATTCTTAGGTACGCGAAGGTGCCGATCAGGCCCACGAGCGCACCGGTGATAGCCGGCGACCAGCGTTTACGGAACAGCGAGTAGCCAATCGCCGAGATGGTGAACGGGTTCTCGATGGTCGCGTAGTTGCGGTCTTGCTTCTTGGTAAACCTAAGTGTCACCAGCACCAGGATTCCGATAGCTACCAAGGTCAGAATCAGAGATCCGTTGTAGCCGAGGTGATCGGGAAGCCAGACCACTGGAGCTTGCTGAATTTGACTTAGGTAAAGGTCATTCCAGCCCAAAAGCGCTAGCCCAAATCCAATCACAACACCAAACAGCGATGGGATTGCCCTCAGGGAACCCTGGCCAATTCGATACAGATGACCCGCGATGCAGGCACCGGAAAGGACCATGCCGAAACCAAAGGCTGCAGCCCCTGCAACCAATGCCCAGCTAATTGGGCCAATGTGCGCAGCCGGTGGCAGGTACTCACCATTTGGCACGGGAAGGAACAATGCGAAGACTATGGAGTAGCCGGTGGCACCGGTGGCCAAAGCGACAAAGATGCTGATTAGACCTGTGGTGACTCCGTTTTCGATAGCGTCTCGGAAGATGCAAAAGAAGCAAAATCTGCCACGCTCGAAGATGATTCCAAGGGAAATTCCGATAAGCAGCGAGAGCGCGGCGGGGCTTCCAAACTTCGGATCGTTTCCTAGTGAGGTGGCCAGCGCGATTAGGGCAGCAACAATGGCCAGGCCAACAACGCTCTTTAAGATTTCGCCCCTGGTCCAGATATAACGTGAATCAGTGACCTCCTTACGGAGGTCACTGACCACTGAATTGCTAGGGGAAGACACTACTTCTTGCCCCACACAGTGCCGGCTGGGTTCTCGATTGGAACACCAACCGAGTTGCCGTACTCGGTCCAAGAACCGTCGTAAAGCTTGACGTTGTAGCCAAGGATCTGGCTTAGCACGAACCAGCTGTGGCTGGCACGCTCGCCGATGCGGCAGTAAGTGATAACTGGCTTCTTGCCGTCAATGCCTGCGGCCTTGTAAAGGGCAATTAGATCTGCCTTGCTCTTGAATGTTCCATCGGCGTTCAAGGTGCTCTTCCAGCCTACGTTTACCGCCGTTGGGATGTGTCCGGCGCGAACTGCGAGCTCGTCAAAACCAGCTGGAGCGAAGATTTTTCCGTTGAACTCATCTGTTGAGCGGATATCTACCAGCTTGGAAGTGGACTGCTTCTTCGCAACCTTCACAACCTCTGGCAAGAATGCACGTAGCTTGGCATCAGCGGTTGCTGCGGTGAAGTTTCCCTTGGCTGGGTTTGGAACGATTGGGGTAAGTGCACGACCGTCCTTTTCCCACTTTGCGCGACCGCCGTCTAGGAGGCGAACATCCTTAGCGCCGTAGAGCTTGAAAATCCAAGCGCCCCAGGCTGCAAACCAGTTGCTGTTGTCACCATAGAGAACAACGATGCTATCCTTATTGATGCCTGCGGACTGAACCAACTTGGTGAAGTCGGCCTTGGACGCAACGTCGCGGTTCACGGTGTCAACCAAGTCTGTGTGCCAGCGGAATTCGAATGCGCCCTGAATGTGACCGCGAGCGTAAGCACCCTCCTCAACAGTCACCTCGATGAGCTTGACCTTTGGGTTGGTGAGGTTGGTGCTTAGCCAGTCGGCGGAAACCACCGCGTTCGGGTTTGCAGCAGCGCTAGCCGGTGCAGCACCGATACCGATAAGGGAAAGGGAAGCGATAGCAGCTCCCGCGATGAAAGAAACGAGCTTCTTCCTGAAGCTCTTGACGGTGTAACTCATTTGTATCTCCTGTTGTTTGGTCTGCCGTGTCAGTGATTCTTGACAGCTGAGACATACAAAAACAGGAAATTGGAAATGTCACAAATAGGTCGGTAACAGTTGGTCAACCTTGGTAATAAAACTTCACAAACCGCTTACGGATTGACCGAAAGCACTAATCGTCGTCGCCCTCTTCACGATCTTCGCCCTCTCCTGCAGGCACGGATGCCTGAGGGAGGGTTCCGGTTGCGCCGGCCGCAGCGGTCGAGAGAGCGCCTAGCTTGAAGCCATCGAGCGTGTTATTTGGTCTCGATGCACCAGCGTGCTGACCGGAGAAAGCTGCGGTCCCGTCCTTGCCACAGATTGCCTTAATCACACTTGCCCCACCCGGGTGGGAAGAAACATATGGAGTTAGGTCATAAACGTTTTTGTTTACTACCGACCAGCAGTCCGTTCCGGTGTTGTGCTTTGCGAGCTCGGCTGCGGTGTAGGTGCCTGGCTGAGCGCTTGGGCTAGTAGGGGTTGTAGTTGGCTCGGTTGTTGGCGCTGCACTTGGATCGCTCGGTGCAACATCCCCCGCATAGACACCGATTGCAAGACCTGCTAGCTCGCTCGCAGGTCGCTGCTGTCCGCCATGCTGCGTCTTGAATGCGGCTGTCGCATCAATGCCGCAAAGGTTTGTCAGCGCACCAGCGCCACCTGGGTGCTGTTGAATGTATGGGGTCAGGTCGTAAACAGTCTGATCAATAACGGTCCAGCAGTCATCTGGAGAGGCGTGTTTTGCGACCTCAGTGAGCGTTATGCCCTCAACTTCAGCGGTTGGCTCAGTCGAAGGGCTTGGCAAAGCGGTAGGGGTTTCATAGGGTGCGATTCGGCTCGCCCAGGTTGCTTCAGCACCTGAGTGCCCAACAAAGTAGGTCAGCGTCGATACCGAGATGATGCCGGCTAAAGCCAAGCCTGCTGCAGCCTGTAATTGCCACTTAGGCCTGTCCTTGCGCTGCAGAAAGTAGAAGGTGATTCCGAGAGCTAGCAGCCCGACCGATGCCGGAAAAAGAATTGTTCCAAGAGCTTCATGGGTCTGTGGGGCTCCGATTCGCTCACTTAGTGCCTCGCCAGATTCTTTGGCGATGTAGGTGAATACGGTCGAGAGTCCAAGCCCGATCAAGGTGAGGGGGAAGAAGCTTTTGCGCCACTTAGGTGCAAAAATCAAAATTGCGAGCGCTAGTGCCGAAAGCGGAAGTAGCACGACTGCGCCGTGAACGGCGAGTGGATGGACTGGTAATCCACCGAAGGTGTCTAGCAGGGATGAGGTGTTCAATGATCGAGCCATAACTAAAAACTACTCTCCATTTCTGGGAGTTGTCTGGACTAAGGCTGTGACAATCCGGCAGGGAATTCGATTTCCCTAAACCCTAGACTTGTGGCCAAACGAGATCGGTGAAACATGTTTCCAAAAGACTTCCTTTGGGGTGTTGCAACCTCCAGCTACCAAATCGAAGGCGCTGCTTACGAAGACGGTAAGGGTAAGTCAATCTGGGACACCTTCTGCGAAGAGCCGGGTCGTGTAAACAACGGCGACCACGGACTAACCGCAAACGATCACTACCACCGCTATGCAGATGACGTAGCCCTTATGAAGTCACTTGAGGCTCAGGCCTACCGCTTCTCTATCTCTTGGCCAAGACTCTTCCCTAACGGCGATGAGGTTCGCGAGGACCGGGGTTTTGCTTTTTACCACAAGCTCATCGACGAGCTAGAGCAGGCCGGCATTGAGCCGGTGCTAACGCTTTACCACTGGGATTTGCCACAGGCGCTGCAGGACAAAGGCGGCTGGGCAAATCGCGATATCGTGAAAGCGTTTGAATACTATGCCCAAGAAGTTGCCAAGGAATTTGGTCACCGCGTAAAACGCTTCTCACCAATCAACGAACCTTGGGTAGTAGCTTGGCTCGGCTACGGAATGGGCGTGCACGCACCTGGTATTCAAGATGTTGCTCAGGCCGTTGCCGCATCCCATCACACAGTTATGGCTCACAACGCAGCGCTCAAGGCCATTAAGCGTGTTGCGCCAACCGCTTTGGTTGGGCCAGTTCTAAACCAGGCGATGCCTGATGTCGACGATTTTTTTGACCCGGAGCAGATTCACGCCGCCAAGGTAATGGATGCCCAGCAGAACCTGTTTTGGATGGATGGCATTTTCCGCGGAGAGTACCCAGAACTTGCTTGGGAGATGTATGGAGATCACCTAAAGAAAGTGGTTCAACCAGGGGACCTTGAAGTCGTTGAAAACGACTGGCTCGGCATCAACTACTACTTCAATGCGCGCATTGGACACCGAGTTTCAAAGGATCACTTCTCGCGCGCGAGGGTTATTGACCAGCTAATGGATTACGCGGTAGAGGCTCAGTCACAGGGACCTCTGACCGACATGGGTTGGCCGGTAACTCCATACGGAATTGGCGACCTACTGGTGCGCTGGACGCGCGAGTATGGCTCTCTGGTGCCGCAGATGTTCATCACTGAGAACGGCTGTGCGTATCAGACTGGACCGGATGCCAATGGAGTGGTTGATGACCAACAGCGCATCCAGTACCTAAACGATCACCTTTACAGCGTTCAAGATGCGATTAGTCGCGGGGCTGATGTTGGTGGCTATTTCCAGTGGTCGCTAATGGACAACTTCGAATGGGCAGAGGGCTACGACAAGCGCTTCGGAATCGTCTATGTCGACTTTGATACCCAAGAGCGAATCCCGAAGGAATCAGCCAAGTTCTATTCCCAGGTGATCAAAACCTCGGGCGCGAACCTGACCGTGCGCCAAAGCAAAGTCTCCTAAGAAACTAGCTCTCGGGGCAAAAGTGCGTCAAAGAGGTAAATGCTTCCTCGCGGTATTTGGATAGAAGTTCACGGCTCCGCGGACCCAAACCGTCACGCGCATGCCAACCTCAGGAGCGAATGGCCCATTCGATCTAGCACGAACCTTTTGACTTGGGGTTTGGACCTCAACAACGGCATCGTGACCGAAGAAGACTCGACCAATGACCTCGGAGTCACCATTTGGATTTGGCTGCAGGTAGAAGTTCTCACTGCGAACCGCAACCACACCTTTTTGACCATCTTCAATATGGTTCAACGCGGTTAGCTTGCCCAGGGAGGTGTGAACCTTGCCATCCACCACCTCGCCATCAATCAAGACTGAGTCTCCTAGGAAGGTTGCGATCCCGAGGTCAGCTGGGGCGTTGTAGATCTCAGTTGGAGTTCCAACCTGAATGATCGTTCCAGATCTCATAATCGCAACCCGGTCAGCCAATGAAAGTGCTTCTTCCTGATCGTGAGTCACCAAGATCGCTGTTGCTCCCTCGGCCTTCAGAGCTGCTTTCACCTCGAGCCGCAACACCTCGCGCAATTCGGCGTCAAGTGCGCTGAATGGCTCATCAAGCAAAACAAGTGCCGGCTTATTGGCAAGTGCTCTTGCCAGGGCAACGCGCTGGGCCTGACCGCCAGAGAGTTGATCCGGTGTGCGATCAGCAAACTCTTCCATTCGAACAAGTTTTAGTAGCTCCAAGACCCTGGCCTGCTTCTCCGCCTTGCCCAAGCCCCTAAGTCCAAACTCGATGTTACCTGAAACCGTTAGGTGAGGAAAAAGTGCTGCGTCTTGAGGCACGATGCCGATTCCGCGACGTTCGGGCGCGGTCAAAGCCTCAGCGCTTGAGACCTTCTGACCGCTCAGCCAAATCTCGCCGGCACTAGGAGCTTCAAAGCCAGCAATCAAGCGAAGCAAAGTTGATTTTCCTGCACCGCTGGCACCTAAGACCGCAATCAACTCTTTTTGCTCAACTGAAAGATTCACGTCGTGGAGAATCTCTTGCCCGCCAAAGCTGACCGAGAGATTCTTGATCTGAAGCTGCGTCATTTGACATTCACCTCCGAGATCAATTTGCGGGCCTGGGCATTTAGCACCAAAGCTGGCACACCCGCAATGATAATTAACAGCAGCGCATAGGGCGCAGCCTGGGAGTAGGACAGGGTCTCGGTGGCCGCCCAAAGCTCTGTCGCCAAGGTGTCAACTCCGTTTGGCCTCAGCAGCAGGGTTGCCGGCAGTTCTTTCAAAACCGCAAGGGATGCCAGCGCGATTCCAGCCCAGATTCCAGCTCGAGACATCGGTAACACCAGCTTGAAGATCGCTTCGAGCTTTCCAAGACCAAGGGATCTGGCAACCTGCTCCTGAGCCTTTGAAACCTGAGCGATCGGAGTGGTGATAACCGAGAGTGCGTTAGGCAAAAACAAAATCAGATAGACAAAGATCAATAGCCAAACTGTTTGATAAATAGCCGGAGTTAGGTTTGCCCCAAAGAAGACCAGCGATAGCGCAATCACCAAGGCAGGTAGTGCGTGGGAAGACCACACCGTGAGCTCGACACCTGATGCAAAACGGCTAGGGAATCTCACGTTCCAGATCGCTATCGCGGTGGCAAAGATTCCAATCACCAGACCCGCGCTTACAGCCATCCCCAGTGATGCCCCAAGCGCGCCAAGAATCTCTGACACATCCCATGCCTCGCCGGAGAAAGTCCATGAGATCAATGCCGCAATCGGCACCAAGCTAGATCCGATTGCAACAATCAAAAGCATTGCCCCAGCCAAGTACTTCCAACGGCCAAGTTGAATCTTTAGTTGCCTGGACTGCTTCTCGACCTGGGTGTAGTCGGTTCGATATCGCTTCTCGAAATACAGCACTATCAGAGTTAGCAGCACCAAAACCACAGCTAAAGCTGCAGCTGCGGTTCGGTCAAAGGATCCGCGATAAGCGTTGTAGATGGCTCTGGTGAAAGTATCGAAGCGAAGAATCGATACCGCTCCAAATTCACTCAGGGTGTAAAGCGCAACCAGCAACCCCGAAGCCATCGCGGCAGAACGAACTTGAGGCCAGGTAACACGAAGTAAGACCTGAAAGCTGGTAAGTCCAAGAGACCTTGCGACCTCTTCCTGATTCACGTTTGAGCGAATCAAGGCTGCCGAAACAGCCAGAAAGACATATGGTGCGCTGGCCAGCGACAGTGTGATCCAGGAGGCAAAAAATCCGTTGAAGGATGGAAAGACGGAGGTGTATGCCAATGCCAACACGTAGCTTGGGATTGCCAGCGGCAAGGTGCCGAGCACAGCGAAAAAAGCTGCTCCGAACAAGTTAGTGCGGGTGGTTAGCCACGCTTGCAAAAAGCCAAGCAGCATTGCGGTGATGGTAACTGAAACCGTCAGCAACAAGGTGTTTGCCAACAGCTCCAGGGTCCTTGCTCGCAATAACTCTGCAAGTGCTTTTTCGAACCCGCCGAACAAACGAATCAGCAGGTAACCAAGCGGCAATAGAGCCGACAGGGCAGCAAAAACTCCCAACGCGGAAATTGCTAATGGGGGTTTTTGCATGTTTTGACTAAATCAGCCCAGCTTGACGAATCAGCTCGAGAGTGCGCTCCAACGAGTCGAGGTCGCTTAGATCAACCTTTGGAGATGGGATTTCAGTCAGTGGAGTCAAGTCATCCGCCGGCATCACGCCAGCAATCAGTGGGTACTCCCTGGTGGTCTCCGCAAAGTAGGTCTGGCCGGTTTGCGAAAGCAAGTACTCGACGAACTTTCTAGCCGCAGTGGAGTCATTGACGATTCCAACGCCTGCCGCGTTGATTAGGTTGCCGACATCGTTAGTTTCAAACTGGGCAATCTTTGACTTCATATTCTCAACACCCTGCTCCTGAGCAAGGGCATACCAGTAGTAGTGGTTGATCAAACCAAGATCGACCTGGCCAGCTTCAACGGCCTCCAGGATCGCAGCGTTCTTCTCGAAGATGACGGCGTTCTGCTTCATGGCTGTCAGCCACTCCAAGGTCTTGTCATCGCCCTCAACTACTCGCATAGCTGTGACAAAGGCCTGGAAAGACGCATTGCTAGGAGCAATTGCAACCCTGCCCTTCCAGATTGGATCTGCAAGGTCGAAGACAGACTTTGGTAGTTCGGTGACCGTGTTTGGGTTGTAGCTCATCACTCGAACTCGACCGGAGACGCCTACCCACATTCCATCGGCTGCCGAGTAGGCGCTTGGAACTAGGTCATAAATCTCTTGAGGCAGCTTGGTAAAAAGCCCCGCCTTGGAGACAGCTCCAAGCGCTCCGCCATCCTGCGCAAAAAAGACATCTGCCGGGGAGTTATCCCCCTCTTCTAAAAGTTGAGCTGCAAGCTCAGCACTGCTTGCGTAGCGGACCTCAACCTGAATGCCGGTCTCTTCCTCAAACATGTCAATCAGTGGCTGCACCAATTCCTCATCACGACCTGCGTAAAGCACGATCGAATCCTGCTCGGAGGTCTCCGGCTCAGCTGCGCAGCCAGTTAGAGCGATAAGGGCGGTTAGGGAGAGAGCAAATAGCTTGTTGAAGCGCAAAGTGTTCCTTTCAAAAACGAGTTCTTAACGAACTTCTCTGAATAGGTTAGGTTTACCTAACTAGTTTGTCAAGACGAGCCATTCCCGCTGGCAGAGCTAGTGGATTAGACTTTGGGTTGCTCGGTCTGATGATTCATGCCGCCTAGGAAAGATTTAGATTGATAGCGGTTCAAGACCTCGAAATTCAAATTGGTGCCAGGACTTTGATGTCCGGCGTGAATTTCCGCATCCAAAAGGGTGACAAGGTCGGCCTTGTAGGTCGCAACGGTGCCGGTAAAACCACCCTCACCAAGATTCTCTCCGGGGATGGCCAGCCAACTCTCGGAACAGTTTCCGTGCACGGTCAAATTGGTTACCTGCCCCAGGACCCGAGATCTGGCGATCCGAAAGAATTGGTGCGGACCAGAATCCTGAATGCTCGTGGACTGGGGGATATCTCGGCTCGCATGCTCAAGGCAACCATGGATATGGCAAGCACCGATCAAAAGATTCACGATGCAGCCATGAAGAAATATGCCCGAGCTGAAGAAGAGTTCAATGCCGCCGGTGGTTATGCCGCGGAGGCGGAGGCGTCTTCGATTGCCTCAAACCTTGGCATTAGCGAACAGACTTTGCACCAAGAACTTGGGACTCTCTCCGGTGGCCAGCGCCGAAGAATTGAGCTGGCTCGAATCCTGTTTTCGAATGCAGAGACCATGCTGCTGGATGAGCCAACCAACCACCTTGATGCCGACCGTGTGGTTTGGCTTAGAAACTTCCTGAAGAACTACGCCGGCGGCTTGATTGTGATAAGTCACGATGTTGACCTGGTTGAAGAAACCGTAAACCGAGTGTTCTACCTCGATGCCAACCGCCAGGTAATCGACATCTACAACATGGGTTGGAAGAACTACCTAAAGCAGCGTGAGGCTGACGAGGAACGTCGCAAGCGTGAGCGTTCGGGAGCCGAGAAGAAGGCTGCCGTTTTGACTCTGCAGGCTGCAAAGTTTGGTGCCAAGGCAACCAAGGCCGCTGCCGCCCACCAGATGCAGCGCCGTGCCGAGAAGCTCCTCAGTGGTCTCGATGCGGTTCGCGAACAAGACCGGGTTGCCAAGATCAAGTTCCCAGAACCTGCTCCGTGTGGCAAGACCCCGCTTATGGCGTCGAACCTCTCCAAGAGCTATGGCTCGCTGGAGATCTTCACAGCGGTTGACCTAGCTATTGACCGTGGCAGCAAGGTAGTGGTCATCGGACTAAACGGTGCCGGCAAGACCACCCTGCTGCGCATGCTCGCCGGAGTGGATAAACCCGACACCGGACAGATCGAACCGGGCCACGGTCTCAAGATTGGCTACTTCGCCCAGGAGCATGAAACTTTGGATGTCACCAAAACCGTGCTGCAAAACATGCAGTCCTCAGCACCACAGCTAAATGACACCGACTGCCGCAAAGTATTGGGTTCGTTCCTATTCTCGGGTGACGATGTTTCTAAGCCGGCAGGGGTGCTATCCGGTGGCGAGAAGACCCGCTTGGCATTAGCGGCATTGGTTGTATCCAGCGCAAACGTTTTGCTGCTTGATGAGCCAACCAACAACTTGGACCCGGCAAGCCGCGAGGAAATCCTGCGGGCGCTAGCTTCCTTCACGGGAGCGGTGGTTTTGGTTAGCCACGATGTGGGTGCGGTTGAAGCGCTAAACCCAGAGCGAGTTTTAATTCTGCCGGATGGCGTTGAAGACCACTGGAACCAGGGTTACGCGGATCTGATTTCGCTGAGCTAACCCTCAAGAGCCTTCTTGATGCGCTGCAGTGATACTGGATCTTTAGTTCCCAGAGTTTGAGCAAACAGGCTCACTCGCAATTCTTCGAGCAGCCATCTTGCTCGCACCAAATTCTCCGCAGATGAACTAGGTAGCGGCAACTCTCCCCCGGCATTGATGAACACCTGCTGGGCTTGAACCAGCTCAACCTGCGCAGCGCGATCTTTGAGCGGGTTCTCCTGCATCTTGGTAACCCGAATGGTGATGGCTTTGAGGTAAACCGGCAAGCGCTTGAGTCTTTCCAGCGGTGTAACTGAAATGAAGTTCTTTGAAAGCAGCTGGGCGATGTGTGCCTTCTCATCGCTGAGTTCGTTTAGGAAGTCCATCGCACTGGCAGATGAAATAGCTTTATTGGCTTCTCGAGCAGCATCAGAAATCTCACTTGAGAGCGCAACAATCTCAAAGCAAAACTCCAAGACCTTTGCCTGGACGCTGTCGCGTATTAGCTCGAATTCTTTGCGAGCAAAGATAAGTCCGTCAGCCCTAACCTTTTGGATTTCCTCAATGGCAAGCGCTGCGATTACATCATCGACAAATGCACCAATGCCCTGGTAAGGCAAGGAAGCGAGCGCAAGTTTCTCCTGCTGCTTGAGGTGAGACTCGATGTATTTGGCGGGAGTTGGAATTGCGATTCTGACCAGTTCAGCAACAGCTCTTGGATGCCTAGCAAGACGATCAGCCTCGGTTGCTAGCACTTCTATGTCTACCGACTTTCCGTTTAGCACAAGCGCTGGGTAAGCCTTGATACTGCTATTGCCACTTACTGTTTCAACTAACTCGGTGAGCTGGTCGAAGTCCCAAGACTTCAACCCTTGACGCTCTAGATCTTTGTGTAGTCGAGTGGCAACCTGGGCGACAGCGCGCTGGCCCTCGGATTTGAACTTGCTTTGGAGTTCAACCAGGTCTGTCGAAGTTGCAACAGCCTTACCCTTTTGATCCACAACTCGGTAGGTCATTTTGAGTCCGTCTGAAAGCTTGCTCAGGTCAAAGTCCGATGCCAACACCTTGACGCCAGCCATAGTTTGAATTGTCTGGGCCATGGTTTCGGTCAGAGCGCCTGTTGGGTGCAGTTCAACCAAGATCTTCTTGGCCCAATCTGCCGCCGGGACCACCGCCTTACGAATGGATTTTGGTAGCGCTCGAATCATCTCTGTGACTAGTTCCAACCGAAGGCCGGGGACCAGCCAGTCAAATTCAGTGGAATTCAAGCTCGGCAAAACCTCAACGGGAATGCTTATTGTGACACCGTCTTCTAAATCACCCGGGGCAAATCGATACTGCAGATCGAACTGATGCCCGTGGGTGATCCAGCTTGAAGGGAACTCATTCTCATCCGGAGCTACCAGCGCAACCTCTTTGAGGTTTTCTCGGGTCATGGTCAGAAGGCTGGGCTTTTCCTCCCTTATCTTTCGCCACCAACCCTCAAACGCACGTGTTGAGAAAACATCTAGTGGAATGCGGTTATTGAAAAAGCGGTATTGGTCCTGCTCATCTGGAATTAGCTCTGGCTTTCTAGCTCGCTCAGCCTCTGCTTCAAGCTCTGCCAAGAGTTTGCGGTTCTCTCGTTCAAAGCTCTGCTTGGAATCCCATTCGCCATCAACCAGAGCATGCCGAATAAACAGCTCTCTGGCATGCATTGGATCGATGCGCGAGTACTGCACCTTTTGACCCGAGATGATCACCAAGCCAAAGAGCGTGACCTTCTCAAGTGCAATGGCAGCGCCCATCTTCTTTTCCCAGTGCGGATCAGAAATCTGGCGCTTGCACAACTCCCCGGCAATCTCTGCAGCCCAGGCCGGATCAACCGCCGCATTCATGCGAGCAAAGAGCCTGCTGGTTTCAACAAGTTCTGCTGACATCAAAGCCTCGGGAGGCTTTTTGGCGAGCGCCGATCCTGGGAAAAGGACGAACTTTCTGCCGTTGGAACCCAAATACTCTCGAGACGTCCTTTGCTTTACCGGCTTACCGTTTACGAACTTTTGCTTTTGATCCTGCAACAGCCCCAGCTGGCTCAATAGACCCGCCAGCACCGACTTGTGGATTGCATCGGGGTTCACTCGCGCTGGTCCATAATCCAAGCCCAGCGGCTTAGAGACCAGCTTGAGCTGCTTGACAAGGTCCTGCCACTCTCGAATGCGCAGGAAGTTTAGGTGCTCCGCCTTACATAGCTTTCTAAAGGCGCTCGAGGAGAGCTTGCCCTGTTGCCCTTCAAGGTGATTCCAGAGATTGACCAGGGTTAGGAAGTCTGAGGTTGGGTCCGTGAAGCGAGCGTGTAGCAGGTCTGCCTTCTCACGCTTTTCGATAGGGCGCTCTCTTGGATCCTGAATGGTGAGTCCCGCAACAATCACCATTACCTCTCGGGTGACATTGTTCTTAGTTGACTCCAAAAGCATTCGAGCGAATCTCGGTTCAATCGGCAGTCGTGCCAACTGCTTGCCCAACCCAGTGAGAACGAGCTGCCCCTGCTCATCCTGGGCTAGCGCTCCAAGTTCAACTAGCAGGTTGTTACCGTCCTTGACGCCTTTATTGTCAGGTGCCTGCAGGAAAGGGAACTTCCCCAGTTCGCCAAGGCCTAGGTTGGCAGCCTGCAGGATTACAGATGCCAAATTAGTGCGCAGTATTTCCGGATCGGTGAACTCTGGTCTGGAATTGAAATCCTCTTGGGAGTAGAGCCGTATCACAGTTCCAGGAGAGGTGCGACCGGCACGACCGGCACGCTGGTTAGCGCTGGCTTGGCTAATCGCCTCAATCGGTAAGCGCTGAACTTTGAGCCTGGTGCTGTATCTAGAGATGCGAGCGGTTCCCGCATCGATCACATACTTGATGTTTGGAATGGTCAAAGAGGTCTCGGCAACGTTTGTTGCGAGAATCACTCGCTGTTGAATACCTGCTGACTTTGAAGGCTCAAAGACTCGGTGCTGCTCGGCGGAGCTCAAGCGCCCATAAAGCGGCAGCACCTCTATGCGCTTGGTTAGTTGACCAGCGGTTGCAGCTCCAATAATCGCGTCTTGGGCATCGCGGATCTCTGACTCTCCCGATAGAAACACCAACACATCGCCAGCCTCTTCACGCTCCAGCTCCTTGATTGCTGAGACCACACCATCGATGTAGTCGTCAGCTGTGGTCTCAGCATCTGGGTCAGACTCCCCCTGTTTTTCAGAAACCACCGGGCGGTAGCGAATCTCGATCGGGAAGGTGCGGCCGCTGACCTCAATGATTGGGGCATCATCGAAGTGCCGGCTAAAGGACTGTGGGTCAATGGTTGCCGAGGTGATGATTACCTTGAGATCTTTGCGCTTTGGGAGTAGCTGCTTGAGGTAACCGAGCAGAAAGTCAATGTTCAGGCTGCGCTCGTGAGCCTCGTCGATGATTATGGTGTCGTATTGATTCAGGTTTCTATCGTTCTGCATCGCATTTAGTAAGATGCCGTCGGTCATTACCTTGACCAGGGTCTTCTTCGACGATGTGTCAGTGAAGCGAACCTGGTAACCAACCTCTTGGCCAAGCTCCACTTTGAGTTCCTCGGCAATTCGCTCCGCCACCGAACGCGCTGCGATGCGACGGGGTTGGGTGTGTGCGATGGACTTGCGACCAAGTTCCAAGCACATCTTTGGAATCTGCGTGGTCTTACCCGAACCGGTGGCACCGGCAATTACCACTACCTGGTTATTCTGAATCGCCTCAATAATCTCCTCGCGAAGAAGGGAGACTGGCAGGTCATCTGGGTAATTTATATTCACACTGGTCGATTTGGTCTCGGGGCTTTCCAGCCTAATTGAACCGCCTTGCCGACAAGTAGCTTGGCTAACTAAACCCGCAGCTTATTCTTGGCGGCTTCAGTAGTTTTCAGAGCAAATGGCCAGATGGCGTCGCTTGGACTGAGGCCCATGTGTAGCGTCACAAAATCAGCGGTAGGTAAAAACAGCAGCTGGTGGTGCAAATCCAGATTGGCTTGATCGTCTGGAATTTCAAATTCCAGCGCCGCCTGTAGTAAGGCCATGAGTGCCTTCGGCTCCCTACCGGAGTCAGCGAGTATTCTCGCCGGGCCGATGATTCGCTCGCTGCGAGAAATCTTTCGAATTGGATCTCTGCCAACTCGAACAATCAAGTCATCTAGCAGTGGGTTTCCAAGTCGCTCAAGGGTCTTCCGCACATAGTCACCCTGCTCCACCGAGCTGAATCCATGCTTGATTACCAATGCCCTAGAGGTTTCTTCCAACACCGCAGCGACCTCGCGCTCAATCTCTGGGTTTTTTAGGGCTGTGGCGATTGTGGTTTGGCCTGCCTTCTGACCCAGGTAGGCGATGGCGCAGTGGGCCGTATTTACGGTGTAAAGCTTGCGTTCGATAAAAGGTTGCAGGTCTTCCACGAGTTTCGCAGTGGGAACACGTAGTGGAATTTCAAGATTCTTTGTTTCGATTACCCACTCCGAAAACACTTCAACCTCTACATCGGGAAAAAGTTCGGCATCTTGCATCGGCACAATGCGGTCTACCGCCGTATTACAAAAGATCATTCGAGAATGATCGATTCCATACTTGGCAATCTCTTCCGCCAATGAGTCAGTCGCGTTCACCGCGTTTTCGCATGCCATAACTAGAACCGGCGTGGGGAGCTGGCGCAGCAATATCGCTTCCGCAATAGCAGGAGCGATGCGGGGCAAAATATTCACTCCGACTGCTGCCGTTATTAGGTCGGCGGTTACTAGTTCGTCTCGTAACCGCTCTGGCTCGAGCATGGAGTTTATGGCGGAGAAATTCTTGTAGTCCGAAGTGATTCCACCCTCGCCGATCTCAACCACTCGATAGTGGCCGGCGGAATTTAGTGAATCAATGACATCTGAGTTGACGTCTGCGAAAACAACGTGATAACCGGAATCTTGAAGGACTGCCCCAATGAAGCCACGGCCGATATTGCCCGCACCAAAATGCACTGCTTTCATGGTTTGCCCCCTTCCTTGGCCTGACTAATCAGAGACTGGCGCCTGAAGCTATTAGCTTCAGAATTTCTTCTTTTGAATCAGAACCATAGAAAACCTCAAGGTTCTCTGGTTCTTGTAACAGCTCTGCCAGCTGCCCTAAAAGCTCAACGTGGGCATCTCCTCGGGAGGCGATTCCCAAAACACAACGAACCTCTTCTTCGGCCCAAGCTATGGGTGTTTGAAGTTGCAGGAAGACTAACTGGTCCCTTATTACGTATTTACGGGACTCGTCGGTCCCGTGAGGAATCGCGAACCCGACACCGATGGCAGATGGAAAGATTTGTTCTCTTTCCCACATTGCATCTGCATACTCTTGACTTACAGCTCCCAGTTCGACCAGGAGTTTTCCGCATTGAGCTACTGCCTCCTCCGCAGAGGAGGCAGTAGCACCAATCACGATTCCGGCTTGAGTGATTAGCTCAGTCGCCAACGATCTCAGCACCTTCTGAGAGGTCTGACACCAATTGAGCGATTTTGAAATCACCTAAGAACATGTCGAATACGATCACCACCGAGCCAGGGACAGCTTGCTTGGCCCGACTCCCAAGACCGCGGTGACAGAGCACCACGTCATGAGGTTCGTCAGCAAGCTGATTGACCGGGGTGTGGCTCACGGTGATACCGGTGCGCTTCAGCTGCTTTGCAAGCATCCTGGCAACCATCACAGAAGAACCCATGCCCGCTTCGCAAGCAACAACAATGTGCTTGACGTCAGCTCCGGAGATAGTTGCCATCGTTACTCAGCGGCTCCGGTCTTCATTGCCTTGCTCTTTGCCTTGGCAGCCTCTAGGTCGTCGTCACCAGCTTTTGATGCCTTCAAGATGAAGAAGGTGACTACGAACGAAACTGCTGCCGATAGCAAGATTCCCGCAAAGACACCGAAGTGGTTTCCTGGAGGGGTAACTGCAAGGTAAGCGAAGATGGATCCTGGAGATGGTGTTGCAACTAGTCCAACTCCGGTAGCCAAGAAGATTGCAACACCAGTAGCACCACCGGCAATAGCGCCAAGGATTACTAGTGGACGTAGCAATACGTATGGGAAGTAGATCTCGTGGATTCCACCTAGGAAGTGGATGATGATTGCTCCAGGTGCGGAACCACGAAGGATCTTTGGACCGGCTAGCCAGAAGGCAACCAAGATTCCAAGACCAGGACCAGGGTTGGTCTCAAGCATGAACATGATTGACTTGCCAAGCTCCTCGGCCTGAACAACACCGATTGGTGCAAGTACACCGTGGTTGATTGCGTTATTGAGGAATAGCACCTTTGCTGGCTCAATCAAAATTGAAGCAAGTGGCAACAATCCAGTGTCAATCAGCGCCTGTACGCCCTTGCCCAACACGTCCGAAAGTGCGTTAACGGTTGGACCAATTCCCAAGAATCCAAGGATTGCCATTAGCAAACCTGCGATACCTAGGGAGAAGTTACCGATAAGCATCTCGAATCCTGGAGGGGTTACTGGGTCTAGGACTGCGTCGATCTTCTTCAAAGCCCATGCTGCTAGAGGGCCAATAATCATGGCACCTAGGAACATTGGGATTGAAGTTCCCACAATTACACCAACAGTTGCAACTGCACCGATAACAGCTCCACGCTGTCCGTGTACAAGTCGACCACCGGTGTAACCAATGAGGATTGGCAATAGGTTGACGATCATTGGACCGACCATTGCAGCTAGCTGCTCGTTAGGTGTCCAACCGGTCGGGATGAAAAGTGCAGTTAGGAGTCCCCAAGCAATGAATGCTCCGATGTTTGGGATTACCATGCCTGCGAGGTTTCCACCTAGCTTCTGAACCGCTGCACGCCAGCCAGTGTGGCCACCGTCACCCGCGGGGATAAAATTACTCATGGGTACTACCTTCCTTTAGGGGGTTTGTGTTCACGGGCGGTGACTGTCGGTTTTGGAGCTATATCTGAGGCCCAAAAAGCTTGAGCACCGTCCCTATCCCTCTGACCCCAGTAAAGGGTCGTTGGGAATTCTTTAAGCGAGCACAACATCTACACCTGCGCTCGAAAACTTATCCAAATACTTCTGTTCGATATCTAAGTTTGTGACCACTCGGTCAAAGTCTTCAAAGTTTGCAAATTTGGCAGGATAGGGAATCCCGAACTTTCCGCTGTCTGCCAGAAGAATTTTCTCGTGGGACTGCTGCATCATGATCTTCTTTACCTGGGACTCGTCCGTGTCGAAGGCTGTTATTCCACCCTCCAAGGATGCGCCATTGGTTCCAATGAAGGCCAAGATGGCGTTGTAGTCAGCGACCTCAGAAGCGGTCTTAGCCCCAACAGAGCTGTGGGTTGCCGGACGAATGCGACCACCAAGCACAACAGTTTGGGTTGAGCTATCCGCGAGTTTGGATGCGAGATTGATGTTGTTGGTAACGACAATTAGCTTTGGCTTATCTCTGAGGTAAGGGGCAAGGCATTCGGTCGTCGAGCCTCCATCGACAAAGATGCATCCTTCTTCCGGAATGTATGAGGAGGCGAGTTGAGCCACCATTCGTTTTTTGTCAGGGTTGAGGCCAAGTCTTTCGGTCATCGTGTACTCGTGACCGAAGCGATCGTTTGAAATCGCTCCGCCGTGCACCCGACGAAGTGCCCCCCGACGCTGAAGCAGATCTAGGTCTCTTCTGACGGTCTCTACCGCGACATCCAGTTTCACAGCGGCGCGGCCCGCATCAAGCTTTCCCTCGATGCGCGTCCACTCAACTAACTTGAGTCTTCGCTCTTCTGCCAACATCTTCGTTGATCTCCGTTTTTGCCTGTATGGCTAATTTTTCACGACAGTAACAGCGAATTCTCAGAAAAGTTAGGTGAAACGGGCAGAAACCCACAAAAAAAGATAACTTTTCTATAACAAGTAGTTCTGTCCTAGATGACTGCAGCAGGCAGGGGACGTCCTGGTAAATTATTTCCGGCTTGCGGCAAAATGCCTCTGTTTCCTCTCCAAAGCAGACCTTTAGGCAGCATGAGGATTTTTTGTCCGCTGATTATCTCGGTTAGGAACACGCCAAGCGGGATGCATGGCGAGCGAAAAAGAACTTTTAGCTAGAGCTTCAATTTTCAAGTAGCTTTCAGTTGGGCGGTATCTTTAGCCCAAGACGAGGCGTACAAGATGATCGAAGTCGGATTTCGCCTCGGCCGTTTTGAGTTAGGAGACCAGTGAATCTGAATCTAGATAGTTTTTGGTACGGAATTCTTGTGGTGGCCGCCGTGCTTTTTTTCGGCTGGAGAGTTTCCAGAAGCCTCAAAGCGATAAAGGCAGCCAGGGCTGCAAAAAAGTCTGCTCCGCTTATCGAATGGCTTTACCTAGTTATGGCGCTGTTCCTGGCTTCTTTGTTTGTTTTAAACGCTCTGGGCCTGGTCAACGGCTAAGAAAATCCGCAACAAGTTACCAAAACGTTACCTTTTTAGCGGTTAAGCAACTCGCATCATGCTGTTAAATCGCTGTGAGTCGAGCAATGTAGCCGATTCGCCTGAGCCGATAAAGCTCGACGAGTGGACTTCTGACTTGTACCTAATTAAAAAGTCATCGAAAGGACTTTCGAAATGGAATCATTGATCAGCGAGGGCGGATACAACATCGTATTCAACATGCTCTCTATGGGTATTGCAGCGATGCTTTTCACCACCATCTTCTTGGTGATGGCAAAGGACCGCGTTCTACCTCGTTACCGCATGGCAGTAATGGTTTCGGCAACCGTAACCGGTATCGCTGCCTACCACTACTTCAGAATGTTTGACAGCTTCAACCACGCTTTTGGACCAGACGCCATCGAAGGCACTGTGTACAACGTGGGCTACCGTTACGTGGACTGGCTACTAACAGTTCCTCTACTTCTAGTTGAGGTTATTGCTGTTCTAGGTCTAGCCCGCGCACTGCAGAGCTCCCTACTAGTTCGCCTAGTACCAGCTGCTGCACTGATGATCGGTCTTGGTTACCCAGGAGACGCACAGCTAGACATCGCAGGCATCGCGCCTTCTGTCTGGGGTCTACTATCGACCATCCCATTCCTATACATCTTGTACGTACTATTCGTTGAGCTAGGCAAGTCCCTAGACAAGCAGTCCGCTGCAGTTCAGCGCAAGATCAAGGAACTACGTTTGCTTCTTCTAGCAACCTGGGGTGTTTACCCAATCGCCTTCATTGCAAACATGAACGCAACTGGTTTCGACGAGGGTGGATTCGTACTACGCGAGGTTGGCTACTCAGTAGCTGACATCTTGGCTAAGTGTCTATTCGGTCTAGTGATCTTCACCATCGCTCGCATCAAGAGCGCTGAGGACGACGCTAGCTTCGCTAAGTCAGAGTTCAAGGACTAATAGAAAGGTTGTGGCTCCAGTGAAAAAAATCGATTGGGACGTTGTCCAAGCCGTTGTGCTAGTGGGAATGCTTCCAGCGATGTTGATCTTCGGAGCTATCTTCCCTTCGCTATTCGCGAACTACTAAAGCTAAAAAGAAACCCCGGGTCTTAGGACCCGGGGTTTTTCTTTAACCGCTATTTGAACCACTCGGTCGGTGGTCCCAAGAACAACAGGAATGCAAACACCGCCGGAATGGCGATCAGCAAAACTGCTAGCAGCAGATAGGGACGCGCAATGAACCAGCGAAATAGCCGATCGATGAATCCCTTATCTCTTGGGTCTTGACTCGCAACAGTTCTCCAAGAACCCTCAAGGGCCGAGATTGAAACCAACCTGCGCTCAAAAGGAATGGTGGCGAATGGCACAATCGCAAGCGCTACTGCCAGAGCCAACTTGCCAAAGCTCCAGCGCTGGTTGATGCCAACCAACAAAGCGGTCACGGCATAGCCCAAAAAGACGGCTCCGTGGATGCCTCCGGCAATCGTCACAATCGCAGGGATTGGATCTCCCATTGCCCGTATCACCAGTGCGGCAATAAGTAGCGTCCAGGTAATCGCCTCGCCTCTAGCGAAGGTTAGGAAAAGTTGCTTCGGTTTCACGTAACTCCTTTGGTTGCCCCAAGAGTTTATGCGCGAAGGGCCTTTGCCAGCTCCCTAAAGTGCTCGACCATCTTGTCCATGTCCTTCTGAGTGTGCATGAGAGAAACCAACCACTGCTCATCGAGTCCCGGAGGGGTGATGATGCCGCGGTTGATGCCCCAGAGCCAGCTCAGTTCGGCAATTCCAAAGTCAACGTTTTTGAAGTCGCGATAGTTGCGAACCGGAGTCTTAGACCAGGTGATTGCTCCCTTTAGTCCCAATCCGATGGTGTGAGCTGGAAGCTCATACTCTTCGATAATTGCGTTGATCTTGTTCAGGGTATTGACGTTTATCTGCTCGGCTTTTTGCATCGCCTTTGGAGTTACTAGCTCCTCAACCGCCATCACCGCTGCCAGAACCAACGGGTTACCGTTGTAGGTTCCGTAGTGTGCCATGCGGCCATCGACAACTGCGTCCATGTACTTCTGCTTGCCACCAAAAGCAGCAACTGGAAGCCCGCCGCCGATGCTCTTAGCCAGGGTAATCAGGTCAGGCTCAACTCCGGTTCGACCGGCTGCGCCAGCCTCTCCAGCGGTGAGGCCAGTCTTTACCTCATCGAAGATCAAGCAAATGTCGTACTTATCGCACAGCGCTCTAACTCCATGAAGGTAACCCTCGTCCGGAAGCACGATGGAGATGTTCTCCATTACCGGCTCCAGGCAGAAGGCTGCAATCTTGTGAGCGTTCTCGCTCATGATCTTCTCGAGGTATTCGAGGTTGTTGTAAGGAACTACAAACACCTCACCTGGCTCTACCTCAGATGGAACCTCTGGGATAGGCGCATTGCCATCTCCGATGTTCGCAAGCTTTGGCTTGACCGATACCTGAAGTGGGTCGTAACCACCGTGGTATCCACCCTCAAGTTTGATGATTGCATTTTTTCCGGTTGCCGCACGCGCGGTTCGAATCGCATACATCAGCGATTCGGTGCCGGAATTGGTAAAGCGAATCATGTCTAGGTTGAAGCGCTTTTTGAACAATTCAGCCGCCACGGTAGCGGTTGGCGAAGGGGTTACAAACAAGGTTCCGGTATTCCTAAGAGCACGCTTTACAAAGCGAACCACCTTTGGATTTAGGTGTCCGACCATCATTGCGCCAAAGCCCATGGATAGATCCAACAGCTTGCGGCCGTCGACGTCCTTGACGTAAGCGCCCTTGGCGCTTGCTATGGAAATGGGGTAGGGGTCCCAGTGCTGGAAGCTAGATGTAACTCCCATTGGTAGGGACTTGCTGGCTTGAACGTTCTCTTTGCCAGATAGTTTTGTGGTTTTTTGGAATAGCTCCCACTCTTTGGTGAGCAGCTGTCTAACTCTGTCTTGATTCAATTCACGAGAGGTATTAGGTACCACTCGGTGTCCAGCAGGGTCGTGTTTTGGGTTATGCACTTGTGACACGAGTATCACTCCTTTGTGTTCACCCACTCTCGCACACTGTTTGAAAAATAGCGAATTGGCGACACGCGAGTTCGCTAATGGCCAAAGAAAGGCTTTATTTCGGGCTTTTTGAAATGCACTGAGTCAGAAAATGGAGATAACCTGAGACCCTTGAGAAAGAAAGGCGATAGGTGCAACTGTTACTCGCCGATCAACTCGGACCACATTTTGAGCTCGAAGAAAAATTGCTGCTACCGATTGTTGATAGCCAATTTTCTAAGCGCAACTACCATCGCCAAAAAGCTCACCTGATTCGCTACGCGCAACTCGCAAGAGCTAAAGCATCGAATGTTGAAACTGTTCGTCTGGAAAGTTATCGAGACCTCAAAGACGTTCCTGGGCTCACCTCGATGGTCAGCGGATCTTCGAGATCCTTTGACGCTCTATCCGATTTGCTAAACCTAACCAAGTTAGAAAACCCAGGCTTTTGCTCAAACAAAGAGGACTGGAACGCTTACCTTGCTAAAGCCGGCAAGAGACTTCGCTTGGAAGACTTCTATCGCCTGCAGCGCGCTCGACTTGACCTCTTGATGGATAACAACGAACCGGTTGGCGGCAAATGGAACTTCGATGAAGAAAACCGACTTCCTCCCCCAAAGCCAGGTCTTGGACTTCCTTCTCCATATCGCCCAATTGAGGACGAGCTAGACAATCAGGTCAGAGCCGAGCTGGATGCACTAGAGAAAAGCGGTAAGGCAACATTCATCGGACTAGATGGTCCAAGAATTTTCCCTGGCGATCGCAACCAGGCCTTGGCTGCGCTAAATGATTTCATCGCAAATCGGCTGGATCTATTTGGCCCATACGAAGATGCGATGGATAACCGAGATTGGACCATGGCTCACTCGATGCTCTCGGTCCCGATGAATCTCGGGCTTCTCTCGCCACTTGAAGTGGTCAATGCCGCCGTTGATGCATACAAATCTGGGAGTGCTCGGCTTGCAAGTGTTGAGGGATTTGTCAGGCAAATTATCGGCTGGAGAGATTACGTTTGGCAGCTTTACTGGCACTTTGATCAGGACTACCAAAACCTCAACGAACTGGGGGCGACCGCAGAAATCCCTGCCGGATGGCAAGAACTAACCGCCAAGGGTATTGACGCAAACTGTCTTTCCAGCACGTTGAAGGATTTAAACGAACGCGCCTGGACCCACCACATCCCAAGGCTTATGGTGCTGGGTAACACCGCCTTACAGCGCGGCTTTGACCCTAAAGCGGTAAACGACTGGTTTATTGATTCCTTTGCCGATGGCACCCCTTGGGTGATGCCGGCAAACGTGATTGGAATGTCGCTGTATGCCGATGGCGGCAAGATGTCCACCAAGCCCTACACCTCCGGCGGTGCATACATCAACAAGATGAGTAACTACTGCGGCTCTTGCAAATTCAAACCAACCATTCGTGTTGGCGAGGACGCCTGTCCATTCACCGCCGGCTACTGGAACTTCCTATCCAAAAACTCTGAGCGATTGAAATCCAACCACCGCATGTCTCAGCCCATGGCAGGTCTTCGCCGGCTAACGGATTTAGAACAATTGCTAAACCAGGAACAAAGCCGGGAATCGCTTTGAGAGGCCTTAGGTTTTAGTCACCATGCCAAAAGAAATCACCGCGGGACTTACGATCCTGAAAGACAAGAGCGGGAAACCCGCGCTCTGTTTAGTTACCGGAGCCACCGGCTACATCGGTGGTCGCCTAATCGTTCAACTTCTTGAAGCCGGTTATCGAGTGCGAGTGCTGGCTAGAAATCCACAGCGACTCTCAACCCACACCTGGATCAATCAAGTAGAGCTTGTTGAGGGTGACGCCAATGACCAGGCAGCCCTTGATTCCGCGCTGTCCGGAGTCTCGGTGGCCTACTACCTACTGCATGCACTTTTGGTAAAGGGTGACTTTGAGCAGCTGGAGCGAGACATGGCGCAAGGCTTTGGTGATGCAGCGAAGCGAAACAAGGTAGGCAAAATCATTTACCTCGGTGGCATCATCACCCCTGGTCAAGATGCCTCCCCGCACCTTCAGGCCAGAGTCGACACCGGTCGAATTCTTGCCGAATCTGGCGTCCCAACTTTTGAGCTTCGAGCCGGCGTAGTAATTGGATCTGGTTCGGCATCTTTTGAAATGCTTCGATATCTAACCGAACGCCTACCAATCATGACTACGCCGAAGTGGGTAAAGAACCGCATTCAGCCAATCGCGGTTAGAGATGTTCTTCGCTATTTGGTTGGCACCGCCGGGCTGACTGCCAAACAAGCTGGGATTTACGAAATCGCAGGGCCCGAGGTTTTCACCTACGCAGAAATGATGCAGGCCTACGCGAAAGTTGCGGGCCTCAGAAAAAGAATCATCATTCCGCTGCCGGTGCTGACTCCAAAACTCTCAAGCGGTTGGGTTGGTCTGGTTACTCCGGTTCCAATAACCCTGGCAAGGCGCTTGGTAGACAGCCTCAGGAACGAGGTGGTTGCAACTGACCAGCGAATTCGCAAACTGATTCCCGACCCTGAGGGCGGTCTAACCAACTTTGAAAGAGCGGTTGGCCTAGCGCTGGTAAAGATCAAAGAGGCCAGAGTGGAAACCCGCTGGTCAGATGCGTCATCCCCTGGCACCCCGTCTG
Organism: Microbacteriaceae bacterium; assembly: GCA_027491295.1. GTDB lineage: Bacteria > Actinomycetota > Actinomycetes > Actinomycetales > Microbacteriaceae > Aquiluna. Next base: position 104,309 of record JAIXWK010000002.1, read on the forward strand.
AACCGCTGCCTACCGACCCGGATTGGGCAGGTGGTTCGCTCTATAAAGATGTCCGCATCACCCACACCAATGACTCCATCGAAGAGGTCTGGAAGCGAGTCGAGGCAATTGGTGGCGATAACGGTTACTCGACTGCGAGCTGGGCTTGGGAGCTGCGCGGAATCATGGACCGCCTGGTGGGAGGAGTTGGACTCAGACGAGGCAGACGCGATCCCAACCACCTAGAGGTTGGCGATGCCCTTGATTTCTGGAGAGTAGAACAAGTAATTCCTCAGCAGCTATTGCGACTGCGGGCCGAGATGAAACTCCCCGGTCGGGCATGGTTGGAATTTGACCTGGAAGTTGATCCCGAAACTAAGGGAACGATCTTGACCCAGGTAGCCATCTATGCTCCAAAGGGCCTATTTGGTCAGATCTACTGGTGGGCAGTTTGGCCAATGCACGGGTTGGTTTTCCCATCGATGGCACGCTCACTAGCAAGGTCCAATAAAGTGACCAAAGGCTCCTAAATAAGTTAGTTGGTTGCAAATGGCAAACGTGCGCTGGGCAATGGTTGGAACCGGCCTAATGGCCGATCTAATTCTCCGGGACTTTCCTCTAAGTGAAGACACCGAGCTGGTTGCCTTGGTTTCACGAGACGCCGCCAAAGCGGATCAGAAGCTTGCCGAAGTTGGAATTAGCGCACTGAGTCTTTCCTTTGAGCAGGCAATTGCTCACCCTGAGATTGACCTTATCTATATAGCCTCCCCGCACTCCGAGCACTTCTGGATGGCAAAGGCAGCTCTTGGGGCCGGCAAGCACATTTTGGTGGAGAAGTCATTTATGAACTCGGCCGAAGAGGCCGAAGAGATTTATGCCCTTGCTGGACAAAAGAATCTCTTCTCCATGGAAGCGATGTGGACCAAGTTCCTTCCGCTGCACAATGAGCTCATCGAGATCGTGAAGTCCGGTCGCATTGGACAACTGCGTTTGATTGAAGCCAATTTTGGTTTCTTGCGAACCTTTGACAACGACCACAGATTGTTCAACAAGGAACTTGGTGGCGGGTCGAGTCTGGACCAGGGCGTTTACACCACAACCCTTAACCGCTGGTTTGCCGACAGTCCGATCAAGCACCAGAGGACAGCTGGCTACAACTACCCAAATGGTGTCGATGCGCTGGCGATGACCAATTTTGAATTTGAGAATGGAGTAGCGGGGCGAGGTAATTCCTCACTTGCAACCGCACTTGGATTGGCAGCCCGATTGGTTGGTGATCTTGGAATCATTGAGATTCAAGAAGCGTTCTGGCACACCACGGATGCGGTTATCAAAACCTATGCGCCAAACAGCGATGTGGCTAAAGTTGAGAACATCTCAAGACCGCGCAAGGGTGCGGGCTACGTTCACATGATTGAGGCAGTGAGCAATTCAGTGCTCGCTGGTGAAATTGAAAACCGCCAGCACACTCACGCCTTTAGCCTCGAGGTCATGCGCTCGCTAGATCAAACCCGCGCAGACCTGGGTTAGTTACTGAGGCTAGCTCCACACTGGTAGAAGCGGTAAACCAGGTTGTCCATCGCCAATCGGTGGTTGGCGTCTGCCCGTTCCGACAAGTTGTAAACCGTGAAGATTAGCTCGGTGCCGTCTTTGGCCATCAGGAACCCGGCCAGCGAATAACCGGTGCGGATGTAGCCGGTTTTAGCAAAGACTTTGCCCTTGGTGTCAAGCTTGCTGCCGGTGGCAAATCGGGATTTGAGTGAACCGCTCTGTCCTGAGACCGGAAGTCCCGCCTCAAGTGCTTCGTAGTCACCGACTCCTTGGTCGACTAAAACCAGCAGGTCATTGATCAAAGCAGCTGGAACCAGATTGAGATTGGACAATCCCGAGCCATCGACTATTGAGATCTGCGAAACGTCTAAACCGCGTGCCTTGAGCACTTTCTTGTAAAGCGTGTTTAGAGAAGCCATGCTGCCATCGAGGCCGTATTTGATGCTCGCCACCCGGCCCAAAGCTTCTGCTATTGAGTTATCCGAGACCCGAAGCATGTTGGCAATAAGTTCACTCACCGGGCGAGATTGCACGCTCGCGATTACCACCGAGTTGCTCGGTGCTTTGGCGACACTTGCTTTCAGACCAGTTGCGAGGCCTTGCTTGTTTAGCGAGGCAACAAACAGCTCCCCTGCCTGCTTCACCGGAGTCGCGGTGCGCTGTGCCAACCAACTGTTTGGATAGCGAGTGCTGGTCAGCCGGGCGGCATCGATTTGCAGCGCGGAAACCGCAGCCATGTAGCCGGAGGTCAAACCGAGCTTGCTCCAGGTTGGGTGCCACTCCTTATCGCCTCCAAAAAGCGAAGAGTCAACCGAGACAGCGGAAATGGAAACCGAACTGGCTTTTGCCCAGGCCGATATTTGTTTGGTCAAGGTATCCAACTTTGGGGCCTTGGCATAGTAAGAAGTGATGTTGCCCGGCATGCGAGAAAGCGTGACATCCCCGTCTCCAACCAAATAAATCTTTCCGGGTTCTGTTGGGCTAACCATCACGCTGGTGGTAATCCGGTAGTCCGGCCCCAAGACATCTAGGGCAACAGCGGCGGTGAGGACCTTCATAACCGATGCGGTTCTGGCTGGCTGCTGCTCATTTTTGGAAAAAAGCGTCTGGCCGCTGGATGCGTTGATGACTTCAACGTGAAGCTGCTTGATGTTGCTTGATGCAAGCTGCTTTTCTGGTGTGCAGCCAGCGGCGTGAGCGGGCGTTGGAAAAAGCGCCACAATAAGAATTGATAGGGCCAGCAGAAGGGATTTGGTTTGTTTTTGCATGCTTGGGCAAAACTAACAGCTTGCGCCAAATACCAGCCTCTGGCTCGCCAAAGTAGGGTAACCTAATAGAAATTTCCGCCCATTGTTGCGCGCGTAGCCTGAGTACTTCCCACCCCGTGTCTAAAGGAATTTCATGTCAGACAAAGCAAATATTGGCGTCGTTGGTCTCGCCGTAATGGGCTCGAACCTAGCCCGCAACTTGGCATCGCGCGAAGGCAATAGAGTTGCCATCTACAACCGTTCTGTTGAGCGCACCGACCTATTGGTGAGCGAGCACCCAGAGGCCAACTTCATTCCAAGCGAAACCATCGATGAATTCGTGGCTTCGCTTGCAAAACCACGCACCGCGATCATCATGGTTCAGGCAGGTGCCGGCACCGACGCTGTAATCAGCCAGTTGGCCGAGAGATTCGAATCAGGCGACATCATCGTTGACGGTGGTAACGCACTTTTCACCGACACCCTTCGTCGCGAAAAGGATGTCAGCGCCAAGGGCATTCACTTTGTTGGTGCTGGAATCTCCGGTGGTGAAGAAGGTGCCCTAAAAGGTCCATCGATCATGCCTGGTGGAACCGCTGAGGCTTATAAGACCCTCGGTCCAATCCTTTCCTCAATCGCCGCTATTGCCGAGGGTGAGCCGTGTGTTACCCACGTTGGCACCGATGGCGCGGGTCACTTTGTAAAGATGATTCACAACGGCATCGAATATGCCGACATGCAACTAATCGCTGAGGCATACGACATTCTTCGCCAGGCTGGCGGCTTCTCCCCAAGTGAGATCTCTGACATCTTCATCGAGTGGAACAAAGGCGAGCTAGAGAGCTACCTGATTGAGATCACCGCAGAGGTGCTCAAGCAGATTGACGCCAAGACCGGTAAGCCATTCGTAGATGTGGTTTTGGATGCAGCCGGCTCAAAGGGCACCGGAGTCTGGACCGTTCAGACCGCGCTGAACCTTGGCACTCCAGTGTCTGGAATTGCCGAGGCAGTGTTTGCAAGAAGCCTCTCCTCGCAGTCCAGCCAGCGCGCAGGAAATGCCGGCATGGCCAGCCACACCACCACTTGGTCAGTAAGCGATAAGGCAGCCTTTGTTGAGGATGTTCGTAAGGCTCTCTACGCATCCAAGATCATTGCCTACGCCCAGGGCTTTGACGCGATTCGCGCCGGAGCTGCGGAGTACAAGTGGAAAATCAACCTGGGTGCTGTCTCAAAGATCTGGCGTGGTGGTTGCATCATTCGTGCACAGTTCCTAAACCGCATTGCAGATGCCTACGGCAAGAACGAAAACCTACTTAGCCTTTTGTTTGATGACTACTTCGCCAAGGCAATCGATTCATCGCTCGCATCCTGGAGAAACGTGGTTGCTCACAGTTCGCTAGCCGGTATTCCAAACCCAGCCTTCTCATCTTCTTTGAGCTACTACGACGGCCTGCGCGCAAAGCGCTTGCCGGCGGCACTGGTTCAGGGACAGCGCGACTTCTTTGGTGCTCACACCTACAAGCGCGTTGACCGCGATGGTGTCTTCCACACCCTTTGGTCGGCGGATCGCTCGGAGATCGAAACCACACCTTCTAGCCACTAGATTTCATTAGGTGAAATCACACTGGATTTGGAAGTTTCTTCCAATGGCCCTGATCTGGGGCTCCAGTTTCCTATTCACCGAACTCTCACTTAGATTCCTACCTTTTTACGGTGTCGCCTTTTGGCGCACGTTCCTTGGTGGCGCGGCAATGTTTGGCTTGGTGTTTTTACTCAAGCTTCAGCTACCAAAGGGAACCCAGTGGTTCCACCTCTGGGTAGCCGGTGTCTTGATGTCGGCAATACCGTTTGCACTGTTTAGCTTCGCGCAGCAATCGACCACTTCCTCGCTGGCGGCAATCATTGGTGCCACTACCCCAATTTTCACACTGCTTGCAATCTTGACTATCTACCGAACCGAGAAGGTGACGATTATCGCCACTATTGGTTTGGCGGTTGGGCTAATCGGTGTCGCGATCACCCTCGGGATTTGGGAAGGCTTTGGCCAAAACGACCCGCTTGCAATTGGAGCACTGGTTTTGGCAACCATTTCCTATGGCATCGGTGGGCCATATATCCGCAAGTATGTAACCCCGATGAATCTCTCGGGGACTTCTTCGGCGGCAGCCCAGGTATTCACGAGCGCCATCACGCTGTTGCCGTTTTACCTATTTACGGGACCACTTTTCACGGGGCCTCCAAGCATGGAATCACTTTTGGCGCTTCTGGCCCTGGGGGTTTTGGGCTCTGGCTTTGCCTACCGACTATTTCACGATGTCGTCAAAGCGGCTGGATCTACCGTTGCGCTAACCGTCACCTTCACCAATCCGGTGTTGGCAACCATCTGGGGCATTTTGCTATTGGGTGAAGAGCTGCACTGGTATGAACCAATTGGTGGTGCGGTAGTAATACTGGGAGCCTGGCTAGCTCAAAACAAGAGCTCTAAATAGTGGTTGCGTAACCGCGCCAAACCACAGTTGGTTTGAAGCCCTGATTTTCGTAAAGCTGCAATGCTCCGGACTCATTGCCGGTGTCCACACCGAGCCCGACAGACTGGTAACCCTTCTCGGCGGCGTGAGCGACTCCCCACTGCAGCAATAACTTTCCGAGCCCTAAGCCGCGGAACTTCTCCAGCACACCGAGTTTGTCCACCCAGCCGCCATTCATCTCTGACCGAGCGTCATTGGAGATCAAAAGACCAGCCGGTTCACCTTTTACCTTGGCAATAAATACGCCTTTGCGATCCAGCTTAGGTTCGGTGGTTTTCTCTGCGAGCCAATCATCGTGGCCAAGTGGAATGTAACCGAAGTGACCGGAGAAAGATTCGCTCTCAAGCATGTGTAGCGTGCGTGACTCACCCTCCAGGTCAACCGCCTCAATGGTGATGTCCTTTGGGAGCTGGGGGAAGCCCTGCTCAACTGGCTCTTTGACCATCTTGTAGTAGTCACGCAGAAAGCTCAGGCCGCTCTCCTCAAACAGCGCAAGCAGCTCGGTGTCCATCTTGTTGCAAAAGGTTCTAACGTCAAAGCCCTTGCGGTTTTGCGCTAGCCACTCAAAGCCGGCATCAAATAGCTCTTTGGACTGCGCCTTAGTGCCAACGGTAAAAAAGTCTGGGTCAACGCGGTTTCTTGGAGTCGAGGTTTGGATGAACATCACTGCTTTGATTCCGCCGTCATCCAAGACCATGGTGTGGGAAGGCTCTTCGTAGCCATTTAGAAATTCGGTGATTTCACTAAGTGGCATCAGTTCAAAGTCTGGGTCAACGCGTAGTTCGTGGTTATTGCAAACCAAAAGCAGTTCTTGAGCGTCATCAAGGGTTGCGACTCTAATCATTGGTAGCTGCTGTCCTTAGATTTTCGATGGTCCAGGGCCGAACCTCAAAAAATAATAATCGCGAACAAATTGCCAAACAAGGCAAAGATCTATAGCCGGATCTCGCTATCCGAGCAGGAAAAGGCAGTTTTCGCGACGGTTAGTCGAGCTTCTTGCCCCTGCAAGCTGAAATCCGGTTGGCCGAGATCGATTTTCTATGACTTATTTGCTAACGATTTGTTAATAAATGTCGGTGTGTTGAGGTCAAATTGGCTGTAAAAACCCCTGTTTCTACAGCCCGTAAAAATAACTTTTCAGCACATTAGATGAACAACCCGCGACACGCGGGATTTGCTACCGCCTTAAAGTTCAACCTGTGGGTTAATGTTCATGAAATAACTAAATAAGTGAAAAAAATCGCGAGTTGCTACTACATCTAGTGGTTAAGTGCTAATGTTGTAAATCCACAGTTTGCGAGATTTTTCACAAAAATTTGCTAAAACCGGGCCTAAAAACCCACTTACCCAGGAGGAACACCAATGGCGGTGACCGTTTACACGCTCCCAGCTTGCGTGCAGTGCGACAGCACTAAGCGCATGTTGCAGCGCAACCAGATTGAGTATGCCGAGGTCGACATGTCTCAGGACCCAGTAGCTCTAGAAATGGTCAAGACCTTGGGTTACACCGCCGCACCAGTAGTTGTCTCTGGAGACGAGCACTGGAGCGGTTTCCGCATGGACAAAATCCAAGCAATCTCAGCGTAGAAATGGTGAAGGAGATGTTCGATGTTGTTTATTTCTCGAGCGTCTCAGAAAACACCAAACGGTTCGTAGACAAACTCGGTGCCAACGCCATCCGGATTCCACTGAAATCTGAAGAAGCAGCCGACTTTGTTCACGATCGGGACAGCGTCCTAGTAGTTCCCACCTACGGTGGCGGCAACGATGAATCAACTGTTCCAAAACAAGTAATCAAATTCTTGAATAATCCGGTAAATCGGAAACATATCAAGGCGGTTATTGCCGGGGGAAACACCAATTTTGGTGCCCACTTCTGCAAGGCCGGCGACATAGTCGCCAGCAAACTCGGGGTTCCAGTGCTGTATCGGTTCGAGATCACTGGCACCCCAGAAGACGTAACGGAAGTAAAAGAAAGGCTGGCCGAACTGTGGCAAACCAACTAGTAGAAGTAGCTGACGACCAGGGAAACCTAACTGGCAAGCAGACCATCGAAAGCGCGATGTCCTATCAGGACCTGAACGCGATGATCAACCTGTGGGGTCCTAATCAGAAGCTTCAGCTCGAAAAGGACAAGCTTGCGGTGCGCAAGTACTTCCTAGACCACGTAAACCAGAACACCGTCTTCTTCCACAGCCTTGAAGAGCGTCTGGACTACCTGGTTGAGAACGAGTACTACGAGAAGGAAGTACTGGACCAGTACTCCTTCTCATTCATTGAGCAGCTTGAGAAGCTTGCCTACTCCAAGAAGTTCCGCTTTGAGGCATTCATGGGTGCCTACAAGTTCTACACCGGCTACGCCCTAAAGACTTTTGATGGCACTCGCTACCTGGAGCGCTTCGAGGACCGCGTTGTAATGGTTGCCCTAACTTTGGCAGCTGGCGATGAGAGCATGGCCACTAACCTGGTTGAGGAGATCATCTCCGGTCGCTTCCAGCCTGCAACCCCAACCTTCCTAAACTGCGGTAAGAAGCAGCGCGGCGAGTTCGTCTCCTGCTTCCTGCTTCGCATCGAAGACAACATGGAATCGATTGCCCGCGGCATCAACTCAGCCCTGCAGCTATCAAAGCGCGGTGGTGGTGTTGCACTTTCACTTTCTAACGTTCGCGAATACGGCGCTCCAATCAAGAAGATTGAGGGCCAGTCCTCCGGCATTATCCCGGTGATGAAGCTTCTGGAAGACAGCTTCTCCTACGCAAACCAGCTCGGTGCTCGCCAGGGTGCCGGTGCGGTTTACCTAAACGCTCACCACCCAGACATCATGCGATTTTTGGACACCAAGCGTGAGAACGCTGACGAGAAGATTCGTATCAAGACTCTTTCCATCGGTGTGGTTGTTCCAGACATCACCTTGGAGCTTGCGAAGAACGGTGAGGACATGTACCTGTTCTCCCCTTACGACGTCGAGAAGGTTTACGGCGTTCCATTTGGCGACATCTCGGTTACCGAGAAGTACAGCGAAATGGTGGATGACCCTCGCATTCGCAAGTCCAAGATCAAGGCCCGTGAGCTATTCGAGCGCATTGCGGAGCTTCAGTTCGAGTCCGGCTACCCATATGTGATGTATGAGGACACCGTAAACGCTGCTAACCCAATCCAGGGTCGCATCAACATGTCAAACCTCTGCTCTGAGATCTTGCAGGTCAACACCCCTACCACCTACAACGCTGACCTCAGCTACGACGACATCGGTAAGGACATCTCCTGCAACCTGGGTTCGATGAACATCGCCATGGCAATGGACGGTGGCGACATCGCCCTAACCGTTGAGACCTCGATCCGTGCGCTAACCGCAGTGTCTGACATGTCAAACATCGAGAGCGTTCGTTCGATCTCTGACGGCAACCACAAGTCACACGCCATCGGATTGGGCCAGATGAACCTGCACGGTTACCTTGCCCGCGAGAAGGTCCACTACGGATCCGAGGAGTCGATCGACTTCACCAACATCTACTTCTACACCGTGGTTTACCACGCCATCAAGGCGTCAAACCAGATCGCGATTGAGCGTAAGAGCTACTTCCACAACTTTGAGAACTCAAAGTATGCAAGCGGTGAGTTCTTCGACAAGTACACCGACCAGGTATGGGCTCCAACCACCGAGAAGGCTAAGGAGCTATTTGCCAAGGCAAGTGTTGCCATTCCTACTCAGGAAGACTGGAAAGCACTGAAGGCTTCGGTTATGAAACACGGTATCTACAACCAGAACCTTCAGGCTGTGCCACCGACCGGCTCGATCTCCTACATCAACAACTCGACCAGCTCGATTCACCCAATCGCTTCTCGTGTTGAGGTCCGTAAGGAAGGCAAGCTAGGTCGCGTTTACTACCCAGCTCCATTCCTTTCGGAGGAAACCTGGGAGTACTACGAGGACGCTTACGAAGTTGGTCCGGACAAGATCATTGACGTCTACGCAGCTGCAACCCAGCACGTAGACCAGGGTCTATCGCTAACACTCTTCTTCAAGGACACTGCAACCACCCGCGATGTCAACCGTGCACAGATTTACGCATGGAAAAAGGGCATCAAGACCATTTACTATATTCGCATTCGCCAGGCTGCCCTTGAGGGCACCGAGGTCGAAAACTGCGTCAGCTGCATGCTCTAGGAAAGAGGGAAATCGACATGGCTACCAAACTTATTACCAGACCTATCAACTGGAACAAGATCGAGGACTCCGTAGACCTAGACGTCTGGAACCGCCTCACTCAGAACTTCTGGATGCCTGAGAAGGTCCCAATCTCCAACGACGTGCAGTCCTGGGAGAACCTGCGTCCACACGAGCAGAAGCTAACCATGCACGTGTTCACCGGTCTTACCATGCTGGACACCATCCAGGGCACCGTTGGTTCGATGAGCCTGATGCCAGATGCTCGCACCCCCCACGAAGAGGCAGTGATCACGAACATCGCTTTCATGGAGTCGGTCCACGCCAAGAGCTACTCGAGCGTGTTCTCAACCCTTTGCTCCACCAACGACATCGACGAGGCTTTCCGCTGGTCCGAGGACAACCCATACCTTCAGAAAAAGGCAGAGATCATTTTGGGCTACTACCGCGGTGATGACCCACTAAAGCGCAAGGTTGCCTCCACCCTGTTGGAGTCCTTCCTGTTCTACTCGGGCTTCTACCTACCGATGTACTGGTCTTCCAGGGCAAAGCTAACCAACACCGCTGACCTAATTCGCCTAATCATTCGCGATGAGGCCATCCACGGTTACTACATTGGCTACAAGTTCCAGCTTGGCTACAACGAGTCTTCGACTTCACGCCAGGAAGAGCTAAAGAGCTACACCTACGATCTTCTCCTCGAGCTCTACGAGAACGAGGTTAAGTACACCGCAGACCTGTATGACGAAATCGGGCTAACCCACGACGTCAAGCAGTTCCTGCACTACAACGGCAACAAGGCACTGATGAACCTTGGGTTTGACCCACTGTTCCCGAAGGATGACTGCCAAGTCTCCCCTGCGATCCTCAGCGCCCTAAGCCCAGCCAGCGACGAGAATCACGACTTCTTCTCTGGCTCCGGCTCGTCTTACGTAATTGGTAAGCACGAAGCCACCACCGATGACGACTGGAACTTCTAGGAGATATTCATGGACTGCAATTGCGGTAAAGACACTTGTGGCTGCGGCGGCAAGCACTAAATAAAGCATTAGCAAAGGAACCGGCCGGTTTGTAATTGGCCAGTTTTTTTGACCCAATAAGGAGGTGACTGTGGAAAGCGGATTCATTCTGGCGTTCCTGGTCACTCTCGGAGCCGGTCTTGCAACCGGAATTGGCTCGACGCTCGCCTTTTTCACCAAAACCACCAACAAGTCTTTCTTCGCCATCGCAATGGGCTTCTCTGCCGGTGTGATGGTCTATCTCTCCTTTGTTGAGATCATCCCCAAGTCCACCAAATACATCGCGGAGACAATTCCTGCGGTGCAGGCTTCGGCGGTTGCCGCAATCGCCATGGTTGGCGGCATGATCGTGATGGCTATCATCGATGCGCTGGTTCCATCCGGTGCAAACCCGCACGAAAACACCGAGATTGAGCTGTTGGGCAGCGAGCAGGAACGATCTGAGGCCAGGGCGAACAAGGTCTTGCTCCGCACCGGGCTATTTGTTGCCCTAGCGATTGCGATTCACAACTTCCCAGAGGGTCTTGCGACCTTCCTGCTGGTATTGGATGACCCGCAAATCGGTATCGCCTTGGCAATTGCTGTTGCGCTGCACAACATTCCAGAAGGAATTGCAGTCTCTGTGCCGGTCTATTACGCCACAAAGTCCAAGGTCAAGGCATTCCGCCTGAGCTTCCTCTCCGGCCTTGCAGAGCCGGCTGGAGCCGTTATTGGCTACCTTCTCCTTGCCCAGTTCCTAGATCACTTTGTTTTGGGCATCCTTTTTGCCATGGTTGCCGGAGTAATGGTCTTTTTGGCGATCGATACGCTTTTGCCAACCGCACGAAACTCAGCTCGTGGTCACCTCAGTGTCTATGGGTTTATTGCAGGTGTTGCGGTCATGGCCGCAAGCCTGGTTCTGCTTCGGCTTTAGATAATCCCGGTCAGATTCAGGGTTACCAGCAGCATCGCTACGCCACCGATTCGGTAAACCCAACGGTTGCGCTTGCCCGGTCTTAGCTCATCCGGAGTTGCACCCTCACGGCCAAACATCGACAGGATGCTCAGCAATAGCAGTGGTAGGGGTATCAGCACGAAGCTCAGCTCCGCGTAGGCCGGGGTTGCACCCAGCCAGATGGCCAATAGCGCCGAGGTGCTCGAGGCAACCAAGATGGTGAAGGCAAGGCCTGGAACACCGGTGGGCAAGATTCTCCAGATCAGCGGCACGTTAGGGAATTTGTCCTGGTACCAGCCGATGACGGTGGGAAGTAGGAACAGTGCGGATCCAACAAAGGCCTGCCATCCAAAGCCAACAATTGCACCCGAAAGTACCACCCAGATACCGTAGCGAATCAATAGGGCAACGGCCTTCTGCACCAGCGGTGAATCAGGCAGCTCGGTTGGGTTGATCTTGTTCAGACGAGCTGGGAAGTAGCGAGCGGAACCCTCCTCGAGCAACACGCGCAAAGCAGCCGCAATAGCAATCGCGAGACCGAACTCGGTGACGTGGTTGGCCATATTCAGCGTCAAACCAGAGATTGCCGGCATAACCGAAACCATGGTCATAACTGACCAGCCGGCCATAAATGGCGCAATCGCTAGGTCAGCCAATCTCTCCCACCAGGAATCCAGGTCTCGAGCAGGTTCCTTGCGGAGCGTGCGGAACGCTGTGGCAAGCATTGCCGGACCGATCGCGATGATCATTACACCCATTAGGGTCCTGATCTGGCTTAGGTCAGGAAGCTGCCCTGCGGCAATGATCGAACCAACCAAGAACACCAAGGTTGCTGCAAAGCCGGCAAATGCATCAAAGAGCCCCAGAACCGCAATCGCAAGCATTAGGTACCAGGTAGGGGCGAATACCTCACCACCGTTTTGGATTACAGCGGTCAGAGCCAGTCCAACACCTGCGATAGGCAGTAGCAAGGTGGTTGATCCGAGAATCGCACGCAGGTAAGCACCATCGTTGACAACCTTGGACAACAGCGGTGAAACAGGCGCTAGCAGCAGCGCTAGATCATGGGTGAACCTATCGAGGAAGGTAAGCCACCTGGATTTGAACCAGCGGAGCCTGTCTCCCCAGTTCTCATCGATAAGTTCAATTTGATCGTGAGCAACCTCAAGCTCGGCAAGGTCTTCGTCGTTCTGTTCAGACTCTGAGCTCGAAGATCCTGAACTTGACGACGAGCTGCTTGCTGCAGCGGCTCCTGCGGCCGCAGCTGCGGCGGCAGCCATTGCACCAACCAACAGACCAATGGTCGCGAGAATGGCTTCTGGCGAGCCAAGTGGGTCATATTGTTCAATGACCGCGTCATCGCCACCGGAAGGCTCTGGGCTTGGTTCTGGGCTTGGAGCTTCCGTCGCCTCAGGCAAAGGCGAAGCCGTAGGCCCCACGATTACCTCTGAACCACTGGCTGGCTCCTCAGCCGGCTCTGATGGACCTGGTTCCGGATCGGTGCTCTGCGAAGGCTCAGGAGCTGGCGGCGTCGGCTTCACGGTCGGGGTAGGCGTGACAGTCGGAGTTGGGGTCGGGGTTGGGGTCGGGGTTGGTGAAACCGTCGGCGAAACCGTCGGAGGCACGGTAGGAGTAACTGGATCTGGGGTAACAGTAACGGCCAGCGAAGGAGGAGCTGGCGGGGTGTAACTTGCCACAGCTGCAACACCGAGTCCTAGTGCGTTTCTTGCCTTGACGCTTACGTTGTATGTGACGCCAGGACTTACCGTTCCAACCTCGCACATTCTGACCTGGATGTTGGCACAAATCGTTTGACCATTGACCTGAACGTTGTAGTCCTCGATGGCGAAACCACCATCCGAGTTTGGAGCACCCCAGCTCACGATGATCTTTGATTCATCCTGGGTATCAAGTGACAGCTGGGTCGGGGCAGCAGGAGCCGATAGACCGACCTTGACACCGTTTGCGGTGTTGATGGTCTGAGAGGACGAGTAGGTGTCGGTGATGGTTACAACCTTCATGGTGTAACCAACGGTCGCGCTCTCGGTGGCAGCGTTCTGCTGCACCGAAGCAAGTGAGACAAAGCCCATAGGCCTGTGCTGCATGGTGCCAAATACAAAGACCTTGCTGTTCGTGCGGTAGTAGGAGCTGACAACATTCAGCTGAGGCTGAACGAATACCGCTGGTGCAATGGTCGGGCTCGACGAAGCAATCTGGGTTATCGCCATCGAGATTGTCGACGAGGTCGAGTTGGTGATCGTTGAGGTCGGTGTTGCGGGCTGCTGGGTGCCGGTAACCCAAACGTAAACCTCGTAGCGCAAGAAGTTACCATCGATGGCAACCGGTGCAGCCCAGGTCATATCCAATCCACCAGTGGATACGTTCGCACTGAGCTGCGTAACGCTCATCTCGGCACGAGATGGGGTTAGCGGAATGGTTACCGTGGAGTACTGACCAATGCCTGCGTTAGTAATTGGTGCAATCCTTGCGGTGTAGGCACGACCGTTTGGAATACCCGCGATGGTACAGACCAGCGGAACTGTTGTGGTACAGGCCGAGTTCACATACTTGTTGTTGTTCACATCGGTCACTTCGAGGCGGTAACGCTGAACCGCGCTGCCACCCAGGTAAGAAGGTGCTGTGTAACCAAGGGTGAACCACTGGTTACCTACCGCTGCCGACACCAACGAAGGAGAACCGGCCAGGTCTGGCTCAACAAAGAACAGGCGCGATACATCTGGTGCCGGAGCCCATGAGCCATTACCGGCCTGGGATGCCACAATCAGACACTTACCTTCTGCGACCAGTGTCACAATGCCGTTCTGGGTCACCGTACAGGCGGTGATACCAGCAGAGATGGTGTAGCTGACGTCAAGCCCAGAGCTTGCCTGAGCACCAAGGCGCCAAGAAGGTGATCCGTAGGTCTTGTCGCTCAGCATCTCGAAGTTGATGGTCTGGTTCTGACGTCCAATTTCAAAGCGTTGAGACGCGGTGTTGGCCGCGTATACGTTGTTACCCGCCTGGGTCGCAGTTACCTCACAGTAGCCACTGCGTAGGAACAAGACCTGGCCGGAGACCGAGGACGACATGGTACAGACCGCAGGCGAGTAGCTCACGTTGCTACTTGCTTGAATCTCCTGGCCCAAGGCAATGGTGTAGCTGATGCTTAGGCCGCTAGATGCGGTTGCTACCGCCTGGTAGGTCTGACCTGCAAGCGGCATCAAAGGAAGCGCACTTGTGAAGCTGACCTGCTGAATCTGCTTGGAGAAGCTGAAGGTGATTGCCGGGCTGGTTGCCAGGTTGTAGTTCACATCCTGAACCTTCTGCGCGCTAACCTCACAGGCACCATTGCGGGCAGCGCGAAGGGTGGTTCCAATTAGCGAACACTGCGCGGTGCCGTTGTCGGTGATGGTGTAGCTAACGGTTCCAGTTCCAGAACCACCAACAGTGAAGAGCTCAATGTCTCCAACTGCGGTAGCGCGAGAGTTACCAATCTCAAGTGGCTGCTGGGCAATTCTCAGCACTGTGACGTCCATCATCTCTGAGACCACCTGCAGGTGGTTGGCATCGCCGGAGCGGGCGGCAAAGATCGTACAGGTTGGACTTAGGTCCTCGGTGGCATTGCCCTGGAACGCAAGCGAGGTTCCGATGGTGCGGCAGTCACCGGTGGCGAAGAACCTGGTGGTCGCGGTTCCGCTACCACCGGTTGCGCTAAGCGGCAGTACCTGACCGAAGTCGACGTAGTCAACGTTGGTAATGGTCAGCGGAGCCTGTGGCGACTTGGCGATAACCAAGGTGATGTCCTTGGTGTTGGACTTGAAGTAGATGCCATCGGCAACGCTTGCGCGAACCACACAGTTTCCAGCACCAATTACCGTCACTACACCAGAGCTACTGTTCACCGAACAGAGGCTCGGAGTGGTTACTACGAAGCTAATGCTGTGCTCGGTTGAGTCGGTGTACAAAATTGCTGGGCTGACAGTCTTACTTGCACTGTAAACAACCGGCGAGTAGCTCAGGTTGATCTCGGCGGTCTTGAACACTGAGAAGCTTGTGGTGTCAGCCAGTGAGAAGCCGCCGGAGGCTGCGAAGTTCAACGTGTAGTTCACACCAGGTGAACCGGTAGCCGCTAGACCTGCGAACTGCACCTCACCATTTACCGCGGTAGCGGTGTTAGATCCGCTAACCGCTCCACCGCTACCAGATCCAATGGTTGCGGTAACAACGGTTGCGCTGTCGTAGATGGTCCTATTTCCAAAGCGGTCGAATAGGAACAGCTTTGGCTGGGTAGCTAGCGCGGCACCCTGGCGACCACCCTGAACATACGGCGACTGAGCAACCATGTAAGAGGCAGTGGTGTGCGAGACAACCAGGTTCGTCGCGGTAGTAATCGCAAACGAACCGGATGCAGTGGTTGCGGTGAAGGTCAACTGCTGCGATACCGAAGGTGTTGCAACCAGGGTCAGACCGCTAAAGGTCACGACACCGTTGACGGCTTGCGAGCTGGTTCCAGCCTCGATGTAGCCGCCACCGATCGATACCGAGGCCACGATGGTTGCAGAGGTAGAGGTTGCGATGTTGCCGTCGAAGTCCAATAGGCGAAGCACCGGCTGTGTGGCCATAACTTCACCAGTGCGCTGTGCGATCGGCTGTGTAATCCACTGAAGAGTTGCGGCAGCTGCCGGTGATACCTGAATTGCGCTGGAGTTCACGCTGAAGCTACCTGCGCTAAAGCCAAGTACATAGTTGCGGTTTGTGGCACCTGTGAAGGTCAGGTTGGTAAAGGTTGCGATGCCGCCGACAACTGTGACGGTTGTGGTTCCACCGACCAAAGCACTCGCACCACCCGGACGGTTAGGTCCTGATACCAGTGCAACGGTCACCTGAGTTGAGTTGTCGGTGGTGACAACGTTCCCAAAGCGGTCCAGCAACCTAGCTACCGGCTGAACACTTAGAGCCTCTGCAGTTACGCCGCCAACCGGCTGGGTCTGCATCACGATCGAGGAAGGAGCAGCCGGTGAAATGCTGATGTTGTTGGAGCTGGTTCCGGTGAGTCCCGCACTTGCAAACTGCAGGTTGTAGGTGGTGGTTGGCGATCCCTCGATGCGGAGCGAGTTGTAGGTACCGATACCGTTTACAACCAGTGCGCTAACAGACGCAATAGTTGCATCCTGACCGCTGACCAGTCGACCACCGCTACCAGCAATGGTCACATCAATGCTTCCCACGTAGTTGGTAACGAGGTTGCCGTAGCGGTCCTCAACTCGAACCATTGGCTGGGCGCCCAATAGCTCTGCCGCAACAGCAAGGCTGCTTGGCTGCTGTGAGATCCGCAGCTTGGTTGGGTCGGCGAAGGTGAGACTCAAGTTCTGCGAGTTAGGCGAGACAACCGCAGCCGAAGCCGAGTTCACTGCACCTAGCAAGGTGAAGCGAAGCTGCTGGTTTTCTCCAGGAGGAGCTACCAGGGTTAGGTTCTGGAAGTCGGCAATACCGTTTATAACACTTGCCAAGCCATTCGACTCGATAGAGCCGCTACCAACAACTACCGAAGCGCTAATGGTCACGTTGGTCAACGAGGTGGTTCGGTTGCCGTCGAAGTCGTAAACCACAATCGTTGGCGACTGAACAAGCGGGTCACCGGTCTTGTTGCCTGCAACAGGAGAGGTCGAGATTGCCAGGTACTCAGCATCGGCGTGGGTTACCTGCAGGTTGACCTCAGCGGTGTGCTGGTTAGAGCCGAAAGTAAAGTTCAGGCGGTAAATCTGACTTGGGTCAACCACCAGCGCAAGGTTCGAGAAGGTAGCAACACCGGCGGTTGCCGATACCGTGAAGTTCTTTAGGTAGTCCCGGTTACCTCGAGGCGTGAGGTTTAAGGTAGCGGTTACCACATCTGAGGAATCCAGCACTCGGTTACCGGCGGCATCCTGAATCTCAATTACCGGCTGCACCTTGAGCGCCTCACCGGTCTTCGAGCGAACCTGGTTGGAGTCGGTCGAAGAAGGCAGACGCAAGAAGCCAATCTTGTTGGAAATACCGTGGGTAATGGTGATGTTGCTCTGAACCGCTGGGGTCACACCACCGGCTTGACGGTAGAAGTTGATCTCATAGGTGTTGCCAACTAGTCCCGAGATACCCATCTGGAAGGTGTAGACACCTGCGGTGTTGCGAACACCCTGGTTGTTGTTCACGTTCGCAGCACTGCCCGAACCACTTTGAACCTGAGGGTTACCAATAATGGTGACCGCTGGGTCCTTGAAGACTCGGTTGCCAAAGCGGTCTAGCAATACCACCTGAGGCGTGGTGTCAAAGATCAAACCGGAGCGACCATCGGCAGCATCGCGCACGATGCTGATTCGGTCTGCAACGTTGTGCATCACACTTAGCTGAGCCGATGGGCTAGAGCTAAATGCACCGTACTCAAACTTGAGTCGGTAGACCTCGGCAGATTGGGTAGGGGTCTCAACCACACCAACAAGAGCTAGCTGGTTGAAGGTCGCAATACCGTTTACTACCGAAGCCGAAGAAGTCAGCAAGCCTCCACCTGAGCCGGATGCAATCACAGCAGACAGCGTTGTTCCGGTCTCGGTGGTGACAAGGTTGTCGTCCTGGTCCAAAAGGCGAATGATCGGCTGAACCGAAAGCGCGTTACCGGTGCGAGTCAAACTTGGCGCGGTGCCGGAGCTTGGCTCCTGGTTGATAATCACCTTGGCAACAGGTCCAGGGAGAACTGCGAAGTCAGAGGTGGTGACTGCGCTCTGGCCAATTACTTCGAACTGGTAGTAGTAGCCCGATCGAGGTTCTGCCTTCAGCGCCATGTTCGCAAAGGTAATCTCACCTGCGTTAGCGGTGAAGGCAAGTGCACTCTGTGTGATCAAGGTGCCACCGCGGTAGAGCTTGGCAACCGCGGTAGAGGAGTTGTCAGACACAACCTTGTTACCAAACTCATCAAAGAGCGAGATAACTGGAGAGTAAGAAGGTGCGACTCTGGTCTTCACATCGGTGACGGTCCAGCTCAATGAGGTAGCAACCGCGTTACCTGCCAATAGCTGCACCGAGGTGACTGCGCTAATAGTTGTGCCAGCAGAGTTGATGCTGTAGCTCAAGGTCACGATGCTCGATGCGGATCCAACCAGCTTTAGACCCGAGTAGCCTGCAACACCAGAGACAGCGCTCTGGGTTGTGCCGCCAGCAAGGTCTGCGCCGTTTGCAGTGACAGTCACGACAAGCGAGCTGTTAGAGACCAGGTTGCCAGAGTCATCCAAGATGCGAAGCTGTGGCTGCGGAGTAAAGCTGAGTCCAACTCGGGTAGCAGATGGGTGAGCTGAGATCTCAAGCTGGCTTGGAGCACCGAAGGTCAGCGAGATCTGCTGTGAGGTGGAGATCACACCGGAGCTCGAGGTGCCCTCAGCGGTGAATACCAAGGTGTGGCTTCCCACTTGACCGCGGAGCTTGAGGTTGGAAGCAAAGCTTGCAATCGAGGTATGAGCGGATGCGGTCACCGAACCAGAGAGTGTTGCAGTTGCAGCGCTGACTCGAATCACCATGCCGGAGGCAGATACCGCGTTACCGGAGACGTCACGAACGGTGATTGCAGGAGCCGTGGTGAAGAATTCACTGTTCACAAAGCCCTGAGCCTGTGTGGTTAGGTCAAGACTGTGCGCATCACCAAACAGCAGGGTGATCTGGTTCGAGGTCGAGATCGCATAAGGCGAAGCAATCGCAGCTGAGAGGTTCTTGTTTCCGACTAGGCCGGTGACCGCCACATTGCTGAAGGTTGCAATACCAGCTGTGGCAGCCAATGTGGTGGTTCCTGAGAGCACGGCACTAGAGACACTCAAGGTCACGTTCTGCGTCGACTGCGCACCGGTCGTGACCAGGTTGCCATCGGCATCCAAGATCTTGGCAACGATGTTGGATGCGGTCAGCGCGTTCTTAGAGGTGGCAGGGCTTGAGAAGTCAATCGAGTTTGCAGCTCCGTGGGTGAGGGTGACCGAGACCGTACTTGCAACCAAGCCCGTTGAACTAAATCCAATGCTGTAGCTACCAACAGCACCTGAGAGCATTAGCCCCGAGTAGTTAGCCACTCCTGAGCTAGCAAACCTGATTGCAGTTCCGGAAAGAGTCACACCACCAGTAGCCGCAGAGATCTGTGCTACAGAATCAGAAACTGGATTGCCTGCAGTATCGACCACGGTGACCGCTATGTCGTTTAGGTTCGCTCGGTTTGCAACTGTCATCGACGTCGGGCTCACACTCAATGCATATGGACTACCGCCTACCACGGCAAACTGACTGGTGGTGATCGAGGTGGCATTAATTGGTGCGCCAGCATTGGTCGCGGTGAATCTCAATTGGGTGTTGCCAGCCTTAGCGGTTACCGCCAGGTTAGGAACATCAATAAAGGAGCTACCCAAAGTGTTGGATGCGGTGGCACCGGCAATCGAAAGCACATTTGACGTCACCGCTGTGGCAGAGATAGTGGTGACCGAATCAAGAACTGGGTTGCTATAGGTGTCCTGCACCTGCAAGCGAACAGCTGGGCTAAAGGTCAAACCGCTCTGAACGGTGTTTGGCATGTCGGTTACAACCACTAGCTTCGAGGCCGAAGCGTTGGTAACCGTGAACTGTGTAGATAGGAAGTCTGGCAGATTAGTTGCACTGATCTTCAATCGATAGGTTCCAGCCTCGGTCATTTTGAAGTCTTGATTGAAAGTTATCACTAGAGAGCCAGCAGGATAGTTGTAAATGCGTTCAACCTTCTTCACAACGGATGTGTCAGAAGCCAAGACAACCGAGAAAGTAAAGGTTCCATCAATACCTGGATTCGTCCGGTTGTTTGACGAGTCCAAGAATCCAAGCCTTGGGGCAGTCGGTTGGCCGACGCCCGCTGAAACAGTAGTCGGAACATAAGGCTGATTTAAGGTGTTCAAGACTTGAATTGCAACAGCAAAACCAGACATCAATTGGAACTGACTCGTGGTTGAGAAATGGTTTAGGTATTCGACCGAATCAACGCGCAATCTCACGTTCTGACCAGACAGACCAACAATCGCAATGTTGCTGAATGTTGCAATACCTTGCGAGAAGGAGGCTGATGTATTGCCGGTTAGGGAAACAGAGGTCCCAGCTCCAATCGACAGGATCGCAGAACCAGAGGAGAAGTTGCCGGTGGTGACCAGGTTGCCATCGATGTCAGTCATCTTTACAACTACTGGCTCAGAGATAGTTACTGCGACACTGGCCGAAGTTGGCTCCTTCACAAAGGCCATGTAGGTGGCGGTACCGTGAGTCAAAGAAATTGCCTGGCTCACAGTTGCGATGCTGGATGCACTCGCTCCGGTCACGCTAAAGCTCAAGGTGTAGCTACGAACAAGGCCCTGCAGGCTGGTGCCAACGAAGGTTGCGACACCGGTTGAGGTGTTAACCGCCACCGTGCCATTCGAGATGGTGGCGCTCGGTGAGACGCTGAAGGAGATGTTGGCAGTGGTGCCGGTAACGATGTTTCCCGCTGAGTCACGCAGTGCAATCTGAGGTTGGGTGGTGAAACCAATGCGGTTCGCTGCACCAGCTGCTGATCTCTCCAGACTCAACCTGGTGACGTTACCGAAGTCGAGCGAGACGGAAACATTTGCACTGAGGGTGACAGGCAAGCTGACTTCTGCGGTTAAGGTCTTCGAACCAACAAGACCCTGCAGCGAGATGCCGGAGAAGGTGGCAACACCGGCGGACGCAGAGATGGCTGCCGTGCCGGACAGCGTGGCACCAGTTACCGATAGTCGAACAGTCTGAGTGGACTGAGCACCGGTGGTAACCAGGTTGCCATCGGCGTCGTAAATCTTTACCACCGGTTGCGAGCCAAGTGCTTGAGCATTCTTGGCGGTAGCTGAGGTGGTTATGGTGACGTAGTCAGCCGCACCGTGAGTGACCGTTATCGAGACAGTTGCCCCCACCAGTCCGGTTGAGTTCAAGCCAATACTGTAAGTTCCGGTCGTTCCAGATACAGATAACGCGCTAAAGGTTGCAGTGCCATCCGAGGCGTATACCGTTGCGGTTCCGCTCAGGGTCGCACCTGTCAAGCTGGCATTGATCTGCGCGGTCGAGCTAGGAACCTGGTTTCCGGAACGGTCAAGAACCTTCACGCTGAAATTCGAAAGCAGGGTGCGGTTCGCAACGCTTATAGCCGTTGCGCTGACGCTCAACTGATATGGATCACCTGAAGTGATTCGGAAGGTCGAGCTTGGGTAAGTCTTAGCATTCACAGAAGTGCCAACGGATGCCGCAGTGAAGCGCAATTGCGCTGAACTACTAATGCCGCTGATGGCAAGGTCTGAGAAATCGATGATGGAATCACCAAGGGTGTTTTGCGCAACTCCACCAGCAATGCCAGAAACCGAACCTGCGATTGCCGAGACCGAGACGCTCACGGTCGAGTTCAGAACTGGGTTTCCGAACTGGTCCTGCAGCTGCAATCTAACTGCTGGGCTAAATGTGATTCCAGATTGGACGCTGGCTGGCATGTTCTGCAGGATCACCAGCTTGTCAGCTGCAGCGTTAGTGACCGTGAACTGCGAGGTGAATGCAGTTACTAGACCGCTTGTGCTGAAACGGAATTTGTAATCACCCACTTGCTGCACATAGAAATTGCTCTTCGGAATGATCACAAGAGTATCGCCTGCTGGAATCGTGAAGTTTCCGATGGTGCGCTGGACGGTCGCTCCGTCCGATGCTGATACGACCGCAACTGAAATGGTGGTCACGTTGCTGGATGTTGCAAAGTTTCCATAGCGGTCCATGATTCGAATTTGGAAGTCATTTGATTGAGCCACGCCTGCTGATTTCGACGAGGCTGTGCCCTGATAGACATTTAGCTGATATGGAGCATTCGGAGAGAGGTAAATATTGCTGGTGTAAAGGGAGTAATTAATTCCTGTTACACCGAATCCGATTCTGATGTTCCCGTAAGCACCGTTTGTAGCGGCCACATTATCAAAGGTCGCTGCTCCCGCCGATAGAGATACAGACAGCGTTCCCAAAAGATTAGAAGGATTGTTGTTTGCAGTTCCAAAAATTTCCATGGTCTTGGAAGAGTCGGGGCCAGTTGTAACTCGGTTACCGCGAGCGTCAATGACCTCTACGACAACAGAAGACATGGTTACACCTGCGGTTGCTTGGGTCGGTTGAGAAGCAACCCGCAGCGCAGTGGCTTGGCCATGAGTTAGATCGACTGCTTGGCTAATGCTCGCGACTGCAGAGCTGCTAGCGCCTTCAATTGCATAGCTAATGCTGTAGCTGCCGACCACGCCTGAGATTGACAGCGCTGTGAATGTAGCGGTACCCGTGGTGGTGTTGACAGCAATCGTGGTTCCTGAGAGAGAAGCCGCTGGGTTAATGGTGGCCACCACGTTGTGAGCCACGCCAGTCACTAGGTTGTTGGCGCTGTCGCGAAGCTTCAAAATCGGTTGGGTAGTTAGTGCAACACCATTGACAGCTCCAAGACCTTCGGTTTCCAGAGTCAACTTGGCTGCTGCACCAACACCTAAGTCAACAACCGTGAGATCGGACATAGTAATTGGTGAATAGATTCTGGCGGTTACAGTCTTGCTGCCGGTGGAACCTTCGATGCCGATACCCGAGAAGGTGGCGATGCCCCCGGAGGCTGAAATGGCAGCGGTTCCAATCAATGCGCTAGGAGTTACCGAAAGCTGCACGGTCTGAGTGGACTCAGCGCCGGTTGTGACCAAGTTTCCGAAGGAATCCAAGATTCGGACAACTGGCTGACTGGTAAACGCTGTTCCGCTCTTTGCAGTTGCCGAGTTGGTCATGGCTATGGACGCAGCAGCTCCGTGAGTCAAGGTGATGGCCGATACCGAAGAAGAAACGGTGACGATTTGGTTGTCAGAGAGTCGCGTGTAGGCAACGGTGAAGGAGACAGAGATTGTGTCGCTCACGGATCCCGTGACAACTAGATCACTAAAGGTTGCAATGCCGTCATCATTCGCTCGAACCTGACGGCCCGCTGTGATGGCAGCTGTAGTTCCGGAAACCGTGGCAGAGACTGTGATGTTCTTGTGGTCACCGAGGACAATGCGGTTGCCGAAAGCATCCTCGACTGAGACTGTGAAGGAGAAGCCTGCCTGAGCCACAACTGATGTGGTGTCAGTGGCGGTAACGATTAGTCGACCTGGCTCACCTGCCATGACGTTGTAGTTGCCAGAGGTGACAGTAAGAGTTGTATTGGCGTCAACTTGAACGTTGAGCGCAAAGTTGTATGTGCCGGTGCCAGCTAGCACTCGGATGGCGTTGTAGGTGATGTTTCCACCAACCCGGCTGGATGAGGTCAAACCGGTCACGGTTCCAGAACCTGAAGCGACGGTGGCGGATGCGGTGTATTGATATGCCAGACGGTTATTGCCATCTAGCACCTTGTTGTAGGCATCTCTAATAAGCACCTGAGGTGGCGGGTTGAAGGTAACCGCCAGGAACTCATTTGCCTGCTCAAGAGTTGGGCTGTTGGTTAGCGAGATTGCTCTACCAACACCGAAGACTGCGTTAGTTCCATCAACAACTGCTGGTGAGTAAGACACCGCAGAGGAATAGGTAACTGAGGCCGAAGCCGAAATCGCAACGTTTCCTGCCACTGAGTTTGAACCAGGAAGATTCACATTGCCACCGGCATCGATTGCCAGGTTGGCTGCTGTAAGCACCGCACCAGAGACCGCAGTCACATTGCCTGGGGTCACTAGCTTCAGGTTTGTGACCTTGGCAGAGGCAAATGTGGTGCTGGCCTCAATAGAGATGTTGCCAGAAGTAGTGCTTCCGAGCTGCAAGGTAGTGGCACTCAAGAAGGTGGTGGCAGCGGCTGGGATTGCCAAAGTCGAGGTCGATGCCACACCTAGAACAATGTTGCGACCCGATGATCTAGGTGAGATCTCAACGCGGCCGGAGTTCGTTGCAGAAACGTTTGCGCTGAGGCTGATGGTGTCGGAGATGATTGAGATTCTCTTGCCAGAGCCAGTTGAAGTTACAGCCGAGCTGATCGAGACATTACCACCGCGCAGCGTGATGTCACCGGCAAGCACCTTGTCACCGCTGATGTAGATCTGGCCAGAGTTGGATGCCGAGCCAACCTCAAACAGCGAAGCCGAACTTGAAATCGCGAAGTTGCTTCCGATATTCATGGGTACTGGGAAGCTCGTGCTGTATGGAGCAACCCGCAGCGGACCGGCGGAGTTGAAGTTGAAGTAGGCCGCAAAGTTACTCCAAATGGTGTCCAACTGGAACAGGGCACCACCAGCTGCAGAGTTGTTGATAGATAGTCCGAACGAGGTGTAGTCGTTGTTGGATCCCCAAGCGCGAATAGTCACTGCATCGCTAGCGCTATTGCTGCTGTTCACCACCACGGCATTCGGATTTGCTGGACTGGTCCAAGGTGCTACCCAGAATGAAGAATGGTAGCTGGCAGTTATTGCCCGGAACTGCGATGTGACATCCAGCTTGCCGGCATCCAGGTTGATGGTGGTTCCGTTACAGATCGCCACACCTGCCTGCAGCGCTGTTGTTGAGGTGTCACCTGTTGTTGATGAACCTCGCAGGACAAGGTTTCCGCCGCGGGTAGAAATCACATTGCTGACGCTCGCCGTGTTGGCGAAAACACATGGTCCTAGCGCAAGACCGGTTGAGGTAGTTCCGATGGCACCCGAGCCCATTGCGTTGCCACCAGGTAGTCCCGCATCTGAAGCATCGGCAGCGCCACCGCCCATGACAATGTCGCCACCGCCGGTCAAGGTACAAGTACTTGCAACGCTATTCCAACCGGTACACATCGAGTTGGTGGATTGAAGAGTTATGTTTCCGATTCCGTTGGCATCGGCGTCCGACCAAAGCACAAGATCACCACCAGCGGTTCTGAGATCAACACCGGTTGCAGTTTGCACAAATCCATTGGCCTTGAAAGTTGCCCTGGCAGATGCGCTGGTTACGGTGATGTCAGCGCTGATGGTGATGTCTTGACCGTAAACCGAAACAGGTCCGTTGATCGTGTAGGCATTGCCAACCACGATGTTGCTGGTGTTCTGACCGGAGCCGGTGCCCGGGTGGCCAATTTCCAAACCAGTGGCAGTCGAGGCAATGCTCAGGTTGGTCAAAATCGGCGAGGAGCTAAAGCTGACGCCAGTTCTCGACCTAAAGGAAACTGCGCCCGAAGTGGAGATAGGGGCTTGGTTGGCATTGAAGCTGTTTACTCGAATCTCAACGTTCGACGAAGAAGTCGAGATACGAACGGTCTTGCCGGTGCTTAGGGTGTACGTGCGGTCAGCGGAGCCAAGGTTGACGGCGTTATCGCCCGAACCATTTCTTCGGTTTAGGTACAGACCCCAAGCATCTGAGGCAGTGTTTCTGGTGGTTCCCTCAATACGAATGGTTCCTGACCTGGCCAATACGGATGCGTCCGAGAGCGCAACACCATCGGTGTAGGTGTTGAGGTCATTGGTATTTGAAGCACAGCCATCACCAATGATTTGAATACCACCGGAACCCTCATTTGCGATCAGCAGGTTTTGATAGTCGAAGGACTGCACACCACCACAAATACCGCTCGTGGCTCCTGAAGCATCGCCATGGATGACGATTGCATCGGATGCGCTGTTGGAACTCAAAACCGCAAGGTCACTTCCTGCAGCTCCGAACAAAACTGCCCGCTGGTAGCTAGTTCCTGCGCTGGCATCAATAGCACCGCGCATCTTTACCTTGCCGCTACCAGCATCAATGACACCTGAGATCATGGCAACGCCACCGCGCGAATTGCCAACCACAGTCGATGACTGTCCCGCGATGTTGATGTCTCCGCCACCCGAAAGAATCTGGATGGTGCGGGCCGAACCCCAGACACCGATGAGAACACCGTTGTCGTTTGCCACGCTGCCTCGACCAACTGCAAAGCCGTCGGGACGGCTATCTCCGGAGACTCGTGGGCCAAAGACTGCAGACGATCCGTTGTCCAAGCCACCCGCCATTGTGATGTCGCCACCATTGGTTTGCAATCTGGAAGATCCGGCAATGTAGATGCTTCCACCACTGGCTGCATTCGAATCAGCCCAGAAGGTTAGGTCTCCACCTTGGGTCGTGAAGTTTCTAGGGGCGTCATCGGTTGCGATATCGGAGAGTGCCTTTAGCAAGATCTCGCCTTGACCGGTGACTGCAAAGTTTCCTCGTGGATAAACATGACCACCGTAAACATCGATGTCACCGCTCACGGTGTGGTTACCGGTCAAAGTAATTGCACGCAGGGTATCTGCGGACAGTGGGTCTTTACCAATAATCAGGTTTCGAATCCCATTGGTGCTAAAGGCCGGCGTGAAGTCCATACCGAAGACATTGCCGGTCTTCGGCAAAATCGTTACGTCTCCAGAAGTTCGGAAGAAGTGCGATGCGTCATCAAAGTCAAACTCATTCATTAGGAAAGTGACGTTTGCACTGGACGTTGAGACGTAAGGGCTGCCGGAGACGCTGCCGTAATAGTTGTTACCAGCCGCGCCAGAGTCCATCTGCAGGTAGTTCACGTTGGCGGAAATAGTGATAGCGCCATTTCGGGATAGCAAATAGTTGCGCATAATCGCGACGTCATAGGAACTAGCAGCCGGTGAGCTTCCATAGATGTCAATGCCGCCGCCAGTTGTTGCGGTCGAAGCGATGGTGATCCAGTTGAGGCTTCCGCCGCCAAACAGCCTAGTTCCCTGCTGGGTTCCTGCTGTCGTACCTGAAATCTTGATTGCTGGGCTGGCGGTACCGTGACTGACCAAAGTCAAAGGTCCGTTGTTGCCCGCCCAACTCTCATCGATAAATGCGAATCCATAGGTGCCGCCAGTGCCCGTTGAAACTGCATCAATGTCGATTCTTCCGGTACCCGTGAAAAATTCAGAGGTGTGATACAGCGCAATACCAAAGGTGGAACCCCTACCCTTCCAGATTAGATCGCCACCACCGGTAAAGAACCCGAGCGAGGACTGAAGCTGTAATCCTCTGTCAGTGTTGTATGTTGAGCCGTTTTGTGCATAGCCTGCCGGGAAGCCGTTCGAATCTGCCGTTGCTCCACCACCGAGAATGATGTCGCCGCCACCGGAGGTAGCGGTCTTGCTCTTAGCTCCGTTGTCGGTGGTCAACTGCACATAGTTTCCAAGCGTCATTCCACCAGCGCCTGAACCGTCACCATCAGACCAGAGAACCAGGTCTCCCAGGTTAGTCTGCAAAACGGTGTGGCCAGCATCAGTTGTTCCCGAGCCATCCGGAATGTAGATATCGCCCTGGGCCTTGAGTAGGATTCGGCTACCGACACCGGTGGTCTTCAGATCCTTGTCGTTTGCCCAAATCAAATTCTTACCGTAAATCTCAACTGGACCTGATGCGGTCACACTGCCGAGTGGATAGACATCGTAGGTAGCGGTGTTGATTAGGGAGTTTGAACCAACTAGGTAATTGGAAGCACCGCTTAGGTTGTGCCAGAGCTCTACATTCGATCCAAATGTGGTTGCAAATGGCTGAATCGAAACCGTACCGGAAGTGCTGATGGTTGCAGTGTTGGCATTTCCATGCAGACCATTGACCAAGAAGCTGATGTTCGCGGCAGTGTTAGAAACCGATGTTGCTGATCTGGCACCCCAGGCTTGGGTGTAAGCCTGGTTGGTGTAACTCAGTACCGCATTAGAACTAAAGGTGATTGCACCATTTGCAGACAGCAGGTTGGTGGCTGCCAGGAAGGTTCCAATTGTGGTGGACAGAGATCCCAACCTGGAGTTGATGGAGATTCCACCACCGGTGCTTGCCAGCGACTGAATGGTGGTTGGGTTGGCCGAGTTCTGCGTGTAAAGCCTGATTGCTTGGGTGGCGGTTCCAGAGATGGATGCAGAGATCGAGATCGCGGGAACGGCTGTTGCATGCGATGAGAAAAGTGCGCCTGCTTCTGACTCCGCAGAGATGAAATACTCGAAGGCTTCCACCGCAGCGGATGCTCTGCTGTCAATAAGTATTTGACCGTTACCGGTCACAAACTCATCTAAAGATTGGAAGTTGAAGGCGGACATTCCGGCATTCTTCGCAAATGCTCGAATAACCAGATCACCGCCACCGGTGAAGACATCGACGAACTTTCCAAATCCGACAGCAATGTCATTTAGCGATACTTCGTTTCGGAAACCAAAGTCATAGGCATAACCAGCCGGACGGTTATTGCCGTCCGCTGCGCCACCTGCCATGTAGATGTTTCCGCCGCCGGAAACCGCACCATACGAATAGACACCATTCGCGGAGTTCACTCTGGTGTTGTGAGAGATCCATACCAAGCCCTCTTGGTTCGCATCAGAGTCTGACCAGAAGACAATGTCGGCGTTATTGGACTGGATGATCGAGAAGTCAGCGTCATTTGTTTGAGTCAGAGTTGTGGTGGCATTGTCAATATCAATCCACTGTCTAGCCCTAAGCATGACGGTGCTACCGGCCCTAGTGCTGATGAGGTCGTAACCCTTGTCCAAAGTAATTGCGTTACCGGCCACGGTAATGGTGCCGTCAGCGGTGACGTCTCCAGAAATCTTGATCGTCGTGCTCGCGGAATTAATGGTTGCGATGTTTCCAAACACGAAGTCACCCGAGGCAATGTTGAACTGAGTCTGCACATCGCCCGCGAAGTTGTTTCCGGCCGGCAAGATTGAAACGGTTCCAGAGGTGGAGATGGTCGACAACGAATTCGCTGTGGTGTCTAAGAGTTGAGCGCTGCGGATTGTGATGTTGGCGGATGAAGACACCACATCGGTGCTCGACTTACCACCAAGGGCTCGAGATTCAGCAGAGTTCCAGTTGATTACCGCGCTAGTGGAGATGTCGATGGAGCCAGCTCGCGAGAGGATGTTCCAGCCCCAGATATAAAGTGTTTGGTTAGTAGCGGTCGGAGTGATTGCGGAGATGCTGATGCCGCCTCCGGTGGTCGCAATCGATGCCAGCGTGAACGGATTGTTGGCATCGTTGTAGATGTTGTAACTGTTTCCGACAGTCCTAGTGGCAATCGAGATTGCCGGGGATATCGTTGCGGCTGAGATCCAGCTGCTGCTGTTCATTCTCATTCCGTTGGAGGCGGTGCCTTGATTCACAGTGACATCGATACGCCCGGTGCCCGACCAGATCAGCGAGCTTGGTTCGATTAGTGCTGCAGCAACAGCCTGGCTTTGCGAGACTGTGATGTCCACCAAGCCGCCGCCGGAGTAAATCTTTGAGTTGTCTTCGAGCCAAAGTGCGAACTGTCTACCGGAGACGTTAGCTCCTGGAACCGGACCGGTTGGGTGGCCATCCGCATCAACGGCAGAACCACCACCGATGGTGACTCGACCGCCGCCGCTTTCAGTCTTGCTGGCTGCACCGTTTGCGGTGTTTAGCTCTCCATAAATACCCAGAAGGAAGTAACCAGAACCGCCATCGTAGGCATTTGTCCACATCACGATGTCGCCATTGTTGGTTTGGATATCCGTGAACGTGGTGCTGTTACCGTCGGCCATATCGATCAGGGTCTTGGACCTAAAGACCAGATCCGCACCAGGTGCCGTATTGGTTAGCTTGACACCATTGGAGATGTAGAAGCCATTACCAATAAACTCCGTCGGCAGGTTGAGCGTGGAGCTCGCAACTATGTCAATTGTGTTGCTGTTCGATGCCGAACCCACTCGCAGGCCGGTTGGGTTTCCCGTGAACTTCAGATCGTCATCACCGCCGAATTTTGGCACGAAGTTAGTTGAGGCTGCCGAAGTTCTAAAGGCAGTGCCCTGCGGCTCAAGCACAATCTGACCACTGGTGCTGATTGTTGCCTCTAGGCCATGGCTAATGTGATCGGCACGAATAATCACTCCACCGGTAGCGGTGAATGATGTTCCATCGTTCCCACCCCAGATGCCATACTCAGCGGCACCAGAACCGACCTGTCTTCCCTCGATCAAAATTGCATCGGAAGCGGTCGAGAGCGAAGTTAGGTTAGTCGTTCCGCTCCAAGCGTTGAATTCCATAGTTCCGTCGGCATCAGTGCCGCCGGCGGTTGTTGTCTCACCAATCAGGTTTATCTTTCCGGTGCCGGAGAGAATCTCAGTTCCACCAACTATGGCGATTCCTGCGGCCCATGCGGCACCAGGGCTGGAATGCATGCGTCCGTAAACTCGGATGTTTCCGCCAGCGGAGTAAAGCTTTGCTCCACTGCTTCCAACGCCCATGGTGCCAAGCTGGACACCGGTGGTGTCGACCCCTCCAGTGGTGTTGTATGTCGAACCACTGCCAGCCGCGGCTCCACCAGGTTGGGTTGGACTGGTTGTGCTTGCCAAGCCACCACCGATGACAATGTCTCCACCACCGGTGGTAGTGGTGCCACAAGTTCCAGCAGTGGAACATAGCGTTGCTCCACCTAGCAATCGGACGAAGCCGGCTGAGTTGTTGTCGCTATCCGCCCAAAGCACGATGTTTCCACCAGCGGTTCGAATCTGCCTAGAGGTAGACACTTGAATCTCGGCTGAGGCCCGCAAAAGAATTGTCGAACCTGCACCTGTGCTTTGAATGTTTTGGGATATCGATATAGATGTGCCGTAGATGCTAATCGTGCCGCTGATGCTAAGCGGTGTGCTGATCTGCACCGAGCCGGTGCTCTGGTTCACAACCGAACTGCCTGAGAGCGTTCCAGGCTTTCCAATTCTCAAACTGCTGACACCAGTGGAAGGCTTAAAGCCAGAACCCAAGTTCAGAAGGGATTCGAAGCCACCGTTGTAAGGCTCAAATGCAACCTCACCAGAGGTGCTGTAGACGACGTTGGCTTGGTTGGAAATCGAATCCGCCCTCACGACGATGTTTGCCGAAGAGGTGAGGGTTGATGTTGCACCGAAAATCATCGGGTCACTATTGAAGTTGATTACCGCAATGTCATTGCCGCTTCCAGAGCCCCTAGCCTCCACAACGATGGAGGAAGTGACGGCGTGGAAAATCACGCTCTGGAAGCGCATGGCTGGAGCGTCGGTTTGGCTGTTGCGTCCCGAGACGTAAATTCCACCTTGGCCCTTGCTGGAGAAAATTACGTCGGTTGTTGTTGTGCCGCGCAAGAACGAAACACCAACCGAGTCGCCATTTGTTCCGGTCGAGAGACCGACTAGTGAAATGGCTTGGCTGTGGGAGCTGTAGCTTTCGAAAAGTGTCTGATTGCCGGGAACAGCCAAGTGTTCAAATGCGTGTGAGTTGTTACCGTCAGCACTAGTAGTCGATCTTGAGAAAGCCTCGAAAATCAGTCGACCGTTTCCTGCCTTGAAGGTCATTTGCCCCAGCAGGTTGATGGCCATGCGCCTTGATGAGTCACCCTTGAACACCAAATCACCGCCACCCGAGTAGGCGGCAAAAGCATTCACCGCGTTGTCGGATCCCAGCTGAATGGCATCACCATTGTTCAGCCCCGCAGCACCGCGGGCATGACCATCAGGAAGCCCGTCACCATTAGTGTCCGCACCGCCGGCCAGGTAGATATCTCCACCGCCTGTGATTGCAGTCGTGCTTCCCGCGACGGTGTTGAGAATGACACCGCTCTCCGCTCGAATGTAACCGGCACCGTTGTTGTCCGAGTCGGACCAAAGAACTAAGTCGCCACTATTGAGCTGTATGTCGACATTCGCGGAAAGTGAGATGTTGCCGTTACCACGAAGGGTGAGACTTGCTGTTGCACTCGTCACCACATCGTTTGCGACGTTGATGTTTCCGGAAGCAGAAATCACTGTCGAGAAGCTGGCCATGTGGCTAACCAGATCTGAAGCCAGAATGTTGGTTGTTCCGGTTGCGGAGTTCGCATAGAACTCACCCTCAAAGAAGACTCCCTGGGTCGTCACGCCATTTGCAATATTTACGTTCGCAGGGAAAACGCTGGAAGACACGACCATAGTGGTTGCGATTGCGGCATCCGATGTGAAAACCAAGGTCTGGGCGGAGCTCACGGTGCTGGTGAAGCCAAGACCTGTGAACGTTGCGATTCCATTGACAGCATTGACAGTGAAGGATTGAGTGAGAGTTGATCCGTTGAACTGCAAAACACCGGCGGATGCCGTAACTCTCACCTGAGCGGTTGAGGAGATTCTGTTGCCTGCAAGATCGGTAAGTTGAATTTGAATTGGGTTAGCGAAAGCTCTGCCTGGGCGTGCTGCAACTGGAGATTGAGTGAAGTCCAAGGTAGCGCCCCACGACAGCACTACAACTCCAGTTCCACCGTTACCACCCATCGAATCACTAGCCCAGTCACCACCGGCACCACCACCACCGCCACCGGTGTAAAGACCTCCATTGGTTGCAACGACGAGGGCGCCAGCGCCACCACCACCTGCTCCACCTGCACCATGTGCGGTCGCAATTCCATGGCGAGAACCACCACCACCACCGGCTAGCTGAATAGTGGCCCCGGTTATGGTCGTCGTTGCACCAGCACCACCGGCACCGGCTTGGGCGTCTGTTCCGGCAACACCAGGCTCGGTAGCGCCACCACCACCCGAGGTTCTCCAGTTGCCACCAATTGTTGTTCCACCACTGTTACCTTGGCCTGCTGTTCCAGCGCCGCCGACCCACTGATTTGTATCGTCACTGAGGCCACCACCACCACCACCAGAACCACCTGCAAGCGCTCGGGCGTCGGCTGCAGGAACAGCGGCTGCTTGGACAAGTGTCGCTCCTCGCCCACCACCATTCATGGTTATCGAACCCAGCCTTGAGGCTTGGCCATTGTTGGAGATTCGCTGAACGCCATTACTCAAATAGGTGTCAGTGCTAGCGCCAAACAATATTGATCCGTGGCCACCCTGTCCCACCACCACTCGAATCGCTTGCGGAGTCAATGTGAGTGACTGCGATTCGGTGAAGCCTCCGGCTCCACCACCACCACCGACCATGGCGCCACCACCACCGCCACCGCCAACGACAACGGCCTTGTATTTGGTCACACCGGATGGCAACGTGTAACCACCTGTTGCAGTTAGATAGCTTCGCTTGAAGGAACGGTAATTCTGGAGGGTGTGAGCGGAACCAGATTCAACTGTTAGACCCTCGGTGAAGTTGGCGGCTAGATAGCCTCCGGTAACTCCCGTGTTGAAGATTAGGTGGTTTCCGTTACCGGTTCTATCTCTTACAACTCCAGTCTCAAATTCATTGAAGTCGTAATGAGCCTTCAAGGTGCCTGTCACGCCAGATGATGAATAGGTGTGCATCGAGGCTTGGACGTTTGCGGCATCCAGGGCAGTGGTCCACACCTTGACCTGATCGATTGCACCGGAGACTTCAGGGTAGGCAAGGTCCCACTGTTGCGCTCCACCAATTGTGAATCGCGGGCCAATGGCACCCCAGGTAACCGCCTCGTCAACCATCTTGATTCCATCGATGAATACTTCGACGTCGTTACCATTACGAACTAAAGCAATGTGGTACCAGCGATCCTGCAAGAACTTGAACGTGCCTAGGGTGTTGTTCGCGCCAGCACCGTAGGTGTAATGCAGGTAGCCATTGTTCAGCCAAAGAGAAGTTCGTTGAGCATAAGCCTGCGGGGTGTCCATCTGGGAAAAGAGTCCGCGATAGCCAGCTGCCACATCGTTGGCGTCCAGGTAGTACCAAGCCTCGTAAGTGAAGTTTCCAGACGCTGGAACAACTTGAGAATCGGTCCATGCGAAGCTCTCGGCAGCGTTGTTCTTATCCCAAGCTAGATCTTGATTTGGTGAGTAGCGCACGATGACGACTCCCGAACCACCATTCGCACCGGCGCTCCAATAAGCACCGCCACCACCGGAACCGGTGTTTACTGCGCCTTCAGTCGGGGTGGTGTTGTTGGGTCCAGCCCCCGTGCCGCCGATGCTTGATCCGCCGTTGGAGCCTGTTCCATCTCGGTCAGCACCACCACCACCGGCAGCATAGAAAGTAGATGTGCCTGTGATGGAGCTGGACATTCCCGCACCACCTGCGCCTGAGACTCGGAACGTTGAAGCATTTCCACCGGCACCTCCGGCACCACCACCACCGGAACCCGCCTGCGAGGCTGGGATGATAGTTCCACCGGCATTTCCGTATTCGACACCCCCGGCATAAGTGGTGGCATCTGTTGCCTGAGTGCCGGTTGCACCGGCCTGGTTTGCATCTTGCTCAGAGTGACCACCACCGGAACCACCGGAGTATCCAACGGCGCGATCGTAATTGCTGGGGTAACCATAGCCACCACCACCACCGCCACCGAGTGCTACAACCGAGCCCAATTCTGAGGTTTGTCCATTGAGACCATGGTTGGTAACGCCAGAGACGTTTAGACCACCGCGACCACCTTGGCCAACTTTAATGTTGACCGTCGAACTCACCGATAGCGCTTGGAACTCTACGACCCCACCACCGCCACCACCGCCACCGTCAGCGACTCCACCACCGCCACCACCGCCGGCGACTACAAGTGCGCGGAACGAGTTGGCATTGGTTGGAACTTTCCAGCTACCAATTCCTGGGAGGTAGGTTCTCGGGAAGGTGATCACAGTGTCGCCACCGGCCACATAGGTAGTGCGCTTTACGTCTTGGAAAATGATTGAGGATTTAGGAGAAAGATTGGCGGAACCGTAGCGATCGTGGACAACGTTTCCAGAACCCTGATTGAAATCCCAGTATGCAGCGGGTGTCGGGCTTGTTGGACGGGTGTGCATGTCCGTCGACATAGCGACACCGCGATCTGCTTGCCAGAGACGAACCTCGTCAACCTGACCATCGAAGAATGCAGCGTTTGCACTATCGGCCATGTCATTTGCCCAAGCACCTATTCCAAAGTACTTGTTGTTTAAGCCACCGGAATTTACTCGACCACCGCGCGAGTGTACGTGCTGACCGTTCACGTAGAAGTGGACATCGGTTGCCGCCAGGACGAGCCCGATGTGGGTCCACTGACCCTGTCTAATAGAGATTCCCGTGTCGGTCAGACCGCCCGTCCAAGAGCTTCCGTCACCGGTGTAATACTGCCATTTGCCGTTGCGGCTAACGATTGCGAACTTGTGCTCCATGTTTATCAGCGCGCGGTCCGTTGAACCAGACGTCGCGGCAGCTGATCCTGGGTTCACCCAAGCTTGAATCGAGTAGACATTGGTTCCAGTGGGCTGGGGCAAGCTGCTGTATGTCGCACCCAAAATGTTTGCGCTAGAAGTTGATGAAAGCGTGGCCGCGAAATCGATCTCAGAAGCGGAACCGTCAGCCGAAGACTGAGCACTTAGGAAACTTGAGATAGCCATAGCTCCTGCGAGAAGCAATCCGATTGCAGCAAGCCCAAAGGAACGCAACCACTTGGTTGCCCCTCTGGTCAACTGCAGCTCGGTCATAATCTCTCTCGTTTTCGGGCACGGCAAAGCACACCCTTTAGGCCCTTCAATTTTAGGCAGGGGGTATGGGCCGACATCCGCGTAGATACGGGTATCCGAAGCTGTTTTGACACGTCAAAAAGCGGCGTTTTTAGGAGTTTTTTAGCGAACCAAAACCATGGCTGATTCGACCAGTTGCCCAGCGACAAAAACCTTCACTTCAACCAGGCGATTACTGCCCACCCGGGTGAGGTTCGCGGTGAAGTTATTGGTCAAAAGCGATACTTCGCGGAACCTATTGCCTACCTGAATCGAGAGCTTCTGTCCGGAGAGATTCTTGGTGTATACGGCGACGTAACCCAAGAAGGAGCCGATGGTTACCTTGGTGTCTTTTTCGGTCTCCAAAGAGACGATTTCGATCTGGAATGAAGATTTAGTGTTGCCGCTATTAGAGACCAGGGTGATTGTGACGTCCCCTGGGTTCGTGCCCAGTGGGATGCGGATTGCGATCAGGGTATTGGAGGATGCCTGGAAGGTGGTTGGCAGATCGTCTATCAAGACCTGCTCGACCTTTTTGAAGTCCCAACCTGCGACTCTAATCACACTGTCGGCACTGGCTTGAGAACCTTCTATCGCAGGCGATGCCTTCGGGGCTAGGTGGATGTTTACTGCTTGAGCGGGATAGGCAAAGCTCACTAGCAGCATGGCTGCGATGGCTGCGAATACCTTCTTTTGTCCCATTTGGGTTCAGCCTATAAAGCGCGTGCAGTTATAGCTTTTGGAACCACAGGGAAAAGAAAATCCCCCAGGTAAACCTGGGGGATCAATCTTTGCTTTGGGGAGATTACTTTAGGGTAACCTTGCCGCCGGCAGCTTCTAGCTTTGCCTTGGCGTCCTCAGCGGTCTCCTTCTTGGCACCCTCAAGGATGGTTGCAGGTGCACCATCAACTAGAGCCTTTGCCTCACCTAGACCTAGGTTGGTGATTGCACGAACCTCCTTGATGACCTGGATCTTCTGGTCACCAGCGGACTCTAGTACAACGTCGAACTCGGTCTTCTCTTCTGCAGCCTCAGCAGGTGCAGCAGCACCGCCAGCAGCAGCAACTGCAACTGGTGCAGCAGCAGAAACTTCGAATACCTCTTCGAACTTCTTTACGAACTCAGAAAGCTCGATCAGGGTTAGCTCCTTGAAAGCCTCAATGAGCTGGTCGGCAGATAGCTTTGCCATTTGTGTCTCCTATTGGTTTGTTGACGATTATTAGTTGGACTCTTGCTTTTGACGCAACGCGTCGACAACGCGAACGGTTCCCGAAGGAAGTGCGTTGAAGGTGTAGGCAGCCTTGAACAGCGAGGCCTTTAGAGCACCAGCGGCCTTGGCCAGTAGTACTTCGCGAGTCTCGAGGTCCGCAAGCTTCTTAACATCTGCAGCAGAAAGAGCGACGCCATCCATGACACCGGTCTTTACCACTAGCAGCGGGTTAGCCTTTGCGAAGTCCTTCAGTGCCTTTGCTACGGAAACTGCGTCTCCGTGAACGAATGCCAATGCAGATGGTCCAAAAAGCTGACCTTCGAAAGCAGATACTCCTGCTTCCTTTGCTGCGATTGTTAGAAGGGTGTTCTTTGCAACTACGTAGGTTGCGTCATTAGCCAATGCGCGACGCAGCTCCTTGAGCTGAGTCACTGTGAGTCCGCGGTATTCAGTAAGGATTACTGCACTCGAGCTAGAGAACTTGTCCTTTAGCTCGGCGACCGTAGCCTTCTTGTCTGCCATGGCACTCCTTGTTTGTGTTGGTGCCGGTCAGTTCTTAAAAGAAAAAGCTCCGAACGCAGAGTAAACGTTCAGAGCAAAAAAGCTTCTTACATTCACCTGCGCTGGCCTTCACTTTCGTGAACCTTAATCAACGCAGGTGAATCTAGAAACTAATTTCTTTGATTACCTTTGACGAAACCGGCGGTCTTTGGCTGCGTATAGCTTATTTCCAGAGCTGCGCTCGCGCAAGTTCTTTTTTACCGCTGACTTGTTGGTGGTCTCGAAACGAGAGTCACCAAAGTCCAAGGAATCAACAATCGGTGGTGGGGCAATCGGCCCTGCAAGATCGGTGATCACCTTGTCGCCCGGGGTTACGTGAACGAACTTGGCCTGACGCTCAGCGCGCTCTAGTAGTCCCTCAACCTTGCGGGTTCTGCCCAGCGGTACTAGCGAAACCACAGTTCCGGAGCGACCGGCACGGCCGGTGCGACCTGCGCGGTGTAGATAGGTCTTGTATTCCTCTGGGAGGTCAAGCTGGATGACCAACTTGACATCGTCAACGTGAATACCGCGAGCTGCAACGTCGGTTGCAATCATCACGCGAGCTGCTCCGTGAGTGAAGCGCTCTAGGTTCTTGGTGCGCTGCGCCTGGTTT
The DNA here is from genome assembly GCA_027491295.1 of Microbacteriaceae bacterium. Classification (GTDB taxonomy): domain Bacteria; phylum Actinomycetota; class Actinomycetes; order Actinomycetales; family Microbacteriaceae; genus Aquiluna. The sequence goes on from JAIXWK010000002.1 coordinate 142,490, forward strand.
AGGTCACCGTGTAGACGAGCGGTTGAAACACCGGCATCGTTTAGTGACTGAGATAGTGCCTCAGCGGTTGCCTTGGTGCGAACGAACACGATTGACTTACCCTCGCCCTGAACTAGGCGGTGGAAGATCTGTGAGCGGTCTCTTGGCTCCATGGTCAAAACGATGTGGTCGATGTCCGAAGACTCGTTTACCTCACCCGGTACCTCGTAAACATAAGGGTTAGGCATAAAGCGCTTGACCAGGTTTGCAACCTGCTTGTCCAGGGTTGCAGAGAACAGTAGCTTCTGGGAATCTCCAGTTGCCTCCAAGATACGAGTTACCGGCTCAACAAAGCCAAGCTCACACATGTGGTCAGCCTCATCGATAACAATGCGCTCGACACCGGAAAGATCAACTAGGCCCTGAGCCATTAGGTCCTCTAGGCGGCCAGGGGTGGCAATTGCAATGTCAACACCGCGCTTTAGAGCCTGCTCCTGACGGTACTGAGGAACACCTCCGTAAATAGTGGTGGTGAAAAAGCCAACGCTCTTTGCAAGCTGTGACAGGGTGCGGTCGATCTGCTCTGCAAGCTCACGAGTTGGAGCAAGAACTAGCGCACGAGGCTTACGAGCTTCGCGAGGCTGGTTACCGGCTGCTGCCAGCATTGCCACCAGTGGCACACCGAATGCGATGGTCTTACCGCTACCGGTCTTACCGCGACCTAGGACATCCTGTCCAGCCATTGCAACCGGAATGGTTGCTGCCTGGATTGGGAAAGGTGTCGCTGCACCCATCTTGGCAAGTTCCTGGGTCAGACGCTCTGGAAGATCCATCTCCTGGAAGGTTGCGAAAGTAGCTGCATCGGTTGCGCTCTCAAGACGCTCTAGCTTGACGTCCTGTGAGAAGGTCTTGCCGGTTGAGCTCTTGGCACGAGCGCCATCGAAGCTGCGGTTGCGGTCGTTGTCGCGAGCTACGCGATCTGGACGCTCTGAGAAAGTCTTGCGGGCTGGGTCAAAGTCACGACCACCGGTGCGAGGCTTGCGGTCACCATCAAAGTCACGGGCAGCACGAGGCTTACGATCAGCGTCGTAGTCTGGACGCGCGGTGCGAGGCTTGCGGTCAGCGTCGTAATCTGGACGAGCGGTACGTGGCTTGCGGTCAGCGTCGTAGTCTGGACGCGCGGTGCGAGGCTTGCGATCTACCTCAACAATGCGCTCGGACTTTGGAACGTAGTCACCCTTGTTAGACGCATAGCCCTTACGGCCATCACGCTTAGCTGGGGACTCACTGCGTGCAGAATCCCACTTCGGGGCTACTGCTCTTTTTTTGCCAGCGGCAGCTGGCCTGGGCGCGCGCGAAGGCGTCGAAAAATCTTTTGGCATTTTGAGGATTCCTTAGGGACGTGCCTAAGGACGGTTTCCTCTAGCACTACGAATTCCAAGCCTAGGCGCTAGAGGCCAAAAAAGATAGAACCAAATTAGCTAACGAGGCCGCGGAGCTTTAGCTCAGCGTGCAAAATGGCATCGCTTGGCTCGACCAAGTGAGTGCCGTCAGCAAAGCGAATCACCGGGATATTGGTTCGTCCCGAGATCTCCTTCGAGCGATCCGCTGCTGCTGCATCTTCCGCAACGTCGTGCATCTCGTACTCAACACCAAGGGTGTTTAGAAGTGACTTAGACCTTCTGCAGTCGCTGCACCAGTCTGCTCCGTAGAACTCAATTTCTGCCATTTTTTACCTCAACCTAATCGAATCTGGAATTACTAACTCGCCATCCACAAAGGTAATTCCCTTGAGAGAGCGAACCACTATGTCTGCCTCAGTGTCCATTGCATGTTCGGTGACACCAACGAGCAGTCCTGCGCCTGCTTCTAGGCCTGCGAGTATTCCGGAAGCGGCATCTTCAAACACCACACAGTCGGATATATCGAACCCTAGATTGGCAGCACCCTTGAGGTATGGCTCCGGGTGTGGTTTGCCGTTTTCAACATCCCACGCGGTCACTAGCTCGCTTGGGATTGGGATACCGGCAGCGCTAAGTCTGGCTCGTGCAAGATTTGGATTGGCACTTGTAACCACGGTCCAAACGCCTTGTTTTAGGGAGGTTAGAAATGCAACCGAGCCTTCTAGTGGAACAGTTAGGTGAGCAAGGTCCTGCTCGAGCTTGTTGATGTAGTCATCTGCCTCTTTGAAGCGCTGCTCCCCCACCATCTGCAAAACCAGATCCTGCGCACGCCGACCGTGGTGCTCTGAGGTGAGTTCAAAACCCGGGTGATACTTCTCCCCCCACTGCCGCCAAGCGCTAATTGCGCCCGGCATGGAGTCGACTAAGACGCCATCGTTGTCAAAAAGCAGTCCCTTGTAATAACTACGCACTCTTGACTGGGTTTCTCGAGATCATGGTTCGGTAGACACCGAAGGTTGCCAGGAACAGCAGGACAAGAGCTGGAAGCAGTTTCTCCAATGCCCAGGTCAGTGAGATTGGATTTACGAATGGCTGCTGCGAATTAGGGTCTCCCTCGACCCACTCTGGCCACTCGCGCAGTGCCTCAATTGCTGCAAATCCAAAGACGAAAGCCATGATGGTCACCACTGCTCCGAAGACAATCGAGAGCACGAGGTTTAGGTTCACTGCCGCGGTTCCGGTTCTTCTCGGCTTTGGCTCAAGCGGCTTGGATGACCTTGCCTCAGCAGCAAAGCGGGTTCCGATAATGATTGAGGTTGCGATGATCGCCTGAATTATTACCCAGATCCAAACATCCAGTGTGGTGCGGGTGGTGTCATAAACCACCAGGCCAAAGATGATTGCGATTGCGGTACCAATAATTGGTGAGGCGTATGCCAGTCCAACTGCTCGCTGCAATCTTGCTCGCTCCTCATCGCGCTCCTCAGGCGAGATGTCCGGAGCATCCTTGCGGAATACAAATGCGAACAGGATAAGCACCACCACAAGTGCGGTAGCCAGGATAATTGGCACATAGACACCAAAGATGCGCACCCATGGCGGGGTGTCTCTGGAATCGTAGTTATTGAATGCACCTAGGAAGTTACCGATTGCAAATACCGCTCCTGCGACAAGCGACAGGATCACAAACAGGTTGTTGAAGCGGTGAGCGCTAAGCGCCAGCGGAGAATCATTTTCCACCCGGAGTGCAAGCGCGATGCGCTGACCGAGCAGCGATGCAATTGCGACTCCGGCGATACCCAAAAGAAGCAGATAGACGCTCCACTGCAGGGTGATTTCGTAGGGGAGTTGAACTCCGTTTTTGTCATAGGTTGGGTAGGCGCGTTGGAGGTCTACGTATTGGGCCAGCATCATCATGGCCCAGAGGAAAGCGACTCCGATTAGTGGAAGCTGTATTGCGCGTTTTGCGGTTCTAGTTTCACTCATAGCTACAGCCTAGACTTACCGCATGATTCTAGTGATTGGTGAGGCTCTGATTGACCTAATCGGCGCAGCCGATAGCTCTGGTCAATACCAAGCTGTGGTTGGTGGAGCAAACGCCAACGTCGCTTTGGCCTTGGCTCGGCGCGGGGTTGAGCAAAGGTTTTTAGGCCGAATCTCATCCGATGGCTTTGGCCAGCAGATTCGCGAGCGCTTGAGTTCTAACGGTGTAAACCTGGATTACAGCATCAATGCAAAAGAGCAGACAACGCTTGCGGTAGCAACCATTGGCGACGGCGGATCAGCCAGCTACAGCTTCTACGTTGATGGCACCGCGGACTGGGGCTGGACCGATTCAGAGCTTCCAAATGCCGTCGAGCTTGCGTCCCTTGATACCAAAGCAGTGCAGTTTGGTTGTTTGGCGATGGCTATTGCTCCAGGTGGTTTGGTGCTGGAGAAGTGGCTAAAAGAGCTTTACGCCACAAACCAAATGACATTGAGTCACGATCTCAACATTCGCTCCGCCCTCGGATTTGAGCGCGAGAGTGAACTTGCTCGCGTGCAAAGAATTAATGCCCACAGCCACATCATCAAGGCATCGGATGCTGATATCGAGTGGCTGTATGACCTTCCCGTTGGTGCGAACATCGATGAGATTGCACTTTCGTGGAGCCAGGGTGGCAAGTTGGTTGTGATTACCCGCGGTGGCGATGGCGCCATGCTGTATCTCAACGGAAACAAGCTTCACGCCAAAGCTCCAAAGATCAACCTGGTTGACACCGTTGGTGCAGGTGACACCTTTATGGCGAACCTTTTGGCTGAGCTTGATCTAGTGGGCGCTCTGGGTGATGAACCGATTTCTAGGCTTGCAAATCTAGCTGCGGCTCAATTGCAAACTGCTGCTGAGGTTGCGGCTATTGCAGCCGGAATTGTTTGTGAGCGAAAGGGCTGTGAGCCACCGACCCTTGCGGAGACTACTGCTCGAGTTGCAGCCCAAGCGCGATAGCTGCGGTGAACCTTACGCCGGCTCTGGTTTTGTAGAGCTTGTGGCTGTGGGTAAGTTCGGCCATAACGCTGGATCCAAGCCCCTGCTGGCCAGTAACGATCTCGGAGCTATCGTTATCAACGATTAGATCAACCAGCTGGCCGTTTTTGGTAATGCTCACGTTGATGTTCTTAGCCTTGCCGTGCTTTATGGCATTTGTAATTGCCTCGCGCAATACCTCGACGGTGCTTCTAGCCAAGCTTTGCTGTTGATCTAAAACGGCTTGGGCGTCCGGTTGGATTAGGTAGTCAATTTCGCAGGTGTCTTCCCAAACCTCGGCAATGTCTTCAATGATTTGGCTGAAGCTCTCTCCCTCAAGGTATTCAGTCTGGCCAAGTCGTGAGATGGCCTTATCGACCGCATCCCTCACTTTTTCTAGATCTGAGATGGATGGTTGATCGATCTTGGATAGCTGCAATGCGGTGGCATGCAAGGTGGCCTGCACGCTTCCGTGCAGCTCGGTTGCCAACATCTTCTGATCAAGCCATACCTGCTGGCGAAGCTGTGAGTTTAGAAGTCGGAGCTCCTCAACTATGCCTCTTAGCTGAGCCTGTGAGATGTCGGACTGATTCTGAGCTACCGCCATCAAATAGATGCTCGGGTAGGCGATTGAGAAGAACACCGTTGACTGCACCAAGAAAGCCGCCGGCAGTGAAAGTGTGTCCCAGAAAGTAAATGGCCAGGCGGTAAGCCCGATTAGCGCACCGGCAGGGATAGATACCAAGAAACCAAACCAGGTTGGGTGATCAAGGTTCACCGTTATTGCTTTCACACCGTAGGTGATCAATCCAAACCAGCTGGTTAGCACCAGGGCCGTTACCAGTCCCTGCAGTGGATTGCTCGAGGCGGAGAGCATCGAGAACCCCAACACAAAAGCGGTCAGGGCGGTCCAGCCAACCGGCAAGGTGTTGCCCAGGGTGGTTCGCTTTGGAAGCGTTAGGCGGCCTAGTTTTGTAAAGAACGGCGCGGCTGAGGTAAGCGTTGGCGGATCAAAGCGCATCGCCAGTTCGTGGCTCAGCGGTCTCACCACGTCCTCGTTGAGTCCACGCAAGGCCCTCACGATGGCAGATGCGTCTTTGGAGAGCCGGGCGTCGCTTAGGTGCTTGGAAATTTCCCAGAGCGAAGGGGTGATCATCTCTCTGATTCTTGCTCTTTGGGCTAGCCGCAAACGGTCAATTTCCTGGGCAAACTCGAGCCTGGATTGAGTCAGGGAGTACTGCTCACGTCGTAGCTCCTGGTCTATCTCTTTCTGCGCAAGGTACGAAGCAACCAAGGTATTGAACACCATGTAGACCGCGGTCACATAAATCGGAGCCGCAAACAAGCGGAACCAAATATCACTGGCTGGCATCACGCCCAACAAGGTTCCGACGTTGAAGACAGTTACTCCACGAACTACACCGGCCAGCAGCAAAATGACTAGGTTGGCCGGCGCTTTTGCCTTGCCAAAGACTCTGGAGTAGGCCTGGCCTAAAAGTTCGATTGTCAAAACGGTCGCTGCAAAACCAGCTACCACCACCACGAACCAGCTGATTGGATCGCCACCTAGGCGACCATAGTCGTTGATTAGCCCGGTTATCACAGCAGGCAGCGCGAAGAAAAGGTGAGATCTCCAATTCAGTGCATGCTTCCCCCCGAGAGCACTCCATGGAGAAACGGCTTGTTGAACCAAGTATTAGCCCTGTTCTTTTAGCTGGTGATACTTGCTAGCTGCCTCAACCCTGGGGTTACCGTCTTTTGGATCGATGGCCATTAGTTCAAAGATTCGAGTGAGCATGCCCTCAACGGCCCTGACGGTGGTGCCGCGAAGCTCAGCGATCTGCGCGTTGGTCTTTCCCTCGCTCAGTAGCTGCAACGTCTCAACCTGACGACGAGAAAGTGCCGAGAAAGGACGGTTGCTTGCTAGATCGTGGCGGTATTCCTTGGTGATGGAATCTTTGAGCACGGCCTCGATTGCATCGACTAGCTCCTGGCCATTCTGGATTGCACCCTTTCGCAGGTATGCCTGGTTGGACTTCACCATCGAAGCGTCTTTTTTGCCAAAGCGTGGGTCTGGCAGATTGGTGAGGTAAACAATGCCAACCGCGTGCGCGGCTGGGCTTAGTGAATCAACCAGTTCAAATCCATTAGGGCCTGGCCCCAGTTCAATGTCCACCACAATGGCATCAGGGTCGATGGACTTCATTGCGCGCTTGGCATCTGCCGCGTTGGCAGCTGTGGTGACGACAAAACCGGCTGATTCAACAGCTCTAGCCAAGAGGTCTCTCATTAGCGGTTCGTTTTCAACCACTAGAACGTGGCGGTAGGCCTTTGGGTCTGACTTTGGCATCTGGCTCCCGTTGTGAATGTAAGCAAGCATAATCCGAGCACGGGTATCCGCACATATCAACCGAATAATGTCACAACCCTGGGGCAAACTCTAGGCATGCGAAAAACTTCTTCCGGACTTAGTTTCGACTCTCGAGACCTTATGCGATCACAATGCTCACACTGCACTCAAGTTTCTGTAGCGCGCGAGTTAGAGGTCAAAGGGCTTCGCGAGTTGATCGAGCAGTTCTACGTAAAGCCGGACAGCCTTGCAATTCGCTACGGCATGAAATTCGAGAGCGCCTTGGAGCAGGAGCTTTTGCAAAACCTGGGTGAACTGGTTCAAGCCCCCAAGCCCCAAACCCTTGAGGCAACCCTGGAGCTGATGCAGCAGGGCGTGCCGGTGATATACCAGGGTGTCCTCAAAGGTGGTTCTGGGGAGCTTCAGTTCTCAGGACGTCCAGACTTTCTGATTCGCGGTGACTACCGGTTCGAATTCTCCGACGCCGGGCTGACCGCGATCCAGAGTGGTCAGTGGACCGGAGGCTATGCAGCCTGGGATGCCAAGTTATCCAGCACTGCAAAACCCGACTATCAGATTCAGGTCGGACTTTACGTCGACGTGCTCAAAGAATTGGGGCTTGAAGCACCGGTGGAGCACGGCTTGATTTTGGGAAATCGCGAGTTTGCAAGATTCGCGGCCGATGCGGTGATCGCCCAGATGATTGCAAAACGTTCCGCCTATCAAGACAGCGTTCTAGCGCTGATTCAAAAGAATCCAAAGACCCTTGCGGACCTAGGTCCATTGGTTTGTGAGGCATCGAGCTACTGCGAGATGTGTGAGTACCCGGCGCTGTGCCGACACATGAGATTTGAGAACAACCACCTACAGCTGGTTGCAGGAATCAAGAAGGCACATATAGAGGCACTTGGCCAGCTGGGCATTCACACCATTCGCCAACTGGCAGAACTTGATTCTGGGACCGACAAGCACCCCGCTGAGGTCATTAGGAAGCTGGCACTGCAGGCCAGGTTGCAGCAAAACTTCTTTGATACCGGCGAGCGCTCCCAGGTTGTAACCGACCCTGAACTGTTGGCGGAGCTGCCAGAACCAAACCCAGGGGATCTATTTTTTGACCTCGAGGGCTTCACGTTCTTTGGCGAGCCTGGCGGTTTGGAATACCTCTGGGGTTGGGTCGATGCCAAGGGGGATTTCTTCCACCACTGGGCGGATGATCGCCAAGGTGAAGAGCAGGCGTACGAGGCATTTATGCAGACCGTTTTACTCAATCGCAAGCGCTACCCGGAGAGTCGGATCTACCACTACGCGCACTATGAGAAGACTGCGCTTAAGAAGCTAGCCGCAAGAACAGGCAAGTTTGAGTATGAGGTTATGCAGCTGATTGAGAACGGGATCTTTGTTGACCTTTACCGAGTGGTCGAGAACACTCTGGTGATCTCCGAGGAGCGTTACAGCATCAAAAACCTCGAGAACTTCTACGAGTTTGATCGCTCATCGGACGTCAAAGAGGCGATGGGCTCAATGGAGTTCTACGACCAGTACCTAAGCACTTTGGCTCAGGATGCGACTGCCGCGGAAAAGCTAAAGCGCCAGGTGATTGCATACAACCGAGACGATTGCGCAAGCACACTGGCGCTTTATAAGTGGCTTAGAAACCTTACATAAAGGTTGCGGTGTCCAAAGGAATGCCAGGACCGAAAGTGGTCGCTACGGCACCCTTTAGAAGGTACTTACCCTTTGAGGTAGAAGGCTTTAGACGAACAACCTCATCCATTGCGGCGTTTAGGTTCTCAGTTAGCTGAACCTGAGTGAAGCTTGCCTTACCAATGATGAAGTGAAGGTTGGACTGCTTGTCAATGCGGAAGTCGATCTTTCCACCCTTGATGTCAGTAACGGCCTTAGCGGTGTCCATGGTTACGGTTCCGGTCTTTGGGTTAGGCATTAGGTTACGAGGACCTAGAACCTTACCTAGACGACCAACCTTGCCCATTAGGTCTGGGGTTGCAACTGCGTAGTCGAAGTCGACCCAGCCAGCCTCAACCTTGGCGATTAGCTCATCGCCACCGACCTCGTCGGCTCCAGCCTCACGAGCTGCGTCTGCTGCGGCACCATTTGCAAACACGATTACTCGGGCTACTTTTCCAGTTCCGTGAGGGAGAGATACCGTGCCACGGATCATCTGGTCAGCCTTACGAGGGTCCACTCCAAGCTTGAGTGCAACCTCGATGGTTGAGTTGGTCTTCTTACCTGCGGTGTCGATCGCAAGTGCGGCAGCCTCTTCTGCGTTGTAGAGCTTGCCTTCTTGGATCTTTGCTGCGGCCTCGTTATAGGCCTTTGAGCGCTTTGCCATTCTGCTTTTCCTTTCGGTCACAGTCCGTGGTTCTAAGGGGCGCTAACCCCTCCCACGACTATTTATGTTTGGTTATTGGGTTTATAGCTCGGTGGTGATGCCCATTGAGCGGGCAGTTCCAGCGATGATCTTTGCTGCTGCTTCGACGTCGTTAGCGTTTAGGTCGCTCATCTTCGCCTCTGCAATCTTCAACACCTGGTCACGGGATAGCTTTGCAACCTTCACGGTGTGAGGGGTTGCGCTTCCCTTCTGAACTCCAGCTGCCTTCTTGATTAGCTCAGCGGCAGGAGGGGTCTTCAGAATGAAGGTGAATGAACGGTCTTCGTAAACGGTGATCTCAACCGGTACTACGTTGCCACGCTGGTCAGCGGTAGCTGCGTTGTACTGGGTGCAGAACTCCATGATGTTTACACCGTGCTGACCTAGAGCAGGTCCGATAGGTGGAGCTGGGTTAGCAGCGCCAGCCTGGATCTGAAGCTTGATCAGACCGGTGACTTTCTTCTTGGGTGCCATGTTGTTTTCTTTTCTCTCTTATTAGTTCAGTGGTCCGACTTGGTCAAAAGACAGCTCCACTGGAGTCTCACGCTCGAATAGCGAAACTAGAACGGTGATCTTGCCAGAGGCTGGGTTGATCTCCGAAATTGTGCCTGGAAGGCCAGCGAATGAGCCGTCCTTGATCATGATGGATTCGCCAACCGAGAAGTCGATCTTTACTGGGATCGTTCTGCCCTTGGCCTTGCCGCCGGATGAAATTGCAGCCTTAGCGCTCTTGACCTCTTCGGTTTCCTCAGGAGTGAATAGCGGCTTTAGCATTTCAAAAGCCTCGTTTGGACGAAGTGGAGTTGGGTGCTGGCTATTGCCAACGAAACCTGTAACCGCAGGAGTGTGGCGCACTAGCGACCAGGTGTCCTCGGTCATTTCCATACGGACTAGAACGTATCCAGGGATACGCACCTTGGAAACTAGCTTGCGCTGACCGTTCTTGATCTCGATGGTCTCTTCCATTGGGACCTCGATCTGGAAGACCTGGTCACCGCCGGCCAAAGCTGCTCGACGAACTTCGATGTTTTGCTTTACGCGACGCTCGTAACCTGCGTAGGAGTGGATAACAAACCACTTACCGTCCTGCTCGCGAAGTTCCTGACGGAACTTGCGGTACGGGTCATCCTCGGCTGCTGCTGCATCGGCTGCAACAACCTCTGCCTCGGAAGGAACCTCTTCGATTTGGAAACCGTCGAGCTCGTGCTCTGCCTCAACCTCTGCGAGGTCTAGGTCGTCCTCGTCTAGGTCGGTGTTCTCGTTCACTGTGTCCTCGGACTGAGCCATTGGCTCAGTTTCCTCGGTGTCGCTGAAGTTTAGGTCTGACACAAATTCCTCTTTATCCTGCAAATACGAAGGTGACAACGTTGTAGAAGACCCAGTCCAGGCCGCTGATGATTGCCATCACTACCGCCACGAAACCAAGCACTACACCGGTGTAGTTGATTAGCTCTTTGCGGGTAGGTCTGGTGACCTTCCCAAGCTCTGCAACCACCTGACGGAAAAACAGCGATCCGCGCTGAAGCGGGTTCTTGGTCTTAGCCTTTTCCGCTTTCGCGGCTTCAACTAAGTCTTCAGAGGCGTTCTGTGTCTCTTCTGACATTTGTCATCCTTCTTTGTTAGCGCAGGGCGGACAGGACTCGAACCTGCAACTTGCGGTTTTGGAGACCGCTGCTCTACCAATTGAACTACCGCCCTAACGTTGCCATCTACATCAACCTGAACAGACACGAGGCTTGGTTTCAAGTGTCACCTGAGAAAGGCAGACTTCTAGATTGAATCTATTAGTTTGATTTTTCGCCAGATTAGTTTGGGCAGATGTCAACTTGAAAGAGTTTAGGGGTAAAGACGGGGATATGCAACGGGAATTCTGGCCTGAAACCTGCGAAACCTAAGTATTCTTTTAGGCATGTCCGCAAACCGTATTTCTCAAAGAATCGCTGCCATCGCAGAGAGTGCAACGCTCAAAGTTGATGCCAAGGCCAAAGCTCTCAAGGCCGAGGGCAAGGATGTCATTTCCTTCGCCGCCGGAGAGCCAGATTTCGCCACCCCGCAGCACATCGTCGAGGCAGCTGTTCTAGCAGTTCGCGACCCTAAGAATCACCGCTACACCCCGGCAGCTGGTCTGCCAGAACTTCGCGAGGCAATCGTTGAGAAGACCAAGCGTGACTCGGGTACCGAAGTCACTGCGGCGCAGGTAATCGTCACCAACGGTGGCAAGCAGGCCGTTTACCAGGCATTTGCAGTGATCTTGGACCCGCAGGATGAGGTCTTGGTTCCAACCCCTTACTGGACCACCTACCCGGAGGCAATCAAACTTGCCGGTGGCAAGCAGGTCGACGTATTCGCTGGTAGCGACCAGGACTACAAGGTCACGGTTGCTCAGCTAGAGGCTGCTTACACCCCGAAGACCAAGGCACTTTTGCTTTGCTCACCATCCAACCCAACGGGTGCGGTTTACACCAAAGAAGAGATCTTGGCGATTGGCCAGTGGGTAGCTTCCAAGCCAAACCTCTGGGTGGTATCGGATGAGATTTACCAAAACCTGACCTATGACGGCCTTTACGCCTACTCGATCACCGAGTTGGTTCCAGAGCTTGCTGACCGCACCATCATGGTCAACGGTGTTGCCAAGACATACGCGATGACCGGTTGGCGCTTGGGTTGGATGGTTGCCCCACTGGATGCAGCCAAGGCTGCTGCAAACCTGCAGTCGCACCTATCTTCAAACGTTTCCAACATCTCCCAGCGGGCAGCACTTGCTGCTCTGACCGGCGACCAGCAGCCGGTGCAGGAGATGCTCGCAGCATTTGATCGTCGCAGACAGCTTGCGGTTTCCGAGATGAACAAGGTTCAAGGTGTTATTACCCCAACCCCAAAGGGTGCCTTCTACATCTACAGCGATGTCTCCGGTCTTTTGGGTAAGAACTGGGGTGGCAAGCAGATCAACAGCTCGCTGGAACTTTGTGACTACGCGCTTGATGCGGCCGAGGTTGCGATGGTTCCGGGTGAAGCCTTTGGACCTTCGGGTTATGTTCGCCTCAGCTACGCACTGGGCGATGACCAATTGGTTGCGGGCATTCAGCGCTTGCAGCGCCTGTTTAGCTAAAAGCCAATCAGGTTAGGTTCTGGCACAAGGTTTATGCCCCAGGTTGCGGCTACCCGCTCCTGAATAAACCTTGCAAGTTCAATGATTTCTTTGGACTTAGCTCCCCCGCCATTTGTGATCGCGAGGGCATGCTTATCGCTGACCTTGGCCTTTGATCCAGGCAGCGCGTAGCCCTTTGGGATGCCGGAGTTTTCAATCAACCAACCAGCGGAAAGCTTGAATTTCTCGCCATCGTCCATCGACCACTTTTGCATGTCCTGAGGGAATTCCAAGGCCTTGATTTTTGAGACCACTGGGTTGGTGAAGAAGCTACCGCAGCTCACACTCGATGGGTCAGATGCCTGAACCACCATGCCCTTGGATGTGCGGAGTTCAATCACAGTGTCGCGAACCACCTGCAGTGGCAACTGCGATCCGTAAGGTTCACCGAGGTGATTTGTGATCTGACCCGATGCCATCGGAATGCTCAATCCGCCAAGCTTTTGCAGCTCAAACTCAACCCAGCCAATCACACCGCGAAGGCCATGCTTGAGAGCGCTGTCGCGGTATGAAAACTCAAAGAATTCGGCAGGCTTTACCTCGACCTCAAAGGTCTCAAAGTCCAAGAATTCGATGTGCTTGATGGTCTCGGAAACCTCTTGGCCGTAGCCGCCAACATTCTGAACTGGAGTTGCTCCAACACTTCCTGGGATGCCGCTCATGGCCTCGATACCGGCGTAGCCGTGCTCAACTGCCCAGGCTACAAATTCGTCCCAGCCTTCGCCGGCTTGCACCCGGACGGTGACCGAGGTCTCAGATTCGCTGACGATTTCTTTGCCGAGATTAGCAACCAGAATCACATCGAGACTGGAGATGTCATCGGCGAAAACGGTGTTAGAGCCGCCGGCCAAAATTTGGTAATTCGACTCTTCATTCCAAGCCTCAAGCACCGTCTCGTAAAGCTCTTTTGTGCTCTCGCATTTGGTTAGAGATTTTGGCTTTCCACCAACTTGCATCGTGGTGTATTTGGCCATTACCTCAATGGGGACCTGACTCAAAACTGCACCCAAGCCTGGGACTTGCCCAATACGGTGTTCTCTTCAAACGTGGTGGTTAGGTCAACTCGAGCACGCTTAGTTTCTTCCTCCAAAGCGCCAATGGTTGCTGTCACACTCAAAGCGGCGTGACCCTTGGCTGGAACCACAACAGGCTTGGTGAATCTAACTCCGTAGTCCACAACCTGACCTGCGTCACCGACCCAAGAAACCACCGGCTGGATTGAGATACCCATGGTCAACATTCCGTGGGCCAGAACACCTGGCAAGCCAACCGCCTGAGCAATGTCATCGCGGTAGTGAATGGTGTTGAAATCCCCTGATGCGCCGGCATAGCGAACCAGTGAGTCACGCGTGATCTTGTAATCCTGCTGGGCAACAACATCGCCAACGGTTAGCTCTTCAAATTTAGGCATTACTCTCCCCTCACAACCAGGGTTGAAATTGCGGTGCAGACCAACTTGTCTGCGGCATCAAAAATCTCGGTCTCAAAGGTAACCATGTGGTTTCCACCGAGGCTCTTCACGCTGGCAACAGTGAGCTCGGAAGTGAGTTCATCGCCGGCAATGATTGGGCGCTGGTAAACAAAGCGCTGGTCACCATGAACCACCCGGGAGAAGTCAATCTTGGCCTCAGGATCAGACAGCACGAGCGTAAGGCTCTGCTCCTGGATCACAACTGGGAAGGTTGGTGGCACAACTAGGTCTGCATAACCCTTGGATTGCGCGAATCCCAGGTCCTGAGATTCCTTTGCTGCCATGACAGCTTTTGCGAATTCGCGCACCTTCTCTCGACCCACCAAATAGCTGGAGGTCCTGGGGTAGCGCTTGCCTTGAATGTCCGGATTCACCATAGGATAAGGCTAGTCTCAATGCTCTTTTCTCGAGGTGAAGAACAATGAAGTCATTTACCGATGAGCCGAATAAAGCAATTCTCGGCTACAACGCTGTTCGCGATGCAGCGAAAGATTGGGAGCAGTACTCCTCAAATCTGCAGGGCGATCGTGACGTCAGGGATTACCCGCAACTTCCGCTAGAGGTGGACCCTCCAGCCCACACCTCCTATCGCCATGCCATTCAGTCGCTGTTTCTTCGCCCGAAGCTAGAAGAGCTAAAACCTAAGTTTGAGGACCTTGCCAAAGACCTGCTTGAAAAGCTCGGCGGCAGGGGTGAGATAGATGTCTACACCGAAATTTCTCTGCCCTATGTGGTTGGTTGCCTAACCTTGATTTACAACCGTCCGCAGGATTTTGATGAGTGGATCTCCTGGGGGCCAGATGTTTGGACTGCAGAGTCACCGACCAGATCCGGCAAGACCCTGCACGGCTATTTGGCAAGGGTGTTTGAAGAAGAACCCAAGGATGATGTCTGGGGCTTTATCAGATCTACCAGGCCACTTGGAGAGCCCCTAACCGAGGCTGAGTTCAGAGGCTATGCCAGCGTGCTTTTGGCCGGCGGTCGTGACACTGTTATCAAACTTATTTCAGGCTTGGTTTGGCACCTTCTAAATAAGCCTGAGGACCTTGCCGCTCTCAAAGAAGACCCTTCGCTAGAGCGCTCAATCATCAATGAGCTGCTTAGATTTCTAACGCCCCTGCCGGCAATCGAAAGAATCAAAACCGACGAGACTTCAGAGGCTGAGCCGGTTTACCATCGGTTGCACTTTGCTTCTGCAAACTATGACGAATCGATTTGGGAAGCTCCGGATCAGGTCAACATCTACCGAGGCAAGCAACCGCATCTAGCCTTCGGCTACGGCCCTCACGCATGCATTGGAATGAATCTTGCCGAGTACGAGGCCAGAGCCTTCATCACCAGTTTTTTGACGGTTGTCGACAAGCTAAAGCTCAGTAACTTCGAGCTGATTTGGGATGAGATTTCGGGCACCAAATTCTTGGCTGACCTGAGAAATGTCAGGGTATTGATGTGGTAGCTGAGGCGGGGCACGATCCCGCGACCTCACGATTATGAGTCGTGCGCTCTAACCAACTGAGCTACTCAGCCTCGAACTGCAGCGAATAAACCCACTGTCGATCGAGCCCCGAGACAGGATTGAACTGTCGACCCCTTCCTTACCATGGAAGTGCTCTACCACTGAGCTATCGGGGCGTTAGCCTAAAAGGCAACCGCACAAGATTAGCACTAGCGGTGGGCGCTAGGCAAACGACAAATTTAGAATCTAATTTCCCAACTTGGTTGACACTTCCGAGACCATCTGACTCCAGATGTCTTTTGGTTGCCCTTCTAATCCAAGAAGCTTCACCTGAGCGATACCGAGCGGACCCCAGACATGCTGCATTAGAGCTGCATCTGGGATACCAACGCTGGACTTCGAAGCTTCCATAAATCCGCGCATCACTGGATCCTGGATAGAGCCCTCAAAGGCACTGGTCACCGGCTGTCGCCCGGTTGTTTCAAAGATCAATTGCTGGGCGGAGTCCGAGGCCAAGAGTTCTAGCAAAGCGCTGGCCTGATCAGGATGTTTGGATTTGCTGTTTAGGAAAAAGGCTCTTGATGCCCCAAATGGTGAGGCGGTTTCTCCGCCAGCCGAAGGCATCGGAAAGGCCGTCAGATTGAAGGTCGCTCGCTCTTTGATTGCCGGCACCGACCACATGCCGGTATACCAGCAGGGAGTCTGCTCGGTGGCAAAGAATTCGGTTGCAGCGGTGTAGTCAAGCTGTGGGAAATCTACCGAGTTACCCCTGAGCCAAGAGGCGAACTTCAACCCGGGTTCTCCACCAAGTGCAAGTTCGGTTCCGTAGTCACCGGTCTCTGATTTTTGGAAAAGCTCCACCCCGAAGGAGGACTGAACTGCCTGAATCAAATACGGGTCGCCACCTGGGTTGATAGGAAGTTTGACCTGCTTGGCAATCAGGTCTTCCCAGTTATTCGGCGCATTGCCGACTCGGTCGGCATTACAAATAAGAGCTGCATTCTCAGTTGCGTATGGCAGGCCGTAGTTCACCGCGGACCTTACGAAAACCTGAGATACCGAATCAAAAGGGTCAAGTGAATAAAGCGGGACCTGGGCAATAGCGCCGCTTGCCGCCCAAGTCGAAACCCACTCGTTGGAACCAACAACCAGGTCCGGGCCGGTTGGTGCTTGAGCTGGGAACTCAGTCTCCAGCGCATAGAAATCCTTGACGACAACATCAAGGTTGTTACCGGTGTCTTTTTTGAACTGCTCGGCAAAAACTGCAAAGCTCTCGCTCAGCTCTTGGTCAATCCAAACTTGAACAGTGATTCCCGCGCTAGGGGCTGCCTCAGTTGGGGAGGGAGTTGCGGATGGGGTCGCTGATACACAGCCGGCTAAGGCAAGTACGGCGGCAAGACCAACCAAAATGCGCAATTTCAACCCCAAGTTCTTAGGTCTCAATAATCGCAGGTAATCCAGCAACTAAGGCGTTAGCCCTTCACGGAACCAGAAACTAGACCACCGATGATGTAACGCTGAGCAAATAGGAACAGTGCGACCAGCGGCACAGAGGCAAGGATCGAACCTGCGGCAAACGGTCCCCAGTTGGCACCGAACTGCGCACCCACGAAGGACTGCAAACCAACGGCAACAGTTCTTAGGTTCACGTCTTGCAGGAACAGGCTTGCAAGCACAAACTCGTTGAAGGTTCCGATGAAGGACAGCAGGGCTGTAACCGCAAGAACAGGAGCGGATAGCGGGACGAAGATCTGCCAGAAGATCTGGAATGGTGTCGCACCATCGATCTTGGCTGCCTCATCCAATTCCATTGGAATCGAGTCAATGAAGCCCTTGAGCAACCAAGCATTCACGCCCATTGATCCACCGAGGTAGATAAGAAGCAATCCACCGTGACTACCGAGACCGATGGCCGGGAAGATTGTGTAGATGCGTTCCATCATCACGTAGATGGCGGCAAGGGCAAGGAACGCCGGGAACACCTGAATCAAAAGCAGGGTCTGCAAGCCAGTTTTGCGACCCTTGAAGCGAAGCCTTGAGAATGCAAATGCCGAGAACGCTCCAACCACAATGGACAGGATGGCGTTCAGTGCAGCCAGATATGACGAGTTCCAAATCCAGGTCATGAACGGAATCGTTGGCGAGGTAAACAGCGTCTCGTAGTTCACCCAGCTAAAGCGCTGCGGCAAAAGGGTTGAAGAAGCCAAGCCACCGGCTGGGTCGAAGGAGCTGATGATTACCACGTAGATCGGGAAGATCGAAAACAGAATCAATGCCCAGGCGTAGATGTGACGCCAAGCCGCGGATCTAATGTTTGTACGCTTCATTTAAATCACCGATTCCAATACCTTCGAGCGTCTCAGGCTCCAAAGCGATAGCCCACCGACGATAAAGAACATGATCACGCTGATCGCTGAGGCCAAACCGAGGTTCTGCTCGGCAGAACCAAAAGCGGTCTTGTAGGCGTAGGTAATCAAGATGTCAGTGGCACCGGCCGTCTCACCCGCCAGCACATTTATCGGACCACCGTTGGTAAGTAGATAAACAATGTTGAAGTTGTTGAAGTTGAACGCGAAGGACGCAATCAACAGTGGCGAAAGGATCTGAAGCAACAGTGGCAGCTTGATTCTCGCCATGATCTGAGCCGGGCTAGCGCCATCGATTGACGCCGCTTCTTCCAGCTCGCCAGGAAGTGCCTGAAGTGCACCCGAGGAGATTAGATAGAAGTATGGGAAACCTAGCCACAAGTTCACAATAATGATCACCAGCTTGGCCAAGGTCGCATCGTTGTACCAGTCGATCTGCTGGCCTAGCAGCTGGTTCACCGCGCCGAAATCTCGGTTGAACATACCGTTCCAAATCAGGATCGACATAAAGCTTGGGATTGCGTAGGGCAAGATCAAAATCGATTTGTAGAAACGCTTGAATCTAAGCGGCTTATCCATTGCGATTGCAAGGGCTAGCCCTGCCGCAAACATGGTTGCCACCGTGATCAGCGCGAACGAGAAGGTCCAGATAAAGACGTTAACAAACGGACCGCGAATCACCGGATCGGTTAGCAAACCAACGTAATTCTCCAGTGGGCTAAATGCTCTCCAGCCTGGGAAGAGCTTCTCCTCGGGATTGGCCTTGTTTACAAAGTTTCCCTCGCCGTTATCGACATAGGTGATGTCGTTAACCGAGTCATAGAGTTCGCCGCTTGAGCCATCCAGGGTGAAGGCTTGGATCATCAAAAGGGCAGCATCCAAAGACTCTGGGCGAATGAACTTACCCTCGCCCATGTCGAAGCGGAGGTCGATGATGTCTGCCTCTAGGGTCGCAGCCTCATCAAAGCCGATTGGTTCAAAGCCCTCAAAGCCAACCGCGGTGCCGTATTCATCAAGCTGGACCTGGTCAGGGCCCAACTCGGTTGCAACTCCATTTGCTCCAAGGTATGGAGTCATGGTCATCTGATCGGTCAAAAGTGCTGATACTTCGCCTTCGTAGCGACCCAAGGTCATATAGAAGGCGGTGAAACTTTCATCCGGAACATATCCGGTTTCATAAATCTGAGTTAGTGCTTCTTCGCGGCTAATTTCATTTCCAGTTTTGTAGACAAACCCCGACATCAAGACCGTGTACAAAATGGGTGTTACGACAAAGATTGCGAGTAGCACTATTCCTGGGAGTAGGAACTTTAGCGGCACTAGGCCCTTTGAGCTGTAGACCACAAATGATGCGATCAAGACCAGGGCTAGAACGCCACCGATTAGATTCTCACCGGCTAGAAAAGCAACGAACATCATGTAGCCGAGTCCGGATGCGAACAGCGACATGAAGATGATCTTGGCCACCAGTGGGCCTAGTCTCACAGGCTTGGAGTCTTGCTTTATCTTTGCCATTTTTACTGCTTCCAAAGTGATGGGGGCTGGTTCCCTAAGGATCCAACCCCCACACTTTTAATTGGTTTTACCTACTTTGATGCGTTAGCGAAGTTCTTCTGCAGAATCACTGCTGCTGCATCCAAGGTGGCGTCGACAGAGTCACCCTTAACCAACATGTTGGTCAAAGCTGAACCTACGGTGTCGTACCAGTTAGAGCCACCGGTCTTGTCGTCCAACCATGCGCTGAACTGAGGGGTACCGGTACCAGCTGCGGTTGCGATGCCCTTGGTAGCGGCGTTCTTCACTGCGGCTGCTGCCTTGGTGTTGGCTGGTGGGCGGTCGCCGGCAGCGTACATCTGTAGCTGACCAGCAGAAGATGCCATCCAGTCGATAACTAGCTTCTTAGCACCTAGCTCGACACCGTGGGTGCGAGCGTAAGAGGTTACCCAAGCGCCCGAGTAGTTAACCCACTGAGCACCCTTAGAAGAGGCGGTTAGGCCAGGAACTGCGCCAAGGGTGAACTTGACACCTGATGCATTAATGCCATCTAGGTTCCAAGCACCAGTGTTAGCAGCAAGCATCTTGCCAGCCTTGTACTCGTCTGCACAGCCGTCCCACTTAAAGAAGCCGTTCGACTTGCCATCAGCGCCAACTAGGTACTTCTTGACGTTTGCCTTGAAGGCAGCGCTGTTGATTAGAACCTTGTTTGCATCTGGGTTGTTGCTGGTGAAGCCATAAGCTCCGCCACCAAGTGCGGTAAGGATTGGGTGAGCGCCCCAAACACCTTCAAATGCACAGATACCACCGGTAACCTTGCCGGCTGCCTTCTGGGTCTTGTATAGCTCGAACATTGCGTCGATGGTCGTTGGAGCTGATGCACCGAATGCGGTGTTCCAGAACATAGCGGTGGTGTCAACATCTAGAGGTACACCGTAGGTGCGACCCTTGTATGACAGCGCTTGCTTTCCACCGGAAGGAATCTCGCTCTGTGCGGCCTTCGAGTAAAGAAGTGGAAGAACCTTACCGCTCTTAGCAGCAGCGTTGAACGATGCTGGACCGGTTAGAACATCTGGACCACCAGCGGCAGTTGCCTTGTCCCAAGCGCTCTGTAGAGCGGTTAGAGATGCAAAGAACTTGACCTTGATGACGTATCCAGGTGCGATGGTGGTGTTTCCATCGATCAGGCTCTTTAGCTGTGGGCCACGAGTCTCGTCTGCCCAAACGGTGATGGTCTTTGGAGCAGCCTGAGCTGGTAGAAGACCTGCACCCAATAGTGAAGCGGTGGCGATGACTGCGGCCGCAGCCTTAAAGCCACGTGAGGTGAACTTCATTGGTTACCTTTCGTTGATAAAAATTTGCGGTACCGCAAACAACTACTAGTGAACTCTTGGTAAACGACTCGGTCAAATCTGCAATCGCTTACATAGATAACAAGTTCATAACAGGCCCTATTTTTAGGGAAGAAGCTGCATTTTCTTGAAAACGCTTACAAGGCAGTCGTTTAGCAACTGTAATCGTTTACAGACCAATCGCGACTCGCTCTAGAGCCTCTAGAACAGCGCCCAACTAGGTCATAAGCTCTGCCTATGTCTGAAAACTTGCTAGTTCCATCCTCCCCAGGTAAAGAGTGGTGGCGCTCTGCCGTCATCTACCAGATCTACCCACGCTCCTTCGCTGACGGCGATGGCGATGGCATCGGTGATCTAAACGGAATCACCCAGCGCATGGGTGAGCTGCAGGAACTTGGCATTGACGCGATTTGGTTCTCACCGTTTTTCAAGTCCCCGCAGAAGGACGCCGGTTACGACGTTTCCGATTACAAGGACATCGATCCACTATTTGGAACCTTGGCTGATTTTGATGCGATGTTGGCTAAGGCCAGCGCAATGGGCATTCGCGTAATTGTTGACCTAGTTCCAAACCACTCCTCTGACCAGCACCCACTTTTCCAGGCGGCACTCAAAGCCGGCAAGGGTTCAAAAGAGCGCGCGATGTATATGTTCCGCGAGGGCAAGGGTAAGAAGGGTGAGCTCCCTCCAAACAACTGGGAGTCAGTATTCGGAGGTCCTGCCTGGACCCAGATCGAAGATGGCCAGTGGTACCTGCACATCTTCGATTCCTCACAGCCTGACTTTGATTGGGATAACCCGAAGGTCATCGAAGAGTTCGAATCAATACTTCGCTTTTGGCTAGATCGCGGCGTTGCCGGTTTCCGCATCGACGTTGCCCACGGCCTTGTAAAAGAGCCTGGTTTGCCAGATGTGGTTGAGAACAACTCGACCATGACAGGTATCAGTGATGAGCTCAAGGACTACCAGCACCCGTTCTGGGGTCAGCCTGGAGTTCACGAGATCAACAGGAAGTTCCGCAAGGTTCTCGATGAGTACGAAGACCGTGCGATGTGCGGTGAGGCTTGGCTTTCAACCATCCCAAAGATGGCGCAGTGGGTCAGACCTGGCGAGTATCACCAGACCTTCAACTTTGGCTACCTTGGCTGCCCATGGGACAGAGATGAACTTCGCGATGTAGTTGACGAGTCCCTCGCTGCTTTTGGTGGCGTAGGAGCTCCTAGCACCTGGGTGCTTTCTAACCACGACACCATTCGCCACGTGACCCGAATGGCTTACGACACTATTCCAAAGCAGGGCGATGGAATCGGACCAGACTACCCGCAGCCAGATGAGGCTCGCGGTCAGCGCGTAGCTCGTGCAGCCAGCGCATTCATGCTCGGCCTTCCAGGTGGCGCATACATCTACCAGGGTGAGGAGCTTGGACTTCCAGAGCACACCACCTTGGAGGGTAAGTACCGTCAAGACCCGACCTACTTCCGCACCAAGGGTGAGCGAGTTGGTCGCGATGGTTGCCGCGTTCCAATTCCATGGGAGGCAGATGCACCAGCACTTGGCTTCAACTCCACAGGTGAGGCTTGGTTGCCACAGCCTTCTAACTACAAGATCTACGCCCGAGCATCGCAGCGCGGTGTTGCAGGTTCCACCCTCGAGCTATACAAGCGCTTGATCAAGGTTCGCAAGGACCACAATCTTGGTCACGGCAACCTGAAGTGGGCCGACGAGCACGCTGGAAAAAACTCGCTTGCCTACATCAACAACGGTGTCTTGGTGCTGGCTAACTTCACCGGAAGTGCAATCTCGCTTCCAAAGGGTGAGCTGCTGGCAACCACTCAGCACGACCTAACCATCGAGGAGGTACTAGAGCACGACCAGGTTGCCTGGATAAAGCTCTAGTCATGCCGTTACACCTAAGCCAAGAAGGTGCTCAATGGTGGCGCTCAGGTGTCATCTACACAGCTTGGGTTTTGGTCTAGCCAAACTTAGGGGCGGTTAGCTTCTTTCTTGGCCACCAGAACTTGTCTCCGGTCATAAAGGCGAGCGCCGGAACCACAACGGTTCTCACCAGCAAGGTGTCAAGTAGCACACCGATGCAGACGATGATTCCGATCTGGTACAGCGCGATCAGTGGCAATACTCCAAGCACCGCGAACACCGCAGCCAGCAAAATACCTGCCGAGGTAATGACACCACCGGTTGCGCTTAGAGCGCGAACCATGCCCTCACGGGTACCGTGCTTCACAGCCTCCTCCTGGGCCCTGGAGACCAGGAAGATGTTGTAGTCAACACCAAGGGCCACCAGGAACAAGAACGAGTACAGGAACACGCTCAGGTCCAGCGCAGGCAACCCGAGGAGCTGCTCGAAGATCAACCAGCTGGCACCCATGGATGCGAAGAAAGATGCCACCACAGTGGTGAGCAGCAGGATCGGCGCAAGTAGTGAGCGAAGTAGCATTACCAAGACCAAGAACACCAAGATCAAGATCAGTGGGATAACTAGAATCTGGTCGTTCTCGTAGGCGGTCTTCACGTCCAGTGTCTCTGCATCTAGGCCACCAACCAAAGCATTCGCTGAGTCCAAAGTTGCAAGCTCGGTACGAAGGTCGCGAATCGACTGGTAAGCCTCCTCTGAACCAGCAGTTGCATCAAGTACAACGCTCAAGGCAACGATCTCACCGTCGGTGTCGCCGATGGTTACTTCGGCAACACCTGGGACGCTCTTTGCGATCTCTGCAGCATCTGCCTCAAAGCCCTTGTCCACAATCACAGTGGTTGGAGAGGTAGCGCCGGCTGGGAAGGCATCACCAAGGATTTCCTGGCCGTAAACAGCATCTGGCTTCTCGCGGAACTGCTCGGTTGATGCAAGACCAACCTGAATACCGCTGGCACCAATTGCCAAACCAGCCAAAATCAAAACACCAACCGAGGAGATGATTGCTGGACGCTTGCTAACTGCGCGACCAAGCTTGCCCCATAGGCCGTTGAGGCTCTTGTTCACGCCGCCAAAGCGTGGCACGAATGGCCAGAACAAACCGCGACCGAATACCACTAGCGCAGCAGGTAGAACTGCCAGCGCAGCAATCATCGCAATCACGATTCCAACTGCACAAACCAAACCAAGGGTTCGGTTGCCACCAAGTTCGGCAAGGGTCAGGGTTAGTAGGGCCAAGGTAACTGTTGAACCAGAGGCGATGATCGCGGGACCTGCACCCCTGATTGCCTTTGCCATTGCAACGTGACGGTCCTGCTCAAGCAATAGCTCTTCACGGTAGCGAGCGATGATCAAAAGCGCGTAGTTGGTTCCGGCACCAAACACCAGCACCGACAGAATTCCTGTTACCGAACCATCCGGAACCATGCCAAACAAAGTTGCCATCTGGCGACCAAGCTGACCAGCCATACCATCGGCGACACCAACCACGATAAGTGGAACTAGCCATAGCACTGGGGAGCGGTAGGTAATCAGAAGTAGAACCGCAACCACAATCACGGTTGAAAGCAAAAGCGTAAAGTCAGCTCCTGCGAAGACGTTGTTTAGGTCAGCCTGGAAACCCTCAGGACCGGTTAGGTAAACCTCGAAGCCTGCTGGCATGCCCTCGGCTGCTAGTTCACGAAGTTCGGTTACACGCTCGGTAACAACCTCTACCTCATCGGATTTCTCAAGTGGGACGGTAACGACGGCAACCTTGCCGTCTTCCGAGATCTGGGCTGGTGGCACAAACGGCTCACCCATGACCTCAAGGTTGGTGATCTCCAAGAACTTCTCGTTCACGCCACCGGCAAGCATCTGGGTGGCCGGGTCAAAACTTCCCTGCAGCCACAAGACCTCATCTTCGGTGAACTTGGCCTCAGACTTGTAGACCAATACCGCTGCGGTTGCATCAGAACCAGGAAGACCCTCTAGCGCCTTGTTCACCAATGCAGTCTCAGAAGTGTCTGGCAAACCATTGGTAGGTGCGGTTTCGGTGGTGGTGGCACTCAGTGGGCCAAAAGCCAAACCAGCAAAGATTAGACCGATAAGCAAAGTGACCCATGCGGTCTTTTTGCCAGTGATGAAGTTGATTAGCGCGTTCATGTTTTCTCCAGACGTAACTCAAGGTAAAACCTAGCGGTTGAGAAAAAAGTTCCCGCGGTGCCTAACCGATGATGCTCTGTTATCGAGGTTGCTACTCGGTCTCGGTGGCAGGACCGGTAGAAGCATGTGCTGCCGCAATCGCTCGCTTACCTCCTGGCAGCAAGACTGCCATTGTGGCAATGACCACAGTTGCTGCACCGGTCACAATCAACAAAAGCTCAACCGAGACCACATCGGCCAAAGGACCCAGTACCGCCATGCCAATCGGCATCGCCAAGGACATCACAATGCCAACAAAACCAAATACTCGACCCTGGCGCTCTGGCTCGACTGTTTCCTGAAGCAGAGTGAAAGCCGAGGTTGAGAAGGCTGGAACCGTCAAACCGATCAGGAAGAACAGTGCATAAAACACGATCAGGTTTGTTGTGAATCCCATCGCAATAGCCATAACACCAAAAGCAATTGAGGTTCCAATAATCGTCGATAGGCGATCCAGCTTCGATGCCAACACCGCAATCAGGGCACCTCCCAGCACCATGCCAACGCCGAACGACAGTTCAAGCACGGTCAGCATCCAGACCTCATCACCGAAGGTTCTAACCAACATCAATGGAGAGAGGTTTGAAGGAGCAACAATCAATAGGAAAACGATTGCGAAGATAACCAAGACCCAACGAACCAGGTCGTGAGTGAAGGTGTACTGGATGCCGTCTTTGAGATCTGCGAAGTAGGAAGGCTTATCGAGACTTGCTGCGCGAGCCAAGGTTGGAACCTTCACAGTTGCCAGTAGCGCAACGCCGATCACGGCAGTTACAACGTCAATAAACAAGATGCCGGTCAGTGACATGGTCGCGTAAACACCTGCGGCAGCAACGGGAGCAAGAATCGTAAGTGATGACTGCACGCTGCTGTTGATGCCGTTCACGCGCATCAACTGATCACCTGGAACTAGCTGTGGCAAAAGTGCTGAAACTGCAGGCATCTGAACACCAGCACCGATAGACCTAACTGCCATAACAACAAAGATCAACCACAAATCATCAACACCCGAGAGCATCAAAAGCGCAAGGCCCAGGGTCGCAAGTGCAATGGCTGCGTCAGAGAAAATGATCATCAACTTGCGATTTACCCGATCTGCCCAAACTCCCCCAAAAATCGACACAATCGCCTGCGGCAAGAAGCCAAACACAGCCGCGAGAGCAAGGACCACGCCCGACTTAGTTGTCAAAGTCAGGTGCCAAAGAATTGCGTACTGCACCAACATCGAACCAAACATGGTGACGGTCTGCCCCACCAAAAAGACCGATACCCGCTTCTTCCAACCCTCAAATGAGACGGTGATGGCGGATGCAGCGTCTTGGGTTTGTGACATGGGTTCCTTATGTTTTACAGCCTTGGTGAAACAAGGCTTAGGTAGAAAAGCCTAATCTTCCAAGAAGTAAAAACCCACTCCCGAAGGAGTGGGTTTTCGTTGCTACTTTGAACTTAGAGCCCGTCAGCTTTACCTCTTAGCCTTAGGCATTGAGAACCACAGCGCAATCACACACAGCGGGAAAAGGATGTAACTCCCGATTTCGCCCGGTGGGGTCGATGCGATCTCAACCGGCTTGATTAGCCCCACAAGAATTCGACCGCCCCAATCCAAGGTCTGGAATAACAGAGCCAGCGGCACCAGGTGACGCTGCTTGAAAATGATTACCCACATCAGCCCAGCTAGTAGTAGCTGAGAGAAGCCCCACTGACCAAACATGGCGATGATGTTGTTGCCACCTTCTACCTCGACATCCATACCGGCGATGCTGCCAGCACCTCCGTCGGGAAGGAAGATGTGGGCCAGGCTACGACCGGTTGCGACAGTAGTGAGCACAACTAGGAAAAGAAATGAGAGGCGACTGCCGCGATATTCGTTTGCGTCTGAGTGACGATTGAAAATTTTCATTTCAATAATCTAGAGGATTTTGAACACTAAACAAGCGGTTATCCGTATATTTTACGAATTAGTTACTCATGCTCCACGGGAAACCGGTCTCGATCGGTGCTTACAGATTCATAGCCATGGGGTAGTGGCACGCCAGCGCTGTCCAAGCCCACAAAGACAATGCGCTCCACGGTCAAAATATTCTTCTTGGTAACCATGTTGCGAACCTCTGCTCGCATCGTGATTGAAGTGGTGCCAAATTTCGTTGGAACCAGGCCCATTTCAATTAGGTCACCCTCGATTGCAGAGGCAATGAAGTTGATCTCGGACATGAACTTTGTCACGACTCGGCGATTGCCCAATTGCAAGATTGCGTGAATAGTGGCTTCCTCATCAATCCAACGCAAGAGACTTCCGCCAAAAAGAGTTCCATTGGCATTCAGGTCCTCGGGGCGCACCCATTTGCGCGTGGTGAATTCGATTTCTGACAAAGCTGGGATCCATTCAAAAAGCGGGCAGTTCCCCAAGTTTATTTAGAATAAAACACCCGCGGGGGTTCACTTTTTGCCGATGCATGTCTTTTAGAAAGTAAAAACCCACCCGTGGAGGGGTGGGTTTTCGTGGCTAGTGAGGGATTCGAACCCCCGAAGGCTGAGCCAGCTGATTTACAGTCAGTTCCCTTTGGCCACTTGGGTAACTAGCCAGATGCGTTTTTTATCACGCGATGCAAAAGAATAGCCCATTTTTCCTGCTCTAACTAGCGGCAAAGATTGTAAAGCTTTACAGTTTCTACTTATGGTCGGAATTATCGAGGTCGCAGAGCGCGCAGGTGTCTCAACTGCAACTGTCTCTAGAGCGCTAAATGGCAAAAGCCACGTCTCAGCTCGCGCACGCGAGAAAGTGCTCAAAGCCGCGCAGGAACTGGGCTATGTGGCATCATCCTCTGCCTACACCCTGGCCACCGGTCGCTCCAAGAACATCGGCGTTGTGATGCCATACATTGAC
Organism: Microbacteriaceae bacterium; assembly: GCA_027491295.1. Taxonomy (GTDB): domain Bacteria; phylum Actinomycetota; class Actinomycetes; order Actinomycetales; family Microbacteriaceae; genus Aquiluna. The sequence continues at coordinate 169,900 of JAIXWK010000002.1, forward strand.
CGTTGGTTTTTCTCCGCGGTATTGGATGGAGCTGTAAACGCTCTGGTGAACCGTGGCTACGATGTAACGCTTTACAGTCTCTCGGGTGGACCTGCTTCCCGTAAGCGAGTTTTTGAGGATTTAGTGCTGCGCAAGCGCGTCGATGGCGTGCTAACGGTTGCCGTGAAGCTCTCTGAATCCGAGCTCAAGCGACTGAGCGAACTGCGAAAGCCGATCGTTGGTATTGGTGGTCCAATTCCTGGGGCCCGTTCAATCTCGATTGATGATGAGGGTGCTGGTCGCCTTGCAACCCAGCACTTGATTTCCCTTGGTCACCGAAAGGTGGGCATGATCTCCGGAACACCTGCCACCGAGATGGACTTCCACCAGCCATACCTTCGTCGCACCGGCTACCAAGAAGCACTGCTTGATGCGAATCTAGACTTTGACCCGCAGTGGGTTGCTGAGGCTGACTTCACCGTTAGCGGTGGCTATGTTGCAGCCAAGCAAATGCTTGGGGATCCAAGAAATGCGCCTACCGCTATCTACTGTGCATCTGACGAGATGGGCTTTGGTGCAATCCAGGCAGCTCGCGACCTAGGTCTAAGGGTTCCCCAGGACATCAGCGTTATCGCGATGGATGGACACCCGATGGGTGAGTTCTATGGACTTTCCACCATCGACCAGCAAACCAATGCTCAGGGAGCTAGAGGTGCTGACATGTTGGTGGATATCCTGGAGGCCAGTGATGACAAGCTACTAAACAACGTTGAGCAGCTCACCACCTGGCCTATTGATTTGGTGGTGCGTTCTTCAACGGCGAGACAAGCCACTAGCTAGAATTTGCCTCATGGCTGATTCCTCATTTGACGTAGTTTCTAAAGTTGACCACCAAGAGGCGGACAACGCCCTAAACCAAGCTTCCAAGGAAGTCGAGCAGCGCTACGACTTCAAGGGCACCGACGCCTCCATTGAGTGGAGCGGCGAAAAGGTAATGATCAAGGCCAACTCGCAAGACCGCGCTCTTGCGGTGCTGGATGTATTTGAGACCAAGCTGATCAAGCGCGGCATCTCACTCAAGTCTTTAGATTCTGGAGAGCCATACCCGTCGGGTAAAGAGTTCCGCATCGAGTGCAGCCTGAAAAACGGTATTGACCAAGAGAACGCAAAAAAGATTTCCAAGATCATTCGCGATCAGGGACCTAAGAGCGTAAAGGCTCAGATCCAGGGCGATGAGCTACGTGTTAGCTCGAAGTCAAGAGATGACCTGCAGGACACCATGTCGCTACTTCGTGGATCAGACCTTGAGGTTGACCTTCAGTTCACTAACTTCCGTTAGCCAAGCGCGATAAAGCCGGTTCCGTTACCGGTGACCGAGAACAATCTGGCATCCGCCATAAATGCTGCTTTGCCGCGGCCAATAGTTAGCGTCTCGTCTTTACTGGTTGAGATGGTTAGCTCCCCCTGGGTGCAGACCACAATGCCGGTGTTTGGAAGATCAAGGTCCATCAGCATCACGCTGGAACTTGGCTCTACCCGATAGACCTTGAAGTCCTCTGCCGCAGTTGGATACTCCCAAATGCCCTGGCTTAGTTTTTTGACCGCAATCTTTGGCTCGGCCAATTCGCTGTAGTCCAAGACTCTAAGTAGCTCCCGAACATCCACGGTTTTTGAAGTCAATCCCCCGCGCAGCACGTTATCGCTACTGGCCATCACCTCAACACCCAAACCCTCAAGGTAGGCGTGGATGTTGCCGGCCGGAAGATACAAACCCTCACCTGGTGAAAGCGCTACTAAATTCATGAATACCGAGACCAAGATCCCTAAGTCCTGACCGTAAAGCTGGAACAGCTGCTCGATAAGGCGATCGCGCTTGCGACCAAGCACCGCTGCATTGGCAACCAGCGTGAGGATTAGCTCCGGATCGGATTCATACACCCACTGCATGGCCGCCTGATAACCGCCAAGGGCAAACACTTCTGCAAGCGGGGTAAAGCCTGCGTTGGATTTTGCTAGCTCCTCAAGATCGCCCTGCATTTCAGCAACTGGCCTAAAGCCACACAGTGCGCGGAAGTCAGTGATTGCAACGATCAGCTCAGGCTTGTGATTGGCATCTGAGTAGGAGGGGTGGTGGTTTAGAAACTGTCGTTCCGCTAGTTCCTTAGTTGGATGCGCCTGAATAGATAGCGGATTTGCGGCGGCCAAGAACTTCACCAGGTAACCGAGTTGTCCATAGCGATCTGCGAGATTCCCACCGGTTGAATCTAAGACTTTTGCAGGTGCAGTTGGATGGGTGCCGAACCACTGCTCCGCAATTGGATACTCGGGCTCTTCTATCCCCAGCAGATCAGAGAGCAGTGGACTTGATCCCCAGGCATAGTTCATTGGGTTATTGCCAATTGCATAAAGGGTCATCGATTACCTGCGCTCTTCCTCTATGACAATCACAGGCATCGGCGAGGTTGGCGGAGAAACAGAGCCAAGCTCTGTTTGCTTGGCCCGCTGGGCAAACTGATGGGCGATGAGTCCTGAGGCGATGGCCATGGTAATCGGGAAGAAGAATGCGAGGGACAGACCTACACCCTCCGCTAGAGCACCCATGAGAGTTTTTGCCATCACCGACATGATCGAGCTCATCAGCGAAAGCCTGGACACCGCCCACGCCGTCGAAACTCCTGGGATGTGACCGGCGGCAGATATGAAGGTCGGGGCTCCCGTAGCAAGACCCAGGCCGGCAAGAAACCACAGCAGCATGGTGGCAACAAGAGCTAGGGTGCTGGAGGTGTCAGCCAATAGCGGTGCAAAGATTGCAGCTAGCGCTAGGACTCCAGCCGCCAAAAAAGCACCGCGGGATGCGATTAGATTCGGGTGGTACTTCTCCGCCAGCCTGGTCATCGAGAGGCGCCCGATAATCATGCCGATCATAAATGTGGCAAACGGTAGCGACCTAAGCGCTAATTCAACGTTCAAAATATCTCTGGCAAAAACAGCTGCCCAGTCGATGACGGCGACCTCTGGAAAGACGATGCCGATAAGTCCTAGGGACAACCAAACCAGTTGGACCGGGATGTGGAAGAACTTGCGCTTTACGACCCCGGCACGCTCTTCTAGGTGACCGTCTTCGGTTGGGGATAGCAGCCAGCGCAATGCGAACTCAAAGACAATCACGTTCAAAACTGCAACGATGAGCAGGTACTGCTCGAGATCCAAGAACAGAGTCGACAGGCCACCGGTCATCGCCGCTGCCACCGCACCTATGCTCCAGCCGGCGTGGAAGCGAGCAATTACGTTTTTCTTGATCTGCTTCTGCAGCAGCACCGAGTGAGAGTTGACGGATACACCGAGGATCGAGATGAAGAAGTTGAAACCAATGTTTAGGAAGAACCAGATAAAAGGGTTGGAAGTCAGTCCCAGCAGAACTAAAAATATCGCACTTAGGTAGTTACCGTATCGAATAAGGGTCCTCGGGCCAAAGCGCATAATCAAACGCGAAACAAAAAACAGCGGGACAATCGAGCCCACCACGCCAAACCCAATGATGGTTCCCCAGGTTGCGAACGAAACACCTAAGCGGTCGATGAATTCCGGAACCCAGGCCACCGAGCTCAGTGCGATGTGACCGGTGAAGGCAAAGGTGATAAGCATCGCAATTTGTGCCTTGCGAAGTCGCTTACCGGAAAGCTTTTCCAACTACTTGGAGCCTTCAATAATCGAGGAGATTTCCTCGCGATCAAACAGCTTCTTGCGCTCGCGCCCGTCCTGAGCACCAAGGGCAAGCTCCTTGGCATCAAGGGTTAGCCAGTCTTTCCACTCTAGGTACTTCACGCCGCGAGCATCCAGGGTTGCCAAAATCTCAGCCTCGGCAGGCTTACCCGGCTGCCACCACATTGCTCTATCTGCAATGACGTGCGAGATGGTCTCAATGGCATCCGCCTTAGTGTGACCAATTAGTCCCACCGGGCCACGTTTAATCCAACCGGTGCAGTAAACACCTGGGATCTGTTGACCTTCGCCGTCTAGTACTCGGCCCTCGTTGTTTTGAATCACGCCGTACTTAGAGTCAAAAGGAATCTCAACGACCGGTGTCCCAAAGTAACCAACCGCTCGGTAAACCGCCTGAATCGGGAAGGTTTCAAACTCATCAATTGGAGTTACGTTTCCAGTGCCATCCAACTTGGTGCGCTGAACCCTGAGGCCAACAACCTTGCCGTCTTCGCCTAGAACCTCAACCGGGGCAGAGAAGAAGTGCAGGTGCAACCTGCGGTCCTCAGAAGCCTGTGGGTTCGCTCGCAAATCTTCCAGGGTCTTCACCATCACGCGAACCTGGTTGTTGCTGTCGATAGCTGCCTGAGATCCGTCGTCGTATTGGAAGTCCTCGTCGTAAACGATCGACTGCACGCCTTCGATGTGAAGTGCCTCGCGAAGTTCTAGCGGGCTGAACTTCACCTGAGCTGGTCCGCGTCTTCCAAAGACATGGACATCGGTCACCGGAGATGCCTTGAGGCCTTCGTAGACGTGATCTGGGATGTCGGTGGAAAGCAGGTCATCCGGACGCTTGATCAGCATTCGAGCGACGTCGAGTGCGACGTTACCGTTTCCGATAACCGCAATCTGCTTGGCATCTAGTGGCCAGGAGCGAGGGAAGTCGGGGTGTGCGTCATACCAGTTCACAAAGTCAGCAGCGCCGTAGGAACCATCAAGCTCAACACCTGGGATTTTTAGGTCGGCATCTTGAATAGCGCCGGTGGCAAAGATCACTGCGTTGTAGTGCTGTTTTAGGTCAGCGAGAGTGATGTCGGTGCCGTACTTTACATTTCCGAAAAAGCGAATGTCTCCTCGGTCCAGCACCTCATAGAGAGCACGAATGATGCCCTTGATTCTTGGGTGGTCAGGAGCAACTCCGTAACGAACCAAACCGTAGGGGGCTGGCAATAGGTCAAATAGGTCGATTGAGACCTCAAAGTCACGCTCTGCCTTGAGGATTAGGTCCGATGCGTAAATGCCGGCCGGTCCCGCCCCGATTACCGCCAAACGTAGTTTTGCCAATTACTTTCCTCTAACCTTGCCGATCAACAACTGCGTCGGCAAATGCAATCAATGCCGACTTCACGCTCGAAGCTGGAAGTGGACCTAGGGCAGCCTTGGCCCGATCCGCCCAGCCATTGGTAATGCTTAGTGACTCAGCCATTACCTTGTGAGAGCGCAATTTACTCAACACGTCTTTTAGGTCTGCTTCTTCCAAGCCGCCCGAGATTTTTGCCAACAGTGCTTGGGAATCTGCATCCTGGTGGTTAGCCAAAAGCAATACCGGCAGGGTTGGGACTCCAGCCAACAGGTCAGTTCCGGCAACCTTGCCGGACTGGTCCTTGGTGCTTTGAATATCGATGATGTCGTCAATTAGCTGGAAGGCGACTCCAATGCTCTCGCCGAACTGCTTGAGCGGCTCTTGGTATTCAGCAGGTGCACCAGATACCAAAGCACCGATTTGTGCGGAGAGCGCAATTAGCGAACCGGTCTTATCGCGCAATACCTCGTAGTAGTGCTCGATGATGTCCTGACCATCCTGCGGTCCGATGGTTTCGTGCAGCTGACCAAGCACCAATTGCTCAAAGACCTTGGCTTGAAGCTTTAGCGAGTCATCACCCAAACCAGAGACGATGTTGGATGCCCTGGCAAATAAAAGGTCACCGGTGAGGATTGCAACGTTGTTGCCCCAAACCATGTGAGCGGTGTCAACACCTCTGCGCTTTGAGGCCTGGTCCATAACGTCATCGTGATACAGCGTTGCCAGGTGAGTGATCTCCATCACTACCGCAGCATCCAGCACCTCCTCCTCATTGGGGTCACCAAGGTGTGAGGTCAAGAGCGTGAGCACAGGACGCAGTCGCTTGCCGCCGGCGGCAGAAAGGTGGCTGGACATCTCATTTACCAGTGACTCGGTGTGGGAGGTTGCCTCTGCGATGCGCTTTTCGACGATTGCCATGCGGGTCTCTAGGTCGGCAATCAGGGCTTTATCGGAAACCAATCTGAGCTGGCTCGGTAGTGAAACCTTCATCGCTTCACCGCCTTGTGAATTGCAACAATGCCGAGCGAGAGGTTCTTGAAACCAACCTCGCTAAAGCCAACATTTGCAATGTCCTGAGCCAACTGCTTCTGCTTAGGCCAAGCCTGAATGGAGTCGGAGAGGTAGTCGTAAGCCTCTGGGCTCTTGGAGAAAAGACCGGAGATCTTCGGCAGGATGTTCTTGAGGTAAAAGCGGTAAAAAGCTCCAAACGGCCCTGACACGTGAGAGAACTCGCAGACAACCAAGCGTCCGCCAGGCTTTAGCACTCGCAAGAATTCACCCAATGCGACCTTGTGGTCCTGGACATTGCGCAATCCAAAGCTCATGGTCACGACATCAAACTCGGCGTCTTGGAAGGGAAGCTTCATCGCGTCTGCAAAAACAAACTCCAGCTTTGGATGCTTCTTTTTTCCAACCTCGAGCATCCCCTTGGAGAAATCGGCTGCGACGACGCGAACGCCTTCCGATAGAAATGCCATTGAGCTGGTGCCGGTGCCGGCTGCGATATCCAAAACCTGTTCGCCAGATTTGGCATTTACTGCCTTGGCAACCTTTCCGCGCCAAAGGCGGGATTGCCCAAAGGAAAGTAGGTCATTGGTTTTGTCGTAAGAATCTGCGACCGAATCAAACATCGCCGATACGGCTTGCGGTTGTTTGGATAGGTCAGCCTTGCTCACCCGTAGAGTCTAATCTTTATCCTCGCGCTTGGAACCCCGAGCGAAGGTGTAAATCACTAAGCCGATTGATCCAACTCCAAGGGCCAGCACCAACGGGGTGGTTGCCAGCACAAATGTGTCCGCTGGAGTTTGCCTGGTGATCACAATTTCGGAGACGTTGATCGGATCTGCCTTTGGTGCGGTGCCGTCTGGGCTGTGAACCTGTGGGCCAATTACTTGCTCTTGAGACTCTGACTCTTCACCCTCTTCATCGGCAAAAGCTGCCAGTGGGAACAAGATCATCGGGAGTGCGAGGAATACCGCGACAGCTTTTCGCATTGGACTCCTCACCTAGACTTAATCTCAAGGATAGATAGTGCCCGTGTTCAACCCCAGCTTTCGCTGATGCTCACAGCCAACTCTTAGTAAAGGATCACAATGCCGCTCAAGGTGACGTCACGTCTAATTGAGCTGGCTAGCATCCCAACCGGCGACTTTCTTTTTGCCAGAAGCAACCAAACTTTGGTTGGTCAGGGAACTGCGCTAAGACTTTCCGCCACCGGCCCAGATCGCATTTCTACCCTTGCCGCAATGTGGCGCAAGGCTTGCGCTGAGGCCGAGATCCAAGACAACGTAAGGCTCCCCGGTAGTTCGCTGGTTGCCTTTAGCTCCATCAGCTTTTCGGGGAACTCCAAGACCGAGAGCGTCTTGATTGTCCCAAGAAGGCTTTACGTCATTCGCCCAGAGGCCAGCTTTGTAATCGAAGTCGAGGGCGAAGATGCCACCCCATCCAAGACATCAACCCCGACCCAGTTCCACACCGGGCGGCTAAGTGCCGCAGGGTTTGAAGCTGCGGTTTCTAACGCAATCACCAAAATCCAACAGAGCGACCTCAGGAAGGTCGTGCTTTCTCGTGACCTTGAGATGGTTTTGGATTCCCAACCTGATTTGACCACCCCGCTTGCAAGACTGCGCTCTCGCTACCCAGATTGCTGGACCTACAAGGTTGAGGGTGTCTTTGGGGCATCGCCTGAGCTACTGCTGCGAGCAGATCGCGGTGAAGTGTCTGCAAGAGTGCTAGCAGGAACCGCCGGACGAGGAACCGACCCGGATGTTGATCGTGCGATTGCAGATGGGCTTTCACACTCAATCAAGAACAATCACGAGCACGGCTATGCCGTGCAGTCCATGGTCTCCGAGTTAGAGCCATTTTGCGATTGGGTTGAGGCCGATGCCCAACCGTTCTCGCTAGCCCTGCCAGATCTTTGGCACCTAGCAACCGATGTTCGAGGAAAGCTCAAGCCAGCGATCAGCCTGCTCGATGTAATTGCTCGCCTGCACCCAACCGCAGCAGTTGCCGGCACCCCGAGAGACCTAGCGATTTCTGTGATTGAAGAATTAGAGCCCTATGACCGCGGTGGCTATGCCGGACCGGTTGGCTGGGTTTCCGCCGATGGTTCTGGGGAACTTGCAATTGCCCTACGCGGAGGAATCATTGAGAGTTTTGAAGACAAGGTAGTTGTGAGAGCGATTGCCGGCTGCGGAATTGTTGCAGAGTCTGACCCTCAGGCCGAGCTTGCGGAAACCGATCTAAAGTTCCGCGCGGTTCGCTACGCCTTCGAACACTAGAGCTGGTAGTCGATAAGCAGCTGTCCTGAGCTCTGCATGGCTTGATTTAGCTCCTGAATAGAACTCACCGCCAAATACTCCCAGCCGTAGGCACTTGCCAGAGCTTTGAGGTCAACGTTCTGCGGGGTCAGGAAAAGTCTTTCCAGAGTTGCCTGCGGCAATAGCTGAGCAACTTCGAGTTTTTTGAAAATCTCGCCGCCGTTGTCGTTGCCGACAATCACCTGAATGTCTAAGCCCTTAATTCCTGAGAGATTTAGCCCACTGGCATCGTGCAGCAGGGTGAGATCACCGAGTAGCACTCTGGTCTTCTTACCGTTTTGAGCAAGGCCAATCGCAGTTGAAACCGTGCCGTCGATACCGGAAAGACCTCTGTTGGCAAAAACCGGAATCTCCTTTGCTGGAAGCACCCGATCAGCCTCACGAATAATCTGCGAAGCTCCAAAAAGTAGCTGCTCACTTGGCTTTGTCGCATCCCAAACCGCCTTGGCTAAGTCGCCGCGCTTTGAAGCAAAAACATCCTGATTGAACCAAGAGTCGACCCAGGATTGCTCTGCGCTTCCCATTGGGATTAGCTCATCGGCATAACCCAAGGCATTTCCACTTGGGTCAAAGTGGCCGTGGGTTTTGCTCTCACAAACCCAGACCTTGGAGTTTGCAATCAAGCGCTGAACTGGCCTAGAAAGAGTTGGCTTTCCAAAGACAAACACCTGATCAACCGCCCCACCAAGTTCACCGCTGAGCGCTCCGATGTAATCGATAACTGCCTGCTTGGAGTAGCGAGCGCCGGAGGTCGGCTCTGCCAAAAGTGGCAGGTTCGCCATAGTTGCGAACTCGACGGCTTTGGATCCAGCGCCAGCGCCTGCAATAACCACAGCGCGGTCCGAAATAACCACCTCGAGGCTTGAGGTTTCTGAAGTTAGTGGATGCAGTGAGATCTCCCCAACTGCGATTTCGCTGGCGTTAGGAGTTAGGTCGCTTAGCGGCTCTTGGAATTGCAGGTTTAGCTGCACTGGACCTGGGTTCTCTCCGGTGGCCAGCTCCATGGCTTCGATGGCGAGCGCTCTTGGATCAAACTCTCCAAGCTCTGGCACGCTGACGTCGATGCAGCGAATCACCGCATCGGCGAAGATACCCACCTGGTTGGTGGTTTGGTTGGCTCCCTTGCCACGCAACCTGGCTGGTCGGTCTGCGGTTAGCAAAATCATTGGTACACCGCTGTGGTGGGCTTCAAGAACCGCTGGGTGCAGGTTTGCCACCGCTGTGCCGCTGGTGGTAATCAACACCGAAGGCTGACCCGTTGCCAGTGCCCTACCAAGTGCGACAAAGCCCATTGATCTTTCATCCAGGCGAATTGTTAGGTCGGCAAGGTTTTTTGTGGCAAGTTGATCCGCAGCAATTGCTAAGGCCTGTGATCTTGCTCCCGGAGCTAGGTAGAGGTGCTTTGCACCGGCAGCGACCAGAGTCGCCAATAGCTCAGCTGCGAATGATTGGGAGCTTAGGTTTGTCACTTCTGGTCGTCTTCGTCTTTCTTTAGCTTGCGCTGCAGATCACGAAGGAAGTTTGGATCATCGTCGGGTGCGACATAGCGTTTGTTCTTTTGACCACCCTGCGGACCCTTACCCAGCGGTCTTCCAACCATCAGGTACAAAAGGCCACCGAAGAATGGGATTACCAAGCACAAAAGCACCCATACCCACTTAGGCAAAAGCCTTACTTCGCTCTTGTTTGCCGCGGCGGCAAAAACGGTGGTGAAAACCGTGAAGATCACCAAAAATACGATCGAGGCAATTGCCAGTCTTGTCATACCATCAACCCTAATTCAGACTCGCCTAGACTTGTAACCGTGAAGAACCCTTGGCTTGGCTACACCCTGCTCCGATTGGGCATGTTCTTCGGTATTTTTGCCGTGTTCATGCTTTTGAATTTCGGCCCAGTGTTCTCAACAGTTTTCGCGGCCGCTATTTCCTTCGCGCTCTCACTTATGTTTTTAGACAAGCAGCGCGATGCCCTAAGTGCCTCGGTTGCCAAGAAGCTTTCGCGTGATGCCAGCGGCAGCTACCAGGACGACGAGGGTGATCTAGAGAACGACGTTTTGGATTCAGAACGAAACAACAAAAAGCCCGAGGCCGACAAGTAACCCAAAGCCAAGGCCCGCAAAGCTAGTTAGCTTTAGCGCTGAGATGTAGTCCTTCGGACCCTTACCCTTCACTCCAGCAAGCAGCGCAGGGAAAACCAGCATCAGGTTGGCAAGCCCGATAATGGTCGCAGGGTAGATGGCAGCCAAAAACAGGTTGAAGATCACCGGCAAAACCAAAAGAAGCGCAAAGAGCACCTTTGATGCACGCACTCCGATTCGAACCGAGAGGGTGTTCTTACCACTTTGGCGATCGGTCTCAACATCGCGAATGTTGTTCACCAACAAAACGGCTGTGGCATAAAAGCCAAAGTTGACACCCAGCAAAATCGCCATCGGATCAACCTTAAGGATTTGAATGTAGGCAGTTCCAACGGTGGCAATCAGGCCAAAGAAAGTAAATACCGCAATTTCTCCAAGACCGGCATAACCATAGGGAGACTTACCCCCGGTGTAATACCAGGCCGCAACAATGCAGAGAAGTCCAACGGCAATTAGCCACCACTGTCCAGTAAGCAAAACAATGGCCAGTCCAGCAAGAGCAGCCAGACCAAAAGTGAGAGCAGCTGCAAGTTTCACAGCCTGTGGGCGAACCAATCCAGAACCGGTTAGTCGAAGTGGGCCAACTCGATTCGCATCTGTACCGCGAATACCATCCGAATAGTCGTTCGCGTAGTTCACGCCGATCTGCAATAGCAGAGCCACCAGCAGTGCCAACAGGGCAAGCAGCGGATCAAAACGATCAACCAGGTCTGCGCTCGCGGAACCAAGCACGATTGGTGCTACGGCAAGCGGCAGGGTTCTAACCCTCGCTCCGGTGATCCAGTTTTTAATCGACATAACCCACAAATGCTATTCGCTCAAAAGCTTTGCGATTGCCATAAGGTCGGCTTTGCCACTGACCAGCCTTGGAAGCTCAGGAACTAACAGCACTCGATGTGGCTTGGCAGCCACTGAGAGCTCCTCCAAGACAGCGAAGTCAACCGCTGGATCGCCAACATAGACCAGGCCGACAGATTCTCCCCAGCTGGTTGCAATAGCTACGGCTGCAACCTCTTTGACGCCGGAAATCTGTAGCGCTTTTGCCTCGATGGCCTCAAGCGATACCTTGTGACCTCCGGAGATGATTACTCGGTCGGCACGACCGGTGACATAGAGCTTGCCGTCACGAATCTCGCCTAGGTCGCTGGTTAGAAACTCCTTGGGCAATCCATTTGCCAATACAGCACCTGAGATGGCAATTCGACCGTCGCGAATGTTCACTGACACTCCAGATAGTGGGACTGAGTCATAGACGCAGCCGCCGGCAGTCTCGCTCATGCCGTAGGAGATGACTATGTTCACCCCTAGCGATCGCAGCTGCTCTACGACCGACTGTTCCGGCATCTGTCCGCCAACCAAAATCGCATCAAAGCGACGAAGTAGCGAAAGCGAATAGTCATCGGTCTTGGCTGCCTCCAGCAGCCTTGCAAGCTGAGCCGGCACCAAGGATGTGAAGCGCTTGGTCTCAGTCATCAAAGATGCCGCCCTAAAAAATGCATCCGCCGTGAATGGCAATTGGGTATTCATGATCACCGGCTGGGTGTCGGCAATAACCGAGCGAATAAGCACGTTTATGCCGGCGATGAACTTGGTTGGTAGTGCCAATAACCACTGGCCCCCACCGCCCAGTCGTTCCGCAGAAGCTTGAGCGGATGCCCTCATGGCAGCCTCAGAGAGTTCGATGCGCTTGGGGGTTCCGGTCGAGCCCGAGCTCTCAACAATTAGCGCAACATCGCTTGGGACTTCGTTTGGAAAACCGTTGACCTCAGGCATTAGTCCGTTGAGCTCAGGATCGGTTATGAAAAGTGCGATCTTGCCATCCAGCAATTCGACGCAGCTGGCTAGTGCACGAAAAGTGTCATTGGCAGGAATCAGGCGAAGCGGTTTCATTAGTAGTGCCAGGGGGTGTCAGACCAGTCTGGCTTTCGCTTCTCCAAGAATGCGTTCTTGCCCTCGGCTGCCTCTTCGGTGCCGTAGGCCAAACGAGTTGCCTCGCCTGCAAATAACTGCTGTCCAACTAGGCCATCATCAACCGCGTTGAAGGCATACTTCAGCATTCGAATCGCCGTTGGGGACTTGGCCAAAATATCCTCAGCCCACTCAAGAGCAGTGGTCTCTAACTTGTCGTGATCGGCAACCGCGTTCACAACACCCATTTCATAGGCACGCTGAGCGTCGTATTCGCGACCTAGGAAGAAGATCTCACGAGCAAACTTTTGCCCGGTTTGACGAGCTAGGTAGGCACTGCCGTAACCGGCATCGAAGGAACCAACATCGGCATCGGTCTGCTTGAAGCGAGCGTGCTGACGCGATGCAATCGAGAGATCGCAAACCACATTCAGCGAGTGCCCGCCGCCTGCCGCCCAGCCAGAAACCAAAGCGATAACCACCTTTGGCATAAAACGAATCAAGCGCTGCACCTCAAGAATGTGCAGTCGACCGGCAGTTCCAGGTCCGTACTCGTAACCGCTGTCGCCTCGAACTCTTTGGTCGCCACCGGAGCAAAACGACCAGACGCCGTCCTTTGGAGAAGGCCCGTTTCCGGTGAGCAGCACAACGCCAACATCGCTAGTAGCCCTTGCGTGCTCAAGGGTTTGGTAGAGCTCGTCTACGGTCTGTGGTCTAAAAGCATTTCTAACTTCTGGGCGCGAAAAGCCGATTCGAACCACCCCGAGGGTGTTGTGACGGTGGTAGCTGACGTCGGTCAGCTCCTCAAAACCGGCAACGGAATGCCAAAGGTTCTGATCAAAGGTCTCGGAAATCGAATTTGCCATGCAATTAGACTAATCGGGTGTACGGGGAGAAAATAGCCCAAGTCAGCGTTGTGAGCATCCCAATGCTGACCAAATTTCGCGGCCTCAGCCACCGCGAGGCACTAATTTTCAAGGGCACTAAGCGCTGGGCTGAGTTCTCCCCCTTTATCGAATACTCAGACCAAGAGGCCAGCACCTGGCTGGCCGCCGCCGTGAGCTTTGCAAACCAAGACCTACCAAAACTTCACAGAGACACTGTTGGCGTCAATGCCACTCTGCCTGCCGTAAGCCCAGACCAGGTCGAAGAAGTACTAAGCAAATTTGGTGAATTCTCAACCGTCAAGATCAAGGTTGCTGAAACTGGGCAAACGCTAATCGATGACATTGCCAGGGTCCTGAAGGTCACCTCAAGCTATCCAGATGTCAGGATCAGACTGGATGCCAACGGCAACTTCTCCCCTGAAAAAGCGCTCGAACTTTTGGCACAAATCCCACTTGACCGACTTGATTACTTTGAGCAGCCCTGCGCCAGCATCAACGAATTGGTGGAACTTAGAAGAGCAATCAAACACTTGGGTCTGAAGGTTCTGATCGCTGCCGATGAATCAATCCGGAAGGCAAGCGATCCGCTCGAGGTTGCCGAAAGACAAGCCGCAGACATTGTGATGCTCAAGGTGCAGCCTTTAGGCGGCATTGCGCGCAGCCTAGAAATCGCAAGGCAAACCGGTTTGCGCGCAGTGGTTAGCTCAGCACTTGAAACCAGCATTGGCCTATCCCAGGGCGCCTACCTCGCGGCAGCACTACCTGAGCTGGACTTCGACTGCGGTCTTGGAACCCTGAGTCTTATGGAGTCAGACATCACACTCGAGCCGCTTACGCCAGTGGCCGGAAGAATCACCCCGCGTGAGATTCAGCCGGATGCAGCTCTATTGCAGAAATACCAGGCCAGCCCCGAGCGCACCAAGTGGTGGCTCGAGCGACTAGAGCGTTGCTTTGACCTTCTAGAGCCCTGAGTAAACGTGCAGTCCCTTGAAAAACTGGTTCACGATAGTGAAGTTGAAGATGATCGCAAGGAATGCCACTAGCCCAAGCCAAGCTGCTCGCTTGCCGTTCCAGCCTCTGGTCGCCATCGCGTGTAGGTATCCGGCGTAAAGGGTCCAGATGATGAAGGTCCAAACCTCCTTGGTGTCCCAACCCCAGTAGCGGTGCCAGGCTCGCTCTGCCCAGATCGCTCCTGCAATCAAGGTAAAGCTCCAGAGCACAAAGCCAACCACGTTGAAGCGGTATGCCAATCTCTCTAGCTGCTCAAGCGCTGGGAAGAGCTCCATTAGGCGCTTTGCGAAGTTGCTGGCTTTCACCAGGTATGCAATGTGGAGACCTGCGGCAATTGCAAAGAATGAGGTTGCGAGAATGGCAACCACGACGTGGATTACCAACCAGTAGCTCTGCAGTGCCGGCATCAAGGTCTTGACCTCAACGTAGAAGAGCGAAACCGCAGCAAACAAAGTGACCAGAACAAAGCCGGTCACAAAGGTTGCGATAAAGCGAACGTCTTTGATCTTCAAAGAAGTCAGGTAAACCAAAAGAATCAGTAGCGCGGATGAGATCGAGAACTCATACATGTTTGCCCATGGCACACGGCCCGCGGCAACACCTCGCAGCACAACACCGATTCCCAACACCACGGTGCCGACGGCGGTAACGATGAAGGCGATCTTTTCAATGTTAGAAAGCTTGGCTCGCTCCTCTGGAGTCTGACCCAATAGCTTTGATAGCTGAAGCGAGAACAGCACCAGCGCAAGAGCTATGAACGCCATCGCAGCCGAGACAAATAGCAGCGAGATCTGGGATAGCGGCTCATTTAGAACAATCGTCATTTACTTCCAACCTTGGATTCAATTGCATTGCGGATTTCGACCAACACCTCTTCGAGCCTTGGATCATCGCTGCGAGCCAGAGCAGCAAGCTCTATTGTCCCATCTTGATTGCGCCTCACCCAAATTCGGCGACGCGGGGTCATTAGCGATAGCCCCATTGAGAAAATTGCCAGCAGGGCAAACAGCAATACCCAAATACCACCGGGGTTGTAAGCAACATCCAGTGAGGCAAATCGCAGTAGCCCGTCGAATCTGACCTTGCCCAATTGTTTAGGCAGCTCCACCGTCTCGCCAATACGAAGCTGGATCGGATCGTTTGGTCCATCCCTTGATGCCACGACCTCTAGGTTTTCGGTGTCCAGCGCAAAGACGTTTTTAGGAACGCCTTCATCAAGCCCTAGGTCTCCGGAGTAGACATTCATGGTCATAAGTGGATCGATTGGGTCCGGATAAATCGAGGTGTACGCCCCTGATTCCAACTGCTCGGCGGTTGGGTAGAAGAAGGCGATGATTCCTACCTGTTCTGGAAGCGCATCCGGAACCTTGATAACACCGAGCGAGGTCATATTCGAATCCTGCGGCAAGAACACGCTCGGTCCAGAAAATGCAACATTCCCCTCGCCATCAAAGACGGTGACCACTGGAGCAAAGCCGTTACCGGTTAGATAAATGCTGGCCCCTGGGGCCTCCAACGGGTAGTTGACTCTCACCTCAGAGGACTTGCCCTCCGAGGTAACACTTGCGATGAAGTCGATTGGTTGACCTAGGTTGTTCGGGTTCTGCAGGTCATAAAGCACCTGGAAATCATCAAGTCGAACGCTGAAGGGCTCAAGTTGCGCTTCGTCAAAGAACGGACCCGGTGAGAATGAGTCGTAGCTTGCCAAGTTGTTCACGAAGCTATCGCCAACCACCAAAACTCTTTGCCCGCTAAAGCTCAAACCGCCACCAACGCCAACCGCGATTAGAACTCCAATTAGCGAGAAGTGGAAAACAAGATTGCCAGTTTCTTTGATGTAGCCCTTCTCCGCGGAGACTGAGTCTTGGTGCATTGCAACCTTGTAGCGCTTTGACTTTAGAACCTCAAGCGCTGCCTCAAGATAGCCAGCCTGACCCTGCGACTTCTGGAAAACCGGCATGCGCTTTAGGTTCTGCGGAGTCTGAACCGGCTGAGCTCTCAGCGCCTCAAAGTGAACCTTGGTTCTTGGGACAACGCAGCCAACTAGCGAAACAAACAACAGGATGTAGATCGAAGAGAACCAGACCGAGGTGTAGACATCAAAGAGCTGGAAGTCCTCCATAACCTCAGCGACATCTGGGTTGTTGTCAAAGAAGATGCGAACGCCATTTGGGTCAGCCGAGCGCTGCGGGTAAACCGAACCTGGAACCGCGGCAATGGCGAGCAACAACAAAAGGAATAGGGCCGTGCGCATCGAGGTGAGCTGACGCCAGAACCATCTTGGCCAAAAGATCAACCTAGAGAATAAGTTCGAAGCCACTTTGCACCCCCTGCATCCAAGTCAGGAACTGGCCCCAAAGGCCGGTCATAAGCAGTAGGCCAATCAAGATCAATAGGCCGCCACCAAAGAGGTTGAAGGCTCTGAGGTGCTTCTTTACAAAGGCCACGCTCGACACCGCCCAGCTCATGCCAAGCGCAATCAACACAAAAGGAATGCCGATACCTAGCGAATAGACGGTTGCGAGAATGCCACCGCGAACCGGATCCCCGGTGGTTGAAGCAAGAGTCAAAACCGCAGCCAATGTAGGGCCAATGCAGGGAGTCCAACCGACGGCGAAAACCACACCCAACAGCGGGGCTCCCGCAAGGCCAACCTTTGGACTAAATGGAATCTTGATGCTGCGCTGCAGAAAATCAAACTGCCCAATCATCGCCAGACCAAAGACAACCACCAGCAGGCCGAGCACAAATTGAACCCAGAAACTGTTGGCAAAAAACAACAGCCCCGCTGAACCCGCAAGCACTCCCAGCGATACGAAGACCACCGTGAAGCCAAGTACAAAAAGCACCGCACCTAAGACCAACTTGGTCTTACTTTGTGCAGCACCAGATACGTATCCGAGGTAACCCGGAACCAAGGGCAAAACGCAGGGCGATAGGAAGGTGACCAAGCCAGCCAGCAGCGCAATTGGCATGGCTGCCAAAAGTGACCCGTTGAGGATTACATCTGCTGGGTTCACTCGGCTACCACGGTCTCAATCAGTGTCTTGAGAATCGATGGATCGATTCGACCCAGAATCCTGGAGGCAACCTTGCCCTGCTTGTCGATCACCAAAGTTGTTGGCACTGCCTGCGGGCTTACGACTCCCTGAAAAGCCAGGGAGACGGCACCGGACTGCGCGTCAATGATTGAGGGAAACCCGATGTCAAACTTGCGATCAAAAGCCAATGCGGTTTCTGCGGTATCGCGAACATTCACGCCAACAAACTGCACGCCTTGGTCCTGGAACTCTTCAGATAGCGCCTGCAGATCCGGAGCTTCCGCCCGACAAGGAGCACAGGCTGAATACCACCAGTTCATAACCACGACCTGGCCCGCTAGGGCCTTGGAGTCAAGCATCTGTCCAGACTCGGTCTCGCCGGTAAAGGGCAAAAAGGTTGGTCTCTGGGCCGAGTCAAACTCGGTTACGGTGCCGTCTCCGGCGATGTAGTTCTTAGAGTCTCCCGAACGAAACTGATCTGCTAGTGGATCCGAGGTGCAGCCGGCCAAGCTCAGTGCGATGGATCCGATAATGAAGATAACTAGCGCGATGGCAACTGCTCTTTGAGTTTCTTTCTTCACACCGCACCTCCATCCTTCGCTGCTTCGCTGAGTCTTGCCGCTAGTTCTAAACCAGGCTCTCGGTAGTCAACTTCCTCCAACTTGCCATCCACTACCTCGAACGAGGTGATAGATGAAAGCGAGCACCTGCGCTTTCGAGGATCGTGCGGCAAGGCCAAACCCTGGCTGGAACGATAAAGCATCCAGATGGGAAGTTGATGTGAGACAACCACCACATCGCCGGAATCCACACTGTCCCATGCAGAAAGCGCTGCATCGGTCATGCGAGTGGCGATCTCTTTGTAAGGCTCGCCCCAGCTTGGCTTTTGTGGGTTGTATAGGTGAAGCGCCAGAGATGGCTTCTTCAAAACAGCTCGGCCACCCATTTTGTAGCCGGCAAATTTGTTCCAGGGTTCGATAACTCTGTGCTCGTGCTCAATCTCAAGGCCAAACTCTTTGGAAACTGGAGCTGCGGACTCTTGGGTGCGCTGCAGAGGGGAAGCTAAAAGCTTTACGATTTCCCGATTTTCAGAAGCCAGCCGCTTGGCAGCAGCTTCGGCCATTTGGTGGCCCAAATCACTGAGCTGAAAGCCTGGGATACGCTCATAAAGTACGCCTTTGGGGTTGAATACTTCCCCGTGGCGAACGAAGTGAAGACGGTTGGCAGGCATGGCTTAAGTCTACCTTCGCTAAACTTCTCAATACGTAACTAGACGCCTACCCCCAACGAGGTAATCACATGCTTAATCGCCACACCATCGCTTCTCTTGCTTCGCAAGCAGATGGCCCTGTAACCATTGGTGGTTGGGTGGAAACCCTGCGTGATCAAAAGCGAATTCAGTTCATCATCATTCGCGATGAGTCCGGTAGCGTCCAGGTCACCTACCCTCGTCCAGCCGACGAGGATGCCCTAGCTGACCAGGTGTCAAGCCTGTCCAATGGCTCCTTTGTTGAGATCACTGGAAACCTCAAGCACGACGAGCGCGTAAAGCTTGGCGGCATCGAGATTTTGCTAACCGGCATGAAGATTGTTTCGTTGGCAAACCCAGACAGCCCAATTGCCGATGACACTTCAATCGACAAGAGACTGGACTGGCGCTTTATTGACATGCGTCGTCCAGAAATCAACCTAATGATGCGCGTGCAGACCGAGATCGAGAAGACTTGGCGCGAGGTTTGGTTGGAGAACGACTTCATCGAGATTCACTCCCCGAAGCTAATGGCTTCGCCTTCTGAGTCACACGCCGAGCTTTTCAAGCTTGAGTACTTCGAGACCCACGCCTACCTGGCTCAGTCTCCTCAGTTCTACAAGCAGATGGCGATGAGCGCAGGTTTGGGCAAAGTATTCGAGATTGGGCCGGTATTCCGTGCCGACCCTTCTTTCACCTCTCGCCACGCAACCGAGTTTGTCTCGGTTGACATGGAGATGAGCTGGATCGAGTCTCATGAAGACATCATGCAGTTCCAGGAGCAGCTATTGGTTCGAGCCATCACCGCGGTGAAGGCCAAGTATGGCGAAGAGATTCAGAAGCTTTACGGCATCGACATTCAGATTCCTGCCACCCCATTCCCACGCATTCCGCTAGCCGAGGCTCACAAGATTGTTGAGGCTCGCGGCTACAAGGTGCCTCGCATGGATGGCGATCTAGACCCAGAGGGTGAGCGTCAGATTCACCAGCACGTAATGGAGACCCACGGTCACGAATTCGTATTCCTAACCGACTACCCAAAGAACATCCGCCCGTTCTACCACATGCGTCATGCGGACAACGAGAACCTAACCAACAGCTACGACCTGATCTGGAAGGGCACCGAGATCACCACCGGTGCGCAGCGCGAACACCGCATTGAGGTCTTGGAGAAGCAAGTTTTGGACAAGGGTCTTGAACTTGAAAGCTTGAACTTCTACCTGGACTTCTTCCGCTACGGAGCTCCAAGCCACGGTGGATTCGGTATGGGTCTAACCCGCGTTGTTATGTTGATGCTGGACCTACCAAACATTCGCGAGGCTAGCTTCCTATTCCGCGGACCTAACAGGCTTCAGCCATAAGCAATTAACTCTGCAGGTTCTCTAGGTTTAGTCCAGAGAAAACCATCAGCAGAGCAATTCCTGTGCCCCACAACACCATGCTGGTGGTAATCAGTAGCGAGGTCTTCAGCGGCTTTACGCCTGCTGCAACAGATGCTGCTGCTGCAAATTGAGTGCCGATGAGAACTGGTCCCAGTGCGGCCATGCCATAAATTCCGTACTTATCGAATGCTGCAACAGCCTTCTGAAACTTCGGTGACTCACCAGTTTTACCCCTGGCCTCACGTCGACGAATGATCCAGCTGCGAATGCTTGAACCGGCATAGGCAAACAAGAAGATAGTGATGGCATTGCCGGTTGCAGCTGCAATAACAGTAAGCACCGGATCAAGTCCAAAAATGATTCCTGCTGGCACAACGGCAATCGCTTCTAGCCAGGGAGTTGCCCCCGCAAGAAAGATGCCCAGTAGTCCTAGTTGTTCGAGATTCATTTCTTACCAGAACCCCAGATCGAAAGAACAATCACGAACAGGCCACCCAGGATTGCGATCCAAATCTCGAGCGGCATCACTAGACCTTCATACGCTTTTTGAGTTCCAAAGAGATCATGGCCATCGAAGGCAACATGTATGTATAGCCCAAAACCAGCCAGAACAGAGCCTGGACCTGAGGCCAGGTGAATGCCAGCTGGTAGTTGAAACCGTCCGAATTGGTCTGGGCGTCTGTCAATACCGCATAAACCATCAAAGCTGTAACCAGCGTGGCTCCGATGGATGCCAGCCAGCGATAGCCCACTAGATAGCTACGGTCACGCTGACGAATCGTGCGCTCATCCAGAGCTTCCTCTGGCGCATCCGCCACCAGGCGAACGGATTGACGAAGGAGGAACCAGCAGACAAAGGTCAACAGGATTTGAATTAGCGAGTAGGCAGACCAGGCGTTGTCTCCAACCGAGAATAGGAAGCCGGTGCCCGCAAGGATCACAACGTTCGAACCGATCAGCAAGAATCGTTTGGCTGCCGGAGTTCTAAGGCCATCCCACTTTGTGTCGTTGAGCCGCTTTGCAACTTCCTTGACCGAGGCAGTCGACCATCCGGCGTCGACAGATCCCTTAGGTCCGAATCCCATCGCTGCCCAATACTCTGCACTTAGACCGCGGGCCTTCAAGTACAGCAGGAACATCGGTAGCTTAATAGCAGTCATAACGATGATTGTGAAGAAGAACCAATTCAGCTTCCAGCCAAAGAGGCTGAAGACCGGGTCGGACTCCCAAAACAAAATTGCGGATATGGCAACCGGAATGCCGGTGACCACGATGTCCGCCAACATCATTCGCTTGACGTTATTGCCAATGACTATTGGATAGAACCAGAGATAGGCAACCGCCAGAGTTGCCAAAAGATAGAAAACAACTAAAAGCTCATTCATGCTTGTTCCTCTTCCAGCCAGAAGATCTCTTCGACCTTGGCTTCTAAAACTGAGGCGATGCGAAGTGCCAGCACCAGAGAAGGTGAGTACTCGCCGCGCTCAATGTAACCGATGGTTTGATAGTGAACTCCGACCTGCTCGGCGAGCTCTTGCCGAGTCAGTCCGGATAGGGTGCGCAGTTCTTCGATGCGGTTAGCTACCCGCTCTTCTTCAGACTTTGGTTTACGACCCATGGATGTAGCATAAATGCTATGTAGTAATAATGCAACAACTACTAAGAAACTTTTTTCAATGCACCATGGGCTTTGGCTGCCCAGGTGTGCTTCTTAGCGAGCGAACCTAGAATCGCTACCAAAATCGGGAACCAGAAGTTCTTGATGATCCAGAAAACAACTTTTCTCATGCCAGTTTCCTCAGCTGTTCAAATACTCGGTCTTCGTCGATTCGCCAAAATGCTACCTGCTTGTCATTGATTAGCAACACCGGAATATCGTCGGTGTATTTCTCAAACTCAGGTTTCGAGTCAATCTCTACTAGCTCCACCTGAAAGCCAGTGTCAGGATACTCTGCGCTGAATCGGCCCAAAACCCTAGCTAGGTCATTCTCTGCGACCTCGCAGAGGTGGCAGCCCTGGCGCACAATCAAAGTGAGGTGAATTTGTTCTGGCACGTCACAAGCCTAAGTGTTTGCCTTAGCTGATTAGACTAAGCCGGTGCTAGAGCCCCAGGAAAATAAGCCCAAGATCGAGGCTGCGTTCTTCGACGTCGACAACACCCTGGTTCGTGGCTCAACATCAATCCTTTTTGGCAAAGTTGCCTTCGCAGGTGGCGCGATCAAGCGCCGCGACATCTGGCGCTTTATGTTTGAGCAGGTCATGTTCATCCGCAGGGGCGAGAAGAACTCCAAGATGGCAGGTTTCAAAGACCGCGCACTGCAGCTGACCAAAGGCCACCCAATTGCGGAACTTCGCGAACTGATAGACACGGTCTACGAATCCGAGATCAAACCAAGACTTTGGCCTGAGGCGGTAGTTGCCCTAAAGGGTCACCTCGAAAAAGGCAGAGAGGTTTGGCTGATCTCTGCCGCCCCTCTAGACCTAGTGCAGAAGATTGCTGATGCCCTAGGCGCAACTGGAGCCCTCGGAACCATTGTTGCTCACGATGGTGATGTGCTAACCGGTGAGCTAGTTGGTGAGCCACTTCACGGCAAAGCCAAGCGCAAGGCAGCCAAGCGACTAGCCAAAGAACGTGGCATTTCGCTCAAGCGCTCATTCGCCTACTCGGACTCTGTAAATGACTTACCGCTTTTGACTCTGGTTGGTCACGCCGTTGCGGTGAACCCAGATAAGGTCCTCAAGCGCTACGCAGAAGCAGCTGGCTGGGCAATTTTGCAGTTCAAAAAGCGCGACCTCAGAAAGTAAAAAACCCGCCCGAAGGCGGGTTTTAGAGAAGATTTACTTCTTGTTGCGACGCTGGTGGCGGGTCTTGCGAAGGAGCTTACGGTGCTTCTTCTTGGACATACGCTTGCGGCGCTTCTTGATAATTGAACCCACGAAGACCTCACAAAACTTTTGTTACTGTCCGATTGGACAACCTAGTAAGTTTAGCCCTTACGTCTCAGGCGCTCAACCTCTGCATCAACATCAGACTCGGTAATTACCTTTTTCTGACCAGGGCCGTACGCATCGATTCCGGCAAACAGCGCTCCGACTCCCATGCCAAACATGACCCAGATTGGCCAGAAGGAGCTACCTGGGCTGGTCAGAAACCAAATTCCGGTGCACAGGATGCTCACGCCGACCCAAACGCCGAGGTACTGCTTGAAGTCCTGTTGCTTCTTTAAGCGCTTGTGCGCGAAGTTTCTAAGGTCTTGATCTTCGCTCATTTGGTGCGCTTTACCTTTGCCTTGACCTCGGATGCGAAGTGCTTAGCCTCGGCCTTGACCTCGTCAACTACCTCATCGACCTTGTCGCGGGCAATCTTCTCAAAGTCCTTGGCGCTTCTAGCGGCCTCAACCTTTGCGTCAGCTAGCTTGCGACCTAGGCGGTGACCGAGGTCCTTAGCGTCAACATCGATGTCTAGTTCGTCAACCTTGGTCTTGAGCTGCTCGCCCAACCAGCCGGCCTTCTCGGTTAGCCAGTGGCCCAGCTTCTCACCAGCATCTCCCAGGGCTTGGGAAAGCTCATCGCCCTCTTCGGCTTCAGCGTCGAAGCCAAGGGATAGGAAATTAATCATCCAGTCTTCGATCTCCTCAAGTGGTTCTGGAACCACCGAGTAGAAACGCTTCTGGCCTTCTTCGCGGGCAGCAACCAGGCCGACCTCGCGAAGAGTCTTCAGGTGCTTGGATACGGTTGGTTGGCCCAACTTGGTGCGCTCAACCAGCTCGGTCACGGTTAGTTCCCCGCTACCACCGGTGAGGTGGGAATCTAGAAGCGTCTCAAGCAGCACGCGTCTAGTTGGATCTGCAATTGCTTCAAAGATGTCTGCCATGCAATAAGACTATCCATGAATTTCAAGAGTTTGCGATTTCCCCAGCCCTTGCAACCGCTGCTTTTAATGACCGCGAAAAAATGTCTTGCAGATCTGCTTCGTCGAGCGTTGCAATAATCCGCTCGGTGGTGCCGCCGGGGCTAGTTACCTTGCGGCGAAGTTCGCTTGGCTCCTCGCCTGAGTTCTCAAGCAATTCGACCGAACCGGCAAGAGTCTGGCGGACCATTAGCTTGGCATCCGCCTCGCTAAAGCCCTCGGAGATGGCAACCTTTTCCCACTGCTCGATGATGTAGTAAACCCAGGCTGGACCTGAACCAGAGACAGCACTCAGCGCGTCAATCTTTTCCTCTGGAATCACTACCACCGAGCCAACTGCCTCAAACAAAGCCTTGGCAGCAGCAATCGCTTCAGGAGATGCGGTAGCAGCAGAGGCAAGACCGGTTACGCCCTTACCGACTAGCGCAGGGGTATTTGGCATGGTGCGAATCAGGTTTGGGTTCTCATCCAGCACCGCTGCCATGGTGGCAAGTTTGATGCCGGCAGCCATCGAGATAACGACAACATTCTTACCAATCTCGCCCTTGAGTTCGGTGAGGACATCAACGATTTGGTAGGGCTTTACGCCCAGCACGATTACATCTGCATCGCCTGCCATAAGCGCATTGGCATCCGGTGAGGTTTCGCCGGCCAAAGCACTAACTCCACGATCGCGCAGGGCCTTTGCTTTCGACTCAGTCCTGGTGGTGGCAGAGATCAATGGCTTTGGGTGGCCGGCAGCAATTAGGCCATCGAGAACGGCTGAGCCCATTGACCCGCTACCAATAAATGCAATGCGAAGATTGTCCATTTTCAAATCCTATGAGCCAAACACCAGTGGGTAGCCAATAAAGACAACAGCATCCATCAAAAAGTGCGCCAACACCAACGGTGCTACACGCTTTGTTTTGTGGAACCAGAAGGCAAAGACCAAGCCCATTACAAAGTTTCCAACGAATGCCGAGAAGCCTTGGTAGGAGTGATAGCTCGCCCTAAACAATGCCGAGAGCACGATCAGCCCCCAGATCGAAACCTCTGGCTTCCACCTAGATAGCTTGGTCATAAAGAAACCAACGGCGATTACTTCTTCAAGCAATCCCGCCTTTAGCGCAGCAAGCAAAAGAACCGGGATGGTCCACCAGTTATCACCAAGTGCGCTTGGAGTTACCCTTGCAGTCAAGCCAAGTTCGAGTGCTAGAAAATACAAACCAATACCCGGTATTCCGACTCCAGCAGCAACCAGCACAACCTGCCTGAGATCTGACCATTTAGGTTTCAGCCCGAGGCTTATGCCGTCTTGTTTTAGAAAGTAGATCGCCAGCAAAACTGGAACCAATGCCAGAGCGATGCTCGCAATTTGACTCACCAGGTCTAGCCAAGCTATTTCAGCAAGTGGTCTATTCAGGGTTGCGGTTGCCTTCGCAAGCCCGCCTTCTTGGGCAAGCTTGCGCAAGAGCGAGATGGTTGACCAGATAGCTGATGCTCCCAGGGACAGCATCAAAACCAGCCAAAACTCGTACTTATGGTTCTTTGTCACGTCTCAACTTTCAACACCAGTGCGTTTGAAGAGTTTAGGTGTCCTAGGTGTGAGTTAGGTTTCATTCGTGGCTAAGCAAAAAAGCGAATTCAAGTGTTCAGAGTGTGGCTGGACCACCGTCAAGTGGGCGGGTCGATGTGGCGAATGCCAGGCCTGGGGCAGCCTCGATGAAACCAGCGGCACAACCAAAGAGGTTCGTGCAATAAAACTCAACGAGTCACAAGCCGCTAGGCCCATCACCGAGATCGAAACCGGCGAAAGCGAAAGCCAACCAACCACGGTTGGAGAATTTGACCGAGTCTTAGGCGGTGGCTTGGTTCCGGGGGCTGCGATTTTGCTATCGGGTGAACCGGGTGTTGGTAAGTCCACCCTGCTACTTGAGGTCGCATCTCGTCTTGCCAAGCAAGGCAAGAAGGTGCTCTATGTCTCCGCTGAGGAATCTGCCTCGCAGGTAAAACTGCGCGCCCAGCGAACCAACGCGCTCACGCCAAATCTCTACCTTGCTGCCGAAACCGACTTAGCGACAGTGCTCGGTCAGGTTGAAGCGATTCGCCCAGAACTGTTTATTGTTGACTCGGTTCAGACCGTTGCTTCTAGCGATATCGATGGTGTTGCGGGTATGCCGGCTCAGGTTCGCGAGGTTGCAGCCAACCTAATCCGCACCGCGAAGCAAAATGGGATTCCACTATTGCTGGTGGGACACGTCACCAAGGACGGCTCGATTGCCGGCCCAAGAACTCTTGAGCACCTAGTAGATGTGGTCTGCCACTTCGAAGGTGATCGACAGACCTCACTGCGCTTTATCAGAACCCTAAAGAACCGCTTTGGTCCAACCGATGAGGTCGGCTGCTTCGAGCTAACCGGCGAGGGCATCTTGGAGGTCCCGGACCCAAGCGCACTATTTGTCTCCGGCTCCCTAAACCCAGTCTCCGGCACCTGCATCACCGTCACAGTTGAGGGCAAGCGCGCGCTCATTGCAGAGATTCAGGCCTTGGTTGTTCACTCCACCGCGCCGCAGCCTAGAAGAGTCACCAATGGCGTCGATGCATCGAGAGTCGCCATGATTCTGGCGGTGCTAGAAAGAAGAGCGGGCATCTCAGTCTCAGACAAAGATGTTTACGTTTCAACCGTCGGTGGAATGAAGATCACCGAACCAGCTGCCGATTTAGCAATTGCGATTGCGATCGCTTCTGCGGTGAAAGACAAGCCAGTTAGCCACCAGGTAGCCGCCTTTGGTGAGATCTCACTAGCTGGCGAAATCAGAGGTGTCACCAATGGGTCACAACGCAACCAAGAAGCCCAGCGTCTTGGACATGCCACGGTGATCGGTGAAAAGGGTCAGCTGGTCAAAGCTGCAATCAACCAAGCAATTAGTTGAGGATGAAGGACTTCTCCTCTGAGATAACGCCGTTGACTTCAACCTTGATTTTGTAGGTTGCACCGCCGGTTGGGACCAGGTCATTAGTCTCCGCATTACAGCCATTTTCAGAAGAGTAAACCTTTTCCCACGGCCCCTTCTGAGCAGAGAATGCCTGGTTCGCTGGCAAAACGACATCGGAGTCTGTTAGACCATCACGAAGACACTGCTTGGAGGACCAATAGGTCTGGTCTCCAGAAGTAATGGTGAAGAAAGTGCCGCGCAAGCCAACGTTGAACTTGCAGTCTTCCAAGCCGGTGTTGACAATCGAATACCAAATCATTGGCTGCTCATCAGCACCGAAGGTGTTTAGGGTCTCGGTCTCATTACCGATCATGACCTCAACCTGAACCACTCCCGGCTGGCAAACTGGCGCGTCACCAGCCGCTGGTGCTATTGCCTCAGCTGAAACCGTTGCCGATTCACTCATTGCTGGAGTAACAGGGGTTGGCGCGGCAGGTCCAAATGGGTTAGCGAACGAAATCCAACCCCAGACGGCAACGATTAGCACGGCCAATAGGAGAACTCCGCGACGGCGGGCATAGATCTGTTGCTGGGTAGGCATGTGACAAATCTAGTTATAGGTATTTGAGCATGCGGGAGTTTCCCAGCGTGTTCTGCTTAACTCTCGCCAAATCCAAAAACTCTGCAACACCTTCGTCGTGCGAGCGAACCATCTCTGCATAGGTCTCAGTGTCAACTGGCATATCAGAAATCTCTTCAAAACCGTGGCGGCGGAAGAAGTCCACCTCGAAGGTTAGGCAGAAGACTCGGTGAACGCCTAAGGTCTTCGCGCGCTCCAACAGTTCGCTCAGCATCGCTGCACCCAGGCCCTGACGCTTGTGGCCAAGGTCTACGGCAAGAGTTCTAACCTCAGCCAAGTCCTGCCACATCACGTGCAGGGCACCAAAGCCAACAACTTCACCATCGAGTTCGGCAACTACAAATTCTTGAATTGATTCGTAAAGCTCGACCATTTCCTTACCGAGCAAGACGCGTTCAGCGACAAGTGGTTCGGCGATCTTTTGGATGCGCGGAACATCGCTGGTGCGGGCGGAACGAATCAAGAGCATTGGGCAATTATGGAGCAATTAGCCCTGAAGTGGGATCAAAACCTCATTGTGCCGAAGGAAAAACGGAGTCCAAGGTCCATCGAACCGGGCGTAAATGGCAGCTCCCGCGACCTCAATGTTCTTGGCAGCAAGCTTTTCTTTTAGCGCTTTGGCCTTTGAATCAAATAGGGGTTGGCTTGCCAGACCAGAGAACGACACCGCAGCGAACTTGCCACCTGGATGCTCGGAAAAACTAAGTGTCTTATCCGAACTGGCCGGCATCTGGCTCATCGACATGCTGGCCGGCATCACAAAAGACGTGACAAATCCCTCGTCTTTTTGGGCCTGCATCACAGGTGCGGTCATAGCAATTGACTTGCCGGCGTTATTGCCACCGAAGATGTAGTTTGCCAAGCGTCGAAATGACTGGCTTCCAGCTGTTGACATCGATCCCGACTCGATGGTGCTCACCAGAATGTGTGGTGGGTACTGACGAATCTCGATGTCACCAAGGTTCTCAATGACTTTATAACCCAGCTTTTCGGTCATTTAGGAAACTACCGACTCTGCTCGCTCCGTTGAGACAAAGCTGAACTCTCCGGAGTTGAAATCAACCAGGATGTCCTGCGAGTTCTTGATGTCTCCACTGAGAATGCGCTCTGAAATTGCATCTTCGATCTCACGCTGCACAACTCTGCGCAAAGGTCTTGCTCCTAGAGACGGCTCGTAGCCAAGCTCAATTAGCTTCTCCTTGGCGCTGCTGGTCAGAATCAACTTCAGGTCACGGTCATCCAGACGCAACTGCAGACGCTTGATAAACAAGTCGACAATTAGCAGCAGCTCCTCGCGGGTGAGCTGTGGGAAGACGATTACCTCATCAACACGGTTTAGGAACTCCGGCTTGAAGTTTTGCTTCAGGGACTCATTCACGCGTGACTTCATCTGGTCGTAGTCGTTCTTGGAGTCACCTTCCAAAGTAAACCCAAGAGCTCCGCGATTGATCTCTCGGGAGCCGAGGTTGGTGGTCATGATGATTACGGTGTTCTTAAAGTCAACAACTCGACCCTGGCCATCGGTTAGACGACCCTCTTCCAAAATCTGAAGTAGCGAGTTGAAGATGTCCGGGTGAGCCTTTTCGATCTCGTCAAAAAGCACAACGGAGAACGGCTTGCGACGAATCTTCTCGGTTAGCTGTCCACCCTCGTCGTATCCAACGAATCCCGGAGGGGCACCGAATAGGCGAGACACAGTGTGCTTTTCGCTGTATTCGGACATGTCCAAAGCAACCAAGGCGTCTTCGTCATCGAATAGGAACTCTGCAAGAGCCTTTGCCAACTCGGTCTTTCCAACACCGGTAGGGCCGGCGAAGATGAATGATCCAGAAGGACGCTTTGGATCCTTTAGACCCGCACGCTGGCGGCGAATGGTCTTGGATAGCGCAGCGATTGCTAGGTCCTGACCGATAACCCGCTGGTGGAGTTCCTGCTCCATGAAAATCAACTTCGCGCCTTCTTCTTCAGAAAGTCGGAACACTGGAATGCCGGTTGCCTGCGCGAGTACCTCTGCGATTAGGCCCTCGTCAACGATGCCAGGCTTTTGGACATTGCCCTCACGGAATTCCTTCTCCATGCGCATCTTCTCGGCGGTGAGCTTCTTCTCCTCATCGCGCTTGGTGGCTGCAAGTTCGAAGTCCTGGTCCGCAATTGCCTGCTCCTTGGCCTTCTTTACAACCGAGACCTTGTCTTCCATCTCGCGAAGTTCCGGTGGGGAAGATAGGAAGCTGAGGCGCAATCTTGCACCGGCCTCATCGATTAGGTCAATCGCCTTGTCCGGTAGGAAGCGATCTGAAACATAGCGGTCAGACATTGCAACGGCTGCAACAATCGCTGCGTCGGTGATTGAAACCTTGTGGTGAGCTTCGTAGCGATCGCGCAATCCCTTGAGGATGTTGATTGCCATCGCAGGGGTAGGTTCTGCAACCTGGACCGACTGGAAGCGACGAACCAGAGCTGCATCTTTTTCAAAGTGCTTGCGGTACTCATCCAAGGTGGTGGCACCAATGGTCTGCAGTTCACCGCGAGCCAACATTGGCTTGAGGATAGAGGCTGCATCGATTGCACCTTCGGCCGCTCCAGCACCAACCAGGGTGTGAATCTCATCGATGAAGGTGATGATGTCACCGCGGGTGCGGATCTCCTTGGTTACCTTCTTGAGGCGCTCCTCGAAGTCACCGCGGTAGCGAGAACCAGCGATCAGGCTTCCCATATCCAGGGTGTAAACCTGCTTGCCGCGAAGGGTCTCTGGCACGTTGTTAGAAACAATCGCCTGAGCAAGACCTTCAACAACCGCGGTCTTACCAACACCTGGCTCACCGATCAAGATTGGGTTGTTCTTGGTTCGGCGAGAAAGAATCTGCATTACGCGTTCAATTTCGCGTTCACGACCAACAACCGGGTCCAACTTGCCCTCGGCAGCTGCCTGGGTGAGGTTGCGACCGTACTGGTCCAAAATCTGTGAGCCCTTTGGCTGCGGGTTGGTCTCGCCGCCAACTGCGACAGACTCCTTGCCCTGGTAGCCGGAGAGTAGCTGAATAACCTGCTGGCGAACCTTATTGGTATCTGCACCCAACTTGGTTAGTACCTGAGCTGCGACACCCTCGCCCTCGCGAATCAGTCCAAGCAGCAGGTGCTCGGTGCCGATGTAGCTGTGACCCAGCTGCAGAGCCTCGCGAAGCGATAGCTCTAGAACCTTCTTGGCTCTCGGGGTAAATGGAATGTGACCGGATGGTGCCTGCTGACCCTGACCGATGATCTCCTGGACCTGCTCACGAACCTGCTCTAGGTTGATGCCGAGCGCTTCTAGCGCCTTGGCCGCAACGCCTTCACCCTCGTGGATCAATCCGAGCAGAATGTGCTCGGTGCCGATGTAGTTGTGATTTAGAAGCTTGGCCTCTTCTTGGGCAAGCACGACCACGCGTCGGGCCTTGTCGGTAAATTTCTCGAACAAGTTGGCACCTCCAAAATCTCTAATGGAAATGCTAGGTGGCGATTGGGGTAACTACTAGGGCTGTTCGCCCAAGGCGTTAGCGCGCTTTGCACGCTCTTCTGCCTCGATCTTGGCGTAGGTGTCGCGCTCACCCTTATCGGCTCTCAAAATTGACCGCAGCATAATCCAAAACAACACACCAACTAGTGCCGGTGGAATCAAGGAAATCATCGCGTCTAACAGCATGTCGGTGGGGTTCATGATCTTTACTTCACCAGCGGGAACAGGATAGTTTCGCGAATACCCAAACCGGTCAGGCTCATTAGCAGGCGGTCAATACCCATGCCCATTCCGCCCGAGGGTGGCATACCAAACTCCAAAGCCTTGAGGAATTCCTCATCTAGCTTCATCGCCTCTGGGTCACCGGACTTGGCAAGTTCCATCTGAGCCATAAAGCGCTCACGCTGAACCACAGGGTCAACCAGCTCTGAGTAACCGGTGGCCTGCTCGAAGCCGCGAATGTAAAGGTCCCACTTCTCAACTACACCTGAGATTGAGCGGTGGTCACGAGTCAAAGGTGAGGTGTCAACTGGGAAGTCGGTCACGAAAGTCGGACGGTCCAGACCAGGCTTTACAAAGTGCTCCCAGAGTTCCTCGACATACTTACCGTGCAGCGGGTGCTCGATATCAATCTCGACACTCTTTGCAAGCTTTTTGAGTTCAGCCATGTCGGTAGCCGGAGTGATCTCAACACCAGCGGCCTCAGAAAGTGAGTGGAACATCGAGATCTTTGGCCAGGAACCGCCAAGGTCATTTTCGGTACCGTCATCGAGCGCTACCTGGTGGGTGCCAAAGACATCCATAGCGGCATTTTGGATTAGCTCTTGGGTGAGTTCTGCCATGGTGTGGTAGTCACCGTAGGCCTCATAGGCCTCGAGCATGGCAAACTCCGGAGAATGAGTGCGGTCAGCACCCTCGTTTCTAAAGTTGCGGTTTACCTCGAAGACTCGCTCTAGGCCTCCAACGACAGCACGCTTTAGAAATAGCTCAGGCGCGATACGAAGAAATAGCTCGGTATCAAAAGCATTCGAGTGGGTCTTGAACGGACGTGCCGAAGCACCGCCGTGGACAACCTGCAGCATTGGAGTCTCGATCTCCATGAATGCTCGGTTTGCAAAAGTGTTTCGAATCGACTGCATAACCTGAGCGCGAATCTTCACTACCTCGCGAGCGCGGTCACGAACGATTAGGTCGATGTAGCGGTGGCGAACTCGGAACTCTTCACCCAATTCGTTGTGCAGGTTAGGTAGCGGCCTGATGGTCTTAGCCGCCATCAACCACTCGTCCGCCAAAATGCTGAGCTCACCGCGCTTGGAGGTTATTACCTCACCGCGAACAAAGACGTGGTCACCAAGGTCAACCAGTTCTTTCCAAGACTCAAGGGTTTCTTCGCCCACCTTGTCTAGGGAGATCATGGCCTGGATTCGCTCGCCGGTTCCGGCCTGCAGGGTGGCAAAGCAAAGCTTTCCGGTGTTGCGCAGAAACATGATTCGACCGGCTACCGAGACCTCATCGCCGGTAGAAATATCTGCCTCAAGGTTTGGATAGTGAGCGCGGACTGCCTCAATGGTGTGAGTGATAGGAAGCGAAACCGGGTAAGCGGACGAGACCTGGTTTAGTCGCTCACGCTTTTGCATGCGAACGGCAATCTGCTCTGGAAGGTCGTCGACCTCAATCTCTTGCTCGCTCACGATTTCCTATCGATATACACATTGTCAATTAGTCGAACCTCGCCCACCTTGGCCGCCACAATTAGCGCTGCCCTGGTAAGTCCTGGTTCGGTTGGTTCAAAGCTATCCGCATCGACTAGCTCTAGATACTCAAGTTTAGCCTCAGGGGAAATCTCCGCTCTAGCTAGCTCCAGCACTTGTTGTCTAGTGCTGCCTTTTTCTCCGGCAAATAAAGCCTTACTCAACGACAGTGCCGCTGGCATGTCCTGGGCGGTTAGGAACTTGTTTCTTGAAGAAAGTGCAAGTCCGGACTCATTGCGAGTGGTCTCACCAACCACCAACTCAATCGGAGCGCGGCGCCCGGAACTAATCTGCTCGCTCAGCATCTGCTTCACAAGCGCGACCTGCTGGGCATCTTTTTGTCCAAAGAAAACACAGTCCGGCTCAACAATGTCAAATAGTCGATTCACAACGGTCAACATTCCATCAAAGTGACCTGGGCGAGATTCCCCCTCAAACTTTTCCCCAATAGCGCCTGCGGTTAGCTGCTTTACCGGAGAAGATGCCGGATAAACCTCAGCAGGGCTGGGTGAAAACAGGACATCGACATCGTGGTCCGAAAGCAAATTGGCATCGATTCCCAAGGTCCTGGGGTAGATGTCGAAATCCTCATTGGCACCAAACTGCAGTGGATTCACAAAGACCGAAACCACCACAAAATCACAGCGCTGTTGAGCAAGCTGAACGAGAGAGAGGTGACCCTGGTGCAGTGCTCCCATGGTTGGCACAAAACCAATTCGTGCGCCGGCGCTTCGCTTCTGCGAGATCAATTGGCGAAGTTCTGATACCGAGTGAATTAGTTGCATTAGATCAGGTCCTCAGGATCTAAAGGGGCAACCGGCTGATACAGCGCTTTATCAACGGCACTTCTCACAACCGGCCCAATCAGCTTGGCAGGAGCCTCAACGCCAGCTTCCTCCAAGATTCCAATCGCCTGCTGAACCACCAGTGATGAGAAGCTACTCGCCACCTCGAATGCCTCGGCATAGGCAGCACGCTGATGTTCTTGAACCACCAGCGGTTCACCGCCGAGCTCGATTGCCAATGCCTGCGCGATTGGCAAAAGCATCTCGGGAGCGCTGATCGCAATCGTGCTGTTCTTCAAAACCAGTAGGTCCATGCTGGTTCCTGAGAAGTGCATCACCGGATGCAGCGCAATCGGAACCGCCCCTAACTGAGCAGCCGAAGCCAGCACTCCGTAACCGCGCAGTGGTGAGAGGTGAGCGACTAGTTTCTTTGGACCAAAAAGCCCAAGGTCAGTCAAACCATCACAAACAATTTCGACATCGGCATATGGAACCGCGAGTAGCACCAGGTCGGCATCCTCGGCAACGGCTGCCATTCCCGCGATTGGCAAATCAGGTAGCAGGGTCTCGACTCGCTCAATTGCCTCTGGAGAGTCGACAGCTGCGCCAACTAATTCGTGGCCAGCCTGAGCCCAAGCCTTTGCTAAAACAGGTCCGGCTGGCTCGTTGCCTACGAAACCGATCTTCACGCTGTTTCTCCATCTGGATCTTTAGGAAGCCTGCAGTTGTATTCAGCCCCGAGGCCTCCAAGATACATCAGCAGCGATGCCCCAACGCCAACCAAAGTGGGCAGTACCAAGCCGGTTGGGGCAATCGAAAACAGCCATAGCCAGATAAGTTGACCGATGTGCCAACCAAGGAATCCCAAACCGGTGATCATCACGGCACGAGCTAACACCAAAAGACGGAAGGACAAAAGCGGGTCTGGTCGCTTGACCGACTGCTGCTGAGCTTTCTCTAGCTGGTTGCGATAGCGAAAGATTGGAAAAGTTGCCCCGTAAATTCCAATGCCAATGGCTATCAAGCTGGTTGCCAAAAACGCATCGGTCGCTGGAAACCCAAGGCCAAATCCAGTTGCGATTTGGCTTGCGCCAGCTCCTGATATTCCACCAAACACAAACCAACCAATTAGAAAGCGAATGTCTAATTTCATTCGAACTTCCAAACCTGGTTTGCCAATTTGGCTGCTAGGTCAAAGACCTTGCCATGCCCAGGCAATACCGCCTCAGGGTCAAGCTCTGCCCACGGCACCAAGACAAAGGCTCTTTCATGGGCTCGCGGGTGAGGGATGATCAAAGACTTAGTTTCGATTAGTTCCCTGCCGTAGGTGATGATGTCGATATCCAGCGTCCTTGCCGCCCAGCGCTCTAATCGCACGCGTCCGAAGTGATTCTCAACCTCATTTAGTGCCGCCAGCAAACGCTTTGGCTTGAGTTTGGTAGAAACCTCAATCACCCCGTTTAGGTAATTCGGCTCCGATTGATCGATTCCCTTTGAGGTCATCGCAAAAGATTCGTAGAGCCCGGACTGTCGCTTGACCGAAATGTCAGGATGAGCGTCAATTTGCAAAACTGCATCGCGGATGGTCTGCACCCGGTCACCAAGATTGCCGCCGAGCGCGAGGATCGCCCTAGTCTTCAAACCGACCGCTTTGGACGCTTACTGAGACATCTTCAAAACCGTGCTCGATAGGAGCGTGAGGCTTGTGAACGGTGACCTTGACGGCTTCAATCTTGCTATCCGATGCAGAGACGGCGGCCAAACAAGCCGAAGCCAAAGACTCAATTAGGTCGAAGCGATTACTGGTTGCGGTCACATGCAAAAGGTCAGCGATAGCCGCATAGGAGACAGTTGAAGAGAGCTGGTCTTCCGCCTCGGCCTCTACCTGGTAGCGGCAGTCAATCAAAAAGATCTGCCCGAAGTCCTTCTCATGCTGCAGCACACCGTGGTAACCGAAGACCTCCAGGCCCTTTAGTTCAATTGTGTAGCGCACTAGACCGACTCCTTGAGCTTTTTCACAATTGCAATTGTGTCAGCGGTTAGAGCCACATTGTGGACCCTAACCCCCCAAAGTCCGCGCTGTAGCAGCAGCGCTGTCAGCACGGCAGTTGCCACGTCTCGGCGTCCATTTGCTACCGACCCCGGATCTTCCTCATCGAGCGCAGCTGCTAAGAATCGCTTGCGAGATGCCCCCACCAACATTGGAAGGCCAAGGTTCTTGAGCTCATCGAGCCGGGCAACCAGCTCCCAGTTCTCGGGTATGTTCTTGGCAAATCCAAGTCCTGGATCAACCACAAGTCGTGATCGATCGATGCCGGCTGCGACCGCCATTGCAACCTGCTCACTGAGTTCGGCAACCACATCCTTGGCAATGTCCTGATAGCCGGTTAGCTGGTCCATGACATTGGAGTGACCTCGCCAGTGACCAAGGATGTATTTGCAACCAAGCGGTGCAATCGATGCAAACATCGCCTTATCTGCCAGACCGCCAGACACATCATTGACGTAATCCGCTCCGGCAAGAACCGCCAACTTTGCGGTCTGAGCGTTCATGGTGTCTACAGAAACTTCGACATCTAGCTCGGCCTTGATTGCTTTTATCGTCGGGATAACGCGAGCCTGCTCTTCTTCGAGCGATACCCGCAGCGCACCCGGACGGGTTGACTCGCCACCAACATCGATGATGGTTGCTCCCTGTGAAACCAAAAGCTTGGCGTGGGCGAGTGCTTGATCCAGCTCTAAAAACTGACCGCCGTCACTAAAAGAGTCCGGGGTGGTATTCACCACTCCCATAATCTTTGGGGCAAACCAGCTCATGACCCACGACTAATCAAACCCATTATCTCTGCGCGCAGCAAAGGGTCTGAGAATTCGCCCCGGGTTGCCATGGTGATGGTGTTCACCTCTGGCTGTCTAGCGCCGCGAGATGCCACGCACTGATGTCTAGCCTCAATGACAACCAAGACGCCACGGGCAGAAAGACCGGTCTCAATTGCATCCGCCACCTGTGCGGTTAGGTTCTCCTGCAGCTGTGGACGCGATGCCAAAATCTCAACCACGTTTGCCAGCCGGCCAAGACCTGCCACCTTCTCGTTTGGCAGGTAGGCGATGTGAGCAACTCCAGTGAATGGAAGTAGGTGATGTTCGCAAATCGAAACCAGTTCGATGTCTTTGAGGATTACCGCCTCATTGTGCTCCGCGGCGAAGTTATCCGCCAAAGGCGCAAGCGGATCCTGACCGATTCCCTTGAAAAAAGCCGCGTAGGCATCGGCAACCTTTGAAGGGGTTGCAGCTAGTTCAGGGCGATCTGGATCCTCGCCAATTGCCAAAAGCAGTTCGCGGACCGCACTGCGGATTCGATCAGCTTGCACTTTCTTCCTTGGACTCGGTCTCTGGTTTTGGCTCTTCTGGAAGTGCCTCAAGCTGCTTTACCTTGCGCTTTGGAACCGCAATTGGTCCCCTGGTGGAAACAGCGCGCTTGGAAGATGAGCGCCAGGTTGCGCGCTCAGGAAGCTTCTTGATGCCTTTGAAGATCTTGGCGACCTCGTCTTGGTTCAGAGTCTCCTGCTCCAAAAGCGCTTTGGCCAATTTGTCCAGGATCAATCTGTTCTGAGTAATGGCCTTGTGAGCTTCATCAAGTGCAGTCTCCAAAATCAGGCGCACTTCGGTGTCCACTTGCTGGGCCATCTCGTTTGACAAGTCGCGGTGAGATCCAAGTTCGCGACCCAAAAATGGCTCAGAGGCACTTGAACCAAGTGAAATGGCTCCGACCTTCTGGCTCATGCCGAAGCGGGTAACCATGGTGCGTGCTGTGCTGGTTGCCTTCTCGAAGTCGTTCGAAGCTCCGGTGGTTGGGTCCTTGAAAACAATTTCCTCTGCAATGCGGCCACCCATTGCGTAAGCAATCTGGTCAAGCAGTTGGTTGCGAGTGATCGAGTAGCGATCCTCCATTGGCATCACCATGGTGTAACCAAGCGCTCTGCCTCGAGGCAAGATGGTGATTTTGGTGACCGGGTCAGAGTGGTTGAGAGCTCCTGCAACTAGTGCGTGACCAGCCTCGTGGTAGGCGGTGATTAGGCGTTCGTGATCGCGCATCAGGGTGGACTTCTTCTGCGGTCCTCCGATGACGCGGTCGATGGCCTCGTCGATGATCTCGTTGTCGATCACCTTGCGGTTTAGGCGCGCAGCTAAAAGCGCTGCCTCGTTTAGCACATTCGCCAGGTCAGCTCCGGTGAAGCCAGGGGTGCGACGAGCAACAAGTTCTAGATTTACATCGTCTGAAAGCGGCTTGTTCTTCGAGTGAATAAGCAGAATCTGCTCGCGGCCCTTTAGATCAGGTGCGTTCACGCCAACTTGGCGGTCAAAGCGACCCGGACGCAATAGCGCTGGGTCCAAGACGTCAGGACGGTTGGTTGCGGCAATCAAGATCACATTCGAGCTGGTGTCAAAACCATCCATCTCAACCAAAAGCTGATTCAGGGTCTGCTCACGCTCATCGTTTCCGCCACCGATACCGGTGCCGCGGTGACGACCAACTGCGTCAATCTCGTCGACGAAGATGATTGCGGGAGAAGCCTGCTTGGCCTGCTCGAACAGGTCACGCACTCGAGATGCACCGACACCGACAAACATTTCGACAAAGTCAGAACCTGAGATTGAGAAAAACGGCACGCCAGCTTCGCCGGCAACTGCCTTGGCGACCAAGGTCTTACCGGTTCCCGGAGGACCGTAAAGCAAAACTCCGC
Organism: Microbacteriaceae bacterium; assembly: GCA_027491295.1. Taxonomy (GTDB): domain Bacteria; phylum Actinomycetota; class Actinomycetes; order Actinomycetales; family Microbacteriaceae; genus Aquiluna. The sequence goes on from JAIXWK010000002.1 coordinate 208,124, forward strand.
GTGGGATCTTTGCACCCATCTCCTGGAACTTCTTCGGGTCCTTTAGGAAGTCCTTGATTTCGACAAGTTCTTCCATTGCCTCATCGATACCGGCAACATCCTTGAAGGTGATGTTCGAGGTTTCTTTGGTGACCATCTTGGCCTTGGACTTACCGAAGTTCATTACTCCGCGTCCGCCGCCAGACATCGAGCCCATTAGGAACCAGAACAGCGCCAGGATGATGACGAAAGGAAGTAGCGATCCCAAAAGCGCAAGGTACCAAGGGGTGCGCTGCACCTCGTCGGTCCAGCCCTCGGAAATAGATGCATCGGCAACGGTCTTGGTTACCGCGGCTTCGCGGCCTTTCACGTAGAAAAACTGAATCTGCTCGCCGTATTCGACGTCTTTGTTGATCAGGGTGACATCAACTCTCTGGTCACCATCGAAGATCTTTACAGTCTTGGCTTTGCCGGTTTCGATTAGCTCGAGGCCAACCTGGGTGTCGACTTTGGTGAACTGCTGGGTGGACATCAGCTGGCTGCCGATCAGCATCACACCGAGTGCAAGACCAACCCAAAGCCATGGGCCGCGCAAAAACTTCTTCATCTTCATGTGGGCGTATGCCCCTTCCCTAATCTCTAGCTGTAGACGCTTGGTGACAGGATGCCAACGCCATCTAGTGAGCGGTACTGCTCGTTGTAATCCAGACCGTAACCAACTACGAACTCATTCGGGATATCAAACCCCACCCATCTGACAGCTATTTCAACCTTGGCGGCATCTGGCTTTCGAAGCAGGGTAACAATCTCTACAGATGCTGCCCCACGAGCCTTCAAATTGGCTGTGAGCCAAGAAAGGGTTAGGCCGGAGTCGATGATGTCCTCAACGATCAGAACGTTGCGGTCTTTGACGTCGGTGTCTAGGTCTTTGAGAATTCGAACCACGCCAGAGGAAACAGTTCCAGAGCCGTAGGAAGAAACCGCCATCCAGTCCTGCTTGGTTGGAATCTGCATCGCCCTGGCAAGGTCTGCCATAAATGGCACCGCACCCTTGAGGATTCCCAGCAGCAGGACGTTCTTGTCCTTATAAAACTCGTCGATTGGTGCAGCAAGCTCTGCGATGCGGGCTTGAATCTGCTCCGCGGTAACCAATACCTCTTTGATGTCTGGGTGGTTCAGATGCACTAGCAGGCTCCTGGTGTTGGTGGCTTGGACCTTGTAAAAATCAACAGGTCTTTTACCCGCTCTACTGTAATGCCAGAAAGCGAGGCAGATTTCTGCCCGTGCCAATTGGTGATAAGTGCATCAATAGCTTCAATCTGCGCCGCTGAGATTGCTCTGGCACCAGCTCGTGAGGCAATCATGTGCAAAGCCATGGTCCTGACCGCGTTTGGCTCAGCCGCAAGCTTCGAAACCAAATAGCTGACCGAGCTGGCAGAACCGGAATCTTTTGAATCAGCAACTAACTGGGCTGCGATGCCGGTTAGAACTTCCTCGGCCTCAGAAACTTGGGCTGCAGTTCTAGATAGCGACTTAGCAATGCCTGGACCCAGCTCCTGCTCCATCAGATCCAATAGCTTTCGAGCACGAACCCGAAGAAACTGTGGGTTCTCATTGTGAGGGTCTTCCCAATAGCTAAGTCCCTGGTCCTCACAAGCTTCTCGCAGCGAGCTTCGACTAAGCCCAATTAGTGGCCTGGCAATTGCTCGAGCTGGGTCATAAGAATCCATGCCCGCGAGCGCCGACAATCCAGAGCCGCGAGACAGAGCGATTAGAACAGTCTCGGCTTGGTCTTCTAGGTTGTGCCCGAGTAACACCAGATCAGCCGCTTGAGAAATGCGTACTTTCTCAAATGCCTGATAGCGAGCATCCCTGGCCGCAGCCTCCATGCCGTTTCCAGAAAGCTCAACTTCAACCTGCTCGATGATTACCGGGCTCAGCCCAAGCTCCTCACAGGTCTGCTTAGCTTTGGCGGCAACCTCAGTACTGCCGTCTTGCAGCTGGTGGTCAACAATCACTGCCCCTGCGGTGAAACCCATTCGAGGGGCTTCAAAGGCCGTGGCAGCAGCCAGTGCGATCGAATCTCCACCACCAGAACACGCCACCAAAACCAGCGATCCCGAAGGTAAACCAAGAGTTTCGAGCTGCTCGCGAACAGCGCGTCTGGCATCGGCCATGGCCGGAGTGAGCCTTGGACGCTGTGTCATCTGTCTCGATTCGGTAATCTTTATTACAGAAGCCTATTGAGGAGAAGCCGTGTCTTACGACGTAGTTATTGAGATTCCAAAGGGAAGCCGCAACAAGTATGAGGTTGACCACGAAACCGGTCGCGTATTTTTGGACCGCGTGCTATTCACCCCGTTTGTTTACCCAACCGACTACGGCTTTTTTGAGAACACCCTCGGTGGCGATGGAGACCCGCTAGACGCCCTTGTGCTTTTGGAGTTCCCGCTGTTCCCAGGCGTTGGCGTAAAGGTTCGCCCGGTTGGAATGTTGGTCATGGAAGACGATGGCGGAGTTGACGAGAAGGTCCTCTGCGTGCCTTTCAAGGACCCACGCTGGAGCCACATCCAGGACCTTGGCGACGTCAGCTCTCAGGTCAAGAACGAGATCGAGCACTTCTTCTCTCACTACAAGGACCTAGAGCCTGGCAAGTGGGTAAAGATTCAGGGTTGGAAAGACAAGGCTGCAGCCGAGGAAGTTATCGCTGCGGCATACGCCAACTACAAGCACTAGGGCGCTAAGTTTGGGCTATGCATAGCCCAGAAACTTCTTCCATCGACGTTGGAATCATTGAGCTTTTAGATAACTACTTTGAGGTTATCCACGCCCAGGACATGGACCTTTTTGACAAGGTCTTCCATGTTGACTGCACCCTCTACGGGGTAAATGACAACCAAACCGTGCTTCGCCCATACCTTGCCTATCGCGATGCGGTAGCCAACAGACAATCTCCTAAAGAACTTGGCAACCCAAGAAAAGACGAGATTCTAGATTTTGATCAGATCTCCGAGAACATGGCGTGGGCCAAGGTTCAGCTGCAACAGTTTGGCGGCGTAATGCAGGACTACCTGAACCTGGTGAAGCTAGATGGTAAGTGGTGGATCATCGCCAAGCTCTATGAGCAGGTTGGCACCTACTAGTTAGCTGTAGGCCTTGCTGCGTATGGGAAAAGCTCACCGTAGCGAACCGGAACAATTCGAACAGTTCTAGCCGGATTTGGTGCCTCAAGCATCATGCCGCCGCCGAGGTAGATAGCGGTGTGGTACTTATCTCCCGAAAAACTCGATGACCTGGTCCACCAAATCAAATCTCCACGCTGAGCGTCCTGGAATGGCACCAGTTTCTGGTTCGAAGCCATGATGTTGAACTGCGCGGTTGCCGAGTGCCAACCGATGTAAACACCAACCGAGGCATAGCTCTTCATCGTGATACCCGAGCAGTCCCAGATGTCTGGACCCGAGCCACCAAGCACATATCGCTCACCAAGCTGTGCTGAAGCAAAACCGATAGCGCGCTCAACCAAGTCGCTGTTTGGTGCACCAACGGTGTAAAGTTCAGGTGCGGTAGGTGCATCCTTCACCGCGTTCTGGCGACGCTCCGCCTCAAGGCCCTCGCGACGCTGACGCTCAAGGTCAGATGCGGTGTCCTTCAGATTGGCCAGCTGCCCCAACATCGATGCGCGCTGTGACTCCGACTCGTTCACCTTGGCAATAACTGCATCGGCAGCTGCCTTGGCTTCGCGGTAAAGCTTCTCGGAAGCAGCTCTTCTGGTTTCTAGTTCGGCCTGAGCACTAGAGAGCTCAGCCGCAAGCGCCTTGGCGTCAGACTGCTTCTGCATAGCCTGCTCATACATGACCTGGGTGCGCTGCGCTACGACATCGCTTGCTCCAAGCTGATACAGCAGCTCATCGGAACTCTCCGGGTTGAAGAAAATCTCTAGGGTGGTGTTGCCGCTGGTGCCCTGGCGATACATTCTGGCCACGATCTGACCCAGCATGGTCTTGGCTTCGCCGGCCTCTTCTTCGGCGGTCTTGACCTTGGCCTCAAGGCCCTCGACCTTGTCCGCCATGATCTTTACGGCTTGCTTAGCCTGGTTGTACTGCTCGTTCTTTTGAAGCGCTACCGACTCAAGCGCATCGGCCTCATCCTGGAGCGTGTTCAAGATGCCCTCGATGCGAGAGATCATCTTCTTTTTCTCTTCGACGTTGCGCTTGGCGGCGGCAACCTCGGCAGCGGTTGGGTAATCCGGAACCGCGTAGGCAGGTGAAAGTGCAAATCCAGTGGCGATCAGAATCATGCCGGCAATGGCAGCAATGATTGATTTAGAGCGCTTTGGCATGACACCTCCTACCTGCAAATCTAACCCGAACTTTCAAGTATCACCTGAGAGTTTCCAAAGTGTTGCGCAACATGCCTTTTAACGGGTAATGTTGTGCCTCGGTGCTTTTGAAGAAGCCAGCTTCGCGGCCCCATCGTTTAGTGGCCTAGGACGCCGCCCTTTCACGGCGGTAGCACGGGTTCGAATCCCGTTGGGGTCACTCAGGCGATGTTGAAGGTACCACTCTGGCTCCGTAGCGCAGTTGGTTAGCGCGCCGCCCTGTCACGGCGGAGGTCGCGGGTTCAAGTCCCGTCGGAGTCGCTTCGCTTATATAGCGAATGGGGAGAATTCTCTCCAGGCTCTGTAGCTCAGTTGGTAGAGCGAACGACTGAAAATCGTTAGGTCACCGGATCGACGCCGGTCGGAGCCACCGCACAGAGAGGCGGACAGTGACGATACTTTTCGGACTACTGTCCGCCTTTTCTTATGGTTATGCCGACTTTGTTGGAGCCCTCGCGGCCAAAAAAGTAAGAGCAATCACAGTCACCACAGTCGCCTTTGTTTTTGGCTTGGTTATTGCAACCGCGCTCAGCCTTTTCGTCGGAGCTAATTTCAGCCAAGCCGCAATAACCTCTGGAATCTACGCCGGCATTGCCTCCGGAATCGCAATCACCTGCCTATATGCGGCACTGGCTTTAGGTCCAATCTCAATCGTTAGCCCCTTGACGGCCGTGATTAGCGCAATCATTCCGGTTGTCTTTGACCTGGCAACGGGGGCGAAGCTGGGGCCATTTGCGCTTGTTGCGATTGTGTTGGTTTTGGTGGCGGTGGTTTTGGTGGCATTTGTGCCGGGGCAGGATTTCCGCCTTCCGTCTGCGCGAGCCATTGTGTACTCGATTGGCGCGGGTGTTGGCTTTGCGGGCATCTTCGTGTTCCTAGATGGAGCACCTAGCGACAGTGGGCTTTCGACACTGATAGTGATGCGCATTGTCGGCATTGCTTTGATGCTGGCCGGTTTGACCTTCGCCTTCTTCAAATACCGTCCTAAGCAGTTTTTGGAAACCGAGGTCTTTAGCAGATCGCTTATCCGGCTGGTGCTACTTGCCGGATTGGGAGACGTGCTCGGCAACGTGTTCTTCTTGGTTGCCACCCGTGCCGGCGAGTTGGCTATCGCCGCGGTGCTTACTTCTCTGTATCCGGTGGGTACCATCCTGCTTGCCCGTATAGTTCTCAAAGAGCGCATTGCTAGAAGCCAGTCGCTCGGAATCGTTTTAGCAATTGGGGCGTGCGTCCTAATTGCAATTGGAAAACCCGCCTAAGTCAGGAAAAAATGTCTCAAACCAAAAACCGCTGGATCGCTCTGGTCTTTATCTCGATGGCCATCTCACTGGTGATCATCGACGGCACCATCGTCAACACCATCTTCCCTGCCGTAATCGAAGACCTGAGCCTCAGCTCCACCGAGGTGCAGTGGGTCCAGGAAAGCTACGTGCTGGTTTTTGCATCGCTGCTTTTGGTTTGGGGATCGCTAGCCGACCGCTACGGTCGCAAGCTGCTGCTGGTAGTTGGAATCGTGATCTTTGTGGCGGCTTCGGTATGGGCAGGCAACACCGATAGCGCTGAGACCATGATTTTGGCACGTGTGATTCAGGGCATTGGTGGAGCCATGGTTTTGCCAACCACTTTGTCTTTGGTGAATGCGAATTTCGAGGGTAAAGAGCGCGGAATTGCCTTTGCTATCTGGGGTGCCACGATCGGTGGAATGGTTGCGGTTGGACCGGTGCTTGGTGGCTGGTTGGCCACCGACTTCAGCTGGCGCTGGGCGTTTTTGATCAACCTGCCACTTGGCGTGATCATCGTTGCTGGACTTTGGTACTTCCTCGGAGAATCCAAGTCTGAGCAGCGCAAGGGTGGTATCGACTGGGTCGGTGCAATCATCTCGGTGGTTATGTTCTCGACTTTGGTCTTTGGTCTTATCGAAGGCCGCGTTTACGGCTGGTGGGAGCAGACCAAGAACCAGTTTGAGCTCTTTGGATTTGTTTGGCCAGCCGATGCCATTTCGGTTATCCCGATTTCGCTTGCTATCTCGGTTGTCTCAACCGTGCTGTTTGTGCTCTGGGAGCGCAAGCGTGAGGCTGCGCACAAGAACGTGCTGCTAGATCTAAAACTCTTTAGCATCGCTTCATTTAGAAACGGTTCTATCGCTGCCGCCATCATCTCGATGGGTGAGTTTGGAATCCTGTTTGCCATTCCACTTTGGCTCCAGAACGTGCTTGGCCTAAGCCCAATTAGCTCCGGTTTGGTATTGCTATGGCTAGCCGGTGGTGCATTTATGGCTTCCGGTATTGGTGGAGCGCTTTCGGGCAAGCTGCCTGCTCACCGTGCCGTCCAGCTGGGTGTGCTACTTGAGCTAGTCGGTGTAGCCGGTGTTGGTTTCTTCGCTTCTCCTGAGATTGGTTGGGTCGGCGTTGCGCCGTTCCTATTCATCTACGGAATCGGTATCGGCCTTGCAACCGCGCAGCTAACCGGTGTGATCATGGTCGATGTGCCAATGGACAAGATTGGCCAGGGCTCTGGCTCGCAGTCCACTGTTCGCCAAATTGGTTCAGCCTTGGGTATTGCGGTTTTGGGCTCGGTGCTTTTCACCGGAACCCAGATTTCGTTTGAGGACAAGCTTGCTGGCCTAAATGTTGAAACCAGCCAATCTGTGGTCTTGGTTGACGCAGTAGTCGAGTCAGCCGGTGGTGCAATTCCTCAGCTCAGCGAAGCTCTTCAGGCTCAGCAGGTGCCGCAGGCAGCTGCTGATGAAATCCAGGTTGCTGCCGGGGAAGCATTCACCGAGGGTGCGAAGTGGGCTTCGTTTGCAGCCGCGTTGTTCTTGCTACTGGGCTTTGCCTCTACCTTCAACCTCTCGAGTCGAGTCAGGAAAGAGTAGTATCCGCGAAGTGGCAAACCGCATCGTAGATGTACTTGCCTAAACCTTTGCGGTAGCCCTCATAGGTTTCGTTGAAGCCGGTTGGTAGCACGTAGCTCATCGCGAGCGACTTATAGCTCTCGCGGTTTGGGGTCCAGAACTGCAGGCAAAAGTCATAGTGCTTTTGGATCGCCTGCTGCATCTGTGCGGAGTCATATTTCAGCCCGGCATCTAGGTGCTGAACCATCTCCAACGTGATCGCATCAAACTGCGCTGCAAACTGCTGGTTCTGCTCTTTGCTGTAATTGTTTTGGTGGTAGCTTCCGGCTACAAAACTCTCATCATTCATGATTTCTAGAGCATAGCCAGCCAAGAACCGATAGGTTGTTGAGGTGCCTAACAAAGCTAAATTACTCGGGTATGTTTTCCTCGGCGGAGCGCTCGGAGCCATGCTGCGCTATCTCATTTTTGAGGCAATAGCTGGCCTAGCGAGCTACCCAACCTATGAGCTAATTGCACTGTTTGTGGTGAATCTAACCGGTGCATTCTTTCTAGGCATCACCGCGAGATACCCATACTTCCAGCTTGAAACCTGCCGCAATCTCTGGGGTGTTGGCTTCGCAGGTTCCTTCACGACCATGAGTGCTCTCACGCTCTGGATCGATTACCAAGGCCTGGGGATTGAAGTAATTGCAATGTTTGCGGCCGGCTTTGCGCTCTACTGGCTCGGCTTTGAAATTGGTCGCAAGGCGGCGAGGCGGCAAGCCTGATGCAGTGGTTCTTGGTTTTCGTTCTAATTGGCGTTGCCGGTGGTGCAGGTTCGGTAGTTAGAGCGCTGCTTGCCCGTTTCGATGGCTGGCTGCCGTATGGGCTATTTCTTGCGAACAGCCTGGCGGCTGGCTTGGTGGGCTGGTTACTGGCGGGTCCAACTTTGACTGCGGATTACCTTACGGTGCTAACCGTTGGCTTTGCTGGAGGGCTATCGACCTTCTCTACCGCGATGAAGGCGAGCTTTGATTTTTATCACCGCGGAAGGCTAGTCCAAAGTGCTATCACCATGGTCGGCAACCTCTTTATCCCAATGGTTGCGCTCATGCTGGCAGCGGTGCTGCGCTAGCCCTGCTACAATCAACGGCAGAATTCAAAGGTTTCTTTGGGCAACGAAAGGCGTCCAGAGCACATAGAGATTAAGGGGGCTCGCCATGGGGCGTGGCCGTCAAAAAGCGAAGAACACTAAGGTTGCTCGCGAGCTGAAGTACTACAGCCCGGCTACCGATTACAACGCGCTCGAAGCCGAACTTGGGCACAAGAACGCTGAAGATGGGCCTGACTACGAAGACAAGTGGGCAGATCTTTACGCCGACGAGGACGAAGAGCCGGTAACCGGCGACGAGCGCACCGTCGAACTAGACGAAGAATAAATCTCCGCCTCATTGATCACCAGGCGGTAGCGCCGACCACCAGGCCGTAAACAATCTCCAGGTTGATTCTGGAATCGGTGTAATCCTCGGTCAGTGCAAAGCCTTCGCCATCTTCGATTGCAATTCGATAAGACAGACCCGCACCCTCAATGGCTGCAATTGCCTCGGCCTTTGTCATGCCAACTATCTGGCAGGCCAACAACTTGGTCTCAACGTGCTTAGGGGAAAACTGGTCCGGTGCTGTGTCACGGAAGCAAAGCGCATTTGGTGTGCTTCTAGGTTCTGGGGCAGAAGTTGAAAGTTGCTGGCCCAGGAAGAAGGCCGAGATGGTGGTCACTGTTCCAATGATGATTGCCGCGAAGAATTTCTTATTCTGCATAGTCATTGACTATACGCACTGCACCACCGCGAACGCCCTTGGCATTTGTCACATAGCCAGGCAATTCTGAATCGCAAGGTGTCGACTCGATGATCCCTAGCTGCCAGGCAGGGATTCCAAACTCAGAGATCATGCCTTGAATTTCACTTGCGAAGTCCTTGCGAACCACAACCGCAAAACCTAAACCTAGGTTCCAAGTGGTTTCAAGGTCTTTTAGGTTGTAACCACCCCAGCCAGCCAGCACTCTGAACACCTGGTTTGGACTCCAGCTACTGCGGTCCACATCTAGCGAAACGGTTTGAGGCAACACTCGAGAAAGGTTTGCTGCAATGCCACCGCCGGTGATATGGCTCATGGTGGAGATCTGCTCGGAGTAGCGATCGAGCACCTTGTTTAGCACCCCGGTGTAGAGCCGGGTTGGCTCCAAAAGCTCTTCGCCCAAGGTCTTTGTGAACTCCGGAACCTGGTCGGTGTATTTCAAGCCGCGGTCAGCCACAATCTTGCGCACCAGCGAATAGCCGTTTGAGTGCAGGCCCGATGCCTCAAGGCCCAGCACAACATCACCAACCTGGACTCGCTCTGCCGAGAGCATCTTGGATTTCTCAACCACGCCAACCGCAGCACCTGCAACGTCATACTCGTGCTCACCCAAAAGACCTGGGTGCTCGGCGGTTTCGCCACCAACCAAGGCAACGTCAACTTCTTTACAAGCGCTAGCAATGCCGCGAACAATGTCTGCGATGCGGGTCGGTTCGATCTTTCCGGTTGCGATGTAGTCGGTCATAAACAAACTGCGAGCGCCGACCACCACGATGTCATCCACCACCATGCCGACTAAGTCCTGGCCAATGGTGTCGTGCTTATCGATTGCTTGCGCAATCGCGACCTTGGTGCCAACGCCATCTGTTGAGGTGGCAAGGATTGGGTGGTCGTAGTCCTTTAGAAACTTGGCATCGATCATGCCGGCAAAGCCACCAACACCACCGAGCACCAGGTTGCTGTGGGTGGCACTCACTGCCGCCTTCATAAGCTCTACGGCTCTATCGCCGGCCTCGGTGTCAACACCGGATGCTGCATAGGGATTAGGCATTGGGGTGGACGTGACCTTCCTCGCGGATGGTTGCCACGCCTCGCTCCAAAAGGTTCTTACCCAATCTCTCGGCCGCAGGAAGTTCGATTGGGTACTCGCCGGTAAAGCAGGCGGTGCAGAGCTCGCGCTCCTGCTGGTTGGTGGCTGCAATCATGCCGTCTTTAGAGAGGTAACCGAGGGAATCTGCTCCCAGCGACTTTCTAACATCCTCGACCCCAATGCCGGATGCGATCAGTTCCGCGCGAGATGCAAAGTCAACACCGTAGAAACATGGCCAGGTAATTGGTGGGCTGGAGATGCGAACGTGAACTTCAGCCGCCCCAGCCTCCTTGAGCATCTTCACAAGTGCCCGCTGGGTGTTGCCTCGAACGATTGAGTCATCAACAACAATCAAACGCTTGCCGGCTATAACCTCACGCAGCGGATTGAGCTTCAACCTGATACCCAACTGTCGAATGGTTTGCGAAGGCTGAATAAAAGTTCTACCGACGTAGGCGTTCTTCACAAGTCCATGTCCAAATGGAATTCCCGATGCCTCTGAGTATCCAATAGCGGCCGGAGTTCCGGACTCTGGGGTTGGCATTACCAAATCAGCTTCTACCGGGTGCTCCTTAGCCAGGGTTCTACCCATCTCGACTCGAGCTTCGTATACAACTCGGCCATTAATCGAGGTGTCTGGTCTTGCCAGATAAACATATTCAAATACGCAGCCGGCACGCTTTTTGGTCGCAAAGGTCGCAGAGCGAAGCCCGTTCTCATCGATTGCAATTAGCTCACCGGGTTCGATCTCTCGAACAAAGGATGCACCAACGATATCCAAGGCTGCAGACTCGGAAGCAACTACCCAACCGCGCTCTAATCGACCCAAAACCAAAGGTCTAACGCCTTGCGGGTCACGCGCAGCATAAAGAGTTCCCTCATCCATGAAGGTGAGGCAGTAAGCGCCTTTGATCAGCGGCAAAAGTTCTAGCGCAGTGGCCTCAAGTGATGAATCTGGGTTACCGGTCAGCAAAGCGGTTAGCACCGCAGTATCGGTTGTGTTACCGCCACGAAGTTCGGACTCGTGGTTTGGGTAGCGCTCCTCAAGAAGTTCTAGAAGCTCAGAGGTATTGGTGAGGTTTCCGTTGTGAGCCAACGCGATTGTGCCGTTGGCGGTCTTACCCAGGGTTGGCTGAGCATTGCGCCAATGTGATGCACCAGTTGTTGAATACCTGGTGTGACCGATTGCGATGTGGCCTTGCAGTGATTCCAGAGCTGCCTCATTGAAAACCTGCGAGACCAGACCCATGTCCTTGTAGACCAGGATCTTTTCACCGGTTGAGGTTGCGATACCGGCGGATTCTTGACCTCGGTGCTGCAGTGCGTAAAGACCAAAGTAGGTAAGTTTTGCAACTTCCTCGCCCGGTGCCCAAACACCAAAGACGCCGCACTGATCTTGTGGACCCTTCTCACCTGGAAGGATGTCGTGATTTAGCAGGCCATCGCCGCGAATCACTGATCGGCTCTTTCGGCCAACGCTCGCTTGGTCCTTCTTGAGGTAAGCAAATCAATTGCAAGTGCGAAGAACAAACCGAGGCCAAAGCCCAGCGAGCCAAGGGACAGAATCAATAGTCCAAGAATGTTCTCGTTAGATCGCTGATCTTGCGGGATAAGAAGGAAGACCACAAAAGCTGTGACTGCTCCGAAAACGGCACCTGTGATGGCCCAAACCGCCATCTTTGGTGCACGGCGAATCTCCACCTCTTCGGGCAGGTTTTGCTTGGGCTTGGTCACATAAGTATTAAACAAGGTTTTGGCTTGCCATCGGGGGGTTTTACGCAAATGCGTAAGCCGGATTTGTCAAAAGACCAAAGCTATTTCGTGGGCACGGACTCCAGAGAGCACAAGACCCGCACCAATCGGCACTTGATCGAAGGAAATTCGCTTTAGTGCGAGCTCGATGAAAAGTTCCGGAATGATCTCAACCACATTCGGCGGTGTGCCGCGGCGGTGGTCCATACCCGCGATGCACTGCACCGCTCCATAGGGCGGAACACGCAGTTCAACAGTTCCACCCGGATGGCGAATCTCAATTTCTTGTAGCAGGTAGCGAACCGCGGTTGGCATCTGTTCCGGCAGGTTGGCCAGCGCCGATTGGCCCTCTGGTCCCGAGATTCGCTTTTTGCCCATAGCTAATTATCTATGGGCTTTGGCTTAGGCTGGTGGGGTGCTCAGACGCCTATTAGTAATCTCCCGCCCAGTGCTGTGGGTAAACACCATCGGCACCTCAGTGATGGGTATGTGGCTTGCCGGCTACCTCTGGGACTGGCGCATGCTGCCGATTCTTATTTGGGTCACCCTGCCTTTCAATCTATTGATCTACGGCATCAACGACATCTTTGACCAGGAAACCGACAACATCAACGCCCGCAAGGGTGGCTATGAAGGCGCTCACATTTCTCCAAGTGAGGTCAAGCCGATTTGGTGGGGAGTAATCCTCACCAATGTTCCATTCTTGGTCTACTTCGCAATCACCCTGCCGTGGCAGGCAACCGCCTGGATGGTCGCCTACAGCCTGTTCTTTACCTTCTACTCCGCTCCTCCGCTTAGGTTCAAGGCCCGTCCATATTTGGACAGTTTCTCCAACACTGACTACGCCTTCCCGCTGGCATTTGTGCCATTGGCCCTTGGTCACGAACCACTGTGGCTTGCGGTATTTGGATTGATGGCCTGGTCAATTGCCAAGCATGCCTATGACGCCATCCAAGACATCCCGCAGGATTCTGACACCGGCATTCAAACCACCGCGGTTCACCTCGGTGTCAAAAAGACTCTGGTTTGGTCTGGTTTTTGGTGGGCAGTATCAACAATCTTGTTTGCACTGGTGAACATCCCGGTTGCAATCGTGAACCTAATAATCGCCGGCTACCTAGTGCTTACGGTTTGGCGGACTCCAACGCCAAAGCGTGCCCACGATGTTTATAAGTACTCGATCGCATTCCCATACGTTGCCGGCGCTGTTGCTGGCGTGCAGCTAGTAACGGCAATCGCTCTCGGCTGGTTTTAGTGGCAAGGATCGTCGTTTTAGGAGCCGGACTCTCGGGTCTTGCGAGCGCCGCATTACTTGCGCAAGCAGGTCACGAGGTCACCGTTTTGGAAAAGAACAATTGGCTCGGCGGTAAGTCGAGAAGAATTGAGCTTGCCGGCCAGCGAATGGACACCGGACCTGCGCTGGTTACCTTCCCGGAGGTCTGGCAGCAGGTATTGGACACCTTTGACTCCCTTGGGAAAGTGCAGGCCAAGGATCACGCGAGTTTGAGTTTCACCAAACTCAAAGAGGTCGGTCGCTACTACCTAAGAAATCACGTCACGGATCTACCTGTTAGGCCCGAGCATCACTGGCACAAAGCCTGGAGCCAGTTCTCCAAGGAGCACGATGCGCTAACTCCCTCGATTTCAAAGCTATTGACCTCAAGCCCGCTAGACCCGGCCGCGCTGCCGGCACTGGCCAAAATGGCCAAGGTTTACGGGATAAGGCTTACCACCTCCAGCTATCTCAGGTCGCTTAGCTATATGCCCCAAGCGCTCAAAGAAGTGATCTCTATCCACACCCTAAACGCTGGTGTTTCACCTAACCGATCGCTAGCGCTCTACGCATCAATGACCGCTGCCATGGCAACTCAGGGGATCTCAGTGCCGGTTGGTGGGGTGAATGAAATTGCCTTGGCTCTGAGCCGACTTGCTGTTGCAGCCGGAGCCAAGATCGAACTGGGGGCTGGTGTCAAAGAAATCGGCACGCGCTCGGTGAAAACTCAAACTGCTGAGTACAGCTTTGATCACCTGGTTAGTTCACTGGATCCCGGTGTGCTGAAGGCAATTCAAACCGGTAAGCCAAACAAACTTGCCAAGCATCGCTCCTGCTCAGGTGTTGCCATATACGCAGTTCTCAAAAAGCCACTTCCCGATGATGTGGTAACCCACTCGGTGATCATGCCGGACGATGCGGAAAAGCTTCATCACAGCTTGGATCGCGCTTTGCCTCCTGAGCAAACCATGACCTTTGTGAACTACTACCGAGCCGGTGAGATCTATCCCAACACCAAAGACACCGTTGCTGTTTTGATAACCGCCCCTGCCGATGGCAAAAAGCACGGCCTCAATAGCGAATGGGTGAGAAACGAGCTAGACCGAGTGTCACAAAAGCTTGGCTTGAAAGTTGCGATCGATGAGCTGTTTGAAGAGTATGAAATTTTGAACCCGGATTACTTTGCTCAGTTTGGTGCAGCCGGTGGTGCACTCTACGGTGCCACCTCGCCGCTATGGCAGTCGGGTCCATTCCACAACCCGCAATATCACAACCCGCTACGACCACGACTCTGGAGAGTCGGCGCATCGGTTCACCCGGGCGGCGGCATACCGGCTGTGCTTGGCGGAACCTTGATTGCCACCAGGACAATGCTTAGAAAAATTGGGAAGCCCAAGAAGTAACTAGCTGTTAGGTAAACACATGACCAAAATCCAAAAGCCTGCAAACACGTCCGTGCCAATCTCCGATCTACTGGCAAACCGCTGGAGCCCAAGGGTTTATGACCCTACCCACGAGATAACTAAGGAACAGGTTCTAAGACTGGCCGAGGCTGCCAGATGGGCGGCATCGGGCAACAATGCACAGCCGTGGCGCTTTGGATTTGCCCTGCGCGGCGAAGAGCTCTTTGAATCTATTTCAACCGTTGGCCTGACAGGTTTCAATGCAACTTGGGCACCTCACGCATCGCTTTATGTTTTGGCCTTTGCCGACAAGTTCAAGGCCGATGGCACCGAGCTAGACCGCAATTCCGCCTACTTCAACAACGCTCTGGCAACCAGCCAGATCGTCTTCGAAGCAGAAGCCATGGGACTCAAGGCTCACTACATGGGTGGCGTAATTCACGATGAGATTCTCAAGCTGGTAGGCATCGAAGATGCTTGGCTAACCTGCGTAATCACAATCGGCTTGCAGGGAGATGCATCGAACGTTAGCGATGAGCTAAAGCAGCGCGAGGCGACTCCGAGGGAGCGCAAAGCGCTGTCTGAGGTCGTAATCACCAAGCTGTAAGACGCTAGGCTCTAGTGGTCAAAACTAGAGAATGGCTAGCCAGATTTCTGAATCAACGAAGATCAAATTCAGCACCGCTTTTCAGCGGCTCTGGACTGCTAGTGCAGCTAGCAATTTAGCTGACGGCCTTCTCAAAACCGCAGCCCCGCTGCTGGCAACCACTCTTACCAAAGACCCGTTTTGGATTTCAACCATCGCCGCTTTGAGCATGTTGCCTTGGTTGTTCTTCGCGATTCCAATTGGCGGTTTGGTAGACCGCATCAATCGCCGCAGCATGCTGGCGGTCGCCAATGCCTTCAGGCTAATTGCGGTCTTGATCATCGCCATCTCCACCGGATTAGAGCTGATTACATTGCCGATTCTGCTTGGCGCAGTCTTTATCTTCGGCGTCGGCGAAGTGATCTACGACACCACCCTGCAGTCGATGATGCCCGAGGTGTTGACGAAAGACCAGCTCGATCGAGGCAATGCCAGATTGCAGATTGTGGGCACAACCCTGGCTGAGTTTGTTGGAGCACCGGTGAGCGGTTTGCTGTTCGCCGCATCAATTGCCCTGC
The DNA here is from genome assembly GCA_027491295.1 of Microbacteriaceae bacterium. Lineage (GTDB taxonomy): Bacteria > Actinomycetota > Actinomycetes > Actinomycetales > Microbacteriaceae > Aquiluna. The sequence goes on from JAIXWK010000002.1 coordinate 223,859, forward strand.
CGTTCTACTTTGGTGCGGGAGGAATTCTGCTCGCGGTAGTCCTAGTACTCGCAATTCCGAGGGCTTACTCAATTTCTGATGTTCCTGCCAAAGTAAAAGCCCCCACCGGCTTTTGGGAGGACGTTCGTTTCGGCATTCGCTACCTCTATGAAGACAAGGTCTTACTAAAGCTGGTGCTGCTTACCTCTTCAATCGGCTTCTTCTTCTCGGCATCATCTTCGACGATGGTGCTGTTCCTTACTGAGACGCTGCAAACTCCGGTCGCGCTATTTGGATTCATATTTGCAGCCACTGCTGTTGGAGCCTTGGTTGGGTCGCTTATCGTGCCCAAGCTTTCGGAGCGCTTTGGGAGAACCACCACCATGGCCTGGTCGATCTTCCTATCCAGCGTGATGGTTGTCATTCAGGGCTTCTCGCCCAACTATTTGGTGGCGGCAGCGCTTATGGGCTTGAGTTCGACGGTTATCACCGGCTGGAACATCCTTCTGATGTCCACCTACCACCAGATCATTCCGGGTGAGCTGTTTGGTCGCATTCACGGCACCAGAAGAACCTTGGTTTGGGGTCTGATGCCTATTGGCGCACTACTGGGTGGAGTATTGGCAAGTATCGATCTTCGCCTGCCATTTATCGCAGGCGGTGTTGCCTGTTCGGTCCTTGCCCTGTGGGGCTTTAGATTCGTCGTGAACTTAGAGACAGCCTGGACCAAGAAGGATTAGAGCAATTGAAGCGCTATGTGATTTATGTGATTGACACCGCAACCAACACCGGCGGTCCAGGAGAAATGGCAGCGATTGATGCCTTCAACGATCACCTGCAGTCCAACAGCCACTGGATCACCGCAGCTGGCATTGGTGCTCCTGCAACCGCCAAGGTCATCGACAATCGCCAAGACGCCGGCAGGGTCACGCCAGGGTCGTTATTTGACTCCGAAGAGTTCTACAGCGGCTTCTGGCTTATCCAAGCCGAGTCCGATGCACAAGCACATGAGCTTGCGCTTGCCGGCTCTAAAGCTTGCAACCGAAAGGTAGAGCTGCGCCCCTACCTTGGGTAGTCGCGCAAAAAGTTGGCTTTAGACTGGCACCAACTAAGGCTCAGAGCACGAAGAGGTGGTCACCATGACAAAGCCCCGTTCCATTGCAGCAATCCGAAAGGTACTCGCCGCAGGCTCCTTGGTCTTTGGTCTGAGCGCCATCGCACTAATTGCCGTGCCAGGAATTTTCAACCAACTGCTAGGGCTTCAAACCTCAGCTGATCTCGAGTGGGCCATGCGAATGATTGGAATTACCTTGGTCGCACTCTCGGGCAACATGTATTCGGTTTCCAGGCATGGCACTGACAAAGCCGTCTTGTTCTCTGGTCGCCTGATGTTGTTCAGCGCAGCCGGCCTAGGAGTTATCACGCTCACGATTTATACCAGCGGGAGCTGGTTTGCACAGGCTTACGCAATGGTTGGGTTTGGGTTCAGCGCTGCCTATGCCTGGGCTTTGGCTAGGAAATAACTGTGTCTCAAAAACCTCAGAGAGCCATCAAACGTGCAGTGGCAGCAGGCAGAGACGAATACGACCTGCACGATCAGGAGTGGCAAAGAATTGGGCTTTCAGCCCCTGCCAGGCGCGCACTGGTGGATGCCAAGCTCTACAAGGTTTCAGACCTAAGAAGGATTTCTCTTGCGGAACTCACCGCCCTACATGGCATGGGTAAGTCTGCAGTCGCCCGCATCAAAGTGATCATGGAAGCCAAGAAAATCAACTTTCGCTAATCTGCGATGCGCCGGTTGTTCGTTATTTACTGTCCGGCTAGTTTCCGCTTTTGTCGTGACGGCGAACCTTGGTGAATAGCTAGCTCAGCTTCCTAAAGGATGTATGAACCGAGGAATCGGTTGAAGGACTTCACATCAAACTTCGCATTGAACTCAAGGCGAACCTTTCCCAGTCCACTGAAGTACATCTCAAGCTCAGTATCACGGTCGAAAGAGCCTGCGGACTCAACCGAGAATGCCTGAATCTTGCTGTACGGCAGCGAGGTGTAGTCCCTCTTCTTGCCTGTCATTCCCTGCACGTTAACTACTATCAGTCGCTTGTTGGTAAAAATAACCATGTCGCGCATGCCCTTGAAACTGGACTGAATTCCTTCGCCGTCAATCAACAGCTCCCCGACCATTTCCTGGCCCTCCTGGTTTGAAACTTCGGCCAACTTTACAAATGATGGATTCTTGAAATCAATCATGTTTACCCCCCTATTTCGAAAATTTTCTTGTGCTTCACTTTACTCTTCTGGCCTCAGGAAAAAGGCAGCCTTCAAGTCGCTCAAGTAACAAAACCTTCATATTTTGCGCTTCAGGTGTCTGGGTTTAATTGATGATTGCTCCCCTGGGGAGACATGGCCTTTAGCGCGCAACCCTTGATAGAGGTGCTTTTCAAATAAAGTGTCAGCAAGTCACCCGGAATCATTAGAGGTGAAACCCGAAAGGTGCGCAAAGTGCGATTTGCAAAAAGCAAAGCCTTGGCCCTTATTAGATCAAGCCACCCAATACCCTGCTTGGCCGTTGCGCTATTTTCTGGACTGCTAGCTATCGGCTTGGGATTGCCATCGGAAAGAGCTGGCCTGATTTTCACTGCGGTTCTTTTGCAGCAGATATCTGTTGGGCTCTCAAATGACTGGATTGATTATGAGCGCGATGTTGCGGCGAACAGGACTGACAAGCCAACCGTTTCCGGCTTGGTGAAAGTCTCATGGCTACGAACCGGGTCTCTCTTCGCATTAGCCCTAGCCATAGTCACTTCTCTCGCCATGGGAAGCAGCGCGGTTTTAGTGATGCTCCTAATGCTTCTTGCGGGCTGGTCATACAACCTGGGGATGAAACTCAATTGGTTATCTCCGATTCCCTATGCAGTTGGCTTTGGAACCATACCAATCTTTGTTGGCATGGCTGCCACTGAGCCGTTCTGGGTCGAGCCATGGATAGTAATGGCAGCCGCGCTACTGGGAGTTTCTGCCCACTTCGCAAATGTTCTGCCAGACATGCAGGCAGATAAGCTCACCGGAGTTAGAGCTCTTCCTCATCTAATGGGTCAGCGTTTATCAGCAGTCGTGATTTCGCTAAGCGCTCTGTTTGCAACGCTATTGGTTGTGACCCAGTCGAGAAACCTGCCTGCGGAAGCTGCCGCTGCCGGACTCGCAGCAACTGTGTTGTTGGTGGGGATTGCAAGTTTGCTATCGCTTAGGAAACAGCCGCCGAGGATTGCTTTTTTCCTATTGATTCTGGCTTCGCTGGTAAACGTCATCCTGCTAATGCTTGGGGCTTAGAAGCTGTTAGCCCTTGCGCTTTACCCATAGCAGACCGCCAAGGCCTGCTAATAGCACAGCTGTTGGAGCGACGAAGTCTAAAGCGGAGAACCAGTCGGTTTGGCTATTGATGATTACGAATACATAGCCCGCTAAGCCCATACCGACCAGCGCCCAGGCGATGCCCTTGGAGGTTCTGATGTCGATCCGGTTTAGCTCTTCGCGGGTTCTTGCGACCAGCTTGCCGCAGGCTGGGCAGTTGTAATCGGTTGGAGAAATTGCTTCATTGCAGTGTGGACAGGTCATGTCCCTAGCTTAGAACCAAGGCGCTCTCTGGGCGCTAAGCCACATAGTGATGAATGTCGTGGAGATTAGTTGTCATTTGTCTGCCAACTAAAGCAACAGGCTCATAGTCCTTCTTGTTTCTACTCGAAACGAAGGGCGTCGATTGGCTCTAACTTGGCAGCGGTTCTTGCTGGCCAAACACCAAAAACAACTCCAACCACCAAGCTGAATCCAAGAGCCAAGAGCACAGTTTCTAACTGAATCGAGAAGACCCAGTCGCCAATGATTGCCAAGAAGTAGGCAGCTATCTCACCCAGGATCAAACCAACCACACCACCGGCGAGTGAGAGCACGATCGCCTCAATCAAGAACTGGGTAAGGATGTTGGACTGCTTAGCACCAATGGCTCTTCTGACACCGATCTCACGAGTTCGCTCGCGAACCGAAACCAACATGATGTTCATGATTCCAATGCCACCAACCACCAGCGAGATACCGGCGATGCCGGTCAGCAATAGTCCAAGAGTGTCAGTGATGCTGCTCACGGCAGCAATCAAAGAAGCCTGGTTGGTGATGGTGTAGCGGGCATCGGTTTCAGTGCCCAGGCCATAGCGCTCTCGCAATAGCTTGTCGGTTGCAAGCTGCAAGGCATCAACAGCCTCAGGAGTCTCGGCTTGAACCACGATGCTAGAAACATAAGGGTACTGGCTAAAGAGTTTTCTAGCTGAATCGAGGGTGACATAAACCCGACCGCTGGTGCCAAAGCCAGCCTGGTCATCGAGCACTCCAACGAGCCTAAAATCTTGACCATTTAGCTTCACGCTTTGACCCAGCATCGAAGCGGTTAGCCCTAGGTCATTCGCAGCATCAGCTCCAAAAACCACATCCTTCGCAGAAGATGCAAACTTGCTGTCGGAGAGGTATGAACCAAGAGCAATGTCGGGCTTTACAGCTTCAAAATACTCTGCGGAGACACCCACCAAACGAGCGTTTACTCTCTTGTCTTCGGTTGCGATTGTGCCCTCATTTTGGGTCTGCACAAACATGACAGACACACCATCGAGATCTGCAAGTGCATAGGCATCCTGCTCACTCAGGGCATCCGGAGCCATTGCGGTGATGTTCAGTTGGTTGGTGCCCAAAGTGGCCAAAGACTTGTTGATTCCCTGCGATGCACCATCAACGATGGAGGTCAAAGCCACGATTGCCGCCACGCCAATAACGACACCCAGCATTGTTAGTAGCGAACGAACCTTGGTTGCCCAGATTCTGTTTAGGGCTAGACGAGCGGTGCCGAGAAGCTTCACTTTGCGCCTCTTTCGTCGCGCTCAATAAGGCCATCTCGCAAGAAAACTCGTCTAGGTGCACTTGCTGCAATCTCTAAATCGTGAGTGATCAAGATGATGGTTCGACCCTCTTTATTGAGTTCCTTCAAAAGATCAATGACCTGGGCTCCAGTCTTGGAGTCAAGCGCTCCGGTTGGCTCATCTGCCAGCACGATATCTGGGCTGGCTACCAGAGCTCGAGCAATTGCAACGCGCTGTTGCTGTCCACCGGAAAGGCGGTTGCGATCAAAGTTCAAACGCTCGCCCAGACCCAAACGATTAAGGATCTCGGTGGCAGTCAACTTAGCCTGCTTGGAACTAACACCCTGATACAAAAGCGGAGCCATTACGTTCTCGATTGCGGTGGTGTTTGGAAGCAGTTGGAACTGCTGAAACACAAAACCAATTGCCTTGGAGCGCAAGCTGGTTAGCTGGTTGTCATTTAGTTCGCTGGTCGGGTCGGAAGCAATTTTCACAACACCTGAACTGGGCCTATCAAGGCACCCAATTAGGTTCATCATGGTGGACTTGCCGCTACCGGACGGACCAACAATCGCTACAAACTCACCTCTTTCAATGACCAAATCCACACCGTCCAAAGCGACGGTAACTTGATCACCAACTAGGTATTCGCGTCGAACATTCTCGAGTTCGACAACTGGATTAGCCACTGTTTCGAGCCCCTGGAGGAGGTCCAAAGTTCACTGGCGCAGGGATTGTTCCACTAACACCGGTAATCACTTGATCGCCGGACTCTAGGCCTGAAGTAATCTCAACCAGGCTGTCTCCAGCAAGACCAAGCTTGACCTCTACTATCTCAACGGTCTGCTTACCTTCGGCATCAACAATCAAAACCTCAACCTCTGGAACATCACCAACCAGTGAGCTCATTGGAACTGCTAGAACGTCAGATTTCTTTTGAACTTCAATAACGGCGGTAGCGCTCATGCCGAACCTTGCACCTTCTGGGATTGCAGTGACATCTACCAAGACTTCGTATTGCTTGATGCCGCTAACAGATTGTGCGACCTGTCCGATACGAACAACTTCACCTTCGAACACTGCGTTAATTGCATCGAGCTCGATGGTTGCCTTCTGACCCAGGGTCACAAGGTCAGCGTCGTATTCACTTACAAACACAGAAACAATCGGCTGCGCACTTCCAACGGTCAATACCGATCCAGAGGTGCGAAGACCTGCTGCGGTGTCGATAGATCTAACCAAGCCATCAGAGATAGCGACAACCTCAATGCTTTGACCCATTTGGTTTAGGTAGGAGAACAAGACATCATCGGCCTTGACCTCATCGCCGGCCTTCACCTGAATCTCTTCAATCTCGAGGCTCAGCCCGAATTGCGCCGGCAATGCCGAAGAGCCATTGGCGGAAACCAGAACCGGTTCTTCGCTTGGTCCATAGGCAAGTAGTTGAGACTCTGCCAGCTGACCATTTGCAGAGACGGTCTTTACGACCTCGGTCGGCTTGACCTCATAGGTCTCGTACTCGGTTACCTGGTTCAGGCCGCTAAAGACAAATCCGCCAACCACAGCTGCCACAACTGCGGTAATTCCAACGATCCAAGGCCAACGCCGCTTCTTCATATTTGCTTCTCTCATAAGCCGCGCAAGCGGGGGATATGGTTCCTATAGGTAAAACTCTCACACCAACCTAAAAGATTCCTGAGTGTTTATTGAGTCAGGTCTGCAAACCAATCGATTGTTGGCTGAAGAGTGGATCTTTCAAGCTTCAGGACTTCAGACCCATCGCTTGAAATCACAGTTACAAGTCCCGAACGAATTAGAGGCTCAAGATGTTTTTGAACCGACGCTGTGGTTAGCTTGCAGTCTTTTGCCAACTCATTGACTGAAAGTGGTTTTTCTACCAAGGCTCGCACAATGCGGCGGCACTGCGGAGCAACAAGAGCTTCTAGGTTGAGTGCAAATTGAGTTTCCGAAGGCTTCATGGATAGCTCATCTCAAATGGCTGGAAAGTTTAGTTTTCCGACTTTTGGGTTTTTGCTCCATCAGGCCAAGCCACAACGCAAACCTTGTTTCCGGAGCGGTCTGCAAGCACCCACCAAGATGGTGCTTCTGAGCTATCGACAATCACACCACCTGCTGCTACCGCAGCATCCACTCGACTCTGGGCATGATCATTTGAAACTGAGACGTCGATGTGCATCGCATGGCGAAGCGGCTTATTAACATCTATGTCTTGCATCCAAACATTGGAACTGATTCCCAATGGGTCGATACCTGCATCATCGAGCATTGGTTGGTACCCAAGTACCGCTCGCCAGAAACCAACATCAATGGCATCTGGTTTTGCGGCGATGGCAAACTGCACTTCTTGCACCATGCTTGGAGCTGCAACAGCACCTAGAGACTTTGCAATCTTCGAGATTTCACGCGCAAGTTCGATGTGTTCAACTTCGGTATTCCAGACCTCGCGAGTGAGCCGGACGGTCAGACTCTTGGTGACAATCGACATGTGGGCAGGTGTGCCATCTAGTCCTGACAGCAGGGAAATCGATTGCGCCAGTGCAGCAGCATCGGTAAGTGTCTTGGTTTGAAACACAGCAGTGGGACCGCCATGCAGCACAACCCAGTCATCTAAGCCTTCAGCGGCAAGAAACCCTTTCCAACCCTGGTCACTCATCGAGACTCCTTCTTCAAACAAAACTGGTGGAATGCACTACAGGAGAGTCTAGAAGAGCCTCAAGCATCACTAGCTGATTCCTTATCGTCCGGCAATAAACTGACAGCATGACCCAGGCAAACTACGATGTTGCGATTATTGGTGGCGGACACAACGGGCTGGTTGCTGCCGCTTACCTAGCCAAAGCTGGTAAGTCTGTAGTGGTGCTGGAACAGCATGACGTGGTTGGTGGCGCAGCAGTTTCTACCAAAACATTCGAAGGTGTTGAGGCAAGACTCTCTCGCTATTCCTACCTAGTGAGCCTGCTACCGAAGCAGGTGATTGAGGACCTAGATCTCGAGGTTGAACTAGCACCTCGCCGCTATGGATCTTTCACCCCGACACTTGATGGCAAGTCTGGGCTTTTGATTGACAAATCCGATGCAGCCGCAACCAAAGCTTCATTTGAAGCGGTTGGTGCGGGAGATGATTTTGAAACTTGGAACCAGTTCTATGCCAATACCGAAGTCATTGCACAAAAGCTTTTCTCAACCGTTTTGGAGCCACTTCGCACCGAGCAAGAAGTCGCAGACCTACTTGGGCCTGAGCTTTGGAGCGACTTCTTCGAGCGACCAATCGGCGAGACGATTGAAAAGAACTTCAAGTCAGATCTAGTCCGCGGTGTTGTGATGACCGATGCGGTGATTGGCACCTTCGCCTCCAACCAAGACGAATCGCTGCAGGCTAACAAGTGCTTTTTGTATCACGTGATTGGCAATGAGACCGGAGACTGGAACATCCCGGTTGGAGGCATGGGTTCTGTCACTACATCGATGGCGAAGCGAGCTAAAGAACTTGGGGCAGAACTGAGACCAGACTGCCAAGTGACTGCTATCGACTCGGGCGAGCCACACGCAATCAGGTTTGTCGAGAAAGGTGCTGAGCACTCAATCACCGCAGACGTCATTCTCGCTAACGTCGCTAAGCCCACCCTCGATGCACTTCTTGGTCACGCCGGCAAGCACAACATTGAGGGTGCTCAGGTGAAGGTAAACATGCTGCTTACGCGCTTGCCAAAACTCAAAGCCGGCACCGACCCAATTGCGGCATTCGGAGGAACACTTCATATCAACGAGATGTTCGAGCAGTTGCAGACTGCTTACGACCAGGCTTCTCAAGGTGAGATACCTAACCCGTTGCCCTGCGAAATCTATTGTCACTCGATCACCGACCCAAGCATCCTCGGTCCTGAACTCAGGGCCTCTGGAGCTCAAACCCTGACGGTGTTTGCCCTGCACACCCCGCATTCGTTACTAGCCGGTCATGATCACGATCAGATGCGCCAAGCTCTTGAAGACGCAGCTATTGAATCCATCAACTCGGTGCTTGCCGAGGATGTTCGAGACCTGCTGTTTGTGGATGCCAATGGCAAACCCTGCATTGAAACTAAGACCACACAGGATCTAGAGGACGCTCTGGGGCTGCCAGGTGGCAACATCTTCCACGCGCCACTGAGCTGGCCATATGCGTCTGCTGGGGCCGTGCTGGACACTCCTGCTACCCGCTGGGGCGTGGACTCTGGATACCAAGGCATTTACTTCTGTGGTTCGACCGCAGTGCGCGGTGGAGCAGTTAGCGGCATCGCAGGTCACAACGCCGCCATGGCTGTTCTTGAGCAAGATTTGTAAGGCTTTTTGGCGGACTAGCCCCACCAGACACACGTATCGAAAGCTAAATTTTCAGCCCTGAGTCGTCTGGCCAAGTCTTGATACTTATCATTGGCCATCAGCTCGGCTTGTTCACTAGAAAAACCAGTTCTCTCATCGAAGTTCTCCAACATGAAAAGTGACCAAGCTTCCAAGTCCGAAACTAGTTCTGGATCCAGTCGGCTTCTTAGGCCTCCATCTTCAAGGTCTCCGATTTCGACAAACGGCCACGTTGTCCAATTGAATGTAAATTCCATGGTGCCAAGGTATCGCCAGTTTTCAACAACTGGATTTTGTCGTAGGGATTGAGGTTATAACAATCTTGTTGTTGGTTGACACCAGGACTGTGGGGTTGATCGTTTTTACAAGTTGCATTGCTCCGTTTACATAGCGAAAAACTTGTATTGGGGTCGTGTAACATCTCTTGGACCCTGGACGATCAATCACTGAGGCAGGGGCGATTAGGGCTCTGGAAGTTGCCCAAACCATGTCGTCATCCCAAAAGAATCCGCCCAAGTTTTGGATCTCCCAGGAGGACTGATGCCTGTTTCGTATGTGAATGTAGCCATCCGAGACTGTTCCACACTTCAGGCTTACAACGCCGTCTACCGAGCTAGCAAAGGAAGCAACGTTCAGTTCAACAGCTCCCGCGTTGCACAAACCAATAACGAAGGGGTTGAGGCGATTCTGACCGTTCGAATCAACCACGCGGTCTCTTCCAACAATCGGACTTCCCGAATACCAAGTGCCTGAGGCTTCAGAGTATAAAACAATAGTTCCTTCGGCCGGGTCTTTACTCTCGGCCAAAGCTGGACTCGGGGCACCAACTGACAGCGTCATGCAGATTAGCGAGGCCCAAAGTGGCAGACGAGCATTGTGAGTAATGGCAAGCAACTTTCGAGTTTTCATATTTCCTTTCTCCCACCCCCGTGGTCTATAAATTTCCAAGAGGATACTTTTTTGCATCAGATGGAGCGGAAAGTTATCCACAGGGTTGAGTAATCGAAGCTTCGTTGGATTATTAAAGCGAGTATCGCTGGGTGGTAAACAGGGCGAATTCCCTCCAGAATCAAGATGAGAAGAAAAGTGGGTCAGCGCCAGGAAAAGTAAAAACCCGAGAAGTTGTGAAGGCTTCTCGGGTTTAGTGCGCTTGGAGGGACTCGAACCCCCAACCTTCTGATCCGTAGTCAGATGCTCTATCCGTTGAGCTACAAACGCTTAGTTGAAAAAGATTTGCGTTGTGAAGAGGCTTTGAGTCTAGCCGACCGTTAGTCAGCCCTCAACTGTCGATTTTGGCACGGCTGCAAACAAGTGACCCTCGGCAAAATCGGTAGGAATCGTAATTCCTGCTGCGATTTCGCTCTCGTCATAGTCGCGGCTTTCACCCGTGAACTCGTTGGTGATTACCATGGCGCCTTTGTATGCGGGATGCCAGCGAATCTCACGCTGCTCAAGCGCGTTGGTGACAACGCACGCCATCAACTCTTTACCCGATTCGTGAGTAAATGAAATTGGCAAGACCTCTTGGTCTGCTCTCCATCTCGAATCTGCCTGCCAGCCGCTAACGCTAGCCCAGCGAACCGAACCAGTTGGAAACATTGGTCGCCAGGCTCGATAAACATTCATGACCCGCTTTGCTAGTGCAAGCTTTTCGGCAGACCAGTTTGGAATGTCCCCCATCAGAATCCAAGGGCCGCCAACTGCATAGATTGCGAGTTGCGATTTCAGCGTGAGCGAGTTTTGGTCTGACATGTAGCTCGAGCACCAATGCGCTGGCAGGTATTTGCCGAGGCCGACTTTGGCAACCGCGTTGTGTCGCACGTCGCAAAAGTCGTCGCCGATTGTTGTGTCGTGGTGCCCAACCATTTGCAGATCTAGTGGTCGACCGCCGTTCCAACAGTTTTCGAGCCAAACATTCTCAAACTTGGAGCGAAACTCAGACAGCAGGCGATACCAGCCACGAACTGCCCAGTCTTCGCCGAGCCCCTGCGGGTGATCGTGTATCGCACTGTCGCACCGACTTATGGTTTCAAAATCATGCAGCAACCAGGTAAGTCCGTTGTTCGCGAGATTAGCTAGTTGCCCTGATAGGTACTCGATTACCGGGCCGTGACCCATGCACAGCGAACTGGTTCGGTGTGAAACAACTTGCGTCTTCCCCCGCCAGGTTGCCAGCCAGTCAGGATGTGCGAGGGCAACGCTCGAAGCCGGGTCGGCATTACCGAGAGAGGCCCAAAGCCCAAGCCGTGTGCCGCTGCGCGAAGTAATCTCTGCAAGACCAGGCATACCGTCTTCGAAGTGCGGGCCTGGTTGCCACTCACCCACAATATTCTCCCAGCCCTTATCGATGGTGAGAACCTCAAGTTCGAGTTCCTTAGCGGTTTTTGCAACCGAAGCTACTAATGCTTGATTGACGTTTGTGCCGAAACCCCAGGTGTCAACAATTAGCGGCGCAGAATAATCTCTCGCCCGAGCTGGAATTGCCTGCAAAATCATGGACCGAAGTTCGGCGTGAGCTACCTCGATATCACCGAGGCCAGTCTTGATTTGAATCTGGGGCAAATCGATCAGTTCACTGCACGCTGCAATTGGGTAAATCTGTTTTGGCAAGATCAGCGAAATATCCAACTGCTGATTGTCAAGACTGAGGTGCACCAGTTGGGTGTTGCTCTTCTCTAAGGCGAGCGCAACGAAGCGGTCTTCACCCTTGAGCCCTGTACCCGCCAACACGATCCATCCGGCCGCGTCTTGATATCGATCATTTGTGGCTGCCGGCTGCCCGTGCACCAGATACAGCACGCCGTCATAGTCCTCGCGCTCTGGAAAACCAACATCCATCTCTGGATCGAGGTTGAAGGCTGCAGCGTCAGCGGTTGCGTAGGGCCCGCACACAGCGATAAGTTCGTGTTTTTCTTCGAGGTTGAAGTCGACGATTTCGAACGCGCGTTCTTTGGCATCCCAACTGAAGGTTCTTAGCAACCTTACGGTGCAGCTGGCCCAACCGGTCTGGCTGAAGGACTGGGCAATCACACCCAATTCTTTGCCGTCAACTTTGGCGACTTCAAACTGCCCAGAATGCACCTTCTGCATCGACATCCACTCCTATGTTCTCGGCAGAGTTTTCATTAGTCATACCTTATGCAGTAATTTGAACTTCAAGACACAAGAGGTTAGGCGGCATGGGCATGATTCCTGGGGCCGACCTGCTCGCCGGCGATGAGATTCTCACGGCTGAAGAAATTCTAAACACGGATGACCGCATATACGACCCGGGCTCCCGCCCAACCATTGAGGCCGCACTGGCGCTATCGAGCGGCGAGGTCGCCGGCTGGATTGTGCCTTTTGCCTCGGGCACTTTCGAGCATCACGCCGATGTCCCTGAGCAGGGTCTGTTCCGGTGTCTGTTCGGCAGAGATTCACTCATCATCGCTTCGCTCTTGAAGCATCAAAATGCGCAGCTGCAGCTCAACACCGTTTGTGCGCTTGCGGCCTATCAGGGCAAGACAGCTGACCCGATGAGCGAAGAGGAGCCCGGTCGCATACCCCACGAAGTCAGGGAGGCTGGAGATCCGCAGGCAGCAAGAATTGCTGCTGAGAGTGGCTGGAAGTTTCCCTACTACGGATCGGTAGATGCAACCCTGCTCTGGATCATCGCGCTTGACGAGGTGGCGCAACGTGATCCTTCGATTCTCGAGAGACAAATTGCCGACCAATCACTTGCTCAGCGGGCCGAGTTGGCGGCGACTTGGGTTTTAGATCGGCTGCAATCGGGTGACGGTTATGTTCGTAGCACCCGCGCTAGTTCGAAGGGAATCTTGAATCAGGTTTGGAAAGACTCGGGGGACTCTTATCTAACCAGCGATGGAAAAGTTGCAGCTGAATCGGGAACCGTCTCGGTTGAAACAGTTAGTCAAACTTTTGACGCTCTGCTGGCTGCTTCACGTTTGTCAAAGTTATCGACTCACAGCTGGGCCCACACCCCCAACGACTTGATTGCCGAAGCCCAGCAAGTTCGTTCGCGCTTGGTTGACTCCTGGTGGCTCTCAGACCGATTCGCGCTCGGGCTCGGAGTGATTGAACAAAAACACACGCTGCTCGATGCCATCGCGAGCAACCAATGGCGACTGCTCGATTCTGAAATTCTTGCCAAACAAGAACACGCGGGTTTGGTGAAGCAGCTCGTTGAGTCGGTCACCGACGAAGAGATTCTCGGCCCGTACGGCATTCGCACCCTCGGTAGGTCGAACCCGAGATATCGCCCGGGTGGCTATCACACCGGCAGCAGTTGGCCCATGGATGCCGCCCTGATAACAAGGGGTCTACTAAGACATGGCGCTAACGCCGAAGCTCGATTGGTGGCAAACCGCTCGATCCGAGCGATCGAGGGCGTGGGCGCTTACCCCGAGCTGTTTCGCTCAGACGAAAGCGAAAAGTGCGGGGTCAGCCGCTTCATCATTGACGTGCGAGATGGCCAATTAGGCACCTCAAATCGAATTTGCCAACCCCCGCAGCTGCTTCAGGGGTGGAGCATCGCGGCCTTCAGCTGGTTCAAGCAGCAGCAATTTGGTGGGAATTGAGCCGGTTGCTCTAGCTTGAGCGGTAGGAAACTGCGCGCTGAGTTTGGCGACCAAGACCCTCAATCTCAAGCTCCATGAGATCACCGTCGTGCAAGAACACCGGTGGCTTGAGACCAAGACCAACACCAGGAGGAGTTCCGGTGTTGATTAGGTCACCTGGTTCTAGGACCATAAATTGGCTCAGGTAGTAAACGAGAAAATCTGGCTTGAAAACCATTTGCGCTGTCGAGCTGTTCTGTCTGAGCTGACCGCTGACGTTTAGTGTCATCTTCAAATCTGAAACGTCACTCAACTCGTCGCGAGTTACCAACCAAGGCCCGGCAGGGTTGAAAGTTTCACAACTCTTTCCCTTAGACCACTGTCCTTGACGTTCTAGTTGAAACTCGCGCTCGCTCACGTCGTTGACCAAAACATATCCGGCAATGTGCGCTTCGGCCGCGGCGGGGCTAGCCAAATACTTCGCTTTCTTGCCAATCACAATTCCCAGCTCGACTTCCCAGTCGCACTTCAGAGACCCCTTCGGAATAATCACATCATCGTCTGGGCCGATGAGCGTGTTCGGCGCTTTTGTGAAAATGATTGGCTCAGGTGGAACCTCTGCGCCTGACTCTTTTGCGTGGTCTGCGTAGTTCAATCCGATGCAGATGATTTGATGAGGTCGAACAAATGGCGCACCGATTCTGTTGCCTGCGACCTCTAGAAAGTTTTTTGCCGCAATTCGATTTGCAACCTCAGCCTGAATGTCGAGCCACTTTTCATTTTGAAAAAAATCAGCGTCGAAGTCAGCGACTAGGTCTGAGATGTCGATGTAGTTGTGCTCATCAATAGCAACTGCCGGGCGTTCTTTGCCTGGTTGCCCGACTCGCATTAGTTTCATTGTTTGCCCCTCTGACGAGCAGTATCCGTGATTGATGACCGGTGTCAAAAGCCTAACGCTGACGCCGAAAGCGCACAATGTCGGGGTTGGTAGCTTGATGACGAGCGGTTATTCTTGGCATAACTTCGCAAAGGATCCTCTGTGAACAGTAGACCCGAAGAACCCGGTGTGGTTCTGCGCCAACTCATCGATGCCCTTGGCGATGCCGTGCTCACCGACCAAACGAGCCTTGCCGAAGCAAGAACCGATCGCTCAGGGAAAACCAGCGACTTTGACCCAATTTGCGTTGTCGCAGCCACGAGCACGGATGATGTCGTGGCCGTTATGAAGATTGCCAACCAGACGCTAACTCCGGTTGTGACCAGGGGTGCGGGGAGCGGTCTGGCTGGCGGAGCGATCGGCAGCGCGGGTGAGATTGTGCTGTCGCTGGCAAAAATGAACAAGATTATCGAGATCTCAACCGAGAACCGCTGGGCTCAGGTGCAAGCCGGTGTAATCAACCAAGACCTGAACCTGGCGGCAAAGAAGCTTGGGCTCTGGTTTGCGCCTGACCCGGCCAGCCGAATCTGGTCTACCGTGGGCGGCAACATCGCCACCAACGCCGGCGGTCTGCTGTGCGCAAAGTATGGCGTGACGCGAGAAGCGGTTAGGCAGCTCACGGTGGTGATGGCCGATGGCGAGGTTATGACTCTTGGGCACGAAACAGTTAAGGGTGTAACCGGCTTCGACCTGGTTGGTCTGCTAGTTGGTAGCGAAGGAACCCTCGGTGTGATAACCGAAGCCAAGGTTTCACTCAAGCCAGTCGATGGGCATCCGGTAACAACTCTGAGCGCAAAAGCGGCAGACATAACCCTTGCGGCAAGGGCGATTCAAGAAACAATTAGATATGGGCTACAGCCGAGCGTCTTTGAGCTAATCGATGAGACTTGCTCTCGTTACATAACTGAGCATCTCGAGGGGGTTCTACTCGAGAAGAGCTTTAACATGCTGATTGCCCAAACCGATGGTGCCGGTGCAGCAAATTTGGCAGAGAAGATTGCGCAGGTTTGGCGTGACCTCGGTCTTGATGTGCAGGTCGAAGAACGCGGCGAAGAACTGCTTAGTTTTAGGCGCGCCATGTTGCCAGCACTTGAGGCTAAAGGAAAAGTCTTAATCGAAGATGTTGCGGTGCCTATTTCAAAACTGGGTGAAATGCTGCAGGCAGTTCGCGACATCGAGACGCAGTATGGCATTGAGATTCCGACCGTCGCCCACGCCGGCGATGGCAACCTTCACCCCAATTTCATCTACAACGATGAAGAGGTTCCAGAGCACATCTGGGATGCTGCCGATGCTATTTTTCGAAAGGCAATTTCATTGGGCGGAACTCTAACCGGCGAGCACGGAGTTGGGCTACTGAAGCGACAGTGGCTGATTGACGAGTTGGGTCAGAACCAGACCAAGCTGCAATGGCAGATCAAGAAAGTGTTCGACCCGAACAACATTCTGAACCCCGGAAAAGTTTTCGACCCGGAGAAGTTCAACTAGGGCGCTCTCTGGCTCGGACTCTCAGGCTAGAGCCCTGGGGTTTTGCTAAGGTTTTTCTAAATCATCGTTGATGCTGGAGGCTTGCAGTGAACCAACCGATAACGCTTTTCACCGGACAGTGGGCCGACCTAACCCTAGATGAAGTTGCCGGCTTGGCCTCAAAATGGGGTTATGACGGGCTCGAAATCGCCTGCAGCGCCGAGCACCTAGACGTGTGGCGAGTTGCCGAGGACCCCAGCTACCTAAAGCAGCGCCAAGAAGTTCTAAAGCGACACTCACTGCAGACCTGGGCAATCTCAAACCACCTCACCGGTCAAGCGGTTTGTGACAACCCGATCGATTTTCGCCACCGCGGTATTGTGCGGCCGGCAGTCTGGGGCGACGGCGACCAAGAGGGCGTGCGTCAGCGTGCTGCCGAAGAAATGAAGCTCACCGCGATCGCCGCCCGCAAGCTAGGAGTGGACACCGTGGTTGGTTTCACCGGCTCATCGATTTGGCAGTATGTGGCTATGTTTCCACCGGTGCCGCAGTCGACAATCGACCAGGGCTACGAAGACTTCGCAAAGCGTTGGAACCCAATCATGGATGTCTTCGACTCGGAAGGTGTGCGTTTCGCGCTAGAGGTGCACCCGTCTGAGATTGCTTACGACTACCACACCACTCGCATCGCACTGGATGCCATCGACAACAGAAAAGCATTCGGATTGAACTGGGATCCAAGCCACATGATTTGGCAAGACATCGACCCGGTCAACTTCATTCTCGACTTTGCAGACCGCATCTATCACGTTGACTGCAAAGATACTCGGGTGTTCAGAAACGACGGTCGCAGGGGCCGCATGGGTTCACACTTGAACTGGGCAGACCCGAGGCGAGGATGGTCATTTGTTTCTACCGGTCGCGGTGATGTTGATTGGGAGTCGAGTTTTAGAGCACTTCGAACCATTGGATACAACGGCCCGATCTCAGTTGAGTGGGAAGACGCCGGTATGGATCGACTTCACGGCGCAGCCGAAGCTGTTGGTTTTATCAAGAGCCTGATGTGGAAAAGCCCGGAGCGCTCGTTCGACGAAGCATTCTCGGTAGATTCAGCAGCTAGCGAAGACTAGCGAGAGTGATAGAACCCGTGTTGTTCACCATTGCGTAGTCTTCATCCAAACACGCACTGCTGAAAGCTATGGTCGAATCACTTGAGCGAACCGCACAGTCAAAGATCCCCTTTGGCCCGCCGGCGTGATTTTCTTCTGTCGGCAGTTTTACGAGCAACTGAGAATCACCAGTCGAACTAAATTTAAGTATCTCCGCCCTAAAGGCCATCGCAACAAAAAGATTGCCGTTGGCATCAAAAGATAAACCGTCCGGCCCCGCACCGGTTTCGCAGGCGAAAGTTTTGGCCAACTGGCCATCGACATCCAGAAAGCTGATGCGGTCTGCAAAAGTTTCAGCGATAGCCAGCAAGTCGCTTTGTCGTTCGCACCCGTTTGGAAACACAAAACTGGCAGCGGTTGGGTTTACCTCGCCGGTTGGCGAAACCCGATACAGCGCCGAAGCAACCGGCTTGTCTGTCTCGGGGTCGAAGCCATAACCGCCAACCCAGGCAGTTCCATCGGTGTCGACGTGCATATCGTTCAGCGGGTGTTCGGTAAAACCCGAGAGGTCGGCAAACACCGAGAGCTCACCCTTGGTAGCTAGCTTCAAGACCTGTCGCTTGAGGCAATCAACAACCAGTAGATCGCCATCGGGCGTCCAGCCAAGACCACCTGGCATCTCTGGCCCGCCCTGCGACTGGGAAAGTTTCACCGTGGCACCAAGATTCGGATTCCAGGCGATGACCTCTCCCCTGAACATGTCGCTGAACCAAAGCTCTTCACCTCGCCAACGCAGCGACTCGGCAAAACCCAAACCCTCAAGGGATCTAAGAGTCTGAGGATTGGCCATGGCTAGAAGGTTGCCGTGAGTCCGCCATCAATGGTGATGGTCTGGCCGGTGATGTAGGTATTCGTGCGACCACTAAGCCACAACACCGATTCGGCAATCTCCTCGGGCGTCGATGCTCGTCCAAGTGGAAGCCTTCCGGATTCGACATATTGTTTACGAAACTCTTCGGTGTCTGCCTCGTCGATGCCGTTTTCAAGAAGGCTCATTTGAGTTCGCACGAAACCTGGCGCAACCGCATTTGCCAAGATGCCGAACTCTGCGCCGGCCAAAGCAAAAGATCGCGTTGCCGCTTCGAGCCCAGCCTTACCAACGTCATAGGCGAGAGCATCTTGTCTTGAGAACCTGGCGTGCACGCTGGTGATGTTAACAACGCGTCCAAAACCCTGCGACTTCATCGAGTCAAACACTTGCGACATAAGGTCAATCGGTCCCTCTAGATTCACAGCCCAAACCGACTGCCAATCTTTTAGTGAGGAATCACCGAACGGCGTTGAGCGATAGATGCCAGCAACATTTACGAGCACATCGATTGCACCGAGTTCCTCAAGCGCTGCGCTGACCACTCGTTCGCGTTCTTGAGGCACCGACAAGTCTGCCTGCAGCCAGTTTCCACCAGCTTGATTGTCAACACCGAAAACCACATCGCCACGATTACGAAGTGATTCTGTAACGCTTCGTCCGATTCCGCTAGCGACCCCTGTGACAAGAGTTCTAAGCTGCTGGTTCAAGTGAATCATCCACCTTTCTAAAAAACTGCAGGGAAGTTTTCCAAGAAATAGTTTCGCCCGCAGCCAAAAACGGCCCCACCGAATCGCTTGCTCCCAGCCCGTGTGGAACATTGGTCGGCTCGATGCCAAGCGCATAAACCTGATTGTTCCAAGGTGAATCGGTTGACGTGGCAAACTCCTGCCAAATTAGTGCGTGGCTGAGACCCTCCCAGTCAATCCTTGCCACCCAGCCGGCAACTTCTACCGAAATGCTCTTGTTTTTTGAGTTCGCTAGCGCAAACACCTTTGCATGTTGTTGCATGGTTAGCTGGCTGAACTGCGATGCAGGCAGCGATGGCTTTCCTGTGGCTTTCAGAGGTGCGCCGGAATAGTCAAGTTCGACAATAGTGGCCGATGGGCAAAAACTAAGATTCGCGACGGCACCGTTTTTTAGCGGTTGCAAAAAGTCTGAGCCCAAGATTAGGTGCTCTGCGAAGCCGACCGCTTTGGTATTTGCCGAGTGATTTGTGGCGGTAGTTTCCGCGGTGACGACCCCAGCCGAAACGCTCCATCGGCGGGACAATTCGATCTCGCCTCGGCTGTCGAGCCAGTTCAATCTCAAGCTGTCGTTGTTCACTTCTGTGATTGCCCAGTCAGCTTGCGAAGCCGCCCCGTGAAATGCAGGTTCTGCAGATTGCTCAGTGGCTGAACCGGTGTTTGGTGCGCATAGCTGCCAACCACCGCGCCAGTTTTCAACCCAACTGATTTCATCAGCAGCAGGCACTGGCGAAGGTTGAACTGAATCGGCCCAGGGAGTTTGCGCCAAGAAGCTCACCTTGTTGATTCGGAAGTTGGCCAACACCGCGCCTTCTTGCGGAATGATTTCTAACTGCGAATCACCGACGAGAAGAGTCACCGATGTTGCCATCACTCACCTCGGCGGCTTAGGTCGTTTGAATTAGCGCCAGACTTTAGAGCCTCGATAAGCGAATTTTTTCCCTCTAAAACAACGGTCAGCATTGTGTCGGCAGCCAACTGGCCATCGCCGCGATTTATCGCTTCATAAACTTCGTTGTGTAACTGGACGTCGAGCTCTAATGCCTCTCGACCGCGAATGGCCTGCTGCTGAATAATGAATACGCGTCTAAGAAAGTCACTCACTACCGAACCGAACTGCAGTAGGAATGAGTTCTGGCTTGCTTCATAAACCGCAAGGTGAAAATCAAGATCTGCCCTCGCAAAGTCTTCGGGGCTGTCCAGTTGGTCTTGCATGGTCTGAATAGCCAACTTCAAGCTGCGGTGCTGATCCATGTTTGCTCTGTTAGCGGCCAGCTTCGCAGCTGCCGGCTCGAGAATCTGACGAAGCTCAATCAAATCGAGCATCACTGCGTCGCCGCGCCCTTCTTGGTGATGCCAGCGAAGAATGTCGGAATCGAAAATGTTCCAGTGCTCGGGCTCTTGAACCCGAGTGCCAACCTTCTGGCGAATCTCAATCAAGCCCTTGGCCGAAAGCACGCGCATGGCCTCTCGAACCGAGGTGCGGCTGACGTTGTAGTTAGCACCTAGCTCGGGTTCGGTAGGCAAAAACTCACCGGGCAAAATCTTGCCTCCGACTATGGTTCTGCCGATGCCCTCGATGATTGTCTTTTGAAGTCCTCGGATAGATGACCGAGAACCACTGAGGGGTTCGTAGGTATTGTCCATCTTCACCTCGGATTGTTGGGCGCTAATGTCCTACCCTAGTCGCTGTGTCGAGGGCAGTGCTCTCGTAAGCAACCTGGCCATCGATCTTAATCTCGACTTCTCGAAGGTAAGGCATAAGTGCTTGCTCGTCGATCTGAATTCCTAAGCCTGGAGCATCTGGAGCCATGATTTCTCCGTTGGCATCAACCTCGATGTGTTCAACCGAGAGATCCCAGGCAACCGACTTTGGTTCGACCGGGTATTCGCAAATCCTGTGATTCTCGAGACCGACGAAGGCCTGCATCGAAGCCGACAGAGCAAGATGGGAGGTGAAGGTGTGATTCACGTAGGTCGCATCGTTCCGAACAGCGTGCTCGGCAACAATCTTGGATGGGCCGATGCCGCCAATTCGCGCCGAATCAACCTGAATGAATTTCACTGAGCCAAAGTCGATAAGGTTCATAGCCATGTGTTCGGTGTGCGCGCCTTCTCCACCGGCAAGACCGACGCCGCCAGATACCTTGGCTAGCTCTGCGTAGGCCTTGAAGGCGTGGGCAAAGAAAGGTTCTTCGAGCCAGGTAGCGCCGGCTTTTTGCAACGCCGGAATTCTCGCGATGGCGAGTTCGACATTGTCACCCCAGATTTGCCCCGCGTCGATAAGCAGATCTGCATCAGGGCCAAGGCCTTCGCGGGCTGCGGCAACGTGATCTGCATCGTCTTGAACATCTGCAGTGCCGTAGTTTCCCCAACCGAACTTAACCGCTCTGAATCCTTTTGCCCTTGCATCGCGAGCGCGCTCGAGTGTTGACTGCGGTGTGTCACCCATGAGCATCGAGGCGTAGGGCACCTTTGCAAAATTCTTCTGGTAGCCGAGCAGTTTCCAAACCGGCTGCTCTAGCTTGCGACCGAGAAGATCCCAGATAGCAATTTCGACTCCGGACCAGGTGTGTGCGGCCTGCAGAAGATCCATGCTGTTTCTGGCAACCAATTGGCTGAGCCTCAGAATGTCCCTGGGATCGCTAACCCGCTCACCGATAACGCTTGCTGAGACCGGCTGGCAAACCCCGTGCGATCTTGGGGTCACAAATGCCGCTATCGATGTGAGCGGTGATGCCTCACACTCACCCCAGCCAACGCTGCCGTCCTCGCCGATCACCCGGACGAGAAGCGCATCCTGGCTACCGTCGGCCTCGAGGGTCACTTCGGGCATAGCCGCATAGAAGAACTCGACCGAATCGATTCTCATTGGTGCCTTCCATTTGGGACCCGAGTTGCATAACTTATCAAGACCATTCTGAGAGAATACAACAATTCGTCATACCTTTACGACGAATCGTTACCGTTTCTTGACTTTTTTTCGCCAAATGCCCTCCAATTAAGGTCCGTTCGTATGATGTAATGGAAATGTGGTCCAAGAATGTAAAAAGTGTGACGGGCAAATTTAGGTATTAATTGCCTTCCTCACGAAGCGCGTGGTGGCCTCCGGTTTTCACGTGTGGTTCAAAACCTCCATGAAAGGAAAGCGAATGAAAATAAGTAAATTGGCTGGAGTGTTGGCAGCATTGGCGCTGACCACCGGCAGCCTTGTAGCTTGTGCCCCGGCAGCAACTGTTGACCCGGTGGCACCAACAGAAGAAGCGGCAGCACTAACTGGTGAACTGCTCATCTGGGACACAGGAATTCTAGGAAAAGACGCATCGGATGATCCATACGCCGACAAAGCATTCCTTAACCAAATGGGTGTGGAGTTCGAGGAAGCAAACCCGGGCGTCACAGTAACCATCGTTCAGCAGGGTGGCGACATCTCCTCTAACGCCGCCGCGTTCCAAGCTGCAGCAATTGCAGGAACCGGTCCTGACATTCGAGTTCAGTACGCAGGTGGGCCAACCACTTCGTTCGCTGACTTCTTCGAAGACCTAGACCCTCTGCTACCGAAGGACATGCTCGACTCGATGGCTGGACAGTACGTCAACCGTGAAGGCTTTTCTTCTGACGGAAGACTTCTCGGTATGACCTACGGTGCTGGAAACCTATTTGTTGTTTTCCAGAACGCAGATGTCCTAAAGGAAGCTGGCATTGACCCAAGCGTTAAGCCTGCGACTTGGGAAGCTCTGGTTGCAAACGCAAAGCAGATCTCCGACAAGACCGACAAGAACGGTTTCTACACCGGAAACTTGGAAGGCTACCCTGGCGCATGGTTCATCTCGAACATGGTTGGTGGCGAGCTAGGTCAGACTGCCTTCACTGACATGTACAGCGGCAAGATTCCAGTTGACGACCCAGCAATGTTGAAGGCCTACCAGGCATTCGCCGACTGGGGTAAGAGTGGAGTCAACAACCCAGATGCCGCGCAGGTAACTGCCGGTGGTCAGGGCTTCGTTGCTGGTGAAGCTGGTTACTACCTCGTTGGTAGCTGGGAGAACAACGGCATGACCGAAGCGTTTGGTGAAGACGGTCCAGTAACGTCATTCTTCATTCCAACGCTAGAGGGTGCCAAGTTCTCGAAGATTGGTTCGGGTGGTCCTGAGATCGCACTATCAATCACCAAGGCAAGCAAGAACAAGGCACTCGCAGCAGAGTTCCTGAAGTTCATTGCACGCCCAGAGCACCAGGACCGCTTCGTTGAGATCTACCAGACTCAGGGTTCAAACCACAAAGACGGAGACTCTTCGTTTATCAAGAACCCAAGACTCAAGGAGCAGTTCGAGCAGCTAGCACAGTCAACCGATGGCATCACCTTTGCCTTCGACAGTGTTATGCCACAGGCAACAATTGACCTGTTCTACAGGGTCAATGCCGGTGTCTTCAGCGGTGCTATAACGCCCGCCGATGCAGTGGCACAGCTCAAAGCTTCCTACGAGCAAGAGACTGGCAAGTAGTAAGTTAGAACCAAAGTCTGAAGGCTGGGAGATTTACTCTCCCAGCCTTCAGGCTCACTATTCACAAAGAAGTGGATTATGAGGCAATCAAAGTTAGTCGGAACCCTCGCGGTACTTCCCAGCTTCGTAATCGTGGCTGGGTTTATGGCGTTCCCGGTTATGTTTGCGTTTTACATTTCGTTCACGAAAACCAACGGCCTGACATACGACTGGCGCGGCCTTGACAACTACATCGCAATCTTCAGCGACCCGATTGTTCACCAGGTCTTTCTCAACAACTTCAAGTTCTTGATTTCAGTTCCGCTGGTTATCTTTTCCGCACTGGTCTGTTCCATTCTGCTTTTTGAGCAGTTCAAGGGATGGAAGTTCTTCCGAGTAATTTTCTTTCTTCCAAACGTTTTATCCGTGGCCGTAATCGGTCTGATCTTTAGAAATGCGTTTGGCTACGACGGAGCTGTAAACCAGTTTCTAGGATTGTTTGGCAATGAGCCGATGCAGTTCTTCATCGACTCGAATTACAGCATTTTAATCATCATTCTGGCTCTGGTCTGGTCTGGCTTCGGCTATCAGTCACTCTTGCTTCTCGCCGGTCTAACCTCTATCAACCCCGCAGTCTTCGAAGCTGCGGCCATCGACGGCGCGGGATGGTGGCGCAGACTCTGGTCGATCACATTGCCGAACATTCGAAAAGTACTCGGCTTCGTGTTTATCATCAACATTCTTTACACCTTCGCCTCGCTGTTTGGTTTCGTCTTTGTGATAACCGCTGGAGGTCCTGGCTATGAGACAACCACGATCGACTTCTTGGTTTACCTGCGAGCCTTCTCGAGCAACAACTTGGGTTCGGGCGCCGCTCTAGCGGTGCTGCTCTTCTTCTTTATCGGTCTGTTGACACTGCTGCAGAACCGCGTGTTCAAGCTACAAAAGGACGACTAGCATGTCTGATTCGATCAGCTCAAGACTTACACCGCGCGCCAAGTGGCCCATTTTCATCGGTATGTGCTTGGTTGCGGCGACCATCATCTACCCGCTGTTCTTTGTGGTGGTTACCTCGCTGCGCAGCAACGTCGACTATAAGCGTGACCCTTTTGGTCTGCCAGTTGACTGGACAGTAACGAACTACATCGAACTTTGGGACGAATACGGTGTCGGTCGCGCATTTTTGAACAGCCTTTTTGTTTCGACGAGCGCTGTTGCGGTGATTCTGATTCTCGCGACTTTGGCGGGGTATGCCCTTGCCAAGCTTCCGGTCTTTGGCAGCAAGTTCTTCACCGCGACCTTCGTCTCGGTAATGCTGCTCCCAGGTCCGGTGCTAATCATTCCTATCTATTTGGTGCTGGCTCGATTGGGCATCGTCGGTGACTATTCCGGCTTGATTCTGGTTTATGTCGCCACCGGTTTGCCTTTTGCCATCTTCTTTCTCACCCTCACTTTCAAGGCCATCCCAGATGAGCTGCTTGAGGCAGCAAGAGTTGACGGAGCCGGCTTCTTTAGAACGCTCTGGTCGATTGTTGGGCCAATGGGAGCTTCGGGAATTGCGACTTTGGCTGTGCTGCAGTTCCTTGGCACTTGGAACGAACTGATCTTTGCGCTGATTCTGGTTCCTGACGCGCAGATGAGGTTGCTCACACCGACACTGGCAACAATCGGAAAGCGCTTCGTTAGCGATCAGCCGCTAACCTCAGCGGGTCTTTTCATAAGCGCTCTGGTTCCGCTGCTGCTACTCACCTTCGCGTCGAAGTACATCATGCGAGGACTGCAGGTTGGCCTAAGCCGCTAGTTCTTTTCGATCCAGCCATCCGGGTGGAAAGTTGCATCGATAGGTTCGGAGCGAACAATTGGCTTCGCCCAAAGAACGCCGTTTGCCAAAACCTTTCCGATTTCCCTCTGGTGGTAGACCGGATAATCCTGGTCACCAGGTGAGAAGTAGAAAACCTTGCCCAGTCCGCGTCGCCAGGTTGCGCCAGATCTAAACACTTCACCGCCGGTGAAGCTCGAGATGAAAATCAGCTCGTCCGGGGTTGGAATATCGAAGAACTCGCCATACATCTCTTGCAACGGAATAACAATCGGGTCGGGAAGGCCCTGCGTAATCGGGTGACTTGGGTTGACGTTCCATACCAGCTCGCGATCTTTAGAGCTGCGCCATCTGAGCGAACAGGTTGTGCCCATTAGCTTTTTAAAGATTTTCGAATAGTGCGCAGAGTGCAAGACAATCAAGCCCATGCCGCCCAAGACGGCGTCGTAAACGCGCTGCACAACCTCGTCGCTAACCCTCGGGTGTGCCTCGTGGCCCCACCACATCAGAACATCGGTTCGGTCGAGCACCGCTTGGGTTAGGCCGTGTTCAGGCTCGTCCAGCGTGGCGGTCGCTACTTCGACAGCGCTACCGAGTTCGTTTTCCAAAAGGGCCTTGATTGCGCCGTGCATTCCATTCGGGTAAATCTTTGCCGGCACAGAGTCGGTCTGCTGCTCGTGGATGTTTTCGTTCCAGATTGTGACTCTGAGTGTCATTAGAGAGTTACCTCTTTCCCGGCTTTAGCCGATCTGTACATGGCGTCAATAATGGCCGTGCGGTGCAGAGCGTAATCGCCGGCGTGTGAGGCAAAATCGCCAGAGACGACGTGTTCGATGAACTCGTTAATGACGGCCAGGTGTCCCTCGCCGGTAGACGAAACCTTCGGTTTGCGAGTGTATTGCTTGCCATTTTCGTTGCCGAATAGGCTCAACGTGTTCTCTGTTGCATATCTCGGAATGAAAATTCTTAGTCCCGAATCAACGCCCAAGAGTTCGAATGAAATGTCTTCATCGTCAACCGCGTGAGCAGCCCAGGTAATCTCTAGTGCCACCGATGATCCATCATTGAGTCTCAGCAGCGCGCTGCAGAGGTCTTCGACCTGAAACTCGCCCGCACTGCCCTGCGTGTAGTTTGAGTTATCCATGGCGCCGTAGCCGGCTCGGCCAAGTTCACCGTAGGTGACCGCACTGACCGCAACCACTCGAGGCTCCCCCAACATGTAGAAAAGTGAATCGATGATGTGCGGGCCAAGATCGATGGCCGCACCGCCACCGGCCAGGTTGGCCGAGGTGAACCAAGACGTCAAGCCAGGAATACCTGCTCGTCTCTTCCAACTAATTCTTGAGTGATAGACGCGACCGAGCTTGCCCGAGGCAACTAATTCCCTAGCCATGCCTATGTCTGCTCGGCGACGATAGTTGAAAGCAACTTCAAGAATGCGATTATTTGCCTTTGCTGCTTCCACCATTTCTTCGGCCTGCTCGGCGGTTATCGCTAGCGGCTTTTCGCAGAAGACGTGCTTGCCGGCATTGAGGGCTGCGACGGCAATCGGATGGTGCAGAGCGTTTGGGGTGGCAATGCTGATTATGTCTATGGTTGGATCATCAACCAGCTCTTGCCAATCAGCTGCCGTCTTTTCAACGTTGAACTCTTTGGCAAGTGCGGCCAACCGCTCCAACTCTTTTCCGGCTATTGCGGCAAGAACGGTCTGCGGGTTTTGATAAAAGGCCTT
Source organism: Microbacteriaceae bacterium (assembly GCA_027491295.1). Classification (GTDB taxonomy): domain Bacteria; phylum Actinomycetota; class Actinomycetes; order Actinomycetales; family Microbacteriaceae; genus Aquiluna. The sequence continues at coordinate 250,816 of JAIXWK010000002.1, forward strand.
CATGTGCGCTGTTCCCATGCCGAGACCAACCACCGCCGCTCGCAACTTGGGTGCTTCTGCAGTCAAAATTAGCTCCTTAGAGTTAGACATCGTCTATAGCTACATGTTAGAGCGAGTAGCGATTAATGCTTATCATCATACCATTAGGACTGATATCGACCTCAGGAACATCAATTTTCTATGCCCAAAAAAACCTAATGTATGATGTTTATGAACGAAAGGGTGTCCTTACGATGAAGTTTCGACTCCAAGCCTCATCTGATGCGTCGCCCTTACTTAATCTCCTGCTCGGCTCAGATTCGATCAGCAGCTCGATACCTTTTAGAGCCGCACTAGCCGGCCAAGAAATTGACCTTACAGCTTCAGTTCGCCTGAATTGCAAAGACTCTTCTGCATCTGCCACCGCAGAGACACAGGGCTTGCAATTCGACTGGCAGGCAGTGCAACTTTCGGACCAGGCGGTCTGGGAGTTCAAGTTGACGGCCAAAAACAAAAGCTCAGCCCCGATCTCGATTTCAAGGCTCGACAGCGCTGCACTAGCGCTAAAGGGTGAGGTGTGGCACGTTGAGTCTTTTGCATCTGCCTGGGGGGATGAGTTTCGACCAAAGACCGTGACAACCCAGCACGACTCATTCTTCGGAGTTCGCTCGGGAAGGTCCTCGCATGGCGAGAGCCCGATCGTTTACTTCGTCAGAGAGTCTGACGGCTACACCGTGGTAGTTTCGCCGGCCTGGAGCGGAAATTGGCATATCGACGTTCTAGCCGGCGCGCACATCAGTGCTGGTATTTCAACCTGGAACCTAAACGTACTGTTGGCGCCAGAAGAAACTCTAGAGGCTCCGAGTGTGATTGTTGCTGCAGCGCAGAGCAAAGAGTTGGCTCAGCGAAACTTGCAAGCAGCAATTCGCGACAATTGGCTGCCTCGAACTAAATTGACCGATGCGATTCCTATTGAGTGGAATCACTGGTGGCCCTATGAAGATGCTGAAGTGACTCAAGATGTAATCATCGAGAACGCAACCCTTGCCCAGCACATGGCAATCGACGCGATTGTTGTTGATGCCGGTTGGTTTGGTGAATCAAAGTTAGACACCAACTGGACAGACCTGCGCGGTGACTGGGCTAGCGTCAACCTCGCCCGATTTCCTGACGGCCTAGAAAAACTTGGTGCGGCTATCTTGGAAAAGGGAATGTCGCCAGGGATTTGGATTGAACTTGAGGCCGTTGGTGCTAAATCTGAGTTGCGAAAAACTAACCCAGAAGCAATGGCTCGTGATGACAGCGGGCTTCGGCCAGACCCTTCATACCGGGTTGGCACAGTTTCGCTAGACCAAAGCGATCCGGGCTTTCTTGGCTATGTTTGCCTGGGTTCGCCCGAGGGCTGGTCACACACCTACAACTCGGTGAAGAACGTGGTCTCGGCAATGCAAGCGCGCTGGCTGAAGATGGACTTCAACATCGATCCTGGGTTCGGTTGCACTCGAACTGATCACGGTCACGGTGCCGGGGATGGACTGTTGCGACACTACGAGGGTCTCTACAAACTGCTCGATCAAATTCGGGCCGACTTCCCCCAGCTATTGATTGAGGCTTGCTCCTCGGGTGGCTTACGAGTCGATCTTGGTCTTGCAAAACACGTTCACTGTTTCTTCTTGAGTGATCCCGACTACACCGAGCATCACCTGCAGGTGCTCTGGGGTTCGGCTCACATGCTGCCACCGCTTGCGATTCTTCACTGGCCATGGTCTTGGTGGAGAAACGACTACGGGCCTTCGCAACTCGACTGGATGAATGTCGAGGTAGAAACCTTCGACGTGATTATGAGAGCCGCTATGTTCCATCGTCTTGGAGTCAGTTATCCGTTGCCAAAGTTGCCCGCCCGGCTCAGTCAGCGGCTGGGATATCACTTGCAAATCTTTAGAGATCACATAGCTCCGGTTCTGCCAACAGCCAATTTGGTTTCACTCACCGATTCGCCGTTGCGTGGAAACAGAGGCGAGAGGAACTCCGCCTGGCAGCTAACCGCAAACCTGAACAGTGAAGATGAGGTGCATCTAGTGATGTCGCTGAAGCTAGATAGCTCGGCGCCATCGGCTGAATTTAGACCCACACAGCTAGATGAAAACCGACACTATGTGGTTGTCGACCTAGAGACCAAAAACACATCGACCGCGCTTGGAAAGCTACTAAACGCCGATTTGCTATCAGGTCTTGCTGGCGGCAAGAATTCTTGGATCGTGGAGATTCGACCAGAGGGAGCAAAGCGCTAATGCACCAAGGAACCAAAGCCGTTGAAGAGAGACTGGATCGATTCTTTAGGGACAAGATTCAGCCGGCGATTTACCGCGATCACGTTGCGCTTTCGATAACGGCTTGGCAGGCGCCGCGCGAACCCGTGCCATTCGCGGAGGCGACCACTCAGCAATACGAAGCTGTCGACCTAGGTTGGCGGTTCGGTCGAGCTTGGTCGACAATTTGGTTGAAGGTCTCGGGCTCGATTCCAGAAAGCTGGAGCACTAGCCAAGAAGGTTCACTGGCCGCCGAAATCGTGATCGATTTTGGCTACAACACATCTCGCTCGGGCTTTCAGGCCGAAGCCCTGGCCTACGACCTAGCCGGCAAGCCGATTAAGGCCATAGCGCCAAAAAACTCTTGGTTGCCCTGGTCTTACGCCAACAAAAAGGTCGAGTTCTACCTTGAAGTTGCAGCGAACCCCGATGTCGCCGGCGAATACACATTTGAACCGACAACGCTTGGAGACTGGGATACCGCTTCTGAGCAGCCGCTTTATGAACTGAAGAAACTGCACCTCGCGCAAAGAGATATCGAGGTCTGGGAGTTAGCTCAAGACATCTTCACCCTGCGCGGCCTCATGGTTAGCCTGCCACAGGACAGCACCCGAAGACATTTGATCACTCGTGCCATCGAGGACATGCTCGATGCGATCGATCCGAGCGACGTTTCTGGCTCTGCGAGTGCGGCAAGAGGGAAACTGACCGCCGTGCTGAGTTCACCGGCAAGCGCTTCAAGTCACCGCATTATCGCAACCGGTCACGCGCATATCGACTCGGCATGGTTATGGCCAATTCGAGAAACTGTTCGCAAGTGTGCCAGGACCTTTAGCAACGTTCTCAGCCTGATGGATGAGCATGACGACTTCATCTTTTCGGCGTCTTCTGCCCAGCACTATAAGTGGATCAAAGATCACTACCCAAGCGTTTTCGAAGGCATCAAGAAGCGCGTGGTGAGTGGTCAATGGAAACCGGTCGGCGGCATGTGGGTCGAGTGTGACGGAAACATGCCCGGCTCTGAAGCGATGGTTAGACAGTTTGTTTACGGGCAAAAGTTTTTTCAGGAGAACTTTGCAATGCACGCGCGCGAAGCCTGGTTGCCAGATTCTTTTGGTTACTCGGGTTCACTCCCGCAGATTGTTACCCAGTCGGGCATTAGTGCTTTTCTAAGTCAGAAGATGTCGTGGAACCAGGTCAATCGCATGCCGCACCACACCTTCTGGTGGGAAGGCATCGATGGCACAAGAGTCTTCTCACACTTCCCCTCGGCAGACACCTACATCTCTGAACTCTCGGGTGAAGAGTTGGCTCACGCTGAGAGGAACTTCTCTGAAAAGGGTCGCGCATCAATTTCGCTCGTGCCATTTGGCTGGGGCGATGGCGGCGGCGGACCAACCCGCGAAATGATTGCCGCGGCTTACCGCACCGGCGATCTCGAGGGTTCGCCAAAGGTGTCTATGGGGACGGCCGATGAGTTCTTCGCCCAGGCTCGAAGCGAGTATGCCAATGCTCCGGTCTGGCGCGGCGAGATGTATCTCGAACTGCACCGCGGGGTGTTGACCTCACAGCACAGGACCAAGCAGGGCAACCGTCGCAACGAGGGACTGCTTCGAGAGGCCGAGCTTTGGGCGAGCTATGCAAACCTCAAGGCGGGCATTACCTACCCAAGCGACAAGTTTGAAGAGATTTGGCAGAGCATTCTGCTGATGCAGTTCCACGACATTTTGCCTGGCACCGCTATCGCTTGGGTTTACAAAGAGGTTGAGAATCGGCATGCCGAGATCACCGGCGAGCTGCTCGAGATTATCAACTCATCGCTCAGCGCTTTGGCAAACGACCCATCAGCCGCTGCGGCGACTCAGACATTGACAGCGAATGCGATGTCGGTTGCGCGAAATGGTGTTGCTGGGCTTGGCTTAGGCACACCGAGCAAACTAGCCAGGGCGACTTCAATCGTTGAGCAGGACGAATTTGTAGTTCTCGAGAACGAAGAGTTGCGCGTGCGAGTTGATAAATCGGGTCGCATTGTGTCTCTGTTGTCTTTGGCAACAAATCGCGAGGCAATTGCACCGGGTATCCCCGCAAACGAGTTGCACCTGCACAATGACAACCCAACGCGCTGGGATGCTTGGGACATCGACGAACACTACCGAAACTCAAAGCAGGTGTTAGACGCTGTTGATCAGTTCGATGTTAGACAGCAAGCCGATGGCAGCGCGGTTATTCAAACCAAGCGAGTGCTTCGCTCTGCCTCGCAAAATGCCAGCACGATTGTGCAAACCATTCGACTCGAGCCGGGCGCAAAGTCAATCGACATCGGTTTGGAAATTGATTGGCACGAGAGCGAGAAAATGCTCAAGCTCGCTTTTCCGATTGACATTCACGCAGAAGAAGTCGCGGCAGAAACGCAGTTCGGTTTCGTCAAGCGCCCAACTCACGAAAACACAAGTTGGGATTTTGCCCGCTTCGAGTCCTGCCAGCACAAGTATCTGTATTTGAACGAGAAAGACTGGGGAGTTGCGATTGCCAACGACTCAACCTACGGATTTGACGTTCAACGAACCACCGAGGCCAACGGTGCAACAGTCACCAGCGTGCGTTTCTCACTGCTGCGCTCAACCAAGTTTCCAGACCCGGAAGCCGATCAGGGTGTGCACACGATGAATTTCAAGCTTCGCCCTGCGGCGACAATCGAAGATGCGGTGAGCCTGGGTTACGACCTAAACAACCCAGCGCGTCAGGTGCAGGGCAACCGAATAGTAGCGCCACTGGTGAATAGTTCTGCCGACCATGTAGTTGTCGAGACTGTGAAACTTGCCGAGGATGGCAGCGGTGACCTGATCGTGAGGCTCTATGAGTCGACGGGCGGTCGAGCCGACAGTCGAATCAGCTTTGCCGGGGTCGCCGAAGAGATTTGGCTTACCGATTTCTTGGAGCTGCCAACCTCATCCGATCGGATCGCCGGTGACGCTATTGACTTGCAATTTAGGCCTTTTCAGGTGATCACACTGCGAGTTTCAGGACTCAAAATTGACTAGCCAGGTCGGCAAAACGATGATTCAACCACTGGAAAGTAGAGATCCGGGTTGGAACACCCTGCCACCCCGAGCTGCGCTTAGGACTGACGCCGCGACCACCAACCTCAACGGAATGTGGCGTTTTCGCTGGCTGCCTCGGGTTGTTGACGCAAGCTCGGCACCAAAGTTTGACCATGGTCACAACGAACTCATTCCGGTGCCGGCAAGTTTCGTCATGCCGCACCTCGACAAGTTTCTGAAGCAACCCCACGGTCTTCCTAGCTACACCAACGTCAACTACCCCTTTGCAATCGACCCTCCTTACCCACCAGATCGCAATGGCGTCGGTGAGTATCAGTGTGAAGTTAGCTGGGATGTGCCGCCGACTAGCGCGGTCCTGAGATTTGACGGTATCGAGGGTGCTGCCGATATCTGGTGGAACGATGAATATCTGGGCTCTGTTCGAGGCAGTCGTCTACCGAGCGAATTTGATATCAGCGGTCGCGCAAAGACAAACAACACCCTCACGCTGCGCGTCTACACTTTCAGCGCCGCGTCATATCTTGAAGATCAAGATGAATGGTGGCTGCCGGGAATCATCCGTGACGTTTCGGTAATCGCTCGCCCAAAGGTTTCAATCGAAGATGTTGCCGTCGAAGCCGACTGGATTAACGGAGCAGCCAAACTTCGCGTGCGAGTGAAGACAAGCATTGCCGGCAGTGCAGTGAGCATGCAGCTGGTTGAAACCGATACGACTTTGCAGCACGATCAAATTGCCACAATCGAAGCAGCAAAGCCCTGGACGGCCGAAACGCCAAACCTCTATACGTTGCGGGTTAGCACTTCAATTGACAGTCAAGCCGGTGAAACCGTTGAGATAAAAGTCGGATTCAGAACCGTTGTAATTCAGGGAACAGTCTTTACCGTGAACAATGTGCCGATTCAACTTCGTGGAGTCAACCGACACGAACACCACCCGCTATATGGCCGCGCTGTCGACGAAGACACGGTGCGCAAAGAGTTGGCGCTTATGAAGCGCAGCAACATCAACGCGATTCGAACTTCGCACTATCCGCCATCGACTTTACTGCTGGATTTGGCAGACGAAATGGGTTTCTGGGTCATCGATGAGTGCGATCTTGAAACCCACGGATTTGGAAACGTTGGGTGGGTCGACAACCCAACCGACGACCCAAAATGGGAAGCCGCGATTGTTGACCGAGCGGTTCGCATGGTTCAGCGTGATAAGAATCACGCGTGCATCATCATGTGGTCGCTTGGTAATGAGGCCGGGGTTGGCCGCAATTTAGGTTCGATGGCCAAGGCTATGAAGTTGATTGACGGCTCAAGACCGCTGCACTACGAGGGTGACCAAGACTGCGAGCACGTTGATGTGTGGAGCATGATGTATCCGCCGGTCTCTCACGTTGAGCAAGTTGGTCTCGGCACAGAAGAGCCGCTCGAAGACCCAACGCTTGATGCACGCAGAAGAAACATGCCATTCGTGCTCTGCGAATATGCTCACGCCATGGGAACCGGTCCGGGTGGCCTAACCGAGTACCAAGAACAGTTCGACAAACACCCTCGACTCATGGGTGGGTTTATTTGGGAGTGGTTAGAGCACGGCATCACAACAATCGAGAACGGCATCACTAAAACCAATTACGGTGGTGACTTCGGTGAACCACTTCACGACGGGAACTTTGTGATTGACGGGCTCGTTAGTTCAACTCGCGAACCGCGCGCTGGGTTGCTCGACTTGGCCGCGGTTTACACCCCGGTATCGCTGAGCTTGAACGACTCGGGTTCAGAACTCACCATGATCAGCCGACTCGACTTCATGGACACTTCGCACCTGAGTTTGCAGTGGAAGATTGAAAGCGAAAACAAAACTGTCGGCTCTGGCGTCATCTCCTACCAACCTCTCACCGCACGTGAAACCAGAGTTCTACGTTTGCCTGAGGAGGTTTCTGCAGGGCTAAAGCAGAACACCGGATTGCTAACGGTTTGGCTCGCAAACGAAACAGCGAGCTGGGCAATTCCAGCAGGCTGGGTTGTTGCAAGCGCGCAGTGTGTTTCATCCAAAGGCGCATTGCAAGAATCACCGGTAGCTCATTCGTCTCACTCGCTTTCTGAAGTTCTTGAAATTTGCAGAGAAACCGGAAGACCGGTTCGCATCGGCGAAACCCCTGTGGCCGATTGGGCAATCAGCCTGTGGCGAGCACCGACTGACAACGACCTCAGAACCGCATGGCGAGAAGCCGCGTTTCCGGCCGCCGCCGAACGCTGGCGACTATTGGGTCTCGACCGGCTAGTTTCCCGCCTGGTTTCGATTGAGCAGGTCAGCGAAAGTCAAATAGCGGTAAAGACTCGGGTAGGCGCTGCCGCCACTAACGCCGCCGTCGACTGCACCTACACCTGGACCATGCAGCCAACCGGTCTCGAGCTCAAGCTCGATGCGATTATCAATGAGCACTGGCCGGAAACTTGGCCTTCGCACTGGGCTAGAGCGGGCGTCGAGTTCACAATCTCGACCCCTTCAGATTCCGCTGTGCACTGGTTTGGTAAAGGGCCTTCGCCCGCCTACCCAGACACCGGGCAGGGCTCTAGGCTCGGCTGGTTCTCGTCGACCATCGAGGATTTGCAAGAGCGCACCGTGAGGCCGCAGGAGTCGAGCCGCCGGGCATCGGTATCTTCGGTTCAAATCGCTAACTCGCTCAAGGCCAGGTTCTTCTCGCCGGTCGGGCTAACCATCAGACCTTGGTCGCCATACCAAGTTGCTAAGACTTCGCACGATCACTTCTTAGGCGCGAGCTCGACCGCACACATTGTGTTCGACTTCGCCTGCTCTGGGGTTGGCACAGCCGCCTGCGGCCCCGGCGTCTTACCAAAGTACCAACTGCCCGCTCAGAACTTCTCGGGCCAAGTTTTGTTTGAGTTTGCAAGCTAATCGAAAGGGGAAGTCAAGTGAGTCACTACAGAGAAATCGAAACCGGTGTTGAAAACATCGTGGTTCGCCTGCACCAAACTGAACGCCAACTTTTCGGCAGTTTTATCGACTGCAACATGTCGACAGCCTGGGTTGGGGACAGGTTCAGAATCTTTCCCGGCAAGTACGGCGAAGACCCGGTGTGGGGTGACGGCAACGAACTCAAGTTTGGCGAAGGGTCAACGGTGAGCGAGACTTTTGCGCTTCCTCCTCAGGCTTTTGTGCGCCCGGATCTTCCTAAGGTTGTAAAGCCGGAGGAAGAGGGTTTGCACGGAGCCGTGTGGTTCGAGAGCATCTACCAATCACCGCATGATGCATCGGGCAGAACCCTCTACTCGCTTTATCACAACGAGAACTATCCGAGCACTTTGCTTTACAAGCCTGAAACCGGCGAGGGCATGAGCGATGACAACTGGCCGCCCGGACTCCTGGGTGACTCTTCGATTCAAGCCGCACCAAGAATCGGAATCATGAAGTCGCTCGATGGTGGCGACAGTTGGAGGAACCTCGGAATCATTCTCGAAGACAGAAACGATCGAATGATCAGACTTCCGATCAACAAGAACTACTGTTTCCCCGGTGGAGTGGGTGATCCGAGTGCCATTGCAAACGGAGAGTACCTGTATGTGTTCTTCGGCGAGTATGCCTACCCCGGACCCTTCTCACCTGAGACCTGGTCTTCAGCCGAAGAAGCATCCGGCCAATGTGTGAGCGTGGGCCGCATCGCAATCGCAGACTTAGACAATCCAGAAAAGAAGGCCAAGCGCTGGGATGGCAAGGGTTTCAACGCAGATTGGAACGGAATCGGTCAGCCTATTAGGTCGCTGCAGATTGCCGCTGAAGATGGTGGTGGCGGTGTTTCTCAGGGCGATGAGCTTTACTACTGGGGCCCTTCGGTGAGTTGGAATGATGAGATTCAGTGCTGGGTAATGATGCTGGGTCGAGTAGACGGCCCATTCTGGGTTGGCGGCAAGCTCTACATGAGCATCAACCCCAACAGGGATCTGGGAGAGGCAGACAATTCGCAGAAGTGGTCTACCCCGGTTGAGATCGTCGATCGACCTGGCCACACCCTTTGGTACCCGTCGCTACAACCGGACGACTCCGAAGAGTCGCTGGCGAAAAAGCGCACGTGCCTCAACCTTGGAAAGTTCTCGAAGCTATGGTTTAAAGATATGGCCGGTGACCAGCACTTGTATCTGAGTGACTACATCGTCGAGTTTGCAAGGAGGGCCTAGGTGTCGCAATCTGTCAAACGCACCGCACTTATCACCGGAGGCATGAGCGGTCTCGGTGCGGCTGCCGCAACTCGACTCCGGGCAGAAGGTGTAAAGGTGTTTACCGTTGACATAGCTGCCGGAGCTGATTTTCAAATCGACGTAACTGACCATGAAGCGGTGGCTAACCTACCAAAGCAATTGCCGCATATCGACATTCTGATTACTTCGGCAGGAATCGTCGGGCCAAACATCCCGCTGCTACAAACAACCGAAGAGCAGTGGAAGTCAGTTTTTGAAATCAACGTTCTCGGCACAGCATCGTTCATAAAGGCGTTTGCCCCATCAATGGTTGAAAATGGCTGGGGTCGAATCGTCACCTTCGCGAGCATGGCCGCCAAGGATGGAAATCCAAACCTGTCGATTTACTCAGCAACGAAAGCCGCAGTCGTTGCGCTCACGAAGTCAGTCGGAAAAGAACTTGCAACCACCGGTGTGCTTGTCAACACGATTGCACCGGCTGTTATCGAGACGCCGATGAACAAGGACACCTCTAGCGAAGTGCTCGAGCGATTGACCTCGCTGATTCCGATGAAGCGAATTGGTAAGGCTGAAGAAGTGGCCGAGCTAGTTGCCTGGTTGTGTTCAGACAAAGTCAGTTTCTCAACCGGTGCTGTCTATGACATCAGTGGCGGTCGCGCTACCTACTAGCGAATCTCGACCCAGGCGCCCTGCGCCGCCGAAAGCAGCACGGCTTCGGTGAGCACCGCGGCGCGAGTACCATCTTCGAATACCGGCAGTCCGCTTGGTGACTGGCCTTTCAATGCCTGCTCGACATCGCGCATAAACGACACAAACGCGTCGAAGTAGCCCTCGGGATGACCAGCGGGCAAAGCGGTCAGTCTCTTGACATCGGCAGAAAGCAATGCTGGATCTCGCATGATTGTGCGGCTGCCATCCTGCAGGCCAATCCAAAGGCTCTCGGGGGTTTCCTGGTCGAAACGAAGAGACTCCGAGGTGCCGTGCAGCTCGACCGAAAGGCCATTCTTGTGCCCGGCAGCAACCTGAGAGACCATGAGGCTAACCGAGCCACCGCCGTCCAACCTGGCCAAAACCATAGCGATGTCCTCGGTAGATACTTTTTGTGCTGCTCTAGTCGAGTGTGCTGTGTCGATGGTTGCCACCAGTTTCACAATTCGCTGGCCCGAAATGAACTCAATCAAGTCGCAGAGGTGAATGCCGATGTCGGCAAATGCCCTTGACGCTCCGCCCGATTGCTCTGCAACTCGCCAGTTTGTATCATTCGCATTCAAGAGCCAATCTTGCAGGTACTCGCCTTTGATGCTCAGCACCCGACCAAGGCTTCCAGACTGAACCCGGCTTCTGGCCTCTCTGACCATCGGATGGTACCGGTAGACGAAAGGGATAGCTCCCACTAACCCAAGCTCTCGAGCTTGCTTGGCCAATTTATTCGCGTCGGCAGCTGTTGTAGCCAGCGGCTTTTCGCAGACGACGTGTTTGCCGGCAGCTAGCGCGCGCTCAGTTAGTTCAACGTGGGAACTGTTTGGCGTGAGAATGTGAACAAGATTTACAGATTCGTCGGCTAGCAACTCTTCGTAAATCGAGTAATAGTTCTCGATCGCAAGTTCTTGCGCAGCGAGCTTGCTCTTTTCCGGGCTAGACGACAAGATTCCGCGCATCGTGATTCCCGCAGCGCGTAATGCTCTCGAGTGAACGCGACCCATAAATCCCGCACCCACGAGTGCGGCGACAACCCTAGTTTTTTCGGTCTGACTCACTGGCCCACGCTGTTCCATGGATTGAAACCAACATCAACCAACTCTGGAGATTTGGTAGTCGATTCGATTTTCACGTTTTTGCCTGAAGTCGCGGCCTCTTCGAGTGCTTGCATAACCTCAACCACGTGAGCAGCGAGCTCAATGTCGGCCCTGGGACGCTTACCCTGAGCAATTGCGTGGATCATGTCGATAACGCCAACACCGCGCTGCATGACTTCGCCCACGCATTCAATCTCTTCAGGCTCCCGACTGCCTGTGTCAATTCTGAAAAGTTGAAGCGATCCGTAGTGCATGTTTGGATCAGGCATAACCAGCGAACCCTCGGTGCCGTGAATCTCAAGGATTCCTTCTCTAGGCCTTGCGGTGTCGAAGCTGAAACTGCTCTGCGCGGTTTCGCCACCTGAGAAGTCAATCAGCGCTATCACGTTGGTTGGCACTTCAATCGGAAACTTTTCGCCTTGCCTTGGCCCAGAGCCGACAACTCCGAAGTCGCGTGCCTGTGATGAGCGAGCCACGACCTGAGACACCGGACCCAGGGCGCAAACCAGCGCAGTCAAATAGTAAGGACCCATGTCAAAGATTGGCCCGCCGCCTTTGGCATACAGAAAGTCAGGGTTGGGGTGCCAACTCTCGGGCCCGCAAACTTCGAAAGCGGTGGTCGCGCCGGTGACCTTGCCGATTCTGCCTTCTCTGATCAATCGCAATCCCGTTTGAATGCCGGGACCGAGAAAAGTGTCGGGCGCACAGCCCACCTCTCGACCACTTTGTTTGGCCTGCTGCCTGATTCGTCCGGCAGCCAGCTTGTCCAGCGCCAGTGGCTTCTCGCTCCACACGTGCTTACCGGCCTTCAGCGCGGCAACGGTTACCTGCTCGTGCGCCTTGGGAATCGTCAAATTGACAATCAGCTCGATGTCATCACGCGCCAGCAACTGTTCGGGCGTGCCAAAACTTGCAATTCCATATTGCTTTGCTCGTTGCTCGCTGCGGGAGACATCTAGATCGGAAACCATCTCAACCGAGACAGAATTCGCCTTGGTTAGGTTCTCCAGATACTGTTCACTGATGACACCGGCACCAATTAGGCCAATCTTCATTGCGGTCATCAGTTGAACCCTTTCTCTTTGAGATAGTTCAGCGAACCGGCGACACCCTCGAAAATGTCACCATTGTATTCATCGAATTCGACAACCAGACGAGCGCTTGGCGCTTGGCTTGCGCACGCCAAAACATCAACCGATCCTTTCCCCAGAGAAACCTGGTCCTTCACATGCCCATCCATCGGTGCGTCCTTTGCGTGAAGTGCAACAACGCGACCATCCAGCTCTTTCAAAACATCAAGCGGGTCAATGTTGGCGACCTGACACCAGAACAAATCAATCTCAAAGACGACATCTTGCGAAACCATGCTCGCGAGAGCCAACAGCGCAGGCACTCCGCGAACTTCGTTTCTCAACTCATGGTCATGATTGTGATAACCAATCTTGATTCCGTGCGGCGCAGCCAGCTCGGCTGCAGCCGACAGCTGATCAGCTAGCCGCAGAATACTTGATTCGCTCTGAAAGATTTCCTCCGGTTGATACGGGTCAATCAAAACAGTCGTGCCCAGTTCGACGGCTGCCTTGATTGCCGCTTCGGGATTTAGCAAAACATCACCGTGAGCGGTTGGAGCGGCCAGGCCGGCGTTAGAAAGTGCCGTGCTCAATTTGTTCAGATTTGCTGGCAGCCCAAAGGGTTCAACAGCACGAAAACCTAACTCTGCCAGGCGGGCCAGCGTGCCGTCGAAGTCACGCTCGAGCTGGTCTCGAACTGTCCAAAGCTGAATCGAATTCTCTGGTCTTGCCACCTGACACGCTCTTTCGAATCTGGTACTTCCCCAATTTTATGACGAAAGCAAATTCATGAGATGCACTAATCGGGCACGACATTGAAATTCGCTGACTCGTTGCTTCTTACCAATGACGAAACCCAGCCATCTAGGAAGACGCTGAGCTTTGGTGCGCTTGGAGGGACTCGAACCCCCAACCTTCTGATCCGTAGTCAGATGCTCTATCCGTTGAGCTACAAACGCTTGGGTAACGATGGAAGAGTCTATCCGATTTCTGCAATTAGCAAATGCCCAAGATTGGTGTGTAGAGCGGAGACGAGAGGATTTGAACCTCCGAGGGGCTTTTAAAACCCCTACCTCATTAGCAGTGAGGCGCACTCGACCGGGCTATGCGACGTCTCCAAGTAGCCGCATTAGCCTACTAGGAATTTGGGCTTTGGGAAAACTAGTTTGAGCAGCTCTTGACCGAAGCGTTGGTGCCCTGCGCCCACTCCGGAAGGGCTTCCTCGCTTGCGGTAGCGCCGGTTCCGGCAGTTGGTTCGCTAGCTGGCGCGGACTCCTCCGCCACCACAGCCCCGGCTCCTGGGTTCGCTTCCTCTAGGACCAAAGGCTCGTCCTGGGCAATGCGATCAAAGAGCAACTGAGCTTGGTCTTGAATGACCGCTACGCGACCCGCATAAGTGCCCTTGAGGCTATAAACCGGGAGCTTGAGGAAGGTGATCTTGTCTAGGTCTACGTCGTTCACTTCTCTTGCCATGCCCAAGATCACACCGATCTCGGTGAGGCTGTTGGAAAGTGTCATGTTCTCAAGGGCGGCGGTGCCGAGCTTGAGCATGGTGAATGGGTTGGTTAGTGCGCCCTCGTCCTTGAGCTTTCTCACCAGTGAGGTTAGGAAAACCTGCTGGTTAGAAATACGAGAGAGGTCAGAGCCATCGCCAACGCCGTGACGGGTTCGTAAGAAGGCCAAAGCCTGCTCGCCAATCAGGGTGTGTTCACCGGCTTCGAGATAGAGCTGGGTGTAGTCGTCCTTGATAGGTTCGGCAACACAAACAGTTACGCCACCAACGGCCTCGCTCATCGCGATAACGCCCTTGAAGTCGATCATCGCAAGGTATGGGATCTTTACACCGGTTAGCTTTTGAACAGTCAGCAGCGTGCAGGCAGGGCCACCGGTGTTCATGGTCGCGTTGATCTGAACCATGTCACGTGCCGAGTACTTCTCCCCGCCCTCAGGGTTTGGGCACTCTGGGACCGAGACCATTAGGTCTCTTGGGAAAGAGAGCGCAACCGCATTTTTGCGGTCTGCAGAAACGTGCAAAAGAATGATTACGTCGGCAAGTGCATTACCTGCCGGGCCGTATGAAGTCTTGCCCTGGCCCACTCGAGTATCAGAACCGATTACCAAAACATTGATTGGGCCGTTGATTTCCTCGGCGGTAGGAGGGGCAAAGGTTTCACCATCGGTTGAGTAAACATCGATACCCGAGGCATTTAGCTGGCTCACTAGATATACGTAGCCGCCACCGACCGCAGCAACGCCTAAACCGGCGACAACAACCATAGAAATTAGGAGTTTGGTGAGCCAACCGCGTCGCCTTGGGCGGCGCTGATCTTCGGGAAAAATGAATTCGGGCTGGGTCACTTGAAAAGTCTAGGGATTAATTGCTGATAGTGGGCTAGGAAAATGGCGGAGGCCGTGGGATTCGAACCCACGAGACATTGCTGTCCACTGGTTTTCAAGACCAGCTCCATCGGCCGCTCGGACAGACCTCCGCGGGCAAGTTTAGTGGTTAATCTAAGAATTTGAGACCCTCAAGTGCCTCTAGCACCTGAGCTACACCGTCTTGATCGACCGCTGCGGTGACGGCAGTGGCCTCAAGCTTTACTTCTTCTGGAGCCTGGCCCATCGCATAGGCGTAACCACCCATTGACCTGGCCCAGCGGAACATTTCGATGTCATTGCGACCATCACCCATAACCAAGGTGCGCTCGCCCGGAATCTGGTACTGCTGGCGCAATTGCTCCAGCGCATGGCCCTTGTCGATGCCCTTTGGTGCGATATCTAACCAAGCGGTATAGCCAATAGCGTAAGAAACCGACTGCAAACCAACCTTGGCCATAAGGCCTAGGAACTGATCGACATCGTGGTCTGGAGAAAGCACAACCACTCTAGAGACCGGGTGCTCCATAAGTTCCGAGAGCGGGGCTTCGCGATTGTCATCGCCAAGCGCGTAAGAGGGGAAAGGCTTGTGGAATCGGTAGCTGCCGTCGGCATGCTCAACGGCGAAGTGGGCGTTTGGCAAGTGCTCGATTAGCTCGGTCAAAACCTCGGATGGATCAAAAGTCTTCACATCGTGCATCGCATAGCCGCGCGGGTGATCATCTTCAAAACGAATGGTGACCGCTCCGTTGGAGCAAACCGAGTGGTTTAGAGATACCCCTAGGTCTTTGATTACCGGATAGGCATTTGCTGCAGCCCTGCCGGTTGCAATCACAACCTCGTGACCAAGAGCGCGAACACGTGAAACTTGCTCAACTACACGCTTTGAAAGAAAACCGTCATCGTGCACCAAAGTGCCATCGATATCGATGCCGATAAGCCAGGGTTCGAAAGCTGCCATGGGCTAGTGCTTAGGCACAATCTTTTCGACGCCACCGAGGTATGGACGAAGTGCCTTAGGAATTACCACCGAACCGTCTTCCTGCTGGTGGTTCTCCAAAATTGCAACCAACCATCTGGTGGTGGCCAAGGTGCCGTTTAGCGTGGCCGCAGTCTTTGGCTTGCCATTTTCATCGCGGTAGCGAGTGTTTAGTCTGCGCGCCTGGAAGGTGGTGCAGTTTGAGGTGGAAGTCAATTCGCGATAGGTGCCCTGGGTAGGAACCCACGCTTCAACGTCATACTTTCTGGCAGCTGAGGAGCCTAGGTCTCCGGCTGCAACATCAATCACTCGGTAAGGGAGCTCACACTTCTGCAGCATCTGCTCCTGCCACTGCAATAGGCGAGCGTGCTCGGCCTCTGCCTCTTCTGGCTTGCAGTAGCTGAACATCTCGAGTTTGTTGAACTGGTGAACACGCAAAATGCCGCGGTTGTCCTTACCGGCTGCTCCGGCTTCGCGGCGGTAACAGGTTGACCAACCGGCATAGCGCATTGGCTCGTCAAGGCTGTCAAGAATCTCATCGCGGTGGTAACCGGCAAGAGCTACTTCGCTGGTTCCGGTGAGATACAAATCATCTGCCGGCAGGTAGTAGATCTCATCGGCGTGCTCGCCTAGGAAACCAGTGCCCTGCATTACCTCTGGCTTGACCAAAGTAGGTGTAATCAAAGCGGTGAAGCCAGCTTCGGATGCTTGCTCTAACGCAAGCTGCATCATCGCAAGCTCCAGGCGAGCCCCCCAACCTTTTAGGAAGTAGAAGCGAGAGCCTGAGATTTTCACACCGCGCTCGATGTCGATGACATCTAGCAGTTCACCTAGTTCTGCGTGATCTCTTGGTTCGAAGCTGAAGGTTGGGATGGTGCCGACCTCTTTGACCAGAACGAAGTTCTCTTCGCCACCGGCTGGCACATTCTCGTTTACGACGTTCTCGATCTTGAGGAGGATCTTGGTCAGCTCTTCGTCCGCAGCATTAGCAGCGGCATCCGCAGCCTTGACGGCAACTGCCATCTCTTGGCCTTGAGCAACAAGTGCTGCCTTTTCTTCTTTTGGAGCGGAGGCGACTAGCTTGCCGTGCTGGTTTTGAGCAGCACGAAGTCTTTCGAATTCAGCGAGCGCCGAACGCTTGTCGAGGTCTAATTTCACTGCCTGATCGACTAGCGATACATCGGCTCCGCGCGCCACTTGGGAGGCCCGAATCGCCTCTGGCTGCTCTCTTAAAAGATTGATGTCAATCACGGCCTCAAGCCTACCTTCTATAACGCTTAGGCTTGGGGAGTGCAGAACATGGCGGTAATCTTCCACCCCTCGAAAATCACGAGGGCAAAAATCGAGGCTGCGTTCTCAAAAGCAGGTTTTGTAAACCTGAGCTACTTCCCCTCGGATAACAAAACTGGTGGCTTGAAGGCAACAAAAAAGGCAATCGAGGCTGGCGCCACCCACATCATTGTTGCCGGCGGCGACGGCACGGTCAGAGCATGCGTGCAGGCAGTCTTCGAAGAAGAAGCGCCCGTCTCGTTGGGGCTAGTCCCAATTGGCACCGGCAACATCCTGGCAAGAAACCTAAAGCTGCCAATTACCAACCTCGATAAGTGCATCCGCCGGGCGGTGATTGGCGATGTCTATGAGATCGACCTTGGAGTTGCCAAGGCAATCAACCAACACGGCGAACTCACCAAGTTCTATTTCACCGGAATTGCCGGCATTGGGATGGACGCCAGGATCATGCAGCGCACACTTCCAGAACTCAAAAGACGAGTCGGTTGGATTGCCTATATAGAAGGTGGCTTTAGATCACTACCGATGAAGTTTGAAAAGTTTGAGGTGCTGGTCGATGACTTCTCTCCTAGAACCCTCAAGAGCTACTCGATTCTGATCGGCAATGCCGGTTGGCTTCCCGGCCAGATCTCGATGATGCCGGATGCTCGGTTGGATGACGGCAAGTTAGATGTTGCGGCAATTGGACCGCGAAAGATTTGGGATTGGGTCGACTTCATCGCTCGCGTGACCTGGCAGAACAAAGTTGTAAGGCCATTGGCGCTAGGGCGTAAGTGGATGGACCAAACCGCCAACCTAAAGACGATTGAGAACCTTGGTGGTGCACGCATTCGAGTCAAGCCTCACAACCTCAGCCCACTGCAGTTGGATGGCGATGTAATCGGCGAGGTGCTGGAAGTTGACTTCAGCTTGAAACACCGGGTTCTCAAGATTCGACTCTGATGTTCCCCTAGGGGAATGTGGTTATCCGCATGGATTGCAGTTAGCTGGCATTGTTATTGCATGGCAATTGGATTGAAAATTCTCGCTGTTGATGACGAGCCTTTAGTACTTACTCTGCTTAGCGAAACCTTGAGGACCCAAGGCCATGAGGTAACGACCGCGACCGATGCCGCGACTGCGAAAAAAGCCTGCAGCGGCTTTGATCCGGACCTTGCGATTCTCGATGTTGACCTGGGTAGCGGACCTGACGGTTTTGATCTAGCAACCTCGCTAAAACACTCCAGCCCAACCCTTGCAATCCTGTTTCTAACCAACGTTGCCGAGCCGCGATTAGCCGGTAAGTCTGTGAAGAGTTTGCCTGCCGGTTACGGATACCTCTTGAAGTCCAACCTCGGTGACAGCAATTTCCTAAACGCCGCAATCATCGGTGTTGCTCGCGGAGCGGGCAAGCAGTTCAGGGAAAACCTCGAATCAGGCAACACCCTGCACAACCTAAGTCGCTCTCAGCTCCAAGTGGTTCAGCTTTTGGCCATGGGTAAGTCAAACGAAGAAATCGCTCAAATTAGAAACACCACAATTAGAGCGGTTCGCCTGATTTTGGTGCGAGCATTCAAGGCGATGGGCATCTCCGAACAGGGTGGTCCTGAGCGTCGAGTTCAGGCTGCAATTCAATACCTAAAGGCCACTGGCTTCTCTAGATGACCTCCGAAGCAATTAGAAGTCCTGCGGCTGTGACCGTGCTGGGTTTTATTCGGGCCCTTACCGAACACATGGGAAGGCTAAATCTTCGATCTCCTTGGATTTGGGGATCGATTCTCTTTTTTCAGGCCTCCAGTATTCTTGCTTATGACCTAGGTTCCCGAGAGGTAGCCAATCCCAATGCTGTGGTGTTAGTCGCGGCATCATTTATTGGTTACTGGCTCCTCTATCCCATTCTGATTGTGATTGTTGACGCTGCTCCATCTGGAGCGCGCTGGGGGTGGGTGGGTCTTGGCTTGCTCATTATGGGAACTAGCCGCGGCTACCTGCTAGAAAATGTCTTCACGGTTTCCCCGGCCGAGGCTTGGGATTTGTATCTTCAGCGTCTCCCTGGCGACATCACTGTCGCCTTGATTACTTTGATCGCGATGTCGGAGCTTATGTACTCCACCAATCGCCACCTAGCTGCCATGTCAAAACTTACTCAAGCAAACGAAACCCTGCTCGAGAGTCGAAAAGCAATCAGCTACAAGGCGAGCTCGACAGAGAAGAGCCTTCGCAAAATGGCGCAGAGCGCACTGCTTGGAGAACTGGACAGAATCAAAGATCACCTCTCAAAGGCAAGCCGCAAGGAAGAGATTCGCTTAGTGGCCGATGAGATTCGAGAGTTGATCACCAACCAGGTCCGGCCACTTAGCCGCAAACTCAGGGACCGACTTGATGATTTAACCGTCACCAAAGAGCTCACGGTGATTCGCAAACCACTCAGGTTTGGCAGACCGAACACCGTTCATGCCGTTGAGGACACCCGAGTGGTGGGTACCTATCTTTTGGCAATGCCAAATATTTTGTTCACAATTAATTCGCTCTCCACGCCATTGGTTACGTTGGCAGCCTTTGCAGCCAGCCTGGCAATCATTCCGATCGGCTTGGGTTTGCGAAAACTGGTCTCGTATATTCCGCTGCGTTCTTGGTTCTCGAACTGGCTGGCAATGACTGCGATTTTGTTTATCGCCTATCTGCCGCTGCAACGAACCACCTTCTACTTCATCGACGGTCATCCGGACCTTATGCAGGTCCGGACATCTGGCATTGGGGTGTTCATGTTTGTGGGCGTATCAATCACGCTCTGGCGCGCAATTGAGCGAAGCAGAGAGCGGATTGAGGGTGAGTTGTCCGGCTTGAATCTAGAACTCACCCGCAGCGAAACAATCGTTGAGCAGCAAATTTGGCTTGCACAAAAGAAGTGGGCATACCTGGTTCACGGAACTGTGCAGGGTGCTCTAACGGTTGCAGCCTCGAGGCTCCAGCTGGCAAACCAAGACAGCCCCGCAGATGTGAAACAGATTCTCAAAGAACTAGACAAGGCAGTAGTTGCGCTAAAGGGAGATTGGCCTCAAGAGCAGCCATTTTCGAAGTTGGTGAAAGAAACTCAAGAAACTTGGTCAGGTGTTCTGAGCATGGAATTGGTCATCGACAAATCTGCCAAGGTGCTGCTGGAGAATTCGACCACGGCTCGATGCGCATCCGAAATCATCAAGGAGCTTGCGGGTAATGCCTACCGGCACGGCAAGGCAAAACACTTATTTGTTTCCCTCGGCAAAAACGCCGACGGTGACCTCTGGCTCAAAGCCAGTAACGACGGAGCTCCATTGACCGCAGAGGTAAACGGCTTGGGTTCGGCTCTGTTTACCGACCTAACGATGACTTGGTCGATCTCCGAAGATGCCCATGGTGTCAATTTTGAGGCGGTATTGCCTGGGGTTTATCCCTTGAGCGAGTCCAACCAGTCCTGAGCAGACTGATACGCCTTGTTGGCGTTATTACCCTCGTGCACAGATTCGTTCTTGTCAGCCCTCGGGTATGAGCCCAGGAAAATGACGTTTGGTGAAAAACGGTGCAACCCCATTAGCGCTTCGGCAATTGCCTGGTCGTCGATGTGACCCTGCGCGTCGATGTTGAAACGGTATCGACCAAAACGATCGCCGACTGGGCGAGATTCAATTCGAGAAAGATTCACGCCTCGAGCAGCAAACTGCTCCAGCATTTCAAGTAGCCCACCCGGACGGTCATCCGGTAGCTCAACAATCACGCTGGTCTTGTCAAAGCCGGTTCTCGCAGTTGGCTTAGCGGATCTTCCAACCTCAAGAAAGCGAGTTTGCGCATTCTTGTTCTCACCGATGTCGCTAGCTAGTGTCACCAACCCATACATCCCGGCTGCTCCCGGAGCGGCAATTGCTGCATCCGCGGTGCTGCCGGAAACTGTGTTCTTAGCCGCCGCTGCGGTTGAAGAGGTTGGGATGTGAGAGTGGTTTGGGATTTTCTCCTGAAGCCACTTCCTCGATTGCGCGTAGGCAACCGGGTGGGTGTAAACAACTTCGATGGAATCCAAGGTGGTTCCAGGAGATGCCATCAAATCGAAGGTCACTGGCACTAGGTACTCACCAAAAATCTGCACGCCAGCAGTACTTGCCAAAGCATCCATAGTGGCGGATACGCCACCCTCTAGGGAGTTCTCAATTGGGACAACTGCGCGGTTGGCGTTATTGGCTAACACGGCATCAAGTGCCTCACGTACGCTACCCACCGCAATAAAGCTGGCCGCGTCAGCTCCGGTTAGCTGCTTGGCAGCCATCTCGGTGAAGGTGCCGGCAGGGCCTAGGAAGGCAATCTTTAGTGGGTTAGACATGCCTCAAGATTAGGGCAGATAGGCCATAAGCGACAGCAAAGGGATTGTGGTTAGTTGGCCATAGACCACACAGCGCCTCAAGATAGCTATACCTTTTTGTTAGAGACGTAAACGAGGATGCAATGCACGAGCGAGCCGGGAAGCCTGCCAGAGCTTCAGATTTGGTAGACATTGCCAAGTTGACTGCCGCCTACTTTGAGCTAAAACCAGATGTTTCGGTGCCGGAACAGAAGGTCACCTTTGGCACCTCAGGTCACCGCGGTAGTTCATTCAATACCTCTTTCAACGAGCAGCACATCCTGGCCATCACCCAGGCAATCGTCGAATACCGAAGCTCGCAAGGGATAGGCGGACCCATCTATATCGGTCGAGACACCCATGCGCTGAGTGAACCAGCTCAGCAATCTGTTCTTGAAGTTCTGGCCGGAAACGATGTCCTAGCTCTCATCGATTCGCACAATGGCTACACCCCAACCCCTGCCGTCTCGGTTGCAATCATCGATCACAACTCGCAGCTGCCTCACGGCAGCGACCGGCAGGCCGATGGCATTGTCATCACCCCAAGTCATAACCCGCCGCAGGACGGCGGCATCAAATACAACCCACCTCACGGTGGCCCAGCTGACTCTGACGCCACCGGTTGGATTGCCAATCGCGCCAACGAACTTATTCGCAATGGCCTCATTGAAGTAAAGCGCAAGGCTCCAAATGCGCACCACTTTGATTTCCGAGAAAACTACGTTTCCCAACTTGATCAGGTTCTAAAACTCAGCCACATCTCTGATGCTGGGATTCGAATTGGTGCCGACCCGCTAGGCGGGGCATCGGTGGACTACTGGCCACTTATTGCAGAGCGCTATCGCCTCAACCTGGAAGTTATAAACCCAAAGGTCGACTACCAGTTTGGCTTTATGAGCCTGGACTGGGATGGCAAGATTCGCATGGACTGCTCCTCTCCATTTGCGATGGCGTCACTCATTGAGAACAAGACCAACTACGACATCTCGACGGGAAATGACGCGGACGCAGATCGCCACGGCATCGTGACCTCGGACTCGGGACTGATGAACCCCAACCACTTCTTGGTGGCTTCGATTGACTACCTATTTAGAGCCCGTGATGGCTGGGACGAAGAATCAGCGGTTGGTAAAACCATGGTTTCCTCATCCCTGATAGATCGAGTGGTTGAGGCATCAGGTAGGAAACTGCTCGAGGTGCCGGTTGGCTTTAAGTGGTTCGTCGCAGGTTTATCCAATGGCTCTTTGGGCTTCGGTGGTGAGGAATCCGCAGGTGCTTCGTTCCTTCGACTAAATGGTCAACCCTGGTCAACCGACAAGGATGGTTTGATCATGTGCCTATTGGCTGCAGAGATCGAAGCGGTCACCGGCTCAAGTCCATCAGAGCGTTATGCAGAGATAGCTCGAGAATTTGGTGAGCCGCACTACAGAAGAGTCGATGCTCCTGCCAACCTGTCCCAAAAAGCCTTGCTCGCCAAACTAGGCGCAGACGATGTAACCGCCGATGAGCTTGCAGGAGAGCAGATCATCAAGATCGAAGCTGCAGCCAGTTCCGGCGGTGCACTTGGTGGCATAAAGGTTTCAACCAATACAGCCTGGTTCGCAGCAAGACCATCGGGCACAGAAGACGTCTACAAAATCTATGGTGAGTCATTCAAGGGAGAGCAACATCTCGAACAGGTTTTGAAGCAGGCTCAGTTGCTAGTGGATGAGGCAGTTTCTTCTAAGTAGAACTCAGCCGGAGCAAAGCCCCAAAAATCCTCTAGTGTCTTCATTCCAGTTTTGGAATACGTTGACGCAAGTTGCACACCGACGTACCTCAGGTGCCACGGTTCATATGTGTAACCGGTGATCGAGGTGGTGTCCTTCTCGTATCGGATTATGAATCCGTATTTCCAAGCGTTTGCAGCCAACCACTTTCCACCATCCGTATCGCCAAAGCACTGCATAATGGCGCAGCCCTGTTCGGGAACCGATACGTCTGCTGCTAGCCCGGTTTGGTGTTCGGAGTGCCCGGCCTTTGCCGCTCGAGCCAATGCGCCTTCAAGGCCATACTGACTGGCCTTGGAGTTGAACAGCTCCGCTTGATATTTATAAGAGCGGAATGCGGAGTTTACGAAGAGCTTGCCCGCGCCTTCGGCTCTCATGGCTTTGGCTAAATCTTCCAGGGCAGTCGCTGCCTGATCAGCTAGCTGCAAGCCACGCGAGTTATCTAGGTTCTTGGAACTTTCAATATCTCTTAGGTTCAAGGGCTGGTATTCCAATGGTTGCAGCGGACGCTGCTTGTTTACCACCACAAGGTCTGAGCCACCGAACTTTGTGGCAAGTCTGGTTTGGTGATATGAAGCCATTGCCAGTTGAGTCTTAGGAACAGCTGCCATCTGACGTTCACTGATAGCTTGCTCCACGAGTTCATGGCTTGGCGCAAATGCCCCGGGCTGCAGTACGAAGGCGAGTCCCAGGCCAAGCAGCACAATAGGAGGAACAAACACAAAGAGTGGGTTCCGAACTAGAGGTCTAGACTGTGGCACGAGTACCACCCTAAAACTTGGAGTCCAATTGCCCACTAAATCAAGGCGGGAAGCCGCAAAACAAGCTGCACAATCAGGAGAAATGACTCCGAGGCAGATTTGGCTGGTTTTGATTGGGCTGATGTCGGGAATGTTCCTGGCGGCTTTGGACCAGTCGGTGGTTGGCGCTGCGATGCGCACCATCGCTGATGACCTTGATGGCCTATCTCTCCAGGCTTGGGCTACCACCGCCTATTTGATCACCTCAACGGTGTCGACTCCGATTTACGGCAAGCTAGGCGACCTTTTTGGTAGGCGCCCGCTGTTCCTAGTTGCGATTCTGATTTTTGTTATTGGTTCGGTTACCACCGGATTCGCCACCACCATGTATGAGCTTGCAGCCTTTAGAGCACTGCAGGGAATTGGTGCCGGTGGTTTGTTCTCGCTGGCATTGACCATCGTTGCGGACATTGTCCCGCCACGCGAGAGGGCCAAGTACCAGGGCCTATTCCTGGCGGTATTTGGTTCTTCTTCACTACTGGGTCCGGTTGTTGGCGGAACGTTCGCCGGCATTGGTCAGATCTTGTGGATCGATGGTTGGCGCTGGGTGTTCCTAATCAACCTTCCGGTTGGAATCATTTCGCTAATCATGGTGACGGTGTTCCTGCATGTTCCTCACACACCTAAGCAGCAGCGAATCGACTGGTGGGGAGCGGTAACGATCATCTTCGCAACCGTGCCACTGCTATTGGTTGCCGAACAGGGTCGCGAGTGGGGTTGGGGGTCACCGCTTTCGATTGCGATGTATGTAGTTGGAGTTGCCGGAATCATTTCCTTCATCACCATCGAAAAAAAGATGGGCGATTCCGCTCTGATTCCTCTGTCGCTTTTCAAGAACCAAACCTTTGCAAGAACCCAGATTCTCGGTGTGATTATCGGTGTCGGAATGTTCGGCGGAATGATTGTGCTCCCGCTAATCATCCAGATCATCTATGGCGTATCACCAACCATGGTTGGTTTCATGATGCTGCCGATGGTCTTTGGAATGATGACCGCTACCATCACCGCCGGTCGCATTACCTCTAAGACTGGCAAGTACAGAATCTTCTTCAACACCGGAACCGCAACGCTAACCATTGGCTACCTGTACATGGTGCTTCTTCTAAGAGCCGACACTCCCCTATGGGTTTTGGCAATTGGAATGGTCTTGATCGGTCTAGGTCTTGGTCAGTTAATGCAGACCACCATGGTCGCCAGCCAGAATGCGGTAGAGGCCAAGGACATTGGCGTGGCAACTTCCTCTGCCACATTCTTTAGGCAGATGGGTGGCACCTTCGGTGTTGCAATCTTTATGTCGATTCTGTTCTCACAGGTAGTGGGCAAGATTCAGGCAGCCTTTGAAACCACCGAGGTGAAGAATGGTTTTGCAGAAGCACTGCAGGACCCAGATGTTATGGCAAACCAGGCAAATGCTGGAATCTTGGAGGTTCTAAAGTCCGGACCTTCTGGGGCAGAAGGCATCACCAATGACAGCTCCTTCCTAATCGGAGCGGATGATCGCTTGACGCTACCATTCCGAATGGGATTCGTTGACAGCTCATTGACAGTGTTTATGTTGGCAGCTGTGTTTATCGCTATCGCCTTTATCATCAGCTGGTTCATCAAGGAGATCCCACTGCGTCAAAAGAGTGCCGCTCAGGAGGCAGCTGAGGCTGCCGCTGCGGCCCACTAAGACCTATACTTTTTACTACACGGGAGTTCGGTAAACCGGACTGAGAGGAAGACTAGCTAGTCTTCGACCGTCGAACCTGATATGGGTAATGCCAGCGCAGGGAGACACCTCAAACCCGTGCCTAACTTATGGAAAGGCACGACATGAAAAAACTAGTTATCGCAACGATTGCGGCGCTGCTACTGACCGGCTGCGCAGCTGCCCCTGCGGAGAAAATCGAGCTTGTCAGACTTGCAACCCACGACTCGTTCTACATCAGCGACGAGCAGATTGCAGAGTTTGAAGAGTCAACCGGTTACCAACTCGAGGTCATCGCGCTCGGCGACACCGGAAGCCTAACTAACAAACTTGTTCTGACTCAAAATGCACCGATTGCGGATGTGGTCTATGGCATCGACAACACCTTTGCGTCGGTCGCGCTAGAGAACAACGTGGTTCGAGATCTCAAACAGGTCAATTACGGCGACGTCTGCTTCAACTACGACATCCAGTGGTTTGAGCAGAACAACATTCAGCCTCCAACCAGCTGGCGCGATCTTGGTCAAAGCAAGTACAAAGACCTGGTTGTGATTCCTAATCCGAACCTCTCCTCCCCTGGCATGGCTTTTCTAATAACGACCTACGCTGGCTTTGAGACCAAAGCCGAGGTGTTCGCCTACTGGCGTTCACTGCGTGACAACGGGCTCAAAACTACAAGCAGTTGGACCGACGCGTACTTCACTGATTTCACTCGTTACGGAGGAACCAGGCCAATCGTGCTCAGCTATGCAAGTTCCCCTGCAGCCGAGATCAAGGATGGTAAGCCTCAGTCCAAAGCATTGCTCAAAGAGTGCTTCAGACAATACGAATACGCAGGCCTTGTTGAGGGTGGAGCTAACGCTGCGGGTGGTCAAGCTCTAATTGACTTCATGCTCGCTCCGAGTTTCCAGGAGTCATTGCCTTGGAACATGTTCGTTTACCCAAACCAAGGGGTTGCCATCCCAGCCGAGTTTGAACAATTTGCACCACCGGCTGAAAGTGTTATTGGTGGAGACCTCGACTTTGCAGCTAATCGCGAACGCTGGCTAACAGACTGGTCAGACGTTTTTGACAACTAGCCTCGAGCTGCTTTCAACCACAGCGATCATCGCGGTGGCAAGTTCACTGCTGTCTGTGGCTTTTGGTATTCCATTTGGAAACTGGCTCAGATCGCTAAATCCAAAAACTGGGCGACTGGTAGCCGCTGTAACGCTCGTGCCATTTCTACTTCCGCCCTTTCTAGTTGGACTTGCCTTCGAGGGAGTTTTTGGGGCGGCTGAGTTAAATTCCAATTTGGGAATGTTACTGATCATCGCGGCACACGTGTTTATGAACTTTGGTTTCGTTGGGAAAGTGTTTGCGGCTACAACCATTGACTCGGAACAGGTTGAGTCTGCGCGACTTGCTGGAGCGAGTGACCGGCAAATCAGACTTCGCATTGAGCTTCCACAACAGCGTCAAGGCATTACCGCAGCAGCGCTGTTGGTTGCCCTTTACTCAGCGACAAGTTTTGGTCTGGTTGTGACCCTGGGAGCAGGCAAGGTCAAAACTCTAGAGACTGAGATTGCGGTTGCCGCTCTGCAGAATCTTGATCTAAACCTGGCCGCCACTTTTGCGGTCTTACAGACACTGCTCACGATTGCAATGTTCTTACTTTCGAGAGTGGTTGGTGGAGCTCCGACCGCTTTGGACGAAATAGCACCTTCGCTGATTCAGCCCAATCGCTTCGAAAAGGTACTGGGTGTGTTGCTGAGTGGAGCAGTGCTGATTGCAATTGCAGTTGTTGTGTCCAGAGCCTTGGAGGGGGAGGGGTTGCTGCAGAACCTGTCTAACCTCTCCACCAAGGGTGAACGCAATGTGCTGAACATCACTGTTCTAGAAGCCGGCGTCAATAGCCTCCGGAATGCTGCAGTGGTGATGCTGGTCTCGGTACCTCTTGCTTATATGCTTGCAAGCCGCAGGCGTCCATCCAGCTGGGTACTTATTCCGATTGGCATTTCCCCGGTTGTTGTTGGATTAGCAACTCTTGCGTTAGTTGGCTACCTGCCTAGAGTTCTCACGAGTTCGTGGGTTTTACTTCCACTAGTCCAAGTGCTGTTCGCTCTTCCAGTGGCATTCCAAATTCTCCGCCCTGCGAGGATGGGCATTGACCCAGAGCTTTTGGAGGCGAGTCGCATGGATGGCGCTAGCAAACTTCAAACCATGCGGATGATCGAGCTACCACTTCTAAAGAAAAGCTTTACGCTCGCAATCACATTTAGCGCCATGGTTTCCATTGGTGAATTTGGTGCTGCAAGTTTCCTAGCGTTCGGTTCAAACGAAACTTTGCCAATTGTGATGTTCAAGCTGCTTGGTCGTCCCGGTGCAGAGAATCTTGGAATGGCTATGACGGTTGCCGCAATCTACATTCTTTTAGCGGCATACGTTATTTGGTTTAGCTTGAAACCAACTCGAAAGCAACACCGTTATTTGCCAATCGCTCTGTAATAACTTTGATTGAGTCCGTGCTCTGATCAATAGTTATGAATCGGCGTCCGAACTTTGCCGCGACGGCTGCCGTGGTTCCAGATCCTCCAAAGAAATCCAAAACCAAGTCACCTGGTTTTGAACTGGCCATGATTATCCTGCGGAGAATACCTTCGGGTTTCTGAGTCGGGTATCCGGTTTTCTCTTTGCCGGTTGGTGACACGATGGTGTGCCACCAGACATCGGTTGGCAGCTTGCCGCGCTCCGCCTTTTCCTTTGTGACAAGTCCTGGTGCCATGTATGGCTCACGATCTACCTCTTGGGAGTTGAAGTAGTAAGTCTTCGGGTTTTTCACGTAGACCAGAATGTTGTCGTGCTTGGCTGGCCAGCGCGACTTGGAACGTGCTCCATAGTCGTAGGCCCAGATGATCTCGTTTAGAAAGCTCTCCCTGCCAAAAAGGGCATCGAGCAAAACCTTGGCGTAGTGGGACTCTCGATAGTCGAGGTGCAGGTAGAGGGTGCCGGTATCAGAAAGTAGTCGCCAACTCTCTTCAAGTCTTGGCTCTAGAAACGCCCAGTAGTCGGCGAACTCATCGTCGTAACTTAGAACCTTGGATACGACCTGCTCGTAGCGTTTTCCCTGAAAACCAACCCGACCCGACTCGCTAACCCGTGAGGTGCGATTGGTGCGAACTTGCTCGCGACCGGTGTTGAAGGGTGGGTCGATGTAAATCAACTGCACAGACTCACTCGGCATCGACTTGAGATGCTCGAGGTTATCCCCCATGATTACTAAGTTGCCAGTCACGAGGGAAAGATTAACAGCATGAGCGCAAAAGTGGTTCACAAGCCTGAAGACAGTCGCTTCGAGATTTACCTCGAGGACCAGCGCATTGGACTAATGGACTACGAACAAGTCGACTCTGAGATTCGCCTCACCCACACCGAGGTTGACCCAGCTCACCAGCGCAAGAACTTTGCGGCCATCTTGCTTCGAGAGTCACTGGACACAATTCGCCACGAGAACATGGGCAAGGTTGTCCCTATTTGCTCGTACACCGTGACATACATGGATAAGCACCCTGAGACTCAGGACCTACTGCTCAACCCAATTGAAGATGCAATTGCCGCTTGCCGTTGGCCAGGGGCTAAGCCTTAGTCCCAAGTACTTGGAGCTGGCTCTTTTCCTTTAGGGAGCTGGCAACTACTTGCCCAATCGATAACCCACTGCGGAAGTTTTGGTTCAACGCCTGGCCATCCGCCGGATCCGTCCATAACTTCTTTTGGTGTTACAACACCCCAGCTGCGCTTTAGGAACCTACCGCGCATGATTGCTCGGGCATAGATCTCACCATTTCTGACAAAGCGCTGCTCCATGAAATAAGCGACCTCGTCCCAACCAATCACTCTGGTTTCGATGTCGAACTTTTGCCACGGTTCTAAAGACTTGCGGTAGCTAATGGTGGAGTTCACAACGATCGGATACCAACCGAGCTTCTGCCACTTCTGCCAGAAGCCGGTTCTAAGTCCCTGGTCATATCGACCTAGGTCCATCAGAGTAAGAAACACGCCATTGTTCATGTGGCGATAGATATCTAGGTCAGTTGGCCAAACGCGAAAAGACGTGGTGGACACCTCGTCGATTCTCAGCTTTGATCTGCTTCTCCACGTAAGCATTACGTAGAGAATTCGGAACCAGAGTTTCACCAGATCACAACGCGCTTGGCTGGGTCCAGCCAAAGTGCATCAGACTCGGTGGTCTGGTAGGTCTCGTGGAAAAGGTCCAGGTTCTTGACCACCTGGTTCACACGGAATTCTGGTGGTGAGTGCGGGTCAGTTGCCAAACGCTGGATCGCGATCTCATCGCGAGCCTTAGTTCTCCAGCACTGGGACCAAGCCATCAAGAAGCGCTCGGCTGCACTCATGCCATCGATGACCGGTGGCTGGGCGCCATTGAGTGAAATGAGGTAAGCCTTCCAGCCGATGCTTAGGCCACCGAGGTCTCCAATGTTCTCACCGATAGTGAGCTCACCGTTTACCTTGTAGCTGTCGTCCAACTCAGTTGGGCTCAGCTCGCTGTACTGGTCGATTAGCGACTTGGTGCGCTCTTCGAATGCCGCACGGTCTGCCTCGGTCCACCAAGAGACAAGCTTTCCGTCTCCGTCATACTTCGAACCCTGGTCATCAAAACCGTGTCCGATCTCGTGACCAATAACGCCGCCGATGCCGCCGAAGTTCATCGCATCATCAGCCTCTGGGGAGAAGAACGGTGGCTGCAAGATTGCTGCCGGGAACACGATTTCGTTTAGGCCCGGGTTGTAGTAGGCGTTTACGGTCTGCGGAGTCATGTGCCACTCATCGCGATCGATTGGTGCACCAATCTTGTTGGCGTGGTAGTCAAACTCCCAGCTGGAAACGTTTCTTACGTTGCCCACCAAATCATCGCGAGAGATCTGGATTGCTGAGTAGTCCTTCCACTTGTCTGGGTAACCAATCTTTGGAGTGAACTTAGATAGCTTCTCCAAAGCCCTGACCTTGGTCTCTTCGGTCATCCAGTCCAGAGCGGTAATGCTCTGGCGGTAAGCCTCGGTTAGGTGACCGACCAAAACTTCCATCTTCTGCTTGGACGATGCTGGGAAGTTCTTCTCAACATAGATCTGTCCAACGGCCTCACCTAGGCTGCCCTCAACCAAGCCAACGGCACGCTTCCAGCGTGGGCGGTTCACTGGCTGGCCGGTTAGCTTGGTGCCGTAGAAAGCAAAACGCTCTTCGACAAATCCTGAGCTTAGGTATGGGGCGTAGGAGCGAACTAGAACCCAGCTGAGCCAAAGCTTCCAGGCATCTAGGTGCTCGTCTGCAAGTAGGTCTTCGATGCCTTCGAAGAAGGATGGCATCATCACTACATTCCAATCGAGTAATGAACTCTTCAGTCCTGCACCCGCGAGGTATTCATCCCAGAGAATCTTTTTGTTTAGAGCCTTCAGCCCCGCTAGGTCTTTAAGGTTGTAGGTCTTCTCTGCCTCGCGAGATTCAACGCGGCTCCAGTGGTGCTTGGCGATCTTGGCTTCAAGATCGTAGATGACCTGCGCTGCCTCAATTGCTTCGGTTGCCGACCAACCGGCAAGCATCAGCATGCGGGAAATGTGAGGGACGTACTCAGTGCGAATGTCTTCGTACTTTTCGTCGGTGTAGTACTCCTTGTCAGGAAGGCCAATGCCACCCTGATACATATGCACTAGGTAGCGCTCTGGGTTGCCAGCATCGTTGTCCACGTAGCTACCCCAAATACCAGGTAGCCCCTCGCGCTCAAAAACACCGAGCAGGTTGAACAGGTCCTTACGGTCCGAAATCGCAGAGATGCGGCCCAGACCGTCCTGCATTGGCTCAGCACCTAGCTTCTCAATTCGGTCCTCATCCAAGAAGGATGCGTAAAGGTCACCGATCTGCTGTGCGACGCCAGGCTTTGGGTTGGCGGCGGCCTCTTCGAGAACCTTTTTGACAGCCAGCTCGGAATCATCGCGCAGGATCATGAAGCTGCCGTAGACAGCTTGATCTTCTGGGATAGGGGTGTTTTCCAGCCACTGACCATTGACGTGCCTAAAGAGGTCGTCCTGCGGGCGGATGTTGTGATTTAGTTCGGCTTTATCAAGCCCAGGCTTCATTGACATGCACCTAGTCTATGGCGGTTGCGCGGGGCTAAACTTTGAATATGGCTCTCAACAAAATCATTCTTTACTACGGCTTTGCTCCGGTAGCAGACCCCAAGGCGGTAATGCTTTGGCAGAAGGCGCTTTGCGTATCGCTAAACCTAAAGGGCCGCATTCTGATCTCGGAGCACGGCATCAACGGCACCCTCGGTGGCGAGATGGAAGACCTAAAGAAATACAGCCGCGCGACCAAGGAATATCCAGGCTTTGGCAAGATCGACTTCAAATGGTCAGAGGGCACTGGAAACGATTTCCCAAGACTTAGCGTCAAGGCAAGAAAAGAGCTGGTTGCTTTCACCACCCCAGACGAGATTCAGGTTGCCAAATCCGGCGTTGTAAACGGCGGCAAGCACCTAAAGCCACACCAGGTAAACCAGTTAGTTGAAGAGCGCGGCGATGAGGTTGTGTTCTTCGATGGTCGAAACGCATTCGAAGCGAAAATTGGCAAGTTCAAAAACGCCATCGTTCCTGATGTTCAGACCACCCACGACTTCATCTCAGAGCTTGAGAGCGGCAAGTATGACCACCTCAAGGACAAGCCAATTGTCACCTACTGCACCGGTGGCATTCGCTGCGAGATTCTCTCTGCGGTAATGATCAACCGCGGTTTCCAAGAGGTCTACCAAATTGAAGGCGGCATTGTTCGCTATGGCGAGCGCTTCCGCGACAAGGGTCTTTGGGAAGGTTCGCTGTATGTCTTTGACGGACGCATGAACGTTGACTTCTCAGACGAGGCAAAAACCATTGGTGTCTGCGAGTGCTGCGGCGGTGGAACCAAGGAATTTAGAAACTGCCAAAACCTAGGCTGCAAGGACCTGGTTCTTTTGTGTGACAGCTGCAACGAAGACCCTGCGAACCTTGTCTGCAAGCCAACCCACACCAGGGGTAAAAAGCTTCAAGAAGTTGGCTAATAGCCAAAAAGAAACCCCGCAGCTACCTAGGTAGCTGCGGGGTTTTTCTTAGGAGAATTTCGAACAATTAGTTCTTAGCGACGCGGTCCGTGACCCTTGCCGCCTTTGCCCTTGTGGCCATCGCGCTTACCGTGACCGGCTTCATCGCGAGGACCGACTGGGTGGTCAGCCGCAACAGTCGCACTGTAGGCAACTGTCAACGCTCGTGAAGAGGTGACGGTAGCTACTCCGGCGTCAGAGACATTTACGGTCACCAAGATTGCGGCAGTTCCATCAGATGGGTAGAGCGCGTACTTCGAGGTGCCCGCAACATCTGCCGGGAAACCCAAGGTGGCGGTCAGGGTAGTTCCAGAAATTACTGGTTCCGCTGCCCCGCGGTCAGGCCTTACCCCAATGCGCTTTCCACCGGTTGATGGCTCAGAAGCTGGAACCGCAGTTGCGCTAGCCGAGAGCTTGTAGGCCGTGAAGTAAGCCCCGTGGCTTGCCTGGTGAGAAGAAGTGACGGTGGTTGGGATTCCGGTAATGGTGGCACTAACCGTTGCGTGTGCGTGGTCCTGCTCCAAGTGGCCAACCGATGCAGAGCTGGACGAGCTTGTGCGATCGTGCGCTGCAGCTGGAAGCGATGCAACCGCAACTCCGGCAAGCAAAGTGGCTGCTGCTGCGATGGCGATTTTTGATTTTGTATTCATTTCGATCCTGTCTGTTAGGGACAATTCCGAAGATATTCACATTTTGAAAACGAAGTTGGAAAAGCCAGTATCCCTGCACCAAACTGCCAGCTGGTTCTCAGAGATGAGAGTTGTCTGGGAGTTACCTGTTAGAGAAAGCGCCAGCGCTTGAGTTCCCAACCAAATTTGATTGAAAGCAAGCGAACCAAAATAATCAATCCGCTACCAGCCAAAAGCGTGATGGTGGTTGGAACCGACAGCGCATCCAGGAGCACAACAACCCAGCCACCGGCAAAGGCGATTACGGCATATGGCTGGTGATCGTGGAAGGCTCTTGGCACTTCGTTCACGAGCACATCTCTAAAGACACCACCGACCACGGCGGTGATGACACCCATGAGGACTGAAACCAAGGGGCTGCTGCCTAATTCAAGGGCGATGTGGGTTCCACCGGCGGTAAAGATTCCAAGTCCAATTGCGTCTGGAACCAGGATTGCTCGCTCGGTGAGCTCCATGTGGCGAGAGCGGAAGAAGAATGGCATGGCGATTGAGATGCCAATAAGAGCCCAAACCCAAAACTCTTGCTCGACCCAGAAAAATGGCTTGCGCTCTAAAAGCACATCTCTGAGGGTTCCGCCACCGAAGGCGGTCACAAAGGAAACCATCACAACACCAACCAGATCAAAGTGCTTTCTGGCAGCTTCAATCACACCGGAGAGTGCGAATGCGATAACGCCGAGCACCTCTAGGGCAATCACGAATGAGTTGAGGGTCAAGGTATCTCCTGTTGGTGCCGAAGGCTGGAGAAACCAAAAGCCTCGGGGCTTGTAACGAGTTGAGAGATTAGCAGAGAAATAAGCCCGCGGTAAGGGGTGGGTCGGTAGACTTACCCCCACTGCTAAAGATGGTGAGAGCGGGCTAATTGAGCTTTCTAGACAAGGTTGAAAAGCGCATTGAGACGGGCATTGGCTCTGTCTTTGCGCGTCTGAGCAAAGCCGAATTGCAGCCTGTTGAACTCACCCAGGCAATTCGCTCAACCATGGATCAGGCTGCCGCTGCGGTGGCTCAAGACCGAGTGCTAGTACCCCACATTTATAAGATTTTGATTTCGCCAATCGACCTCCCAAGAATTACCTCTGGGATTCTCAGTGCTGTGCAGCTAGAGGTAGCGAAATACGCCGCCAAGCAGGGCTACCGACTAGCCAGCAATCTGGAACTGCAGCTTGCCCCTGACCACCACGTGCCACGCGGTCAGGTCAAGGTTGGTTATGCGTTGCTCAACAAATCCGTCAGCTGGATGCCTGCGCTGATTGTTGATGGCAAGCGAATCTCGCTGAAAACCGGTGTGACAACCGTGGGCCGCGAAGATGTGGCAGATATTGCTATTGATGACCGTGGTCTGAGCCGTATTCACTTTGAAATTGCTTGGAACGGCGAGGTCGCTGCAATCAGAGACCGCCAGTCCACCAACGGAACCTTTGTTGATGACGCCCGAATCTCGGAGGTAGTGCTTCGATCCGGCAATGTGATCAAGGCTGGCCGAAGTGAATTTGAATTCGAACTCAGTGCGAATGCGCAGGTGGATGGATGAGTGAACTAGCACTTTTTTTGGTCCGAATCGGCTTTGTTGCAGTGCTTTGGATCTTTATCCTCAGCCTGCTCTCGGTTATTCGTGCTGACCTTTACGGTCGCCGCGTAATAAGCAAGATTGCCAGGCAGAATGCCCCAGCTCTCGCCGGAGGCGGTTCGGTTGCCGGATCGGTTGCGAGCCTTGGCCTCGAAGATGGTGAGGTCTTTGACCCTTCCCAGATTGCAATGCTCACCGGCAGGACAGCTGGCACCTCAATCGACATCGCGGGTAAGCGGGAACTTCTAATCGGTAGAGGTGCAACCTGTGATGTTGTGATCTCGGATGAGTTCGCTTCGAACATGCACTCCAAGTTGGTTTTGGTTGGTGAAGACTGGGTGCTGCAGGATCTGAATTCAACCAACGGCACCTACCTAGACGGCAGAAAAGTAACCACCCCGGCAACCATTGGCCAGGGTGCAACCATTCGAATTGGCACCACTACCTTCGAGTTGAGGTAACTAGCGGTGGCGGTTAAATCCATCTCCTATGCGGCTAGCGATATTGGCAAGCACCGCAGTTCAAATCAGGACTCTGGTTATGCCGGTTACCAACTGTTCTTCGTGGCCGATGGCATGGGTGGCCATGCCGGAGGAGACATAGCTTCCGCTATTTCCTCACAGCGCATTGCGCTGACCGATGCTCGCTACGAGAGTGCCGAGGAAGCAATTGAATCGATTCGCACCGGAATCCTAGAAGCCAACGGCATGCTGGCTGCGACCGTGTCAGAACACCCAGAGCTTGAAGGCATGGGAACCACATTCTCTGGAATGCTGCTGCACGGCTCTCAAATCATTACCGCCCACATTGGTGACTCGAGAATCTACCGAGCTCGAGATGGCGAAGTCACTCAAATCACCGCAGATCACACCTTCGTTCAAAAGCTTGTTGACCTTGGTCGAATCACCCCTGAGGAAGCCCTGGTTCACCCACGTCGTAGCGTTTTGATGCGCGTTTTGGGAGATGTCTCCGGAGAGCCAGAGATCGACATTGCCCTGCACGATGCACTGCCTGGTGATCGCTGGTTGATCTGCAGTGATGGGCTATGCGGTGTGGTGCCAGACAGCGTGATGAATCGCATTCTCACCTCAAGAATTCCAACCGAAGAGGTAGCTGAGCTTTTGGTTGGCGAGGCACTGGAGTTTGGTGCTCCGGACAACGTCACAGTCGTGATTGTTGACCTGGTGCGTCCTGCCACCAATTTGGAATTTGAACCCGGTGCTCACTTTGTGGGTTCTGCAGCCAAAGAGGTAATAATCGAAGAGCGCAAGGGTGGCAAGATCCTGCGACTGTTCTCGCCTCGCAGCTTGCTCGACCTACTCCAAGCCCCAGAAGATCCAACTCAGTACGCACCTGAGTCTGAGGAGCTTTTGAACAAGATCCTCTCGGAGACCAGGCGCAAGATCCGTTGGCGCTCTTTCCGCATTGTTGCCAGCTGGTTCTTGGTGGCTGGCTTGCTTGCCGGCATGGGTGCAGTTGCCTACCAGTACACCCAGACTCGCTACTACGTCGATGTTTACCAGGGACAGGTCACTATCTTCCAGGGCATCCGCGAGTCCCTAGGTCCATGGAAATTCTCCAAGCCATACCTGGTGAGCGAGATTCAATTGGATGAGCTTGCCCCTTTCCAGCAAACCCTGATCGAACGCTCCATTTCTGCCGAGTCCCTTGAGGATGCCGAGCGCATCATCTCGCAGCTGCGGGAGATTAATCGATGAGTAACGTCTCCCTAACCACGGCGATTCCGATGCTGCTTAAGGCAGTGCCAAGGTCAAGAAACTTTGAGGCGGTTTTGCTGTTCTGGGTGGCGGGCATTAATGCCTTCGCACTGGCTCAGGTGCAGCTAGCGGTTTTGCAAAAGATGAGCTGGGACATGCTTTTCTACTGGGCCCCGCCTGCGATCGCAGCCGGCATTGTGCACTACATCCTTCGTAAGCACGCGGTTGGTGCAGATGGTTTGATGCTGCCACTGGCATACCTGCTAAATGGTTTGGGCATCGCCATGATTTACCGGCTGGACCTTGCCGAGATAAGCAGGGGCGGCATTGAGATCTATGCCGATCGCCAGGTTTGGCTGACCTGCTTTGCGATGATCGTGGCTGCCGTTGTGGTGCGACTGGTTCCAAACCACCTGGTGCTCAGGCGTTATCCATACCTCGCCGGAGCAATGGCGGTGTTTCTACTGATGCTGCCTGCAGCACCGGTGATTGGCAAGACCATAAATGGTGCAACGCTCTGGGTTGGAGTTGGAGAGCTCTCATTCCAGCCCGGTGAGGTTGCAAAGATTTTGCTGGCAATCTTCTTTGCCGGTTACCTGGTTTCCAAAAAAGACACCCTGAGTGAAATTGGTTCGCGCCTTCTGTTTATGAAGGTCCCTAGGGCTAAAGACCTCGGTCCAATCCTGTTGTTCTGGGCTGCATCACTTGGCGTGCTGGTTTTGCAGCGCGATCTTGGAACCTCAATTTTGTACTTCGGTTTGTTCCTGGTGATGATCTACACCGCAACCGGCAGAGCGTTCTACGTTGGTGCGGGATTGACCATGATGGTTACCGGTGCCCTGGTTGCATCGAGAGTTTTTGACTATGTCGGCAGAAGGTTTGACGCCTGGCTAGATCCATTTGCGGCAGAGAACTACAACGCGGCCGGCGGCAGCTACCAGCTGGTGCAGGCACTTTTTGGCATGGCGAATGGCGATGTGATTGGAACTGGTTTGGGTGGCGGTTTCCCGCAGCTAATCCCGCTGGCGGAATCTGACTTCATCTTGGCCGCAATGGGAGAAGAGCTCGGACTTGCAGGGTTATTTGCGATCCTCGCGGTTTACCTGCTCTTGGTTTACCGAGGCTTGCGCATTTCCAATAGCCACCCGGATGACTTCTCGAGACTGTTGGCAATTGGCCTCAGCTTTGTGATTGGCCTACAGCTTTTCGTGGTGGCATCCGGTGTGATGGGCCTATTGCCAATGACCGGTCTCACCACTCCATTTATGGCCGCCGGTGGCTCATCACTGGTTGCGAACTGGGTAATCATCGCGCTGCTACTTAGAATCTCCGACTCGTCATTGAAGCGAGTGGGTGCATGAACAAACAGATCAGAAGGGTGGGGCTAGCGCTAACCGCGATGTTCCTTGCGCTTTTTGCGATGGCAAGTTCGATCCAGGTGCTCAGAAGCGCTGACCTCTATAAGGACAGCCGCAACGTTCGTGCTTCCTATGAAACCTATAAGACTCAGCGCGGAGACATTTTGGTTGACGGGGTGCCGGTAGTTGAAAGCATTCCGGTCAACGATGCCTATCGCTTCAACCGTGAATATGCCTCCGTGCTCTACAGCCCGGTGATTGGTTACTTCTCACTTTTCTCCGGTGCCGATGGCATCGAACGATCAATGAATAGCTATCTCTCTGGGCAGTCTTCAGCACAGTTTTTTGAGCAGATCAACGCGCTACTGGATGGCAAGCCAGTAACCGGAGCCGCCGTTGAGCTAACCATTGACGCAGACGTTCAGCGTGCTGCCTGGGATGCGCTTGGAAACCGTAAGGGTGCCGTGGTTGCCATAGAGCCTGCCACCGGTCGCATTTTGGCCATGGTCTCAAAGCCCACCTTCGATGCCAACATGCTGGCCGCCCACCTATATGGTCCGGTGACCGATGCCTACACGACCTACAGCGAAGACGAAGATAAGCCGCTTATCAACCGCGCTATCGCCGGCGATCTCTACCACCCCGGCTCGACCTTTAAGTTGGTAGTCGCAGCCGCAGCTTTGGAATCTGGCCAGTACACCGTAACCAGTGAGTTTGAAAATCTGCAGCGCTATCGACTGCCAAGAACCTTCAGCTTTGTTGAGAATAGCTCCGGCTCCACCTGTGGCAAGGGTGAGACCGTCACCTTGGAAACCGCACTCATCAAATCCTGCAACGTGCCATTCGCGATGTTGGCTGTAGCGCTTGGTGAGCAGCGCATTCGCGCTCAGGCCGAACTTATGGGCTTTGGCAGCGCGCTGGATATCCCACTCTCGGTCACCCCGAGCATCTACCCGGAGAACCTTGAAGACTCCCAGGTTGCACTCACCGGGTTTGGACAGTTCGATGTTCGAGTCACCCCCTTGCAGATGGCGATGGTCTCCGCATCCATTGCCAATCAGGGTGTGCTGATGAGACCGCAGCTCATTGATTTGGTGGTTGCCTCAAACCTAAACGTGCTTAGCCAGCCGGAGCCGGTGGTGCTCTCCTCGCCGATGTCGAAGCTAACCGCCGGGTTCCTTACCCGCATGATGGTTGACTCGGTGAACTCTGGTGCCGCTACCCGCGCCCAGATCGAAGGTGTTGCGGTAGCCGGTAAGACCGGAACCGCAGAGAACGGCATCAACGACCCTTACACGCTGTGGTTCACCGGCTT
The DNA here is from genome assembly GCA_027491295.1 of Microbacteriaceae bacterium. GTDB lineage: Bacteria > Actinomycetota > Actinomycetes > Actinomycetales > Microbacteriaceae > Aquiluna. The sequence continues at coordinate 290,260 of JAIXWK010000002.1, forward strand.
TGCCCCTGCTGAAGCCCCAAGAGTTGCGGTTGCAGTAGTCATTGAAGACGGCGGCGGTGCAGGGCAAAGCGGCACCGGAAACCAACTTGCTGCTCCGATTGCACGCCTGGTAATTGAGGCGGTGCTGAAGAAATGAAGCCCTCGGTGGGACAGCTCTACGGTGATCGTTACCGCCTGCAACTTCGCATTGCCATCGGTGGCATGGGTGAGGTTTGGCAAGCTGAAGATGAGCTAATTCTGCGTCAGGTCGCCATCAAGATTCTCAAAGAGGAGTACCTCGGCGACCCACTATTCCTTGAGCGCTTCCGCACCGAGGCTAAGAGTGCTGCTCTGGTTGAGCACGAGGGCATTGCAAATATCTTTGACTATGGCGAGGACTCGGGCAGTGCCTTCCTGGTTATGGAGCTGGTTCCGGGTGAATCACTCTCGAGGCTTTTAGAGCGCGAGAAGAAACTCTCCGAAGAAAAGGTTTTGGACATCATTGCCCAGACCTGCAGGGCACTTGGTGCTGCACACTCCCGAGGCCTAGTTCACAGAGACATCAAGCCCGGCAATTTGTTGATTACCCCAGACGGCAAGGTAAAGATCACCGACTTTGGTATTGCTCGCGTTGGCGACCAGGTGCCGCTTACCAAGACCGGCCAGGTCATGGGAACCGTCCAGTACCTAGCTCCCGAGCAGGCAACCGGCAAGACTTCGACACCTGCTACCGACCTCTACTCGCTCGGAGTGGTTGCCTATGAGGCACTTGCCGGAAAGCGTCCATTTACCGGCGAAAACCAGATGGCTATCGCGATGGCACACATCAATGAAATGCCTCCAGCACTGCCAGAAACCATTGATCCACGGGTTCAGAACCTTGTGCTGAGCTGTCTTGCAAAGAAGCCCTCCCAGCGTCCGGAGTCGGCAACCTCATTGGCAATTCGTGCCGAGGCACTGCTTCGTGAAAAGCGCAAGCCAGGATTTAGGGCCAGCACCTCGACAGAGACCAGCTACATCGAGCAAAGCATCACCGAGGTAATTCCAACCGACACCGCACCGCTACCGCGAGCGCCGATTGTCTGGCCATGGCTTGCCACCGTTGGACTACTGGGCATAACCGCGATTGTGGTGATTGTTGCGATCCTTTCGGATCCAAACACCGAGAACATGCCGACTCAGACTCCAACCAGCACCGAGCAAACCACTCCATCCGAGAGTGCGACTGTGAGTGAGGTGGCAACCGAGTCACCAGAGGCAACCAGTGAGCTGATTCTTAGATCGGACATCATCGGTGAGAACCTCAGCATCGTTACCGCTCGCCTGGCGGAATTGGGCATGCGGGTAAACGCAATTCCAGGCATGGAGGTTGAGGCCGGTAGCTCACAGGCGAGAACCGTCTATGCAGTTTCTCCAACCGGAAACATAACAATCGGCAGTGTTATCGACGTTACCTATTACGTGGAGAAGGTCGAGGAGTCACCGGTTGTGATTCCAGAACCAGGAACCACAGAGTCTTCGACTATCTCGGATCCGGCACCCGCGCCTACCGAGGAGGGTTCGCAAGGGTAATCAGACTGTGACCGAGTCCTGCCAAGGACTTCGGCTTAGAAAAACTAAACTGTGGCGAGGTAGAAAGAGCTATTTTGACTGAGAACGAAAGACTGATTGCCGGCCGTTACCGGATGGGGCAGTTAGTGGGCCGTGGCGGCATGGCCGAGGTTTACGAGGGTTACGACACTCGCCTCGGACGCACTGTCGCAATCAAACTTCTCAAGTCTGACCTTGCCAATGACGCCAGCTTTGAATCTAAATTCCGCCAGGAGGCGCAGGCCTCTGCTCGCATGGCACACCCAACCATTGTTAGGGTCTACGACGCCGGCGAAGAAGAGACTACGGACGAAAACGGCAATCCTCGCAAAACCCCATACATCATCATGGAACTGGTTCGCGGTCGCCTACTTCGGGAATTAATTCACGAAGGTGGCGTAGCTCCGGAGCAGGCAGTTCGCTACATCGGCGGTATCTTGACCGCCCTTGAGGTTTCCCACCGCGCCGGCGTTGTTCACCGCGACATCAAGCCAGCTAACGTGATGATCGGCGATGGTGACTCGGTCAAGGTGATGGACTTTGGCATCGCCAGGGCGATTTCCGATAACTCAGCGACCCAGGCTGCCACCGCGGGAATCATTGGCACCGCACAGTATTTCTCCCCGGAGCAAGCTCGCGGCGAAGCGGTAGATGGTCGCACCGACCTTTACTCAACCGGCGTGATTCTCTATGAGCTACTCGCCGGTCGTCCGCCATTTACGGGCGAGAGCGCTGTTTCGGTTGCCTACCAGCACGTTTCTGAGGCGGTTGTGCCACCAAGTCAATTCAACCCACGAGTCAGCGAAGAACTTGACCAGGTCGTCCTGCGAGCGATGGCAAAAGATCGTGCCGATCGTTTCCAGAGTGCGGAAGAATTCCGCGAGCACCTTTTAGCTGCTGCCAATGGTCAAAGCGCCCCTATCCCGGTTGTCCCAGCGGTTGTGGCAGCACCTGAAACCGAGCTTTTGGTATCACCAACCACCGTTCTTACATCAAGCACCGATGGGCTTGACCTGATCGACGGTTTTGAAACCGTGCCAAGTCAAACCGTCCAGACCGTCACCACAACCAAGATAAACGCTGGTGTGCTGTGGGGTCTTGGAACCGGTGTGCTGGTTATCTTGGTGGGACTGCTGTTCTGGGTCATGAACCTAGGCGGAGCAGGAACCCCAATTAACCCAGGCTCCGGCATCACGGTTTCTAGCGTTGAGGGTTCACTCTACGATGACGCGGCAGCCACCTTGGCAGCCCAAGATCTCTTGGTTCTAAGGGTTTACGAGAAGAGCGACACGATTCCAGAGGGCGTTGTTATTCGCCAGGAGCCTGCCGCTGGAACTCAGGTTTCGCCTAATACCCCGGTCACTCTCTACGTCTCAAGCGGCGCTACCGAGGTGATGGTCCCAAGTTTGGTTGGCCAAACCGAAGCGTCTGCGGTTGCCATGATCGGGGCTCAGGGATTGACGGTTGGCACTATTACGGTCGTTTCCAGTGCCAATGTCCCAGAGGGCACCGTTATTGCTTCTGACCCGGTAGCTAACTCCAAGTTGCCACTTGGTTCGATCGTGAACCTGGTGCTCTCGGATGGAACCGTGCAGATTCCAGATGTTAGAAACCTAGATGTGGTGGAGGCGAGGAACATCCTCACCGCCCCAACCATTGGCTACACGGTTTCGATTGAGACCCTGGATGGCCCAACCTGTGCCGGTCAGATCGGAAACATCGTGCTGGACCAGTCAGTTCCTGCCGGTCAAGCTCCGCAAATGCAGAGCATCATCTTGTATGTGGAGTGCATCGTTGACCCGGTTGTAGATCCAGGAACTGGAAACTAGTTAGTTTCAATCCTTGGGCTAAGTGACTTAGCTTTTTCGATCGCGCCGGTCTCGCCTAGAGTCGCAAGCCAATTGGCAAGCATTTGATAGCCGCCCTCGGTCATAACCGATTCTGGGTGAAACTGGACGCCGTAAATTGGCTTAGAAACATGCTGCAGGCTCATAATCACGCCGGAATCGGTGTGGCCGGTGATCTTTAGATCTGCCGGAACGGTGTCTGAGACCACCGCAAGCGAGTGGTAGCGGGTGGCACTAAATCCCTGCGGCAAACCTTTGAAAATAGTGCTGTCCTGGTGATTGATCTTGGAGATCTTGCCGTGCATCAATTCCGGTGCGCTTTTCACCGTTGCCCCCATGGCCTCGGCAATTGCCTGGTGACCCAGGCAAACTCCAAATACCGGGTAGTTGTTTTCCAGAGCGAATTTTACGGTTGGGATAGAAAGGCCAGCATCAGCGGGGGTTCCCGGTCCCGGAGAAATCAAAACCGCATCGAATCTGGCCAATAGTGCTGGCAATTCGGCTTCGGTGACAGCATCGTTTCGAACGACCTCGGTCTGAGCACCCAGCTGCTGCAAATAGCCATTGAGCGTGTAGACAAAACTGTCGTAGTTGTCGAGCACCAAAATCCGGACCATAGTCCCAATAGCCTAACTTGAGTCAGCGAGAAGCGTTTCGAGGTTATAAACTTCTGGCATGCCTGAATCAACTTCACGTCGTAAGCCAGCTCCGAAGAAGGAAGCTGTTCGTCCAGCCATCGTTAGCGATGAGCAGGAAGAAAACCCAACCTGGTACAAGATCACCATGTTCGGCCTTATGGTCGTGGGTTTGGTCTGGATTCTAATTTTCTACATTTCAAGCGCGCAGTACCCGCTTGGTAGCGCAACTTTCCTTGATCTAAGCAACTGGAACATCTTGATCGGTTTCGGCATCGCCATGATTGGCTTTGTTATGACCACCAAGTGGAAGTAACTAGATCCACTCTTGAATGCGCCACAGCGTAAGCACCACTAGCGCTGCGATCACCAAAACCACACCCAGCACTTGGGCGACCTTCTGATTTGGACGCCTAGTTCCGGCATACACCGAGGCAATTGCCAATCCGGTGACCAAGCCTCCTAGGTGACCCTCCCAGGAGATTCCCGAGACGAAGAAGCCCATCGAGAAGTTGATGGCGATAAGTAAGAAAATCTGGGTTGGATTTCCGCCAATTGAGCGGATCACCACAAAGAACGCACCCATTAGGCCAAACAGTGCTCCCGATGCACCAACCACCGGGGTTTGTGGGTCAGAGAGCAGCAATACCGCCACCGAACCACCAAAGATCGAGATCAAATACAGCGCCAAAAAGCGCAGTTTCCCAAGCATTGGCTCAAGCTGCTGCCCAAAGATCCAGATGGCATAGGAGTTCAAAAGAATATGCCAGGGGCTGTTCCAGTCGTGGACAAAGCCCGATGTAATCATGCGCCAAGGTTCCCAAGGCGTAAACAGTGGCGCGTAGAAGAACTGATTAGTGAATAGATACCCCAGCGGGGATATCTGTCCCAGCCAAATCAAGACATTGATAACCAGCAACAGGCTGGTTATCGGAGCTTTTCTAGCTGCTAGGCGAAAGGCCAATTAGACCTTTTCGATGGTGATTGACTCGATAACCACGTCGTCCAGCGGACGGTCGCGACCGTCGGTGGCAACCATTCCAATCTTGTCGACTACCTTGCGGCTGTCCTCGTCCACCACGTCACCGAATACGGTGTGCTTGCCGTGCAACCAGGTGGTTGGGGCAACGGTGATAAAGAACTGTGAACCGTTGGTGCCAGGACCTGCGTTTGCCATTGCTAGCTTGTATGGCTCCTGGAAAGTAAGTTCGGAGTGAATCTCATCACCGAACTGGTAGCCAGGTCCGCCCATGCCGGTGCCGGTTGGGTCGCCACCTTGAAGCATGAAGCCTTCGATCACGCGGTGGAAGATTACGCCGTCATAAAGCGGCTTTCCGGTGTGGGTCTCGCCGGTGCGTGGGTCTTTCCACTCAATGGCGCCGGTGGCTAGGCCTTCGAAGTTGGCCACGGTCTTTGGGGCGTGTAGACCGAATAGGTTTACCTTGATTACGCCGTGGTTGGTGTGCAGGGTTGCTACTGAAGTGTGAGAAGTCATTAGTCAATTCTGCCATGTGAGAGGCGCATAACCAGCTAAGTTGGAAACTATGAGCAATGTCGCCATCATCACCGGAGCCGGTTCAGGCTTTGGCCTAGGTCTCGCAAAAGAGCTAACCCAAAGAGGTTGGATTGTCTATGCCACCGACCGAGATTCGGTAGCCCTAGAAAAAGCCAAAGAGTTTGGTGCCACTGCCAGGCGCATGGATGTCACTAACCGAGCAGATGTTGATGCCGTTGTGAAAGAAGCTATCGCGGATCACGGTCGAATCGACCTGATGGTCGCTAATGCCGGCTACGGCAACTTCTCCTCGGTTGAAGAAACCACCCCTGAGGAAGTTAGAAGAATCTTTGAGGTCAATGTCTTTGGCGTCGAGAACTCAATCCGCGCGGTGCTGCCTCAAATGCGTAAGCAGCGCTCTGGCCGAATCATCATGACCACCTCGGTGGTGGGGCATGTTTCGCTCGCTGGATTGGGCTGGTATGCCGCAACCAAGCACGCCATCAAGGCGGTTGCCAATGCGCTTCGTCAGGAAACCCGGTGGCTTGGGATCCGAGTCAGCACGGTGGAACCGGGAACCTCAAAGACCAACTTTGGTGCGGTGGCCTTTGGGCTACTGGAGTCTGGTCGTGCAGTTGGCGATTACGACAGGGTGATGGCTGGGCTCAATAAGTGGCTCGGCGGGCTCTACCGAATCTCCCCGGGACCAAACAAGACCATAAAGACCATGGCAAGAGCAGCTACCGCTCGCTGGCCAAAAGCTCACTATCCGGTTTCCTGGGATGTTCGAGCCCTAAAGCTGGTCTTCTACATAATGCCTAGAAGCTGGCTAGACGGGTTCGTGCTGTGGCTAGCAAAACACTAGGTAGAAGAATCGGCGCGCTTATTGTCGCCGCACTGTTTTTGACCTCAGGCGTGCTGCACCTGGTAAACCCTTCAGCATTTGTTTGGCTAATGCCGCCTTGGTTGCCGCTGCAAACCGAACTTATTGTGATTTCCGGGGTGATGGAGCTAGCCGCAGCGATTGGTTTGATCCTCAAGCAGCGCTGGGCTCCGCTACTCACAATCCTGACGCTCTTGGCGGTGTGGCCAGCAAACTGGTGGTTTGCGATCGACAGTCTTACTACCAACCCAGACATTGCACTAATTGCCTGGTTACGATTGCCGCTTCAGCTACCGCTTTTGTGGTTCGCCTGGAAAGCTCCGGTCACCAAACCCACCCGGTAGCTTGAAGCCAGCTGCTCTGTTGGGTCTTGTAGCCGGGGGCATTTCCTATTAGTAGTGATGTTTGCAGGCCATCACAATTACGGACTCTGGCGTCACCCGATACACCAATCGGTGCTCCAAAGTGATCCTGCGAGACCAGATCTCCTCCGCAAAACCTCGTAATTGCTCTGGTTTACCAATGCCGGATCTTGGATTTCTTAGGGCATCATCCAAAAGCTTGTTTATCCGCACCAAGGTCTTGCGATCGTTTGACAGCCACCACAAATACTCTTCCCAGGCAGCTGGGTCAAAGGCAAGCTGCACTACTCGCCCTTGGCCAGTGCATGAAGCTCGGCCATGGTGACGACCTTGTAGTCACCCTTTCTGGAGCGTTCGAGGCTCTCGAGCAGCGCCTTGGCATTGGCTGGCGAGGAAAAGAGGTGGTGGAATTCCCTAAGGCTGCGAAGCTCGGCTTCGTTCACGAGCACTACTGAGCCGGATCGGGTTGTTATCTCTATGCCGCCGGTCTCATCGGCAAGCACGGCCTTGACGTGCTGAAAGAGGTTTTGCCGAAATGCGGTCAGCGAGATAGCCATGGGGTTTCCTAACGTACGTGATTATGTACGCATATTAGCTTTGAAGTGAATTGCTGGCTAGGGCTTTACCTATTCTGTGGACAACTGCTTTGTTGCTAGCATTCCTAAGGCACAAGGCAAAGGTGAGTTCTTGCACATAGCGATCTTTATGGATCAGCATCCGATGAGCCTGGGTGGGGTACAGACCTCGGTCAGGCTGCAGCGCAGGTTCTTGGCACGCGCAGGGGTTGAGGTAACCGTCTTCGCACCAAAGTCCGCCAATGCGCTGCCGGATGACGACACCATCGTCTTGCCTTCCAGAAGACTCAGCCCGGATGGCGAATACTCTGCGGTGTGGGATATGGAAGAGGCTTACGAGGTTGCCGAAGCGGTCTTTGCTCAGCAGAAGTTTGACCTAATCCACCTGCAGGGCGATTTTGCAGCTGCCGCTATTTCACTTGCTCTTGCCAAAAAGCACAATATTCCGCTGATCCACCATGCCCACACCAACATCGACGTGGTGCTGGAGCGCATTATCGGTAAGCGTCTGAACGCCCGATTGTTTAGTTTCGCCGCCAAAAAATACTGCGAGGTCTCCGGTCAGCCAAAACAGGTCGCGAAGGATGGCTGGGAGTACATGGCTATCACCTATCCCCACGCCGACCTGGTTATGGCGCCAAGTTTCCACTTCGCAAAAACCATCGAAGAGCACGGCATTGCCCACAATGTCACCGTGATGCTCAACGGGGTTGACGATGACTCGGTAGCAGGGCTCAAGCGCCAAACCGAAAGCCCCAACAAGCCAATTAGGTTTATTTGGGCCGGACGATTTCTTAGAGAGAAGCGTCTTTTGCAGACCATTCGGGCGTTCAAAAGGGCAAACCTGGATGCCGAGCTGGTTATCTACGGCACGGGAGCGCTAGAAACTCCGGCCAAGAGCCTGGTTAGAACCCTGAGACTTGGTCACAAAGTCACCTTCTACGGTCGCGTGGATCGCGAAGAGATGCTGCAGGCATTTGCCGATGCAGACGTGGTGTTGCAAACCTCAATCGGCTTTGAAACCCAGGGCATGACGGTCTTTGAGGCAGCAGCCTTTGGCACCCCAGCGCTTTGCTGCGATAGACGTGTTGCGGGAGAGCTAAGGCCCGGTCACTGGTGGGTAACCGGGGATGAAAGTATCGAGGCGTTAGCTATCAGCATGAAAGAAGCTTTTGCGGACGTGGCTTCGGGAAACAACCACCGCGGTGACGGTGAGGATAACTCTTGGCTGCTGCAGTCAAAGCTCACCGAGCGCATGCTCGAAATCTACAAAGAGCAGATCAGGCTGAAGTCCGCTTCTTAAACCAATCCAGCGGTGCTCGCAAAAGCTTGAGGCGCTTGGGTGTTCTACCCAGCGGTTCCAATTCCGCAAAAGGCTCACGGCTCTTGGTGGTTAGCAGCACCAGCAATACCCAGCTAATTTCAATCAGCAACCTGGATTCAGTCAAAGACTGGGCAGCGATAACTAGAAAACCAAAAAGTGGGAACAGATACAGCGGGTTGGTGTGGCGAACAGCCACTGCCCAAAGCCGGTTGAACCCCTGCATCATCAACCAGACCAAGAGCACCAAACCGGCGATGCCCAGCTGCAACCAAATATCCAAAAATGCGTTGTGGGCCTGATACATCGGAACCTTGTTGATCACAATCAAGCCCTCGAAGGGTTCGACCCCCGGCACCCAGTAGCTAATCCAGCCCCAGCCCTCAAGCGGCTTCTCCCAAATCAGATTCAAAACCTCGCCCCAGATATAGAACCTGCCCGAGGCATCAGGGGAGCGACCGAGTAGGTCAAACAGCTCAGCCCGATAGATCAAACCAAATACTGCAACGGCAACTAGAGCCCAGATGCCGTAGCCGTAGATTCGGTGACGCGTCGCCCGATCTCTTCCCTCAGAGAAAATTGCAATCAGCGCTGCAAACGCAATTAGCGCAATCGCCAATGTCATGCCCGCGCTCTTGGCCAAAGCGGCCAGCAACACCGCCAGGATCAATGAGCTAAGCGGCAGGCTGCGCTTTTTGTGGGTAACGATGTATTCGACTAAGAACACCATGATGCCCAACACCGCGGTGAAGGCGAGCAGGTTGGCATTTCCCATGATGCCCTGGATACGTTCACCGTCAAAGAGATTGCCCTGCGACCAAAGATAAGAAGCCGAAGGCGGCTCGTCGCCCTCGTAGTTTGGAAATATTGGCTTGATAGGGCCAAATACCGCGGCCACCAGCTCGAAAAGCAGCGACGCCCCTAGAACAAATCTCAAGGTGTTAGCAAAGATGTTGAGTAGCTGCCGCCAACCGAATTGATTGGCTAGAAACAGCGCAAAGATCGTGGTTCCAATTTGAGCTGCCAGGGCAATCCCGGTGAAGCCGCGGTATTGACTCCAAATCAAACTCAACGCAATCAAAGCAAGCAGTAGCGCTAATGGCACCGGGACGCGCAGCAGCGTCTTACCGGGATTTCCGGCTAGCAAAGCAATCAGGGCGATAACTGCCCCAACACCAACGATGACGGCCCAGCCACCCCAGCCAACGCTGTAGCGGACGGCATCGCCGGCCATGAGAATAAAAAGACCCGGGTAGGCAAGCAAAATGCCAAGTCGGTAGCGCTTAGCCCGGCCATCGAATGGAATTCGAATTGGCTGAGTAATAGGAATCGACGAGGTGATTGCTGCCTCCTTTGGCTCCTAAAGAATACCTTTAGTGGCTAAGGCCCGCTTTTTCGTAGAGTCGCTTCATCCAGCGTGGTGCCCACCAGTTCAGCGAACCAAACAGGCGCATAAGTGCCGGCACCAGCAGAGCTCTCACAACGGTGGCATCCAACAGAATTGCAACCGCGATACCAAAACCGAGCATCTTCATGATGGAAACCCCGGAGGATGCGAACGCTCCGAAGGTGACTGCCAAGATAAACGCTGCGGCAGTGATGATTCGCCCGGACCGCTGCAAACCATAGGCAACTGAGTTCACGGTGTTCATACCGGCATCATGCTGCTCCTTGATTCGCGAGAGCAAGAAGAGTTCATAGTCCATTGAAAGTCCGAAGGCCACCACACCGATCATCACCGTCGAGGACGTGTCAATGGTTCCGGTTACCGAATACTCACCTAATAGCCACTGAAGATGGCCGTTTTGGAAGATCCAGGAGACCAGCCCCAGCGTCGCACCCAAGGACAGCACATTCAGCAGGATGGCCTTGAGCGGCAGAATCACGCTGCCGGTAAAAAGGAATAGCAAAATCATCGTGCTGATGAATATCCACAGCGCGGCGATAGGCAATGCACCCTCGATGCCCTGCTGACTGTCGGTGTAGTAAGCAGACGAACCACCAACCAATACCTGATCCAGATCAGATCCCAAGGCTCTGATCTCAACGGTCTTGTCATAACCGGCTGGGCTTCTTGGCTCAACATCCGAGATGGCAACAATGTGAGTCCAGTCGGTTACGGCATCACTTGGCATGACGTTTACGCGGACAATGTCTTCAACTTCAGAGAGGTCCTGAACATAGCGCTCAATTGCTGCGTCCGTGCCCTGAACCATAATCTCAACCGGGCTAGATTCCCTGCCCTCAAAGCGTTCTCTAAGCAGGTTCGAGGCAATCTGGGCCGGCGAATCAGCAGGCAAAACTCGGTCGTCCACCTGGCCGAAGGAGATGTTTGAGGACAGCGAGAACAGCGAGGCTAGGAACAGTAGCGATACGAATAGCACCGGTAGTGGCCTGCGCATGGTGAAGCGGGCGAGCTTCTCCCAGCCGCCCTTTTCCTTGGGTGCCAGATCGCGCTTGATAATGCGAAGGCTGTTGACCTTATCGCCCATCAAGTTCAGTAGCGCCGGGACCGCGAGCGCCGCTCCAATGACCGCGATGATCACAACCGTAAAGCCCGCTAACGCGAAGGATTGTAGGAAGTACTGCGGGAAGAATCCCATCGAAAGCATTACAACGGCAACAGTTAGTCCCGAGAACAGCACGGTCTTTCCGGCCGATGCGACGGTGTTGGTGACCGATTCAGGAACCGAGTTTCCCGCTGCCCGTTCCTCTCGGAAACGGTTCACCACCAAGAGGCTGTAGTCGATTCCAAGACCAAGTCCCAGGCCGGTAATCAGGTTTAGGGCAAAAATTGAAACATCGGTGAACTGGCTGGCTACATAGATCACAAAGAACGATCCGACAATTGCCAAGCCGCCCACCATCAGAGGTAGCGATGCGGCTGTTACCGAGCCAAAGACCAGAATTAGGAGGAACAGGACAACCGGAATCGCAATGGTCTCGGCCCTGATCAGATCGGCCTCGATGGTGTGGTTGATCTCTTTAGTGATGGCTTCAAAGCCGGCAAAGTGAACCTGTGCGCCCTGGTAATCACCGGTGTAGGTGTCAACCAGCTCCGCAACGATTGGGGCGTGTGGCACAGCGTTATCTAGGTCAACCAAGATGTAGATCAACTTGCCGTCCGTGGAGACCAAGGTTGATGGCATCCCCAGGGTGTAGTAGTTCAAAACCTCTTGGACGCCTTCGACATCGGCAAACTTGTTGGATAGCTCTTCAACTAGAGCAAAGTTCTCAAAACTGCCGTCGGCCTTTTGGGTGTCTGCGCGGGTTTCAAGATCAACCAAGACCACAACCTCTGCAGGGTCCTGGTCAAACTCGTCTCGCAGAATGTTGGCGACCTGTGTGGAGTCAGAGTTTGGATTGTCGTAACCGCCACCTTTTAGGTTGCCAAATGCCTGGAATCCCCAAACGCTGGATAGGACAATTAGGCCCACAAATCCAAATAGAAACAGCTTTGAGTGGGAGACAATGGCTTGGCCAAGACGATGCATTTATAACCTTTGATGAGTTCCAAAGTTATACATTCGCATAATTAGTGAAATGATTCCTGAATGGTCAGAAAACTCCAAGCCAGATCTATAGCTTTCTTCGTCATTTCAGGCATTGGCCTGATCACCGCGTGGGTATTCAATGGCCTCGCGGTCATGAACAACCAGGACTATCTCAAGGCCTGGTTTGGCACCGCGGTGGACCTGGTGCTTTCAACCGACCTGTTGGTTGTGGCTGTGGCCGTGGCGATCTTCATGATCTACGAGGGTCAGCGCTTAGGCATGAAGCGAGTCTGGCTATACATCGCCCTGAGCGGTATCACCGCGATGGCCTTTACTTTCCCGCTGTTTCTAGCGATGCGCGATCGCAAGCTAATCGAGCAGCGCTTGGCAGGCGGCACTCTTGAGCGCTTTGATTTTGATGGCCACCGGGTCGAGGTTTGGGTGCCAAAAGACCTAAACCCAAAAACTCCACTGTTGGTAATACACGATGGTCGCAATATTTTTGATGAGCAGGATTCATCCACCGGTAAGACCTGGGAGGTAATCCCTGCGCTTCGCGATGAGGTTAGAAGCCCAGCACCAATAGTGGTTGCGGTCTGGGGGCAAAGCGATGACACCAGAATCAGAGAGCTTTCCCCGGAAAAGATTGTTCGTGACGACCTGGAGTTTTTCTGGCGTCACATGCCCGAGTCTTACCGAGCAACCGGCACCGAACCATTTGGTGATGCTTACGTCTCGCTACTAGCCGACGCGATTGTGCCGTTTGTTCTCGAGCGCTACGAAGTTGAGCACTCGATTGACCGCACCGCCGTTATGGGTGCGAGCATGGGAGGTTTGATCTCGATGTATGCGCTTGGGCAAAGACCGGATGTCTTCGGAACTGCGATCTGCTTCTCGACCCACTGGATATTTGGCGAGGATCGAATGGTAAACGGCTTGGTGGCTCAGCTGCCAACACCGGGAGAACACAGGGTCTGGACCGACAGCGGCACCATTGAGGTGGATCAGTACTACCCGCCATTTCACAAACTGGCAGAGCAGAAGCTAATTGAGAGGGGCTATGTCCCAGGAGATCAGCTAGTCACCAACATCTACCCAAACACCGGTCACCACGAGAGTTACTGGGCTAGAAGGGTGGCAGATGCTCTGAACTGGTGGTTACGCTCTGGCCCCCGGACATAAACCGAATCACATCCTGATCCACCATCACATCAGCCATGGTTATGGCTCTTGTGAGGTAAAGGCCCTCTAGCGCGCGAACTCTGGAGAGAGCGACGTAGGTTTGACCAGGGGAAAACGCCCCGCGACCCATGTCAATCTGCACCTCGTCGTAGGTTTGACCTTGAGACTTGTGGATTGTCACCGCCCAAGCCAATCGCAGTGGAATCTGCTTGAACTCAGCCAAGGTAATCGGAACCAAGGTCTCTTTTAGCTTGCCGGAGGCCTCATCAAACTCTTCCTCGACCTCGTAGCGAATCTTTTCCCAAGTCGCTGGGCCAACATCAAACTGCTCGCCATCAACTTCGACGACCACAATGCCTGACTTTGGTAGATCAACCACGTGCCCGATGGTGCCATTGACCCAGCGCTTGATGGTGCCACCGGTCGGAGCCTTCATCATCGAGGAGTCATCGTTTTTGATAAACATCACCTGAGCCCCGACCTTGAGCTGCAGATCGGTCTCTGCCGGCAGCGTTCTGCCGAAGATCTTGGCGGCATCATCGGTGTAGCTAGCGCGGAAGTTCTTTGGTTCCTCGGCAATCAGGCTCATGCGCTGGGCGTTAACTTGGTTAACGGTGGCGTTGATTGTAGCTAGCTTGATCACATCGGCGTGTGGCGGGAACCTGTTTCCGGCCTGGTTTATGCGATTGAGCATCTCCTGGGTGACAGATCCATCTCTAATCGCATTGAGAATCTCTTTGAACTCGGCATCTGACTGCCTGAATATCTCACCGAGTTCAAAACGCTCTAGGTCTGAGTTTCTCCAGACGTGAGCATCAAAGAACCAACCGGATTGGTAGTTCTCGGCCATGTATGCCCGCTCACTGGGGTCCTGCGGGGGCACTGGGGCTAATTGGTAAGGATCACCGAACATCACCAACTGTGCGCCACCAAATGGCACACTGCGCTTTCCACGGGCAATTCGCAAGGCTCGGTCAATTGCATCCATCATGTCTGCCGAGACCATAGACACCTCGTCGATGACCAACATGTCTAAAGCCTTCAGCACGTCTCTGGTGCGTCGATTTAGGTGCTTACCGATGTCGACCTCACCCAAGATCCCAAACGGGAAGGTGAAAAGCGAGTGGATGGTCACACCACCAACGTTTAGCGCTGCAACCCCGGTTGGCGCACAAACCGCAAAGCGCTTCTCGGAGTTGGCGGTTAGGTGAGAGAGCAGGGTCGATTTACCGGTTCCGGCGCGGCCGGTTACAAAGACGTGAGCATCGGTTTGCTCAATGTATTCAAATAGCGACTGCTGTTCGCCGGATAGCTCAATGATCATCGGCGTTTGTCCTGTTTCTTTGCTCGCTCTTCGAGCATCTTGTTGTAATCCTCAACATCTTGGTTGCCACCGCGGTCAGATGCTCGATCTAGCCTGCGACGCTCTCGAACATCGCTCTGGTACCACTGGTAGACAACGACGAGGGTAATGATCAGGGTTGGAATCTCTCCCACGCCCCAGGCAAATGCTCCGCCAACCGCTTGATCGGCAAGTGGGTCATCGCCCCAGGTTCGACCCATCGAGCCAAACCAGTCAGCAAGCAAAAGACTCTTCTCGTTCATAAGGCCTAAGCCAAAGAAGGCGTGGAAAGCCATGGTTCCGATTAGCAGCATCAGCTTCACCGGGAAAGGTGGCTTGTGTGGCTGGGGATCAACCCCCATTAGCGACTGCACAAACAGGTAACCGGTAATCAAAAAATGCACGATCATCCACTGGTGCCCAAGGTGCTGCTCGGTGGCCCACCTAAATAGCGGCGTGTAGTAGAACATCACCAACGACAGAGCAAAGTTGAGACCTGCAAACACCGGGTGGGAAATCAACCAGGCGTATGGAGTGTGAACCGCCCAAAGCGCCCACTCTCGCAAACCCCTAGAGCCGTCGGTTCTAGGGGCTTGTGCTCTTGAAAGCAGTGTGACCGGAGCACCGGGCACCAGTAGCACCGGAATCAGCATGCTCAAGATCATGTGACCGACCATGTGAACCGAGAACAGATACTCCTGATAGGCATTTGGCGCTCCATTGGTGACATAAAGAAGCACCAACATACCTGCCACCCATGACAGAGTTCTCGCTACCGGCCACTTATCGCCTCGACTGTGCAGAATTCGTACGCCATTTAGGTAAAGCGCGATTGCAGTGAGCGAAACCGTAAGCCACAGGATGTCAACATCCCAGACCGTAACCCAGGCAAGGTCGGTTAGTTCTGGCGGTAGCAGGTCCCCGGTCAGAATCTGAGCCGGGGTTAGCGCCTCGAACTGCTTTGGGTTTATTGGAGGAGCAGTCCTGGCAAGTGCGGTGGCAAGGCCAAGCGCAATTCCCATCACCGCAACCTCAATACCGACAACCCGGATAAAGCTCTTGGATCCGCTTTCGATGCTTCGAATCAAGCGAAGCCTGTGCCAAACGCCAAATAAACCGAGCAGAACCAAAACGGCAGCCTTTGCCAGCAACAGCAGCCCGTAGTTGGTTAGCAGGTCCGAAGGCTGATAGAGCCTAATGAATCCGCCGGTTAGACCAGAGATGGCAACAAAGATGAAGGCGAAGAGTGCCAGGGTTGAGTATCGCTTGATTAGCGCCAAGCGCTTTTGGGAATCGTCGAAGTAGATCGAATAGAGCGCAACCAAGCCACCGACCCAGACCGAGATGCCGACCAGGTGCATAAGCATCGAGTTCACCGCAACCGCGTGACCGATGTCACTTGATGCGTGACCTGATTCGGCAAGTGGGTAAAGCCCAGCAATAGCAATGGCCGCGTTGACCGCGATCATCCGACCCGAGGGGAACATGATGGTGCTCAGGCTGACAACAAAGGCGAAGCCCAGGTTCCAAGCCAGCAGTGTTCCGAGCTCAATCTCGCTGGCGAATAGCCACAGCCCCTGAGAGAACTCGGGTCCGTAGCTGATTGTGATACCAGCTGCAGATAGGTAGGTCATCACAAAGTAGCTGGCTGCGGACAGCAGCCAGATAGCCGCTGACCAAGAGGCCAGGGGTTGTAGCCTGCGCTGCTGCTCGGGATTGGCTGCAAAGGCGGAGAAGACTAGAGAGCCGATGGTGATAGTCATGCTGAAGTTCATAATCAGCTTCACAATGGGTGTTCCCCAACGAACCACGGCACCTGGGTCCGAGAATTGACCAGGCAGAGCGCTCTGGGTCAGGACGACCGCAATCAACACTGTAATTACAGCGGTCAGGGAGGCTGCGGCAAGAACTTGCAAAGATCTGCGGGCAATACTCGTTGATTTATCGCTCACCTAACAACCCTAAACCTTGAGAATAGGAAAGCGGCGCCGGGTAAACCCGAGCGCCGCCTTCGAAGGTTTTTGCTAATTACTTAACTGCAGCCTTTAGCTTGCTACCTGCAGATACCTTTACGGTGTTTGCGGCAGCGATCTGGATGGTTGCGCCAGTCTGAGGGTTGCGGCCAGCGCGTGCTGCACGGCGACCCTTGTCAACGCTTAGGTAACCAGGAATGGTGACCTTGTCACCCTTCTTGATTGATGCACCAATGGTCTCAAACATTGCGTCGATAACGCGGCCTACGGCTGCCTGAGACTCACCAGTGTGCTTTGCAACTGCTGCTACGAGCTCGCTCTTGTTCATAATGTCCTCCTGGACGTTGTGGGACAGGATTGTCGGATTCAACCTAATGCCCTAAATCCCTTGTCAATGCTTATGTCTCGGCGTGTTGCATGCCGGCAAATAGCGACTTTTCCCCTAAATCTCGGGGATTTTGAAGTTTTGGAAGAAATTTGGAAAGTGTGATGTTAGTATTTATGAAAATTATTTCTAGCAATTTTTTTCTAGATAGGAACTAAGTGGACGTATCGGTAACCCTCTGGGCAGTAACCATTGGCCTAATCCTTTTGATGCTGGCGGTAGATTTGTTCGCTCACCGCCATGCCAGCGTGATCTCGATCAAAGAAGCGGGGCTGTGGTCTGCGCTTTGGGTAACGCTTGGAATTGGATTTGGCGTCTACCTCTGGTTTGACTTCGGTCCAGAAATCGGGCAGCAGTATTTCTCAGGCTTTGTGATTGAGAAATCGCTGGCGGTAGACAATGTCTTTATCTGGGCCTTGATCTTCGCTGCCTTCAGCGTCCCTCGCGAGTACCAGCATCGCGTGCTGTTCTTAGGCGTGTTGGGAGCTTTGATCTTCCGCGGTTTGTTTATCGCAGCGGGTGCTGTGTTGATCAAGAGCTTTGGCTGGATTCTTTATCTGTTCGCGGCGTTTTTGATCTACACCGGTATCAAGATGCTGATCGAACGTGACAAGCACTTCAACCCCACTGAGTCCAAGTTCCTAAAGGGATTCCAAAAGCTGATCCCAACCACGGACCGCTACTACGGGCAGCGCCTCTTTATTCGCAAGGCCGGGGTGCTGATGGCAACCCCGCTTTTGGCTGTGCTGGCACTTGTGGAATTTACCGACATCATCTTTGCGGTTGATTCGATTCCGGCAATCTTCGCCGTCACCAGCGAGCCGTTTATTGTCTTCGCCGCTAACGCCTTTGCGCTTCTGGGGCTTAGGGCCATGTACTTCTTGCTTTCCGATCTGATTCACCGTTTTGTCTACCTAAAGGTCGGGTTGTCTTTCATCCTGGTTTGGGTGGGAATCAAGCTCGCATTACACGACGTAGTGAAGGTGCCGACACTTTTGTCTTTGGGCATTATTGTTGCGATTATCGCAATTGCCATCATTGCTTCGCTTGTCAAGACCAAGGGCCAGGCACCCCACCCGGCCGAGGTGGAACCCAAGTTCTACTTTGAAAACGCCAGCGAAGAGGAGATTGCGCAACTAGATTCTGATGCCAGAAGGAAAAAATGATGAGTAGTAAGTGGACTTTCCTCTCGCACCACGCTCACGTTTTAATCGCGCTCTCCAACAACCCTGAGCTCACCATGGATGAGCTGGCCAAGATCGGTGGCATTACCACTCGCTCGGTGGTGAATGTTCTGAATGACCTGGTTGATGCCGGCTACCTCGCCAAGGAGCGTTCGGGCCGCAAGAACCACTACACAATCAACCTCGACTCCCCGCTTCGGCACCAGACCAGCGCTGATAGAAAAGTCGGCGACCTGATTGGTGCTCTGGGGCAAGTGCAGCACTGATGCTGGACTCGGCACTGCAAAACCTCACCAGCGTTCCGGTTTTAGCCTTCGCGCTGGGACTACTGGCGACCACCTTGAAG
Organism: Microbacteriaceae bacterium; assembly: GCA_027491295.1. Lineage (GTDB taxonomy): Bacteria > Actinomycetota > Actinomycetes > Actinomycetales > Microbacteriaceae > Aquiluna. The sequence continues at coordinate 308,853 of JAIXWK010000002.1, forward strand.
TCTGACCTCAGGCTCCCCGAACCGATCTACCAGGCAATCACCATCTACCTGCTGCTTGGTATTGGCATCAAAGGTGGGGTTGCGCTTAGCAAAACCAATCTTGATCAGGTACTGAGTCCACTTGTCGGCACCCTGCTACTAAGCGCAGCGGTTCCGATCCTGGCATTTTATGTCTTGCCGATTTTCGGCAAATATTCCAAAGATGACCGGGGTGCGCTGGCGGCTCACTACGGATCCACCTCGCTGGTCACCTTCACGGCAGCCCTGGTGTTTTTGGAGGGGCAACGCATTGAATTTGAGGGCTACCTTGTGAGCCTGCTTGCAGTAATGGAGATCCCGGGGATTTTGATTGGTTTGTGGCTCGCTAAAAGAGCGAGCTCCTCTGTTGTCGCTCTGGGTGAAAGCATGCGCGAGGTGCTGACCGGCAAGTCGCTGCTTCTGTTAGCTGGAGGTTTGGTTATCGGATTTTTCACCGGCGAAACCGGCTACACCCGTATTGAACCGTTCTTTGGTGGGCTCTTCACCGGAGTTTTGGCGCTATTCCTGTTGGAGCTTGGCATCGTTGCCGGTCGCAGACTAAGTGATCTCAAGGTCGGGGGCTGGGGGCTGGGGCTATTTGCAGTTTGCTTCCCGCTATTCGCCGGTTCGCTCGGTGTGATTACCGGGCAGCTCAGCGGCCTCAGCGTCGGAGGAGCAATGGTGCTGGGAGTACTGGCCGCTTCGGCCTCATACATCGCAGCTCCGGCAGCGGTGCGCTTGGCACTGCCAGAGGCAAGCCCCGGGCGCTACCTGACGGCAAGCCTGGGCTTTACCTTCCCATTCAATCTGGTGGTTGGCATTCCGCTTATGCTTTGGTTGAGCAGTTGGCTTGAAGGAGTTGGATTCTGATGCTGGTAACAAGGAAGTTACTGACAGTTGTGGTTGAAGCATCGCTCGAGCAGCGAATTGGCAAAGACTTGCTGGCCGGCGGAGCCAAGGGCTTTACCGTCACAGGTGCACACGGTCAGGGCCCAAAGAACCAAAGGGCAGGCGATCTAGAGGGCGGCAACGTCAAGATCGAGAGCGTGGTAAACGAAGCCAGCCTTGCGGGAATCTTAGAAACTCTAGAAAAGAAGTACTTCCAGCACTACGCCTGCACGGTGTGGGTAACTGATGTTGAGGTATTGCGCGGGGATCGCTACTAGTCTCAACGAGCTCCAACCAACAGGCTAGATTCTTACCCCTTAAACACTAAACCCGCCCTCACAAGGCAACTGGGCCTTGGGGCGGGTCTAGTTAGAAACTAATTACCAGCTGGACTTGGTGATACCAGGTAGTTCACCCTTGTGAGCCATGTCACGGAAACGAACACGGCTGATTCCGAACTTGGAAAGCACACCACGTGGGCGACCGTCAACTAGGTCACGGCTGCGAACGCGCACTGGGCTTGCGTCCTTTGGCAGCTTCTGCAGACCCAAGCGGGCTGCTTCCTTCTGCTCAGCGGTGGAAGTTGGGTCAACCAAAGCCTTCTTTAGAGCTAGACGCTGTTCTGCGTAGCGCTCAACGATTACTTTGCGCTGCTCGTTCTTAGCGATCTTCGACTTCTTAGCCATATTTAGCGCTCCTCGCGGAATTCAACGTGCTTTCGCACTACTGGGTCGTACTTCTTCAGAACGATACGGTCTGGGTCGTTGCGACGGTTCTTCTTGGTCACGTAAGTGAAACCAGTGCCGGCGGTTGACTTCAGCTTGATGATTGGACGGATGTCCTTGTCCTTAGCCATCTGTATCTTCCTAGATTTTCTCGCCGCGAGCTAGTAGCTCAGCGATTACGGACTCAATGCCACGAACATCAATTACCTTGATTCCGCGTGCAGAAACATTCAGGGTCACCTTGCGTCCCATGGATGCGACAAAGTAGGTCTTCTTCTGGATGTTCGGGTCAAAGCGACGCTTGGTCTTGTTCTGAGCGTGCGAAACCTTGTTACCGAACTGTGGACCAGTTTCAGTGACCTGGCAGTAGGCTGCCATTTCTCCTCCTAGGGGCGTGTTTACCCGAAGCTTATGTTGGGGTTTGTTAGGGCCTGAGCCCGTACAACCCCCCAAGTTTAGGAGAAATAGGGGCAGGAAAGCAAGTCTTGATTTACAAAAATCAATCCGCCGCGCCACATTGAGCGCAAATCCCAAACAGTTCGATGCTGTGACTTACGTCTTTGAAGCCGTGGGACAGGGCAAGTTGGCTAGCTGCCGCCTCAAATCCCTCCAACTCAAATTCCTCAGCTTTGCCACATTCCCGGCAAATCAAGTGGTGGTGATGGTCGGTTCCGCAGTTGCGGTATTTATTTTCGCCATCTGCAGCGGCCAAAGAATCGGCTTCTCCGAGTAAAACCAGATCCGTAAGCGCTCGATAAATAGTGGTGAGTCCAATCTTTTGCCCCTGCTGAGCCAAAGCCTGGTAGAGCTCCTGGGCTGAAACAAAGCCAGATGCGGCAGCAAGTGCTTCTTTGACCGCGGTCTTTTGCCAAGTTGAGCGTTTCTGGGTCACTTGGTCACCGCCAATTTCTTGCCAACAGCCTCAACCAATCGGGCGATTAGGTAAATCAAAAAGGAAATCGTTGTCACGTATGGGCTGATTGGCAGCGAGGAGCCAAGCGCCAGCAAAATGCCACCGATCATGCTGACCGCCGCGAACCCCACACTCAAAATCGGCACCCAGAGCTGGCTACTGCTCAATCGAAGCGCTGCCGCTGCCGGCGTTACCAGCAAGGCAAGCACCAAAAGTGCTCCAACCACCTGAACCGCAGCCGCAACCGCAAGCCCAAGCAGCATCACAAACCCAATGCCAAGCGCTTTCACTGGGACGCCTCTAGCCATTGCTACCTCGGGATCAAGCGAGGCAAAGCTCAACGGCCTCCAAATCACGAGCATCGAGACCACAACCAACGCCGCAATGCCAACCATCGCAAACAGCTTCGGGTCGTCAACCGCGACAATCTGCCCGGTAAGCAGACCGAACTTGTTCGCCGCACGACCCGGATAGAGCGATAGCGCAAGGATGCCAAGACCGAGGCCGAAGGGCATCAGCACCGCGACTATGGAGTTGCGGTCTTTGGCTCGATCGCCCAAAAAGGCGATGATGCCGGCGGCAATCAATGAGCCAAAGATCGACCCAAAGACCACATCGAACCCGATAAGTAGCGCAATGGCCGCTCCAGCAAAGGAAAGCTCTGCGATGCCGTGAACGGCAAAGGAGAGCTCACGGTTCATTACAAAAACACCGACCAGGCCACCAATTAGCGCAAGTAATACTCCGGCAATCAAGGAGTTGGTGACCAGTGGCAAAAGCCTGTCGTAGTCCGAGAAGTTGATGATGTCGCTGAAATCCACTACAGCCACTCCTCAGTCTCGTGATGGGCGTGATCGTGAGCTCCAAGAACGACAACTCTGCCCTGGTTTCGCACCACGTCAATCTCGGTGCCGTAGAGCTCACTTAGGACATCGGACTGCAGCACTTCGTCCGCGGTGCCAATCGAATAGCGGCCCTGAGCTAGGTAGAGCACTCGGTCCACAAAGTCGATGATCGGGTTCACATCGTGTGTGACAAACAAGACAGCAGCGCCAAATCGCTCGCTCTGCTGGTGAACCAGCTCGCTAACCACCTGCTGGTGGTGCAGATCCAGGGCACTGAGCGGCTCATCGGCCAAAATCAGTTTCGGGTGTGAAATAACCGCCTGGGCCACTCGGACGCGCTGCATCTCGCCACCGGAAAGTTCACCGATTGGCGTTTGGGCCAGGTGAGCGGCATCAACCTGAGCTAGGGCCTCAAGGGCTAGAGCTTTCTTCTTGGCGGATGGCAGAGGTAATCCAAAGCTGTGGCCATCAAGACCAAATCGCACGGCGTCCACCACCTTCAGCGGCAAACCCGTGTCAATAACACGCTGCTGTGGGACATAGCCAATCTGGGTATTGCCGTGCCGAGAGGGCTTCCCTAAGAACTCAATCGAGCCGGAGCTAAGCGCCTGCTGGCCCAAGATGCTCTTGAGCAGCATCGACTTTCCCGAACCGTTTGCCCCAATTACCGCAACAAACTCACCGGGTTGGATCTCAAGGTTCAGGTCATGCCAAATAACCCGCTGATCAAAGGACAGCGAGGCGTTTTTGACAGCCAGCAGTGACACTAGTAAACGGCCTCCTGGACCTGGTCTAGGACCTGATTCATCCAGTCGAAGTAGTTCATGCCAGCTTCTGGAATCAGCTCGCTGAATTGCACAACAGGAACACCCTCGGCTTCGGCAAGCTTTCTCAGACGCTCTGAGACCTGGTCTTCGACCTGAGCGTTCGTGATCAAGATTGCAACCAGGTTGTTCTTGATTAGGGTCTCGGTTTTAGCGAGCGCCGCAGGTGGGACCTCGGTCTCCTCCTCGATGGCATCTGCAAGTGCTTCCGGAGTTAGGTTCTCAAACCCAGCGTGCTCAAGCATTAGGTTTCCGACACCCTCGGTGGCAACAACGCCAAGACCTAGCGAGTGACCGGCAAGGCCCTCTAGGCGAATCTTTAGGTTGTCCAGCTCAATCTTGAAGTTGTCAAAGTTCTTATTCACATCGGTAAACGACTCTGGCCTGATATCAGTCAGCGCGGCAACAAAGTTCTGCGAGAACTCGCCTACCGCGTCAAAGTCATACCAAACGTGCTCATTGTCATGAGTGTGGGCGTGGGTCTCAGCCTCTCCGGTCGACTCAGCCTCGGGAACGGCCATTTGAACGATCTTGGCCTCGTCTGCGGCCTGGATCAGGGTGGTCATAAAATCGTCATAACCTCCGCCATTCATGACAATAACCTCAGCGTCATTCACCGCCAGCTGGTCGCGAGCGGAAGCTTCGTAAGAGTGTGGATCCTGCATTGGGTCATCGAGGATTACTGTGACCTCTACCCAGTCGCCGCCAAGCTGCTTGGCGATATCTCCCCAAACATTTGTGCTCGCGAGCACCTTCACGACACCGGTCGGACCGGTTCTAGTGATCTCTGGAGAGGATGAACTGCCATTGGTGGCACCCGGGTTGAAAATGCCCGGTGCGATTACGAAAACGGCTAAAAGCCCAGCCGCTGCAGCGGCGACGATGCCAAAGATCCATTTCTTCATGCTTTTACAATACGCTTATTGAAAATGAATGTCAATTGCGATTAGTCAAGTAGCAGAGCTGGTTCCTCGATAACGCTTGCTACGTCCTGAACAAACCTGGATGCCACGTCGCCATCGACCACGCGGTGGTCGAAAGTAGCTCCGATGGTGGTTACCTGGCGGATAACAATCTCATCTTCGACAACCCATGGCTTTTTGCGAATCGAACCGAGGGCAACAATGCCTACCTCGCCCGGGTTCAAGATCGGTGTGCCGGTGTCAACACCGAAAACACCGATGTTTGTGATGGTGATGGTGCCATCTCGCATGTCCTCAGGGGTGGTCTTTCCATCGCGAGCAGTAACCGCTAGCTGCTCAATGGCTTGAGCAAGCTCAATCATGCTCATGTTGTCAGCGTCTTTGATGTTTGGAACCATCAAGCCCCTCGGGGTAGCCGCTGCAATACCTAGGTTGACGAAGTTGTGGACGATGATTTCCTCATCTGTCCAGGTCGAGTTCACCATGCGGTTGCGTCGAACCGCCCAGATCATGGCCTTCGCCATGATCAATAGCGGAGTCACCTTGATACCCGCAAAATCTACCGAGTTCTTGAGGCGCTTGACGTATTCCATGGTTCTGGTGGCATCAACATCCACGAAGATGCTCACGTGAGGAGCGGTAAATGCGCTCTTGACCATGGCATTTGCAATTGCCTTGCGAACACCCTTGACCGGAATGCGCTCTTCGCGCTCCGAAGGTGCCTGCGGGGTGGTTAGGTTTTTGAATACTGACGCCTGGGATGCCGAGCCAACTACGTCTTCGCGAGTGATCTCGCCGTGCACGCCGGTGCCGGTGACGCTTGCTAGCTCAACGCCTAGTTCCTTGGCCAACTTGCGGATCGGTGGCTTTGCCATCACGTTATCGCTGGCTGCCATTGACCTGACCATTGAGACTGGAATCGCCGTGGTTACTGGCGAAACAGCAGCAATTGCCCTGCGGCGACGGGACTTTGAATCTCCCGCGTCGCCATAACCAACCAGGGTCGGAAGTTTGTACTCGGCACCGGTGTCGGATTCCTTCTCCGCAGCACCTGCTGGTGCATCGGGCTCGCTCAAGGTTGGAATTGGGCTTGAACCCAAGACCCTAACCGCGATGATCGGGTTACCAACCTCTACCACCTCGCCCACCTGGGCAAAAAGTTCGGTCACTTCACCCGCGAATGGGCAGGGAAGCTCAACGATTGATTTTGCGGTCTCAATCTCGCAGATGGTCTGGTTCACGGTGACGTGATCGCCAACCGCCACCTTCCAAGAGACGATCTCTGCCTCGGTTAAACCTTCACCAACATCTGGCAGTGGGAACTTCGCGATACTCATCATGCCTCCTAGTAAGCCATAGAGCGGTCGACGGCCTCCAGGATGCGGTCAGCATCTGGCAAATAGGCCTCTTCCAGCTTGGCTGGCGGATACGGGGTGTCAAAACCTCCAACGCGCAAAACCGGAGCCTCTAGCGAATAGAAGCAGTTCTCGGTGATGCGGGCGGCGATTTCGCTCGAAAGGCTGACGTTGGTCGGAGCCTCGTGAACCATCACTACGCGACCGGTCTTGTTTGCTGAGGCAAAAAGCGTTGGGTAATCAATTGGCGAGAGCGATCTGAGGTCAATGACCTCGATGCTGATGCCCTCTTCGGCCCCAAGTTCTGCCGCCTGCAGCGCGGTGGTGACCATTGGGCCATAGGCCAACAGCGTCACATCGGTGCCTTCGCGCATCAACCTTGCCGAGTGCAGCGGCATCGGTGCAATATCTAGGTTTACCGGGCCCTTTTGCCAGTAGCGACGCTTTGGCTCAAAGATGATCACCGGGTCCGGGCTTTTGATTGCCTCTTGAATCATCCAGTAGGCATCGTTTGGGTTGGACGGGGTAACGATTCTCAAGCCCGGGGTGTGGGCAAAGTAAGCCTCTGGGGATTCGGAGTGGTGCTCGACCGCTCCGATGCCACCACCGTAAGGAATGCGGATTACAACCGGCATCTGCAAAAAGCCCTCGGAGCGCGAGGTCAGCTTTGCCAGCTGAGTCGTGATCTGGTTGAAGGCTGGGAAAACAAAACCATCAAACTGAATCTCAGTCACCGGGCGGTAGCCGCGCATCGCCAAGCCAATTGCAGTTCCAACGATTCCAGACTCGGCAATTGGGGTGTTGAAGACTCTGGAGTCGCCAAACTCTTTGTGTAGGCCTTCGGTGACGCGGAATACCCCACCGAGCTGTGCAACGTCTTCTCCGAACATCAAGACCTTTGGGTCATCCTGCATGGCCTTTTGCAAACCGGCATTCAGGGCCTTTGCAATCGCCATTTCCCTATAGCTACTCATGCGAACCCATCGATTCCTCGTAGGCCTTTAGCCAAGCGCGCTGCTGAACGATGTCGGGGTGTGATTCTGAGTAAACAAAGTCAAAGATGTTCTCAAGCGGTGGGGTCGTCAGCGCAAAGGTCTGCTCGCGGATATCAGCCGCTAGCTCGTCTCCAGCCTGCTTTACGTCTTCAAAGAAAGAGTCTTCGATTCCCTGGCGACGCAGGAAGGTCTCAAAGCGCGGGATTGGATCGCGGGCCTTCCAGTATTCAACCTCGGACTCATCGCGGTATTTGGAAGGGTCGTCGCTGGTGGTGTGGGCACCGATTCGGTAGGTCAAAGCCTCGATCAGGTATGGGCCGGCTCCCTCGCGAGCCTCGTCCATGTGGAGCTTGGTGGCGGCATAGCAAGCCAAAACATCGTTTCCATCTACTCGCATGCCCGGGACTCCAAAGCCGGAACCGCGCATGTAGAGCGGGACCTTGGTCACCTGCTCAACCGGAGATGAGATCGCCCACTGGTTGTTTTGGACAAAGAACACAATTGGCGCCTCGTAAACAGCCGCAAACAGTAGCGATTCTGAGACATCACCCTCGGCGGTCGCACCATCTCCAAAATAAGAAATCACCGCTAGATCGGAATCTTTGTCCCCGGTTCCAACTCGGCCATCAAACTTCACGCCCATGGCATAGCCAACCGCGTGCAGTACCTGTGCACCAAGCACGATCGAATACAGGTGGTACCTGGTTTCCTCAGGGTTCCAACCACCGTGGTTCACACCGCGCATCATCTTGAGGATTGACATCAGCTCAACACCGTGGGTGATTGCTACACCGTGTTCACGATAAGAAGGGAAAATGTGGTCGTTTGGTCCAACCGCGTAGCCGGAACCAATCTGAGCACCCTCCTGGCCAATGGCCGGTACCCAAAGACCTAGCTGGCCCTGGCGCTGCAGTGCAATTGCCTCGATATCAAAGCGGCGGATGCGAGCCATGTCGCGATAGAAGGTTTTTAGCTGGTCTTCACCCAGCGAATCAATGATTTCCCCATACTTGGCGTACTGTGCCGGCACGCCGTAGGTGCCGTCCGGAGCAAGCAATTGCATCATCGGAGTGGAATTGTCTGGGGTCACAGAACCTAATTTAGCCCGATACTGAGAGAATTGATTCATGTTGCGCTTTCTTATTAGCACCATTGTCAATGCAGTTGGTCTCTGGGTCGCCACCCTGGTGGTCCCACAAGTCAAACTCACCCCCTACGGCGGGGATGGGCTTTGGGAGACAATCGGCTCATTTGTGGTTATCGGAGCAATCTTTGGCTTGGTAAACGCCATCATCGCTCCGGTTATCAAGGTGTTGGCCTTCCCGCTTTACATCCTGACCTTTGGGTTGATTGCTTTTGTGATCAACGGAGCCCTGCTTTTGATGGTGGCTTGGTTCTCAACCCTGCTCGGTGCCAATGTCTTCTCAATCGAAGGCTTCACCGCAGAAGGACTGTCGATTGCATCTCTAGGCTGGGCAATCCTGGCTGCGATTGTGATGTCGATTGCCAGCTTCCTAACTCGCTCGGTCCTCAAGCTTCTAAAGATCAAGTGATTTGAATACCCGCTTTGCCCTGTAAGTAGGGCAAAATGGGCTGGTGAGCAAACTTTCGGTTCAACCACTTTCTCCGCTTGATGGCCGCTACCGCACCCAGGTCGGTGACCTCGGCAATTACCTCAGCGAGGCCGGGCTCAACAAAGCCAGAATCCAAGTCGAAATTGAATGGCTAATCTGGCTGGCCGAGAAGGACTTGCTGGGCACCAACACTTCACTTAGCGCAAGCGAAAAGACCGCACTTAGAGCTCTCGCCCAAGACTTTAGCGATGCCGATGTTGAGGCAATTGCCAAGATTGAGGCCACCACCAAGCACGATGTCAAAGCCATCGAATACTTCATTCGCGATGCGCTTGATCGCATGGGCCGCCTAGACCTTGCGGAACTCGTCCACTTCGCCTGCACCTCAGAAGACATCAACAATCTCTCGTATGCAATAACCGTCAAGGAAGCCCTAAACAATGTCTGGCTTCCAAGGGCAATCAAGCTAGTTAGCAAGCTTGAAGGAATTGCCCAAGATCTCAACACCGTCCCAATGCTTTCAAGAACCCACGGCCAGCCAGCCACCCCAACCACCATGGGCAAAGAGATTGCGGTTTTTGTCTACCGACTCGCTCGTCAGCTGAATCGCATTACCGACCAGCAATACCTAGGCAAATTCTCCGGAGCAACCGGCACCTTCGCTGCTCACGTGGCAGCAGCGCCAACTGTGAACTGGCCAGCCGAGTCAAAAGCCTTTGTTGAACACCTGGGACTTATTTGGAATCCACTAACCACCCAGATCGAATCACACGACTGGCAGGCAGAGCTTTACTCTGCAGTGAGCCACTTCAACCGCATTTTGCACAACCTGGCAACCGACATCTGGACCTACATCTCGCTGAACTACTTCAAGCAGATCCCGGTCGCAGGTGCTACCGGGTCCTCGACCATGCCCCACAAGGTGAACCCGATACGCTTCGAGAACGCCGAAGCCAACTTGGAACTGGCCAACGCGATCTTGGATTCGCTGGCTCAAACCCTCGTAACCTCAAGATTGCAGCGCGATCTCACCGACTCAAGCGCTCAGCGCAACATTGGTGTTGGATTTGGTCACTCACTTTTGGCAATCGACAACCTCACCCGCGGCCTAGATGAACTAGCAATCAACGAGTCGGTGCTGCTGGCGGATCTTCTAGACAACTGGGAGGTTTTGGGCGAGGCGATTCAGACCGCAATCAGGGCTGATGTTGCCAGAGGCCTCTCAAAGATTTCTGACCCTTACGCACTTCTGAAGGAACTAACCCGAGGCAAGCGCATTTCTGAAGCGGATCTTCTGAGCTTTATTGACGGTTTAGACATTCCGTCTGAAACCAAGGATCGCCTCAAGGCACTAAAGCCAAATACCTACGTCGGTTTGGCTAGCGAACTAACCGAATACCTGAAGTAACTAGCGAAGTTTCGGGCGATTTGGGTCCTGGTCGTCTGGCTTAAAGCTCAGATCCAGGGTGGCAACGATAACAATTACCACGATGAAGGTCACTAGCCCCCAGACAATACCGGTCTCAACGAACCTAGTGCCGAAGTAGACCAGGATGCCGGTAAATAGACCAGCCGCGATGGACACGGTCATATAGGTTTTTAGGTTTGTAAAACGCTTCACCTGTAAAGCCTACTTGCCCTTTGGTGAGGCAGCAGCAATTCCCCAGTGCACGCCATCAAGCGCAAGGTATGCGCCAAAGAAGCCAACTGCACTCACGGCATCAAGCGGTACGCCGAGGAAAAGGGCTCCCAGCACAAGCGCAAAGATTGAGCTCAAGAGGTGATCCCTGCCGATCAGAGCCCGAAAGCCGAACCTTCGAGCCTGGTAAAGCCCAAAGGCTCCGGAGATCAAACCCCAGGTGGCGGTGAGTGCCAAAAAGGCCTCTAAAAGTCCCTGCCCGGACTGGGCAGCAAGAAAAGCAAAGATTCCAATCAGGGTGGCAAGCGTTGCCATTGGAAGTTCCTGCAGCGCACCCTCGGTCCTGCGGCCAAAAGCCAATGCCGCAGAGCTAAGCCCAACAATCAGGCCGTAGGCGGCAAGGGAGTAAAGCCCCACCTCAGGCGAGTGTGACTGGCTGAAGGTGATGAAGACTCCAGCGCCGAAGCTTACGGCTGCTTTTATAGCTGGTTGGATTTGCACAGGCCTAGCTTGGCATATTTACAAAGCGGGAGTACTGACCGTGGAATGCAACCACAACGGTTCCGGTAGGTCCGTTTCGCTGCTTAGCCAAGATGAGGTCGGCTTCTCCTGCTCGCGGGTGATCCTTTTCGTAGATGCCCTCGCGGTGCAAAAGCACTACGACGTCGGCATCCTGCTCCAAAGATCCAGACTCACGAAGGTGGGAAAGTTCAGGCTTTTTGTCTTTTGCCTGCTCTGCCTGACGGTTCAGCTGGCTTAGCGCAACTACCGGCAAACCGAGCTCCTTGGCCAAAAGCTTGAGCGCTCTTGAGAATTCCGAGACTTCCTGCTGACGAGACTCAACCTTTTTACCGCTTGACATCAGCTGGATGTAGTCGATCACTACAAGTTTTAGGTCAACCTGTTGGGCCAGGCGGCGGCACTTGGCTCGAATTTCGACCAGCGACATGTTTGGGCTGTCATCGATAAACAGCGGGGCGTCGTTGATTCGGCCTCGGACCGCTGCCAAGCGGGTCCAATCGGCGTCGGTAACCGTTCCCTTACGCATCGACTGCAGATAGATGGAGGATTCGGCGCTCATCAAACGCATTGCGATATCAGAACGTCCCATTTCCAGGGAGAAGAAAATTGTGGCTTGGTTGTGCTTTACGGCCGCGTTTCTGGCAAGGTCAAGCGCAAAGGTCGACTTTCCAACCGCAGGACGGGCAGCGACAATGATCAACTGTCCCGCGTGCAGACCATGGGTGTAGGCGTCTAGGTCGGTAAATCCAGTTGGAACACCGGTTAGTTCACCGCCACGCTTTTGGGCCCCCTCGATTTCCTGAATAGCAGCCTCGAGAGAGTCACTCAGTGGAACGTAATCCTCTCTTGAAGACTGACTTGAAACCCTGTAAATCTCGGCCTGCGCCTGGTTTACCAAGTCCTCAACTTCACCTTGGCTCTCGTAGCCCGCCTGAGCGATGCGAGTGCCGGCCTCAATTAGGCGGCGAAGGATTGCTTTATCAGCGACGATTTTGGCGTAGTAGCCGGCATTAGCAGCGGTCGGAACGTAGCCGGTTAGCGAGTGCAAGTAGTCGGCACCACCAGCCTTGACCAGGTTTCCCTGCTTATTCAGCTCGTCCGTCACAGCGATTACGTCGGTCGGCTCACCGCGACCAAACAGGTTCAAAACGGCGTTGAAGATTAGTTCGTGCTTCGGCGCATAGAAGTCGACGCCTGAAACTGCCTCAAAGACCTCGGCTACCGCTTCTTGGCTCAGCAACATGCCACCGAGAGTGGATTGCTCAGCATCTAGGTTGTGCGGAACGACTCTTGGATCGGCCGACGGGACCGGTGCCAACATCGACATAAAAACCTCCAGATTTAGCTAAGCCTTGTATAGCTTGGGGTACTGACAATTTAGATTCAAACCACGCTGTGGATAACTGTGGATAACTGTGTGGAAACACGCCGAACAATACTGTGGAAAACTCAGTGTTGCCTGTGGATAACTGTGGATAACTTTTCTAGACCCCAGTGTTTATAAGGGTTCGACCTGTGCACAATTTAAAGTGGAAAACTCTAAACCTCAACCTAAAGGTTGTGGATAACCTTGGGTTTTTTGTGTAAAAAATGGAAACGGCCCGGGGTCACCGGGCCGTTTCGTTAATCTTTTGGTTACTTTGCAGCAACTACCTGTAGCTTCACGTTTGCAACTAGGTCGCTGGTTACGCGAACAGTGGCCTCGTACTCGCCCACGGTGGAGATTTTCGAGGAGATCTCAACCTTGCGCTTGTCGATTGCACCGATGCCCAGTGCGACAACTGCGTCCACAACATCTTGGGTCTTGACCGCACCGAAGATGCGGCCGTTAGCGCCAGCCTTGACGCTGATGCGGATAGCCTTCTCCTCGAGCTTGGTCTTGATGGCCTTTGCCTCTTCAACAGAAGCAAACTCGCGAGCCTGGCGAGCAGCGCGGATCTGAGTGATCTGCTTCTCTCCACCCTTGGTCCAAACAACCGCTAGGCCGTTTGGAATCAGGAAGTTACGTGCGTAACCTGCCTTTACGTCTACTACATCACCTGCGGAACCGAGTCCGGAGACCTCATTGGTCAAAATTAGCTTCGACATGGGGATTCTCCTTAGCGCCCGGCACCGGAGTATGGCAATAGTGCCATCTCGCGTGCATTCTTAATCGCGGTTGCGATCTTGCGCTGGTCCTGCACCGTTGCACCGGTGATACGACGAGCGCGGATCTTGCCGCGGTCGGATACGAACTTACGAAGGGTAGCGACGTCTTTGTAGTCGATAACCTCGATTTTGATGGTCTTGGCCGGGGCAAGTTTCGCAAACTTAGAGTTCATGCGAGCCTTGCGGCGGTCAGCTCCTTTTCCTGCCATTTTCTTCTCCTTGGAATTCTTTAGAACGGTGCTTCGTCAACTGCTGGGTCTGCTGGGTTGGCCCAAGCGTCGGCGCCAGATGCTGGAGCCTTGGTCTCGCCCCACGGGGACTCGACTGCTGGAGCGCCACCTTCGCGAGCGCGGCGAGTGATGGATGCGGTTGCATAGCGCAGAGATGGACCGATTTCATCGATCTCTAGCTCGAGCGATGCGCGAGCCTCTCCCTGAGCGCTCTGGTAAGCAGAAGGTGCCTTTAGGCGACCGGTAACAACTACACGAGTTCCCTTGGTGATGGACTGTGCGATGTTTTCTGCTGCCTCACGCCAAGCGGTGCAACGAACCCATACGGTGTCGCCGTCAACCCATTCGTTGGTTGAGCGGTTTAGGGTGCGGGGAGTTGAGCCAACGCGGACAGATACAACTGCCACGCCGCCCTGGGTGTAGCGAAGTTCCGGGTCATCGGCAAGATTGCCAACGATGGTAACGCTAACCTCGCCCGCCATTAGTTGCTCCTAGGACCCGATGGGCGCTTGCCGCCTGGGCGACCGCCACGTGGAGCACGAGCTGGCTTGTCCTCCGGCACGAACTCAATTGGGTTGATGCTGAAAATCGCATCTTCTAGGCGAAGCACCTTGGTGCGAAGCACTGACTCAGAAATTCTTAGCAAGCGGTCAAATTCGCTGACTGCTGCTGGGCTCGAGGTTACGTTGACAACAACGTAAATGCCCTCTGAGTGCTTCTGAATTTGGTATGTCATTCGACGACGACCCCAAATATCAACCTTGTCCACGGTGCCACCATTGCTGGTGATTGCCAATAGGAATTTGTCGATAGTTGCGGTTACTGTGCGGTCGTCAAGCTGAGGGTCCAAAATGACCATCACCTCGTAGTTATGCATAGTTCACCCACCTCCTTCGGTCTAGAGCGGCCATGGTCTTTCCATGGCAGGAGGGTATTTGCATGTTCGTTGCTTAGAGCAACCTTTAGAGCCTACCTTTGTTGCCACCAGGTAAGCAAGCGTTTTTTGGCTTCTTCCTGGCCGATTTCGCCCTCGTCTAGGCGGATTTCCAAAAGGAATGAGTAGGCCTCGCCGACTTCGCGGCCAGGCTTGATGTTTAAAATCTCCATGATTTGTGCGCCGTCAAGCTCAGGGCGCATTGAGTCGAGCTCTTCCTTTTCGGCCAAAACCGCAATTCGCTGCTCAAGATCGTCGTAGGCGTGAGATAGGCGATCGGCCTTGCGCTGGTTTCTGGTTGTGACATCCGCACGGGTAAGTGCGTGCAGCCTAAGTAGCTGCTGTTCGGAATCCCTCACGTAGCGACGAACCGCGCTGTCACTCCACTGCTGGTCGGAATAACCAAAAAATCTCAGGTGCAATTCGACCAACTTAGAAACTGCCTTGATGGTGTCATTGTCAAAGCGCAGCGCGGTCAAACGCTTCTTCGCAAGCTTTCCACCCACCACATCGTGGTGGTGGAAGGAAACCGCACCACCGGTTTCGAGCTTTCTGGTCGCGGGCTTTCCGATATCGTGCAGTAGCGCTGCCAAACGAAGAACCAGGTCCTTGTTTAGGCCGTAGTCCTTCTCGTAGTCGATTGCCTGCTGCACCACGGTCAGGGTGTGCTGGTAGACGTCTTTGTGGTGGTGGTGCTCATCCAATTCCAAGCGCAAAGCCGGCAGTTCCGGCAAAACATAGCCAGCGATTCCGCTGTCAACTAGGGCCTCAAGCCCGGGTCTTGGGTTATCGGAAAGCAACAGCTTGGTTAGTTCGTCCCTGACTCGCTCGGCGGAGATGATCTCGATGCGCTCACTCATTTGAACCATCGCCTCAAAGGTTTCGGGCTCAATCTCAAACCCGAGCTGGGAGGTAAAGCGAGCAGCACGCATCATTCGCAATGGGTCGTCTGAGAAGGAGACCTCGGGTTTTGAAGGGGTGCGCAAAGTGGCTCCAAGAAGATCCTTGAGGCCCTGATGGGGATCTACAAAAGTTCTGGAGGGAAGCCTTAGCGCCATCGCATTGACCGTGAAGTCTCGACGAATCAGGTCGTCTTCAAGATTGTCGCCAAATGCCACGGTTGGTTTACGGGATTCAGGGTCGTAGGAATCCGCTCGATAGGTCGTGATTTCAACCTGTTCGCCATCGATTTGGGCGGCAATGGTGCCAAACTCGCGGCCAATGTCCCAGGTCGCCGTCGCGATTGGCTTTACGAGCTTGAGAATCTGGTCAGGGTTGGCATTTGTGGTGAAGTCGAGATCCGGGGCAATCCTGTCCAAAATGGCGTCCCTAACCGGCCCACCAACCAGCGCCAATTCAAAGCCGTCAGCCTCAAACAGTGCACCAAGTCGATCCAGCAGTGGATTTTGGGTGTTCTGCTGGAGGTTTTTTAGCGCCTCGGCAACGGGTTGCATCGCAACTAGCTTGCCATAGCCTGCAAGTAGAGTTGGGGCATGAAAATCATCCGGCCTTTCACCGTTTCTGAGGTGTCCGCTGGCGGCTTGGTGATTTCGGAATCGAATCCAGGTTTGATTGCCTTGATTTCGCACCGCAATCGCGGTGGTGGCCTCGACTGGGTGATCCCAAAAGGCCACGTTGAACTGGGCGAAAACTACCTACAGACCGCGGTTCGCGAGATTCGCGAAGAGACTGGGATCGAATCTAAGGTTCTCGAGAAGATTGGCGAGATCAGCTACAGCTTTAAAATCGGACCCAAGCACATCAAAAAGACCGTTCACCACTACCTGCTGCAGCAAACCGGTGGCGAGCTAAACGCCTTCAATGACCCAACCGGCGAGGTTATGGATGTGCAATGGTTTGAAGTTGGCAGACTTGATGAAGTTTTAGCCCACGATAATGAGCGCAAGATAGCCCAGCGAGCCTTGGAGATCCTAAATTGAAGCGGACACTGACACTGTTGCTTGTGGCCATCGCCATGGTCTTTGGGCCTCTGGCACAAGCCAGCGATGTCTTTATTGTTCCCGGCAGCCAGGTCAACCTTGTTGCGCGTGACGGCCGAATTCCAATCACGATTCAAAACGACGGTTCCGAGTCTGCAACCGTAATCGTTCACGGCAAGTCCTCCTCTTTCCGACTTGAGGTTTTGAAGGGAAGTGAAATCACGATTCCTGCCGGCAGTAGCCAGCAAGCCGAGGTTGACGTTCGTGCCGTTGCCAATGGTCCGGTGGAGCTTGAGATTTGGCTTGAGCAAAACGGGGTTGAGGTTGGTAAGCGCGAACTAGTTCAAGTAAACGTGAACTACGACATCGAGCTGTTTTTGCTGGTGAGCTTTGCTTTTGCGATGTTTGCCCTGATTCTGATCGGTAGCTATCGAACCGTGAGGAAACTGCGCCGGAGACGTAATGGCTGAGCAATCGGTCGCTAGAAGTTCGGTAATCATGGCCTCCGGCACCATCGTGTCGAGAATCCTAGGTTTTGTCAGAGCGGTTTTGATTGCGGCTGCAATTGGTGTTACCACCGATGCTGCCGACGCCTTTGGGGTCGCCAACCAGCTACCCAACAACGTTTACGCCATCATCGTCGGCGGCGTCTTGAATGCGGTTTTGGTTCCGCAATTGGTAAGAGCTCGGAGTCAGGCTGATGGCGGTAAGGGCTATGTGGATCGCTTTGTGACCCTGGCAATCACGGTTTTCTTCATCGTCACGGTGCTCTTCACCATGGCCGCTCCACTATTGGTGCAGCTCTACACCTCCGGTTGGGACAAGGATCAGCTCGCGCTCGCCACGGCTTTTGCCTACTGGTGCTTGCCGCAGCTGTTCTTCTACGGCCTTTACTCAATCCTCGGTGAGGTTCTGAATTCCAGGAGTGAGTTCGGGCCATTTATGTGGGCACCGGTGCTCAACAACGTGGTCTCAATCGCAGGTCTGGTCTGTTTCATCTTGATCTTTGGCTCTGACCCGAGTGGGGAGCGGGCGGTAAGCCTGTGGGGAGCCGATCAGATCTCGCTGCTGGCTGGAAGTGCTACATTGGGCGTGGCCGCTCAGGCATTGATTCTGTTTGCAAGCTGGAAGAAGATCGGGCTCTCGCTAAACCTGAACTTCAAATTCCGTGGTTTTGGACTACGTCCCGCCCTAAAGGCCGCCTCCTGGTCACTTGCCATGGTCTTGGTTACCCAAATTGGTGGTTTGGTGCAG
Organism: Microbacteriaceae bacterium; assembly: GCA_027491295.1. Lineage (GTDB taxonomy): Bacteria > Actinomycetota > Actinomycetes > Actinomycetales > Microbacteriaceae > Aquiluna. Next base: position 326,580 of record JAIXWK010000002.1, read on the forward strand.
ACCGCGGTGGCATCGACAGCAGTCGCCGGTCGAAATGAAGGCTTGGCGGTGGCTTCGGTTGCGGCTGCCGCGATTGCCTGGTTGATCTTTATGCTCCCGCACTCGGTGGTGACTGTTTCTATTGCCACCGCCTACTTCACCCGAATGTCTCAGCACGCAGCGAATGACAAATTGGACGAGTTCGTGAAGGATTTGACCACTGGTTTGCGTGTTATTGCGCTGGTTAGCGTGATTTCGACCGCAACGCTGATGATGCTTGCCTACTCGATTGCCCGCGTCTTTGTTGGTGAATACCCGGCAACCCTGGCCCTTGGCAACGTAATCGTCGCCCTGATGGTTGGTCTGGTGCCATTTAGCGTGGTTTACATGATTCAGCGCGCATTCTTCGCGCTGGAAGACACCAAGTCGCCCTTTATCTTCACCTCGATTCAGATCGCGATCCACATCACCGGATCGCTGACCCTGGGTGTCTTGGTTGAAAAGCAGTGGTTGGTGGTCTCGATTTCCATCCTTACCGCCTGTTCGATCTTGGTCCAGGGCTTGGTTGGCTACCTCATGCTTCGCAAGCGAATCGGCGGCATGGGAGAAGCTTCATTTATGAGGTCCCTAGCTGGTTTTGTTCTGGCAGCCATTCCCGCAGTTGCGGTGGGCTACGGCTTGATGTCCTGGCTTGGCGGCATTGCAGTCGGAAGTTTCACGCTGAACAGTGTGTTCACAGCTGTGATAACCAGCGCTCTGGTGGGTGGTGCGATGGTGGTTTGCTACCTAGCAACGCTATGGATTTTCCGGGTTCCGGAATTACGAGAGCTGCAAAAGCAGTTGAGGGTTAGGTTTGGTAGAAAATAGTTCGCTGGAATAGTGAATTTTTGGGCTCCAAGGGAAAAAGAGAAATCAATGCGCGAAGTAATCATCATCGGATCCGGCCCTGCCGGCTACACGGCGGCCATCTATGCGGCCAGAGCGCAGCTAAACCCGCTGGTAATTGCATCCAGCGTTGAGCCTGGTGGCGAACTGATGAAAACCACCGAGGTCGAGAACTACCCGGGATTTCCTGAGGGGCTAATGGGTCCAGACCTAATGGCAAATTTCCAGGCCCAGGCTGAGCGCTTTGGTGCTGAGATTTTGTTTGACGATGTCATCGAGGTTGACCTAAAGGGCGATGTCAAGATCGTAAAGACCGGCATGGGCGAGACCTATGAGGCAAAGACTGTCATCATCTCCACTGGTGCCGCCTACCGCGAACTTGGCCTTCCAAACGAGAAGGCACTTTCTGGCCACGGAGTGTCATGGTGTGCGACTTGCGACGGCTTCTTCTTCCGCGAGAAGACCATCGCTGTTGTTGGTGGCGGTGACTCAGCCATGGAGGAAGCAAACTTCCTGACTAAGTTCGCCTCAAAGGTTTACATAATCCACCGCAGAGACACCCTAAAGGCCTCCAAGATCATGCAGCAGCGCTCTTTTGACAACCCAAAGATCGAGTTCATCTGGAACTCAGGTGTTGTTGAGCTAAAGGGCGATGGCAAATTGGAAGCCGTTGTGCTTGAGGACACTCGCAATGGTGAGCGCACCGAAATGGCTCTGGATGGCCTGTTTATCGCAATTGGAAATGACCCGAGGGTTTCTTTGGTTGAGAACCAGGTAGAGCTAACTGAGGACCGTTTCATTCGAGTTGATGGCCGCAGCTCAAGGACCACCCTGCCGGGTGTCTTTGCAGCCGGAGATGTCATTGACCCGACCTATCGCCAGGCCATTACGGCAGCTGGTTCGGGTTGTGTAGCGGCACTGGATGCCGAGCACTACCTAGCTAGTCACTAAGGAGTTTCACGTGAAACCAATCGATACCACTGTTGCAAGCTTTGAGCAGGACGTATTGCAGTCCGAGCTTCCGGTAATTGTTGACTTTTGGGCGGAGTGGTGCGGTCCATGCCGCATGATCGCTCCAATTCTTGAGGAAATGGCGACCGAGTATCACGACAAGATCAAGATCGTAAAGGTCAACGTCGATAACGAAGGCCAGCTGGCCATGGACTACAAGGTGACCGGTATTCCGCTACTTGGCGTATTCCACAAGGGCGAGATGGTGAAGCAGCTGGTCGGTGCAAGACCAAAGGCAGCTCTAGTCTCTGAACTGAGCGAGTACCTGGGATAACCCAGTAATTCTTTAGCCCTAAAGGGCATATCGAAGTAAGCTAGTCCCTAAATCTCAGGGAGCCCCAAATGTCCGATACGCGCACAGGAAGTGTCACTAACTTTGACGCCTGGAAGCATGCGTACGCGGCGCGCGCGGCCAACCTCTCCGTTTCTGAGGTAAGAGCCCTGTTTGCCGTGGTCTCAAGGCCCGAGGTTGTTTCCCTTGCAGGCGGCATGCCGGATGTATCTGCCCTAGATGGTGAACTGATTGAACAGGCTTTCCGCTCCCTAATGTCCAACCGACGCAACTACGCACTTCAGTATGGTGGCGGCCAAGGTGACCTGAGACTTCGCGAGCAAATTCAAGAGATCATGGCGCTCGATGGTGTTCATGGCTCGGTCGAAGACCTAATGATCACCACCGGAAGCCAGCACGGTCTTGAGCTATTGGCAGATCTTTTCCTGGACCAGGGCGACGTCGTCTTGGTGGAAGCACCAAGCTACGTGGGAGCTGTTGGTATTTTCCGCCACAAAGAGGCTCACATTGAGCACGTTTTCACCGACGAGGACGGAATATCCCCAGAAGCCCTTGCCGAAGCGGCTGATCGTCTGATCGAGCAGGGTCGCAAGGTCAAGCTTTTGTATTTGGTTCCAAACTTTGCCAACCCATCGGGCGTAACCCTTACTGCTGAGCGCCGTGCTCAGGTATTGCAGGTCTGCCGCGAGCGTGGAATCTTGATCATTGAGGACAACCCTTACGGATTGCTGTACTTCGACCAGAAGCCGCCAGAAGCCTTGCGCGCTATGGATTCCGAAGGTGTGGTTTACCTGGGAAGCTTCTCAAAGATCCTCTCGCCGGGCCTCAGGGTGGGCTATGTCCTTGCTCCGCCGGCGATTCGCGAGAAGTTGGTCTTGGCCAATGAATCCGCAATTCTCTCCCCTGCAACCTTTGCCCAGATGATGGTTAGCGAGTATCTCTCCCTGTCCGACTGGCAGGGTCAGATCGATACCTACCGCAAGCTTTACGCCACCAAGCGTGATGCCGCGCTTGAGGCACTGGCTCAGTATTTGCCTAGGGTTCAGACCACTCGCCCTCAGGGTGGTTTCTTCCTGTGGCTAACCCTTCCTGAAGGCCTAAACAGCAAGGAAATGCTGCCATTGGCAGTAAACGAGCTGGTTGCCTACACCCCTGGAACCGCCTTCTATGGCGATGGCCGCGGGGCTAACAACATCCGAGTCTGCTTCAGCCACCCAACCGCAGAGAACGTGAAGGTCGGTATCAAGCGCCTTTCCAACGTTGTAAACCTGCAGCTAGACCTACTCGACACCTTCGGAGCTCGAGACTAAGCATGCAGCCCACCATTTTGGTTCTAGCCGGTGGGATATCGCATGAGCGCGATGTTTCCTTGAAGTCTGGGCGTCGAGTCGCAGACGCACTTACCGAGGCTGGCGCAGTTGTTGACATGCGCGAGCCAGATGCTGACCTATTTGGGCACCTGCTTGCCACCAGGCCTGATGTGGTGTGGTCAACCCTGCACGGCTCGGTTGGCGAAGATGGCTCACTTCAAGACCTTTTGAGGCTTGCAAGGATCCCCTTTGTTGGCTCAGATGCGGATGGTGCACGTTTAGCGTGGAACAAGCCTGCCTCCAAGATCATTCTCAAGCGCCACGGGGTTCAGACTCCGGATTCAATTACGCTCCCCAAATCCACCTTCAAGGAGCTAAATGCTGAGGCGGTGCTCGCTCTAGTTGCCACCGAAATGAGCTTCCCGCTAATCGTCAAGCCAGCAAAGAGTGGCTCGGCTCAAGGGGTTAGCAAAGTGGAGAATGCGCAGGCCTTCTCCAAGGCGATGGTTGATGCATTTGTGTACTGCGATCAGGTGCTAATTGAGAAGTTCATCGAGGGCACAGAGCTCGCGATTTCAGTCGTGGATTTAGGGTTCGGTCCGAGGGCATTGCCAGCTGTTGAAGTCGAACCAGCCAGCGGAGCTTTTGGTTACCAGGAGAGATATGTGCCTGGCGAAACTACCTATTATGTTCCGGCCAGATTGCGTCCGGCCGATCTAGAAAGAGCTGCTGAAGTAGCGCTTCTGGCACACAACGCTTTGCGCCTGAGGCACATTAGTAGGGTTGACATAATTGTTGATTCCGAAGGCACTCCTTGGTTCCTCGAGGCCAATGTAACCCCCGGAATGACTGAGACTTCGCTGTTTCCGCAGGCAATTATTGCGGATGGGGAATCGCTTCCAGACGCCTATCTTTCGATAGCGTTAGCGGCTCTAAGGTCTTAGTTTTTACCTTGAATTCGATCTGAGATTCTTCTCAGGTCGGCAACATTTCCGAACTCGATTATGAGCTGGCCCTTCTTGCGACCTAGCTGAATCTTTACGACGGTGTCCAAAGCGTTGCCCATTTCCTCGGCCATTTCTTTCAACATATCGGTCTTACCACCGGGGATGATCTTGCCTCGAGTTGGCTTTACTTTGACATTCGAAACTAGCTCTTCAAGGCTTCGAACCGACAGGCCTTCACGAACTGTTTTCTCTGCAAATGCCGTCATGGTCAAATCATCTGGAGCTCCCAAAAGAGCTCTCGCGTGACCGGCTGAAAGTACTCCAGCGGCGACCTTTGACTGAACGGTCAGAGGCAGTTTTAGTAGGCGCAGGGTGTTGGTGATTTGAGGTCTTGAACGTCCAAGCTTGTCGGCCAACTGATCCTGGGTGGAACCAAAGTCTTCAAGCAGCTGCTTGTAGGCGGAGGCTTCTTCCAATGGGTTGAGGTTGGCTCGGTGCAGGTTCTCCAAAAGTGCGTCCCTGAGCATGTTCTCATCGGCGGTTTCGCGGACGATTGCAGGGATCTTGGTAAGTCCGGCTTCCTTCGAAGCCCTTAGACGACGCTCACCCATAATCAACTCATAGCCTGAGCCCTTTGAGCGCACGACGATTGGCTGTAGCACGCCGAATTCCTTGATCGAGTGCACAAGCTCTGCAAATGCCTCGGCCTCAAAGACCGACCTGGGCTGCTGTGGGTTTGGAACGATCTCATTTGGGTCGAGTTCCATAAACCGAGCACCTGGCACCTCGATTAGCGGAATGGCAGATGTGTTGGTGAAGAAGACATCAACCGCATCTCGATCACCACCTGGAATCAGCGAGCCGATGCCTCTGCCTAGTCCACCTTTGCGTTCTGGGCGCTTTTCTTCACTCATTTGACTACTCCTCGCTGAGCTAGTTCGATTGCAGCTTCCTGATAGGCCAGGGAGCCCGAATTCTTAGGGTCATAACTGATTGCCGTCTGACCGAAGCTTGGAGCCTCAGAGAGCCTCACAGAGCGTGGAATAGTCGCACTCAGGGTCTGCTTCGGGAAATACTTGCGAACTTCCGCGGCAACATCGGTGGAAAGGTTGGTTCGGTTGTCAAACATGGTCAACAAAATCCCGCCAACGATTAGGTCTGGATTCAGATTTGCCCGAATACGTTCAATGTTTGCCATCAACTGAGTTACGCCCTCAAGCGCGTAGTACTCGCACTGAATAGGAACCAACACCTCTCCTGCGGCAACCAAGGCATTTACAGTCAAAAGGCCCAGCGACGGAGGGGAGTCAATAAAGACAAAGTGAATCGGGTGTTCAAAGTCCGCAAGAAACTGGTTCAGGCTATCCAAAAGGATGCGCTCACGATTCGGGACTGAAACCATGTCGATTTCAGCTCCGGCAAGGTTGATGGTTGCGGGTAAACAGAAAAGGTTGTGGTGCTCTGGGCTTTGCTTTACGGCATCGATCATCGGAACACCCTGAACCAAAACCTCATAGCTACCGGTGACTGAGTTGTGGTGCTCTACGCCGAGGGCTGTTGATGCGTTGCCCTGTGGGTCAAGATCCACCACCAAAACTCCCAGGCCTTTGCGAGCAAGCGAAGCTGCAAGGTTTACGGCCGATGTGGTTTTTCCAACACCGCCTTTTTGGTTAGAAATAGTGATGATTCTGGTCTTTGAAGGTGGGGTCAGAGTCACTTCCGCAACACGACGAGCACGCTCGTTATTCTGCGTCATCTCCCGCAATAACGGGGTGTTTTGGATGTTTTCCATGCTCAATGATCTTCTGATGTTTCACGTGAAACATGTTCAATGTTTGCAGTGTCCAAACCTTGCCAACCGGTTGGTTCCGCAGAGGTTTCCTTGCGGTCGTTTGGGTAACCCAAACCCTCGCGAACAGTCGCTTGAGTTTCGGCAGTGGCCTCTGCAGGATGATTTAGCATTTGACTCCAATCATTGCAGAATAATGCGAACCACAGTCGCGGTCTCAGGAGCTTTCCCCAAGCCGAGGGTCATAATCTCTGGCTCTCCAAAGCCAAGTCTTTGCAGTCTCGGTTTTGCTTCGGCAATCTCTGCCGGCGCTCTGGACCCCTTGAGGGCAAGGACTGTTTTTAGCTTCGACCCCCTGGTGAGCGGAGTAACAAGCTTCAGAAGCTTGTCCAAGGCTGCCACCGCACGGGCGGTAACGATATCGAAGTCGGTTCTAGATACTTCTTCAGCACGAGCGCGGATAACCTCAACGTTTTTGAGACCAAGGTCATTCACCACGGACAAAAGCCAGTTTGCCCGTCGCTCCATTGGCTCAATAAGGGTGAAGTGGGCCTTTGGTTGGGCAATCGCCATCGGAATTCCGGGGAGTCCAGCGCCGGAGCCGACATCCGCAACCAAGGAACTATCCGGAACCAACTCGGACAGCAAAGCACTGTTAATTACGTGACGTGACCAGATTTTTGGAAGTTCCCTCGGTCCCAAAAGCCCAAAGGTCTCGGAGTCTGCAGCCAAACGCTGGGTATAAGCCCTTGCCAGATCAATGCCAGAGCCGAAGATACCTGCAGCTGCAGCCGGTTCCTGCTCAATGTCGAGTTCGTCTGACATCTAAATCCTCCGATGTTTCACGTGAAACATTAAGGCTTGGATACGACGATGTGGCGATCCTTGCCCTGGCCCTCAGACTCTGAAACGTAGCCAGCTTCGCTGACCATGTCGTGGACCAGTTTGCGGTCGTAAGAGCTCATGGGCTTGAGGTGTTGTGGCTTGTCGGACTCTTCTAGCTTCGCAATGGTGCGCTCAACCAGAGTCTCTAGCTGCTTGGTCTTTACCGCACGGGATCCGCCAATGTCTAGGATCAAGCGGCTCATTGAGCCGGTCTTTGCCTGAACTACTAGGCGGGTGATCTCCTGAAGTGCCTCAACGGTGGTTGGTTCGGAGATCTTGCCTAGGTTTGACTCACCCTCGCTGGTGACCGAAATGTAGACGCGGTCCTGGCGGAATTCGATCTCCAGGTCACCGTCAAGATCTGCGGTGTCTAGAAATTCTTCGATGAAGTCAGCGGCGATTTCGCCTTCCTGCTCCAGCTCTTGTTCTCTGCTCATTATTTCTTCTTCTTCTTTGCACGATTTTTGCCAACCGGCTGTTGACGCTGCGTTGGCTGCTCAACTTCCGCCTCAGGAGTGGATTCCTCAAGTTTGATTTTGCCCTTTTTTAGTAGGCGTGCCTCGCGCTCCTTGTGAGCAATAGAGCCAGGAGTGGGCATGTTGCGAATGACCAGGAACTGCTGCCCCATGGTCCAGAAGTTTGAAACCAACCAGTAGGTCATAACGCCGAGTGGGAAGCTCACACCCGAGATTAGGAACACGAATGGCAATACGTAGAGCAAGATTTTCTGAGTCTGCATGAACTGGCTGTTCTGCACGTCAGGGTTCTGGTTCTTGGTCATGATTTGCTTCTGAGTGATGAACTGAGAAGCGGTCATCGCAACAATCATGATTCCAGCGATGATCTTGACGTTGATTAGGTCTGAACCGAAGAAGGTGTCAGAAAGCTTGGCGCCGAATATCTCGGCCTGGGAGAACGAAATTGCCATTTCCTGAGTTAGCAGGCCAACACCGGACTTGTTGTTTCCGGCATCGTTCAGAACGAAGAACAATCCTGTGAAGATTGGCATCTGCAGCAATAGCGGCAGGCAGGAAGAAAGCGGGTTAGAACCGGTGCGCTTGTAAAGGTCCATCTGCTCACGAGCCATGCGCTCACGAGAATCGCGATCGGTCTTGCCCTTGTACTTGTCCTGGAGCTTCTTCAGCTCTGGCTGCACCAACATCATGTTGCGCTGGCTCTTAATCTGCTTAACGAAAACCGGGATCAAAGCTGCTCTAACAACAACAACTAGGCCGACTACGGCCAACACCCACGAGGTGCCTGAGGTGGATTCAAGTCCCATTGCAGTAAATAGGGTGTGGAAGCTAACGAGCACTAGCTCGACTAGCCACTTAATCGGCCACAGTAGATCCACTATTACCTCTTCATCTTGTGGGAATTAGAACTTACAAATCCTAGCTTGCCAATGGCTATCCAGCTCGGTCCAGTTTTGACATCATCAATACCGCCTGCAGACCATGGATTGCAGCGTGCAATCCTCCAGAGCGTAAGCCCAGATCCACGCAGCACACCGTGCTGCTGCAAGGAGGCCAAACCATAGGTTGAGCAGCTTGGGTAGTAGCGACAAACATCACCGTATAAAGGGGAGATGATTTTGCGCCAAATCAAGATGAAGCCAATGATCAGATTCCGAGGCAAGAGGAAAGCAAACCACAGCACTTTCAAGACTTCACCTTTGCAAAAGCCGCCTGGACCGCCTGTGCCAACACGACATAATCACAATCAAGCGCAGCGGCTCGCATGCGGAAAACCGCATCAATTGGCTGATCTAGACCGGCAAGCTCGGCCCTAATGGCTGAAGTAATGCGTCTTTTGATTTTGTTTCGCTTAACGGCTCCGCCGACTACGCGACCGGTGATTACAGCAAATCGCGAAGTTTCGGCAGGCAAAAAGTGAAGGGTGAAAAAGTTAGAAGAGTGACGCTGTCCTCGTTTGACGACATCGCGAATCTCATCGCCTGACCTGAGGCGACTACTCCGCGCTAGCAGAGTAGATCCTTATGCGCTCAGCTCGACGCGGCCCTTGCGGCGACGGGCTGCAAGAATGGCGCGTCCAGCACGAGTACGCATACGTAGACGGAAACCGTGGGTCTTTGCACGACGACGGTTGTTCGGCTGAAAGGTACGCTTGCTCACTTGAAATCTCCCTGGAACTGTTGGGCCAATTGCCCAAGATAACCTGAGTACTTTACGGCATAGCCCCAGGCTTAGTCAAGAGTCAACGAAAGTGTTTGAGGATTTTGATCCTCGCTACCATGATTGTTAGAAATATCAGCGAGCGACACGCCGATTGGATTTGATTTTGGGCGAGAAATACCGCTTGAATGTTGCACATTACAAATCTTGGAACATTCAATGAGTTTTCCACAGAAATCAAAGACTTTTCCACAGGCGATTTGGTTTGTGCAAAAATCTGTGGATAACTTTCATTAGGAGCTTGACATGGCGGACGAGCAGCTAGCCACAATGTGGCAGTCGTTGGTCAATAAAGTCGCCAACGACGAGCGAGTTACCCCGCACCTCAAAGGCCATCTGGAACTTGCTGTTCCGAAGGGCGTTCTAGAGGACACCCTTTACATAGAGGTTCCCAACGAAATCACCCGAGCCATGCTTCAGCAGCGGTTGAAGGATCAGCTGCTCGAAGCGATGCAAGAAATGGCGGAATTTGGCGGACCTTCATCCTTTGTGGTAATCACCAACCAAGATCTTCAGAGCTCAATTCGCCCGGAAATCATGGTCGAGCCAGAGCCAACACCAATTCAGCGTGAGCAAATTTACGTTCCCCTGGTAAGCACTAATGAATCAAGGCTGAACCCTAAGTACAACTTCGAGAACTTTGTTACCGGTGGCTCGAACCGGTTTGCCCACGCGGCCGCTTTCGCGGTTGCAGAGGCCCCGGCGGAGGCCTATAACCCGCTCTTTATCTACGGCTCGAGTGGACTGGGTAAGACTCACCTGCTGCACGCGATTGGTCACTACGCCATTCACCTAAAGCCGAGAACCAAGGTTCGTTATGTGTCGAGCGAAGAATTCACCAATGACTTCATCAATGCAATCCAAAACAACAAAAACTCAGAGTTTCAGGCTCAATACCGCGATGTAGACATTCTTCTGGTCGATGACATCCAGTTCCTTTCCGGGAAAGACCAGACCCAGGAAGCTTTCTTCCACACCTTTAACACCCTTCACGACCACAACAAGCAGGTGGTCATTACCTCGGATCTAAGACCTAAGCAGTTGGCCGGGTTCGAGGAGCGCATGCTTTCCCGCTTCGAGTGGGGTCTAACCACAGATATTCAGGCGCCGGAGTTCGAAACCCGTGTGGCAATTTTGCGCAAGAAGGCTGCCTTGGAGCGGATTTCGATCCCAGACAACGTCGTCGAATACATGGCCGCCCGAATTTCCTCCAACATTCGCGAACTAGAGGGGACTTTAATTCGCGTCACCGCCTTCGCCAACCTAAACCGCCAGGCAATTGACATGGATCTGGTCCAGCTGGTTCTAAAAGACAGCTACGCGGTGGCTGATGGCACCAACATCTCGGCGCTATCGATCATTACCGCAACCGCCAACTATTACAAAATCTCCCCGGATGACATCACCGGTTCTGGCAGACAGCAGGCTGTAGCGCTTGCAAGACAGATTGCCATGCACATTTGCCGCGAGCTAACTGATATGTCGCTGCCAAAAATTGGGGCTCACTTTGGAAACCGCGACCACACCACGGTTATGTATGCCACCAAGAAGATCTCCGCTCAGATGCGAGAGCGTCGCTACATCTACAACCAGGTCTCCGAAATCATTCAAAAGATTAAAGACGAGAATAAATAGTTTTCAAATTAGCTGTAGATAACTACCCCAATTGAGTGTTGGTAACCACAGAAATACTGTGAATCAAAAGCCATAAACACTAAAAGTTGAATTTGTTACTAACAGACCAACTAGTTATCCACAGAGTTATCCACACCTGTGTAAACAAGTTACACCGTTGTAGTTTCCTTGTAATTACAGAGGAGTTGAGAGTTATCAACAGTTTCAACAGACGTTGTTATTACGAATAAAGGATATTAAATATTTTGGTTTATTACTAAAGCATCACCAGGTTTGGTTATTCGCTCAGTTGTGACAAGATAAAACTCCATAAAGAGGATTAATTCATGAAATTTCAAGCAGATCGCGAAGTTCTAGGCGAGGCGATTTCTTTCGTAGTGAGACTTATGTCCCCAAAGCCTCAGCTGCCTCAACTATCCGGTGTGATGATCACCGCGGGCAACAACGAAGTTGTTCTTAGCATTTTTGACTATGAGGTTTCTGCAAAAGTAACCATCGCTGCCGCTATTGACGCGCCTGGCAAGGTTTTGGTCCAGGGCCGCCTACTTGCAGAAATTGTTTCCAAGCTTCCAGGTGAAACAGTTTCCCTTGCCCTACAAGAGTCCAGGCTTCAGCTAACTAGTGCTTCTAGCAAGTTCACCCTTTCTTCAATGTCAGCTTCTGATTACCCAGAGATCCCTGCGATGCCTTCAGCAACCGGAACGGTGGCTGCAAGCGACTTCTCGCACGCGGTGTCCCAGGTTGCTGTTGCGGCATCAAGAGAAGAGGTCACTCCGGTTTTGACCGCAGTAATGATCACAGCTTCCGCGAAAGAACTGACCATGGTTGCTACCGATCGCTTCCGCGTAGCTGTGAAGAACCTGCCTTGGAACGGTAAGGCTGTTGAAAAAGAGTTATTGATTCCAGCCAGAGTCCTTCAGGAAATTGCCAAGACCTTCTCCCACGATGGTGACTTGTCGATCGCCTTCGGCGAAGGTGAAAAAGAAGTTGTCGGCTTTTCTGCTGGCAACAAGTCAGTATCGACCGCGACCATCAAAGGCAAGTACCCACCGGTACTGCAGCTTTTCCCAACCGAGATCACAAACTTCGCCGTGATGAACACCCACGATTTGCTAGACGCCACCAAGCGCGTTGCCTTGGTTGTGGACCGCGAAAAGCCACTTCGCTACAAATTCACTGCGACCGAAGCCACTTTGGAGTCGATCGGCAGTGATGTGGCAGAGGCAAGCGAACAGGTGGCCTGCTCGCTAACTGGCGAAGAAACCATCGTTTCGCTGCGCCCACAGTTCCTATCCGATGCCCTAAATGGAATCGAAAACGAAAACGTGCGAGTTGGCTTTACGACAAACCCATCGAACCCGAACAAGCCGGGGCCGGTTTTGCTCTCTGCGGCTGATTCCAAGCAGGCTAACTCCGACTTTAAGTACCTGTTGCAGCCAAACCTCCTGGTTTCCTAAGCATTTAGGCGATCCAGCGTGTGGATTTCCTCGTTACAGCTTGAAAATTTTCGAAACTATCGCCAGCTCTCGGTGAGTTTCGAACCCGGGATCAATTTGCTCATAGGTGAAAATGGCGCTGGCAAGACCAACCTTGTTGAGGCCTGCGTTTACCTTTCAACCTTGGAATCACATCGAGTGTCCGGTTACACCGCCCTTATTGGCTCGGAAGGCGCCAGCTCGCAGCTGTCTCTAAAGGCTAAGAACGAAGGCCGCGAGATTGCTGTGGCCGCTGAACTGAATAGGGATAAGCCAAATCGGTATTTTCTTAACTCCCACCAGGTGAAGCGAACCTCAGATTTAGTCGGCGTCTCAAAAGTCGTGGTTTTTGCCCCGGAAGACCTTGACCTGGTGCGCCGGGACCCCCAGGATCGCCGCAAGTTCCTAGATGAATCGATGATTCAACTCAAGCCCCGTCTGGCTGGAGTAAAGGCCGATTACGAGCGGGTCCTAAAGCAAAAAGCCGCACTTCTAAAATCTGCCAGGCAAGTATCCAGCCCCGACCTAACAACCCTGGATATCTGGGACGATCAACTAGTGGCCCTGGGCACCGAGATTATTTTTCACCGTCAGGAGCTAATCTCAAAAATTTTTCCGCTCCTGCAGGACTTCTATCACCAGCTCAGCGGCCAGCCAGAGTCCTTGGAGCTGATTTTGAAGACGTCGGTAGCCGGTGGCGAGGAGGAAGATGAGCTCCAATCGCTATCGAGCTGGGATAAGCAAGAGATCCAAGATGCTTTTTACCAGCGCCTTGCGGAACTAAGACCAAAAGAGTTAGAACGCGGGGTCAGCCTCGTGGGTCCTCACCGCGATGAGCTCACAATTTTGAAAGCTGGCCTACTGGCCAGAAACCACGCATCTCAAGGTGAAGCATGGTCGCTGGCACTCGGTCTAAAGCTCGCGATGGCGCAGCTTTTGCGCTCGGATTCACAATCAGGGGATCCGGTGCTGATTCTTGATGATGTATTTGCGGTATTGGATGCTGGCCGCAGGCAGCGCCTGGTCGAATTTGTGATCAACAACGAACAGGTGTTGATCACCTCGGCAGATCTTGAAGCGGTTCCAGATCTGCTTGTTGCCAAGCGATTAGAAGTGGTTGGGGGTGAGGTGGTTGGCTAAGTTGAATTTCGAGGTTATCGACACCTTTTTCCGCCAGTACCTGCTTGGTACCACCGGCATAAAGTCGCGCGATCAAAAGCGCAGGGAAGAGAATCAAAAACGCGGCTCTCAGCCATTTGACTCAGGTAGAGACCCAATCAAAGCCAGCGCGTCACTTGAGCAGCTCTTTGGCGAATTCAACTGGACCAGCCAACTGGCGCAGGCAACGCTTTTCACCGAGTGGAACAAGGTGGTAGGTGAGGACAGTGCGGAAGCCTCTTACCCAGAGGATCTCAAGAACGAAGTGCTTTCGGTTCGCTGTCGATCAACGGCTTGGGCCACTCAGCTAAGGCTTTTAGCACCGCAAATTTTGGAGAAAATCAACCGGCAGCACCCTGATGTTTTGGTTAGTGAAATCAGGTTCATTGGCCCTACCGCCCCAAGTTGGAAAAAAGGCTCCAGATCGGTCCCTGGCAGGGGTCCTCGCGACACTTACGGGTAAGTCGCATATCCCAGCTTTTGTCTGGGTGTAAGGGTAGAATCTAAGGGTTAGCTCACCCGAATTTAAGTCGGCCCAAAGGGTCCGCAGTTCATAGGTTCTAACCCAAGAGGAAGTAACTGAATATGTCAGAAACAAAACCAAATTATGATGCCGGTGCAATCCAAGTCCTAGAGGGACTTGAAGCAGTGCGTAAACGCCCAGGAATGTATATCGGTTCTACCGGCCCTAGAGGCTTGCACCACCTGGTCTATGAAATCGTTGACAACTCCGTAGATGAAGCGCTCGCTGGCTACTGCGACAACATTGACGTTCTAATTACAAAAGACGGCCACATCAAGGTGAGCGACAACGGCCGCGGTATTCCGGTCGACATGCACCCGATTGAGAAGAAGCCAGCCGTTGAGGTTGTGCTCACCGTGCTACACGCCGGTGGAAAATTCGGCGGCGGCGGGTACGCAGTTTCCGGTGGCCTACACGGCGTTGGTGCATCGGTGGTAAACGCACTATCAACCAAGCTTTTTGTTGAGGTTCACCGCGAGGGCTTTATCTGGCGCCAGAGCTACTCGATCGGTGTCCCAGATGCTCCACTAGCCAAGGGCGAAAAGACCGATCGCACCGGAACCACCATTGAGTTTGTGCCAAGCGCTGAAATCTTTGAGACCGTGGTCTACGACTACGAAACCCTGCGCCAGCGCTTCCAGCAGATGTGTTTCCTAAACAAGGGCCTTCGCATTTCCCTAAAGGACGAGCGCGATGGTCAGAACGACACCTACTGCTACGAGCGCGGGCTAACCGACTACGTCGAGTACCTAAACTCTGCGAAAAAGGTCGAGGTCGTGCACGATGAGGTCATCTCAATCGAGACCGAGAACGACGAAAAGACCATGTCGGTCGAGATCGCCATGCAGTGGACCACCGGCTACAACGAGGGTGTTCACACCTATGCAAACACCATCAACACCCACGAGGGCGGAACCCACGAAGAGGGCTTCCGAACCGCACTTACGACTCTTCTGAATAAGTACGGCCGCGAAAAGGGCCTGCTAAAGGAGAAGGACGAGAACCTAACCGGTGACGATGTCCGCGAAGGCCTTACCGCCGTTATCTCGGTGAAGCTCACCGAGCCTCAGTTTGAGGGTCAGACCAAGACCAAGCTCGGTAATACCGAAGCCAAGGCTTTTGTGCAGCGCGTGGTTACCGATCAGCTCGGCGACTGGTTTGAGCGAAACCCAAACCAGGCCAAGGAAGTTGTTCGTAAGGCAATCCAAGCATCGAGCGCTCGCCTAGCGGCGAGAAAAGCTCGCGAAGCGACTCGTCGCAAGGGTCTGCTGGAATCTGGCGGCATGCCGGGCAAGCTCCGAGACTGCTCTTCCCGCAGCCCTGAACTCTCCGAGATCTACATCGTGGAGGGTGACTCGGCAGGTGGTTCGGCGGTTCGCGGTCGTGACCCAGAGACCCAGGCAATCCTTCCACTTCGTGGAAAGATCCTGAATGTCGAGAAGGCAAGACTCGATAGGGCGCTAGCCAACACCGAGGTTCAGGCTCTAATCACCGCATTTGGTACCGGAATCGGCGAGGACTTCGACGTTTCGAAGATCCGCTACCACAAGTGCATCTTGATGGCCGACGCCGATGTCGACGGCCAGCACATTCGCACACTGCTATTGACCCTGCTGTTCCGCTACATGCGTCCACTGATTGAACACGGCTATGTCTACATGGCTCAGCCACCGCTGTTCCGCATCAAGTGGTCAAACGCCGATCACCAATACGTCTACACCGACGCCGAACGTGACGCTCAGCTAGCCGCTGGTGCCGCGGCCGGCAAGAAGATCCCCAAGGAAAACGCAATCCAGCGCTACAAGGGTCTTGGTGAGATGGACTACGACGAGCTCTGGGACACCACAATGAACCCAGCCACCAGAACATTGCTTCAGGTGACCCTAGATGATGCAGCTCTTGCCGACGAGGTGTTCAGCACCTTGATGGGTGAAGATGTGGAATCCAGACGTAACTTCATCCAGCGCAACGCCAAAGACGTTCGCTTCTTGGACATTTAGGACTAGAGGTATAAAAAATGACTGAAAACCAGATGGACAAGATCGAGCAGGTAGACCTGCAGGTCGAAATGCAGCGTAGCTACCTTGACTACGCAATGAGCGTTATCGTCGGTCGCGCACTCCCGGATGTTCGCGATGGCCTAAAGCCAGTGCACCGCCGCGTGCTCTACGCGATGTATGACGGCGGCTACCGCCCAGACAAGCAGTTCTCTAAGTGTTCCCGTGTAGTCGGTGACGTAATGGGCCAGTTCCACCCGCACGGTGACACCGCTATTTATGACACCTTGGTGCGCTTGGTTCAGGACTGGAACCTGCGTTACCCATTGGTATCGGGTCAGGGTAACTTCGGATCCCCCGGAAATGACCCAGCTGCTGCCCCTCGTTACACCGAGTGCAAGATGGCACCGCTTGCGATGGAGATGGTTAGAGATATCGACGAGGACACCGTTGATTTCCAGGACAACTACGACGGTAGAACTCAAGAACCGACTATTTTGCCTTCCAGGTTCCCAAACCTATTGGTGAACGGTTCGATTGGTATCGCGGTTGGTATGGCCACCAACATTCCGCCGCACAACCTTCGTGAAATCTCGCAGGCCGCTCAATTTGTTCTAAAGAACCCGAGCGTGGTTGGCGAAGAGCTAATTGAAGAACTAATCAAGCTGGTCAAGGGTCCTGACTTCCCAACCGGAGCGCAGATTCTTGGTCGTCGCGGAATCGAAGATGCTTACCGCACCGGTCGCGGTTCAATCACCATGCGAGCGGTAGTCAACGTTGAAGAACTGCACAACCGAACCTGCCTAGTGGTTACCGAACTGCCTTACCAGGTAAACCCGGACAACCTAGCCCTCAAGATCGCAGAGTTGGTCAAGGAAGGCAAGCTAACCGGCGTCGCTGATATCCGCGATGAGACCTCTGGTCGCACCGGCCAGCGCTTGGTGATTGTTCTCAAGAAGGATGCGGTCGCAAGAGTTGTTCTAAACAATCTCTACAAGTACACCCAGCTGCAGGAAAACTTTGGTGCCAACATGTTGGCACTGGTTGATGGCGTACCTCGCACCTTGTCAATCGATGGTTTCATTACCAACTGGGTAGCACACCAGGTTGAGGTTATTGTTCGTCGCACCAAGTTCCGCCTGCGTAAGGCCGAAGAGCGTGCCCACATTCTGCGCGGATACCTAAAGGCGCTAGACGCCCTTGACGAGGTAATCGCACTGATTCGTAAGAGCTCTACCGTCGACGATGCACGAGATGGCCTGATCAAGCTTTTGGACATCGACGAACTGCAGGCCAGGGCCATCCTGAACATGCAGCTTCGACAGCTAGCAGCCCTTGAGCGCCAGAAGATCATTGATGAGGCTGCAGAGCTTGAGCGCCAGATCACCGAGTTCCAGCGCATCATCGCGGACGAGGATGTTCAGCGCCAGATCATCTCCGATGAGCTAGAAGAAGTTGTTTCACGATACGGCGACGAGCGTCGCTCCGAGATCCTGCTTGGCTTCGACGGCGACGTTTCAATGGAAGACCTAATTCCTCAAGAGGAAATGGTTGTGACCCTAACCGCAGGTGGCTACATCAAGCGCACCAGAAGCGATAACTACCGCGTGCAGCACCGCGGTGGCAAGGGCGTAAAGGGTGCCAGCCTGCGTGCCGACGATGTGGTGCAAAACTTCATCGTTTCCACCACGCACCACTGGTTGATGTTCTTTACCAACACCGGTCGCGTATTCCGCTCCAAGGTCTACGAGATTCAGGAATCTGGTCGCGATGCCAAGGGTCAGCACGTAGCTAACCTTTTGGCACTACAGCCAGAAGAGCGAATCGTTGAGGTTTTGGACCTGAAGGACTACCAGCAGGCACCTTATTTGGTGCTTGCAACCCGTGCGGGACTGGTCAAGAAGACCGCGCTCGAAACCTACGACACCGCTAGAACCGGTGGAATCATCGCGATCAAGCTACGCGAGGGCGATGAGCTAGTGAACGCGATGCTGGTAAGCGATGACAATGACCTGCTTTTGGTATCTCGCAAGGGCATGTCGATCAGATTCTCAGCTTCCAGTGATCAGCTAAGGCCGATGGGCCGTGACACCTCAGGTGTGATGGGCATGAGCTTTAGAAAGGGCGATGAGCTACTAAGCGCAACCGTGATTGGTGAGGCGGGCTTTGTATTCGTGGTTACCGAGGGTGGTTACGCAAAGCGCACCAGCGCGGATCAGTACCGCATTCAAAACCGCGGTGGCTTGGGAATCAAGGTAGCCAAGCTAGACGAAAAGCGTGGTGACCTGGTCGGCGCGCTAATTGTTGACGAAGTTGATGAGGTTTTGGTTGTGCTTGCCTCCGGCAAGGTAATTAGGACCAATGCTGCCGAGGTTCCCGCCAAGGGCCGCGACACCATGGGCGTTGTATTTGCTCGCTTCGAGGAGTCTGACTCGGTTTTGTCGCTAGCGCGCAACACGGAGCGTAATCTAGAGACCAACGATTTAGTCGATGTTGAAGGAGAGCCTGATGGCGAAGCTGTTCAAGCGGAGTAGTGCTCCAAAGGAGCCGGTAAAGCAGGTTCGCCTCAAGCTTCGCTCCATCGAGGTGATGTCCGCCGTAAAGGTTGGCTTTTTGGTTTCGATTGCTCTTGCAATCTCAACCATCGTTGGCGCGATCCTGCTCTGGGCAGTACTTGCAAGCTCCGGAGTCTTTTCTTCGGTCGGAGGCCTACTTTCCAGCATCTTTGGTGAGGGCAGCAGCTTCAGCCTTGAGAGCGAGTTCTCATTTGCGAATGTGGTTGGAACCGCAGCCACGATTTCGCTTTTGAACATCGTGTTCGCGACAGCGCTATCGGCAATCTGGGCGGTGCTTTTCAACATTATTTCCAGGATTGTGGGCGGAGTTTCGGTCACCTTCACCAACAACTAGAAAATCCGGTTTGGCATCTAGGCCATTTTTTAGTAATGTTGTGACGTTCTACGGGCCTATAGCTCAGGTGGTTAGAGCGCTTCACTGATAATGAAGAGGTCGGAGGTTCAAGTCCTCCTAGGCCCACCAGGAAGCTTCTCCCGCAAGAGATGGCTTCCAACGTAGGATGCACCAAGATCCAATCCGGATCATTCCGGGGACTTAGCTCAGTTGGTAGAGCACCTGCTTTGCAAGCAGGGGGTCAGGGGTTCGACCCCCCTAGTCTCCACCCACAGTGGAAAACCCTCTAGAAATAGGGGGTTTTTCCATTTAACAACACCCTTTCTGTTTGAATTTCTGTTTGAACTTTCTGATAGCTTTTCCCTAAGTCAGCGAGCGACGACCTTTCAAAAACGGGGGATATTGTGGGAACCAGGCAAAGACCTAGACCAAATGGCACAGGTGGTCTTTGGACGATCAAACGCAAACGCTGGAATGAAGCCAAGCAAACCTTTGAAATGGTTGAGCTGTATGTCCGTGGGCAAGAAATCAAAGATGAAGACCTCCCTGACGGAAAACGTAGGTGGGTAACTGGGACAGGAAGAACACCAGAGGAAGCCGAGAAACGGCTTTTGGCGGCATTGCAAAAAAGGGGATATCGCAAGGGGTTGGAGGTCGCAGGAACCCTTCCAAAGCGATCCGAGGGGGGTATGAGGACTGAAGATTACCTCCTGCACTGGCATTCACAACTCTCCCCTAACTCTCTGAGTCCAACCCAGATCATCAAGTACAGGCAATACCTGGCTAATCACGTAATTCCTCATGTTGGACACATACCAATCAAGGATTTGGGACATAGGGATATGGCAAATCTGTTTGAAGCAACCCTTCCTTCCAAGAAAAAGGTTGTTTCCGGAGTCCAGACTGAAGAAAGACTCCTGGGAAGCAACGGCTTGCTTAATGTCTACAAGACTCTCAATCGTGCTTTGAACGTTGCCGTCGCAGAAAGGGTGATCGATAGAAACCCCCTGGCTTTGGTCAAAGCACCTAGGTTTGAGAAACCAAAAGACAATATTCCTCACTACATGCACATTGTTCTTGGGATCTTTAGCAAGATGCAGCAGGAGCAAGATCCATTGCTTGATCACTTTCTACTCTCCTTGTTGGGACTGAGAAAAGGTGAAAGATTGGGACTCAGCTGGAAGAACGTCTCTCTCAAGGGTGATAACCCCACCTTGATAATCAATCAGCAGCTTCAAAGAGTCAGCGGCATGGGTCTTGTAATCAAACCCAGTACCAAATCAGGTCATGAACGAAGGGTTGCGTTAGTTCCCCCATTTCTGGATCTGATGAAGAAGCTCAAAGAACAACGTAAGCAGCTTGAGAAATCCCCTGAGTTCCAACCTCGTCCTGAGTTTGCTGATCTGATATTCCTGACACCAACGGGCAAACCCTTTGATCCCAACACTGAGAATGAGATGTGGAATGAGGTTCTGAGGAAGTACAAGTCACCAATTCACATCAGAGCACATGCCACCAGACATATCGCAGCTACTTACCTGTCGGATCTTGATGTTCCTGAATCAGTAGTGAAGTCAATCCTTGGACATGAGTCAGAGAGCATGTATTACTTCTATGCCAGGCAGACCAGCAAGAAGAACAGAGCCGAGCTTCAGAGGTATGGAGAACACCTAGGCGGGGAGTACTTCTCTCCAAGGTGATACGAACGGAAAGCCAGAGACGCTTTCACACCCATCCCTTTTCAGTGAGCATCTCTGCATTGGACTAAACACATGTCCAGTAAGCAATTTCAGCTCAATCTGAAAAAATCAGACAAGCTATCGATTACAGAAGCAGACCCTAATCCTTGAATATCTAGTACGCACACCTATGCTCGACACGAGCACTAGAAATCAAGGAAAAGAGTCTCTTCTGATTTATTTATTCGCTGACCGAAGGGAAGCGAACGTCTCCAAAGGAGACGGGACTAATAGTTATTAGATGCTCTATTAGGTAACTATTAGATAGTTATTAGGTAAGCATCGAATAGAAGCAAATTTTCATTCGATGGGTTGGATGTCATCTCTTATCCACTTGTCTCTTTTTACCCTGCGAGTAATCGATGGGTCATCCTCACCAATCACAGGAAAGATGAGGTCGCTTGTGCCGGGTCGTTCGAGTACTTGAATCCAACCTAGTTCAAGAGCTTTCTTCTTTGCCTTTCGAACAAAGTCCCTGGATCGATTCATCTCAATCTCGATGGTGTCATGAGTTGCATAACATCCCGTGTAGCTCTTGTCTTTGGTCTTTGAGTGGTTCCATGTTGCCTTAGAAGCTACGTATCGACACAGGTCTTTTACCTGACTTGGCAGCCAGGCTGCATTCACGATATTCATGTATTGAGCTTGCTGAATTGACTTGTCTATGAACCATGGTTTTTGCTGCATGTTGATCTCCTTATTGATTTCGATAACGATCCTCCTCAAGGGTCGTTTTCCCAGTGTTTATCTGGGTTGTAGAACTTTTCTACCCCTCAATTTTGACAGGGGGGTCTGACATTTTTAGAAACTGAAAAATCGTAAAAAACGGTGGGAAAATTGATGTGTAAGGATCCCAAATGTTGATTGCGAAAGGACTGAGACCACCATCTGTCTCTGGCTACCCCAGCGGGGTAGCTGACCCTGATGTACCGCTTGAATATCATCCCCTTACAGCTGCTGACGCTTGGACTATGTTCTTTGCTCTTAGGGACAATGCTGAGAATCTTTCCAACCTGTTTGAGTGGGGATTGGAAGCGGCAAATTACTCACTTGAAACCGTCAAGAGGTATTGCCAGGTTCACGAAAACTATGAAGAGCAGCGTGACTTTGTCTTTTTCTCAAACGGACAGTTTGTTGGTCAAGGTGCGATCTTGCCTCACCGTGAGCAAAAGAGCGAAAGACAGTTGGGGATCTGGGTGGATAAAAAACTCCAAGGCAGGGGGTTTGCAACAAAAATGGTGGAGATTCTTGAAAATGAAGTGTTTCAAAACCGCAAGGTTAAAGCTTTGTACTACCTGCACGACCTCAACAACCAGGCAAGTGCTGCCGTTGCAAGAAAGTCCCTGTTCGTCCCTCATTGCACATTCGAGCAGCCGATAAAAACACCCTCTGAGTCCGGAAACTGGCAGTGTTTGGTGAAAACAAGGGAACTCTTCAACCTCCTCTCAACAAGAAGGCAAGATATTGAAGATTTATGGCTGCAAAACCTCTAGGAATCCAGTTGGTTCTGAGAAACCTGATTGATTACTTGGCGGATTTTTTCGATGATCTCTTGATCCGTTAAAGCTTCCATAGAGAAGGTCTCTCTCCACCCTCCTTTGAGTTCGTCTTTTGACAAATATGGCGGTAGACCAAGGTCGGAACGAATCCACCGGAGCAATATCGTTTCCACATGTCTTGTGTGTATTCCGCTTCGAATGGGACTTTCGCTTATTCGCTTCCATCCAAGTCGTTCGAAGTGCTTGATTCTCAGGGTTTTGATCCCTTGATTTGTAATTCCAATTTTGTTGGCTTTCATTTCAACGTTCTGAATGAAATACAAGATGCCAGGTTTACTCTGATCAAAACCACCAGGAGCACAGGTAGGACACCCTGACCCCGAAGATATATTCGAAATCATGGACTGCCATTCATGACCTCGATCGCACTTCCACCAAACCCTTCTTGCGGAGAACGGGGTGACTTCTTCCGGTGAAATGTCCAGGTTTCGTTTGAAATTCCAAAGCTCAATTACTTCGGGAAGTCTCGTTCTCAAATCGTTGAAACCCACAAGTACTGTTTTTCCGGAACAAACACTGCATCCGCTCTTTTGCTGGCTTCTGTTTCGAATGGAAGATTTATAGATGTGACCAAGTGGACATCGCCAGGAGACTTTTCTCTCCGAGAATGCGGAAACACTCTTTGGGTCGAAGTTCAAATCAGCGATTTCTTCAAGGAGATGAGGAGCGACGGTTGCCAAGTCGTTAAATCCAAACTCGACTTGATAATTGGAGCAGACGGAGCATCTTTGGGTTTTGACTCGAAACACAACAGACTTGGAAGTCACGTGTCCCCTCTCGCAACGCCAATTGATGATCACATTCGAGCCTGCGGTAACATCTCGTCCCGAAATCCCACCATTCAGTTCAGGAATAATCTCCCTGGACACCTCCGGATGCGTTGTCGCAAGGTCATTGAATCCCACCAAGACTCTTTGGTTTGTGCAGACAGGACAACCAGTCTGTCGTCCGACCCGTCCCGAGACAGTTGCGTCAAATGAATGACCTAAACCACAGATCCACCAAACCTTTTTTGCGTATCCGCTAGTCACGTCTGAAGGGGTGTTTGGATTTCTAGAAAAATCCCATTCAGATGCAATCTTTGGATGAGTGCTCGCAAGATCGTTGTAACCGGGTAGGAACTTGACTTTCTTGCAGAACGGGCAACCAGTTCCAATTCCTCTAGTTCTATTGGTGAGGGATGCATACCAAGAATGGTCATTTTTGCACCTCCACCAGACTTTCTTGGCAGATCCAGAAAATACCTGGGATGGTGAGGATTCATTCTTGGAGTAGTCCCACTCTTTGGCAATTTCGGGAAACTGTGACTCAAAATCGTTCTGTCCCACAACAAGTTCTCGGTTGTCGCAGACAGGGCAGGAGCTGATAGTGCCTGACTTTTTCCTAGTTCGCTCACTTGGCGAGAGATGGAATTTGTGACCGGATTCACATTTCCAAAAAACCTTCTTCGCATACCCTGCGGTGATCACTGTTGGCTTTAGATCAGCGTTGGCGTCGTAGTCCCACTCCTTCTCGAGTTGCGGGTGGGTTGTGGGTATGTCGTTAACACCAGCTACAACAGTTTTATTGAGGCAGACTAAACATCCCGATCCCTTGGCTCTGTGGGTAATAACCGCTTCCCACTCATGACCCTTGTTGCATATCCACCAAACCTTTTTCTTTGACCCCGCAACAAAATCGAGTGGTGAAAGACCCCCATTTCGAATTGTGTTCCATTCGGTGACTAGGTCTTCGTGAGTTGTCTTGAGGTCGTTAAATCCGACCAATACCCTCTTATTTGAACAAATCAAGCATCCGTATCCAAGGAGACGATTGCCAAGGGGAGATTGCCAGTGATGTCCTTTTTCGCAGATCCACCAGGCAGCCTTCTTTTTCGGCCAATGGGTAATCGGCATCTTGTTGCGACCAATGTCCCACTCTCTAGCCAGAGATGCAAGCGAGTTAGCCTCTGTTCGACTAGTTGGTTCATGATGAGACATAATCAAAGATTACTTAGTCATCCCTTCTAACGATCGTTTGTTTTACACCTAACCAAATCCCAGGCAAGTTCGGAATTCGTGTAAATCAACCCGTGAAGTAATCAATGTAAAAATGTCCTACCCCAGATTTACTCTCGATGTATCGAGCAGGGAGAAAGATTGGGAAATCTAGTGTTCGGATACAGCAGGGTATCTACCGCAGACCAAAGCCACGCATCACAAGAACTTGCATTGCGAGCTGCTGGTGTTCAGCAAGTATTTTTAGACACGTATACCGGAGCATCGGCTTCCCGTCCTGAATTGGACAAACTCCGACTAACTATCCGACAGGGTGACACGGTTGTTGTTACTCGTCTCGATCGACTGGGACGATCAGCGAAGGACTTACTGAACCTTTCGTCGGAGTTTGAAGAAAAGGGGGTGAACCTCGTAGTTCTGGAGCAAAACATCAACACAGCGACGCCGGAAGGCAAGCTATTTTTCACAATCATTTCCGCTATGGCAGAGTTTGAAAGGTCTCTCATAAGTGCAAGAACGAAGGATGGGTTGGCTGCGGCAAGGGCAAGGGGAATGAAAGGTGGCAGGAAGCCAGTCATGAATCCGGCCAAAACCTTAGCCGCACAAAACATGTTCCGAGACGGTCGTCACGTATCTGAGATTGCCTCAGTTATTGGAGTGTCTCGTCCGACAATCTACAAGGTGCTCAATCAGAGGGCAGACGTCGAACTTACCCCTATTCAAAGTTCAACTTGATGGTGACCTCTGAGATTCTTGAGCAAACGCATAAACTTGCATCGATCAGTTACAAAATGGGGGATTTACCGTGAATTGCATTAACTGTTCTTTTGAACTGACATCGACTTCACTTTTTTGTCAAAACTGCGGGCAAAAAGTGCAAAAACGAGAAGATCCCAACCCAACTGCAAGTCCATTTGCTTCACCTAATCGTATTTGGGGTGTTTGGGGTGTGGTTGCGTTAATAGTCCTGATGACATTTTTCTTCAGCCAACTTTCCGGATCCCTATCAGGCTCGTTATTTAGCAGCTCGGAAAGCTCAAATTCTTCTGACGCTTCTCAAGCTTCTCCAACTCAAGATGAGCAATCCTCAGCCGAACCTTGGTTCCCTTACGGATTTAGTGAACTCACGGATGGAATCGCCTACAAATCCCTTGGGAAAGGGAACATGGATTGTGGCTATTCGTCCCCTCATTCTTGTTACCAAATCTACGTAGTTACTAAGTACAGCTGCGAACTCTTCGTCCGAGTCAATTTTCTAGCTGATGGCATAGTTGTGGATGACGCTCTTGACTCCGCAAGTGTTTCTGCCGGAGAGCAAGCAGTATTGACGTTCGCCTCCTTAAAGGCAGCGAATTATGAGGGAAGCAAAAAGATAAAGTTCACAGAAGCCACATGTTATTGATCTTTATGCTGCGTCTCGGTTCCATCTAGGAACGGAGCAGTACGGTGACAAGCGAGGATGGAACCATGGTTCGAAAAGTAGACACCTCTCTAACTGGAGCAGCGGGAGAACACCTAGTTCTGTCGAGACTCTTATCGAGAGGTTTCCTAGCTGCTCAAGCACCTCGTGGCACCCGCAAAGCTGACATACTTGTGAATTTTCTTGACGGTGGTGAACCTTGTCTAATCCAAGTTAAGTCAAGACAATACGGATCCGACGGCGGATGGCACATGGGTGAAAAGCACGAGTCGCAGGTCGATAAAGATCTGTTCTTTTGCTTCGTTGACTTTCAACCTCATAACCCAACCGTTCACGTGATTCCTGCACAGGTGGTAGCCGAAACCGTAAGAGTTGATCATGAAATTTGGTTATCCACTCCGGGTAAACGAGGTCAAGCTCATAACCCAACCAAGTTCCGAAGACTTCGCCCAAACCCCTACGGCAAGGCTGAGAACTGGATGGATGAGTACTTAGAGAATTGGGATCAAATTCGATTGCTGTCACTCCAACCAAGTACTAGCTCTGAGTAACGGTGAATCTGAAATTGACTCAGAGATTTGAATTCGACGGTCGTCCACATGGGCAGCTGGGACTGTCGCCTGCGTCGTTCGAGGGATTCTGGACACATCGATTTTGGATGGACGAGCCAGTCCGTCTAGTACTTGATTCGGAACATTTGCATCTAGTCGCACTGAACAACGAAACAACTAAAACTTGGGGTACCAACCTTATTCAAAAAGTCAATATTGGTTTCCCAAACTCGAGCCAACCACATATCGAAATCTATTTCAGAGATGGTTCAATGATCAACGTTTATCAATTCGGACTTCTTTTGTCTGAATTGAAAGCTCTGCAGCATCGATTGAGGTCGTTCATCACAAAGAATTAGTTGGAAACGATGAATGCCAGTCCCCCTTGAGGGACTGGCATTCTCTCGTTGACCTATCTCGTTAGCATCCTAAGCATGATGTTTTCAGTTGTACTGAGGCATGAATTGAATGCCGCACTGCTCTTTCCGACTTTCTGAGGATCAAATTCGGCTTCCTTCATGACCTCGGAATATGGCTTAACCATGTCGTTGATGTAGTTGTTAACAAACTTGTAAGGGTCAACCCTCCAAGAAATGTTTCCATCAACACCCTTAACCAACAATGCTTTCAGGCTGTAAACAAGTGGTGCCAGGAAACCTTCTGGCGATTTATAGGTCATTGTCTCGTTGGTGAACTTAGTCAACTTCGACTTGGCTCCGCTGTTGAGCTTCTCGACTGCCGTAATTCCACCGAAGCGACCGTTGTTGGCGTTGTACGCTTCTGGGAATTTCTTTGCAATCAGGTCATAGAGCTTAGGCATATCTGCACCAGCAATCTTTAGTGCAGAAAGTACCTGCACATTCGTGAGCTCAGCTTTGCCTCTTGGAGAGGTAGTCACACCTGGCGACGACATGAAGTCGTTGTATCGGGTCACACAAACACTCTTCTGCGAGTATGTCTGAACCGGACTTGGAGCGTTAATTGGCTTCTTGTCCTCGTCAAACGGCGTCATCTCTAGAGCTGTGAGCGGGATCCATGCCAAGGCAACCAAATCCGCCACCTTGACATCACCAGGTTCATTCGATCTCCACTCAATTCGCTGCCTAATCGAACTATCGACATAAGACTTTAGGTCATCGAACAACCCAGCTTTGTCTGCCTTGGTTTCAAGCTTGAGCTGAGCATTGTTGTTTCTTGCTTCCTGGATGTCAATCAAAATTCGTTCGAAGTTGTTCTTGTCCAACTCGGAATCACTGAGTGGGAGTAATAGTTCAACTGGAACCAAGATTTGCAGTGTTGAATCATCACCCGACAGAAACTCATGGACTAGATCGATGTGCTTTTTAAACAAGCTCTTGAAGTCAGTCCAGATTTTTGCCGCTCGAAGGTCACGCAGATCCTTAGGATCCTCTAGAACTTGCTGCATTAGGAAGTGACCGATTGCAAGAAGGTTGTGACCACCGTCAAGGACACCCTCAATGGATCTCTCCACGAAATCTAGTTCGAAACGATCCCTGTCCTTCTCGCTGTACTTGGTTGCAGCCAGCAGAATTCCCTTGGATTTGAGCGGGTATAGCTCAGGAGTGGTTTCCAAAGTCTCAATAATGTCGTTAGTAATCGAACTAACTTTTGAGTCTCTTGGGTTTGATTCCAGATCCAAAACCTCAATAAGGGTTGCGATCTGCTTTAGTTTGACCAAGCCATAAATTCGCTTGGTGGAGTGAAGGTTCTGCCTTCCACACTCATCGAAACGGAGTGTCACGTCGTGGTTCTTAAAGTATGGCAATGCCATGATTTTCTCTTTTCTATTCAAATGCTTTTCAGCGTTTTCTTCCGCTGTCCGGTCGGACAACGCTTAAGTCTTATCACTCTTCAGTTCCTCATGTCAAGTGGGACACGCCAAGAAAAATATCAAGATTCTGTTTGAATTTCTGTTTGAATTTGACGGAAAAGGGCAAGTAAAGGTTTGATAAATACAGACTAATCGACCCCCCTAGTCTCCACGAAGTAGATTTCCCCCTTGTTTTTACAGGGGGGATTTCTATTTCTCTGACAACATAGTCTGATTTATAGTCTGATATTCCACCCTCAGAAATGTCGGTGGGTACCCTTACCATCTTGTGTATGGGGAAAGAAAATAAACGCAGACGCAAAGGCGAAGGTGGCCTTTACATCATTCACCGCAAGGTTTGGAATGAGCTAAAGCAACAAGACGAGATCGTTGAGATGTATCAGGCAACCAAAGAGGTTGATCATCCAACAGATCCATTCAAACGCAAGACTCTCTCAGGAACTGGCTTTTCAGCACCTGAAGCACAATCACGTCTGAACAGGTCCATAAATCGCTTCTACAAAAAGAAGGGCTTCCAGGAAGCAGGGGTCAAGATAAAAAGCCGTGTACGTGGCTTATAGGGCGACTCTTCTTCTCTACTTCAATTTCATTTCTCATCTACTAGAGAATTCCAACAATCGAGATTTTCTTCCATTTATTTATCTCGATTTGCTCACAACAAAACCATTTGCTAGCTGGTTGGTTCAGGAATAACCGGCATGCTTTCGGTCACAGGGTCTGGGCTCTTTCCGCTCCTGAGGGCGATGTAGATCAAAGCGCTAGCTACCAACACAATTAGCCCACAGCCCATTACTGTCCAGCGAATACCAACATGCTCCGCAAACCAGCCGATAACCGGGGAACCAATTGGAGTTCCACCCATAAAGATCAACAGGTAGATGCCCATGACTCGGCCGCGAAGTGTTGGTTCGCAGTTGGTTTGAACAAAAGAGTTAGCCGAGATCAGTGTCATAAGCGCCATGCCACCAACCAACGGCAGGATCAGCGCGAAGGTTCCGTAGGTTGGCATCCAGGCTGTAACCATAAGTAGCGCGCCAAAGATCATTCCGAAAAACATCACGAACTTGGGAACCCTGAGATTCTCGAACCTGGCAGAGATCAGCACTCCGGTAAAGGAACCAATTGCCAAGACGCTACCGAGGATTCCAAATTCGGCCGGACCCTTACCAAACTCTTGGGTGGCCATAACCGCCATAAAAATCTGGAAGTTCAAACCGAAGGTTGTGGCGAAGAAAACCGCCAACATCACCAGGAAGATGTCCCTGTGCCCGAGCACATACTGCACCGCTTGCTTGAGCTTGGCTGAGCTATTTGGTTTCACCGAGATAAACAGCAAGTCCTTGCGCATCATCGCTAGCGCGATGATCACCGCGACATAAGTAAGCGAGTTGACTAGGAACGAAACTCCGGTTCCAAAGAGCACGATCAAGAATCCAGATGCTGCAGGGCCGATCAATCTTCCGGCATTGAAGTTTGCCGAATTCAGGCTGATTGCGCTTGGAATGTCCTGGTGACCAACAAGCTCTGAGTTAAAGGCGGTGCGAACTGGAGCATCAAGAGCGGAGAAGACTCCAACCGTGAACGCGAGAACGGCCACATGCCAGATCTCGACCACTCCGCTAATGACCAGAAGACCCATGGTCAATGAGCCAAGCCCCGCACCAATGTTGGTGATTATCAAAAGCGTGCGCTTATCAAAGCGGTCTGCGAGAACTCCGCCGTAGAGGCTAAGAAGTAGTGACGGCAAAAACTGCAGGGCGGTAATCAAACCAAGGAGTTGCGCAGATCCAGTGAGCTCTAGAACTAGCCAGTCTTGGGCAATTCGCTGGGCCCAGGTGCCAATGTTTGAAAGCACGCTGGCGGGAAACAAAACCCGATAGTTGCGGTGCTTGAAAGCTCTAAGTGCGCTTTCTCTGGCCATTGGGCAAGACTACCAACGGATCTTGTATTGGGCCTTCGAAACCGGGGTTATCCAATACGCTTGTCCAGTGTCTCGTCGAGGGTTAGTACTGTTCCTGCTTACAGGGGTTTTCTGGGGACTCCCATACTTCTTTATAGCTATCGCTCTAGATAGCTTTTCAACCCCAACCATTGTTTTCGCTAGAACTTTTATTGGCGCATTGGTCTTGGTGCCATACGCCATCATGACCGGTGCCGCTAAGAAGGTCCTCAAGGCCTGGCCTTACGTTTTGCTCTTCGCTGCACTCGAGATGGTTGGCCCCTGGTACCTAATCACCGAAGCTGAAAAATATATTTCGTCCGGCCTTGCCGGATTATTGATTTCCACCGTGCCGTTTTTTGCTGTGGCAATCTTGGCCTTGGTTTTCAAGGATCGCACCGCGCTAAAGCCAATCCCGCTGGCTGGAATGGCCATCGGTTTCGCAGGAGTCATTGCACTGGTTGGAATTGACTCGTTCCTAGGTCACGCAGAGCCACTGTGGATTGGCGCGGTTGTTTTGGCGGCAGTCGGATATGCCATTGCACCGATCATGGCAAATAACAAGATGACCGATGTCCCAACCAGCGGTGTCATTGGATTCAGCATGGCAATCGTTGCCGCGATTTATGCAATTCCAGCTGCCTTTGAGATTCCGGCCGAGATTGCCGCTCAGCCACCAATTGAGGGCTGGATCGCACTATTGGTCTTGGGTCTAATCTGCTCGGCGCTCGCTTTCGTGCTTTTCTTCGAGCTAATTCGCGAGATTGGCCCTGTAAAAGCCAGCCTGATTACCTATGTCAACACCGCGGTTGCGTTGCTGCTTGGAACCTTGTTTCTATCGGAGCCAGTGACACCCGGACTGTTGATTGGTATCCCAATGATCACCTTGGGTCTTTATTTGTCAGCGAAAAAGTAGCGTTTGTTGACACAATAGGTAGTTATGGAATCACTAGTTGCTTTAGTCGCCGGAATCTTTATCGCTCAGACAGCAATCTCGATCCTGAACATTGTGCTGGCAATCTTCTATCGCAGAGGAAAGATAAAGCGCTGGATCGCTATTTTGACGAATGCTGTTACCGGCATCATTGCGCTGTGGGGCATTGCAACGGTTTGGGTTATGGCCGTAGCACCGCTGGTGTCAGTGCTGATCTCCTCGATTTTGATTACCCGGTCAAGAAAAAATCGGGCCGAGTGACCCCGTCCTGATTCTGTCTAGTCTCTCTAGACAAATACCGTCAACCACACCTGAATTTTTCCTTGATAGGCTTTTCTTTATGGAGATAACTGCCGAGTGCGAGCGTAAAGCTGGGGCTTGGCGCGTTCGAGTTCCTGCGCTGGACAACCTGCTGATCTCCACCAAGCGCCTAGATCTAGCCACCGAGCAGATCAAAGACCTGGTCCATGAATACCAGGGCGTTGATCGCTGCGACGTAATCGTCAAGGTGGAGGCCTCGATGCCAGGGATTATGTGCGACCTAGAGACCGCGCACACCAAGATGCGTGAATCACAGCGACTGCAAGAAGAGGCCTCCAAAGAGATCCGCGATGTGGTCTCAAGGCTCCGCGATGAGGGCCTCAGCATGCGAGACATCGGTGTCCTACTTCAGATTTCGCCACAGCGTGTGGCACAGCTAACCGAAACCGCGTAATTTAAGGATCAAATTGAGCAAAAAGCTATTCACCGCAACATTGATTGCGGCTTCCCTTCTACTTACTGGCTGTGCTACTGACTCAGCGATGCAAGACCACTCCGACCACATGGTCAGCGAGGGGTCCGAGTTTTCGGCAGCAGATGTGATGTTTGCCCAGATGATGATTCCTCACCACCAGCAGGCCGTTGACCTTGGAGTCATTGCCGAAAATGGTGACGCGAGCCCAGAGGTGCTTGCTCTGGCAAAGGACATTTCTCACGATCAGACCCACGAGATCGAGCACATGCAGGCATGGCTTGATGCAGCCGGTGCCCACGAGCACATGGATCACGATATGGCAATGGACGGAATGCTCACCGAGGCGCAGCTCGAGACCCTAAAGGCTGCTAAAGGCGCAGAGTTTGATCGATTGTTTTTGGAGGGCATGATTGCTCACCACGAAGGTGCTGTTTCGATGGCTGAAGACGTGGTCGATTCCAAAAACCCTGAGGTGGCAGAGCTTGCCGCCTCAATTATTGAGTCTCAGACCGAGCAGATTCAATACATGAAAGAACTGCTGGGAAACTAACTTTCCTGAGGGAAGGGCTAAACCAACCTGCCGCAGGCGATAACCTTTTGGCATGTTGCTTTCAGATCGGGATATTCGCGCGCAAATCGAGGCTGGCCGAATTGGTCTTGAGCCTTTGAACATGGAGCTAATCCAGCCATCGAGCATGGATGTTCGCCTAGATCGCTTTTTTAGACTTTTTGACAACCACAAGTACCCGTTCATCGACCCACGCGAGCAGCAGGATGACCTGACTCGCTTTGTCGAGGTGGATAAGGACGAGGCATTTATTCTTCACCCGGGTGAATTTGTCTTGGGTTCAACCTTTGAATTCGTATCGCTACCGAATGACATCGCCGCTCGCCTAGAGGGCAAGAGCTCGCTTGGTCGCCTTGGGCTTCTGACTCACTCAACCGCAGGCTTTGTTGATCCTGGTTTCCAGGGTCACGTCACCTTGGAGCTTTCTAACACCGCAACCCTGCCAATAAAGCTTTGGCCAGGCATGAAGATCGGTCAGCTTTGCTTCTTCCAGCTTTCTTCAGAGAGCGAGAACCCATACGGTAGCTCAAAGTATGGCTCTCGATACCAGGGTCAGCGCGGACCAACCGCTTCTCGCAGCCACCTAAACTTCCAAATCACAGACGTTGGCAATAAACCCCTTTAAAAACCCGGGTTGCTGCGTAGCAAGCCCTAGTCATTTAGCGATTTCTTCAAAGACTCGATTTGAGCGTGAGAAAGCCCCTTAACTAAGTGGCCAAATACCAAGGCTGGGTTTTCAGTTTTCTCAAGAGCAGCGAGTATTACCGAAGCGGTGTGCTGCTCGCGAGAGCTGGTTGATTTGAATAGGAAGGTGCGGCCCGAAGCTTGTTCGCGGCCTACCAAGCCCTTATCGCTAAGTCTCGAGAGCACGGTCAATACCGTTGTGATCGCAAGATCGTCGTCGCCCAAAAGGGCAAGAATCTGCTGAGAGGTTAGGCCCTCTGGTCGATCCCACAGGCAGCCGAGAATCTCGGATTCCAGCTCACCCTGCTTGCGCTTATTGCTCATGCGGTGATTCTACAGAGTGTAGAGAACCGAATGCTGATTAACCCTAGGACTTAGGCGCAATAACTGGCTTGACGGTTAGTAGCAGGATTGCTCCAACTACCAAGATCGCCATCAATCCCAGGATTCCCCAGATCGGCGAGAAGGATGCGACAAAGAACGTCCAGGCTGCTGGAGCTAAGAAGCTAACGGCCCGACCGGTGGTGGCGTAAAGACCAAAGGCCTCACCCTGCTTTTCGTCAGCGGACAAGCGAGACATCATTGTGCGCGAGGCCGCCTGTGCAGGACCTACGAAGGTACAGAGGAAAAGACCGAAGCCAAAGAAGGCAATTGTTCCTGCGCTTGCGAATGCAAATACACCAAGGCCGCCAAGCATCACACCGACAAGCGAGATAAGGACAACCGTTCTAGATCCAATGCGGTCCTCAAGAAACGCTCCGATGAAAGCTCCAAAACCAGCAACCACGTTGGCTGCGATGCCAAACAGGATGATCTCGGTAAGTCCAAGACCAAAAGCTAGGCCACCAAGAACCGCTCCGTATGCGAAGACTCCGTTTAGGCCATCGCGATAAACCGCCGAAGCGATTAGGAACTTGAGTAGGTTCGGGTTTTCCTTGCTCATCTTCGCGAGCGAGCTGAAAAGCTTTGAGTAGGCGGTGAAGATCGATTCCTTCTCAGTGCCAGCAATCGGTTTTGCCTCTGGAACATTCAGCATCAAAGGAATCGAGAAGATCAATACCCAAAGCATGCTGATAATCATCACGACTCTGACCGACAGCGCATCGGTATCCGGAATACCCATTAGCTCGGCACCGCCGAACTGGATGATCCAGAGCGCCATGACCAGAAGGACAATGCCTCCCATGTAACCAAGGCCCCAGCCAAACTGGCTCACGCGACCGCGGTCCTTCGGCTTTGCAACCTCGTTGAGCATTGAGTTGTAGTTGACGGTTGCGAATTCGAAGAAGATTCCACCGACAGCCAAAAGTGTTAGCCCAAAGAAGAAAAAGTCATTGCTCGGCTGAACGAAGAACATCAAGCCGATGGTTCCTGCGAACAACCAGGTGTTAATCATCAGCCACATCTTCTTGCGACCCGAAGTATCTGCTCTGCGGCCAACAATCGGGGCAATAAGCGCAATCAAGACACCGGCGATGATGCCTGAGATACCCAGCCAGGTGCCGGTGTACTGGTCAGCCTCTTCTGGAGAGAGCCCAGTTGGCGCGAATGCACTGTCGGTGATGTAGCGACCGAAGATAAAGGAGGTGACAACAGTTGGGAAGGACTGAGATGCCCAGTCCCACATTGCCCAGGAAAGAGTGCCCTTTGGTTTTGGTGATGCAACGCTGCGATCTGTCATGTTCGCCACAATACTCCGCATAACGAGCGATTTTTCAACCAACACGTGAATTGTTAGATGGCGAGTTTCAGAGCCCTGCCATCCAAGTCCGCGGCTAGCCGTTTACAAAGTTGAGTCATTCACACTCAACTCTCAGGAATAGTTGCTTGACATTTGTGTTGTCTATATGGAAACTTGAGTCTATGTGGCTCAACTTGAGCAACACAGGCATTAAAAAGAAGGAGAACACAATGGGTAGAGCAGTAGGAATCGACCTAGGAACCACCAACAGCGCGGTAACCGTGCTCGAGGCTGGAGAGCCAAAGGTAATTGCAAACGCAGAGGGCTTCAGAACCACCCCTTCGGTGGTGGCCTTCACAAAGGATGGCAACATCCTGGTTGGCGAGACCGCCAAGCGTCAGAACGTAACGAACGTTGACCGCACCGTATCCTCCGTAAAGCGTCACATGGGCACCACTTGGAAGTTCAAGGTTGACGACAAGGAGTACACCCCGCAGGAGATCTCCGCGCGTATTTTGATGAAGCTAAAGCGCGATGCTGAGACTTACCTAGGTGAGAGCGTGACCGATGCGGTTATTACCGTCCCGGCTTACTTCAACGATGCTGAGCGTCAGGCAACCAAGGAGGCCGGCGAGATCGCAGGCCTAAACGTACTTCGCATCATCAACGAGCCAACCGCAGCAGCACTTGCATACGGCCTAGACAAGGGTAAGGAAGACGAACTTATCCTCGTATTCGACCTCGGTGGTGGAACCTTCGACGTATCTTTACTTGAGGTTGGTAAGGACGATGACTTCTCAACCATTCAGGTTCGCGCAACCTCAGGTGATAACCGCCTAGGTGGAGACGACTGGGACCAGAGACTTGTTGACCACCTGGTCAAGAAGTTCAAGGAGACCACCGGCGTTGATGTCACAACCGACAAGATTGCACTGCAGCGCCTAAAGGAAGCTTCCGAGCAGGCCAAGAAGGAACTAAGCCAGTCGCTATCGACTCAGGTTCAGTTGCCATACCTATCTTTGACCGAGTCCGGACCTGCCAACTTAGACGAGACCATCACCCGTGCTCAGTTTGAGTCGCTAACTCAGGACCTACTCGAGCGCACCCGCAAGCCATTCCAGGATGTAATCAAGGAAGCCGGCGTCAAGGTTGGCGACATTGCCCACGTTGTAATGGTTGGTGGATCGACCCGTATGCCTGCAGTTTCCGAGCTAGTAAAGAGCTTGCTTGGTGGCCAGGAGCCTAATAAGGGTGTAAACCCTGACGAGGTGGTATCGGTTGGTGCGGCACTTCAGGCCGGAGTCATCAAGGGTGAGCGCAAGGACGTGCTTTTGATTGACGTTACCCCGCTGTCGCTAGGTATTGAGACCAAGGGCGGCATCATGACCAAGCTGATCGAGCGCAACACTGCCATTCCGACCAAGCGAAGCGAAACCTTCACTACCGCGGATGACAACCAGCCTTCGGTTTCGATTCAGGTCTTCCAAGGTGAGCGCGATTTCACCAGGGACAACAAATCGCTTGGAAACTTCGAGCTAACCGGCATTGCCCCAGCCCCACGCGGTATCCCACAGATCGAGGTCACCTTCGACATCGATGCCAACGGTATCGTGCACGTTTCCGCTAAGGACAAGGGAACTGGCAAGGAGCAGTCCATGACCATCACCGGTGGTTCTTCGCTTTCAACCGAAGACATCGAGCGCATGGTTAAGGATGCCGAGGAGCACGCAGCCGAGGACAAGAAGCGTCGCGAAGAGGCCGAGACCCGCAACCAGGCCGAGCAGCTTGCCTACTCGACCGAGAAGCTAATCAAGGACAACGACGACAAGTTGCCTGAGGAAGTAAAGACCGAGGTTCAGGCCGACGTCGATGCCCTCAAGTCAGCACTTGCAGCAGACGACATCGAAGCGGTAAAGAGCGCTCAGGAGAAGCTAATGACCTCACAGCAGAAGCTAGGCGAGGCAATCTATGCCGCGCAGCCTGCTGAGGGCGAAGCTGCTCCAGAGGCTTCAACCGAAGACGTCGTTGACGCCGAGGTTGTTGAGGACGAGGACGACAAGGACAAGAAGTAATGTCCGAAGAGAACCTTCACTCTGAAGACAAAGCTCCTAACGAGGGCGATCAGACCGAGGAAATGACTGAGGAGGGCTCACCAGTTGAGCCCGAATCAGCCTCCTCGGAGACCGACCTAATCGACCGCGAACTCGAGATATTCCAGGATATGCAGCGACTGCAGGCAGATTTTGTGAACTACCGAGCACGCGTTGAGCGTGACAGAGGCGCAGAGCGCCAGGCGGCAATCGCCGAGGCAATCCGAGCTTTCCTGCCGGCCCTTGACGATCTAACCCGCGCACAACTGCACGGCGATCTGCAGGACGGCACCCCAATGGCTGCGGTTGCAACCAAGCTCAAGAATGCCGGCGACAAGTTTGGCCTAGTCTCATTTGGCGCGAAGGGCGACAAGTTCGACCCTGAGCTGCACGATGCACTTGTCCAGACTCCAAACCCAAGCGTCTCTCAGGCAGAAGTTGCCGATGTAATTGAACTTGGCTACCGAATCGGCGAGCGCATGCTGCGCCCGGCGAAGGTAGCAGTATTCGTTCCTGCGGAGTAGGTGAACTAGATGGCATCTCAAGACTGGGTAGAAAAGGATTTCTACAAGATCCTTGGCGTTGCCAAGGACGTTCCCGAGGCCGAGCTCAAGAAGGTCTATCGCAAGCTAGCCAAGGCCAATCACCCCGATCTACACCCCGGTGATGCCAAGGCCGAAGCGAGATTCAAGGACATCTCTGAGGCTTATGACGTGCTGTCCGATAAGGAGCAGCGCAAAGAGTATGACGCGATTCGTGCAATGGGCGGCGGCGCTCGCTTCCAGCAGGGACCAGGTTCTTCTGGCGGCTTCGAGGATGTTTTTAGCAACCTCTTTGGCGGCGGTGGAGGATTCCCACAGGGCGGGTTTGGCGGCTTCGGTGGGTTTGGTGGACCGCAGCGCGGTCAAGACCTAACCACCAGCTCAACAATCGATTTCATCGACTCGATCAAGGGCACCACGCTCAAGATCAACGTTGGTAGCGAGACTGTGACCCTCAAGGTTCCAGCCGGTATCCAGGATGGGCAGAAGCTCAAGCTTTCTGGCAAGGGCCAGTCCTCACCAAATGGTGGCCCAAAGGGCGACCTGGTTGTCAGCATCAAGGTGAAGACCCACCCGGTCTTCTCGCGCGATGGCGACAACGTTAGAGTCTCGGTGCCGGTAACCATTGCCGAGGCAATCCTGGGTGCCACCATCCAGGTGCCGCTGCTAGGCGAAGCTCCGGTAAAGCTAAAGGTTGCACCAGGAACTCCAAATGGCCGCACCCTGAGAGTAAAAGGCAAGGGCGTTCAGCGTCTTGGCAAAGAAGGCGATCTTTTGGCAACAGTCGAGATCGCAGTTCCCTCGCACGTGAATGAGAAAGCTAAGGCGCTAATCGAGCAGTTTGATAAAGAATTGCCTGAGGAAGATCCAAGAGCAGATCTAATACAACGAGCCGGAACGCTCTAGGGACAAAGGAGGCGAGGATGGAACTCAACGAGAACACCCCGCTGTTTGTCATTTCGGTCGCGGCCGAGCTTGCCAACATGCATCCGCAGACCCTTAGGCAATATGACCGCATGGGCTTGGTCTCTCCCACCAGAACCCTGGGTCAATCCCGCCGCTACACCATGACAGATGTCGCAAAACTTCGAGAGATTTCAAGGCTTTCCCAAGAAGGCGTATCGCTTGAGGGAATCAGGCGAGTACTCGAACTTGTAACCGAAAATCAAAATTTGAAAAACCGGGTTAGAGACCTAGAAGTAGAGCTTGCGAATCAAGTGATGAACCAGCCCGGCAAGCGCGTGTTTGCAGCTGGAGATCAGGGTGTTGTCAGCCTCAGTCCCGGGCAGCGTCCTGAGCGCAGCGGCTCTGTTGTGCTGTGGCGTAGGACCCGCTAGAAACCCAGATATTCCCTTGCGGGAACGGACCGGAAAGTTACTTACTTGAGATTGGCTCTCTGACTAAACTTCCAACTATGTCGACTAACGAGCCAAACCGTTCATACGGACAGGGTGCACAGGGTGAAATTGCTCCAGCAACAAAGAGCAAGATCGGTATCTGGGCCCGCCTGAGATACAACTTCGATAACTCAATTGCCAAGGCCGGCACCTTCGTGCTCTACGTCTTGCTGTTGATGATGGTGATTGCCCTGATCCTGGTTGGCGTGAAGTCAACGCTGCTGGCTGTTCCAGCTCTTACTCAGGCGGCAGACCCTGCGAACCTAAGCTTCTTTGATTTGTTCTGGGCTTCGTTTACCAAGATTCTTTCGCTAGGTGGCGAACCAACCTGGGCAGACCGCATTATCGCGGTGATGTACTGGGTCACCACCACCGCACTGACCGCAAGCGTCATCGGTTACGTCGTTGGAGCGATCCAGCGCACCTTCGCTCGTCTGCGCAAGGGCCGCAGCCCAATCGTTGATGCAAACCACACTTTGATTTTGGGTTGGTCAAGCCGAATCTTCCCAATCCTGCAGGAGATTGCGATTGCGAACGAAAACGTTCGCAAGCCGGTAGTTGTGATTTTTGCTCCACACGACCGTGAGTTCATGGAGGACGAGATTGAATCTCGTACCGAGAACCTGGGCAAGCTAAAGATTGTTACCCGCAGTGGTGAACCATCTAACCCAATTGATCTAAAGCGCACCAACATCTCGAACGCTAAGTCGGTAATCATCTTGGATGCCGACGAAACCGGCGATGCCAATGTGGTTTCCACCGTGCTTGCGGTCAAGGCCGTGAACTCAAACCCAAACCTCAAGATTGTTGCTGAGCTAGATGACCGCGACACCGCAGAGGCAATCTCGGTTGCAACCCAGGGCCAGGTGCTTTCGGTTCGCTCCCACGAGGTCATTGCAAGAGTTACCGCGCAGGCATCCCGCCAGCCTGGACTTTCGACTGTGATCCTGGACCTCTTGGACTTCTCCGGCGACGAGATCTACTTCAGTGAGATTCCTGCTCTTGAGGGCAAGACCTACGCTGATGCACTTTTGAGCTTCAACACCGCATCCGTAATTGGGCTGGTTGATGCAAAGGGTCAAACCCACCTAAACCCGAAGCACACCACAAAGATTGCTAAGGGCAGCAGGATCATTGCTATTGCTCAGGACGATGACAAGGTCACCTACACCGGCACCCGCGAGGAGCTAGTCAAAAAAGCCGCCAAGATTGCGGTGCCTGTTTCCAAGCCTGAACACCTATTGGTTATCGGTTGGTCCGAGATGGGTCGCTCGGTGATCAACGAGCTAGCTGCATTTTTGCCAAAGGGCTCGACCGTCCACATCTTGGCTCGAAAGAGCTTGGTGGCTGAGGACCAGCTGAAGAGCCTGGATTTTGGAACCAACATCAAGGTCACCACCGCTTCTGTCACCGGCGATATCGACGACCTAACTGCAGCCGCAAGCGCAAGGCAATACGACGAGGTAATCGTGCTTGGCTACCGCAACGCAATCAGCGAGGCTGAAGCAGATGCTCAGACCATGCTGACCATGCTGCAGATGAACCGCTTGTTTGAGGCTCCAAACAATGGCGTTGAGCCAACCCGTCTGGTGGCTGAGATTCTCGATGGTCGCAAGGCGGAGATTGCTCGAGTAGCAGCGGTTGACGACTTGGTAGTTAGCGACAACCTAGCCGCACTGCTAATTGCACAGGTTTCCGAGAACCCAGCACTTGCTCCGGTATTTGAAGACCTATTCGACGCCGATGGCGCATCAATTAGCGTCCGCGACATCGCCCTCTATTCACCGGTGGGCAAGGAGGTTAGCTACGCGCAGTTGGTTGCTAACGCCCGAGCCAAGGGTGAATCAGCGATCGGCTTCCGCTCGGCAGTCAAGAGCGCTGGCGATGCAGCAGCAGGAGTTGCGCTAAACCCAAGCAAGGAAGCAATGTTCACCCCTAAAAAGGGTGACTCCTTGATCGTGGTAGCTGACGCCATTCGCTAATGCTTGAGGAAATTCGCAAAGACATACGTTCCTTTGCACGCCCGGCTCACGCCATTGACCTGGCTTGGTTTTATAAAACCGGACCCGGTGAGTATGGCGAGGGCGACAAGTTTCTAGGCGTAAAAGTTCCCGAAACCAGGGCCGTTGCCCGCGAATACAAAAATGCCAGCTGGGAAACAATTCGAGAGCTTTCTAAGGGCGAGTATCACGAGGATCGACTGTGTGCGGTGGTGATTCTCACCAATCAGTATGAAAAGGCCAAAGACAAAGACTTACGTACTGACCTATTCAAGAAATACCTAAGTCTTTATGACTCTGGCTGCATCAACAGCTGGGACCTGGTCGACGTATCGGCCAATCGCTTTGGTAAAGAACTAATTGATGACCCAAGGGCGATTGAGTTTTTGCTCAAGCGCGCTAAGTCCAAAAACCTTTGGATTCAGCGAAGTGCTGTAATCCTGACTTTCCCGATGATTGCGCAGTTTGATATGGCACCAACTCTGGCCATCTGCGAAGAGCTGCTTGATCACCCGCACGACCTCATCCACAAAGCAGTGGGCTGGTCACTTCGCGAAGTTGGCAAAAAAGATTTGCGCGCGTTGCGCGATTTCCTAGAGCAGCATTCCGCGACCATGCCAAGAACCGCACTTCGATACGCGATTGAGAAGCTTTCTGAGAAAGAACGTCAGGACTGGCTTAGTCGGAAAGCTCAAGCACAACAGGAACGTGGTCGCTAGGACCCTCGCCCTTGCGCTCATCGCGCTCGATGGATGCACCAACAACTTTTTCGGTGAGGGATTCAGAGGTTAGGCAGAAGTCGATTCGCATGCCGTTGTTCTTTGGGAAGCAAAGGTCCTTGTAATCCCAGTAGGTGTATTGGCCAGGCACTAGTTCGCGAACAGTATCGACAAGACCAATCTGCTCAAAGGCCTCAAAGGCTTGGCGTTCAGGCTCGGAGATGTGGGTCTCGAACATCGATAGGTCGTAGACATCACTATCCAGTGGCGCGATGTTGAAATCTCCCATTAGGCAAAGGTCCAAGTCAGGGTTTGCTTCGAGCTGCTCAGCGGTGTTGGCAGCCAGGCGATCAAGAAACTCCAACTTGTATTCCATGTGTGGGTCTTCAAGACCTCGACCGTGGGGGACGTACAGAGACCAAATTCTCACGCCATTGAATGTCGCACCTATTGCCCTGGCCTCAACGACGTCTTTGAACTGGGGCTGGTCGGTGAATGAGAACTCGATGTCCTCAGGTTCCAAATCTGCGCGGTAGGCGAAAGCAACGCCATTCCACTGGTTTAGGCCGTGAGCTACGACCTTGTAACCAATGGCCTCAAAGTCTGCATACGGGAACTGCTCTGGCTTGCATTTGATCTCTTGCATGCCCAGCACATCAATTTTAGTGCGCTCCAAAAACTGAGTCACTCTCGGGCTTCTAGCGCGGACAGAGTTCACGTTCCAGGTTGCGATTTTCACCCCTCAACTCTATCCAGCCGTGGGATCTCCCAAAGCTTCCGCAAGGTGCATGTTTCAGGACTAACGCAGTGGTCAAAGACCTAGGTTTTACTGAAGGTTTTATGTCTAGGGGTTGGCTTTGAAGATGGTTTTTGCGAGGCGGTTGGCCGCCAACGCTAGCCTTGCGCTACTTCTTAGCATGGCCTTTGCTGGCGTGGTTACCGAATCGTCCAATACCCCAGCAACCGCATCGGCGAGCGCTTGCCCTTCGGGCTGGACCTTTACCCAGCGAACAGCTTCTACCTCTGATGTGCCCTGGCCTGTCTACTGCCAGAAAAATTTTGCAGTCTCCACCTCGACTCAGGTCACAAGCCTCTCTCCATGGGCCGAGGAGGTTCATGTTGAGATTTACGGAGCTCCTGGCGGCTCGGGTGGTGGTGACGCTGGCGTTACCGGCGGCGCATCCGGTTCAGTAGGAAGGGTTGCCGGAACCGTGGCGATTACCGCCGGGGTCAACTTGCAAGTTTCCGTAGGTGGAGCTGGAACAAATGGCTACGCCAGCGGCCCGGATCCTGCCAGCGGCCCTGCCGGAGGATTTAGCTCAATGGGTTTCACCGGTGGTGCCGGTGGACCGCGAGGCTGTA
Organism: Microbacteriaceae bacterium; assembly: GCA_027491295.1. Lineage (GTDB taxonomy): Bacteria > Actinomycetota > Actinomycetes > Actinomycetales > Microbacteriaceae > Aquiluna. The sequence continues at coordinate 369,341 of JAIXWK010000002.1, forward strand.
GCTTCGGCGGTTGTGGGGGGGATCGTGGTGGTGCAGGTCTCGGTGCTGGCGGTGGCGCAGGATCTGCAGTTTCCTTCAGTGCCCGACTTATCGTTGCGGGTGGTGCCGGTGGCGGTGGTGGCGCAAACTGCTTCGGCTGTTCAAACCCAAACGGAGACATTCAGGGTAATGGTGAAGCGGGACAGACTGCTCAGCTTTACCGCGCTGTGGGAACTTACGTCGGTGGAAACGGTGTTGGCGATAACAGCTGGGGCTTCCGATTCAACGCCAGTGCTGGTGGCGGTGGCGGTGGTATTCGCGGTGGAAACGGTGGAGCCGTTTCGCTAAAAGGTGGAAATGCAGGCCTTAACACCACCGCTTCAGATTTAGTTACTAGTTACGTTGCTGCAAATACGATCCCAAGGCCCGCAGGGGATAGCTCTACCGGTGGATTGGTGATTCTGCGATTCGCAGCCATGCCAGCGGTCGCATCGGTGACCAATGACCAGGGCACGGTCTCAAACCAAACTTCATACAGCTTTACTGTCACCTTCTCCGAGCCCATAACCGGGTTTGGTCTTGAGGATGTGCAGCTAACCGGGACTGCCGGCTCAGTGTCTGGCTGGAACCTTAGCTACACCGCGGCTGGAGATGGTAGAACCTTCTTCGTTCGGGCAGTCCATCCCAATGCTCCATCCGGAACAATCTCACTCAATGTTTTGGGAACTGGAGTGGTCGCCGGGGATAGGACGGGAGTCAGTAGCCTGAGCTCCACGAATCTCACAATCGACAGAACACCGCCTACGGTTGTGAGCTCAGTATTTAATCCAACCGCCACCGCTGGCCAGCTTGAAGTAGTCATGACTTTCAGCGAGACCGTCTCGAGCACTGTTGATTGGTCCGCATTTACCTTTTCCGGAACCTCAGTTGGTTGGAACTCCCAATCGGCAGTGATTTCGGGCAAGACCCTTAGGTTCTTGATTTCCAATTCCAGCCTGGTGGATGACACGGTTCTGAACTACTCCCTCTGGACAGGCTTCGTAAAAGACCTAAATGGCAACGCCCTGGTCGCATCTCACATGGATTCGTTGGCAATCGACGTTGACCCCGTTGCAGCGACAATAAGTAGTTCTGTCACAACATTCTCGAGTTCCGTGACAGTCGAAGTTAACTTTGCTGCTCCGGTCACTGGATTGGCAGCGGGCGATTTCTCCTTTGCCTCCAACACCACCGGCTGCTCGATAACCGGACTAACCGGCTCTGGCAGCAGTTACCAACTAACGGTTGGCACCTGCACCGCCGGCGGCGCAGGGCAGTTCCAGCTAGCTCTAACTGGCAGTGCTGCGGTATCGCTCCTTGGTGCTCCATCTCCTCTGACAAGGATATTGGGGCCAACAATTTCCTACGATGCCAAAGTTCCAGTAGCCGGCCTGGTCAGCAAGACGATTTCGGGCACTGTTGCCAGTTATGTAATCAGCTTCTCCGAGCCAATTACTGGTCTTGATGCTTCAAGAATTTCGATTAGCCACTCTGTTCCAGGCGGGGCGAGCGGATGGTCTATTTCAAGTTTTGTAGACCTTGGCAACAATTACTACAGCTTCACCGTGAACAATTCCGCCGCCCCTAATGGAACGGTTTCCTTTAGCTTTGCCGCGGGGGTTACAGACCTCGTTGGAAATGCATTGACCTCACCGACCGTTGGGGCTGGATCTGTTCTAACTCTGGAGAATCTCCCAACCTTCAACCCCGGTGCCGGTGGACCAATCGCAAAGGTCGGCACCAAGATCGCGCCAGCTTTCGATTTGAATTCTAGAAACCTCGGAAACTATGGAATTCGAATCGAGATCACAAATGCTCAGGCCGGTGACACCCTTGCGTTCACTAATCAGTCAGGCATAACCAAGGGTGCAGATTCCACAAACACCGTTCTTTTCCTTGAGGCCTCCAGCCAGCTTTCTGACGCAACATGGGAAACCGCAATTCAGAGCATTGTCTTCAGCACTTCCAGTACTATGACGGTTTCCAGAAACATCCAGTACCACCTGAAACCAGTCAAGGGTTACGACTACACCACTGGCACATACTTCAAGTTTGTGCCTGACGCCGGTGCCTTGGGCCTCGCTTCCGCACAAACCAGGGCCGCTACCCAGTATTGGTTTGGAATGCAGGGTTATCTCGCTACCCCGACCAGCCTTTCTCAGCAGAAAGCGCTGCTAGCAGCAGCGCCAACTTCTGGTGCAGCGGCAACCGCAATGTACTGGATTGACATGTTCAACAACACGGGCACCCAAATTGGGATGAACAACAACGGCATCGCAAGAGACCTTGCTCTCGATTCGTCCTTTGCTTCTTGGAGTCCAGGCGAACCGAATAACGGCGGAGACCAGTTTGTTCACGTCTACGGCAGCGCAGACTCCTGCAACTGGAATGACGTCGATTCAATCGGATCCTCTGTTACCGGTTACGTAGTCGAATATGGCTTGCGCGCCGGAGACCCAACTCCTGATGCGATGATTCTCACCCAAACTCACACTCCAGATTTCTCCAACCCATATGTGACTAGAGTTTCTGGAATCAACGGTGACTACCAGCGCGGTGATGCTGTTGAAATCTCCGTGCAGTTCAACAAGGCGGTTGTTGTTGCTGGCACAAATGCCACCGAGTCCAAAATAGAAGTGCTTCCTGGGGTATTCGCAGAGTACCTTTCAGGTTCGGGAACCAGCGTTTTGAAGTATCGCCTTGTGGTCCCAGCCGGCGCTACCAGCTCAGATTTGAGCTACGTTGCCACCTCAAGTTTGACCGTGGGATCTAGATCAATCACAGACATGATTGGCAACCCAGCCGATCTGACATTGCCCGCCCCGGGAACTGCTAACTCTCTGATCTCGCAGTCAAACGTTGCGATTAACGGCAGTGTTCTTGGCGTCAGGTTGAGCGTGCCCTCAACATCGAGCACTCAGGCCAATGTGGTCTTTGTGATTTCCTCTGCTGTTGCTTTGAACTGCAATTCGTTGAGCGCTGCCGACTTTACTTTCACCAACCTAAATTCCAGCTCATTCGCTGTTAGCCCATCTGGCAACTCGACTAGTTGCACCATCACTTTGCCGCACAGCATTCCAAAGGCATCTTTTGGAACGGCAACCCTTGCCGCATCCTCCTCTTTCCAGATTGCAACTTCAGATAGCGCGACCTATAGTGCGCTAACCATTATTGGAAACACCATCGCCGTAACCAACCCCGCCGACCCTGGTAAGGGTGAGGTGATTTTGGATGAGACCGGACTTAACGGCAGACAGCGTCCAAGCACGCTAGTAAAGCAAGATCCGACCGGACTCTTCCCAGGCGCAAGCTCGGGTGCCAAGAATCTACTTGCGGGTAGAAACGTTATTTCTCCTCCTGCCGGAGCAACTCTGCCCGAGCTGGAGATTATGGGTGACTTCCGTCAGCTTGCCAATATGAATGAAACTGTCACCGCTCGCAGAGAAAAGGTCATCCGCGCCGGTGATTCCGTCACTGCCAAGATGATGGTTCCATCGGCTCAGGCATCGCAGTACAAAGTCTTGAGCTACATGAATGTGAACAGTGGATTTATCTACTCGGGCGAGAAGGACTTTGATCCAAGCGGTGAAGTAGCTTCAGACCCACTGGTTTTCACCGAGCCGGGCCAGTATTTCATTCGCATGTATGTGGTGGCAAAGACTGCCGTCTCTGGCACCGACTACCCCAGCCCTGTGAACTCTGGTTACTTTTTCAACTTTGTCAGCGTGAACAGCGTCCCGAGCTACATTTCCCAGGCCCAGCTGGACGCCATCAACAGCAAGCAATCTTTAGAGCTGGTTCTGATCATCGAGGCTGGCGACACAGTCCCAGTGGCTGTGACACCTGCTCCTGCGCAGGTGAGTCCAGTTGTGCCGGTTGTTCCAACCGCAACCGCCTCGCCAACGCCAACTGTTACTCCGAAGCCAACGCCAACGGCAACCCCTTCTGTCACGCCAAAGCCAACACCGTCCGCCAAGCCAACGGTAAAGCCAACGCCATCGGCCACTCCAACCATCACTCCAACGCCTTCGGCAACCCCATCTGCGACTGCTACTCCGACCCCTACGCCTTCCCCCACTGAGTCCGAGGATGAAGTTGTAGCGGCTCCAGAAAGCACGCCTGCACCAGAAGCTCCTGCCGCTGTGGAGAACTTGGTTGCAACAATTGACCTCTTTGAGACTTTTGGCGTGCTGAGCGAACTAGGCGCTCCGGTTGCGGACCCCGCTCTTGGTGCCTCCGGTGACGATGACGCTGCCCCGGTCGCTTTTGATCCAATGGGAAGCGAAGAAAGCATTCAGGCCGTGATGGCCAAGACCACCCAGGCAGTCGCGATTGTGGCGGGTATTGCCGCCGCTGCCGCGGCAGCGGCTGGAGCAGCTTCGGCAGCGGGCGCTGCCAGCAGTGCTGCCGGGTCCTCAGTCCGAGTTACCACAGCCCCTGAAACCTCCGGCTCTGGCCCGAGTGACTCTGGAGACAGCGGTGAAATTGCCGAGCTTGAAATTGCTCACGACCAGATTCAGCTTGAGAAAACAGGTTGGGGCGATCGCCTTGCCATTTGGGCGATACCGGCACTGACATTCTTGGATCGACTCTCCAACCGTTTGACGGTTTGGTTTGCCCCATTTAGTCCAATGCTTTCTAAGGTGACAAACGATGGCGCTTACCTTCGCGCCATGTTTGGATCAACCACCTTGCTGCTTCCGGTAGCGGGCTTTGCGGTTGCAATTGCCGCCGTTGCAGACAACGGTGGTCAGATCCTTACCCCGAGCTGGGAGCTGCTGCTTGTCATCGCGCTGATCGGCATCCTGGATGCCTTTGGTGGATTTGTTGCGGTAGTTACTTTTGCCATTGGTTCGCTTCTCACTCAAGGATCGATGCCTGAGCTTTCGGATTGGCGACTTTTGATTGCGGTAGTTGTGATTGGTGTTGGACCAGCACTTTTGACCACCGCGTTTAGACAACTTCGTAAGCTACCGGCACATGACAGCTCCGAGTGGTGGGAGCGCCTCAGTGACCTAGCAGTTGCGCCATTTATGTCGGGCTGGTCTATCGCGACCATGGTGAGCGTGCTACCTGCGGTTACTGGATTGACCGTGAATGCTGCCAACCACGTTTTGGACTTCGGTATTTGGGTTGCGGCGTTTGCAGTGCTGAGAGTGGTCCTCGAAGAGGTTGTAGCGCGCTACTACCCTGCGCGACTGGATCGCATTAACCCGACCCACATCCCGGATTCACCACTAGCTCAGAAGCTCGTGGCACTAGGTGCAAGGTATGCGCTCTGGGTGCTGTTCACCGGCGCTCTTATTGGAAACTCGTGGCAGTCCTGGGTTGGTTCGGCACTGTTTATCTTGCCAACCGTCATCGGCTGGTACCAGGACCGTTTCCCCAACGTGCCATGGCTTTGGAGAATCCTGCCATCCGGTATTCCAGGACTTGCCTTCTCGATCGTCTTGGCGTCTCTAACCACAGCTTTGGTGGGTCAGTTCTTGGGTGTGAACAGGGACTTTGCAGAGTGGGCGTTTGTGCTGCTGCCACTTCCGCTGCTGCTAATTAGCATTCTGACGATGTTTGGCCGCTTCGGTAGGACTCAGGATGAAGAGCGTCCAATCAAGAAGGTGGTCTGGCTTTACCGCGTTGGTGGAGTTGTGATGCTGCTTCTCACACTCCGCTTGGTTGGAATCATCTAGCCGATTCATTGCTAGCCTGAATACATGACCTTCACCGCACCTGATAAGCCACGTCTTGTTGATCTAATCAAAGAGCTCGCAATTGTTCACGGCAAGGTAATTCTTTCCTCGGGCATGGAGGCCGACTACTACGTAGACCTTCGCCGAGCAACCCTGCACCACGAGGCTTCTCCTTTGATTGGCAGGGTCATGCTCAAGCTTTTGGATGACAACGGTTTTGGTGATGTTGATGCAGCCGGTGGTCTGACCATGGGTGCGGACCCAGTCGCCAGCGCACTGTTGCACCAGGCTGCAGCTCAGGGTCGCAATCTCGATGCCTTTGTAGTTCGCAAGCAGGCCAAGGCACACGGTATGGGCCGCCAGGTTGAGGGGCCAAGCGTTGTTGGTAAGCGCGTTGTGGTTTTGGAAGACACTTCTACCACCGGTGGATCACCGCTAACCGCAGCTGAGGCCCTAAAAGCAGCCGGTGCGAATGTGGTGGCGGTGGCAACAGTTGTGGATCGCGACACCGGTGCACGCCAGGCTATTGAGGCCGCGGGCTTTGCCTATTTGACCGCGATTACCCTAGAGGACCTAGGTCTAAATTAGATCTGCCACCGAGTTCAAAATCTCAGTTGGTCTAAACGGATACTTAGCAATTTCAGTATCGTCCGAGATTCCGGTCATCACCAAGATGGTGTGAAGGCCAGCTTCGATACCCGCAACAATGTCGGTGTCCATGCGGTCACCGATCATCGCGGTGTCCTCGGAGTGGACATTGATCTTGTTCATTGCGCTTCTGAACATCATCGGGTTCGGCTTGCCCACAATGTATGGGGCTTTGCCGGTGGCAGCTGTAATCAAAGCCGCCACCGAACCGGTGGCGGGAAGCGGGCCATCGGCGGAAGGTCCGGTGACATCTGGGTTGGTGGCAATGAATCTGGCACCCTTACCAATTAGGCGAACCGCCTTGGTTAGGGCCTCGAAGCTTAGGTTTCTGGTTTCGCCCAAAACCACGTAGTCCGGGTCGACCTCGGTCATCACGTAGCCGATTTCGTGCATTGCGGTGGTTAGGCCAACTTCGCCAATCACAAATGCGGTGCCGTGCGGTTTTTGAGACTTCACAAAATCTGCCGTGGCAAGTGCTGAGGTGTAGATGCGCTCCTCAGGAACGTCCAGGCCGCCGGATTGCAGCCTGGCCGCCAAATCTCTCGGGGTGAAAGCAGAGTTATTGGTCAACACCAGGAACTCGGTGCCTTCGTCCTGCCACTTTTTGATCAGCTCAACAGCGCCAGGAATTGGCATTCCCTCGTGCCAAAGCACGCCATCCATGTCGGTTAGCCAGTTTTTTACTCTTGTACGCCCAGTCATAGCTCAAGCCTAGCTTTAGGCTTAGCCCAGTGAATGAAGAAAAAGAAAACGCCACTGGAACCCATGAACAATCCACCTGGGGCGTAGGGCCATACTCGGGAGATCCTGCCAAGGACCCAAACTATTCAAAGTTTGACCCAGAGCTTTTGGCAAATGGCGACACCAGAAACGTTATTGATGTCTATCGCTACTGGTCCATGGAGGCGATTGTTGCCGACCTAGATACCAAGCGTCACGGCTATCACGTTGCCATCGAGAACTGGCAGCACGATTTGAATATCGGTTCAATTGTGAGAACCGCAAATGCCTTTATGGCAAAAGAAGTTCACATCATCGGTAATCGCCGCTGGAACCGTCGCGGGGCAATGGTTACCGACCGCTACCAGCACGTCACCCACCGCCCGGATGTTGAGAGCCTTATCGAGTGGGCAAAGACCGCAAGCTCTACAGGCGGCAAGCTTCCAATCATTGCAATCGACAATGTTCCGGGCTGCAAGCAGATTGAGAATGTGCAACTGCCAAAAGAGTGTGTATTCCTATTCGGCCAGGAAGGCCCTGGGCTATCGCAGGCTGCGCTTGATGGTGCAGATATGGTTTTGGAGATTGTTCAGTTTGGTTCCACCAGATCAATCAATGCATCGGCAGCAGCTGCAATAACCATGCACTCTTGGGTGATGCAGCACGTTTTTAGTTAGAATTGTGTCAGGGCCATTCGCCCTGAGATCCCCAAGACGGAAGGGGTAAAGCCATGCCCGCAGTAGTCCTAGTCGGAGCCCAGTGGGGCGACGAAGGTAAGGGTAAAGCAACCGACCTACTCGGTGACCGCGTCGACTACGTGGTTCGCTACCAAGGCGGCAACAACGCTGGCCACACCGTGGTTATTGGCGACAAGAAATTTGCCCTGCACCTTCTACCTTCCGGAATCCTCACCCCAGCCTGCACCCCGGTTATCGGTAACGGTGTTGTAGTTGACCTAGAGGTGCTTTTCCGCGAGATCGACGGTCTAAACGCTCGAGGTGTAAACACCTCCAAGCTTCTAATCTCAGCTAACGCTCACGTCATCACCCCTTACCACGTCACCGTGGACAAGGTGACTGAGCGCTTCTTGGGCAAGCGTGCCATCGGCACCACCGGTCGCGGCATTGGCCCTACCTACGGCGACAAGATGGGTCGCCTAGGAATTCGAATTCAGGACCTATTCGACCCAAGCATTTTGCTGCAGAAGGTCGAGGGAGCACTGCTTCAGAAGAATGACCTATTGGTAAAGATCTACAACCGTGCAGCGGTTAGACCTCAAGAGGTGGTTGACCACCTGCTTTCTTTCGCAGAGCGTCTTCGTCCAATGGTGGCTGACACCTCGCTAATTTTGAACAACGCGCTTGCCGATGGCAAGACTGTTTTGCTTGAGGGTGGCCAGGGAACGCTTCTGGATGTTGACCACGGAACCTATCCGTTTGTGACTTCCTCAAACCCAACCGCAGGTGGAGCAACCACCGGCAGCGGTATTGGTCCAACCAAGATCACCGGCGTGATTGGAATCCTCAAGGCCTACACCACCCGCGTTGGCTCAGGACCATTCCCTACCGAGCTGTTTGATGAGTGGGGCGAGTTCTTGCGCAAGACCGGTGGCGAGGTTGGTGTTACCACCGGCCGTAACCGTCGCTGCGGTTGGTTCGATGCACCCATCGCCAGATACGCAACCCGTATCAATGGTCTAACCGACATCTTCCTCACCAAACTAGATGTGCTAACCGGCATCAAAGAGATCCCAGTTTGTGTTGCCTACGATGTCGACGGCGTAAGGGTTGAAGAGGTTCCAGTTTCCCAGACCGATTTCCACCACGCTAAGCCGATCTACCAAATGTTCCCAGGTTGGGACGAAGACATCACCGGCTGCAAGACCTTCGAGTCACTGCCTAAAAACGCTCAGGACTACGTGCTAGCGCTTGAGAAAATGAGCGGCACTCGCATCTCTGCAATCGGTGTTGGACAAGATCGCAACGCGACCATCGTCCGCCACGACATGCTTGGCTAGTTAGAAACCCTCTAATGGCCGCAAACGGAAAGCCCGAAGATCTGGATGCAATTCCATATCCAGATGAGGCGTTTAATTCCTGGGGTGCTGCCGCGGTTGGAATCGACCCACTAGCCGCCAGTTTCACCTCGGTGCCATATCAGCCGGTAAGACCTCACGTGCCGTTCTACCGTTTTGTCTCATACCCAGACATTCTCGATTTACGCAAAGCGGGATATGAAATGGAGCGCTTCGTTCCGCTGTTTGATCAGCTGGAGGATGTTCGCTATCGCGATGCGTTGATGCTCTCTGCGATGCTGCACCACCCGAATCCATCGCTGCCTTGGAACCCAAGACGTGCGAAGGAAATCGAGCTTGATGTCAGAAGCCAATTACACGAACACGGCCTTGGTGAGATTCCAACACTACTCAGAAGGTTCTTGGGCAAGGCTTTCCCGAACGACACCGTGAGTTATTTGACGGTTGATCTAACCCATGTCTTTTACTGGGCGTGTGTTGCAGAGCTAGCAGACGATTTGGTTTGGCGTAATCCAAACTTGGGGTGGAAAGCCGAATACCTCAGGTTCCCGGTTCGAACCCTGGGTTAGCAAAAAGGAATCAAAATCCTTTTGAGGGCTGGAAGATCCGGCTCTGCCCAGTCCAATTTTGAAAGTTCACTCTCTGGCACCCAACGCAATTCCGAGTGATCAGTTGAGTGGGTTGGTTTGTCTCCCACAAGGTCGCAGACAAAAGTGACTAAGTCGATATCCCCAGTGGTGGTGCGATCAAACATTCGCCGAACCACAATTTCGACACCTAATTCTTCTTGAATTTCACGAACGATCGCGTCTTCTAAAGGTTCATTGGCTTCGGGCTTGCCGCCGGGAAACTCCCACTTATTGGCAGCGGCTTTCCAATCACCACGTTTAGCGCAGAGATAGTTGTGCTCAGCATCCTGAATGATTGCGGCGACGACCAAAGTTGTCATGACCAAAGGATAGCTTTGGTCTAAGGGAGGCGTGATGGAACTCTGCTCAGTTTGCTTGGACTTTTTCTTCAACTGCGAATGCGAATACTGCGAGTGCTTGGTGAAGAAGGCAAACCTCGAACCTACCGAGGAAGATTAGCCTCAATCAGCTCGACGATCTTCTCGTCGTCAGGCTGCATGTTTGGGCGGAAGCGGTGGATCTCGCCGTTTGGTAGCACTAAGTATTTTTCGAAGTTCCAAAGAACCGGACCTGCAAGACCCATTGCGTCCTTGGTCTTTACCAATTGCTTGTAGAGGTCGTGGCGCTTACGCCCGTTGACATCTGCCTTCTGAGTCATTGGGAAGGTAACTCCCCAGGTGGTGGAGCAGTACTCGTTGATGGACTCGTTGTCCTTTAGTTCCTGCATGAAAGAGCCCGATGGGACACCCAGCACACTGAAGCCGCGGTCTTGGTATTTCTTTTGCAGCTGCTCGAGCTGTTCATACTGCGGGGAGAGACCGCAGCGCGAGGCGACGTTCACGATTAGCAGGAGCTGACCTTTGAACTCAGAGAGGTTTCTAGCCTGGCCATTCAGCATGGTCAGTGGCACGTCGTAATTAAGCATGTTTTTGATAACCCCTTACGGGGTGAATAAATTTCAGCCCTAAATGTTGGCGAGATTCCCTGTGAGCTTTTGCGCGAGTCTGCGAAGCAGAATCAAGGCGAATGCAAGCCCTAGGCCAAAGATCGTAAAGCCCAAAATGTAGAGCGCTACACCTGTCTCGCCAACCTCAGCAGGGCTTAGGAACCAGTAAGGCCACTCACCAGCCGTGAAGCCGCGGACGATGCTAAACAGCACCCAAATATATGGAAAAACCAAGGTCCAAAGTCCCTTGCGGAAATTGGTCTTTGGTCCCTTCACCGAGAGGATGTAGTCCAGGGTGATCAGGATCGGTCCATAGGTGTGGATGATTAGGTTCGGTAGGACTGGCCAGGCATATCCAACATCTTCCGGTGCCACGGTGGTGTCACCCAGTAGCAGGTGGTAACCGGCACCAATAACGATCATGGCGACTGTTGCACCAAGGCGAATGACATTGAGCCTGCTGGTTTCGGAGCGGTGATTTACCAAATACAGGCCGCTGATAATCAGCACAATGCCGGCAAAGATTGCAGAGTCGATTGAGAGTTTGGTGAAGTAATCCCAGGGGCGAAACAGGTTGTTGATGATTCGATCAGTTACCTGCCAAACCACGCTGCCGAGAAGTGCTGCGCCAAGCAGCAACCTAAACCAACCAAATACACCTTTGTAATTCATACCGAGACATTACTTGCTAGCTTGCAAGAATCCCGCCACCGCGGTTAGGAATTCTTGTGACTTCTCCTCATTGGGTAGGTGACCGCAATCCTCAATCACAACCAGCTGAGCATTCGGCAACTCTCCCGCTAAGCGAATCGAATCGGCAGTTGCTACCACCTCATCGGTGTCCCCGGTGATGACCAATGTCGGCATTGAGATTGAAGCAAGCTGCTTATCGACATTGGTGGTCCGAGGGGCTTTGTTGTAGTTCCAGAAAGCCTTTTCCCAGCCCGTGATTTTGAGCGGAGCGGTGTATTTGGCTTTGAGCTCTTCTGTCACCAAACTTTTGTCGTAGTAGCTCTCATTCAAAAGATCTAGGCCAGAGGTCGCAATCGAGGAGACCAGAGCAGGACCCACGTGATTGAGCTGCGGGATGTCATAGATCCAGTTCAACCAGGAAGGCCCACCACCGGTGCTGTAAATAGCTGGGTCCAAAAGAATCAGCTGATCTACTGCTTCTGGATTCTGGGCTGCGAAGGCTGCTGCCAGATTGCCTCCTGCGGAATGTCCAAGGATCACAACCTCTTTGCCGGCACCAAACTCATCGATTAGAGCTTGAATCACCTCTAGCTGCCCGGCTGCAGAATAGGGGTTTGTGCCGGTCCAGCTCTCAGGACGTTCTGTGAAACCAAAGGCAGCGCGATCGTAGGCAACTACAAACCCTGCGGCACCAAGCTCATCTAGAACCAGGTCCCAGGTTGAAACATTGGCCCCAAAGCCGTGAAGCAAGAGAATTAGTCGGTCTGAGCTTGGATCCCCAGCGGTTAGGTAGTGCACATCGTGCCCGACAACCTCGATGAACTTGCTCTCATCGGCGAATTGAGCATTAGCTGCCTCAACGTTCGTGAGGGTTCCGGAACTGTTTACCGGAATCAGGAATGGACCTACCAGTAGCAGGCCTAGAATCGAGGCGAGGACAATCTTGGTTCTACGTTTCATCTGACCATTAACTCACAGTCCGAATTGTTCCATCCCCAAAGAAGAGGTAAAGATGCCAAGCACTCGCTCCCTGGTTACTGGCAGCCCAGGCGCAAAGTTTGAAAAAGGGGAGCTGCCGCTTAGGGAACTGACCTCCGAGATGGTCGCCGTAAAGATTCTTTTCTCCGGCATTTGCCACTCCGATATCCACCAGGCAAGAGATGAGTGGTTCGAGGGCATTTTCCCAATGGTGCCAGGGCACGAAATCGTTGGTGAGGTAACCGCGGTTGGTTCTTCAGTCACCAAGTTTGAGGTTGGCGAGCGCGTAGGTGTTGGCACGTTTGTGGATTCCTGCCGCACTTGCGAATACTGCAAGTTGGGCATGCAGAACTACTGCCTAACCGGCAATGTTCAGACCTACAACGGTCGTCACTACGACCAGACCCCAACCTACGGTGGCTACGCCAAAGACATCGTGGTCGACCAAAACTACGTCCTAAAAGTTTCCAAAAAAATCGATGCCGCAGGCAGCGCACCTTTGTTGTGTGCCGGCGTCACTCTTTGGTCACCGCTCAAGCACTGGAAAGTGGGACCGGGTAAGCGGGTTGCAATCCTGGGGCTTGGTGGCCTAGGCCACATGGGTGTGAAGTTTGCAGCAGCGATGGGAGCTGAGACCTATGTGCTTGGACACTCGCCAGCAAAGGCTGCAGATGCCATGGAATTCGGTGCCAAGGCATACGTCTTGACCACAGATGCGATTGAAAACCACAAGAACTTCTTCGATCTGATTATCAACACCACCAGTGCTGACCTAGATCTTGATGGGCTACTTGGCACCCTGCGAGTTGGCGGTTCAATTGTGAGCGTTGGACTTCCAGGCAGAAACCAGAATTACAACCCATTTAGCTTGGTTACCGGACTGAAGTCAATCGCCGGAGCCAACACCGGAAACATTGCCGACACCCAGGAAATGCTGGACTTCTGCGCCGAGCACAACATCGTTTCTAATATCGAGTTGGTGGATGCCAGCGATGCTGCAGCTATCGATGCAGCGTATGACCGTGTGGTCGAAAGCGATGTTCGCTACCGCTTTGTAATTGACGCCAGCACTATTTAGTAGGGAGCATGAATGAAGCAGCACAAACTAGGTAATCGTCAGGTTTCTGCAATCGGCGTTGGTTGCATGAACGTTTCTTGGATTTGGTCTAACGGTGCAGCGCTTGATCCGGTGCGCCGCCAAGAGTCTGCGATTCCAGCGATCCACGCGGCGCTTGATGCTGGTGTCACTCTTTTGGACACCGCAGATATCTATGCCCCTACCTGGGATGCATTCGGTCACAACGAGATCTTCGTTGCCGAGGCACTTAGAACCTGGTCTGGGACCAAAGAGCAAAAGGACAAGGTTGTTGTTGCAACCAAGGCCGGCATCTCTCGCCAGCCCGGTGAGCGCTGGGGTCGCAATGGCAGCCTGGACTATCTCCTTCGCGCAGCCGAAGCATCCGCCGGACGTTTGGGTGTTGAAAAGATTGACCTTTGGCAGCACCACCGCCTAGACCCAGAGATCGTGTTTGAGACTCAGGTAGCCAACATCTTGGCGCTAAAAGAGCGCGGCATTGTTGACCAGATTGGTGTCTCAAACTACGACGCCAAGCAGCTTGAGATCGCTATCAAGATTGCCGGCGGACCAGACGATGGCGGCATCGTTTCTATCCAGAACGAGTTCTCACCTCGCTACCGCTACGACCTAGACGTGCTTGCAGTTTGTGAGAAGTACGGCATTGCCTATTTGCCTTGGTCACCACTTGGGGGCATGAACAACAAAAAGGCCATCACCGATTCCGATGCCTTTGAAGAGGTTGCCAACAAGCACAACGTCTCAAAGTATGCGATTGCTTTAGCCTGGGAAATCAAGACCTCACCGAGCGTGATTCCAATCCCGGGAGCGACCAGAACCGAGAGCATCCTGGACTGCATTACCGCGCTTGATGTGACACTCAGTGATGAAGACTTCGAATACCTAAATGCAAACCTGCCGGAGCAGGCGGAGTATTCAAGCGAATTGGTGCCTAAGCCAGCTCACCGCTAGCCATAGATGTCCTTAGCCTCCCTAAGATTTAGAACGTGAGGCTAAATCGGGGGTCACTTTCCATCATTGGTGGACTGGTAGTGATTATTTGGTTTGCATCGCTCTTTGGTTCTTCGGATCAGCCAGTCGAACAGGTTACATCGGCAATTCCGACTCAGACCGTGACAAGAACTCCGACTCCAACTGCTACACCAACAGTTTCCCCGATCACCGAATCGCCTAAACCCACTGAAACCAAAAAGCCGACCACCAAACCCGCGACCGAACTAACTGATCTCCAGGTTTTGATCGCGGATCTGGTTGTGGCTGCCGAGCAGGGCGCGGGATATGACCGAGACCTCTTTAAGCACTGGATCGATGCCGATGGCGATGGTTGCAACACCAGACGAGAGGTGTTGATTGCCGAGGCTAAGGTGAAGCCCACTGTTTCCGGTGACTGTGATCTTTATGGCGGTGAGTGGTACTCGGTCTATGACCAGGTGACAACCACTGATCCATCCGACTTTGATGTCGATCACTTCATACCGCTCAAAGAGGCATGGGACTCTGGAGCGTATGCCTGGAGCGCGGAGAAGCGTAAAGAGTTTGCCAATGACCTAGGGTTTGGCGGAAGTCTTATTGCAGTCACGGCATCGTCTAACAGGTCAAAGTCAGATCGAGATCCTTACGATTGGCTGCCGGTAAACACCGGCTATCGCTGCAGCTATGTCACCAACTGGGTGAAGGTAAAAATCCGCTGGGGCTTAACCGTCGATAGTTCAGAACTTGCAATGATCAAAGAATTTGGCAAGACCTGTAAGTAGCAACTACTTCAAGCTGGAATCGAAGAAGCTAACCAATGCGGTTGCGTAGCGATCGGTTTCTGAAAGCATGCCCTCGGTGTGGTCGGCACCCTCGAAAGTCTCAAGAGTGATGTTTGAACCAACGGATTTGGCGTAGTCATAGAAGTCCACCGAAGACTGATACTTCAGACGCTGGTCGGCATCTCCGTGGAGGATCAGCATTGGCCTTGCGCCAGCCTTTTCGATCGAATCCTTAACCGAAGTCTCAGAGAGATTGACTCCGTGCAGCACAAGTGCAGCAGCCTGGGCAAACTGCCAAAGGAAAGCTGGGAGACCTTGGTATTCCAACTCTTGCGTCGCAGCAGCATTGAAGTCAAAGATGGTGCCTTCCATCGCAAAAGCAGACACCAGGTCGGTCTTTGCTGGAAGTAGTGAGGTTGCAATCGCGCCTCCGGAGACACCAAACATTCCAAGCGAGGTTGCTGGAATTCCCTTTTCGGTGTTCAGCCACTTGGCCACCTCTGCGAAGTCTGACGACTCCTGCTGGCCAGCGGAGTGACGACCATCGGTGCAGGTTGATTCTCCTGCGTCGCGCTGGTCAACTAGCAGCACGTTATAGCCACCTTTAACCAACATCGCAGTCGGCAAAAGGGTGTTGAAGTCCTGCTTGCTGGTGCCGATTCCGTGGGTAACAATTACGGTCTTTTTGGTCTCATCAAAATTAGGTGCGATCCACCAGGCTGCAAGTTCGATCCCGTCTGCAACTGGGATTCTTAGCTCTTCATAGGCGACGTCCGTAAGCCACCAGTCACTTAGGTCGTAATCGACCCACTTGTTCCAACCCTCACCGGGGAACGGGCCGTTGTCTATTCCTGCGGTGTAGAACTCCGCAGGGGTGTGATTGATGTCATCTGCATTTACTGCGCACTCAACTTTGGTGCCGGTTTTATAGACGTAGTCACCTACCGCTAGCCCACCTCCTGCAACTAGAAGAACTAGACCGGAAGCAACGACTGTAATCACCTTTGATTTACGCATCCCACAAGGTTAGTGGCGAATCTATTCGCGCAACAACTATCGCTGTGGCAGTTGGCATGGTTAGCCTTGCGGTTGGAATGATCTTGAGTGCTATTGTGCAAGCAAAGACCTTCGACTTTTAAGGAGTCAAAATGTTTTGTCAGGGATGCGGTACTGAGTTTGCACCGGGTGCAACTTTCTGTTCACAGTGCGGACGACCAAAGCCGGGTAGCGCTCAAGAGGCTGCCCCTCAGCAAATGCCAGCCACGCAGTATCAAGTGACGCAGGCGCCGCAGTCCTCGGGGCTCGCCGTTGGAGCTCTAGTTGCTGCAATATTCATCCCGATCCTGGGGCTAATTCTTGGTTATGTCGCTCGTAATGACATTCGATCCGCTAACCCTCCAAAGGGTGGAGACGGCCTGGCAACTGCGGCAATCGTAATCGGTTGGATTTTCACGATTCTTGGTTTCTTCTCGCTCATTTTTGTTATCTTCTTCTGGGCCGAATTCATGCCGCTGTTCTTGGACTCCTACTACGAGTACTAGGCCCAATTTCCGCTGTAAAACATTTACCTTGACCTATCGCCAATTTGCTTGATTGGTGTTACTTTGAACCTTGGGTGATGGGTACTCGTTGTTCCCGTCGAGCGGGGTAAAAATGAGCAAGGCTTTCTCACGGGTTCTTTCGGTCACAATTGCCACACTGCTGATGCTTCTAGGTCAGGGCACAGTTGCAATGGCCGCTAATGAACAGACATTCCAAGGCGAAGAAATCATCGCCAACCAGCTGATTGTTCAGCTGGAAAAGGATGCTCCTGCTCCTCAAGAAGTCTTTAGCTCGGGATCAGTGCTTGGCTATTCGGCCATCGGCCTCGAAGGCGCCGGCACCTATTTGGTGAAGGTAAACCCATTTGACTCGCTCGCCACCAACCTTTCTCGTATTCAAGCATTCGACGGAGTCGAATTTGCAGAGCCGAACTACGAGGTTGAACTTGATAACACCAGCAATGACACTCGGTATGTGGATGGCAGCATGTGGGGGCTTTACGGTGCCACCGGTGCCTCTACCTCAAGCCCAACCAGCTCTAATGGCGTAAACGCAGCTGGAGCATGGGCCAAGGGCTACACCGGAGCCCGCTCGGTATACGTTGCGGTTATCGACTCCGGCATCAACGTTTCTCACCCTGACCTTGCAGCGAATATTTGGACCAATGCTCAAGAGACCCCGGGCGATGGTATCGACAACGATGCCAACGGCTTTATCGATGACATCAACGGTTATGACTTTCTAAACAACGATGCAACCGTCTATGACGCCGGCGAACACCCACACGGAACTCACGTGGCGGGAACCGTTGGCGCAGTTGGTGGCAATGGAACTGGTGTGACTGGTGTCGCCTGGCAGGTGAGCCTAATCTCGGCGAAGATCGTAAACGCCAGCGGTCAGGCAGCTATCGCAGATGCGATTGAGGCAATCGACTACATCACCATGCTGCGCATGAAAAAGGGTCTAGACATCATCGCGAGCAATAACTCTTGGGGTGGCACTGCCTACTCACGCTCGCTAGAAAATGCCATCAAGCGCGGTGGCGATGTTGGAATCATCTTCGTCGCTGCAGCGGGAAACGATGCCACCGATATCGGAACTACTGCTCAATACCCAGCCGCCTATGACTGCACCACTCCACACCGCCCATTTGACTGTGTGGTCTCGGTTGCTGCGATTGATCAGGCTGGCCTGCTTGCGAGCTACTCAAACTTCTCTTCGACCAGGGTTGACCTAGCGGCCCCTGGATCGAATATTCTTTCCACCTCGGGTGATGGCTACGCCACTCTGAGCGGTACCTCGATGGCAACGCCTCACGTCACCGGAGCAATCGCCCTTTGTCTTGCTGCCTACCGCGGCACTACCGCGGAGCAAGCGATCGCAAAACTCAAATCAACCACCACCGCGATGGGAACTCTGACCGGCAAGGTATCAACCGGCGGAAGACTAAATGTTGCGGCATTTGTTGACTCCTGTGTTTCTGAGACCACCGCGCTCTCTGGTGCGGTTTCAAACACCAAGCTTTCCGCGCTTTACACCGACCGGATGCGAGTCGATTGGGATGACACCGTTGCAGGTGACTACGAGCAAGAGCTTCAGATCTCGGTCGGACCAAACGGCTGTGCCGGACCATTTACCCACTTCGGTTACATCGGTCCTGGACTTACCGCTCTTCCGATATTCAATCTTCAGGAAGCTCAGTTCTACTGCTTCCAGGTTCGCGGTATTCGCGACGCTTCAACCACCACATGGAACAAGTCCAACGTCGCGATCACCTGGACCAGCAACTTGCCCTACATCACCGGAAAGGTGACCCTGGCGGATGGTGTTACCCCGGTTGCAAAGATGCCGGTTAAGTGGCTGGCTTCTGGCGCATACGCAGGCCTAGACAACTCAAATGCCCTGGTTGGCTACACCAACCTCGCCGGTGAGTATGTACTTCAAGTTCCTAATGGCACCGAGGGTGAGCTTTTCCTAAACACCTCGAGATATGGCAACCGAGGCTTGGACACCATTCCTCCAACCCCTTGGGGCATGGAGGCCGGTGGCAAGTTGACCATTACCCAGGACACCGTGGTGGACATCAAGGTCCCGAGCATCAAGACCACCACCGTCACCGTTGTTCAGCACGGCACTAACCAGCCGGTTGTCGGTGGCAAGGTGCAGTTCGTTGGAGACACCAAGGGCTGTGTTACTGGAAGCTACACGCCCTTTGCCTCTGCGATTACCCCACGCTGTCTATCCTGGCCAGCCGGTTATGCCCACTCGGGTCCGGTAACCGATGCCCAGGGCAGGGTGACACTAGCAATCTTGGACACCCCACACGTTGCTAACTCAAACTACGAGTTCATGGTCATCGATCCGCAGAACGCTGCAAAGAGCACAACCTTTAACCTCACCCCTACATCGAGTGCGACTGTCACAGTGGTCATGAACCCACCGGTTGTTTTCTCCGGCAAGGTGTTCATGGCAAATGGAGTAACTCCGGTATCGGGAGCGGTTGTGAACTGGCTAAACGATGGTCAGTATGCCGGCTTGGAAAACTCCAATGCTATAAAGGCAACTACCAACAGCAATGGTGAGTATTCACTTTCAGTGCCTGCTGGAACCCTTGGTCGTTTGTTTGTGAGCACTAGCCGCTCACCAAAGAATGTCTCTCCAACTTCCCCGCAGCTTCCTTGGGGTCTGGAAGCCGGCGGTATGACCAGCTCAACCGTGAGCAAAGAGATTAACCTCGTGATGCCAGCTCAGAACAATGTCACCGTGAATGTCACAAACGGTTCGACTGGAGCATCTATGTCCGGAGCGATCCTGGAGTTCGTTGGCTACACCAAGACCTGTGTGACCGGTAGCTACACGCCGTTTGCTGGCGCAACTAACGCTGCCTGCAGCACCTGGCCAGGTGGCTACGCCCACTCAGCTCCTCGAGCTAACTCGTCAGGTGTTGTGAAGATTGCAATCTTTGCTCAGCAGCACTTGAACTCAAGCACCTTCAAGCACGATTTCTTGGTGCGCGATGCAAACGACACCTCAAAGACCACAAACCTGAGCGTCACCACCACTACCGACACCACTTTGAATGTCGTCATGAACCAGCCGGTGACTGTCACCGGAAAGGTCTTCCTATCTGACGGCACAACTCCGGTAGCAGGTGCCCCGGTCAAGTGGCTAAACGATGGTCAATACGCAGGTCTGGATAACGAGAACGCAATCACCGCGACCACCAATGCCAGCGGTGAGTACTCAATAACGGTTCCAAATGGAATCTTGGGTCGACTCTTCGTAAACACCTCTCGCAAACCAAACACCGCGGCACCAACCTCTCCGGTCATCCCTTGGGGTCTTGAAGCTGGTGGCAACACCACCTTCACCCAGTCAAGAACCGTGAACATTGTGCTGCCGGCTCAGAACCTAATTAAGTTCCAGGTCAAGGAGTGGGCTTCAAACACCGCCGTTGCCGGCGCGTTTGTTGAGTTCTCCGGCTACACCAAGGCCTGCAAGTCGGCAAGCTACACACCATTCCCCGGTGCAACCGCTCCGATCTGTACCACCTGGCCTGGTGGCTACCCGCACTCTGAGCCATTGACCAATGCCAGTGGTGAAGTGACGGTTGCGGTCTTTGCGGCCTCGATTATGAACGACAACAACTACACCTGGAACATCACCCACCCGATTGACTCAGCTCGAGTCGCACAGGTGAGTTTTGTGGCGTCGCAGAGCGCAACCATCCAGGTTGTTATGCCGGGAACTCCAAGCCAGCCTGAGCAGCCTTCCGCGACCGCGCTGACCAATGAGGTCCGCTTGAACTGGACTGAGCCTTGGAACGGTGGTGCGTTTATTGACTACTACAAGGTCTGGGTATCGCTATCCGCCTCAGGTCCATTCACCTTGGTATCAAGCGGTGGATGTGCTGGAAACGTAGCTCCTGATCTTCGTAGCTGTGTGGTTACCAACCTGACCCCGGGAGTTACCTACTACTTCGCGATCATCGCCCACAACGTAATTGGTTACAGCCAGCTTTCAATGGCAGTTTCCTCAACGCCCAAGGCAGCGATCTCAAGCTTCACAAGTTCCCCAACCCCAACCATCACGGGCTCTGCCCAAATCGGGCAGTTCCTGATTGCCGAGCCAGGTGCTTGGGATTCAGGAACTGCCTTTGATTACGAGTGGCTAAAGGATGGCAGTGCAATCGCAGGCGCTGTTGGATCTAGCTATTTGATCAAGGCATCTGACGCCGGCAAGGCCATCACCGTCAAGGTGACCGGTCGAAAGACTGGCTTCCAGACCGTGACCAAAAACTCCACCGCAACCACGCCAACCTGGCCAACCGGTGCTCGTCTGATTGCAATTACCGGTTCACCGGTAATCGGACAGCTATTGGTTGCGCAACGATCAACCCTGGTCAGTGCCGGAGATGTTGGCTACCAGTGGCTAAGAGAAGGTCAGGCAATTAGTGGTGCAACTACTGAGACCTATGAGCCAACCCTTGCGGATGTTGGTCAAGCCATCTCGGTTCAGCTAACAGGAACAGTTCTCAGCGAAGCGCCAACGGATGCAAAAATCGCAACCGTGAAGATCGCATCGCTGGTATCTGAAGTTGTCGTGTCAACCGGACCTGGATTGCTTGTGGCTGCTCCACCGATCCCAATCGCAATTCCAACTGTTACGCCACCGGTTCCAACCCAAAGCGCTACCACTTCATACGCACAGAGTTACCTACCGGTATTTATTGGCAAGGCCTTTAACCTAACCGCAGCCCAGAAGGCAGCGGTCAAGGAGATCCTCAAGGGCAGCACCGCCAGCAAGTTCCTCTGCACCGCAATCAGACTGACCAATGGTCCTGCATCACAGAACGTCTTGTTCCTAAAGCGAGCAAAGGCTGTCTGTGAATATGCCAAGACCCAAAGGCCAGCACTTGCAACCTGGTTCCAGTCAAAACCGACCAAGGTTCAGAGTTACGCCGGCAAGGTATTAGTGGGGCTCAAAGGCTAGATCTCAACGGACTTATCGAATCTTGCGGGCCTTCTTCTGAACCACAAAATACCAAAGATCACCCAAGAGATCAGTCCTATGACGACCAGACTCAAAGAGCCGCCTAGATAGATTTGCTCAGCGGGACTAGCTTTGCGAAGGGCCACGCCCGCTGGGGAATCTTCGAGCCCTAGGTCTTCGAGGTACATGTAGTCCGCAAAACTAGAGGCCCATATTCCGTAACCAAGCGTTAGCCCAACAACAAGTGACCAAATCGCTAGTTGCTTAATTTGATGCATCTGACTTTCCTCCCTTCAGGCTTGAAGGTATTCAGGGGTTGCAGCGGTACAGGAACAACGATTGAAACCAAGGCACCAACGGAGACCATGATTCCATGTTGTACTCAGGGTACCCCGCAGGGCTTCCAAAAATGTGGCAGTAAAACTGTTCTTGAATCGTGTCAGACCAGAGCGGTGCATTCTGCCCTAGTTTGGTGAGAACTTCAGCACGATGAGCGAACCACGTCGGCGAAGATACGGTCGTAAGGCCCCAGAGGGTCGGTTTCACATTTATCCGGTAACCCTGCTTGTGTTTGGTCACATACGGATCGTGGTAGAGGTCAATTCCAATCCACGGGTCCGCAATTATTGGATATGCGAAGTTTGCCGAATCGTGAAATACATGCTGAATTAACTTCCCCTTTGAGAACTCAAATTGAGTTTTAACAGGCTTTCCGTTGGCATCATATGCCCATGGGCGAGATATGCCACCAATCATGACGCCTTTGGCATCAACAATTAAAACCTCACCGGAAGGAAGTATCTTGACGGAAGATTGTTTTGGAAAATCGAGATTGAAGTTAATACTCTTCGGATTTGTTGGTTTAGTTATCACAAAAATGGTTTGAACTGAACCATCTGTTTTGGCCAGCGGCACAACGTTGAATCCATCCTGAGTCCTCAAAACCCTATGCGATTGGTTGCTGTGAATCTCGAGCCGATTCGCCACCACGGTTTCTATCGATAACCTGAGACCGGTCCTTGCATCGTTGAACAGAGTCCCGTCATTTGACAAGGGCTGTTCCACAGAATCGCTCAGAGCGGATGGCGCAACATCTGCGATTGACTTCAGAGTTGGGGATTCGGACTCCGCTAGCGCAGGCTGACTTGAGCTCAATGCCAGCAACGTTGCTACTCCTGCTGCAAAGCTTGCGAAGATTTTCATTGGACCTCTCGTTTTTGTGATGAGTAGAAGTATTTCTTCGTTCACAAAAAAGCGATTTGAGTTATCCACAGGCAGACAAAAAATTTCGAAGTTCGTTAGTCACTCTTTCGCGTCGCTGAAACCAACGCGCTTGGCCCGGTTCTATCGGAAACTGACCCAGGTGGAGAGTCATGCCGGCAAGGTATTAGTGGGGCTGAGGGGCTAAAGAGGATTGGAGTTCAACAACCTAGTTGTTGAACACTTGGCCCTGGCCGTTTAGTTGGTAGTAGCGGACGTAGTCGATCTTCATTTGGGCTGTGGTCCAGCCGTCGTAGGCGTCTGAGAATCCACCCGCGGGTGAGATGGCGTTATTCAGAATGATGAAGAACGGGTGGTTGAAGGCCCAAGATCCATTTTGATTCAGCGTGCTGCTGGTCTCTTCCAAGATCTTTACTCCGTCGACATAAATCGCCAGGTAGTTTTCCAGCCAGTGGACTTTGTAGACGTGATAGGCGTTCGCGTAGTTGCCACCACTTGCCTCACCATATTCGTAAGCGTCATTGCCACCATTTGACCAGTGGATTGCGCCAGCGACTCTGGATCCGGACTTACCCTCCATGATGTCGATCTCGCCTGATGCTGGCCAGCCCACCGAAGTGATGTTGGTGCCCAACATCCAAAACGCTGGCCAGTTGGCACCGCCGATTGGGTTTTGAATCCTTGCCTCAATCACGCCGTACATGAAGGAGACCTTGCCCTGGGTGTCAAACCTTCCGCTGGTGAAAGGACAGGTTCCAGACCATGCCAAGCAGCTTCCAACTGGCGCTGGTGTGGTCACGCGCCTAGATGTAATAACCGCATTGCCCTGACCATCCAGCTGGTTCGCATCGGGGATGAACTGCTGCTGCTCATTGTTGTGGCAAGCGCCACCTCCGTTAGCAGAGGAGTGCCCACAGGTTCGAGATGTCCATCGAGATCCATCAAGTGCTCCGGTGCCATCAAAGTTTTCCTCCCACAGCAGGCTGCCCTGAGTGAAGGCTGGCGAGGAAGATCCCGGCACTGTTGTCTGCGTGGCGGTTACCGCTGGGAACGAAACCTGATCGAAGTAATAGGTTGCCCCACCGGTGGTGGTGCCAAAGGCGTAGAAGATCACGGCCTTTCGGTATTGGATGTCTGTTCTGTAAGCCGGAGAGCCGCCTCTAGGGCTATCAAAATTGAAACTTAGAGTCTGCCAACCCACCGATCCGGCTGTCACCATGGTTTCCACGTAGCGAGTGGAGTTTGATGCGTCTTCAAGCTTTAGTAGCACCGGCTGGTTTGCAGCCGGGGAGTAGAAATTGAGCGTGACGGTCTTGCTGGTTGCGCTAATCAGGTTCACACCATTAGCTGCGGTGTAGAAAACAGTTCCTGCAAAGCTCTCCGCGCCGCGGACAACCTTGACGGCCCTTGTTGAACCACCGGTACCTCCAGATGGATGTGCATCCACACCGGGGCCATCGCCACCAAAACCAATAAGTTCTGCCCCGCCCTCAAAATCTAACGTGATCGGCGTGCTGGTTAGCGTGGTGACAGTGGTGCTTGGTGTGCCCGATTGATTTGAAATAGCACTTGAACCCCCGGCGTAGCCGCCAACGATAGTGCCCACCGAAACTGGTGGGGTAGGCGGAGTTGTTCCGCCGCCGGTGCCAGGAGAGCTCGTTGTTGCAGGTGAAGAAGTTTGCTGCCCAGTATTTGGAGAGACGCTGGGTGAGAGCGTGGGCGAAATGCTTGGAGAGCTAGTTACCGGAATGCTCGGTGAAACTGTCGGAGAGACTGTCGGTGACTGGGTTGCCGGCACGGTTGGAGCCTGATACTTCGGCAGTGCTTTGATAGCGCGGCAATTCTTTAGAGCCGGGTCACTGGCGTCCTTGACGCATTTATTGCTTCCGGTGCCACCGTCAACAAAATCAATGCCCAGTCCACCGAAAATCTGGTCGTGGCCAGCACCTGCTGAAATGCGGTCATTGCCCTTGCCACCATCGATGACATCATTGCCCGAAGAACCATAGATCAGGTCATTGCCGCCGAGACCGCAGATCACATCCGATGCGTAGGTCCCAACTAATACGTCGTTCTTTTGAGTGCCGACGATGGTGCACTTCGCACCGGTAACAGCTAGCTCGGCCGCACTTACATTAAGCGGGCCTGAGAAGGTGGCCAAAATCAGCGTTAGCGGCAGTAATAAACCTGCCAGTGGTTTTCTCATTTGCGAGTTACAGTGCCCACACCATTGAGGGAGTAGTAGCGAATGTAGTCCACGCTCATCTTCACGCCGTCGATGCTGTCGTCGATCTGGCCGCCATCAAAGTCGCCACCCATCGCAACATTCAGGATTAAGAAGAAGTCTTGGTTGAAGACATAGGTACCCGCCTTCACGCTCTTGTTCGTGAGGGTGTGAACTAGCTTGCCATCCACGTACCAGGAGATCTTGTTGGCTGCCCACTCAATCGCATACACGTGATAGTCATTAGTCAGTGGAGTGCCGTAGCGCTTTGAGCCAGTCTTGCTGGCAGCTCCCGAGTAACCAGGACCATGCGCACTAACAATTGCTAGGTCAGGTTCACGGCCACGAAGCTCGATAATGTCGATTTCACCGCACTTGGGCCAGCTCTTTGCCCCAATGTTGCTGCCCAGCATCCAGAAAGCCGGCCACACACCGGTACCAGCGGGAAGCTTCATTCTGGCTTCCATGCGGCCGTATTTAAAGCGAATCTTGCCCTCGGTCTTGATGCGACCTGAGAAATACTGGCAATCACCAAAGCAGTTGTAAGGAAGCTCATCTTCGGCAACCGGCGGGATCCTGGTGACACTAATGTCAAGCTGGCCGTTTCCATTGGTCTTTACGGCATCTTCGGTGTACCACTGCAGCTCCTTGTTACCCCAGCCACCACCACCTAGGTCGTAGTCAAAGAATTTTGAGCTCGGTGCAGTTCCAGCTACCTCATTGAACTCCTGAGACCAGAGCAGTTTCTTTACCGTGGGCGCAGCCGATACCGGATTCGAGAGGGTTATCAGCGAGAGCGCGATAACCGAGATGGTGGCAACAAATCTCTTCATTAGTACTTGGTTACCTTCCCGACACCGTCTAGCGAGTAGGCACGGATGTAGTCAATGCTCATTGCTCCGCTTTTCAGGTCGGGGTCGATCTCTCCGGTGAAGATACCTCCAACGGCAACGTTCAGGATCAGGTAGTACTCCTTGTTGAAGACCCACTCTTTGGCGCCAACATCGGCCTTATTTAGAGTGAAGAAGACCTTGTCATTCACCAGCCACTTGATCTGATCCGGCTTCCACTCAATCGCATAGACGTGGTAGGTGGAGTGGTTGAAGCTCTTGAGAGTCGTTAGCTCACCGATGCCATCGCCACCCGAGTAGCCAGGTCCGTGCACGGTGCCAAATGACAACTTTGGAGAGACACCCTTGGCCTCAACAATGTCAATTTCACCGCAGGCAGGCCAGGGGTTTGACTTGATGTCAGTACCGAGCATCCAGAATGCTGGCCACATTCCAACACCCTTTGGCATCTTGATGCGGGCCTCAATGCGGCCATACATAAAGCTCACCTTGCCCAAGGTGTGGATCTTGCCGCTGGTCCACTCGCACGCGGTGCCGTAGTAGCAAAGGTATGGGTTGGTCGAGGAGGTTTTGCCATTGGCAGGAACCGACATCTTCTTGGCGTTTACGACCAGAGCGCCCTTACCGTCGTGCTTTAGAGCATCCTGAACGTAGTACTCGCGCTCGCCATTGCCCCAACCTGGTATTCCAGCCTCGGTGCCATCACCGATGTCGTGAGTCCAAAAAGTTTTTGATACTGGTGTGCCGGCCTTGGAGTTGAACTCTTGAGACCAGAGCAACTTCTTGGTCTCTGCAGGGGCTGCGGGCATTTGCACTCCTAGGGTCAGGACTAGCGAGAAAGCCAAACTGAGCGGAACAGCTCTACCAAACTTCATGCGCCAAATCCTTTGAATCACGCGGTCAACGGGCGGCCAGCGCACACTGAAACCGATTTGTCTGTTCAACCTATCAGCTGCAAATGATGGTCACCAGATGTTTAAAAATTTATCCTCGGTGGCGTATAACGCTTAAATAACGAAATCGGTTTCACGCCAGCTTAACTTGATAATTAGGCACTTCTGGTGGTCTAATTTTCCGCATCGCGAAATCGGTTTCATGACCGTTTCTCGATAGCAAAGGTATTGACCGCTGCGGTGGTTGCGCACACAACCACCGCAGCGGAATACCAAAACTTTCATTCAAAGGAGACAGATCGTGGCTCGCAATTCCAACTTCGTGAAGGCTGTGACCGTAGTCAGCAGCTTGGCTTTGACCCTGGGGATAGTCTCACCAGTCCAGGCAGCCGACAAGACCGTCGTCAACATCTGGTCCTTCGGAGACGTTATCCGTCCAGAATTTGCGACCGCCTATGAGAAATTGAACCCAGATATTGACTTGGTGATCAAGAAGTCAGACCTTGACCCACACCACAACTCACTAACCACCGCGATGTTGGCTAAGAACACTCCAGACATCGCGGCCATCGAGGTCTCCTACTCCGGTTACTTCCGCTCCTACCCAAAGTACTTCCTCGACCTAAAGACTGTTGGCGCTTCTGAGATGGAGCCGGACTTCCTGGACTGGCGCTGGGACCAGGGCGTTGGCGATGACGGTCGAGTGATCGGCATCCCAACCGATGTGGGTGGCGCGGCTATTGCTTACCGCACCGATTTGTTCAAGGCCGCAGGCCTGCCAACCGATCCTGCAAAGGTTTCCGCGCTGTGGCCAACCTGGGACAAGTTCATGGAAACCGGCAAGAACTACAAGGCAAAGACCAAGAAGTCTTTCATCGACTCCTCCGGAACCATTTACGCAGCGGTTTTGAACCAGGGTGCGGAAAAGTACTACGACCGCACCGGAAAGCTGGTTTACTCCACCAACAGGCAGGTTCGCAATGCTTTCGATACTTCCGCCAAGGCTCTTGCAGCCGGCATCGGTAGCAACATTTCTCAGTTCACCTCCGACTGGAACACCGGTTTGAACAAGGGCTCCTTCGCAACCGTTATTGCTCCAGCCTGGATGCTCGCCTACATCAAGAACCTTGCGCCTTCGACCAAGGGCAAGTGGAATGTGGCGGATCTTCCTGGCGGCGGTGGCAACATCGGCGGTAGCCAGCTTTCGATCCCAGCTTCCGCAAAGCACCCCAAAGAAGCCATGGCGTTTATCAAGTGGTACCTCTCTCCTGAGATGCAGCTAAAGGTCTTCAAGGACTACGGCCTATTCCCATCTGCAAAGGTGCTTTACGATGACGCAACCGTCTTGGGATACAAGGACCCGTTCTTCAACAACGCTCCAATTGGCTCGATCTACGCCAAGGGTGCGCTGGCTCTAAAGCCAATCTTCGAAGGCCGCAAGCAGCGCCAGATCGACAACATCTTCGGTCAGGCACTCTCGAGGGTTGCACTCAAGAAGCAGACTGCCGCGGCAGCTTGGCAGCAGGCGCTGAACGAGATTAAGAAGACAGTCGGCTAATTCAAATGTCTAAAACCCGAAGGTCTCCAAACCCTTACCGCTCGAAGCCAGTGAATGCTTCGAGGGGTAAGGGCATCAAAAAGCATGAATCAAAGTGGGCGTATCTATTTATTTCGCCTTTCTTTGTCATGTTTTTGATCTTCGGTTTGGCACCGGTTATCTTCTCGACCTACATCGCCTTTTTCAACTGGGACCCATTGGGCGATGCCATCTTCATTGGCTTTGATAACTTCACCTTCTTGATGACAGATGACAGATTCTGGCAAGCCACCGGTAACACCTTTAGCATCTGGCTTTTCTCGACGATTCCCCAGATGATTCTGGCTATCTTCCTGGCGAGCATCTTGCGCAACCCAAGGTTGAAGGCCCCTACCTTCTGGCGAACGCTGTTGCTAATTCCAAACATCACATCGGTGTTGGCAGTGGCAATTGTTTTTGGTCAGCTATTTGGCCGCGACTTTGGAATGTTCAACATCATCATCGGAGCCTTTGGTTACCCACACATCGACTTTGTGGCTGAGACCATCCCTGGCCACATCGCCATTGCGACCATGATCACCTGGCGCTGGGTTGGCTACAACGCACTTATCTTCTTGGCAGCGATGCTCGCCATCCCGAACGAGCTTTATGAATCCGCAGAGCTTGATGGCGCAACCAAGTGGCAAACCTTCCGCTATGTGACTCTCCCTGGTTTGAGAAACACCATCACCTTTGTGGTGGTAGTTGGAACCATCGGTGGTCTGCAGGTATTCGCAGAGCCACTGACCCTAAGTGGAAACTTCAATGGTGGTGACTCCCGCCAGTTCTCGACCCTGACCCTGTTCTTGTTTGAGCAGATGTTCCTAGAGCAAAAGTACGGTTACGCAGCGGCAGTTGGTATTGCCATCACCGTGATCGTGCTGATCATCTCGCTGATCAACTTCCTGATCACTCGCAGGATTGCAAGTGAGGACTCCAAATGACGACCTTTGCACTTCCAAAGCTTCGACTGACTAAGCAGTCGAAGAATAAGCGCAACAAGCTTTCTTGGTTTAGCTACGGAATGCTCTACTTCATCGGGTTCATCTCGCTGTTCCCGTTCTACTGGATGTTTGTAGTGGCATCGAGCGGCTCCGAAGAGATCGCAAAGATTCCACCTTCGTTGGTTCCAGGGCCTCGTTTCCTAGAGGTAATGAACGACGTCTACGCAGCCGTTCCTTTTAACCAGGCGCTCTGGAACACCTTGATTGTTGGAACCGCTGTCGCGGTGGCACAGGTGTTCTTCTCGGCTCTTGCCGGATTCGCTTTTGCGAAGCTGAACTTCAAAGGTCGCAGATCACTGATCCTGGTAATCATCGGCACCATGATGTTGCCTTCTCAGCTCGGCATTATTCCGATGTTCATCCTGATGGGAAACCTGGGTTGGATTGACACTCTCTACGCGCTGATCGTGCCGGCTTTGGTTACCGCATTTGGTGTGTTCTGGATGCGACAGATTATTGACGCTCAGGTTCCTAATGAGCTACTCGAGGCAGCAAGCCTCGATGGTGCGGGAGTCATGAAGACCTTCACCACCGTGGTGTTCCCAGTTATCAGACCAAGCGCTTTTGTGCTCGGGCTGTTCTCCTTCTTGGGGTCTTGGAACGACTTCCTGTGGCCGCTATTGGTTTTGCAGAGCCCAGAGAATTTCACCGTTCAGGTGGCAATTAACCAGTTGAAGGGCAGTTACGCGCTCGACTACGCGTTGAACATGGGTGGTGCCTTTATGGCCACCGCGCCACTGCTATTGCTTTTCATCTTTGTCGGAAAGCGTTTGGTCGGCGGAGTTATGGATGGAGCGGTGAAGGGATGAGTAAGTTCCCGCAAGATTTCAAGTGGGGGGTTGCAACCTCTAGCTATCAGATTGAGGGCGCGACCAATGTTGACGGTCGCGGCGAGAGTATCTGGGACAGATTCTGCGCGACCGAAGGCAAAGTTGCTAACGGCGAGAACGGTGACATCGCTTGCGATCACTACAACCTTTTTGCCGAGGACGTTGCCCTTATGAAATCGCTGGGTGTCAGCACCTACCGCTTCTCACTGGCCTGGCCACGCCTTTTTCCAAATGGAGACAAGCAGCGCGAACAGCGCGGTTTTGATTTCTACAACCGCCTGATCGACGAGCTAATTGCCAACGACATCACTCCGGTAATCACCCTCTACCACTGGGATCTACCCCAGATGCTTGAGGACAAGGGCGGTTGGGCTAATCGCGAGATCGTTTACGACTTTGCCTTCTACGCCGGCGAAGCGGTGCAGGCATTCTCGGACCGAGTCAAAGAGTGGATCACCATTAACGAACCATGGTGTGTTTCTTGGCTGGGCTACATGATTGGCGTTCACGCACCAGGGGTAAAGAATCTTGATTCAGCGCTTGCCTCAGCCCACCACACCGCACTGGCTCACGCTGAGGCGACTCGCGTTATGAAGGCGATTGATCCGGGCATCAAAACCGGTATCGCGCTGAATATGACTACCTACCGCATCGAAGACGAGAGTGATCCAGAGCTTGCTGAGCTAGGCGACCTTATGGACGCTCAACTCAATCGCTGGTGGATTGATGCATTCCTAAACGGCCGCTACCCAAAGAGCATTGCCGAATTCCACAAAGAGCGTTTGGCAAAGATTGTGCAACCGGGCGACCTAGAGAAGCTAAAGGTCCAGACCGATTACCTTGCGGTGAACTACTACTCAGACTCCTTCATTGGACTTCCTCGCGAAAGCGACGGGCCAATGTCCGCTGGTGGATTGTTCCCCTTCCCACACCGCACCAATGGCACTCCTCCAGAGCCTTACACCGACATGGGTTGGCCGATCACTCCGGTCGGCTTGGAAGACTTGCTCGTGAGAATCGCGACCGACTGGCCGGAGATTGCGGAAATCGTGATTTCCGAAAATGGCGCAGCGTATGACGATGAGCCAAATGCCGCGGGCGATGTTGAGGATGTCAGAAGAATTGATTACCTCGCTGGTCACATCGAAGCTGCATCCAGGGCAATTGATCGAGGTGCTCCGCTCACCGGATATTATGCCTGGTCATTAATGGACAATTTTGAATGGGCGGAGGGCTACTCAAAGCGCTTTGGCATCATTCACGTTGATTTCACAACCCTCAAGCGCACCATCAAAAACAGCGGTAAGGCCTATGCGGCTATCATTGCCGCGAATAGATTAGATGCTAATTCGGGGGTCAAATAATCTAATGCCGGTCACTTCACCAACAACTTTCAGAACCACCTACGCGGAGATCGCGGCAAAGGCTGGAGTCAGCCGCGCCACGGTATCCAGGGTTCTAAATGGTGATGACCGAGTCCACTCCGATCGAGCTCAGGCTGTAATCGAAGCCGCTAACAAACTTGGCTACCGCACCAATCGTGCTGCCAGGGCACTATCCACCGGTCGCACCGGGCAGATTGCAGTGGTAATTGATGATTCTCCAGCTGTTCTCACCGACCCATTCTGGGGAGTGGTTCTTGCCGGTATCTCCAGGGTTTTGATGGTCCATGACATCCACTCGGTGTTGATGGTTTCTCCGCTGGAATCAGAAGACAGCCCTATCGCCCACTACCTAGAGGGCGGCGATGTCGATGGTGCAATTTTCCTAACCGTCCACCAGGAGCACGTGGTCCAAAGCCTCGTAAAAAAAGGCCTACCGGTGGTCGTTATAGGGACTCCAATAGATCTCAAGTCGGAGATTGTTTATGTGGATACTGATAACCGACTGGGTGCAGAACTTGCGACCAAGCACCTGCTCTCAAGCGGTTGCAAGAAGGTCGCAACCATCACCGGTGACATTTCAGCAGTCGCAGGAATTGACCGCCTAGAGGGTTACCACGCAGCACACCTCAGCCTAGGCATCGAGGTGAACGAAGATTTGATTGCTCACGGCGACTGGTCCTTCGAAAACGCCAAGACGCTAACCTTGCGCCTACTTGCCAGAAACCCAGATATCGATGGCATCTTTGCCGCGAATGACACCATGGCCCTTGGAGTTATGGCGGCAATTCACGAGCGCGGCCGAATGGTCCCTGATCACGTTGCAGTTGTTGGTTTTGACGACAACCTAATGGCCCAAACCCATCGCCCAGGACTCACCACAATCCGTCAGGACATCGTGGGTCTGGGGGCCGCGGCTGCGGAATCAATGTTGTCGATACTGCAGGGCGAAACCCCGGCCCCAAAGATTTTGCCGACCGAACTTATTTTGCGAGAATCTGCTTAGCCAAAAAGAATAAAAAGAGTGTGTGCGCACTCGCCCGTATAGACAGCGTCGAAAGGTAATTATGCGCACTCAGAATCGTCTCATCGCAGCTGCCGCCGCGATGGCAATGCTTGTAACTCTGCTTGGACCTGCCGGTCCATCCACTGCAGTCAACTGGGTGACCTCACTTGCCTGGGGCAACCTTCACGTGAAGAAGCAGCCTGGAGTTTTTGAGCGTTTTACTCGTGAGTTCAACGAGAAGGAGCAGCTGCTAGCTGACTCCGAGACCCAGCACAACCAAGCCTGGATTCGTACCGACCAGACCAGCGTTACCGTGCAGTATGTCGGCACACCAGCTAATGCTGGACAGCAGGTTAAGTTTGTGGTCGACAGCGATATCGCTTACACAGACAACATCCCGGGCGACGAGAACATCGGAACCGTTGATGCAACCGGTATCGCAGAACTTGTCATCACGCCAACCAAAGCTGCCGTTGAGGACGACTCGATACGAGTTGACCTAACCAACGGCACCACAACAGTTGGAACAATGCTTTTGCTGTTCAAAAAGCCTGGTTTCTACCCGGTGGTCAAGCTGCTTGGAACCTCAACCGGTCCGGAAGCAGCCTGTGACTATAAGTACGACTGTCAGGGATCGGATCTTTGGGAGGCAACCTACGAGTGGAGCGTATTCAAGCGCGGTTGGTTGCCTGAGTACGCACAGGTTTATGCAAAGTCCTACCTCTATGGCTCAACCATTGCGCTGAAGTATCGCGTCTTTGACATCTGGGGCACTCCGCAGGCAAAGCGCGAGGTGAACCTATTGGTCGACACCGCCTGCAGCGTCTGCAAGTGGGCAAAGTTCGTGGACAAAAAGGTAACCGACACCAAGGGTTATGTTTCGTTCTCAATCAAGAACCTCAACACCAAGGCTTCAGTTTTGGGTTACAAGTCGGTTAACCCAGACACCAAAGAACCGGGTGCTGCCTTCTTGCCATTCAGCATGCACACCACCACCAATGAGCTAGAAGAGTCGGTCGACTACTACTGGCCACAAATTGTGCCGGATCTATCGATCCGTCCATCTGCGGTTTCAATGCAGGTTCGCACCAGAGGTAACCAACCGGCTGACACCGACGGCAACGTCATTGTTGGCACCGAGGAGAACCCAGCTCTAAAGCTTGACCCAGCAAACATCTCAACCGACGACAACGTTGTTGTGAAGCTTGCGATCAGCTACCTAAGAAACGCTCAAGCCAACGCCATGTATTCACCAGATATCAAGGTGACTGCAACCAATGGCGGAGTAGCGGTGTTGGTAACCCCAACCAACCGTCTGGAGCTCATAACCTCAGCAAAACTGGGTAAGAATGCGCTCACCTTTGGTTACAACAGTTCGAATAAGCGCCGCGACGCCGAGATCGTTTTGATTGGAACCAAACCGGGTAAGACCACCTGGACCTTCACCATCGGTGGGGTCAAGCGAACCGTCACCCAGACCTACACAAAGTAAATTCTGAAATCGGTTTCTAGGGCTAAATACAGCGGTATTTGGCCTTAGATAACGGTTCTATAAATTCGGTGTGAAATCGGTTTCATAAATTGAAACACCGAATTAGTCTTTGCTAACAAATTAAATACATCCATCCTCTCGACGTGTGTGCGACCGCGAGATCCGGTGAATCGACGTGAGAACTGTGTGCGCAACTTCTTCTCTCGGTCACCTTTCAGCCCCCCTGCTTGAAAGGAACTATCTTCATGAAGCTTAAAAATTCGAAGCTAGCATCGATGCTAACTTCCGCAGTGCTTCTAGCTACATCCCTGGTTACATTCGCTGCGGCTCCTGCAAGTGCAGACGCCCCGGCTCCAGCAATCCTGTTCGACTACGAATCAAACACCGTAGGCATGAACGGCTGGGGCAACGTGCTCGGCTACACCTCTGCCAACGATGGATCAGCGTGGGGCAACTATGTCCTTGCTGCCGATCAGGCCGGTGGGTCATCCTATGGAACCAAGATGGTTAAGGGCCAGAAGGGTAACGCCGTCTCCAACACTGCAGTCGGCAGCATTGCCAACGGCTCAAGCTTGATTTCCTCCACCACCCGCACCGTAACTATGAGGTTCTATGCCGCTGAGGCAGGAAAGACCGTTCAACTGCAGGTAACCAAGGACGACTACTCAGGCGCTCAGA
Source organism: Microbacteriaceae bacterium (assembly GCA_027491295.1). GTDB lineage: Bacteria > Actinomycetota > Actinomycetes > Actinomycetales > Microbacteriaceae > Aquiluna. The sequence goes on from JAIXWK010000002.1 coordinate 404,236, forward strand.
ACGCAACGGCGTCGGCAGTCACCTCTGTGGGCTGGCAGACACTTACCTTCGTGTTCTCAGCAGGAATTGACTTCACTCAGTCTTTCAACAGGGCAAATGTGTCGTATGACATCGGCTCAACCGTTGGTGGCAACTCCAGCGCTAACTATGTCTACTTCTACGATGACGTGTCCTTCAACAGCGCGCCTTTGGCACCACCTACTTTGTATAACTACGAGTCAAACACCGTGGGTATGAACAGCTGGGGCAACGTGCTGGGCTACACCTCTGCGGGCGACAACACTGCGTGGGGTAACTACGTAAACGCTGCCGACCAGGCCGGTGGTTCAGCAACTGGAACCAAGATGGTTAAGGGACAAAAGGGTAACGCGTCCTCCAACACCGCTATCAGCGCTGATGCGCTTGGAAGCGGTGCGAGCTTGATCTCCTACCAAAACCGCTCGGTAACCATGAACTTCTACGCACCAGCAGCCGGCAAGACTGTTGTGCTTGGTGTTCAGACTGTTGACTACTCAGCGACCTTGACCACTTCTGCAACCGCAACCACAACTGCGGGTTGGCAGACCCTAACCTTCACCTTCCCAACCAGCGCAAACTACGCGGTGGAGTGGAGAAGGGCATGGGTTGCCTATGAGCCAGAGCGAACCACTGGCGGTGGAAACTTCCCAGACAACGTTTACTTCTATGACGACGTTGCATTCAACGGAGCAACCCCTGCTGGACTAACGGTTCAGAACTCAGGATTCACTTTGGTGACCACTTTGTCTCAGGCTGTCCAGTACACCTTCGAGACCAAGCCAGCTAGCTGGGAAGCTTTCGAAGGCGCATCCGGTGACCTCGTTGCAACCCCAGCTGGTGCTAACGCGCCTACCGGCACCAATAGCGGTTATATCACCGAATCTCCAGCTGCACAGACTTGGGCTGGATTGACCGTTGATGTTCGTAGCTCGACCGAGCTAGTCTCGGCAACCAGCAAGATTGTGCAGCTGAGAGTCAAGGCACCTACCTCGACCACCAGCGTCACCATCAAGCTGGAGGCACCGGGCAATGACCCAGGTGGCTCGACTCCGAACCTATATGTTCAGCAGAGCGCAACCGCTGGCACCACCAGCTGGCAGGTTCTAACCTTCGACTTCACCTCGCCTTCGGCAGGTAACTACACCGAAGGTTCCAACTACACCAAGATTGTGCTGTTCTTCAACTTGGGAACCGCTGATCCAAGCGGACAAACGCTGTACTTCGACGACCTTGCATTTACCCCTAACGCGGTAACTCAGGCTCAGGCCAGTGCTGCACCTAGAACCGGTGAAAACAAGGGCAACTACCCACACATTCGTTTGGAGAAGTCGTTCTTGGACACCAACCTGGATGCAACCTGGTGGGATGGCGTTTGGCAGTACCGCGACGAGGACACCAGAGCGTACCTAAAGTACATTCCGGTTCGAAGCACCTTCAAGCTGACCTACACCGTCACCGACGCAGATGACAAGCCAATGGCTAACGCCCTGGTGACTCTGATCGTGAATGCGAACTACTCATGTGCGAAGACCTTCTTCATGTATGAGAACTCGCTTATCGGTCCAGACGACTGTGCCGGTAACGGTGAAACCCAGTTGCCTGCAAAGCGCACCGACGCCGACGGTAAGGTCACCTTCGTGTTGACCAACACCAACGCCGAGGGTGAGAAGATGCCTACCAACCTAAATGGCACTCCAAACGGTAAGGAGCTTGGAACCAACATCAAGCCTCACCTAGTTGGAGCAACCAAGGAAGGTATCGACATGCTGTTCGCTCACTTCGTTGAGCAGTCAGATGCCGCAAAGGTACTCACTACTGCCACCCAGACTGTGAAGACTGGCGTGCCTCACCTTGCTAACTTCCAGTTCCTTGATGAAGCCGGTAAGCCAATGGCAAACCAGTTGGCTGAGTACTACATCAATGGACCAGAGTCCAAGCAGGACTGGGTGCTAACCGATGCTCAGGGCCGTGTGCAGATTCCAGTTCCAAACTCGACTAACGCAGAGGGAACCTCCGCAGTAGCCGTGTCTGTGAAGCGAACTGGTCGCCTGCCACTGACTGCCACCTCCATGGTTACCTGGGTACCAGGTGCCACCAAGGTGACCATGGCTCCAAGCAGCAACTCCGTTGAGGTAAAGATCGCAAACGCCGCAAACAAGAGCGTGAAGATCGTCGTCAACGGAAAGTCATACGAGCGGACTCCAACCGCTGGTCTAGTGACCTACAAGCTCCCAGCAACTGTGGGCAAGGCGGTCATTCGAGTCACCATTGGCAAGAAGCTCTACGTCAAGGGTGTGACTGTAAGAAAGTAGCCCTAGGGCGAAAGTAAAGAGCGGGTGGTTGTGATGACCACCCGCTTTTTGCAATTTAGCTGACCTGTTCCTTGTCACGGTGCAAATCAGGCTTCACATCGAGTAGTTGCTGTGAGCCATCACTGGGCTGTCAGCGCTGAAGCCGCGCACGAATCCTGGTGGGGTAAGAAATAAATCCTTGTCACCCTAAATCGGTATGCTGCAGTTATGGGGAAATTCAGGTCTGGCAATATATACAGATATCCAGCACATCGTTCGCTTACAGAGACTATGTCTGACGGCCTTCCAAACTATTTCTTCGAAACGGCTCTTCCAGGAGCTGCTTTGCCGCTCTTGGAGAAGGGCATTAATCAGATCGCGCGAAACCGAATAGCGGCGAACAGTGCTTACCCGGCAATCCTTATTGCTAGCTCACCTCAAAGCCGCGGTACCGAGTGGAATCCCTGGCATGACACCTTTGAGCCAGATTTGGGCTATGTGCGATACTTCGGCGATGCTAAAAAACCAGGCAACCCTGCTCTCGCGCCCGGAAACAAAGTCTTACTGGAAGAGTTGGCTAAACACACCTCCGGCGACCGAGACGCGAGATTAACGGCCTCGCCCTTTATCTTCTTTGAGCGCGTTTCGGTAGATGGACGTTCTTACGGAAACATTAAGTTTCAAGGATATGGCGTGCTAGAAAAAGCAGAGCTCGTTACCCAATACAACCCAGGAATTGGGTACTTTACGAATTATGTGTTTACTTTTGCGGTTCTTAGCCTCGCCGCTGAAGACGAAACCCTGGACTGGGCATGGATCAATGAGCGAAGGCGGGCCCAAAGCCCCATAGAGAATTCGTCGGAAATAGCCCCAGCTTCCTGGAGAACATGGCAAAAAAGTGGCCGTGAAAAGATTGAGACAATCCGTCGAAGAGCCGCCCTATCGAAAGTGGAGTCGACAGATAATCAGCGACCCAAAAAGGGAAGCCGAGAGGAGAAATGCCTTACCGATGTATACCGTTTCTACTCTGCAGCGGGAAAACATCGTTTTGAGCTGTTGGCCAGTCGCGTTGTAATGAGCCACATCAACACCAACGGAGGCAGCTACGCAGAGGGTTGGGTCACTCGAGGTAGTGGCGACGGTGGAGTGGATTTCGTTGGGAAAATTCGGCTCGGTTCGGGGTTCTCTTCGATGGATGTCGTGGTTCTTGGACAGGCAAAGTGTGAGGCACCCGATAAGCCGACCAATGGTGTTGCACTCGCTAGGACTGTTGCGCGCCTAAAAAGAGGGTGGATCGGCGCTTATGTCACGACCAGTTACTTTTCGAGACAATCTCAACTTGAGGTGATCGAAGACGCTTATCCTCTGATCAAAATAAGCGGGAAGACTTTGGCGGAAGAAACCCTAAAGCTGGTCGAAGCCGGTGGATTCAAGTCGACGCTCGACTTTCTTGAGGTTCTCGAGTTGGAGTACCCGGAACGCATTCAGAATAGGCGACCGGACGAAATTCTAGATCTCTAGGCTTCGCCTCAAGTGCCCTCTAAGGCCTTCGTCAACAACATAGAGAAATGTGCCTTTGATTCCTCTGGTCAGTAAAACTCTGTAAATGTTGATTACGTACGCAAGTAGTTCACTATCCGAAAACTTGAGACCCAACTTGGGGTTGTCCTCCTTGCCTTTCGTGTCGAAATACGAGTCTCTTTGAAAGGTGATGTCCCCCGAAATTGGATCGTAAGAGAGATCTCTTCCAATAACGACTCCAGCAAAGTTCAAGTCGTAACCCTGGATTGTGTGAATGCTGCCCATTTCCCTCGGCGAAGTCGGGCTGTTCACCCAGTCAGTAATGGTCTGGTTCCACTGAATTTTGTGACCTTCGAGCTCGATGTCAATGGCTGATTTGTCTTTCTTAGACTTCCAATCCCAGGCATAGCCGGCGAGCATTCTCGAAAGACCAAACACTCTTTCTCGATCGTCCACGAGTTGCTTTAGCTCTTCAAATGACTCACAAAACTTGAATTCGTAAGGCCCAAAACTATTTAGCTTGTCCGGAGCATCACTCAAAAGCCGTCCAATGAAGTCAATGTAGTCATTGCCACCCTCGACCCGCATTTGTGACCTGAGCGGGAAGTGGCAGTGTGACTTTTTCGCGTCTGCAATTAGTTTTTCGGTCAGCAGGATTGGCAAGTCAGCTGGCTTGATTGATTGGGCAACATCCAAGAGCAGAACTTGATGTTTGCTCTTGGCTTTTATCCACTCAAGTTGAGTTGTCTCAAGTGAATCTTGCCCGAATAACTTTTCGTTGATCTCTCTAAACTTGAGGTTTTGCGCTGCAGATGATTGGTTTGCTCGCCTGCCAAGCCTGTGTGCTTCATCAACAATTATCAAATCAAAATGTTCATCACTAACTCCAACGTCAAACTGGCTCATAACCATTGACTTTGACAGCCCAGGCGTCATTGCAAAAACATCAGAAATTGTCTTTCTCAGTGCCTGCTGAGGAATGACTATGGCCATCTTGAAATTCTGAAATAGCTGTTGGGTTGGGTAGTTGAAGAAATCGGAGAACATCGATTCCTGCTCCGCCGCTTCCGCGGGGGTGATTCTCGGCAAATCAGAGAGCAGTTTCATCAAATATATTGCGACAATAGTTTTTCCGGTTCCGGGGTCACCCTCGATCACAATGGACTCGTTTGTGCGTCCACCAATATCTTCAATAAGTTTCTCCAGAACTCCAGTGAGGGCCAAGGCTTGTTCAGAGTTCAGCGACTTAAATGGTGAGAACTTGAATAAGTTGCTATTGACAATCTCTGGAATAGGACGAGAGAGCATTCCCTCTGCGACTAGCGACTGGAATAGCTCCTCAAATGATTCCCTGTAGGTCTCTCGATCGAAATAGTTCGCTTCCGTTATGCCTGCATTTGCATTGAGAACCCGGTGCTTGCCATCGGCTGCAAAGTATTTAATCAACTGCGACTCAAGATCAAGGCAAACAGATTTGTTGAACTTGCGGTGGTTGATGATTTGAACGTGTTCTAGGTGCTGCTTCGATGGGCTCATAAGATGTTGCCCCAACCTCGTGGCCACATTCACGGTTTCGCCGACGTAGATTTCAGTCTGGTTGCTAATTGTGTAGACAACAGGCCAGTTATCACGTGCAGGGTCTGCCTGCTTCCAAAGCGAAACCGAATCGGGCTCGAAAGGGAGTCGGTCGAAACTAAAGTCGGTCATACTTCGTGCTGACCCCTCGAGACTTGCTGACCGGGTACTTTTCCGCATTCTTCGAAATCTTTGCCGCAACTAATGAGTCCAAGTCAAAGTTGTATTTCTCCCCCAAGAGAATGCAGTAAGTCAGAACATCTGCTAACTCATCCGCTATTTCGGACGGATTAGCGCTTTCCCCCCACTGAAAACATTCCAAAAGCTCCCCAGCTTCAATCGAGATGCTCTTCGCCAGGTTCTCTGGTGTGTGAAATTGCCCCCAGTCTCTGGCAGCAACAAATTGCCTGAGACTTTCCATAGTTTCTTTACTGACCACGACTCAAGGCTATCCCGAGCTTTCGGGTATTTCGGCTCAAACCGTGCCTCAATTTGTAGACGGAAGCTCATCTACCATGGCGAAGTCTTACGAAGAGAAATCTCGGGCTAGCCTTGTGAGGTGAATTACCCAACCGGCACCTCAGCCCGCAACTCACTCTGGCTGATGTTCTTTGTTATGGGTGTTGTGTCCATGGCTTGGGTGCCACGTATTCCTGAGATTAAAGAAGCAAATGGGCTCAGCGATACTCAGTTTGGATTGGTGCTTATCTCCAGTTCTGTTGGAGCGGTGGTTGGAGCTCAGCTTGCCGGCAGATTGATTCACCGCTTTGGCTCTAGGCCGGCAATGTATTTCTCGGCCTTCGTGGTGCCTTTGGGTGTTGTGATCATGGCGTTGAGTAACTCACCCTTTGTTTTAGTGATTGGTTTGTTTGTGCTGGGATTCTCTTATGCTTGGCTTGATGTCGGGGGCAATGCCCAGGGCGTTGCGATAGAGAAGCTTCTCTCCAAGGGTTACATGGCTGCTTTCCATGGGATGTGGAGCTTGGGGACTTTGGTTGCCACTGTGTTTGGGGCAACGGTTGCTTATCTTTTGACCCCACAGCAGAACCTGTTGATAGTTGCGGGTGTTGGTTTTGTGGTGTTTTTGATTGCAGCTCGAAAGCTGTTGCCGCCTTCGATGGATGGTCACGCCGGTACTAATGATGAGGTGACTAGTAACTCGGTGCCGTGGTTTGCGCTTGCTACCTTGCCGCTTTGGTTTATGGGTATTGGAAGTGCTGCTTCGTTTATTGCCGAGGGGGCTGCAGCTGACTGGGGAGCGCTGTTGCTTCGCGACTGGATGGGTATCGACAAGGGTTTCAATGCTTCGGCGTTTGCAACCTTTGGGTTTGCGATGTTGATTTCTAGGTTCCTGGGGGATCGTTGGCTGGAGCGCTTTGGCCCATACCGAGTTGTTAGGTATTTGGGTGTTGGTGGCGGTTTGGTGTGGGGAGCATCAATGCTGCTTGGAGTTTGGCTAAGTAGCGACCATGCACTTTTAGCGCTGGTGATTGTGAACTTTGGTTTCTTCTGGGCGGGTATCGCTATTGGTCCGATGTTCCCCGCATTTATTGTCGGTGCCGCTGCGATTAAGGGAATCGCACCTTCTATAGGTATTGCCAGGGTTGGTGTGATCTCTATTGGTGCTTACTTCATTGGACCATCACTGGTTGGCATTCTGTCCGATGCCATTACATTGCCTTTGGCAATGCTGTATCCCGCTTTAGCTTTGGTTATAGCCGGATACTTGGCAAAGACTTTAAAGAACTAGTTACTCTGCGCAGTGAATGGCTTCGTCACCAAAGCCAATAAACAATGCATCGAGTGTCTGAACCATGGCATCACCATCGCTGTCTGCGATGTTCTGGTTTAGGTAACTAGCAAGAGCGCTAATGCTGGCAGCCCACTGGGCTTTCTCGCCCTCTGATCCTTCGGAGGCAGCGGTTAGATCTGCTGCCGCCTTAGTGAATACCTCAGATGCGGATTCTGGGGTTGCCGCTGGGTCATCAAAGGTGAACATCATGGAGTCGATTGCGCCACCAATAAGGTCACAGCTCTCGGCATCGGTCATGGAGGGACCGGTAGCACAGCCAGTAAGAAGAGCAAGGGAAGACAGTGCTGCGATGTATTTGATGTTCATAGAAACCTTAGGTAGATGCGGTTAATGCTAGCGAGATAGGGCTTTGGTGACTAGCCAAAGAGTTCAGGCAGAGTCTTTGCCCAGCCCTCGCGGACTTCGTTGAGCTCGAAGGTTGCTAGTTCCTTGATCTCGATAGATCCAGATGCCTTGTCGGTGACACCAATTCGCAGCACCGGCACTCCTCTTGCTTCGCAGAGCGACTGGAACTTGACGTCATCCTCACGGCCAACGCTCACAATCACTCTCGCCTGAGACTCGGAGAACAGTGCTGCGGTTAGGTCTAGATCGTCGCGCTCAAGTACCTCATCTAGCCAGATTCTTGCTCCAACGTTGAAGCGCAATGCTGCCTCAACAACTGCGATGGCAAGGCCACCCTCTGAGATGTCGTGAGCTGCTTCGATCATGCCCTGGATTGCTGCACCGTGAATCAGGTCGGCAAGTTTCTTCTCCGCTGCTAGTTCCACAACCGGTGGCTTACCACCGAGGTGCTGGTGGATGGTCTCAGCCCAGGCTGAGCCATCTAGCTCGTCTTTGGTTGTTCCCAGCAGGTAGATGTTGTTGCCTTCGTCTTGCCAGCCAGAAGGAATGCGTCTTGCAACGTTGTCGATAACACCTAGAACTCCAACTACCGGGGTCGGGTAGATTGCAACGTCACCGGTTTGGTTGTAGAACGAAACGTTTCCGCCGGTGACCGGGATGCCTAGCTCTAGGCAGGCATCCGCAAGACCTGCGGTCGCCTGCTTGAACTGCCACATAACCCCTGGGTTCTCAGGGCTGCCAAAGTTCAGGCAGTTGGTGACAGCCTTTGGCTTTGCTCCGGTTACCGCGACATTTCTATACGCCTCGGCCAGTGCTAGCTGTGCTCCGTGATATGGATCTAGCTGGCAGTACTTACCGTTTGCATCGGTTGCCAGGGTGATGCCGAGACCGGTTTCTTCGCTAACGCGAATCATGCCGGCATCATCTGGCATGGATAGTGCGGTATTGCCCATGACGTAGCGGTCATACTGCGCGGTGATCCAGGACTTGTCTGCCTGGTTAGGGCTTACGACGATTGCCATGATTTGCTTTGCTAGCTCCGCTGGTGTTGTTGCTCTTGGGAGAGAGCTGGAGCTGTTGGCATTTAGTGCGTCTTGGTACTTCGGGTATTCCACTGGGCGGTGGTAAACGGGTCCGTCGTGAGCCACGGTTCTTGGTGGCACGTTTACGATCTCTTGCTCGCCCCAGTTGATGTACAAACGGTCTTCGTCGATTACCTCACCGAGGACTGAGTACTCAACTTCCCACTTGGTAACAATCGCTTCGAAAGCTTTTAGGTCCTTGGTTGGAACAATCGCCATCATGCGCTCTTGAGACTCACTCATCAGAATCTCTTCTGGGGTGAGGGAGTCGTCTCTTAGGAGCACGTTCTGAAGCTGAACCTTCATACCCTTGCCTCCGTTGGAGGCAAGCTCTGAGGTGGCGCAGGAGATACCCGCTCCACCTAGGTCTTGAATACCTGCGACTACGCCTGCGTAGAAGAGCTCAAGACAGCACTCGATAAGAACCTTCTCGGCAAAGGGGTCACCAACCTGCACCGCTGGGCGCCTGGTGGGACCGGTTGAGTCAAAGGTTTCTGAGGCTAGGACGCTAACGCCACCAATGCCATCGCCACCGGTCCTAGCGCCAAACAGGATTACTAGGTCGCCTGGGTTTGAAGCTTTGGCAAGCTTTAGGTCTTCGTGCTTCATGACACCGACTGCTAGAGCATTTACCAGTGGGTTGCCCTGGTAGACCTTGTCAAAGACGGTCTCGCCGCCAATGTTTGGAAGTCCCAGGCAGTTGCCGTAGAAAGAGATGCCTGAGGTGACACCGTGAACCACGCGTGCGGTGTCAGGGTCACTTGGTGCACCAAAACGTAGCTGATCCATAACCGCAATTGGTCTTGCACCCATGGTCAAGATGTCGCGGACAATGCCGCCGACACCGGTTGCAGCACCCTGGAATGGTTCGATGTAGCTTGGGTGGTTGTGGCTCTCCACCTTGAAGGTGACAGCTAGGCCTTCGCCGATGTCTACAACACCTGCGTTTTCACCCATGCCGACCATGAGGTCTTTTTTCATCTCCGGGGTGACCTTCTCACCGAACTGGCGAAGGTAAATCTTGGAGGACTTGTAGCTGCAGTGCTCGGACCACATCACCGAGTACATCGCAAGCTCTGAGGAGGTTGGGCGTCGACCGAGAATGGTTTTGATCTCCTGGTACTCGTCTTGCTTGAGACCGAGTTCTTTCCAAGGCTGTTCTTTATCGTTTGCGATTGCGTCCGAGACGGTGTCGACGTTGGTAGGTCTTTTGCTCATTAGGCATTCACCAGAGCTTTCAAAACCGACTGGAAGAACTTGAGTCCATCAACACCTGATCTGGTAGCGATATCGGTATCTGGTCCAAAGCCAGCTTCGGTGGCGTGCTCTGGGTGAGGCATAAGCCCAACCACATTGCCGCGCTCATTGGTGAGACCTGCAATGTCATTCATTGAGCCGTTTGGGTTTATGTCTAGGTAGCGAAAGACCACACGGTTCTCGGCTTCCAACATCTTTAGGGTCTCAGCACTCGCGATGTAGCCACCCTCGGCGTTTTTGAGCGGGATGGTGATTTCTTCGTCTTGCTCGAAGAGGTTTGTCCAGGCGGTGTTTGTGTTCTCCACCCTGATGCGCTGGTCTCTGCAAATAAAGTGCTGGTGTTCGTTGCGAATCAAACCACCTGGCAGCAAGCGGGATTCGACAAGAATTTGGAAGCCATTGCAAATACCTAGAACCGGTAGTCCCTGGGCGGCAAGTCTTACTACCTCTTGAGTCGCTGGGGCTTGAGCGGCGATTGCTCCGCAGCGTAGGTAGTCACCGTAGGAGAAGCCTCCCGGTAGGACTACTGCGTCAACCTTTTTGATGTCGCCGTCTGCGTGCCAAAGTGGAACCGGTGTTCCACCGGCTAATCGAATAGCGCGCTGTGCATCCCGGTCATCCAAGGTTCCCGGGTAGGTGATTACGCCAATCTTCATTAGTCCTCTTTGGTGATTGCAACCACGTCTTCAATGACGTCGTTGGAGAGGAAAGAGGCTGCAACGCGTCCCGCGTTATCTAGGTCTGCTTGGGTAATGGGGCGATCGAAGTGCAGCTCGATGCGCTTACCGATTCTTACGTTCACGATGTCGTTGTGGCCTGAGCGCTTTAGTGCGTTTGCTACGGCCTTGCCTGGAGGGTCAAGTAGATCTTGCTTTGGCATGATCTCAACAATGATTTTTGGCACTTTTCCCCTTCGGTTGGCAGGAGGTCCTGTTTCGGGATGGATATTTGGCTCGCGACACTGCGGAATATCAATAGTTTACTGGGCTAACAGACGCTTCTGCACAGCCACTCGGGAAGCCGAGTTATCCACATTTTGATATCGGTGTTGATTTGAAACTTGCTCTCTGTCTAGCCTAGAAAAGCATAAATATAACTAGTCAAAATGACTAGTTTGTTGTAGCATTTGAGAATGGCAGGAACAATGAGCGTTACCGAGGCAAAGGCCGTACTCTCACTTTTGGTTGAGGACGCTATCCGAGGCGAAGAGACCATAATCACTAAGTACGGTAAGCCGGTGGCAAAGATCGTGCCCATTGAGAAACCAAAAATCATCTTCGGTCTCCTGGAGGGAAAACTTGAAGGCTGGGATGACGTTGATTTTGACGACAACTCCCACATGGATGAGGCTTGGGGCAACTGGCGTAAGAAGCTTGAGAGGCTTGGCGAGTGAGGCTTCTTCTCGATACCAACGTTTTGACCTGGATACACCAAAAACCCAATCGCATTGGTAAGGCAACTAAGTCGAAACTCTCTACCGCTCACACCATTTACTTTTCACCGCTGAGTGTCTTTGAGTGGTCTCAGAAGGATGACGACCTTCAGGTCAACACCAAGAAATTGGTTGAGGCAACTAGGTCGCTGGACTTCTTAGAACTTCCGCTAACCGTGGAGGCAGTTATGGAAGCGAATCGTTTTGGCTCACTTCGCCAAAGTGACCCACTGGACCTGCTTCTAATGGCTCAGGCAGCATCCGAACGCATGGAGTTTCTGACCTCGGATATGAGGATTTTGAGTTTGGGATTTGACTTTGTTTCGGACTCAACGCTTTAGCGCGAGTTCCTGCTTGAATATCCGGCCACAGTCTCCAGTACCAACAGCGCAGCTAGCCTGACGGTTCGACCATCTTCGCTGTCCTTCGAGGCATCGATTTCAGTTATGTCGACACCGCGAACTAGTTCGTTGCTCGCAAGGATTCTGGTCGCTTGGCGTAATTCGAATGCAGACAAACCACCAGGTGCTGCTGCCGGGCAAGCAGGAACTACGCTGCGGTCACAAACATCGACATCTAGGTCAACGTGAATCGCGCCTTCGGCGCTACCGGCAACATTGAGTGCGATGTTGCAGGCTTCTTTGATGCCGATCTCGGCAACCATCTCTCTTGAGATAACAGTGATCCCGAGATCGCTTGCTAGCTGGGCGTAGCTTGCAGAGTTGGAGAAGTCGTTAATGCCAATCTGTACGATTCGCTTTGGGTCTAGGCCGGCTTCGATGAGCCTTCTGACCGGTGATCCATTTGAGATGCCGTCTCTTAGGTCGTGGTGGGCATCAAGAGTGATTAGTCCTGCAGTTGCTAAGTCATCTCCAAAGACGCCTAGACCAACCGCATAAGTAATTGAGTTATCGCCACCAAGCGCAATCGTTAGTTCTTTGCCTGCTGTCTGAATTGCCTTTGTGGTCTTGGCTTCGTTGTTGTCTGGGTCTTCGATTGCGCCTAGGTCCTCGATGCTGAGGCTAGAGAGATCTTTACCGGTTGAGTAGCTGTAGGTGCTGTATCGCTCCAGTGCTTCGCGAATCGCCTTTGGAGTTAGGTGTGCGTTGGTTGGCGAGATTGAAGTCTTGGATGCTGGAACGTCTATTAGCCCTATAGGTGAACTTGCACTTGAGATAAGAGATGCAGCTCTTGGCCACTTTGCATCTTCAGCCATTGTGACCAAACTTTCTCGATAGATCGTTTGCGGATGCGATTAGCACCTGCGCTAATTGAGATAACTGTAGCTTTTCTAACTCTCTTGATTGCAAGGTGATTGCCAATCCCGCGATTGGGTGACCTAGGTGATCGACAATGGCAACTCCCACCGAGGCGTATCCCATTGTTACCTCATCCACCTCCAAGGCAAAGCCCTGTTCTTTTTCTTGAGTCAGGAGTTGTTTTAGCTCAATCAAGTTCTTAGGTCCAAGGTTGGTGCGGGTGGCAAGCTCGCGGCCCCGGAATGATGCGGAGAGTTGTTTTTGATCTAGGCGAGCAAGCATTGCTCGACCCGATGCAGTTAGGTGGGCGGGGAGTCTCACCCCGACATCTGTTACCAGCTTGAGGGATTTAGCCGGACGCTGCTCCAAGAGGTAGAGCACATCTGAGCCATCTAGCACCCCCAGGTGACCAACCACTGGAGTTTTTGTGGCAAACTCAGAAACCAATTTTGTAATGACTGGCTTCACCAGTCTTTCAAGTGGTTCATGGCGTTGATATGCACTACCAAGCTCCCAGGCGGCTAACCCCAGACCCCAGCGCTTTTCCTTTTCGAAGTGGATGGCAAAGCCCTGGTTTTTGAGCACTTCGAGTAGCTGGTAGCAGGAAGAACGCGGGATTCCGATGCGTTTTGCGAGCCTTGCTGCGGTGGCAGGCTGACCAATATCGGCCATGGTGCGCAGCAGATTCAAGGTGCGCTCGGCGGCTGGGATTTTGCTCACTCTAAAAGTATGTCTGAAATACCAGACACATCTTTGTTTTGAACATTGTTTGTTACCTCAGTTAGTTGTGAACTTTAGTTATGAATGCAATGGCGCGTACTCTCAAGGCAGCAACCGGATCCACTTTGACCGCTCAGGGTTGGCAGCAAGAGGCAGCAATTCGAATGCTGCACAACAACCTTGACCCTTCGGTGGCGGAACACCCAGAAGAACTAATCGTTTACGGCGGTAACGGTAAGGCGGCTAGAAACTGGGAAAGTTTCGATGCCCTGGTAAAGACCCTCACCCATCTCAAGAACGACGAGACCATGCTGGTGCAGTCCGGTAAGCCGGTTGGTGTCTTCCAGACTCACGAGTGGGCCCCGCGCGTATTACTTGCAAACTCCAACTTGGTTGGCGACTGGGCCAACTGGCCAGAGTTCCGCAGGTTAGAAAAGCTTGGCCTCACTATGTATGGCCAGATGACTGCAGGTTCTTGGATCTACATCGGAACCCAAGGTATTTTGCAGGGAACCTACGAGACCTTTGCTGCCGTCGCACAAAAGCGCTTTGGTGGCACCTTGGCTGGAACTCTTACTTTGACCGGAGGTTGCGGTGGCATGGGTGGCGCTCAGCCACTTGCGGTGACCATGAATGAGGGCACATGTTTGATTGTCGACATCGACGAGTCTCGCTTGCGCAAGCGCATCGAGACACGTTATTTGGACGAGATTGCCGACAGCCTGGATGACGCAATCGAGCGCGTGGTTCGCTATAAGAACCAGCGCAAGGCAATCTCGGTTGGTGTGGTTGGTAATGCCGCGACCATCTTCCCGGAGCTACTAAAGCGCGATGTGCCAATCGACATCGTTACCGACCAAACCTCGGCGCACGACCCGATGTATTACATCCCTGAGGGCATCGATCTTGCGGATGCTCGCGACTATGCGCTGAACCACCCGAAGGACTTTACCGACCGTGCCAAGGCTTCTATGGCTAAGCACGTTGAGGCGATGGTCGGCTTTATGGCCAAGGGTGCCGAGGTGTTTGACTACGGCAACTCGATTCGCGATGAGGCACGTCAGGGTGGCTACCAAGACGCCTTCAAGTTCCCAGGCTTTATCCCTGCCTACATCCGCCCGCTGTTCTGCGAGGGTAAGGGCCCATTTAGGTGGGTTGCACTCTCGGGTGACAAGAAAGACATCTACCGCACCGACCAGGCGATTCTGGAGCTGTTCCCAGAGAACGAGCACCTCCACCGCTGGATCAAGATGGCGCAGGAGCGCGTTGAGTTCCAGGGTCTGCCAGCTCGCATTTGCTGGCTTGGCTATGGCGAGCGCGACAAGGCTGGCGCGGTCTTCAACGATCTAGTGAAAAAGGGTGAGGTTTCCGCTCCGATTGTTATCGGTCGCGATCACCTTGACTGTGGCAGCGTGGCATCGCCATATCGCGAGTCTGAGGCGATGCTCGATGGTTCTGACGCAATTGCAGACTGGCCACTACTAAACGCCATGATCAACATCGCCTCCGGCGCATCCTGGGTTTCCATTCACCACGGTGGTGGCGTTGGCATGGGTCGATCTATTCACGCCGGTCAAGTTTCGGTTGCCGACGGCACCGAGTTGGCAGCTCAGAAGTTGCAGCGCGTATTAACCAATGACCCTGGTATGGGAGTTATTCGTCACAGCGATGCCGGTTACCCAGAAGCCCAGGCTGTTGCTCGCGCTAAGCACGTTCACGTTCCAATGCTGGACACCGAATAGTGACTAAAACCCTCTTCACCAACATCGGCTCGCTGGTAATGCCAGCGGCCGAAGTTGGCGTTTTAGAGACACTGTCGAACGCCGCTTTTGTGGTCGAAGACGGGCTGGTTACCTGGGTCGGTCAGGCCGATGCCGCACCGAGCTGCGATTCGTTTGTTGATGTTGCAGGAAAGTGCGTGATTCCTGGTTTTGTCGACAGCCATGCTCATTTGATGTTTGCCGGAAGTCGAGAGCAAGAGTTTGAAGCTCGCATGGCGGGTGTTGCTTATTCTGCCGGTGGTATCAAGACCACGGTTGCAAAAACCCGTGCTGCATCTGATCAAGAGCTGCGAGACAACGCACAGAAATTGATCTCCGAGTTTTACCAATCCGGTGTTACCCACTTTGAGATTAAGAGCGGTTACGGTTTGGATGTTGAAACCGAGGTTCGCTCGCTAAAGATTGCTCGCGAGTTCACCGAAGACACCACATTTTTGGGCGCTCACGTCGTTCCTGCTGAACAAGACCCAGATGCATACGTCGAGTTGGTCTCGACCACCATGCTGGATGCGGTCCAGCCTTATGCCAAGTGGATAGATGTTTTCTGCGACAGAGGTGCCTTTACTTTGGCTCAGACCCGCAAGGTTCTAGAAGCAGGCATCGCACAGGGACTTCTGCCTAGACTGCACGCCAACCAACTGGAAAATCTTGGGGCTATTGCCCTAGCCGTCGAGCTGGATTGCGCATCGGTTGATCAC
Source organism: Microbacteriaceae bacterium (assembly GCA_027491295.1). Lineage (GTDB taxonomy): Bacteria > Actinomycetota > Actinomycetes > Actinomycetales > Microbacteriaceae > Aquiluna. Next base: position 420,028 of record JAIXWK010000002.1, read on the forward strand.
TGCACGCACCTAAGCGATAAAGACATTGAGATGCTGGCTAGTAGCAACACTGTTGCAACCCTTTTGCCAGGCGCTGAGTTCTCAACTAGAAGCGATTACCCAGATGCCAAGAAGCTTTTTGCAGCGGGAGTGGCCGTTGCACTTGCCACCGACTGCAACCCCGGTTCGAGCTTCACCACCTCAATGCCGTTCTGCATTGCGGTTGCGGTAAGGGACATGGGTTTCACAATCGATCAGGCCGTTTGGTCTGCGACCAGAGGTGGCGCTTTAGCGCTGCGCGATTCATCGCGCGGAACACTTTCGGTTGGCTCGAGAGCGGACTTTGCAATCTTGGATGCACCAAATCACTTATTCCTGGCCTATCGCCCAGGGGTGCAATTAGTTACGAGCACATATGTTGCTGGCAAAAAGGTTTACGGAAGGTAAGTCATGGAAAAAGTAGTTCTCTCCACCTCTGGATTGACCGCAAGCGATGTGATTGCGGTTGCAAGACACAATGCGCAGATTGAGATCAGTGCCGAGTCGCTAGCCGCGATGGCCGAGACTCGCGAGCACATCGAACGTCTTGCAGTATCCGAGGAGCCGGTATACGGAATTTCAACTGGTTTTGGAGCGCTCGCCCAGCGCCACATCCCGATGGCGGATCGCGTTCAGCTACAGAAGTCTTTGATTCGCTCTCACGCTGCCGGTATGGGAGAGCCGGTTGAGCGTGAAGTGGTTAGAGCCTTGATGTTTTTGCGCCTAAAGACCATGTGTTCTGGACAGACCGGAGTCAGACCAGTTGTTGCTCAGACTTACGCTCAAATTTTGAACGCTGGCATTACCCCGCGAGTTTTGGAGTTTGGTTCCCTTGGTTGCTCGGGTGATCTTGCTCCACTGGCCCACTGCGCGATGGTGTTGATGGGTGAGGGAAGAGCTACTGGCAAAGATGGCGTTGAGCGCCCGGTTGCTCAGTTGCTCGCAGACGCCGGCATTACACCGGTTGAGCTTCGCGAAAAAGAAGGCCTAGCTCTAATCAACGGCACCGACGGCATGCTCGGCATGCTGCTTCTTGCAATCCACGACCTCGATATTCTGCTGGATCAGGCAGATGTGATTGCGGCGATGAGCGTCGAGGGTCAGATGGGAACCGACCGGGTATTCCGCTCAGCTCTTCACGAAGACCTAAGGCCACACCCCGGGCAGGCACAAAGTGCACGAAACATGTTCAATGCCTTACAGGGCAGTGAGATAGTCGCATCTCACCGTCACGGCGATGGTGTGGTTCAGGATGCCTATTCGCTGCGCTGCGCCCCACAGGTCGCAGGAGCAGTGCGTGACACCATTTCGCACGCTCGATTGGTTGCCCATCGCGAACTGGCTTCGATTATCGATAACCCGGTTGTGCTAAAAAACGGTGAGGTCACCTCCAACGGCAATTTCCACGGTGCTCCGGTTGCTTACGTACTGGACTTTTTGGCAATCGCGGTTGCCGACCTGGGTTCAATCTCCGAGCGTCGAACCGACAGGTTCCTAGATGTCTCCAGAAATCGAAAGCTGCCGGCATTTTTGGCTTTTGATCCAGGTGTGGACTCCGGCTTGATGATTGCTCAGTACACCCAGGCTGCACTGGTTAGCGAGAACAAGCGCTTGGCTGTTCCAGCCAGCGTTGATTCGATCCCATCCTCAGCTATGCAGGAGGACCACGTTTCTATGGGTTGGCATGCGGCGAGAAAGCTTCGCAAGGCAGTCGATAACACGCGTATGGTCTTGGCAATCGAGTTGGTTGCAGCAGCGCGCGGTGTTGAGCTTCGAGCACCACTAAAGCCAGCCCCAGTAACCGGTGAGCTAATTGCAATCCTGAGGGAACAGGTTCCAGGATTTGGCCCAGATCGCGACCTAAGTATTGAGCTTGAGGCTGCTAACAAACTTTTGATGCCCAACTAACATCCTTCAAAAAGTCTGACTTATCCACAGATTTGTTCTGGGCAAACTGGTATCAACTTGATACCATAGCGTTATGGCTATGACTATTAGATTGACTGAAGCACAGGATGAAGTGCTCACAAACATCGCTGAACAGCTAGGTTGCTCCAAGCAGCAAGCTGTAATTACCGCCATCGAAGCATTTGATGCGAAAGCCCACAGGCAGAAGCAGCTCAAAGAGATCATGGACATTGTCCTTGTAAGGGACAAGGAGTTGCTCGATCGCTTGGCTGACGCGTGACGCACTTTCTCGAACTTGAGGATGCACTTCAGCAAATAGCGGTTGCTGGTTTCTATGTGAAAGACCTGGGCCTGCTTGACTCGGCACTTGCGAGACCAAAAACCACGCTATTCGGCGAAGATGCCTACCCAACGCTGGAGCTCAAGGCAGCGGCCATGGTTCACTCCATCATCAAAAATCATGCGATGGTTGATGGAAACAAACGAACCTCTTGGTTCATGCTGTCGTCTTTCCTTTACATCAACGGCTATTTCATAGTGATGAATGCCGATCAAGGTATGGAATTTACGTTAGGAATCGCAACCGACAAGTTGACACTTGTTGAAGCTGCGGAAATGATCCGCAAGCACATGGTCGAAGTCGGCTAGTTCTTAGCGAAGCTCTCGATAGGTGGGCAGGTGCAGGTTAGGTTCCTGTCGCCAAATGCTCCATCAATACGTCTAACCGGAGGCCAGTACTTGCTCTTGCGCTGAGAGTCTGTTGGGAACACAGCCAATTCGCGAGAGTAAGGGTGGTTCCACTCTGAAACCAGGTGGTTTGCGGTGTGAGGCGCATTTACCAGTGGGTTGTCATCGTGTGGCCAGACGCCATCCTGAACCTGCTGAGCTTCCGCGCGAATTGCGAGCATGGCTGAGATAAAGCGATCTAGCTCTTCCTTTGGCTCAGACTCGGTTGGCTCAATCATGAGGGTTCCAGATACTGGGAAGCTCATGGTTGGTGCGTGGAAGCCGTAGTCAATCAAACGCTTTGCAATGTCATCGTTTCCGATGCCGGCGTCCTTCTGAAGCGGACGGATGTCGATGATTGCCTCGTGAGCAACTAGGCCGTGCTTGCCGGTGTAGAGCAGCGGGAAGGCTTTGGAGAGCTTCTTTGCCACATAGTTGGCGCTTAGCACGGCAACTGCGGTGGCAGAGCGAAGTCCATCGGTACCCATCATCTGGATGTATGCCCAGGAGATTGGCAAGATGCTTGGTGAACCAAACGGTGCGGCCGATACCGGACCATAGCCAGTTAGCGGAATCTGAGCCATTGAGTGGCCAGGGAGGAATGCACTTAGGTGTGAGCGAGCAACCACTGGACCAACACCTGGGCCACCACCGCCGTGAGGGATGCAGAAGGTCTTGTGTAGGTTCAGGTGCGACACATCGCCACCAAAGTCACCGAACTTGGCAAAGCCGACTACCGCGTTGGTGTTGGCACCATCGATGTAGACCTGACCGCCGGCTGCGTGAACTAGGTCGCAGATTTCAACCACTGCTTCTTCGTAAACACCGTGGGTGGACGGGTAGGTAATCATCAGTGCGGAGAGCTTGTCTCCGGTGGCTGCGATCTTGGCCTTTAGGTCGGCGGCGTCAACGTTGCCGTCTTCGTCACACTCAACAACCACTACCTCCATGCCGGCGAGCACGGCGCTCGCGGCATTGGTGCCGTGGGCAGATGATGGGATTAGGCAGACGTTGCGCTGGAAGTCAGAGCGAGAACGGTGGTAGCCGCGAATCGCTAGCAATCCAGCAAGTTCACCCTGGCTACCGGCATTTGGCTGCAGTGAAACTGCTTCGTATCCGGTGATATCGCTTAGCCAGCTAGTTAGCTCACCAATGAGCTCCATGTAACCCTTGGTGTCCTCGGCTGGCGCAAATGGGTGCAGGTTGGCAAATTCTGGCCAGGTCACTGCTTCCATCTCGGTTACTGAGTTGAGCTTCATGGTGCAGGAGCCCAGTGGAATCATGCCGCGATCAAGTGCGTAGTCAAAGTCGGCAAGCTTCTTTAGGTAGCGAAGCATTGCGGTTTCTGAGTGGTAAGTGTTGAAAACCGGGTGCTGCAGGTATTCACTGGTGCGGTGATTGCGCAGCTTGTCGGATGAGTCGGCCGCTTTCGGAGCTCTTGCGCCAAAGGCAGCAGCCAGATCGGCCAGGTGATTCCAGCTGGTGCTCTCGTCAATCGAGATACCCAAGGTCGAGTTATCAACTAGCAGCAGGGTTAGGTCCTTGGATCTTGCTGCATTGAAGATCTTGTTTGCATCGACGTTTTGAATTCTGATGGTGTCAAAGAAGTTCTTGTGTTGAATCTCGAGGCCGGACTCCTCCAAAACCTTGGCCAAAGCGGTTGCCTTGGAGTGAATCTCCAGGGCAATGGCCTTTAGGTTTTTTGGACCGTGGTAAACCGTGTACATTCCTGCGATTACGGCCAGTAGAACCTGAGCGGTGCAAATGTTGCTTGTTGCCTTCTCGCGGCGGATGTGCTGCTCGCGGGTTTGCAAAGTTAGGCGGTAGGCAGGTGCCCCTTCGGCATCGACCGAGACACCAACCAGACGACCAGGCATGGTGCGCTCAAGCTTGTCGCGAACCGCTAGGTAGCCGGCGTGAGGCCCACCGAAGCCCATTGGGACTCCAAAGCGCTGGGTAGTGCCACAAACCACATCGGCACCCTTTTCTCCCGGAGGAGTTAGCAGGGTTAGTGCCATTAGGTCCGCGGTTGCAATTGCCAGGCCACCAAATTCGTGAACCTTCGCAAATAGGTTTTCAAAGTCAATAATTCGTCCCGATGCTCCCGGGTACTGGATAACCGCACCAAAGCACTCTTGGTCAAGTTCTTGTGGGTTTGCTGCATCAAAGTAGCGAATCACAATTCCCATTGGGTCAGCACGGTGCTCTAGCAGCTGCTTGGTTTGTGGGAAGAGATCGGAATCTGCAAAGAAGATATTGGACTGAGAGTCTGCGCTTCTTCTTGCGATCATCATTGCCTCGACCACGGCGGTTGATTCATCCAACATCGAAGCGTTTGCGGTCTTCATGCCGGTGAGGTCGGTGACCATGGTCTGGAAGTTGATTATGGCTTCGAGTCTGCCCTGGCTGATCTCCGGCTGGTATGGGGTGTAGGCGGTGTACCAGCTTGGGTTCTCTAAAACATTGCGCTTGATGACACCTGGGGTCCTGGTGCCGTAGTAACCAAGACCGATGAATGTTTGCGTGATGCGGTTCTTACCGGCGATCTCGTGCAGTCTGGCAAGGGCATCGTCTTCGCTAATTGGTGCGGGCAGGGTGCTTCCACCGCGGTACTTAATTGCCTCCGGGAGGGCTTTTTCCATTAGGTCCGAAAGCGAGCTTGCACCTACATAGTCCAGCATTTCTTTTTGGGCTTGAAGATCAGGTCCGATGTGGCGGAACTGGAAATCGTGGTGCCTTTCTAGCAACTATTACTCCCCGGTTAGCGCTGCGTACTCGGCAGCGGTTAGTAGCTCTGGCAATTGGGTGTACTTGATCTTGATTAGCCAACCAGCACCGTATGGGTCCTGGTTGATCGCCTCTGGGGCATTGCCCAGGGCAGAGTTTGACTCGATGACCTCACCATCCATTGGCGCGTATAGCTCGCCCACTGACTTAGTGGACTCAATCTCGCCACAAATCTTCATGTAGCTGGTTGAGCTACCTGGCTTTGGTAGATCGACGTAAACAATTTCACCAAGCGCATCGGCTGCGTACTGGGTGATGCCTACGGTTGCGACATCGCCTGCTACAAGCACCCACTCGTGCTCTTTGGTGTACTGAAGGTTCTCTGGATTTGCCATTTTTATCTCTCTGCCTTGTAGAACGGTAGCTTGACGATTTCATAGGGGACTCGGGTGCCGCGAACATCGGCCTCGAGCTTGCTGCCGGGGGTTAGATCTAAATCTGCTTTGAGGTACGCCATCGCGATTGGGTAGCCCAGGGTGGGGGAAAGAACTCCAGAGGTGATCTTGCCAATTGAAGATTCGCCGCCCGGTAGGAAGATTTCGTAGTCAGCTCGAGCTGCTCGCTTACCTTCGCCTCTAACTCCAAAGAGCTTGGTCTCAAGTTTTTGGCCTGAGGCCTTTAGCAACTCGGTCTTTGAGTTGAACTCGCCCTTATCAAAAGCCACGATTCTGCCGAGGTTCGCCTCAAAGGGAGTCAGGGTTCTATTTAATTCATGACCGTAGAGCGGCATTCCGGCCTCAAGACGCAAGGTGTCGCGAGCGGCTAGGCCGCAGGGCAATAGGTCTTTCCCGCCGGTAGCCAAAAGCTTGCGCCAGATCGAGGCTGATTCCAGAACCGGGATATAGATTTCGAAACCGTCTTCGCCGGTGTAGCCGGTTCGAGCAAGCAAAACCGGAACTCCATCGAGGTTGGCTTTTGCGATCGAGTAATACTTCAATTCGGTTAAGTCGGTATCGACCAGCTTGCCCAAAATGTCTTTTGCCTTTGGTCCCTGAATCGCAACCAGTGCCCAGTCTTCGGTCTCGTCGAAGATGTCAACCTTGAAGCCGTAGTCGGCCATATCTTGCATCGCGACCAAAACCGCATGGCGGTTCGAAGCATTGGCAACAATCAGGTAATCCTCGGGGTCCATCTTGTAGACGATGAGGTCATCGATGATGCCTCCGTCTTTCGAACAGATAATCGTGTACTTGGCTTGGCCGATCGAAAGCTTAGAAATATCCGACACCAAAATGCTGTCTAGGAACTTGGTTGCCTCAGCGCCAACAACGTGAAGTTCACCCATGTGAGAGATGTCAAAAAGGCCCGCGCTGTTTCGCACTGCGTGGTGCTCATCGAGGTCCGAGCCATAGCGAACCGGCATGTTCCAGCCGCCGAAATCGGTAAAGGTTGCACCCAGGGAAACATGCTCGTCATTAAGCGGTGTTGTTAGCACTACACAAGTCTATTACCAACTAGAGAGCGGTCAGTCTCCCACGCAGCTCTTGGTACTTAGATGCCGTAGTTGAGACTATAACGTTAGGTAATTCAGGCGGAACACCCACCTGATTCCAGTTTGCCGAAAGCCAGTTTCTGACAATCTGCTTATCAAAACTTTGGTCGCGAATGCCCTGCTCCCATGCATCCTTATCCCAATACCTAGAGGAGTCCGGAGTCAGCACCTCATCGCCCAGGGTGAGCTGGTTGGATCCCGGGTCATTGCCAAACTCGAATTTGGTGTCCGCGAGTATCAGCCCAGCCTTTTCGCAAAGTTGAGACGCTGCAATAAAGATGCGAATCGACTCGTCTCTCAGACGCTCGGCGATTTCTTTTCCGACTAATTCAACGCTCTGGGCAAAGGTGATGTTCTCATCGTGCTCACCCTGTTCGGCCTTGAATGCCGGGGTGTAGATCGGGTGGGGTAGTCGATCTCCAAATTCCAAACCTGCCGGTAGTTCGATGCCGCAGACGCTGCCGGTTTGCTGGTATTCCTTCCAACCAGAGCCAGATAGGTAGCCACGAACCACGCACTCAATTGGATACATATCCAACTTCTTGGCGATCATGGCTCGACCGGTGACTTCTTGTGGAACCGCAAGGTCGCTGGAACGGTGATTATTTATCTCTAGCCGGTCAAACCACCAGTTGGTTATGGCGGTGAGATTCTCACCCTTGCCCGGGATCTCAGGGGAGAGCACGTGGTCGAAGGCACTTACTCGGTCGGAGGCGACAATCAAAACCAGGTGAGAAAAGTCTGAATCTGTAGGCACGTAGAGATCGCGAACCTTGCCGGTGTAGACGTGCTGAAACCCCTGCACTAGTTCACAACCTTGAGCGCGATGTCATGCCTAAAGTGTCCACCCTGCAATTGAATTCGAGACATTCCCTCGTAGGCCAAAGCTCTTGCCTCCTGGAAAGTTGCACCCGAGGCAACCACCGACAGCACGCGTCCGGTGGCACTGGCCTTACAGACCTCTACGCCGTCAATCTCCTCAGCACTGGCAATCCCCGTTACCTCGCGAACCGGCGCATTACTGACCGGATAGCCCTCGGAGGCAAGCACCACGGTTACAGCGCAGTCGCTCGAGAAGGTGGCCTCTTGTCCAACATCCAACTTGCCGGTTGCGCTTCGCATCAATAGGTCAGCCAAGTTGTTTTTCAATCGCTTGAGCACGACCTGGGTTTCTGGGTCTCCAAAGCGAGCATTGAACTCGATCACCTTTACTCCGCGCGAGGTGATGATCAGGCCGCAGTAAAGCAGCCCCACAAACTCGGTTCCACGTCGATAAAGCTCGTCAATTGTTGGCTGAGCGACGCGGTGGGTGATCTCTTCGACAAATCCTTCGGGTAGCCAAGGAAGTGGTGAGTAGGCACCCATGCCGCCGGTGTTTGGACCTTCGTCATTGTCGAATGCTCGCTTGTAATCCTGGGCTGGGCTAAGCGGCATGACGTGCTTGCCGTCTGAGAGGAAGAAAAGCGAAACCTCTTGGCCATCAAGAAACTCTTCAACCAGAACGCCATCCGCGATGAACTTCTTGGCGTGCTCTAAGGCCTCTTCGCGATTTGAGGTGACGATTACGCCCTTGCCTGCGGCAAGGCCATCGGCCTTCACTACATATGGAGCACCAAGTTGTGCCATCGCGCTTTCGACCTGCGACATGGTTGAGCACTCATAAGCCATACCGGTTGGGATATCGGCTGCAGCCATGATCTCTTTGGCAAACTGCTTGCTGCCCTCGAGCGCTGCCGCCTCTTGGGAGGGGCCAAATACCGCGATGCCCTGCTCGCGAAGTGCATCGGCAACTCCGGCAACCAAAGGTGCTTCGGGGCCAATGACAACTAGGTCAACGGCTTCTTCTAAGGCGAGTTTTACAACCTGTAGTCGGTCGGTTGCCACAATCTCGGGCTTGACCTCAACCTCTTTAGCGATGCCTTCGTTTCCAGGGGCACAAACAATTTGTTCGCGCGCGGTGCCGGTGCGCAGCAGGGCCTTTACTATGGCGTGCTCTCTGGCACCAGAACCAATCACGAGGATCTTCACATTCGCGAGTTTACCCTGCTAGCTATTGGGTACTTGGTCCAACAACCTAGACTTAGCAAGTGGAGAACAAACAGGTAAAGCCAAGGACCGAAGGCTGGACTCAGCGCAAAGACGCTGAGGGCAAGCCGCTTCTGCAATTTGCCGAGGTAAAGCGTGGCAAGCCACCGGTTCACCTAGCTGATCTTTCGATCGCTGATCGCACCGATCGCATCAAAGAACTAGGCATTCCAGGCTTTAGAGCCAAGCAGATTTCCACCCACTACTTCACGCACTACTCATCCGATCCCGAGACCATGACGGATCTTCCAAAAGAAGGTCGCGCAGAGCTGGTTCAGAAGGTATTGCCGCCGCTACTAACCCAGGTAAAAAGACTGCAGACCGATAAGGGCGACACCGTCAAGTTCTTATGGAGACTCTTCGATGGAGCTTTGGTGGAATCGGTTTTGATGCGCTATCCAAACCGCATCACGCTTTGTATTTCATCCCAAGCCGGCTGCGGCATGAACTGTCCGTTTTGCGCAACCGGTCAGGCGGGTCTCACCAGAAACATGTCTGCCGCCGAGATTGTCGATCAGATCGTTCAGGCAAACCGAGCGATTCGCGCAGGCGAAATTGGACCTAATCGTCACGAGGATGAGCGCGTAAACAACATCGTGTTTATGGGTATGGGTGAACCACTTGCCAACTACTCAAAACTTATGGACTCAATCCGCACCATGGTTGAACCGCAGCCAAACGGCCTTGGTATGAGCGCAAGGCAAATCACGGTTTCAACCGTTGGCTTAGTGCCCGGAATTGTGAAGTTGGCCGAGGAAGATCTGCCGCTGACCTTCGCACTTTCGCTGCACGCTCCAGATGATCAGCTGCGCGATGAGCTAATTCCGGTGAACTCAAAGTGGAAGGTCGATGAGGCACTCGATGCTGCAAAGGCCTACTACGACAAGACCGGTCGCCGAGTGTCCATTGAGTATGCGCTCATCCACAACATGAATGACCACGACTGGCGAGCACAGCTTTTGGCCGACAAACTAAACGATCGCGGTAAGGGCTGGGTTCACGTAAACCCAATTCCACTAAACCCGACCCCGGGCTCAGTCTGGACCTCATCCACCAAGGAGCAGATCAACTCGTTTATCGACATCCTGGATAAAAACGGCATCCCCACCACCTTGCGTGATACCCGCGGCAAGGAAATCGACGGGGCTTGCGGCCAGCTGGCTGCAGCCAACTAGCGCTTTTTGTCTAGACCCCCTAGACTGAACCCATGAACGTCTCGGAATTGCAATTTGGATTAGACACCTTTGGAGATATGTCACTAGATGACCAAGGTCATCCAGTCTCCGCCGGTCAGGTAATTCGCGATGTGGTCGAGCAGGCAAAGCTTGCCGAAGAAGTTGGCCTAAATAGTTTCAATATCGGTGAGCACCACCGTGATGACTATGCGGTTTCAGCACCCGACACCATCTTGGCCGGAATCGCAACCGTGACCAGCAAGATCAAGCTCGGCACCGGAGTTACTGTTTTGTCCTCCGACGACCCGGTTCGTGTTTACCAGCGCTTTGCCACCATTGACGCTTTATCAAATGGTCGGGCCGAGATCACCGCGGGACGCGGTTCATTTATTGAGTCTTTTCCGCTATTTGGTTATGAGCTTGCCAACTACGGTGATCTATTCGAAGAGAAGCTAGAGCTCCTGGTGGAGCTTCTAAAGGAGAAGCCAGTTACCTGGTCGGGAACAATGCGGGCAGCGCTTGAAAACCAAGAGGTATACCCAAAGACCGAACGCGGTGGGATTCCACTTCGCGTTGGTGTTGGCGGCTCACCTGATTCGGTGGTGCGTGCAGCCCGCTTGGGAATCCCGATGAAGCTGGCCATCATCGGTGGTGACCCAGCGAGATTCGCCCCCTACTCGAACCTCTATAGAGAACAGCTTGCGAAGTTTGGTCACGCTGAGCTTCCAGTTTCGATTCACTCGCCCGGCTTTATTGCCGATACCGATAGCGATGCGGTTGAGGCGCAGTGGCCACACTATGAAACTGCATTTGGTCGAATTGGCAGAGAGCGCGGTTGGGGTCCAACCACCAAGATGCACTTCATCTCAGAGGTGAATGGCGGTTCGATGTATGTCGGTTCTCCCGAGAAGGTTGCCAAAAAGATTGCCCATGCGCTTGAGAGCGTGGGGGCTAACCGGTTTGACCTGAAATACGCCAATGGTCCAATGCCGCACTCGAAGTTGATGAAGGCAATTGAGCTATACGGAACCAAAGTTGTTCCGATGGTTCGGGAGCTTTTGGCTTCCTAACCGGTTACGTAAACCGACTCGTATCCGCGCAACACAAAAGTTGGTCTGCGCTCTGGTTCTCTAGCCAGTTTGATATTTGGATAAGCCTTCATAAGCATCGGAAGCGATGTCGTCATTTCCATGCGAGCCAGTGGTGCTCCAATGCAGAAGTGAATTCCGGCACCAAAGCCAATGTGTGGGTTTGGATCACGGGTTAGATCCAGCTGTTCAGCATTCTTAAAGACGCTCTCATCGCGGTTAGCACTGCCAAGAAGTGCGCCGATCTTTTGACCCTTGCGTATCTCGACGCCACCGATTTCGGTGTCCTGAGTCGCGGTCCTGTCAAACAGGTGCAGCGGGGCATCGAAACGAAGGAACTCGTCAATGGCAGTTGCGGAATGCTGATCCGGTGCCTGGCTTAATAGCGCCATTTGGTCCTCTTGTGTGAGGGCCGCAACAAAGCCATTGCCAAAGCCATTCACGCTGGCTTCGTGCCCGGCATTTAGCAGTAGTACGCAGGTGGCGATTAGCTCGTGAGCGTTTAGCTTCTCGCCGTCCTCTTCAACAAGTGCAAGCTCGGTAATCAAATCTGTGCCTGGATTTTTCTTACGCTCAACCATTAGGCCTTGGACATAGTCTGCGAATTCGGCTGAAGCCCGTTTCGCATCTTGCTCGTCCGCCTCAGTCGGCGCTACCTCATACATCTTCACAATTGCTTGGGACCAGGGCCGAAGCAGGTGCTCATCCTCGTCGGGGAAACCAAGCATGGAAGCAATTACCTTCACCGGCAGTGGTTCTGCAAAATCTGCAATCACATCAAATTCGCCGGCTTTTTCAACCTTTAGCTTGATCTCATCCAAAAGCTTTTGGGTGATGCGCTCGACATCCGGACGCATGCTTTCGATCTTCTTCGGGTTGAACGCCTTCATCACCAGCGAGCGCAGTCTCGTGTGTTTTGGTGGTTCGGAATCCAAAATCGAATCAGCGTGCAGCCAGTTGAAGGTGTCCCATTCGTTTTGCGGTTCTCTGGGTTCAAAGATTCTTCCGAGCGAGCGATTACGCAAAACTGCACTCGAGTCCGCATGGGTAGCCGCTAGAAAAAGCTGCAGACCCTCGTGCCAGATCGGCTTGCCAACTTTTCTCAGCTCTGCAAGCTGTGGGTATGGGTCAACGACAAAGTCTGGGTCTTGAAAGTCGATCATTTGTTTTTAAGTTTGATATCGCTAATTGGCAGGCGGTCAGCACCGAAGCCATTTACCTTGTGATCGCTTGGGTAACCAAGCGCAATACCGCAAAGTAGCTTGTAACCCTTTGGCACCTCAAACTCTTTTCTCACAGCATCTGCCCAAACTGCGCTGGCACCCTGCGCGCAGCTGCCAAGGCCGTGGGCGTGAGCCGAGAGCATCAGGTTCTGCATAAACAATCCGGCATCTGAAACCGAGTACTCGCCCAATCCAGAGTGAGTGAAGATAAAGAATGAGACCGGAGCACCAAAGAACTCGTAGTTTCTTGCCCACTGAGCCTGGCGGGCTTTTTGGTCCTTGCGATCGATTCCCAAAAGCGCGTAAAGCTCAGCACCAACTCGGGCGCTACGTGGCTGCAGCACCTTTGGGTAAACCCGATTGACTTTGTAGTCGCTGGTTGGAAGACCGTAGCGTGTGATAAACAGTTTGGCCTTAGCCAAAAATCCACCGCCTAGAGCTTTAGAAGCCTGCTCCCACCTAGCCAAAAATTCTTTTGAGATTCGGTCTCTGACTTCGCCCTGCGCCGTTGCCACCAAATATGGCCGGGTATTTGACCAGGAAGGTGCGGTCATCGCATCGGTTAGGAGCGTATCGATTAGTTCCTGTGGGACTGGCGTGGGCAGGAAATCACGAGTGGTTCGCCTAGATGCGACGAAGTCGCTAAAGGATTCTGCGTTGAATTTAGGCACCTTAGAAATCTACGCTAAAAACCAAGCATTATCTTGCTCTCAGCCAGCTCTTTAGCGGTTCCCGTGAAGAAGAATTCGAGGTAGATCGGACCCTTTGGCTTCAGCTCCAACCAAATCTTCATGCCCTCACGAAGGTTTCCCGCAGGGCTATAAACCTTTGCCCAAACCTCACGTTTTCCTAGCAGTTGCCCGTGGTTCAAAACTTGAATTTTGATAGTGGTGCCAAATTCAGATTCAGCAACATCCGTGATGCCCAAAACCTCAAGACCGGCGAGTTCGGAAACGGAGGTTGCATCTTCGAGTGGATAGAAGTTGACCTCGCCAAATTGCAGTTGCGAAACAGTCGTTCTGATGGCCTCGGCTGCGAGCGTGATGCTCAGTGGAACTAACGAGAGCAAGGCCAAAATGGTGCCCAAAAGCATTGTGACGCGTTGACCGTTTGGGGTCGTGAGCCAGGGCCGCTTCAAGCTATCTCCGAATCAAATTACTTGGTTATGAATCTACCCAAGAAACCGCAGTAGCCTTATCCGGTGCTCAAAATTCACCCTGAAGTCCTAAATGCCCTGCAGAACAATTTGCCGATAGTTGCCCTTGAATCAACCATCATTTCTCACGGCCTACCTCGTCCAAGAAACCACCAGGCGGCTTTGGACTTCGAGCAGATTTTGCGCGATAAGGGAGTTGTCCCTGCCACCATCGCGGTGATCGATGGCATTCCAAACATCGGTTTGGATGAGGTTGCGCTAGATGTGATTGCAAATCAGGACATCGCGAAAGCTTCGGTTCGTGACCTGCCGATTTTGGCAGCCAAGGGCATCTCGGGAGCTACCACTGTGGCTGCCACCGCATTCCTTGCCGCTCAAGCCGGCATTCGAGTGTTTGCCACCGGAGGACTTGGTGGCGTCCACCGCGGAGCGCAGGACAGCTTCGATGAATCAGCAGACCTAACCGTGGTCTCTCAGGTTCCGGTGACGGTGGTAAGCGCTGGTGTGAAGAGCGTTTTGGACATCGCAGCTACCTTGGAGCGACTCGAAACCTTGAGCGTTCCGGTGATTGGTTACGGCACCAAAATCTTCCCGAGCTTCTGGTTGCGCGAGTCCGATTTCACCTTGGAATACCAGGCAGATGACGCCAATGAGGTTGCGCTAATAATGGCCGCTCGCGGAGATCAGGGTGGCATCGTGGTTGCCAACCCAGTTCCAGCTCACCAGGCTTGGGAGCGCGTTGAGCACGATCGCGTGCTTGCCATCGCATTTGAAGCAGCAGCAAAGGCCGGCGTTACCGGCAAGGCAGTGACCCCATTCTTATTGCAATACATAGTTCAGGCATCTGGCGGAGTATCGCTTGAGGTGAACCTAAATCTTGCTAAGAACAACGTTTCGGTGGCGGCAGACATAGCTACCGCTTGGTGCAGGCTGCAGGGCTAATGCCTAAGGTTTTGGTGGTCGGTGATGTCATGGACGACATCTTGGTTCTCCCCAAGGGAGAGATTCGCCTGGACACCGATACCGACAGCCAGATCCAACAGCAGCCCGGCGGTTCAGCCGCAAACTTCGCCTGCTGGCTTGCGAGCCTTGGAATCGAAACCCACTTCGTGGGAAGAGTTGGTGCTGAGGACCTTGATCGTCACTCGCAGATTTTGCGAAAGTACAAAGTAGTTCCGCACCTGCAGGTGGACAACGAGCTACAAACCGGACGCATTGTGGTTTTGGTGCAGGAGCAGCAGCGCAGTTTTCTCACCGACCGCGGAGCCAACAAAAACCTCGATCTATCCGCTATCCCACAAGAGCTATTTGGTGATGCGCTTTACCTTTCCGGCTACACGGTTTTTGACCAGTCGGTTGAGGTTATGCAGGCCCTGATCAATCGAGCCAAAGCACATGGCTTTATTGCCTGCGACCCCGGCAGCGCCGGTTACATTGCAGACCACTCGGTTCACACCTTCTTGGCTGCAATTCAAGGTGTAGATCTGCTTTTGCCTTCTTTGGAAGAGGGTCGAGTCTTATCTGCCGAGTCAAGACCTGAGATTGTGGCGGCCCTGCTGGGTGAGTGGTTCCCTCAGGTCACACTCACCTTGGGCGCAGAAGGTGTTCAGTTGCAGTCGGCCGAAACCAGCGAGCACATCCCGGCTTTTGCTGCAGACGCAATTGATGTCACCGGAGCCGGAGATGCTTTTGCCGCGAAGCTGATTGCTGAGCTGCTCGGTGGCAAAAACTTGACCATGGCAGCGCAAGCTGCGGTCAGGTTTGCCGCCAAGGCGGTTACCAAACTAGGCGGTAGGCCTTAGTTTCCCTTTGGGTGCCAGACGGTTTTGACTTCCATCAGGTTCGTAATGTGGTTTAGCGATCCCTTGGTTCCTAGACGTGCAAAATCACCCTTGCGAATAACACGCTTTAGGTTCTGGGCTGCCTGAATCTCGAGCTCAACAAAGTTGCTGGTTCCCTCAAGGTCAATCGCATTGACATCCTGGTGAGAGGCAAGCCACGGAGCAATCTCTGCTTCTTTACCGGTCAACACATTCACAACGCCACCCGGAAGATCGCTGGTGGCGAGCACCTCGGTCAGGGTGATCGCAGGAAGTGGCAGTGACCCACTCGAAACAACAACGATGGCATTGCCCGAGACAATCGCCGGGGCGATGGTGTTTACCAGACCTAAAAGCGCGCTGTCCTGAGGGGCAAAGGCAGCGACAACTCCGGTTGCCTGAAGGGTTGAAATGTTGAAGAACGGACCTGCCACCGGGTTCATATTTCCCGCAACGGCGTCAATCTTGTCGGTCCAGCCCGCGTGCCAAACCCAAGAATCGATTGCGGCATCAACCTCTTGGTTGGCCTGTCGATCGCTCTTGCCGGTTAGGGCTCTAATCTCGGCAACGAACTGCTCGCGACGACCCTCAAGCATCTCCGCGATGCGATAGAGAACCTGGCCTCTGTTGTATGCGGTTGCGCCAGCCCAACCGGACTGAGCAGCGCGAGCTGCAACCACGGCATCCCTGGCATCCTTACGGGAGGCCATTGCAACATTCGCTAGGAACTCGCCCTTGGAATCTGCCACTGGGTAAACGCGACCGGATTCAGATCTTGGGAACTTGCCACCGATGAAGAGCTTGTATGTCTTTCTAACGTCTAAACGCATCAGTAACCACCCTTCAGATAAGCGGCCAATCCTTGCTTGCCGCCCTCCCTGCCGTAGCCAGATTCCTTGAAGCCACCAAATGGGCTGGTTGGGTCAAACTGGTTGAAGGTGTTGGCCCAAACCACGCCAGCGTTTAGCTGGTCGGCAAGTTTCAGGATCCTCGAACCCTTCTCGGTCCAAATGCCAGCACTCAGACCAAACTCGGTGTTGTTGGCCTTGGTTACAGCTTCTTGCGGGGTGCGGAAGGTCATAACCGAAAGCACCGGTCCAAAGATTTCCTCGCGAGCAACGGTATTAGCCGGGCTTACGCCAAGCATCAGGGTAGGCGCGAAGTAGAAACCATTTTTTGGAATCACACAAGCCGGAGACCAGCGCTCTGCGCCCTCTTTCTCACCCTGCTTCACAAGCGCTTCGATCTTCTTTAGCTGTGCCTGTGAGTTGATTGCACCGATGTCTGTGTTCTTGTCCATCGGGTCGCCAAGTCTTAGTGACTCCATACGACGCTGCAGCTTCTTTAGAAGTTCGTCTTGGATTGATTCCTGCACCAAAAGTCTGGAACCTGCGCAGCAGACGTGACCCTGGTTGAAGAAGATGCCGTTGATGATTCCCTCAACCGCTTGGTCAAGTGGTGCATCATCGAACACGATGTTGGCGGCTTTGCCGCCTAGCTCCAAGGTGACCTTCTTGTTTGTTCCGGCAACCTGGCGGGCGATGATTCGACCAACCTCGGTTGAGCCGGTGAAGGCAACCTTGTTGACATCTTTGTGGCCAACCAGGGCAGCTCCGGTGTCACCAAATCCAGTAACGATATTCACGACGCCATCTGGTAGCTCTGCCTGCTGGCAGATCTCAGCAAACAACAGTGCGGTTAGCGGAGTGGTCTCGGCAGGCTTTAGTACAACGGTGTTTCCGGCGGCAAGGGCAGGGGCAATCTTCCAGGCCAGCATCATCAACGGGAAGTTCCATGGGATGACCTGAGCTGCTACTCCGAGAGCCTGTGGGTTTGGGCCAAGACCTGCATAGTCAAGCTTGTCCGCCCAGCCGGCGTAGTAGAAGAACCAGGCTGCCACCAAAGGGATGTCCACGTCGCGGGTTTCCTTGATTGGCTTGCCATTGTTCAAAGTCTCGGCAACCGCTAGCTCGCGGGCTCGCTCCTGAATGATTCTGGCAATGCGGTAGAGGTATTTGCCGCGCTCGGAACCTGGAAGTTTTGACCAAACCTTTTCGTAAGCCTGTCTGGCGGCCTTCACGGCAAGGTCGACATCTTTCTCGGTGCCGTAGGTGATCTCTGCGAGTACTTTCTCATTGGCCGGGTTGATGGTCTGGTAGGTCTTGCCTGGCTTTAGGAACTTGCCGTCAATAAAGTGACCGTAGCTGTCCTTGAAGTTCACAAGTGCTTGTGACTCTGGTGCTGGTGCGTATTCGAACATCATTTTCCTTAGTCCACGCTCACATAATCTGGGCCGGAGTAGTTACCGGTCTTTAGTTTCTGACGCTGCATCAAAACATCGTTTAGCAAACTCGATGCACCGAATCTAAATAGGTCTGGGTTTAGCCACTGCTCGCCAGCGGTTTCTTTCACGACCACCAAGTACTTGATGGCATCTTTTGCGGTTCTAATGCCACCGGCTGGCTTTACGCCAATGAGAACGCCGTGCTCGTCATACCAGTCGCGAACTGCCTGCAGCATCAACATCGTGATTGGGATGGTCGCGTTCACCGTGACCTTGCCGGTTGAAGTCTTAATGAAATCTCCACCAGCCAACATCGCAAGGTAGCTTGCTCTGCGAATGTTGTCGTAGGTCTGCAGCTCGCCGGTTTCCAAGATCACCTTTAGGTGAGCGTAGGAACCATCGCTTCGCTTGCAGGCCTCTTTGACTGCCTGAATCTGCTTAAAAACCTCTAGGTAGTTGCCGCTTAGGAAAGCACCGCGGTCAATGACCATGTCAATCTCGTCTGCGCCAGCCTTGACCGCATCCTTGGTATCGAGCAATTTAACCGGGACGCTTGCGCGTCCAGAAGGAAAAGCAGTGGCAACTGCGGCGACATAGATCCCGCTATTGCCAAGGGCTTTCTTCGCATGCTTGACCATGTCACCGTAAACACAAATAGCAGCAGGTCTTGGGCAATCTAAATCGGTTGGGTCCGGAGTCAGTGCCTTTAAGCAAAGGCTCTTTACGCGCTCCGGGGTGTCCATACCTTCCAAGGTGGTGAGGTCCATCATCTTGATGGCGGCATCTAGTGCCCATGCCTTGGAGGAGGTCTTAATTGAACGCGTACCAAGGGAAGCGGCTCTAGCCTCAAGGCCTACTTTGTCGACGCCAGGCAGCGAGTGGAGCCAGCGTCTCAGGCTTTGATTTGTGATCCGAGAACCGACGATGGCTTCCGGGCTAAGTAGCTGCAAGATAACTCCTTGAAATCTCCAGCAAGCCTACCTCTTAGTTAGGAGTTTCACCCCGGTGAGCTCTTCGCTGGTGCGCCAAAGCGCAGCCATAGCCTGAGCATCGTGAGAGCGCTTAGAACCCTTGATCTTCATTGGCTTGCCCCAAAGCTCGTGGTTTGGACCTATGAAGTCGCCGCTTTGAATATCGCTACTGAGGGAGGCGTAAATCTGACTCTGGGCACCTTGCTTTGCAGTTTGTGCGAACGGGTCCAGCACGTGAGGAAAGTTTTCCTGCAGTCCGGTTACTGCCCAGCCAGGGTGCGCGGCTATCGATTTAATTTGACCGCCTTCGGCGGTAATGCGGTTGTGCAGCTCGCGTGCAAACCAAAGGCATGCCAATTTCGAATCCGCATAACGCTGCCAGCGGTTGTACTTCGCTTCATCGGCTCCGCGAACAGTCTCGATGTTCGAGCTATCAAAGTTTCCCCTGCGGTGAACTACTGAGCTTAGTGAAATCACCTTAGGATCTGCGGCGTAGTTTAGCTGCTCCCAAAGCCCCGCGGTCAGCACGAAATGTCCTAGGTGATTGGTCGCCATCTGGATTTCGATGCCCTGTTCTGAAAGCTTGAAATCTGGACCCATAAGTCCTGCGTTGTTCATCAAAACCTCTACCGGCCTGGTGATTGAAGCGGCAAAAGTTTTGACCTGGTCGAAGTCCGAAACATCAAGCACCTTGGCGGTGATCGAGACTTGTGGGTTGTTAGCTTGGATGTCTTCGGCGGCAGCAAGAAGTCGCTTTTCACCCCTTGCCAAAAGAATTAGATCGAAGCCTTTGGCAGCTAATGCCTTGGCAGATTCAAGGCCCAGTCCGGAGCTTGCTCCGGTGATAATCGCAAGTGGTTTCACAGCCAAAAGCTACCACTGCGGTTGGCTAAACTTGAGGGAATCACATCGAGGTGTCCATGCAAACCAGCACGAAGCTGACATTGAAGCTGGGCATACCTCAAATCATCACCTGGGGATCCGGGTTCTACCTGCCGGCGATCCTCGCGGTTCCAATCTCTAAAGAGCTTGGCATTCCAACCGGAACTTTCTTTTGGGCGTTCACCATTTCACTCTTGGTTTCAGGGCTGATAGGTCCGCGAATTGGCAAGGCGATTGACCGTCTGGGAGGGCGCAGAGTTTTGCCAGTCGGCAACCTGGCTTTTGCTCTCGGGCTTTCAATGCTTGCGCTGAGCACAGAACCGGTTTTGCTTTTTGTGGCTTGGATCTTTATGGGCATTGGGGCATCGATGGGTAACTACGACTCAGCTTTTGCAACCGCCGTCTCGTTCCTGGGAACCAAAGCCAATAGGGTCATCGCCGGTATCACGGTGCTTGCCGGTTTCTCATCGACGTTTTCATGGCCGCTGACATCTTTATTGAACGACAACTTCAGTTGGCAAACGGCGGTTTGGTTCTGGGTTCTAATGCACCTTTTGGTGGCAATGCCAATTCACCTTTCGATTCCAAGGGTCGAAACCAAGGAGGTGACAGTTGCCACAGGGCCGATTCGCAAGATCATCAAAAACCGATTCCGGTTTGATCCGCTGCTTGTGGTCTTTGCCCTGATGTTCGCCCTGGAGGGCTTCATTGTTTCTAGCGTGAACAGCACGCTGCCATTCATGTTGGGTGAGCTGGGTGCAGATGCGCAATTGGCGATTTTCGCGGCTGCCATCTTGGGTCCTTCGCAGGTGGCTGCCAGATTGCTGTTGGTTGCACTTGATCGCTACCTAACCCCGATGCGGGTTGGTGCCATTTCGATTTTGGTTCACCCGGCGGGTGTGATTTTGCTTTTGGTTTTTGGGGCTAATGCGATTTTGCCGTTTGTGATTCTGCACGGTATTGGAGTGGGTCTAAACCCATTTATCCGAGGCTCACTGCCGCTACTTTTCTTTGGTTCTGAAAGCTATGGCCAGCGCCAGGGGTACGTGATGATGCTTAGCAAAATCGTGTCCGCGCTTAGCCCGACGCTACTGACCCTGATGCTGCTGGCAAATCCGCAAATGGCCATCACTGCAACCATGTCGATGGGTATAGCGGCAATGGCCCTTTTGATTATTCTGGCGTTTATGCGCAGGGCTCGAAAGCAAACTAGCGTTCTAGTAAAGCCTGCGGATTATTAGTTTCGACCCAAGTTCCTAGCCCTGGCCATGCACCCCAGCCATCATCAAGCGAGAAGTGACCTGCGCCGAGAACCTCAATGGTTTCAATCCTCAATGGCTTGTAGAAATCTGTGCCATTTGGCTGCCAGCGATCTTTGTCGCTCGCAACCGCTGTGACGCTAGCCGCCCACTTGTTCATCTGAGGCACTAGGGCCGGGTTTCTAAATTCCAGCGGCTCACCCTCGATGCCGGTGGTTTCTGAGGTCATAACCGGATCTGGAATTGCCACCAGTAGCGCTCGGTCAAATTGCTTGTTGAATAAATCGGTCAACGCTCCATATAGGAAATTTATGGTTCCAAGGGAATGGGCAATCACTATCTTTTCCCCACCTTCAACCTCATCCATCATGCCGGACTCTTGTCGAAGCAGATCCTGCCAATCAGCTGGGTTTGGTGTTTCTGGAGCGGGAAACTGCGGATACCAAACCTGGTGACCCTGGTTGCGCAGGGCAGCTGCCGTCAGGCGCATCCAGTGACCTTCGGGGCGACGGTTGGTCCAACCGTGCAGCAGTAAGACCCGCGACATTAGTTAGCCCATTGGGTCGGCGATGCCGACATAAACGGTCTCTAGGTATTCTTCGATGCCCTCGAGTGAACCCTCGCGGCCAAGGCCAGACTGCTTCACGCCACCAAATGGACCAGCGGGGTTGGAGACCAAGCCGGTGTTTAGCCCAAACATGCCGGTCTCTAGCCGCTCAGCAAGTCTCAGACCGCGGTTTAGATCCTTGGTGAAGGCATAGGCAACCAGGCCATATTCGGTGTCGTTCGCCATCGCAACCGCTTCGTCTTCGGTCTTGAAAGTCACGATTGGGGCAACTGGCCCGAAGATCTCGTTCTTGAGAATGTCACTGTTCGCGGCTACTCCCTGAAGCACGGTTGGCGGGTAAAAGTAACCCTCGCCGGTTGGGATAACTCCACCGGTGAGAATCTTTGCTCCCTTTGAGGTGGCATCGGTAACCAGTGCGTGAATCGCGTTTCTCGACTTCTCGTCGATGATAGGGCCGATGTTGGTGCCCTCTTCGACTCCTCGTGCAACCTTTAGAGCTGCAAACCTTGCGGTTAGCTTCTGAGCAAACTCATCTGCAATTGATTCGTGGATCAAAAAGCGGTTAGCTGCGGTGCAGGCCTCACCCATGTTACGAAGCTTTGCCTGCATTGCGCCTTCAACGGCCTTGTCGACATCAGCGTCTTCGAAAACCAAGAACGGCGCATTGCCACCAAGCTCCATCGAGGTGCGCAGCACCTGGTCGGCAGAATCCTTAATCAGCATCTTGCCGATTGGTGTTGAACCGGTGAAGGAAAGCTTGCGTAGCCGGGCGTCTTTAATGATCGGTCCGGTGACCTCGGAGACTCGAGAGGTCTGGATCACGTTCACCACGCCTGCTGGAACTCCAACTTCTTGCAGCACCTTTGCGAATAGCAAAGAGGTCAGCGGGGTTAGGGCTGCTGGCTTGAGGATCGAGGTGCAACCGGCTGCGATTGCTGGTCCGATCTTTCTGGTGGCCATGGCGAGTGGGAAGTTCCACGGGGTTATCAAAAGCGCAGGTCCAACAGGCTTTTTTAGAACCATCAAACGGTTCTTGCCATCAGGAGCGGTTTGGTAGCGACCGTTTACGCGGACTGCTTCCTCGGAGAACCAGCGCAAAAATTCAGATCCATAGGCAACCTCGCCCTTGGCCTCTAGAAATGGCTTACCCATTTCCAGCGACATCAATATTGCAAAGTCATCGCTCATTGCGGTGATCTTCTCGAATGCCGAACGAAGTAGCTCAGCCCTTACGCGAGGAGCGGTGGCCGCCCAAGACTTTTGGGTTTCGTGAGCGGCTGCCATGGCGTCTTGGCCATCTTGGTATGAGGCATCGGCAATGGTCTTGAGCAGCTTGCCGGTAGCAGGGTCAAAGACATCGAAGGTCTTACCATCGGAGGCATCACGCCAAACTCCGTTGATGTATAAACCGGTTGGAACTAGATCGAGAACGCGTTTCTCGTCGGCAGAGGTAATCACTTAGCCACTCCTTTGTGTACGTCTATATCTTGCCACTTCAGGCGTTGTGAATTCACCACAACCGAGACCGAGCTAAAAGCCATCGCGGCTCCTGCGAGCATCGGGTTCAAAAGCCCAAGGGCTGCAACCGGAATCAAGATTAGGTTGTAGCCAAAGGCCCAACCTAGGTTTTGCAGAATGTTGCGGTGGGTGCGCTTGGCAAGCGAGAGTGCGTAGGCAACGTTTAGCGGATTGTCATCCAAGATTGTGATCGCACTGGCCGCCTGGGCCGCGTGAGCGCCAGAACCCATTGCAATACCAATGTCTGCGCGAGCTAGCGCGGCAACATCGTTGATGCCATCGCCAACCATCGCGGTTACCTGGTCTGCACCGTGAAGAAGTTCTAGTTTTTGTTCAGGGGTCACACCACCGCGGAAACTCTCGATTCCAAGCTGCTTGGCGATTACCTCAACCCGAGCGGGGTGGTCGCCTGAAAGAAGTTCAACCTCAATACCCATCCTTGTCAGCGCGGAAACAGCTTCTTGGGCTCCCTCGCGAACTTCGTCGCTGAGTTCAATTAGGCCGTGTGCCCAACCTTCCCAAGCAACGACAACCAAGGTGTTGGGTCCGGCGTTAGATAGAGCCTCATCCAGCTCCTGTTGGTTTTCATACCTGCCTGGTCGTTCAACGCTTACAAGCTTGCCCTCGACCAAACCCGTAAGTCCAACACCGGCCTGCTCGGTAACCTCGGTGGCTACGAATTGTTTGCTGAGTTTGCTGATTGCTTTTGCCACCGAGTGATTCGAACCCTGCTCGACTGCAGCGGCATAGGCCAGCATGGTGGCGCTACCTACGCCACCTAGGCCACGGGAGTTCACGACTCGAAGCTGACCATCGGTGAGCGTTCCGGTTTTGTCAAAGATCACGCGCTTTACGCGAGACGCCAACCTAAGCGCATCTGGGTTTCTAATCACCAATGACTTCTTAGTTCCCAATCCGGTAGCAACCGTCAGGCTCATTGGAACCGCAATGCCAAGAGCACAAGGGCAAGCAATCACTAGGACGGCAACGGCTGCCGATACGGCAAAGTCGGTGCTTGCTCCAAGCAGGCTCCACACCGCGAAGGTGACTCCGGCAATGACGATCACGCTCGGCACAAAGATGCTGGAAATGCGATCCGCCAAAGAACCAAGCTGTGTCTTTTGAGCGGTCGCCTCGCGAACCAGGTCTGCGATTCGAGAAAGTCGAGAAACACTCGCGCTTCCAGTTGCTTCGAGTTCAATCTGGCCATCAAGAGACGTTGCGCCTGCAGAGAGCTCACCGCCCTGGGTAATTGCCACCGGCAAGCTTTCACCAGTCAGAGTTGAAAGATCAATCAGTGCATTCGCGGATAGCAGCTTGCCATCGACCGGGATTCGCTCACCGGCGTTTACAAATACCTTGTCGCCTTGGCGCACCTCTTGGGATGCGACCGTCAAGCGCTGACCATCACGTTCGATGTTTGCGGTTTCTGGGATGGCTGCAAGCAGCGCTCTCACCGCATCGGTTGCACTTCTTCTAGCGCGGACTTCGATGTAGCGACCAATTAGCACAACCGCTGGCACGACGGCGCTGACCTCGAAGTAGTTGTGCGGGTGGCCATCGAGAGTTAGGTAGACGCTGTACCCGTATGCCACCAACGACCCAAGCGACACCAGGGTGTCCATGGTGGAATCGAGGTGTCTTAGGTTCTTTAGGGCAGCTTTGTGGAATGGGTATGCCACATAAACAATCACGACGGTGGCCAAAGCCCAGACCAGGTATTGGGAACCGGTGAATGCAAATAATGGCACCATGCCAAACAGCATGGTTAGCCCCGCAAAGATCGAACCGACCCAAAGCCTTGGCTTGAGGGTTTGAAGTTCTGACCTACCAGATCCGACTTTGTAACCGGCGGCTTCAACGGCTTGAGATAGCTCGGCCTGGGTTACTTCCGGATTCAGTTGAAGGTGAGCCTTTTCGGTCGCGAAGTCGACGTAGGCAGTTACTCCAGAGAGCTTGTTGAGATTCTTTTCAACCCGCCTAGCGCAAGCCGTGCAGGTCATCCCCTCAATTTCAAGCTCTTGAAGATTAGTTTTAGGCATCTAGAGGGGTGAATTCCTTGGCGGTGTAACCGGCTGCGGTAATGGCCTCGGAGAGTTGGTCATTGGAAAGACCGTTTTGCTCAACAGTCGCAATACCCTTGGCGTGATCTACCTGCACGTTGGCAACTCCAGCAAGGCCACTGAGTTCCTTGGTGATGGTCATGGCGCAGTGACCACAGGTCATGCCCTCAATCTGAATCTCGATCTTGCTCAATCTGTCTCCTCTATTTGCTGCTTCTGCTACTAGGACAACCCATGAAGGTTGCTAGAAAATTTCACGCCACTAGGCGTTGAACAGGTTGGCTATTTGGGCCCAACGCTCTCGGTTCAGTGAATACCAAACCCAGGTTCCGCGGCGCTCGCCGCTGATTAGACCAGCCTCGGCGAGCTTTTTTAGGTGGTGACTAATGGTTGGCTGGGTGAGGTCAAGTGGTTCGGTTAGGTTGCAAACACAGGCCTCTTGGTTTTCACTGGCGGCAATCATCGCCAAGATCTGAAGCCTGGTTGGATCTGCCACTGCCTTGAGTGCGGTTGCCATCGACTCCGCGGTCGTGCGAGCAAGCGGCTCTGTGCCCGCCTTTGGAAGGCAGTCCAGCAGCTGCAATGGAATTTGGGTAACCACGTGTTAACCTGTCTGTATAGATACTTATCTATAATCTCAATCAGTCGACAAAATAGATAGGTATTTAAGTGAAGTTTACGCTAGCGCAGCGCCTGTCTGCCGAGTTCTTGGGCACCGCAGGCATTGTCGCGGTGGTGCTTGGAACCAGCCACATGGCAGCACAGCTGTCAGCAGTTCCTTCTGTTGACCTCGTGATGAATGCGCTGGCAACTGCTGGAGCGCTTTTCGTTCTCATCTCACTCTTTGCCCAAGTCTCCGGATCTCACTTCAACCCGGTGGTGACGATGGTTTTTTGGCTTCGCAAGGAAATCGCAATTGCTGACGCGGCAGGTTATGTGGTCGCTCAAATTGCCGGTGCAATTTCTGGAGCACTGCTGGCGAATCTAATGTTTGGCGAAGCGGTCTTCACTCAAAGCCAGAACATCCGATCAGGCCTTGGTATCCATGTCGCAGAGGTAGTTGCAAGCTTTGGGCTGTTGTTGGTAATTCTCCTGCTGGCCCAGCAGGGCAAGAACAGCCTGATTCCGATCGCGGTCCCGCTTTGGATCTTGGCAGGTTACTTTTTTACCTCATCAACCTCTTTCGCTAACCCAGCGGTGACCATCGGGCGCGGCTTCTCTGACGCCGGAAGCTCAATTGCTTGGGAGTCAGTTCCAATCTTCATAGTTACTCAAGTGCTTGGAGCGCTGCTTGCTCTTGGCGTTGCAACTTTTTTCAAATCAAAGACCGAAGGGTAGAAACATGTCCACTCCAATTGCCTCAGTAATGTTTGTCTGCGTCCACAACGCCGGTCGCAGCCAGATGGCTGCCTCCTACCTTCAGCACCTAGCTGGAGACCGAGTTGAGGTTCGCTCTTCTGGAACTGCGCCTGCCGACACCGTGAACCCTGCGGTGGTTGAGGCAATGCTTGAAGAAGGCATCGACATCTCTGGCAACACTCCAAAGATTCTCACCGACGAGGCTGTTTTGGCCTCTGACTACGTAATCACCATGGGTTGCGGCGACAAGTGCCCGTTCTACCCAGGCAAGACCTATCTGGACTGGAAGCTTGCAGACCCAGCCGGTCAGGGTGTCGACTTTGTGCGACCAATTCGCGATGAGATCCGCGGCATGGTGGAAGATCTGATTTCTCAGATCGATGCCAAGTTTGGTAACTAGCCGTTCAATTGACATTCACCTTGTGAACAGCTAGCTGAAAGCTGGGGGCGTTATTTTCGCCCCATGCTCAAGCGCGTCGCCATTGTCACCGAGTCATTTTTGCCTCAGATTAATGGCGTCACCAACTCCGTTGTGAGAGTTCTAGAGACTCTGAAGCAAAACGAAATTGAAGCGATGGTCATCGCTCCTTCCTCGCAATCTCCTAAGCACCTAGGTTTTGACGTTCACACAACAGCCGCCATCTCGGTCCTACAGTTTCCGGTAGCGATGCCAGGACCTGGAATCTCAAAGCTGCTTGAGGACTTTGCTCCAGATGTGATTCACGTCGCGGCCCCATTTATGATCGGCGCTCAGGCTATTGCCTGGGGGCAGAGAAACAATGTGCCAACGGTAGCGATCTACCAAACCGATGTTGCAGGTTACCTAGAGCGCTACAACCTAGCTTTTGCAAAGCCAATTCTGGAGAAAATCGTCGGCGGTATTCACTTTGGCGCGACTTTGAATTTGGCACCAACCAAAGAGACCGCACAGTACCTGCGCCAGATTGGTGGCGGCAAGGTAGAAGTTTGGGGGCGTGGGGTCGACCTAGACCTTTTTAGTCCCAAGAATGTGGGCGATGCCGAGACCCAGATGATTAGGTCTCGCATCGCACCACCTCACCACAAGGTGATTGGCTTTGTGGGGAGGTTGGCCGCTGAGAAGCAGGTCAATCGCATGATTGAACTGATGGATCTGCCAAACACCAGTTTTGTGATCGTGGGCGATGGTCCAGAGCGTGCGAAGCTAGAAGAACTGTTTAGGGGTAGGCCGGTGCTTTTCACCGGAGCGCTAAGTGGTTTGGAATTGGCCAGAACCTATGCGGCCATGGATATCTTTGTTCACTTTGGAACCGAGGAAACCTTCGGCCAGACCATCCAGGAGGCACAGGCGACTGGGCTTGCGGTGGTTGCACCAAACATGGGTGGTCCTAGACACCTTATTGAACACAAGAAATCCGGCATGCTGGCTGACCCATTTGTGCCAAACGGATACCGAAACTTGGTTGCTCAGCTCTTGGCGAGCAAGGGGCTTCGTCAGGAGATTGCCTTGGGGGCAGCAAGAAGCGTTGAGGGCCGTTCTTGGGCCGCCAACAACGCTAAACTCTTGCAGTACTACCAAGACGCCCTGACTGCTTCTGGCGCGCTAAGACTGGAGCGAATTGAACTGGCTTGACGCCCAACAGATAATTAACGCCTTTGGCGACTATGTGGCCTTGGCCGTCACTCTGATCATCTTTTTAGAGACCGCCTTTATATTCACCTCGTTCTTACCGGGTGATTCGCTACTGTTTTTGACTGGCCTTGCCCTTGCCACCAGCACCTCTTGGCTTCCGGACTGGCTGGGCTTTATCTTGATTTGGTTGGCAGCCTTTATCGGCACCCAGGTCGGTTATTGGGTCGGTTACAAAATCGGTCCGCCACTCTTTGAGCAGAACCGCAATTTCATACTCAACGAGAAGGTGCTGGCCCGCACCCACGAGTTCTTTGAGAAGTACGGAACCCGCGCGGTCGTGCTGGCTCGCTTCGTGCCAATCCTCAGAGCATTGATTCCGATGCTGGCCGGTATCTCCCGGATGGACATCAAGCGCTTCACCCAGCTAAACCTGATTGGCGCAACCGTCTGGGTTGGCGTTTTTATGCTTGCCGGTTACTGGTTGGGTCAGATCCCATACGTCAAGGAAAACCTTGAGACCACGGTTATCTTGATCATCATCTTCACGTCGCTACTTTTGCCTGTTGAGCTGTTGCGAGATCGAATCTCAAAGGGCATTAAATCAAAGCGTTCTAACGGATAGTCATTTCCCAGTTGGGGTGATTTACCCTTGGGCTGTATGGGCTAAGCGCACTGTGCTTAGGCTGCATGCCATCTCCGGAGGTAACACCCTTGAGCTTGCGATCAAAAAATGGCAGTACGTCTCTTGTGACCCACTTTGCGGTCTCCACCAGTCCACGAGACACGGCTGTCAGCTCCGGGTTTACGTATCGGTAATTTAGGTCTAGCAGAGCAGCCGCATCATTTGCGACTCGGATGTGGCCCTGACCGGAGAAGTGGACCATGTCCTCGGCCCAGTAGGCCAAGTTCTCAAAATCTTGAATACCAAAGACATCGAGCATCGGAATTTCAAACTCGTCCGCAACGGTCTCGATCAGGGTGGAGAAAAGCTCAGCCTTTTGCCTCATCGGCTTGAAAAGCTTCAGGTGGATTGGGTTGATGGTGTTTGCCAACATAACATCGCAACCGGCTGCTAGCAGCTGGTGGACCCCGTCGCGCAGGCTATCGCGCAGCTGTGGCAGTGAGCTCGGGCGGGTCATGATGTCATTTGAACCGGCCATCACGGTCACCAGGTCCGGCTGCAGGTAAAGTGCTTGCGGCAACTGACCCTGAATGATCTTCTGCAGCTTTGCTCCCCTGAGGGCAAGATTTGCGTATTGAAACTCATAACCTGAGTCGGCGGCCTCTTGAGCCAGTAGCCCTGCCAAGCGGTCGGTCCAGCCGTTGTGGTGGCGAGAGTTTTTGAAGGTGAAGTCACCAAGTCCTTCGGAGAGCGAGTCTCCGATTGCAACGTATGAGCGGTAAGGCTTTCCAATCACGAGTTCATCAAATGATGGCTAATCGAACAAAAGGCAAACCAACGGTGACGTGTTTGGTTCGGATTGGTGAATTAGCGTGCTCAAGTTGACAAACCCGATGAAAGAATGCAAAATTCTTCTAATGTCTACTCGAGCCTCTTCCAGCGCGTTGGTTACCACCAACGCAATGATGTGCTGCTCGATGTGCATGTGCATGCTTTCGTGCCGCTAATCGAAACAGCTATTTCGATTCCCCTTCGGCACCAGCACCCCAACAAACGCACGTGATTCGTGCATTCAAAATCGCACACACATCGACGAAGGATTAGATCAAATGACTCAGCTACTAACCAACCAAATAACCGAAGCCAAGGGCTTCGCGCTATACGTCGGAATCTCAGAATCTGAGGCTCAGGCTGCCGGGATCTCGCTAGCCGAGATTGCCACCAAGCTGCGCGAGACAATCGCAGAGCTTTTACCAGAAAAGGCAAGCGAAACTTACGCAACTGTGGCTATCGCGCCTGTCACCGCAACCGGTCGCAACCTAGACATCACCCGCATTGCACTAAAGGAGCCAAAGGCGACTCAAATCAAGTCGGGTAAGCACCATGAGGTGAAGGCCGCAAAGGGATTGGTGGTTGACCTAACCCGTCGTCGCCTCTTTATCGATGGCCAGAACGCAAACCTCACCTGCAAGGAGTTTGAACTTCTCGCATTCTTGATCGAGAACACTGGCAAGACGGTTTCTCGCCAGGAAATTGCGCAAATCTCAGACCGTTGCGGCGAATCGACTCCAAATGCTCGAACCATCGACGTTCACGTTCGTAGGTTGCGCAGCAAGATTGCCGGTTACGAAGATGTGGTTCGCACCGCCAGGGGTCAGGGCTACCGCTTCGATAGGCACCCAGACGTGCTTATCGAACAGCTCTAGACTGAGCTAATGCAAGATTTCCACCAGGCGGTTACTGCCATAACCAAGCAGGTAGTTAGCCTGGTGGATAAAAATCCAACGCCAATTATTTTGATTGACGGTCGAGCAGCCAGCGGGAAATCCAGCCTCGCTGCGCAGCTCAAAAACGTTCTGTTTAAAGAACTAGAACAAGCCCCTCGGCTTATCCACATGGACGATCTTTATCCAGGCTGGGAGGGCTTGCAGCTCGGTTCCTTCTACCTAAACCAGCAGATCCTGCAGCCGTTAGCTGCCGGCAAACCCGCACACTGGCAATTGTGGGATTGGCAAGAAGGTGAACGCGGTAGAGCCGAGGAACCGGGTAATGGCTGGCGCGAATTCTCCGGGGGCACTCCACTGATTGTTGAGGGCTGCGGCGCAATCTCCCGTGTTTCCAGCGAGCTAGCCGACCTTCGGGTCTGGATCGAAGCACCAAAAGAGATTCGTCACGCTCGATGGCTTGAGCGCGATGGTGAAAAGTTCAACGACTTTTGGCACATTTGGGCAGCCCAGGAAGATGAGTTCTACCAGCAGGAAAAATCTCAGCAGCTGGCTGATTTGGTAATTGAAAACTAACTGTCGCGGTTTAGACGCCAGGTTCGAACGCCGGCGATGATGCTCAGGCCAATCACGACCAAGGCGATGATGTAGACAAAAGACCTCACCCACTCAATCGAGTATGTGAAGTAACCGGCAACCGTAAGGCCGGTTCCCCAAAGCACCGCTCCAACAAAGTTGGCTGAGAAGAATTGGTAGTAGTTCATTTTGCCAATGCCCGCTAGCGCCGGAATGATCACTCTGGCCCAGGGGATAAAGCGGGCAACCACCACCGACCACCAGCCATAGCTTTGGTAGAACTGCTCCGAGCGAACAATCGCCTTTTTGAGCCAGCTACCTTTTCGCTTGTCGAGGTATGGCCTGCCGTAGTGTCGACCTAAGGTGTAGCCCACCTGGTCACCGAGCCAGGCTGCGATGCCGACACCAATTGCCATGACGTAAATGTTTATCGAGTCTGTGTGAGCGGCTGCAATAAGGCCCGCTGCAAATACCAGTGAGTCACCGGTGATAAAGGGTATGAATGCGCCTATAAACAAGCCGGTCCCTGCGAATACCAAACCGAATACCGCAACGTAAAAAAGCACCGGACCAATCACATCGAACCAGCCAACGATATCGTCGGTAACAGAGGTACGAATATTGATTAGATTCACCGCTCAAGTTTACCCGCCTGACGGCAATGGCCAAATCGAGTCAGATCGCCTGAGTAAACTTGGGGGAATGCGTATCGGTATGAAGATCTCCTCCCTGTTTTTGCTTAGTGCTTTGGTGCTAACCGGCTGCTCGGCAAGCCCTGAAGTAATCCCAAGTGCCACCCAAACCCCAACCGAGGAACCGGCTCCGGAGCCGGTTTACCTAACTGCCCCATTGACTGGCGTGCAGTATCTGGAGGGCACCAATCAGTTCCTAGCGCTCCCTGCAGTCTCCGCGAAGATCGACAACACCTACGCCGGTCGCCCACAGCTTGCGCTGAATGATGCTGACATTGTCTACGTCACCAGAGTCGAAGGTGGCATGACCAGGTTGGTACCGGTTTGGCACTCTCGCATGCCGGAGAACATTGGGCCTGTGCGTTCGGTTCGCCCGGTAGATGCCAGCATCATCGATCAGTACGGCGGCGTATTTGTTTACTCCGGTGGTCAGAGCCCATTCAAGAACGCGGCTCGCGACACCGGTTTGGTGATGAGCGATGAGGACACCGAGAACGGCAACGACACCTATTTCCGAGAGCCTTCTAGAAACGCTCCGTGGAACCTGTTCTTCCGCGCTCAGAAATTGCAGTCGATCCACGTCGAGCAGCCAGCCCCAATCCAGTCTCTGGTCTTTGATGCCTCACCAAGTGCCGTTGAACTAGGCGAAGCGGTGACCGAGATTGACGTGAAGTACACCTCATTGCGCTCAACCTGGAAGCCAGGCACCGCAGCTCTGCCATGGACTGCGACCTCAGAGCCAGTTTGGTTGCGCTGGATGGACAAGACCGAGCACCTGCAAGAAGGTGGCGAGCAGGTAATCGCGAAGAACGTGATCGTGATGGAGGTTGAGCACGACCTCAGCTTTATCGATCCAAAGTACGGAGCAATCCCTAAGGCCAAGATCAACGACAATACCGGCGTTGCCCACATCTTTAGCGATGGCTTTTACCTCAAGGCTGTTTGGACCAAGGCCGGTAACGACCAGCCGATTCGCTACACCCTAACTACCGGTGAGCCGGTAAAACTTGCGATGGGTAACACCTGGGTTGAAATGATGGATCTTCCGCGTTCGAAGCTGACCATCACCAAGCCTGAGGTTGTAGAGGAGACCGAGTAGCCCTTGCGCGGAGTAAAAAAGGAAAACCTTCCCGAGAAACTCTGCCTACGCTGCCAAAAGCCAATGGTCTGGCGCAAAAAGTGGGAAAAGACTTGGGACGAAGTGAAGTACTGCTCAGAAAAGTGCCGTCGCACTAAAGATCAGTAGCAAACTCTTTCAGCCAGGACCTCAGGTCCTTACCAATGTCATCGCGATCGATACCGATCTTTAGAGTCGCCTTTATAAAGTCGAGCTTGTCACCGGTGTCATAGCGTCTTCCGGTGAAGACCACACCACGAACCCCGCCTGCAACTTCTGGGTGCGCAGCCGCATGCTGCAGAGCATCCGTGAGCTGAATCTCGCCACCGCGACCCGGGTCAGTCTTTTCCAAGATGTCGAAGATTTCCGGGCGAAGCACATAGCGTCCAATGACGGCAAGGTTCGATGGAGCTTCCTCTGCAGATGGCTTTTCAACCAGGCCGTTGACCTGAACGACATCCGACTGGTTTGTGGCATCAGCCGATGCACAACCGTAGAGGTGAATCTGATCCTTTGGAACAACCATCAGTGCGATGACGTTATCGCCGGTCTGCTCGTGAACCTCAAGCATGCGAGGCAGGATCGGGTCGCGATTGTCAATGACATCGTCGCCCAATAGCACCGCAAAGCTGTGCTCGCCAACGTGCGATTTTGCTCGCAAGACTGCGTGACCTAGACCGCGTGGGTCGCCCTGGCGGGTGTAGTGAATATCCGCCAGTTGAGAGGACTCCTGAACGGCAAAAAGCTTTTTCTCATCGCCCTTTTTTGCCAGCACCTGCTCAAGTTCGGCAACTCGGTCGAAGTGGTTTTCAAGAGCGTTCTTGTTGCGACCGGTGATCATCAACAGATCAATTAGTCCGGCCTCTACGGCTTCCTCAACCACGTACTGGATGACTGGCTTGTCGACGATCGGCAGCATCTCTTTTGGCATGGCCTTGGTGGCTGGTAAAAAACGTGTTCCCAGACCTGCTACTGGAATAACGGCCTTGCTGACCTGAAAGCGGGGATTAGACATGTAACAAGCCTAGGGGGATAACTCGAACTAGTCACTTAGGGCTAGTCCCACATCTCAGTGGTTGCGAACTTCTAGCGACCCAAAACAAAAAGCAGCAGGTTCTTTAGCGACCCAAGCTCCCTGAAGCGCCTGATTCCAAAAGGCAATCTCACAAATGGCG
This sequence comes from Microbacteriaceae bacterium, assembly GCA_027491295.1. Classification (GTDB taxonomy): domain Bacteria; phylum Actinomycetota; class Actinomycetes; order Actinomycetales; family Microbacteriaceae; genus Aquiluna. The sequence goes on from JAIXWK010000002.1 coordinate 453,928, forward strand.
CTAATGCTCCAAAGACTCTCGTAAAGATGATTGCCCTGGCCCTGCGGTCCTGAGCTCCGCCCCATCTCGAGCCGGAGGATTCGGTTGGGTGTTGAGCCAAAGTAATGGGAGCAAAAACTGCCTTGCCACCGGCTTTGATTAGGTCAACCACAAAGATGTACTCATCACCGAGGTAATTCTTTGCCCCAGCCCCGAAGTCCTCGTCAAACCGCACGCCAAGCCTGCGGACCTCTGAGACTCGAATGATCATTTCGTAGGTGGCGGCCCTTGCAGAGTTGAGGCTTCCGAGTGTTTCGATAGTTGTCGGGTAGCGCTTTCTTAGCGCTCCAGATTCATCTGTTGCCTGACCCAATAGCAGTGAGACCTCGGGATGTGAATCTAGGTATTCAATTGCCTGGCGAAGCCCAAATGCGTCAAAGGTTATGTCGTCATCGCTGAAGATCAGGTACTCACCAAGGGCTAGGTCAATTGCCTTGTTTCGGCTCTTTGCAACGCCTTTGCTAATTAGCTCATGGTGGCGGAAGTCTTTGCGGGTCGATAGCTCTTTGAACCTTTGACCTTGCCAATCGATTTGGTTTGGGTTCTGCACCACCAGCAGGGTTTCCCACTCTGGATTGCTTGGGGGTTCGACCAGGGTCGCGACGCGCTCAGCGAGGGTCGAATAACCCAGGGTCAGCTTGGGGCTCATTAGAAGCTGTTGGCCTTGGCTCTGGCAAAGCGCATTAGGGATGAGGAAACCGAGCTAAAGGTGGTGTTCTGGATTCGAAGCGCGAGGAACAGCACGATTGCATTTGAAAGCGACACCCAACCCTCAAGGCTGAACCAGATCAAAACTGCAAGCAGCACCACGACACCAAAAGATGCCATCAGGGTTGCAAACTCGGCCTGCTGAATTCTTGAACCCAAGCGCTCAGCGGGGGTCACGGTCTTCTTGGCACGCTTTTTCTCTACAAACCCGCGCTGCTTCTTGAGCTGGCGCTTGAATATCACGCCCATTAGCTGCAGCACCAAGACGATGAGCAACAGGTTTAGTAGCCCAAAGTTTGGGGTGAGCACAATTAGCATCGAGGCAATCACAAACATCTGGGTTATGAAGGAAAGCGCATTTACAAGCTCAAGCCCCATTGCCCACTCCCAAGACTCCTTGGTCGAGCTCTTCTCTCTTGTGTCAGCGCCAAAGGCCTTGTCGAAGAACTTCACGCGATAGGTCTTCTGCATGTAGTTCGCGATTCTGGTGGAGACAAACAAGACTGCAAACAAAAGCAGCTGCAAAATAATCTCGGTGATCGGTCTGGAGTTGCCGGCGATAACCAAATCGGTAAAGAGCTTCGCCACCAACAGCTCGGTCACCGGAATCATGGCTGCAATTAGAACCAGCAGCATTAGTTGCCAGCGATGGCGCTTGGTTGGAACCAAGAGCTTGGTGGCAGCGAACAGCTGGGTAAAGATTGTGCGCAAGGCTACTTCTTCCCAAACCTTTGCAGGGCTTGGCGAATGTGGTCTTCGACCTCATCCTTCTTCGCCTCGGATACTCGGATGTCTTTGATTAGCGCATCGAGGTTTTCTTTTCTTAGGTCAAGCCCAATAACCTGCGGGTTCATAACCTCTACCCCGGCACCCAGGGCGTAGTCCTCGTATTTGATGCCAGAACCGTGCACGTTTTCCTCGTAGCCGGCGAAGGTCACCAAGCCACATGGAATGCCATATGACTGGCAGGTGATCATCACGTGCATGGCGCTGGTTAGCACCTTGTCGTATTTTGCAAGCTCTGCCACGAATTCTTTAATGGCCTCCGGCTTTGACATCAGGACCGACAGCTCGTCCATGTTTGCCGGAAGCTGCATAGGTATAGAGGTGTGAGAGAAGTGACGCACAAACGCAATGCGACCGTTGGTCTTATCTCTTTTCACCGGGATGATTCGGCTGATTGCTATGCCTGGGTCACCAAAGGCGGTAACGGTAGGGCCGCCAGATTCCTTTAGCACGCGGGCGGTGATCGGTCCGCGGACCGAAACGTAGTCGGCCTTGGTATTTAGCTCAAGGTCGTCGGTAGAGATACCGGTTCCCAAAACCACCGAGTTGGATTTGATGAATCTTCCAATTGAACCAAGCGCGATGATGTGCTTTTTGCCAGCAGGCTTCACTGGTGCCTGAATGGTCAAGGCTGCATCGGTGTAGTGCGAGACAATCAGCGGGCTTAGCCAGTCACCAAAGTTTCCAGGGAACGGCTTTGACCACCAGGCCAGCTTGATCTTCTTCTCAGACTCTTTTGCGGAGTAGCTCAAGAAAGCCTCGGCTGCGTGAATGATCGACTCTTCACCGTAGGAGGCGATGTACTTGTTATCGAACTCGGCCTTGGCCTTTACATACAGTTCACCATCGCCCTTGATGCTGCCACCTAGAATCTCGCCAATCATGCGAGAACGCGCCGGATCAATACTTCTGGTGCTACCCGCGGTGAGGATGCCGGTGAGTCCGGTGGAATCTGCGATGCGGCGAAGCGGCTTCTTGATGGAATCTGGCAGTGCCTTCTCCAACTTCTTAGCCTGCTTGAGCAGCTTCTTTTTTGGAGATAGTTTTGCGCCGGTGCCGTGCTGCACAACCTTGTCCTTGAAATCTGCCACGTTTCCGGAAGAACCAAATGCGAAGAATGGCTCGCGAGCCCCAGGCTCTAGTTGCTTGCGGTCGCGAACGATTGCGGTTGAAGGAATCATCTGGAAGGTGATCTTGCGGGCGTTAGCCCGCCATGCTTCTTCCAGGAAGTAGTCGTCGGTTGCCTTCAGAACTGCGCGCTGCTCTAGCTCATAGGCATCGTCAACAATCTTGCGACCCTGCTCGGTGGCGTTTACGCCCCAGAAACTGGGCTCCCAGAATCTGGTGCGGTTGTGGTAACCGATCTGAAGTGGCGAACCAAAGCTGCGCTGGAAGCCAATGAAGTCAGCGGTGGAGTTGGTGATGTAATCCGGTAGGTGAGTGATGCGGCAGTCAACATCGATCCAGAACACCATCTTGTCTGGGTGCTTGTGGCAGATGTCGCGGATAAAGCCAATCTTGCGGCGAGTGACATCAGCCCAGTCCTCACCGGGACGCTTTTGAATTTCTAAAAGCTCGTGGCCAATGCCCAGAGATTCGAGTTGCTCCCTGAGCTCTCGGGCATGACCCCCGTAATACTCGTCTGGGGTATAGAAGCTACAGATCACTGCGTCGCGGTTACTCACGCCCAAAATCTACCAGCTAGGTTGTTTTATTGCCCCGAAATAGCCCCCACCAAAAACCTGTGCCCCAGGCGTAGTGCATGGTCGGTAGCACAACCATCAGCCAGAGCTTCTGGCGCTTGGTGATCTCTTTGGCACTTCCAGCCAAGATCGCAATAGCTATTAGATAGATCCAAATCGGGAACCAGAACAGTGTGCCAAGCACCAGTAGCGGCGGAATCCAGTACCGCACCGAAGAACCGGCTGGGTTCTCGCGGGTCAGCGCTCCGCGCCAAACACCGGTCTTGAAAAACTGCTTTGCAAGCGACTCCCAGTCGCTTCTCGGGTAGTAGCTCACTTGAAGTCTTGGGTCAAACCAAACAATCAGCCCGGCTTTCCTAAGTCTTTGGTTTAGCTCCCAGTCTTGCCCGCGAACCCAGGCTTCCGAGAAACCACCAACCTGCTCGAGAGCAGCTTTTCTAAAGACGCCCAAATACACAGTGTCGGCGGGACCCGCCTCACCGCCAACATGGAAAGAGCCACCGCCGAGACCAACTTTGTTGTTATAGCCGTAGGCAACTGCAGACTGGAAATCGTTCTTACCCTTGGCAACCATTATTCCGCCGACATTGGCTGCGCCGGTGTCATTCAAAAGCTTTACCGCAAGAGCTGCGTAACCTTCGGAAAGCTCAGAGTGGGCATCGACTCGAAGCACGACCTCGTACTTAGCCTTTGCGATCGCAAGATTTAGCGAGATAGAGGTAAGGCCGGGGGAGCGAACCAGTTGCAACTTGGCGCCGTATTTGCGCTTTAGCTTCTGCGCCACATCGTCGGTGTTGTCTTTGGATGGGCCAAGAGCAACAACCAATTCCATCTCGCCCGGAACCACCTGGCTAAACACAGACTCAACTGCGGTGGCTAGGTAGGCCTCTTCGTTTAGCACCGGCATCACGAAGCTGATGTTTTTTAGAGCTTTAGCCATTGTGGACGTTTCTACCCAGCGCAATTACGCGCCAGCCGGCTGCCTGCCACTTTGCTACGTCCAAAACATTTCGACCATCGATGATGGTCTTGGTTGCCACTACCTTGCCAAATTCGACCGGGTCGATATCGCGATACTGCTTCCACTCTGTGCCAAGAATTACTAGGTCTGCACCAGCGGCTGCTTTGAGTACATCTTCTTCGCGATAAAGCTCAGGGGAGCGGGTGGCAAGCGGAATCAGCGACACCGGATCGTGCACGGTCACCTTTGCACCCAAGGCAGTTAGTCGCTGAGAGATCTCCAAGGCAGGAGAGTCCCTTAGGTCATCACTGTCTGGCTTGAAGGAGATACCAAGCATGGTTACTGCCTTGCCAATTAGTGATCCAAGTTCCGCTTTGGCAAGTTCGACAACCTTGTCGCGCCTACGCAGATTCACGGCGTCTACATCTTTCAGGAAGTCAACGGCAGAACCAACACCAAGTTCTTCGGCTCTTGCCACAAAGCCACGGATGTCCTTTGGCAGGCAACCGCCACCAAAGCCAATGCCGGTTCTTAGGAACTTATTACCAATGCGCTCGTCATAACCAATCGCCCTGGCAAGAGCCACCGCATCAGCTCCTGACACTTCGGCCACCTCGGCCATGGCGTTGATAAAGCTGATCTTGGTTGCCAAAAAAGCGTTAGCGGCAACCTTCACCAGCTCAGCGGTTGGGACATCGAGCTCTAGAAACGGAGTGCCGGTTTGAAGAATCGGTGCGTAGACCTCGCGCAGCACATCGACCGAGTGCTGACTCCAGGTTCCAACCACAATGCGGTCAGGCCTAAGTGAGTCCTCTAGGGCAGTGCCCTCTCTTAGAAACTCCGGGTTCCAAGCCAGGTGAACATCAAAGCCGGCAATCTCAGTCATCGCAGTCTTGAGTGTTGCAGCGGTGCCAACCGGAACGGTGGACTTGCCCGCAACCACCGCAGTTGGCTTGATCCATTTCGCGAGTTCTTTGGCTGCGGCAACTACATAAGTGGTGTCGGCAGCATCGCTGCCTTTGGTTTGCGGGGTGCCAACGCAGATGAAGTGGAGGTCGGCGCTCGCGGAATCGTTGTTGTGCTCAGACTGGAATGTGAGCTTTCCGCTCGAGATTGTCTTGGGCAAAGCGGCATCTAGGCCTGGTTCGTGGAATGGCAATATACCGGCTGCGAGCGATTCAAGTTTCTTGGAATCTGGCTCAATACCTATGACTTCGTGGCCCAATTCAGCCATCGCAACAGCGTGTGTTGCACCCAGATATCCAAGACCAATAACAGTTACCTTCACAAGCCCAGAGTTTATCTGTCAAACCGAAACTCGCTGGGACCGTAACGCCTATTGACAGCAAGCGTATATTGGAGTTGATGGCACACGAACCGAACGAAGATCTTTATAAAGAAGATCCACTCGAGCAGCTCTTGGATCAAGAGACTGACGAGGAGTTTGGCCTGCCTGAATTCAAAGAGCACTTTGCTGACTCTTTGACCCCTGCCGTCCTAAAAGACTGGACCGCGCAAGACTTCGCGAGCATCTATGTTCGTTTTCGCCCACACCTAGAGCGTCACGCTCGTCGCTTCCTAAACAACCGCTCACAGGTTGAAGAGGTTGTGCAGGACGCCTTCCTATATCTAATGACCACACTTCCGGAGCTTGACTCCGAGGTTGGCGTGCTGCGCTTTTTGAAGTGGAAGACCAGGCTTTTGGCCCTCGATGTAATTCGTGCCAACTCCAGAGCTAGCTTTGCTCCTATTGATGACCAGCCAGAGTTTGCAGCGAACCTACCTGAGATGAGCGACTCGCTTGAGCAGGCAGACGATGCGGCCATCGTGAGCTTGGCTCTTGCGAAACTGCAACCGCGTCAGCGCGAAGCATTGATTGCAACTTTGTATGAGGAGAAGAGCGCTGAGGTTGTAGCCGCTCAGATGAACCTCTCCGACAACGCCTTCCGTCAGCTGTTGTTCCGCGCTCGATCTGCCTTCAAGAAGGCTTTGGTCGGAGAAGCGGCAACCGCAGGCAAGACCGTTTCACAGATTCTTTCCATCGCAGCCCGCAAGGCAGCCGCCGAAAGCGGCAAGTACATCTCGGCTGCCGGTGCATTCCTACTAGTTCTAGCAATCGCCATTGGCGTGGTTCCAAACCTCTCCAACGATGTTGTGAGCGAACAGGTTGCGTTGCCAGAACCAACCATCACCTCGCCTGAGAACCCTGTGGCCGAGACCGAGGCTGGAGTTCTACCAACTGAAGAGCCAGGACCAGGCGCTGAGCTAGTTGAAACCCAAGACCTCGCAGTTGCTACCAGCACTCAGTTGACTATCGCTCCTGCAAGCAACATCACTCCAAAGCCAAGACCTGTCCCAACCGCCGAAGCGGTTGCCCAGAAGCAGGCTGAGACCGCGATGCGCAACGCATTGAGCGTCACCACCGTGAAGATGCTTAGCCGCGAAGGTCAGGTCAGTGCTGACGCCACCGCGAGCAACGCGAACCAGGGAACTGTCACCCTGGCTGGCTCAAACGGTCTTAGGGCAATCATTTCCTACGACCTAGCCAGCACCCGCGGCGTCAGCGGTGCTTGGATCTCATTTGATGTTTCTGGAACCACCTTTGTGGCTGGTACCAAGGTTGATCACGCTGAGAAGACCGTGAACTCGGATGGCTCAGTAACCCTTACCTACCTAGCCACTGACCTTTTAGTTGGCGACACTTCTGGAACCTATGGTTACCTTGCAATTGGCGACACCAAGGTGTCCTCAGCTGCCGTAAAAGTGGTTGTAACGCTCACGGCTGAGGGCGAAATCGTCTCCTCAAGCCTGAATTTCATCCCTCGTAGCTAAAACCTTCAAGTTCTTATTTAAAGAATCTTGCGTTTCGAGCGTAATGTCCGGACAACAAGTTCGTTACCCTTAACTAGAGAGTTTGTATCCTCCTGCTTGGTTGGTGGTTGCACGCTCTCAAACCAGGCGCTCCATATGGGTTCCTGGAAACCAAGAAGAAAGAGAACGAATGTTCAAGAACACGACTCGTAGGGGTCTTGCGATTGGCGCGGCTATTGCCATTGCCTTCTCTGGTCTGGTGACTTCACCAGCTCAGGCTGCAGGCGAGGTAGTACTAGCTCCATCTGCAGGTACCACTTATAACACGTTCGTGACTGAGGACTTCACACTGCAGGCATCTTTGGCCCCGGGCCAGAACTCCGCTCAGGCGCAGCAGTTGAAGTACAAGATCGACAAGGCAGCTGGAGCAACCGTTTCCTACGGTGTTTCAACTTCCGCATCAGTCACCACCGCATCAGGCACCCTGAACGCTGCTTCTACCTCTGTGGTAGTTGCTGCTGACGGCGCTGGCGCTCTAACCCAGAACTTCGTGAAGCTAGCCGTAACCGGTGCTACTTCAGTTTCTGCGACCACTGACGTAACCGTTACCGCGTTCGTTGACGCAAACAACAACGGCACCCTGGACACTGGCGAGTTCGCTACTGCTCAGACTGTTAGCTTCAAGAAGTACTCTGAAGTTGCAGCCGCTGTTGCTCTAACCCAGCCAGCTGAGGGCGACACCTCCCTAAAGGGAACCGCTTCTCTAACTGGCATCAACACCAACCAGGTTCAGAAGACTGTAACCTTCGTTGCTTCGATTGGTGGAACCGCAACTGGTTCTGCGACTCTAGCTTCGGGCGTTTACAGCACCGCAGTTTCAGCTCTAGCTGGCGCTGCAACTGTTTCTGCTGTTGTTAACGTTGGTGGCGTTCAGGTTGGTGCTGCATCTGCGACCCTAACCGTTACCTCTTCGACCGTAAAGGCCATCACTGGCTCTGCAGTCGCTGGTGACAACGCACTAAACGTTAGCTCTGGTGTTGCATCTGCGCGTCTAAACAGCGCGTTTGCTGTCCAGGCAAACGTTAAGAACAGCACCTCTGCAACCGCAGTTGCTGTTGCCGGTGCTGCAGTTACCGCAGCAGTTACCTCAGGAGCAACCCTAAGCTCTACCAAGACCCTGTCGCTAAACGGCACTGTTTACACCACTAACGCTTCGCTTCCTACTGCACTTGCAGTTACCTCGGACGCTAGCGGAAACGCAGTTGTAAACGTTGTAACCGTAGGCTTCGCGGCTTCAGAGACGATCACCTTCGTGTTCACGTCTCAGAACCTAGCTGCTGGCAGCTTGGTAGTAACTCAGGTTGACGCTGCTTACACCGTCAAGTCTGTTGGAGTGAACAACTTCCGCACTGTCGCAACTTCGAGCGCATTCGCGATCGACTACACCGTTGCTGACCAGTTCAAGGTTGCTCTTCCTGCAGGTCACCGACTAGTAGTTGCTTACGACGGCACCACCAAGTACGTACCTGTATCTGGCGGAGCTGCTAAGGCTGAGTTCACCTCAACCGCTTCGGCAACTACCTTGGACGTAACTAACTCAGGCCTAGAGAAGCAGAACACCACCACCCTTAACTGGGCGACTGTGTCTGCTACCACTGCGTCTGCTGTTGCTGTCAAGTCGACCACTGTTGCAGCTAAGTTCGACACTGCACCTACCCACTCAGCAACTGCAACCATTGCACGCGCTACCACCAGCAACACTGCTGGTTACCTAAGCGTTGTTTCCATCAACGGTAAGGTCAACCACGCAGGTCAGTCTGTAACCGTTACCTCGACCGGAGTTCAGTTCTCAACTGCTGCTCAGGACGCGAAGGCTGTTGCAAACACCATCACTACCCTTGCTGATGGCGCTGGTTGGTGGACTGTTTCTGCTTACGTAGTAAAGGCTGGCGCTGCCACCTTCACCTACGCAGCTGGAACTGCTACCGCTTCAACCACCGTGACTGCTGCTGCCGCTCTAGGTAACCAGGGAACCGTTCTAACTATCGTCTCTGTTGACACCATCTTGCCTGGCAAGACCCTGGTTGCAACCGTGAAGCTAGTTGACGAGCACGGTAACGCTGTTGCTGCAGACGATGCTGCAACTGAGTCCTTCGCTGTAACCGTTACTGGTCTAGGTTTCGTTGGAGCAATTCCAACCAAGCTAAACGCCAGCGGTGAGGCTACTGTTGCTGTTCTACTAGGTTCTGCGGACGAGGGCAGCGTTGTTATCACCGCTACCTACGACCAGGACGGCGCTGGAACTGCTAAGGCAGCTATCACCACCACCAAGACCGTTGCAGTAGCTCCTGCTGTTGCAACCGAGGTCAACGCAGTCGTTGGTTCGTTCAACGGCCGTTGGGCAGTACGTGTTGAGAACGCTAAGGGCTCAGCCGTAACCGTCAAGGTTGGTGGCAAGTGGTTCAAGGCAACCGCAACCGGCGACAACTTTGTTATCTCTCGTAAGAGCAAGGTTGGCGCTACCGTACTTGTAAAGGTATGGGTTGCAGGCGACCTACAGAACGAGCAGACCATTACTGTTAAGTAATTATCTGTAAACCGAGAACCCCCTGGCATGCCAGGGGGTTCTCCATTTAAGTTGATTGCTGTGGCTCGGAATGTAGAGCTCTTAGTTCAGCTAGTTAGCTGCAGTTCCGTATAGGCGATCGCCAGCATCACCAAGACCTGGAACGATGTAGCCGATCTCGTTTAGCTTCTCATCGAGGGCTCCGAGAACGACATGTACGTTGCGGCCAGGCCACTTGCTACCTAGGTGTTGCTTTACATTCTCGACTCCCTCAGGCGCTCCAATTAGGCAGACGCATGTGACACTCGATGCCCCGCGTTCAAATACGTAGTCGATGGAATCGTTTAGCGTTCCGCCGGTGGCAAGCATCGGGTCAATGATGTAGACCTGTCGATCTGCCAAGTCATCTGGGAGCCTGTTGGCATAGGTGTATGGCTGAAGAGTCTCTTCGTCGCGTTTGATACCCAGGAAGCCGACCTCGGCGCTTGGCAAAAGCTTGGTCATGCCCTCAAGCATGCCTAGACCTGCTCGCAATACCGGCACGATTAGAGGTCTTGGCTTTGACAGCTTCTCACCCTCTGTGATTGCTAACGGGGTCTTAATCTTTACCTTGGTGATGCGCACATCTCTGGTGGCCTCATAGGCCAGAAGTGTGACCAGCTCTTCAACCAGCAATCGGAAGATTGGGCTTGGGGTTGATTCATCCCTGAGGATGCTGATCTTGTGCTTAATCAAAGGGTGGTCGGCTACAGACAATCGCATAAGCTCAAGCCTATGGATTTCGAGCACTTTATGCACATCGCGCTCAAGACTGCTTCGCAGTCTGGCGATGAGGTGCCGGTTGGTGCTGTGTTGGTTAGTGCTACCGGTGAGGTGCTCGCTACCGCACACAACCTGCGGGAAGTGAAGTCTGATCCAACCTCCCATGCCGAGATTGAGGTCATTCGTAAGGCGGCTTCGGATTTGAGCGACTGGCGTTTAGAGAACACCACGCTGTTTGTGACTTTAGAGCCGTGCGTGATGTGTGCAGGTGCGATTGTTGCGGCTCGAATTCCCCGAGTGGTCTTTGGTGCTTGGGATGAACGCGTTGGAGCTGCAGGGTCGATCTATGACGTGCTGAGGGACTCCAGGTTGGGTAAGCCGGTAGAGGTTATTCCTGGAGTCTTGGAGGAAGAGTGCTCGGCTCTGCTGAAGACGTTCTTTGAGGCCAAACGTTCATAGTGTGCGACAAGGGCCCTGTTTGCTAAGCTATCGGGCGGTGACGTGTCCGAGCGGCCGAAGGTGCAACTCTCGAAAAGTTGTGTGGGTGAAAGTCCACCGTGGGTTCAAATCCCACCGTCACCGCCATTATCAGCTCTCAAGGTTTAGATATCAATCAAGCGTGTTGCGTGTAGCGCAACACGCTATACTTACCTAATGATTGTCTCGATTCGCCACAAGGGTCTTCGAGATCTCTTTGAAACGGGACATTCGAAAAGCATCAAACCGAACCACGCATCAAAAGTGAGGATGCAAATGTTTGCTTTGGACACTGCGGTCACAATCGAGGACATGGATATTCCCGGCTATCGGTTGCATGCCTTGAAGGGCAATCACCAAGATCGTTGGTCGATATCCGTGGATAAAAACTGGCGGCTGACTTTTGAGTTTCAAGACGGAAATGTTTACCTACTGGATTACGAGGACTACCACTGATGAAAGTTAACGGTTCAATGTTCAACCCTCCGCATCCTGGAGAGTTCATAGCTCAAACCTATTTAGAGGGCACCGCACTCAGTGGACGAGTGTTGGCGGGAAAGCTCGGCGTTACACCGTCTACTCTGCAGCGCATCCTTAGTGGCAGCAGCGGTATCAGTCCTGAGATGGCGCTAAGGCTTTCAATCGTCTTGGGGCGCTCAGCGGAAAGCTGGCTCGCCATGCAAGACACTTACGACCTTTGGCAGGCTCGCACTCGACTGAATTTAGATCAACTCAAGCCTCTCAGCTTTGAGGCCGCTTCCTAGTCCAAGATGTATCAAAGCTAAACTTGGCAAGCTGCACCGACCCGGTCAGCAAAGGTTTTGGAGAAACACCCAATGGCAGAGCTCGATCTCTCAAGTGAACTGGCAGGACTCGAAGAAGTTCTAGCCTCGGTTCTTGCCGTCACTCGTCCGGCCGAAGTTGCTGCCGAGATTGCCTCCTTGGAGGCCGAAGCTGCCAACCCAGATATCTGGAATGACCAGGAGACCGCGCAGCGAGTCACCAGCCAGCTCTCTCGCCTGAAATCCAAGAAGCAAAAACTAGACGATGTTGCAGCTCGACTTGATGACCTCAAGGTTTTGATTGAGATGGCAAACACCGAGGACGATGCGGGAACCAAGCTAGAAGCCAGGGGAGAGCTCAAAGCAATTGCCACCATGGTGGACTCGCTAGAGGTTGAGACGCTTCTAAATGGTGAGTACGACCCTCGCGGGGCAATCGTGACAATTCGCTCGGGTGCCGGTGGCGATGACGCCACCGACTTTGCCGAGATGCTGATGCGCATGTATTTGCGTTACTGCGAGAAGCAGCAATACAAGACCACGGTTTTGGATATCTCCTACGCCGAAGGTGCTGGCATCAAGAGCGCGGTTTTTGAGGTCGATGCTCCTTTTGCTTACGGGCAGCTTTCGGTGGAGTCCGGCACGCATCGCCTGGTTCGCATGAGTCCATTCAACGCCGCCGGTAAAAGGCAGACCTCTTTTGCAGCTGTTGAGGTAGTTCCTTTGATTGAGACCACAGACGTGGTGGACATTCCGGAGAACGACATCCGCATCGACGTCTTTAGATCTTCTGGACCCGGTGGCCAGTCGGTAAACACCACAGACTCAGCGGTAAGAATTACACACCTTCCCTCCGGCATTGTGGTTTCTTGTCAGAACGAAAAGAGCCAGTTGCAAAACAAGGCGGCAGCGCTGAGGGTTTTGCAATCTCGCTTGCTACTGGTGAAGAAGCAAGAAGAAGATGCCAAGAAGAAAGAGCTTGCCGGAGACGTGAAAGCAAGCTGGGGGGAGCAGATGCGCTCCTATGTCCTTGCCCCGTATCAAATGGTGAAGGACCTTAGAAACAACTACGAGGTCAACAACCCGGATGCGGTTTTTGATGGCGAGATCGAAGGCTTTATCTCTGCCGGTCTTCGCTGGCGAGCCAATCCAGACAAATAGCCATTTCCAGTCGTGGCAGGCTGGCACATGTCTTTGCTCGGCTTAGGCTTTGAGGGACATGATCCGCTTAGAAAATGCAACCAAGACCTATAAGGGCGCAGACGCTCCTGCGCTGGATTCGGTATCGCTGGATATCCAGCGCGGAGAGTTCGTCTTTTTGGTTGGAACCTCAGGTTCTGGTAAATCCACAATGCTTCGTCTGATGCTTCGCGAAGAGCGCGTTGATCAGGGCGAGGTTCTTGTTCTGGGAGAAAACCTAAACCAGCTCTCTGCCAGCAAGGTTGCGCAGTTTCGCCGCAAGCTAGGCGTGGTGTTTCAAGACTTCAGACTTTTGCCAAATAAGACCGTTTATCAGAACGTCGCTTTCGCATTGCAGGTAATCGGCAGACCAAAGGCATTTATTGAGACCGCAGTCCCAGACGTATTGGAACTGGTTGGCCTTAGCCAAAAAGCAGACCGACTGCCATCTGCACTATCCGGTGGCGAGCAGCAGCGAGTTGCGATTGCCAGGGCACTGGTAAACCGCCCAGAGGTATTGCTGGCCGATGAGCCAACTGGAAACCTAGACCCTGCAACATCGAATGAGATCATGACGCTGCTTGATCGCATCAACCTTTCTGGCACCACGGTGGTGATGGCAACTCACGATCGCGGGATTGTGGACCGCATGCAAAAGCGTGTGGTTGAAATAAAGGCCGGTCACATCATTCGCGATGCCCAGACCGCTTCCTATAGAGAAATCCCATCGGACTCGATGCCGATCATCCCGGATAGCCCTGCGGATATTGACTTTGGCGGTCAGGCATGAAGCTAGGTTTCATCCTCTCCGAGATGTGGGCGGGGATTCGCAGCAATATCTCGATGATCGTTTCGATCATTTTGGTTTCTTTCGTTTCGCTCACTTTTGTGGCCGTCACTCTTTTGCTGCAGCTGCAAATTGGCGAGATGAAGACCTACTGGTATGACAGAGCACAGGTTGCGATCTACCTCTGCAGTGATTACTCACCAGAGGAAGCCTGCCCAGCCGGTGGTGCGACAGACGCTCAAAAGGCAGCCATTGAAGAGCAGCTAGCGGGCCAGACTCTGACCCCCTATGTCGATACCTACTATTTCGAGAACCAAGATGCTGCTTACGAGAAATTCGTCGAGCAGTTCGCAGACTCACAAGCCGCGCAGTACATCACGGCAGACCAGCTAAATGAAGCGTTTTGGGTAAACCTCAAGGACCCAACCCAGTCCGAGCTGATCCTGGAGAGCTTCTCCGGTCTTGATGGTGTTGAGGAGATCAAGGACCAGCGCAGCTACCTCGATGAGATCTTCAACTTCCTAAACGCCGGTAGCTTGCTAGCCGCCGGAGTTGCGTCGGTGATGCTTCTTAGCGCAACGCTTTTGATTGCCACCACCATCCGCCTGAGCGCTCACTCCAGAAGACGCGAGATCTCGATCATGAGATTGGTTGGAGCATCGCGCTTTTCGATTCAGCTGCCGTTTGTGCTGGAGGGTTTGCTAGCTGCGGTTTTGGGTGCGCTGCTTGCGACTTCGGTCACAGTCGCCATCACGCACTACTTTGTGACCGGCTACCTGGCTAAGCAGCTGGCATTTACGTCCTTCTTTACTGTGGCGGATTCGCTTATGATTACTCCCTACCTACTAGGTATCGGCGCCACTCTTGCGATCATCTCTTCAAGTGTGTCTATCCACCGTTACCTCAAGGCCTAATCAAGGGAAACACCATGCCAAGGGAACGTGGGCAAAAAGTTATTGCTCAGAACCGCAAGGCCCGACACGATTACCACATCGAGGACGTGTACGAGGCCGGCATTGTGCTAACCGGAACCGAAGTCAAATCCCTTAGAGCAGGCAGAGCCTCGCTAATCGATGGCTTTGCCTCGGTGGAGCGCGGCGAGGTCTGGCTTGAGAATGTCCACATCCCGGAGTTTTTCGAGGGATCTTGGACCAACCACTTCACCAGGCGTAAGCGCAAGCTGCTTATGAACCGCCAGGAAATCGGAAAGCTAGCCGGCAAGGTTCGCGAGTCCGGTTACACGCTGGTGCCTTTGAGCATGTACTTCAAAGATGGCTACGCCAAGGTCGAGATCGCACTGGCCAAGGGTAAAAAGGACTACGACAAGCGCCAGACTCTAAAAGAGCACGACGCTAAGCGCGAGATGAACCAAGCGGTTCGAGAGCAAAAGACCCGAAACTTTTAACATCACAAAAAAGTAAAGTTTCTGCGCAAATTTAAGTTGCGGTGCATAATTCGCACCCCTTAGGATAGAGGTTTACTTCCCTAACCTTTGCCGAACCTCATATATAGGTCGTTTGGCGCGTAGCAAATTGTGGCTCGCTGTGTCTAGGAACGTGAATTTCCCGACTACAACATCAATTCCCTAGGGGTTATTACTTTGGCTGCTGCGAAAAACGCTAAGAACCTAAAGTCCGCAAAGAACTCTCGCTCCGCACTAAGACCAACTTTTGCGAAGCACCCAGACCCGATCGAGATCCCAGATCTTCTCTCACTTCAGACTGAGAGCTTTGACTGGTTGGTTGGTGCACCTGCATGGCGTGCAATCGCCGGAGCAGATGCTCGCACCGGTCTAGACGAGGTCTTCGAAGAGATCAGCCCAATCGAGGACAGCTCGAACGCTGCCCAGGATGCCAAGATGGGTCTGTCGTTCTCCGAGCCAATGTTGTTCGACCCGCCTTACACCCCTGACGAGTGCAAGGAAAAGGGCAAGAGCTTTACCCAGCCGCTATACATCAAGGCTGAGTTCACCAACTACCTAACCGGTGAGATCAAGAGCCAGACCGTCTTCATGGGTGACTTCCCTGTGATGACCGGCAAGGGCACCTTCATCATCAACGGAACCGAGCGCGTTGTGGTTTCACAGCTAGTTCGCTCCCCAGGTGTTTACTTCTCGGTGTCCACCAACACCACCGGTAACCTCGACGTCAAGAACAACAAGGCTCAGATCATCCCGAGCCGTGGTTCTTACCTAGAGTTTCTAACCGAGTGGGTAAAGGACGAGCGTAAGCCGGCCGCCCGCTTCGGCCAGCCAATTTTGCAGGTCCAGGTTGACCGCAAGACCAAGGTCTCCGCAACCATCTTCCTAAAGGCACTTGGAATGTCAAAGGAAGAGATCCGCGCAGAATTCTCTGACCTAAAGTCTTCGGTTGAGGCCAGCCCACTAAACCTACGTTTCGATGAGGACATCATCGAGCGCACCTTGGAGTACGACGAGTCCAAGGTTTTCGCATCCCCAATCTTGTCTAAGGAAGACGCGCTTCGCGAGGTCTACCGCAAGGTTCGCGGCGAGACCGCAGGTAGCGAAGTTGCAGAAGCTTGGTTGCGTTCCACCTACTTCGAGCACAAGCGCTACAACCTAGCTCGCGTAGGCCGTCACAAGCTAAACCGCAAGCTCACCATCGAGCAGGGTGCAGACATCACCACCTTGACCCTGGCTGACATCGTGGCAACTTTGAAGTACCTGTTGCTATTCGACATCACCTTGGCAAACGGCGTGCAGGCAACTGCTCAGACCGTTGAGTTCGGTATCAAGATGAACGGCAAGAAGGTCAACCTAGTTGTCCGTCCAGACGACATCGATGACTTCTCTAACCGTCGTATCCGCTCGGTAGGCGAGCTAATTCAGAACCAGGTTCGAATTGGTCTTTCCCGTATGGAGCGCGTGGTTCGCGAGCGTATGTCGACTCAGGACATTGAGGCAATTACTCCTCAGACCCTGATCAACCTGCGTCCGGTGGTTTCTGCCATCAAGGAATTCTTCGGTGCAAGCCAGCTTTCCCAGTTCATGGACCAGAACAACCCACTTGCAGGCCTGGCACACAAGCGCCGTCTTTCGGCACTTGGACCTGGTGGTATCGCTCGTGAGCGTGCCCAGATGGAGGTACGTGACGTACACCCATCGCACTACGGTCGCATGTGTCCGGTTGAGACTCCAGAAGGCCCGAACATTGGTCTTATCGGATCGCTAACCGCATTCAGCCGCATCAACACCTTCGGTTTCATCGAGACCCCTTACCGCATCGTTAAGGGCGGCAAGGTCACCTCGAAGATTGAGTACCTAGACGCAGCAAGCGAAGACGGCAAGGTCATCGCAGCAGCTGAGACTCCTTTGAAGGAAGACGGTTCGCTAGTTGGTCCTCGTGCATTCGTTCGCTTCCGCGGCGACATGGTTGAGGTTCCAGCCGAGGATGTTGACTACATCGACATTTCCCCTCGTCAGCTAGCTTCGGTTTCCACCTCGCTAATTCCATTCCTAGAGCACGACGACTCGTCGCGTGCACTTATGGGTGCAAACATGCAGCGTCAGGCAGTTCCACTGCTACGCGCTCAGAGCCCATATGTTGGAACCGGTATGGAGCGCATCGCCGCTATTGACTCCGGTGCTGTGGTAATCGCAGGCAACGCCGGTGTAATCGAGGAGATCGACGCAGACACCATCACCGTGATGAACGATGATGGCACTCGCTCTTCCTACTTCCTACGTAAGTTCGACCGCTCTAACCAGGGCACCGCAATCAACCAGCGCGCAATCGTTGAGGTTGGTCAGCGCGTTGAGCTTGGTGAGGTGCTAGCCGATGGTCCTTCGACCGAGAACGGTGAGCTAGCGCTTGGTAAGAACCTTTTGGTTGCATTCATGCCTTGGGAGGGTTACAACTTCGAGGACGCAATCATTCTTTCTCAGGAGATCGTGAAGCACGATGTGCTTTCTTCGATCCACATCGAGGAGTATGAGGTTGACGCTCGCGACACCAAGCTAGGTGCCGAAGAGATCACCGCCGACCTACCGAACGTCTCCCCAGAGGCAATTGCTCAGCTAGACGAGAGCGGAATCATCCGCATCGGTGCTGAGGTTCGCCCGGGAGACATCCTGGTTGGAAAGGTTACCCCTAAGGGTGAGACCGAGCTTTCTGCAGAAGAGCGCCTACTACGCGCAATCTTCAACGAGAAGAGCCGCGAAGTTCGCGACACCTCTTTGAAGGTGCCACACGGTGAGCAGGGAACCATCATCGGCGTCAAGGTATTTGACTCCGAGGCTGGCGATGAGCTAGGTGCTGGCGTAAACAAGCGCGTAGTGGTCTACATCGCTCAGAAGCGCAAGATTACCGAGGGTGACAAGCTTGCTGGTCGTCACGGTAACAAGGGTGTTATTGCCAAGATCCTGCCGGTTGAGGACATGCCATTCATGGAGGACGGAACTCCAGTTGACATCGTGCTGAACCCACTAGGTATCCCAGGTCGTATGAACTTTGGTCAGGTACTTGAGTCTCACCTAGGTTGGGCTTGCCGCCAGGGTTGGGATGTCAAGGGCGTTGCCAAGTGGGCAGACAACATGGCCAAGGAGCTTTACGCAGCCGAGCCAGGCACCAAGGTTGCTACCCCGGTATTCGACGGTGCGACCAAGGACCAGGTTGCTGGAATCTTGGACCACACCACTCCAGGTGCAAATGGCAAGCGTCTAATCGACCGCTCCGGTAAGGCCCGTCTATTCGACGGCCGCTCCGGTGAGCCATATCCTGAGCCAATCGCAGTCGGTGTGAAGTACATGCTGAAGCTGCACCACCTTGTTGATGACAAGATTCACGCCCGTTCCACCGGCCCTTACTCCATGATTACTCAGCAGCCACTTGGTGGTAAGGCTCAGTTCGGTGGACAGCGCTTTGGAGAGATGGAGGTGTGGGCACTTCAGGCTTATGGAGCAGCGCACACCCTGCAGGAATTGCTAACCATCAAGTCTGACGACATTGCTGGCCGCGTTCGCACCTACGAGGCAATCGTTAAGGGTGAGAACATTCAGGCTCCTGGTATTCCAGAATCCTTCCGCGTGCTAGCCAAGGAAATGCAGTCCCTTGGTCTAAACGTCGAGGTTCTAGATGGCGAGGGTCGCGTAGTTGTTCTCAAGGATGAAGAGTTCGAGAACGACCGTGCCGCTGAGGAGCTGGGTATCAACCTGTCTCGCAACGAGAACTCCGCAGCCGATCTCGACTACAACACTTTCCAGTAACCGCCCAAGAATTCTGAATAAGGAACTAACGAAATGTCAGTAAAAGTAGAGAACTTTAGTGCCCTTCGCGTGGGTCTTGCGACCAGCGAGGACATCCGTTCGTGGTCATCCGGTGAGGTAAAGAAGCCGGAGACCATCAACTACCGCACCCTAAAGCCAGAGAAGGACGGCCTTTTCTGCGAGAAGATCTTCGGTCCTACCAAGGACTGGGAGTGCTCTTGTGGAAAGTACAAGCGCGTTCGCTTCAAGGGAATCGTCTGTGAGCGCTGTGGCGTTGAGGTGACCAAGTCATCTGTTCGTCGTGAGCGCATGGGTCACGTGGAGCTTGCAGCTCCGGTTACCCACATCTGGTACTTCAAGGGTGTTCCTTCTCGCCTGGGCTACTTGCTCAACATGGCGCCAAAGGACCTAGAGAAGATCATTTACTTTGCCGCTTACCGCGTCATGGACATTGACCACGAGCTAAAGACCGGCGAGTACGACCTAGTTCGCGAGGAGTACGTGTCTCGTATTCGTTCGCTAGTTGACGGTCGCGACGAGGAGTTCGAGGCTGCAGCCGGTAGCGAGCTTGCAGAACTTCGCGAGCTTGGCCTAGAGCTTCAGGTTTCCAACAAGTTCTGGGAGACCCCACGCTGGGTTGAGAAGCAGTTCGCTAAGAACGTTGAGCAGCTAATCATCACCGAGGAGAAGGACGCTGACGCATTCTGGTCGGCTCGTGCCCTAGGTGCAGAGACCGATGAGGAGCAGGACGACGCAGTTGTTCGCACCTCGGACGAGACCAAGAAGATCAAGAAGCTAATGGCGGACTTCAAGAAGAAGACCGACAAGATCGTTCGTGAGTACGCTCGCCTGGAGCGCCCATCCAACCTCCACAAGGAGCAGTTGGCATGGCGCATGTTCCTCAAGGCTGAGGTTGGCCAGCTACTTCCTAACGACGTAGTGTTTGACCACTTCGACTACTACTTCTCGGACTACATCATCACCGAGATCGGTGCCGAGGCTGTGCTTCAGGTTCTTGCAGCATTCGACCTAGAGTCTGCAGCCGCAGAACTACGTGCCGAGATTGCAACCACCAAGGGCTCAAAGCAGACTCAGGCAATCAAGCGTCTAAAGGTTGTAAACAGCTTCCTGTCTTCAGGAACTCCTCCAACCTCAATGGTGCTTTCGGTGCTTCCAGTATTGCCTCCGGAGATCCGCCCAATGGTTCAGCTAGACGGTGGTCGCTTTGCAACCTCCGACCTAAACGACCTTTACCGCAGGGTGATCAACCGCAACAACCGCCTAAAGCGATTTGTTGACCTGGGTGCTGTTCCTAAGACCATTTTGAACAACGAGAAGCGCATGCTTCAGGAGGCTGTTGACGCACTGTTTGACAACGGTCGCCGTGGTCGTGCGGTAACCGGTACCGGTAACCGTGCACTGAAGTCACTCTCTGACCTACTAAAGGGTAAGCAGGGTCGTTTCCGCCAGAACCTACTGGGTAAGCGCGTTGACTACTCGGGTCGTTCGGTAATCGTGGTTGGTCCTCAGCTGAAGCTGCACCAGACCGGTCTTCCTAAGCTGATGGCACTTGAGCTATTCAAGCCATTTGTTATGAAGCGCCTGGTTGACCTAGGTCTTGCTCAGAACATCAAGAGCGCTAAGCGCATGGTTGAGCGTTCTCGCCCACAGGTTTGGGGTGTTCTAGAAGAAGTTATTCGTGAGCGTCCGGTGCTACTAAACCGTGCACCGACCCTGCACCGTCTAGGAATCCAGGCATTCGAGCCAGTACTTGTTGAGGGTAAGGCTATTCAGCTTCACCCACTTGTATGTACTGCGTTCAACGCCGACTTCGACGGTGACCAGATGGCTGTTCACCTACCGCTTTCGGTAGAGGCTCAGGCTGAGGCTCGCATCTTGATGCTGGCTTCGAACAACATTCTGAAGCCATCGGACGGTCGTCCAGTTGCTACTCCTACCCAGGACATGATCATTGGTCTATTCCACCTAACCGCTTTGGTTGAGGGTGGAATTGGTGAGGACCGCGCCTTCACCTCGATGGCTGAGGCTCAGATGGCGTTCGACCTACACCAGCTAGATCTAGGTGCCAAGGTTCGTATCCGCCTCGAGGGTGAACTGAAGGAGACCACTTTCGGTCGCGCTTTGTTCAACGAGACCCTGCCAGCCGCCTACCCATACGTGGAGCAGCAGGTTGGCAAGAAGCAGTTGGGCCAGATCGTTTCCGACATGGTTGAGCTGTTCTCTCGCACCGAGGTCGCTCAGGCACTGGACAAGCTAAAGGATGCCGGTTTCTACTGGGCAACTCGCTCCGGTGTATCGATGGCAATCTCGGACGCAAACTTCGACCCTAAGGGGGAATTTGACAAGGAGCGCGCATCTCGAATCCTCAAGGCCGAGAAGCTACACACCAAGATTCAGGAAGCCTTTGACAACGGTCTAAAGACCGACCTTGAGCGTCGTGATGAGCTAGGTGCACTGTGGTTCAAGGAGACCAACGAGATGCAGGAGCTACTGCAGAAGGCAATCCCGACCGACAACGCCATCTACAAGATGGTTACCTCGGGAGCTCGTGGTAACTGGCTACAGATTCGTTCGATCATGGGCATGCGTGGACCGGTTGCAACCTCTTCCGGTGACTTCGCTCCGATGCCTGTAAAGGGTAACTACCTGCTGGGCCTAACCCCGCACGAGTACTTCATTAATGCCACCGGTGCCCGTAAGGGTAACGCTGACACCGCGATGAAGACCGCTGCTGCTGGTTACCTAACCCGCCGCCTAGTTGACGTCGCTCAGGATGTCATCATCCAGATCGATGACTGTGGCACCAGCCGCGGTCTAGACAAGGACCTGCTAGACGACGACCAGGTAGAGCTATCTATCGTGGGCCGTACCAATTTGGTTGACGTAAAGGTTGGCAAGGACGTACTGGTCAAGGCCGGCGTGAACATCGACCACTCAACTGCTCGCAGACTAAAGGAAGCTGGCGTTGAGACCATCACCGTTCGTTCCGTGCTTACCTGTGAGGCAGAGGCCGGTATCTGTGCTCAGTGCTACGGAGTATCGCTTGCTACCAACCAGAAGGTAACTGTCGGTGAGGCCATCGGTATCATCGCGGCACAGTCGATTGGTGAGCCTGGAACTCAGCTAACCATGCGTACCTTCCACACCGGTGGTGCAGCATCGAACGCTAAGAAGCAGACCATTTTGAAGTCGATCGGTGGACAGAAGGTTCGTGTAGAGCGTCTGATTTCCTACGACATCACCCAGGGTCTAAACGGTGTTACTGACCTTCTTGAGGCCCGCGTTGGTTGGCGTCAGGCTGGCAAGGTTGCCGTTATGGCCTTCTGGAACGGCCAAGTCGACATCGTAGAGAAGGTATCGGCTACCGGTGCTAAGAGCTACGAAGTTTACGTTCGTCCACAGGGTGAGGCAGCGGAGAAGGAAGCAGAGTCATTGGCTCTGCAGTACAGCTTCTCTCGTACCGCATCGAAGACCTTCAAGAAGCTAAGCCCATACCTACCTATCACCACCGTCAGCAACATCGGCGACCTCGTGGTTGAAAAGGGACAGGTCGTTGAGGCTGGAGACTACATCGTGGACGGAACTCCAATTCCTCACGAGGTGCTAATGATCAAGGGTGCCCGTGAGGCAGCTGCCGAGATCATTCGCGGTGTTCAGGCCATCTACGGCTCACAGGGTGTGCCACTGCACGACAAGCACCTTGAGGTGATCGTTCGTCAGATGCTGAACAAGGTAACCGTTATCGATTCTGGTGACACCGAAATGTTGCCGGGTGAGGTAATCGACCGTCAGCGCTTTGCAGCTCAGAACCGCGCGGCAGTTGCCCAGGGTCTACGCCCAGCATCTGCTCGTCAGGAAGTTATGGGTATGACCCGTGCATCCCTTGCTGCTCAGTCATGGCTATCGGCTGCATCGTTCCAGGAGACCACCCGAGTGCTAACTCAGGCGGCCCTAGATCGTCGCGAAGACCGCCTTGTTGGTCTAAAGGAGAACGTAATCATCGGAAAGCTGATCCCAGCTGGTACCGGCCTAAACGCTCACCGCGACTTCGAGGTAGACGGAACCGAAGAGGCAAAGGCCGAGCGTTACCCAAACCGCATCTGGTCAGATGCTTCGTTTGATGACGCAGACCTTGGCTCTCAGGAGCTCAGCCTCTCGCTAGCAGACCCTTTCTCACTAGATGAGAACTAACCACAACTAAAAAACCATTTGACCCGCCTCGGCGACTATGAGTATGCTTGGCAAGGTTCGTGAGAAGTCACGAATCAGGCCCAGAACCTCGTGTGATTGAGGCGGGGTCAAAAATCTTCGGAAACAGTGCGGAATCCCGCGCGCCGAAGAAAGCCTAAATAAGGAGAAATAGTGCCAACAATTCAGCAGTTGGTCCGCAAGGGTAGGAGCCCGAAGGTCACTAAGACCAAGGCACCTGCATTGAAGGCAAACCCGCAGCAGCGCGGTGTGTGCACCCGTGTGTACACCACCACCCCTAAGAAGCCAAACTCTGCGCTTCGTAAGGTAGCTCGTGTCAAGCTTTCTAACGGCACCGAAGTGACCGCCTACATCCCAGGCGAGGGTCACAACCTACAGGAGCACTCGATGGTGCTCGTGCGCGGTGGCCGTGTTAAGGACTTGCCAGGTGTTCGCTACAAGATCATTCGTGGCGCACTAGACACCCAGGCAGTAAAGAACCGTAAGCAGGCTCGTAGCCAATACGGTGCAAAGAAGGGTAAGTAATCTAAATGCCACGTAAAGGCCCAGTCGCTAAGCGTCCAGTCGTATCTGACCCGGTTTACGGCTCCCCAGTTGTATCCCAGCTGGTAAACAAGATTTTGCTACACGGCAAGAAGTCTCTTGCCGAGTCGATCGTTTACGGTGCTCTTGAGGGCACCAACCGCAAGACCGGTGACGACCCAGTAGTAATCCTTAAGAAGGCTCTGGACAACATCCGTCCAACCGTTGAGGTTCGCTCCCGCCGTGTTGGTGGTTCGACCTACCAGGTTCCAGTTGAGGTAAAGAGCCACCGCGCTAACACCTTGGCTATGCGCTGGTTGGTTAGCTACGCAAAGTCACGTCGCGAGAAGACCATGACCGAGCGTCTAATGAACGAGCTTCTTGATGCTTCCAACGGCCTAGGTGCTGCTGTGAAGCGTCGTGAGGACACTCACAAGATGGCAGAGTCCAACAAGGCATTCGCACACTACCGCTGGTAAGCCAGCAAGCATCCGCCAGAGCTGTTTACCCAGCGTTTTTCTGGCGGATGTACTCATTAACCAGATAAATCAACTCAAACTTCGGAGGCAACCGTGGCACAAGACGTGCTCACCGACCTGAACAAGGTTCGCAACATCGGCATCATGGCTCACATCGATGCCGGTAAGACCACTACCACTGAGCGAATCCTGTTCTACACCGGTATTACTCACAAGATCGGTGAGGTGCACGACGGTGCCGCCACCATGGACTGGATGGAGCAGGAGCAGGAGCGCGGTATCACCATTACCTCGGCTGCTACCACCTGTTTCTGGAACAACAACCAGATCAACATCATTGACACCCCGGGACACGTGGACTTCACCGTTGAGGTAGAGCGTTCGCTTCGTGTTCTTGACGGTGCAGTTGCAGTATTCGATGGCAAGGAAGGTGTTGAGCCTCAGTCTGAGACCGTTTGGCGCCAGGCTGACAAGTACGACGTTCCTCGTATCTGCTTTGTCAACAAGATGGACAAGATGGGTGCGGACTTCTACTTCACCGTAAAGACCATCGTTGACCGCCTAGGTGCAAAGCCACTAGTTATCCAGCTTCCAATCGGTGCCGAGAGCGACTTCCAGGGCGTTATCGACCTAGTTGAGATGCGCGCGCTGACCTGGCGCGGAGACGTTGAGATGGGTGCGAAGTACGAGATCGAAGCTATTCCTGCTGACATGCAGGCTAAGGCTGACGAGTACCGCGCTCAGATCATTGAGGCAGTTGCTGACACCTCTGAGGCTCTAATGGAGAAGTACTTCGCAGGCGAAGAACTAACCGTTGCCGAGATCAAGGCGGGAATCCGTCACCTAACCGTCAACTCGATCATGTACCCAATTCTTTGTGGCTCTGCCTTCAAGAACAAGGGTGTACAGCCGATGCTTGACGCTGTTATCGACTACCTACCTTCACCACTAGATGTTCCAGCTACCGAAGGTGGTGACCCTCGCGACGAGGAGAACCGCATTTCTCGTAAGCCTGATGTCAAGGAGCCTTTCGCTGCTTTGGCGTTCAAGGTTATGACCCACCCATTCTTTGGTCGCCTAACCTACATCCGCGTTTACTCCGGTCACGCAGAGTCAGGTACCCAGGTCATCAACTCAACTAAGGGCCGCAAGGAGCGCATCGGAAAGCTATTCCAGATGCACGCCAACAAGGAAAACCCAGTTGACTCGGTAACCGCAGGCCACATCTACGCTGCGATCGGTCTAAAGGACACCACCACCGGTGACACCCTTTGTGACCCAGATCACCAGATCGTTTTAGAGACCATGACTTTCCCAGAGCCAGTGATCTCGGTTGCAATTGAGCCGAAGACCAAGGGTGACCAGGAGAAGCTAGGTCTAGCTATCCAGAAGCTTGCAGAAGAAGACCCAACTTTCCGCGTTGAGCACGACCACGAGACCGGCCAGACCGTTATCTCCGGTATGGGCGAGCTTCACCTTGACATCTTGGTTGACCGTATGCGTCGCGAGTTCAAGGTTGAGGCAAACGTAGGTAAGCCACAGGTTGCATACCGCGAGACCATTCGTCGTACCGTGGACAAGCACGACTACACCCACAAGAAGCAGACCGGTGGTTCTGGTCAGTTCGCAAAGGTGCAGATCAAGCTTGAGCCAATGGAGGTCGAGGGCGACAAGACCTACGAGTTCGTAGATGCCGTTACCGGTGGTCGCGTTCCTCGTGAGTACATCCCATCGGTTGACGCAGGTATGCGTGATGCAATGCAGTCCGGTGTTTTGGCTGGTTACCCAGTAGTAGGCGTCAAGGCGACCCTGCTAGATGGTGCCTACCACGACGTTGACTCTTCCGAAATGGCATTTAAGCTTGCAGGTTCGATGGTCTTCAAGGAGGCCGCTCGTCTTGCTAACCCAGTTCTGCTCGAGCCGTTGATGGCCGTCGAAGTACGTACCCCTGAGGAATACATGGGTGACGTTATCGGTGACCTAAACTCCAGGCGCGGGCAGATCCAGTCCATGGACGACGCCAGTGGCGTGAAGGTTGTCCGTGCTCTGGTTCCACTATCCGAAATGTTCGGTTATGTTGGTGACCTTCGTTCCAAGACCTCTGGACGCGCGGTGTACTCGATGACATTCGAGACCTACGCCGAGGTTCCAAGGAACGTCGCTGACGAGATCGTTCAGAAAGCAAAGGGCGAGTAGTCAATACTCGCAACTTTCACTAAGATAGAAAGTCTGTAAACCCCAAATCAGAGTCGACCTGGTGGTCGATGATTTACTACGGATCCATCAGGAGGACCCAAAATGGCTAAGGCGAAATTCGAGCGCACCAAGCCGCACGTCAACATCGGAACCATTGGTCACGTTGACCACGGTAAGACGACTCTGACTGCGGCTATCACCAAAGTACTTCACGACAAGTACCCAACCCTGAACGCTTCTTACGCGTTCGACCAGATTGACAACTCCCCAGAGGAGAAGCAGCGCGGTATTACCATCAACATCTCTCACGTTGAGTACCAGACTGAGAAGCGCCACTACGCACACGTAGACGCTCCAGGTCACGCTGACTACATCAAGAACATGATCACCGGTGCGGCACAGATGGACGGTGCGATCCTTGTGGTTGCAGCAACCGACGGCCCAATGCCTCAGACCAAGGAGCACGTGCTTCTTGCTCGCCAGGTTGGCGTTCCTTACATCGTTGTGGCTCTAAACAAGTCCGACATGGTTGACGACGCTGAGATCCTTGAGCTAGTAGAGGTTGAGGTTCGCGAACTTCTATCTATGTACGAGTTCGATGGCGACAACGCACCTGTTGTTCAGGTTTCCGCACTAAAGGCACTTGAGGGTGACGCTAAGTGGGGCGAGACCGTTCTAGCTCTTATGGATGCAGTTGACAACAACGTTCCTGAGCCTGTTCGTGACACCGATAAGGCATTCCTTATGCCTGTTGAAGACGTTTTCACCATCACTGGTCGTGGAACCGTTATCACCGGCAAGATCGAGCGTGGCCAGATCAAGGTGAACGAAGAAGTTGAGATCGTTGGAATCCGCGACAAGCAGAAGACCACCGTTACCGGTATCGAGATGTTCCGCAAGCTTTTGGACTACGCAGAAGCCGGTGAGAACGTAGGTCTACTACTACGTGGAACCAAGCGTGAAGACGTAGAGCGCGGCCAGGTTGTTGTAAAGCCTGGTTCGGTTACTCCTCACACCAACTTTGACGCCAACGTCTACATCCTTTCCAAGGATGAGGGTGGCCGTCACAACCCGTTCTACGCGAACTACCGTCCACAGTTCTACATCCGTACCACTGACGTAACCGGTGTTATCACCCTGCCAGCTGGTACCGAGATGGTTATGCCTGGTGACACCACCAACATGACCGTTGACCTAATTCAGCCGATTGCGCTTGAAGAGGGACAGCGTTTCGCTATCCGTGAGGGTGGCCGCACTGTAGGTGCTGGTACCGTCACCAAGATCAACAAGTAATTCTGTAAAGAATTAGTCAAAACCCCCTCGGTTCTCCGAGGGGGTTTTGCTTTGCCTGTTTGAGCGAAAGACCTGCCAAAAGAATCAAACCCACCCAAATTGCTTTGGGTGGGTTTGATCGCAGTGCTGCTATTAGGAGAGCATGTCCTTGGTTAGTTCGTTCTTCTCGCTCTTGTTGATTAGAGCCCATACATAACCGATTACTCCGGCGATGAATGGCAGCAAGACGAGGAACCAGCCAAGACCGTTGAGCTGCCATGCGCTCTCAGGTAGTGATGGGTCAACCCCGTCTGGCACGGTGCCAGCGAGCAGGTTGAAGCGGCTCATCAATAGGTAGAGCGCTAGTAGCAACAGAATTGCCGAGGCTACAGGTGCGATGGTTGACCTCCAGAGGTTCTCGCCACCGTTCTGCTTGAAGAAGCGCACAACTGCCACGGAGACCAGGACCTCAACAATCAAAAGGCTGATAACCGTAACTGCGCTCATCCAGAAGAACAAGTTGAGAACTGGGTCCAGACCGGCAATTGCGAAGATGATCATGACAGCTGCGGCGAGCACCGAGGTTGCAATTACACCATTCGATGGAGCACCAGCAGCGTTGGTCTTTCCGAAGCTAGCCGGTAGAACACCGCCACGACCCATTGCAAAGAAGTAGCGAGCGCTGGCGTTCTGGAATGCCAATAGACCGGCAAACAAGCTAGTGAGTACCAACCAGCCCATAACAGTGGTCATCCATGGGCCAACGTATTGGTTCGCCAGCGAGAAGAGCACAGCGGCTGGGTCGGCAAGTGGGACGCCATCGATTGCTGAACGAGCAATAACCTCATCAAAAATCTTGGAGGCTCCCATACCGGTGACCATTGCGAATGAGGTGAATGCGAATACCACGGTGATTAGTCCGATAGCCCAGTAGGTTGCCTTAGGCACTGAGCGCTTAGGATCAATCGACTCTTCACCGTAGATTGCGGTTGCCTCGAAGCCAATGTATGAAGCGACAGCAAAGGCTAAAGCGATACCGGCACCACCAGCAAAGCCACCAGCAAGAATCTGATCAGGTGAGAAGGAAGCTCCGAAGTTTAGGCCTTCTGGTCCGCCATCAATCAAAATCACGGCTGCGGTAATCAGCAGTGCAGTTAGCTCGACTACAAGCAAGACTCCCAGAACCTTGGCGCCGATGTCGACACTGAGTAGTGAAAGTCCAGTTACTAGCGCCCAGGCAATCAAAGACCATACATACCAGGGAAGTTCAATACCCATGGCACCCATTTGGCCAGCCAGTACGCCTCCGAAGAAGCCATAGATAGCCAGCTGAATGGTTACGTAAGAGACGATTGATACAAAGGCGGAAGCAACACCTGCGTTAGCACCAAGACCTCTGCCAACGTAGGCGAAGAAGGCGCCTGTATTTGTGACCCGACTGCTCATGGCGGCGTAGCCGACACTGAACAACATCAGGATTAAGCCAACTGCTAGGTAAGCACCTGGAGCAGCAGCTCCGTTGCCTGCGAGCATTGCCACTGGAACCGCACCGGTCATTCCCACAAGAGGGGCGGAGGCGGCTACTACGAAGAAGACAATACCTAAAACACCTAGTTTTCCGGATTTAAGTGACCCGGCCGATCCGTTTTTCTGCGACATAAATTCTCCTCATTGAGTTTTAGTCGTTTTGACACAAACGACTACGTTCTACATTGGCGCAAATCAAGCCGAATGTGTGAAGGATTTAGGCACTTGAGAAAGTTCTAAATCAAATCGTTATAAAGCGATAAATAGGAAAATCGTTTGAAAGCAAATGATTGCTATTCTTGACTACATGACCGAACTAAGTGGGTTTCTCGCCCCAAAGACGCCTTCAGGCAAAAGCGCAATCATTCCTCACATGCCGTGGTTCTATTCTGGAACCCTGCTGACTGTTGAGTATTTGACAGATCCTAAGAATGTCCGAGCAATCCTCCCCCCAGAGCTTGAGTTGGCAGATGAAGAGCCAGGAGCAGTCGCATTGATTTGGGCCGATTGGCAGTCATGTAGCACCGATAAGGAAGAGCTACTCGATCCAGTGAGATCGCAATACATGGAAGCCTTCGTGGTTGTTAGGTGCAAGTTCGAGGGGGTCACCTATTCAAGGTGTGTAGCCATCTGGGTTTCTAAGGACTTCGCAATTGCCCGAGGTTGGTTCCAGGGTTACCCAAAGAAGTTGGGTTCAATTCACGCGACTCGCGTTTACAACCGTGGGCAAGCGACCCCGAGGCTAGAAGCCGGGGCCAAGTTTGGAGCAAGCATCGCAGCCAACGACCACAGATTGGCAGAGGCGGTTGTCACACTTCGTGCGAAGTCGGAGCACAACGGATTTGTAAATGGACACAAGATGCTGCACAGTCGTTGGATGCCGTCAATCACACCTGGACTGGGAAACTCCATGGATCAGCTGATCACCATGGGTGGCGTCGACGCTGATCTGGGAACTCCTTGGGTTGGCGATGCAGAGCTCAATCTTTTCGATTCACGTTGGGACGAGCTCGGTTCGATTCTTCCGGTTCAGGAAATTCTCGGGGGCTATTTCCGTGAGGTTGGAGTGACCTTCAACGGCGGTACCCTAGTCAAGGACTTCTCGAACCCCAACATCTAAATCCAACTGACCTTAGCCCTCAAGGTCTGAGGACGGTGACTTTGGTTTAGAAGTCCTCCATGTATTCGCGGATTTCCCATTCGCTCACGGTGCGACCGTGGAGTTGTCCGACTTCTGAGTTGTAGCGTTCGAGCTCATCTCGCTTCAGGGTCAGGAAAATCTCAATAAGGCTGTCCGAAATCAGACCGCGAAGTTCGTTGTCTTGTTCAAGTGCCTCGAGTGCATCGGTAAAGGTGGTTGGCAGAACCGGAGCACCTTCGTTTTCGTATGCCATTCCCTCGGCAGGCTCTGGGCACTCAAGCTTGTTGAGAATACCCAGCAGTCCAGCACCCAGAATTCCAGCGATCATTAGGTACGGATTAGCTGCGCCGTCTCCAACGCGCACTTCAAGGCGCGTTCCACTGCCACGCTCAGGAGGTATTCTCACCATGCAGCTGCGGTTGTCATAACCCCAGTTGGCGCGGAATGGAGCCAGGGTGTCCGGTCCGAGACGCTTGAAGGCGTTGATCGATGGGTTGGTCAAAGCGGTTAGGCCGGAAGCGTGCTCGGTGATACCGGCGATTAGGCGCTGGGCCACCTCGGAAAGCTCACCACTGCCGTTATCCATCAAGTTCTTGCCGTTGGCGTCAACCACCGAGAAGTGAAGGTGGAAACCACTGCCGCCCTCATCGCTCCATGGCTTACCCATAAAGGTGGCGTGCTGACCGGTGCGGTGCACGATGTCTTTGATTGCGGCCTTGAACATCAAGGTACGGTCTGCAGCGTCTAGCGCGTCAGAGTGCCAAATGTTGATTTCGTACTGACCTGGGCTGAATTCGTGGTTACCGGCGTAAACGCCAATATCCATCTGGTCGAGCATTCGCATCAGGTGAAGGAATGTGCCGTGAGGGTCTACCAGCGATCCGGTGGTGTAGGCCCTGCCGGTGCGGTCCAGCGATCGCTTGAAACCACCTTCCGGGGTTCGATCAGCGATGTAGAACTCGAGCTCGGGGCCAACAATCGGACGCAAACCCAGCTCTTGGTATTTGGCGATAATTAACTGTAGAGCTGTGCGCGGTGAGAAGAGGTTCGGGTTACCGTTTGGTTCGCGTGCGTCCATAATGACGTAGGCCACCCCCGGCTCCCAGGGCATGGGTGTGATGGTCTCGGGTTCGATACGCCCGACTAGGTCCTGAAGTCCGTCGCTGAGGATGTTTGCTGCATCCAGCACGCCACCCTGAGTATTGGTGTTCCAAATTCCCTGACAAAAGGTCGGTCCACCATGGGCGGAACGATCTATGTTGCTTACCAGCAGGTCTTTGGACCGAGGGATTCCCAGCACATCCGAATACAAAACTCGCAGAACGTCGATTCCGCGCTGGCGTAGGGACTCTTTCAGTGCGCCTAAGTCGAGAGCCAATGTAACTCCTTTGTCACTTTTTGGACCAACCAAACTGTCGTTTGGGAACAAACGACAGAATAGTATCTGAATCTACTCAATTGCAGATTAGAGCGCAAAAGTTATCTTTGCGTGATTTAGGAGGAGTTCCATGAGGGCACTGTTTATTCAGCATGACCATGTGAGCCCAACTGGCCCGGTTTCTCAGCGCTTGCGCCACCATGGATTTGAGATTGAAGAGCGAACTGTTGTGCCTGAGCAGCTGTTCAGCACGCCAAACCAGGCCAGCTTTCAGTTTCCTGACCTTGATGATTACGACCTCATCATCCCATTGGGTGCTCCCTGGGGCGCCTGGGACGATGCCTGCATCGGAAACTGGCTGCAGCCGGAGCTCGACTGGGTTCGCACTGCCGTAACGCAAAACAAGCCGGTGTTGGGCATTTGCTTTGGCGGCCAGCTAATAGCTAGGTCAATGGGGGGTAGCGTTGCGCGCGGCCCACAGTGTGAGATTGGATGGAAGACGATCTGGAGCGAGGCTCCGGAAATTGTGTCTAATGGTCCATGGTTCCAATTTCACTACGACCGCTGGCAGCTGCCCGAAGGCGCAGTTGAAATCGCTAGGAATCCGATTGCCTCACAGGCCTTTGTCATCAACAAATCCCTAGCGATACAGTTTCACCCTGAGATCAACGCAGCTGGTCTGCAGGACTGGTTGGCCTGGGGCGGGGATAAGAAGGTGGTTGAGGATGGACAAGATCCGGATATCATGATGCGTCAAACTTTGGCCGAAGAGGCCGAGGCCGAAAAGCGCACCTTCGCGTTGGTCGACGGATTCCTAAAGCACGTCGCCAAACTAATTTAGCGAGAACTAATCTCCACCTGCATGCGCTTGATTCCATGCACAAAATTTGACCTCAAGAAGTCGATTTCGCCGACCCGCTTGGCAGAGGAAATTCGGCCAATTAGATCTTCAAACATGACCCTTAGTTCAATTCTTGCTAGCGCATTGCCGAGGCACATGTGAGGGCCACCGCGACCAAAGGTCATGTGCTCGTTTGGATTTCTGAGCACATCCATCACATCTGCATTGTCAAAGACAGCTGCGTCACGGTTTCCGGATGCGAACCACGTAACGACCTTGTCGCCAGCTTTAATCAATTGGCCATTGAGCTCAACGTCCTTGGTCGCGGTCCTTCTGAAGTGATAGACCGGGCTGGCAAAGCGTAAGAATTCCTCCACTGCCCAAGGGATTAGCTCTGGGTTCTCCTGGAGCAACTCAAGTTGAGATGGGTTTTGCAGCAGGTTGTTGAAGGTGTGGCTGATGGTGTGACGAGTGGTCTCGTTACCGGCAACCACCAGCAGCAAGAAATTGGTGTGGAAGTCGCGCTCAGTCAACGGCACGCCATCACTCATCGGGTTGTTTACCAGCACCGAAACTAGATCCGTGCCATCTTTACCTGCTCGCTCCCGCGCCAATTCATCGCCATACGCGAATAGCTCAAGAGCTGCCGGTGAGCGGAATGGAATCAGGCGATACTTCTCACTGTCCGGATCGCTA
Source organism: Microbacteriaceae bacterium (assembly GCA_027491295.1). Lineage (GTDB taxonomy): Bacteria > Actinomycetota > Actinomycetes > Actinomycetales > Microbacteriaceae > Aquiluna. The sequence continues at coordinate 486,995 of JAIXWK010000002.1, forward strand.
ATCAATACATCCGCGTGCTCTGGGTCGTCGAAACCAATCATGCGGTTTCCCCAGTCAATTAGCTTGCCGGTATCAGACTCTGGAACATCGAGCAGCTTCGCCAGCACCTGAATTGGGAAGTCCGCCGCTACCTCGGTAACAAAATCGAAAGTGCCCTTGGCCAGGGCATTGTCTAGGGTGGTGGCCGTCAAGCCCCTAAGGAAGGTCTCGTAAACCGACACCGCCTGCGGAGTGAATTGTCCTTGCAGCAGTCTTCGAAGCGCACGGTGCCGAGAACCATCAGTCTCCAACAGTGAGCGTCGGGCTTGCTCTTGCTCAGCATCTACTTCCTCAAGATTTGTGAATCGCTCAGAAGTGAAGGTCTCGGAGTCTCGCAGGACTTTGACGATGTCGTGGTACCTGGTTACCGCCCAAAAGCCACTGTTGGGCGCTTCTTCCTCGCACCATTGAATCGGGGATTTCTCCCGAAGCTCTCTAAAGGCTGCCCAGGGTGCGCCCTGGGAAAAAAGGTCTAGATCTGCGAGGTTGATACTCGACGCTGAGCTCATCAGGAATCCTTAGGTCGTTTGGATGCTAACAATAATGACTCTAGCTAACTTAAGGTGCTTGGGACTAGCGGCTTTACAATAGTGATACAAACTTTGAGAATTTAGGGGCCATGGCCGGGATTCATACCATCGCAGAAACCGAGCGCCAAGTCAGCCTCGTGTTGGGCTCTAAAGCGCTCGATTTCGAATCAATGGCGGTAGTGGCTAACATTTTCCGTGCCTCGAATAATCTTCGAAACCACCTAGAGCGCTCGGTGCTGCAGGCACACAATCTTTCTTGGACTGGCTTTGTGGTGCTTTGGGTGGTTTGGATCTGGGGGCCGGTTGAGACTCGTGAGGTTGCGCGCGAAAGCGGCATTTCGAAGGGAACGCTAACCGGCGTCATGAAGACTTTAGAAGGTAGGGGTTACCTGGTGCGAGACCGCGGAAAAACCGACGGTCGCTTGGTCGATGTCAGCCTGACCAAAGCCGGCAGTGCTCTCATGGACGGCCTGTTTCCGCAGTTCAACCAAGAAGAAGCTCAGGTTGCCAGTGTGCTCAGTAGCCAGGAGAAGGCCGATATTTCAAGGCTGCTGCGACTGATCGCTAGCCACACCGCTAAAGCTTGAAAGCACTCGCTTCGTGTACGAAGCGCTTGAGCATTGCTAGTTGCCCCGCCTCAGAATCGTAGTTGTCCTCTGGGTGCCACTGCACCCCGTAAGCCCAACCCGCAGATGGGTATCGAACCGCCTCTACGTAGCCGTCGGTGGACTTGCCGAGCACCTCAATACCATCCCCTAGGCGAGCAATAGCTTGGTGGTGATAACACGAAGTCTTTAGCGGACCTGGCTCTAGGCCAAGCTGCACCACTGATTCATCGAAGTTGATTTCTGAGATGTGGTGCCGGTGGTGCTCGGTCATGTCTTGAATCAGCGAGCCACCTAGGGCAACGTTGGTCACCTGAAAGCCTCGGCAGATAGCGAAGTAGGGCATGGCCTTTTCTAGCGCGAAACGAGCGAGTGAAAAGTCCACTTCGTCTTGAAGTTCATCAATGCCGTAGAGCTCATCGTTGTTTGGCTCTTCGCCATAACGCAACGGATTGATATCTGAACCCCCTGGCATCAGCACTCCGGAGAAACCAGCGAGGACCGTGCTCCAGTCGGAATCCTTGGTCGGCAACAGTGTGATGGGTTCGCCGCCAGCGGCGTGAACCGCTTCGAGAAGTCTTCGAGCATTCACCAAGCCTGCGTAGCGGGTGACTGACGTCGACTCGGCAAATCGGCCAAGAATTGCGATCCGGGGTCTGAATTCCATCGTTCTTCCTAAATTGTTATAAAGATTCACGGGGCCTGGCCAATTAGATGTTCTAGTCTAAATCATTAGTGTCCAAATGATTTAAGGGAGACCCCGTGAGTAAAGCTCATGTTTTCGGTGTTGACATTGATACGAGACACTTTATTGGTGGGAAGCGCATTGCGTCCGCAGAAACCTACACCGACCTTTCACCGATTGATATGTCGGAATTGGGGCAAATCTCTCGAGGCGGAAAGCAAGAGATCGACCTGGCGGTGCAGGCAGCAAAAGCAGCCTTCCCAGCTTGGGCAGCTCTTGGGCCAGAGGGCAGAGGAAAACTGCTGTTCAGACTCGCGGACCTAATTGAAGAAAATGTCGAGCTTTTGGCCAACGTCGAGACTTTGGATAATGGCTCGCTGCTTCGGTCTCATCGTCGAGGAGTCATGCCTAGAGCTGCCATGAACATTCGCTTCTTTGCCGACTGGGCAATGAATCAGCTCAGCCACCCCGACTTCGAGACCCGCGGCCACACCAACAAGATTTCTTGGGACCCTTCGGGAGTTGCGGCACTGATTACCCCGTGGAACGCCCCGCTGATGCTGGCGACTTGGAAGATCGGACCTGCTTTGGCTGCAGGAGACACCGTGGTGCTAAAGCCGGCGGAGTGGACTCCGCTCAGCGCTAGCTTGTTCGCCGACCTCACAATCGAAGCTGGAATCCCAGCTGGAGTATTTAACGTGGTCTTTGGTTTTGGCAGCGAGGCAGGCGCAGCTCTCACAGCTCACAAGGACATCGCACGAATCTCATTCACCGGATCTGTGCCGACAGCAAAAATCATCGCCCACGCTGCTGCCGATAACCTCACCCCGGTGAGTTTTGAGCTCGGCGGAAAGAGCCCACTGCTGGTTTTCGAAGACGCCGACCTGGAGCTTGCAGCTCAGCTAGCAGTTGAACAGTATGACAATGCCGGTCAGGTTTGCCTCTCGGGAACGCGCATCCTGGTGCACGAGTCGGTGGCTGCTCCGTTCGCCGAGAAGTTCAAGGAGCGCGCGCTAAAGATTAAGCAGGGTGACCCTCGTGATGAAGACACCGACATCGGACCACAAATTCACCCCGTTCACTTCGATCGAATCAAGGGCTTTGTGAACCGGGCAAAAGAATCTGGCGCTTCCATCGTGATGGGAGGCTCGGAAAACCAGGAGCTGGGTGGTTTGTATTTCAAGCCGACTTTGGTTATGAATCCCGATCCGTTAAGTGAAATTGTGTCCAGCGAAGTCTTTGGTCCGGTGCTTTGCATGCAGACTTTCTCCACTGACCAGGAGGCTTTGGCAATGGCTAATGGCACCGAGTTTGGGCTTGCCGCCGTTGTGGTCTCGGGCAATCGGGAGCACGCCGAACAAATCACCAAGAACCTGGTGGCTGGAACAATTTGGGTTAACTGCTTCTTTGTTCGAGACCTACGCGCGCCATTTGGCGGCTCGAAGAAGTCTGGAATCGGTCGCGATGGTGGAACCTGGTCATTCGACTTTTACGCTGATGTGAAGAACACTGTTTACTCACCAAATGGATGGAAGGAATAGAAATGGGTCAAGTACTTGGCGCAGGCCTACTCGCGCACGTGCCCACGATTATGCTCCCCGAGGCGGTTCGAAAGGACCTGAACGAGGGCAAGGAGCTAAGTCTGGTTCCGGGGCTGAAGCAGCTTCGTAAAGATGTCTTTGAGACTCTCGACTACGACACGGTGATTGTTCTGGATAGCCACTGGGCCACAACCGTCGAGTTCGTTGTCACCTCAGCCGCTGAGCGCTCAGGACTATTTACCTCCGAAGAGCTACCAAGAGGCATGACGCAGGTCCCCTACTCATTCAGGGGAGATCCGGAGCTGGCCCAGTTAATCGCTGGCAAGGCAGAGAAGAACGGAACCTGGATTACTCCAATTTCGGATCCGCACCTTCCAATCTTCTACGCCACTATCAACCTCTGGCACTACCTTGGTCGCGGCCTAGATGACAAGCGCTGGATCAGTGTTTCGGTCTGCCAGACCGGAACCTCGGAAGACTTCCTTCGGGCCGGCCGCGCCATTGGTGAGGCTATTGCGGAGTCCGACCGAAAGGTCTTGATTCTTGCGTCAGGTGCGCTATCCCACACCTTCCACAAGTTGCGCGATTTGCGCAAGCACGAAGCCAGTGATCCAAAGCACATCTACACTCCAGAGGCTTATGCGTATGACCTGCAGGTGCTCGATTGGATGAAGGCTGGAAACCACGGCGCAATTTTGGATGACTTCGGTACCTTCAAGAAGTACAAGCCAGAGGCAGGCTTCTTCCACTACCTTGCAATGGCCGGAGCGCTAGGGGAAGAGGAGCTGACCGCCAAGGGTGTCATGTACAGCGAGTACGAAAACTCGATTGGCACTGGCCAGGTTCACGTCTGGTTCCCCCAGCCCGAAGCCGGTTTCCCAAGCGCTAAAAATTTGGTGCTATCTCGTGATTGAAACTAGAAGAATCCTGCTGGATGGCTTTCCTGTTGAAGTTCTGAGGCAGGGCGAACAATTGGTTGCCCCAGATGGCAGAACCGTTGCCATCAAGGATGCAATCCATCTTGCTCCCGCAGAACCAACAAAAATCATTGCGGTGCATCTCAACTACGATTCCCGAACCCAAGAGTTCATGACCAAGTTGCCTTCTGCTCCAACCTATTTCCACAAGCCAATCACCGCGCTGAACTCACACCAAGGTGCAGTAGTCCGCCCCGAGGGATGTAAGTGGTTGAACTACGAGGGTGAAATCGTGATTGTGATCGGAAAAACCTGCCGCAACATTTCACCAGCCGAAGCTGGCGAATACATCGCGGGCTACACCGTTGGCAATGACTATGGGCTGCACGACTTCCGCGACACGGATGCCGGCTCAATGCTCCGCGTCAAGGGCTCGGACACTTTGGCGCCGGTGGGCCCAGGCTTGGTTCGGGATTGGGACTTCCGCAATAAGTACATCCGAACCTATGTCAACGGTGTTTTGAAGCAGGACGACAACACCGACAACATGGAGTGGGATATGCACTACCTAGTTGCTGACATTGCCAGAACCATAACCTTGGTTCCAGGCGACATGCTTTTCAGCGGCACCCCCGCCAACTCCAGACCGGTTCAACCGGGTGATGTTGTTGAGGTCGAAGTAGAGGGACTCGGCCGACTTACAAACCACATCGTTGTTGGTCCAACGCCAATCAGGACCGACGTCGGAGCGCAGCCCACCGAGAGCGAAGAGGTTATCTCCACAGCCATGGGTGGCGATTGGGAGTTCAGAGGAATCAGAACCCCTTCCAAAGACCTCTATCCATCGACCGTCGAGGAGAAAAAATGATCAAAATCAACGTGGACATGAATAAGTGCCAGCACTATGGACAGTGTGTTTTTGAGGCACCGAAGATTTTCAAGCTGAACGAGGACGACAAGCTTGAGTACGTTGCAACGGCAGACGATTCTGAGTTGGGAAACATCGAAGCAGCAATTGATGTTTGCCCAATGCAGGCGATCTTCATCGTCGATTAGTTCACGACCGTGTCCGAAGGAGTAGTCGTCGTTGGTGCCTCTATGGGTGGCCTGCGATTGGCAGAAAGCCTGCGGCGATTCGGATATACGGGACCAGTAAGGATCTTCGGCAACGAGGGCCATCCACCATATAACAGACCTCCGCTTTCCAAGGATCTGCTCTCAGCCGCGGAGATTGACTTTGCTGAGGTGGCATTTCCGCAACGTTCAGCTACCGCTGATGTTGAGTGGAACCTATCTGCTGCGGCAGTAGCGGCTGACCTAAGCAATCAAAACATCACCATCAGCGGGGGAGAACAAGTTTCCTTCGAACACCTCGTTATTGCGACCGGGCTAAGGTCTAAACGACTGGGATTTGAATCCTTCCCAAGCGATCGTCATGCATTGCGCAGCTTCGAGGATGCCAAGGCATTGCGCTCAAAGCTTGGAGTTGGAAGAAAGATTGTGATTGTCGGGTCCGGCTTTATTGCCTGTGAAGTGGCTGCTACCGCAACCAAGTTGGGCTGCGAAGTCCACATAGTTTCGCCTTCAAAATCCCCAATGGATCGAGCACTCGGAGAAAAGCTTTCAGCAGTCGTCAAACTCAGGCTAGAAGCACAAGGGATTACTTTCCACATGCAGGCAACCGTTATAGAACTAATTGGCTCAAATCGGCTTGAAGCCGTGGCCTTGAGTGATGGCAGCACTGTCCGCTGCGACACCTTGGTCGAAGCAATTGGCTCAGAGGCAAACTGCGAGTGGCTGGCCGGCAACGACCTTGACATAACAGATGGCCTGCTCTGCGACGGGTCCCTGCGAGCAGTTCGGGCCTCCGGCGGATCATGGCCAAATGTTTTTGGCGTTGGGGATGTGGCTAGATTTCCAAATCCGATCTTTGACGCAACTCCGCGCCGCATTGAGCACTGGAATATCCCAACCGAGTCAGCCAAATTTGTTGGACAGCAAATTGCCGCTAGCTATAACTCGATCGAAGCGACTGTCGAAGTCTTCCGACCACTGCCCTCTTTTTGGAGCGATCAGTTTGACATGCACATTTTCGGACTTGGCATGTCATACCTTGCCGACGAATCTAAGTTGGTGCACGGAGACATTTCAGGGGACTGCGTTTTTGAATTCACCCGAGAAGGTGTTTTAGTTGGAGTTGTCGGTATTGGACATCGATCCGTGGTCCAAAATTACAGATCAGCACTGGAAAGGTAGAGCCACATGAGCAACTCATTTTTTGATCTAGACATTTCTTTTGAGGACGACCCAGCACCGGACCTGTCGAAGATTCCGGTCGCAAAGCTGCGAGCTGCAATCGAAGAGTTGCCGGAAGCTCTCAAGGTTGTGGCGGAGGGAATCTTGCTCGAGAAGCGCACCATGTCAGATGTCTCCCAAGCGCTTGGCATTCGTCAGGGTGAACTGGTGACCCGGCTGCACAGGGCACAGCTGGCCATCGGCATGGCCCTGATGAATTCGCCGAGAGGATAAGTTAGTGACCATTCTGCAGAACTTCGTGGATGGCGAATATGTGCAGTCACTTTCGGATAAAGCCTTGGATGTCGTTGAACCGGCAACCGGAATCACCTACGCAAAGGCTCCAATTTCTAACGCCGCCGAGGTACATGCGGCCTTTAAGAGCGCAGCGCGCGCCTTTGAGGTCTGGGGACAATCCACTCCAGGTGAGCGTCAGCTTGCACTGCTAAAAATCGCAGATGCCATTGAGGCTAGATCGGAAGAGATTGTTTCGGTTGAGTCGCGCGACACCGGAAAGCCTCTTGCGGCAGTCAGGGGCGAAACCCGTGCAATTCTGAATCAGATCAGATTCTTCGCTGGAGCAGCCAGGAGCCTAGAGGGCAGAGCTGCCGGTGAGTATCTTCGGAATCACACCTCTTTCATTCGCAGGGAGCCAATCGGCGTGGTTGGCCAAATCGCGCCTTGGAACTACCCGCTGGTAATGGCCACCTGGAAGTTCGCACCGGCACTCGCGGCTGGAAACACGGTTGTTCTCAAGCCCAGCGATACCACCCCCGCCGTGACATTGCTACTTGCAGAGATCGCCTCTGAGTTCTTGCCGACTGGCACATTCAATGTTGTTTTGGGAGACCGTTCTACCGGCCAAGCCTTGGTGGAGGATGCCATTCCACAGATGATTGCTATTACCGGTTCGGTCGGTGCGGGAATGCAGGTTGCCAAGACCGCTGCCTTAGACCTCAAGCGAGTTCACTTGGAACTCGGCGGCAAAGCCCCGGTAGTTATTTTTGAAGATGCCGACTTGGAGAAAGCGGCAAACTCTCTGGTTGAAGCCGCTTTCTACAACGGTGGGCAAGACTGCACAGCGGCAACACGGTTCTTGGTGCATGAGTCGGTGGTTGCAGACTTCACCGAGTTGTTTAAGTTGGCCATCAAGAAATCCGCCAAGGTCGGAACCCCTGAGAAAGACGGCATTCTTTTCGGTGCGATCAACAACGCGGCCCAACTCGAAAGAGTCAGAGGTTTTGTCAACCGGCTCCCCGATCATGCTCGCTTGGAACTTGGCGGAGACGATCCAATTGGTAATGGTGGCTACTTCCACTCCGCCACCCTGCTCACCGGCCTGCGACAGACCGACGAACATATTCAAGATGAAATCTTTGGCCCAGTCGTTACCGTGCAGTCTTTCAAGGATGAGGCTCAAGCCCTGACCTTTGCCAATGATGTGAAGTACGGATTGGCCGCTTCGGTTTGGACCAAGGATCACGCTAGGGCGATGAGAATGTCAAAGCACTTGAGTTTTGGAGCGGTTTGGATCAACACCCATGGACCGCTGACCCCGGAGATGCCGCACGGTGGCTATCGTCACTCCGGCTACGGCAAGGATCTGTCAATGTACGGCTTTGAGGATTACACCCGAATCAAGCACGTCATGTCCGCTATAGATTGATGCTCTTCGCAACCTCTTCAAGCACTTCGAATAAATCGTCGACATCTTCACGTGTGGTGCGGAAGTTTGTGAAGCAGGGTCTCAACCAGGTTTCGCCATCGATTTGCGCCTCCGACAGGAAGAAGCGCCCGTCTTGAACTACGGCTTCGGTGAGCAACTGATTCAGTTTTGAAGTTTTTGCTGAATCTGCATGCTGCAGTTGGATTGGCACCACCGAGAGCTGTGGTCGGTTATCCAGCACTCTAAAGTTTCCCCTGCTGGATGCAATCGAGTAGCAGTACTGAGCTAGATCAAGGTTGCTCTCCAGTGCAGCCCTGAAGCCTTCTGCCCCAAAGGCGGCAAGCGCCATCCAAAGTTTTAGTGCACGCAAGGGTCGTGAATACTCCAGGGTGAGATCGACAGGATTTGCGGCCTGGGTGTCGTGCGGCATGTATGCCTCATCGTGACCAAACGTGCTCTGTAGGACTGAGAGGTCCTTCACCAAAAGCACGCTGCAAGCCTTGGGCACAAACATCCACTTATGGGCATCGATGGTTACCGAGTGCGCTCGGTCGATTCCGGCAAACAACGCTGCTCCGGTCAGGGTTCCAGCTGCCGGCGCACCATAGGCACCGTCCACGTGCAGCCAAACTCTAAACTCGTCTGCCAAGTCTGCAATCTGACTCATTGGATCGACCGCACCAGTCAATGTGGTGCCGGCGGTGGCGATGATTGCCATTGGCGTGAAGCCGGCTGCTAAGTCTTGCTGGATTTGAGCCCGCAGTAAGTCAGTCCTCATCCTTCTGTTGCCATCGACTCCAATGGCTCGCATTGAGTTTGAGCCAAGCCCTAAAAGCTCAACAGCCCTAGTGTTGGAGTAGTGGGACTCCACCGAGCAATACACAGTCAACTTCTTGGAGTTACCTAGCTTGCGGGCATCGGGATCAACTCGCTGTCTAGCGGCCGCAAGCGCGGTCAGGTTGCTAACGGTTCCGCCGCTGGTAAAGAGCCCTTCGGCGTCATGAAAACCAACGAATTGCCCCAGCCAGCGAGCGGTTTGCTGTTCTAGCAGCGAAGCTGCCTTGGAGTCGATGGCAAGGTTGAAGTCATAGGAAGCTGCCAGAAAATCGGCCACCGCTCCAATCTCCAAGCCCGAAGAGCCGATGTAGGCAAGGAAGCGCGGCCGGGACTGGGCAAGGGACTGGTCGAGAACCTTGGAGGCGACCTCCAGAGTGATTCTGTCTCCCCAACCGGTTTCGGGAAGCTGGGTGGATAACACCGATTTGGTTTCGGCTGTCAGTTCTGGCTCAGTTGGCCTAGGGTGATCAATTTCGGACCAGGTTTGGCTGATTCTGCGCTTGACATCATCTAGCAGTAACTCTCGAGCCCCATTGTTCAAGCGTTCTTCGAATCGCATATTTGGAAGTCTATGTGAAGCCGACCAAACACCGACCTATTCGACTCGGTGCCAAGCACGAGAAGCTGTCAGAAGTTCTCGGAGGTGCGAGGAAGGCTAATAGTAATGCGTGCTCCACCAAGGTCAGATGCCCCAAGTGCGACACTTCCGCGGTGGTTTTCTACCACCTCGTAAATCATCGATAGCCCCAAGCCAGTGCTACCGGTCTTCTGGCTATCTCCCTTTCGAAAGCGAACCGGCTTGGCATCGTCGCCGAGGATTCCCTCTGGGAAACCAGGGCCACCATCTTCGAATGACAGCGTCACGGATTCAGCTTCCTGAGTAAGTCGAACTGCCACCTTGGAGCCACTTGAGACGTGAGCCTGAATATTGCCAATCAGGTTTGATAGCAGTCTTTCGATTTGCTCGGGGTTGCCTTGAATCAAAACCGAATTTGGGATTTCAATTTCCAGGACGTGACCGGAATCCAGGTTGGCTAGATCCTCTAGGGCCTCTTTGACTGCCACTGCGAGATCGATTGGGGTATCGAGCCTTGCCTCACTGCCCCGGATTTCGGCTAGCTGCAGCAGGTCGTCGATGATCCTCTGCATTCTTATCGACTGCTTGAGGGCTTTCTGTGCACTCAGCCTGACGTCCTCAGAGACATTGGGCTGAGACAGAATGTCTAAGTAACCGCGAACCACCGTCAAAGGGGTCTTGAGTTCGTGGGAGGCATCGGAGAGGAACTTCTGCAGAGCCTTCTCGTTGCCATCGAGCGATTGAATCATTTTGGATAGCGAGTCGGTAAGGGTGTGGACCTCCCAGCTGCCCTGTGGATCCTTTAGCTTTCGCTCGCCACCGAGCGCGATGGTTCTTGCCTGACGAATGATTTGGTTCAGCGATGAGATGTCCCGCTTGAGTATCAGGTGGGTAACCAAAGTCGCAAGCAGGATTACGAGCAGGGTAATCAGGGCCAATGGGGCAATTGTGGCTTGGGCTCCGGCGTAGGCGGCGTCGGTGGAGACGGCCAAGGTAATTGATTCGCTCTCCGCAAGAACCAGCTCTTGGGTCACCTGATTGCCGGCACCTATGAGGCCGGCATTTTCCTGGAGGTAGGTCTCAACACCAAACCCATCTTTGTAGAGCGCAGTTAGTTCGCGAGTGGAGCCCTCAAATAGCGCAGTGGAGACCGGGTCTTCGGAATCCAAAATCAATTGAGCAAGTTGGTCAAGACTCTGCTCGCTCTGTCTGATGTTTTGATCCAGGCTCATCAGTACCGAAACGCTGGAGACCGAAACTGAGGCTAGTCCGATCAGGATTCCAACCGATGCTGTGACCTTGGTTTGGAGTTTCATTTGGCATCTTCAATCTTGAAGCCAAAGCCTCGAACGGTTTTTATGCCCTGGAATGATTCGGTGTGCAGCTTTTTTCTCAGGTATGAGATGTAGGTGTCGACCACATTGGTTTGATCCGCAAAGCCCATGCTCCAGATATCTTCCAGCAGCTGCTGCTTTGAGAGCACGTGCCCCTTCGATTCCATAAGGGCGACTAGGAGTTTGAATTCGGTGGGCGAGAGGGTGACCTCTTTGCCATCGAGCCTCACAACAAACTCGTTGACCTCAACCTCAATTGGACCAACAGTTAGAGTTTTGCCCTCTGGCTTGTGCCCACTTGCTCTGCGCAGGATGGCTGCGACCCTTAGGGCTAACTCCTCTATGCCAAATGGCTTGGCGATGAAATCATCTGCACCCAAGCGAAACCCGGTGCTCAGGTGAGGGCGGTCTTTGCTCGCGGTTAGCAATACAAATGGAGTGCTGTCGCCTTTGAGGCGCAAGCTCTCAAGGAGCTGGAAGCCATCGAGTTTCGGCATGTTGATGTCCGAAACAATTAGGTCGACCGAATTGGAGCGAAGCAGATTTATGGCTTCCAGGCCATCACTTGCCGAAAGAGTTCGGTAGCCGGCCAGCGATAGCGCATCACCGATCATCTCCCGAACCGGAGCTTCGTCATCGACAACAAGAATCAAACTGGACACAGCTTCATGTTAGAGCGGCTTTGGACTCGGTTGGAATTCCACTAGCAACCCAAGTGAATCTCACATGAAGTTCACACAATCGCTATCGAGACTTATCTCACTGGCTTAGAGAGAGATAGCAAATGAAAGCAACAAATGCCAAGCAGGTCATAGTTCTTCTGACCGCTTTGACCCTCGGATTCGTTGGAGCACCAGCTCAGGCTGCTGAACCAACCGTCACCGAAGCTGCTGGAGGCGCCGCAGCTGGCAACTCCTCCAGCAGCAGCACCGTCGCACCTCGCGATGCCGCAGCTATTGCCGCATTCAGAGCCTCGATGGTTGACTTTAGGGCCGCCATGGTTACCTACCGCTCATCTATGGAGAACTTCAAGGTCCAGATTGAGGCCTATAAGCTCGCAATGGAAGAGATCAAGCCTGCACTTGTGGCATACAACACCGCAAGGAAAACCATCGGACAGACCTTTGCCGCTTCGATGACCGTCTCTGCCACCGCCTACAAGGCTGTGCAGCAAAACCCAAGCGCCAGCCCTGAGGCCAAGCTTGCGGCAAAAACCACCTTTGAGGCAGCCAAGACTGCAGCTGTTACTGCCCGCCAGGCAGCAATCACTGCCCTTGGTGCCGCCCCTGTAAAGCCAGCGAAGCCGGAGAAACCAACTATGCCAGTCAGGCCGGTTCGCCCATAACCCTTCCTCCTTTTGGGTTAGGAAAGATCCCCCGTGTGATGCGGGGGATCTTTTTTTTGCCACTTTTAACTTGCACTCACCCTTTGCAATGTGGCAGACTTGCGGGGTTCATGAGTATTCATGCCTTTTTGGTGTGAACCACTGTTGGCAATGTGCACAGGAAACTGGGCCGGCCGCAGCTAATGACAAAAAACTTATCTGAGATCTTTTCTCTGGTAATCGCGAGTTCATTCTTGCGACACGCCCGAGTCAAGGTGTCGGACCGGGTCCTAGAAATAGGGCGTTGACAGAAGAACAGTGCATCAGCATCACGGCAGTCAATAAAGTTCGCAAGCTTGCGAATTGAATTGGCTCCAAAAACATGTGGCTCGAAAGAGACACCTGACCCAATGGAAGGCAGTCATTATGGCGGCTAACAAGATTCGCATTCGACTGAAGTCGTATGATCACGAGATCATCGACTCCTCGGCGAGCAAGATCGTCGACACAGTCACCCGCGCCGGTGCCAAGGTAGTAGGCCCAGTTCCACTGCCGACCGAGAAGAACATTGTGACGGTTATTCGTTCGCCACATAAGTACAAGGACAGCCGTGAGCACTTTGAGATGCGTACCCACAAGCGTCTCATTGACATCATCGACCCGACTCCAAAGGCCGTTGATTCGCTGATGCGCCTGGACCTACCAGCAGATGTCAACATCGAGATCAAGCTTTAAGGATTTAGAAATGACTACAGAGACTAGGACCGTAAAGGGTCTGCTGGGCACCAAGCTTGGCATGACTCAAGCATGGGATGCGAACAACAAGCTTGTTCCTATCACCGTTGTTGAGGCTGGCGAAAACGTCATCACTCAAATCAAGAATTTAGACGCCGACGGCTACGAAGCAATTCAGATTGCATACGGCGCGATCGACCCACGTAAGACCGACAAGCCAACCGCAGGCCACTTCGCCAAGGCTGGTTCAACCCCACGTCGCTTCCTTGCAGAAATCCGCACCGCAGACACCACTAACTATGCAGTTGGTCAGGCTATCGGCGTGGACATCTTCGAGGTAGGCACCAAGGTTGACGTTGTTGGAACTTCAAAGGGTAAGGGCTTTGCCGGTGTTATGAAGCGCCACGGCTTCTCCGGTATTCACTCTTCCCACGGTGCTCACAAGAACCACCGTAAGCCTGGTTCCATCGGTGCCGGTACTACCCCTGCAAAGGTCATCAAGGGCAAGAAGATGCCTGGCCGCATGGGACAAGACCGCGTAACCACCCTGAACCTCACCCTGCACGGAGTTGACCTTGAGCGCGGCTTGCTGCTTATCAAGGGTGCCGTACCTGGTCCTAAGGGCCAGTTGGTGTTCGTTCGTAACGCCGTGAAGGAGAGCAACTAATGTCTACCGTTGACGTAATTGACGTTAAGGGCAAGAAGTCTGGCTCTGTCGACCTGCCTGGTGCACTGTTCGATGTACAGACCAATGTTCCGCTAATCCACCAGGTTGTAGTTGCTCAGTTGGCAGCTGCTCGCCAGGGAACCCAGTCTGCGCTTCGCCGCGGCGAGGTATCTGGTTCTGGTAAGAAGCCTTTCAAGCAGAAGGGTACCGGCCGCGCACGTCAGGGTTCGGTTCGTATGCCTCAGCACCGCGGTGGTGGCGTGATCCACGCTCCAAAGCCTCGTGACTACTCACAGCGCACCCCAAAGAAGATGATTGTTGCCGCTCTTCGCGGTGCACTATCTGACCGCGCTCGCAATGGCCGCGTTCACGTTATTGACCAGTTTGCTCTTGGAGAGCAGCCATCGACCAAGGCAGCTGCAAGCTTCTTGGCTCAGGTTGCAACCAGCAAGAACATCTTGGTTGTGCTGGACCGCTCAGACGAGTTGTCTTACAAGTCGCTGCGTAACCTGCAGACCGTCCACGTGCTAGCTGTTGACCAGCTAAACGCTTACGACGTGCTGCACTCAGACGACATCATTTTCACCGCCAGCGCCCTAACTCAGTTCGTTGAGGCTGCTGCAGGAAGCCAGGAGGCTAGCGAATGAGCACCCTAAACAAGGACCCACGCGACGTCATCATCAAGCCAATCATCTCTGAGAAGAGCTATTCGCTGATTGACCAGGGCAAGTACACCTTCGAGGTGGACCCTCGCTCGAACAAGACCGAGATCAAGCAGGCTGTTGAGCACATTTTCAATGTGAAGGTTGACACCATCAACACTCTGAACCGCCAGGGCAAGACCCGCAAAACCCGCTTCGGACTAGGTAAGCGCAAGGACACCAAGCGTGCCATTGTGACCCTGAAGTCGGGCTCCATCGACATCTTTACCTACATCGGCTAAGGGAGAGACAAATGGCAATCCGTAAATACAAGCCAACGACTCCAGGTCGTCGTGGTTCATCTGTTGCAGACTTTGCAGAGATCACCCGCTCGACTCCTGAGAAGTCGCTGTTAAAGCCGCTACCTAAGACCGGTGGACGTAACGCAGCTGGCCGCATCACCACTCGTCACATCGGTGGTGGCCACAAGCGTCAGTACCGCGTGATCGATTTCCGTCGTCACGACAAGGATGGTGTACCTGCAAAGGTTGCACACATCGAGTACGACCCAAACCGTACCGCTCGAATTGCACTGATTCACTACATCGATGGCACCAAGCGCTACATCATCGCCCCTAACAAGCTAAAGCAGGGCGACGCTATCGAGCAGGGACCAAACGCAGACATCAAGCCAGGCAACAACCTGCCGCTTCGCAACATCCCGGTGGGTACCGTTATCCACGCGATTGAGCTGAAGCCAGGCGGCGGTGCCAAGATGGCTCGATCTGCTGGTGCATCAGTTCGTCTAGTTGCTAAGGACGGCCCTAACGCTCAGCTTCGTCTACCTTCCGGTGAAATCCGCAACGTAGATGCAAACTGCCGCGCAACCATCGGTGAAGTTGGAAACGCAGAGCAGTCCAACATCAACTGGGGTAAGGCTGGCCGCATGCGCTGGAAGGGCGTTCGCCCAACCGTCCGTGGTGTTGTTATGAACCCGGTTGACCACCCACACGGTGGTGGTGAGGGTAAGACCTCCGGTGGTCGTCACCCAGTTACCCCTTGGGGTCAGAAGGAAGGCCGCACTCGTAAGCCAAACCTTCCATCTGACAAGCAAATCGTTCGTCGTCGTTACGTCGGCAAGAAGTAGGAGATCTCTATATGCCACGCAGTTTGAAGAAGGGCCCCTTCGTCGACGAGCACCTAATGAAGAAGGTGCGCGTACAGAACGAGGCCAGTACCAAGAACGTGATCAAGACCTGGTCTCGCCGCTCGATGATTGTTCCAGCCATGCTGGGCCACACCATCGCGGTTCACGACGGTCGCAAGCACATTCCAGTTTTCGTCACCGAGACCATGGTTGGTCACAAGCTTGGCGAATTCGCACCTACCCGCACCTTCCGTGGACACGTGAAGGACGACAAGAAGGGTCGCCGCGGCTAAGCCGGGGCGCCTAGAGAGTAAAGGAGAAAACGATGGAAGCAATCGCCAAAGTGCGTAACATCCGCGTGACCCCAATGAAGGCTCGCCGTGTCGTCAACTTGATCCGCGGCAAGCAGGCCACTGAGGCCCTGGGTATTTTGAAGTTTGCCCCACAGGCGGCATCCGAGCCGATTTACAAGCTCGTTGCAGCAGCGGTGGCTAACGCCAAGGTAAAGGGCGAGAAGGCCGGCACCATTGTGGACGAGGACGACCTAGTCGTTTCGGCAGCTTTCGTGGACGATGGCGTAACGCTAAAGCGTTTCCGCCCACGTGCACAGGGACGTGCATTCAAGATCAACAAGAGAACCAGCCACATCACCGTGGTTGTTGCAACTCCTGACGAGCTGCAGAAGAAGGCAGGTAAGTAATGGGCCAGAAAGTCAATCCCTACGGCTTCCGCCTAGGAATCACCACCGAGCACCGCTCTCGCTGGTTCACTGACTCCACCAAGAAGGGTCAGCGCTACGCCGACTACGTGATCGAGGACACCAAGATCCGTGCCTTCTTGCAGGAGAAGCTGGACCGCGCAGGTATCTCTCGCATCGAGCTTGAGCGCACCCGTGACCGTGTTCGCGTTGACATCTTTGCCGCTCGCCCAGGTCTAGTTATCGGTCGCCGTGGCGCCGAGGCAGAGACTCTACGCAGCGACCTAGAGAAGCTAACCGGCAAGCAGGTGTTGCTAAACATCCTCGAGGTCAAGAACCCAGAGGCTGACTCGCAGCTTGTTGCACAGGGTATTGCAGAGCAGCTCGCTGCTCGTGTGGCTTTCCGCCGCGCAATGCGTAAGGGCATCCAGGGTGCACTTAGAAGCGGTGCAAAGGGTATTCGTATCCAGTGCTCCGGCCGTCTAGGTGGCGCTGAAATGTCGCGCAGCGAGTTCTACCGTGAAGGCCGTGTGCCACTGCACACCCTTCGCTCGAACATCGACTACGGCTTCTACGAGGCTAAGACCACCTTTGGTCGCATCGGTGTAAAGGTTTGGATCTACAAGGGTGACCTAACCGCTAGGGAGCTTGCAGCAGTGCAGGCAAACCAGCGCGGACCTCGCCCAGCGGGTGCTGGCCGTCGCGGCCCACGCCCTGACGCTGCACCAGTCGCAGCAGGAAGTGAAGGCTAATAATGCTGATTCCTCGCAAAGTAAAGCACCGCAAGCAGCACAGCCCGAAGCGCTCCGGTCACGCGACCGGTGGCACCAAGGTGTCGTTCGGTGAGTACGGTATCCAGGCACTAACCCCTGCTTACCTGACTAACCGTCAGATCGAAGCTGCTCGTATTGCTATGACTCGTCACATCAAGCGTGGTGGAAAGGTTTGGATCAACGTATTCCCAGACCGTTCGCTAACCAAGAAGCCAGCGGAAACCCGCATGGGTTCCGGTAAGGGTTCACCGGAGTGGTGGGTAGTAAACGTAAAGCCAGGCCGCGTGCTCTTTGAGCTAGCCGGCGTATCCGAGGAAATTGCTCGTGAAGCAATGACCCGTGCGATCCACAAGCTTCCGCTGAAGGCTCGCATCATCAAGCGTGAAGAAGGTGACGCATAATGATCGGTTCAAAGAACCTCACCCCTGAGGACCTAGACAAGGTCGAAGACTCCCTGCTAGTTGAGGAACTGCGCAAGGCGAAGGAAGAACTATTCAACCTACGCTTTCAGTCCGCAACCGGACAGCTGGATGCTCACGGTCGTCTAAAGGCCGTCAAGCGTGACATCGCACGTATTTACACCGTGCTGCGTGAGCGTGAGCTCGGCATTCGTGCCGTGCCAGTCGCTGCCCCAGCACCTAAGACCACTAAGAAGGCAGCGGCTGAGAAGCCAGTTGCTGAGAAGCCTGCCGAGGAGGCATAAAGATGGCCGACGAGACCAAGCCAGCAGCTAAGGCTGCACCAAAGGCCGCTGCCAAGGCAGCTCCAAAAGCAGCTCCAAAGGCAGCCGCACCTAAGGCTGCAAAGCCAAAGGTTGCAAAGGCTCCTAAGGAGATCAAGGAAGTCGAGCGCGGTTACCGCAAGTCACGTCGTGGCTATGTTGTCTCCGACAAGATGGACAAGACCATCGTTGTAATGGTTGAAGACCGCAAGAAGCACCCGCTATACGGAAAAGTTATGCGCGTGTCGACCAAGGTCAAGGCTCACGACGAGAACAACACTGCAGGTATCGGCGACCTCGTGCTAATCAGCGAGACCCGTCCACTATCTGCCACCAAGAACTGGCGCCTAGTCGAGATCCTCGAGAAGGCCAAGTAACAAAAACCCTAGGGCTAACGGTCGGAATCGTTATCCGTAAAACAAGGAGAAAAAAGTGCTTCAGCAAGAATCCAGACTCAAGGTTGCCGATAACACCGGCGCCAAAGAGCTGCTGACCATTCGCGTATTGGGCGGCTCACTGCGTCGCTACGCAGGTCTTGGTGACATCATCGTTGCCACTGTCAAGGACGCAATCCCAGGCGGAAACGTCAAGAAGGGCGATGTCGTAAAGGCAGTTGTCGTTCGCACCGTGAAGGAGACCCGTCGTGCAGATGGTTCCTACATCAAGTTCGACGAGAACGCAGCCGTAATCATCAAGAACGATGGCGAGCCACGCGGAACCCGTATTTTCGGACCAATTGGTCGTGAGCTTCGCGAGAAGAAGTTCATGAAGATCATCTCGTTGGCACCGGAGGTTATTTAATCATGGCGAACATCAAAAAGGGCGACCTGGTTCAGGTCATCACCGGTAAGAAGCAGGACCGCGGCGGCGACCGTGGCAAGCAGGGCCACGTGCTATCGGTACTAGTTGAGCAGAATCGCGTAATCGTCGAGGGCGTCAACGTAGTGACCAAGCACACCAAGGCTGGTCAGACTGACAAGGGTTCCAAGACCGGTGGCATCATCACCCAGGAATCTCCAATTCACATTTCTAACGTTGCTCTAGTTGACCCAAGCACCAAGAAGCCAACCAAGGTTGGCTACAAGCTTGTAACTGCCAAGGATGGCAAGGTCACCAAGACTCGTGTTGCTCGCAAGACCGGGAAGGACATCTAATGGCTACCGCAACCAAGAAGGCTGCTGCCGCAGGTAAGGCTCTTCCTCGCCTAAAGGCTCAGTACCGCAAGGAGATCGTTCCTGCGCTAACCGCAGAGTTCAGCTTCCAGAACCCAATGCAGGTTCCAGGCCTCACCAAGATTGTTGTAAACATGGGTGTTGGCGCTGCTGCTAAGGACGGCAAGCTAATCGAAGGTGCTATCCGTGACCTCACCGCAATCACCGGTCAGAAGCCACAGGTAAACATCGCGAAGAAGTCAATCGCTCAGTTCAAGTTGCGCGAGGGCCAGCCAATTGGTGCTCACGTTACTTTGCGCGGCGACAGAATGTGGGAGTTCCTAGACCGCCTACTATCCCTATCGCTTCCTCGTATCCGCGACTTCCGCGGTCTATCGGACAAGCAGTTCGATGGCCGTGGCAACTACACCTTTGGTCTATCCGAGCAGTCAATGTTCCACGAAATTGACCAGGACAAGATCGATCACGTTCGTGGTATGGACATCACTGTCGTTACCACCGCAAAGACCGACGATGAGGGCCGCGCACTGCTAAAGGCGCTCGGCTTCCCATTCAAGGCATAATCCACCCCAATTGAGAAAGGTCCCCGAGCTTGTAAAGCGCTGGGAAACCACCTCGAGAAAGAAGACACACAAATGACAATGACAGACCCGGTAGCAGATTTTCTGACCCGGCTGCGCAACGCGAACAACGCACACCACGATTCGCTGAGCCTCCCATATTCAAAGCTCAAGGGAAACATCGCCCAGATCCTAAAGTCCGAGGGTTACATCGCGGACTACAAGGTTGAGGACGCCAAGGTCGGTAAGACCATGACTGTTGACCTAAAGTTCGGCCCAAACCGCGAGTCCAGCATCACCGGAATCAAGCGTGTTTCTAAGCCTGGTCTTCGCGTTTACGCAAAGTCCACCGAGCTACCAAGAGTCCTCGGCGGCCTAGGTATTGCAATCCTGTCCACTTCATCCGGTCTGCTAACTGACCGTCAGGCTGCAAAGAAGGGAGTAGGCGGAGAAGTCATCGCCTACGTCTGGTAATCACCTATGTCACGTATTGGAAAAATGCCAATCCCGCTTCCAGCGGGTGTAACCGTAACCATTAACGGTCAAGATGTCTTGGTAAAGGGACCTAAGGGTGAACTATCCCTAACCGTCGTCGAGCCAATCAAGGTACTACTTGAGGACAACACTGTTATCGTTTCCCGTCCAGACGATGAGGCTAAGTCCAAGTCACTGCACGGTCTAACCCGTACTTTGATCGCGAACGACGTTCACGGCGTTTCGACTGGATTCTCTAAGGCACTAGACATCGTTGGTACTGGTTACCGCGCTGCTGCTAAGGGTTCGAATATCGAACTTGCTTTGGGATTCAGCCACCCGGTTGTCGTTACCCCACCGGCAGGCATCACCCTGACCGTTGAGGGAAACACCAAGATCATCGTCTCCGGAACCTCAAAGCAGGCAGTTGGAGAAGTTGCCGCAAACATTCGCAAGCTACGTAAGCCTGAGCCATACAAGGGCAAGGGTGTTCGCTACGAAGGCGAGAAGGTACGTCGCAAGGCTGGAAAGGCTGGTAAGTAAGAATGGCTGTTAAGTCAAAGTCAGCTGCCCGTGACAAGCGTCACGGCCGCCTGCGCAAGAAGATTGAGGGCACTGCATCTCGTCCTCGCCTAGTCGTAACTCGTTCGGCACGTCACGTGTTCGTCCAGGTTGTCGATGACTCCAAGGGCCACACCCTAGCTTCGGCTTCCACCATGGAAGTTGAGCTGCGTAAGGCTGACGGCACCAAGACCGACAAGGCGACTGAGGTTGGCAAGCTAATTGCTGAGCGCGCTAAGAAGGCCGGTGTCACCGAGGTGGTATTCGACCGTGGCGGTAACCGCTACGCAGGTCGCGTTGCAGCAATTGCTGCCGCAGCCCGCGAGTCAGGATTGACACTGTGAGCGAAGAGAAGAAGGAAATGGACGTGGCAGAAGCTACCGTGGTCGTAGAGGCCACAACCGTTGATCCAAACGAGCGCGAGCAGCGTCGCGGTTCACGTGAGCGTGGACCAAAGACCGAGCGTCGTGACCGCGAGGACACCAAGAGCCCATTCTTGGAGCGTGTTGTAACCATCAACCGTGTATCCAAGGTGGTCAAGGGTGGTCGTCGCTTCGCATTCACCGCACTAGTTGTGGTTGGCGATGGCGAGGGTCTAGTTGGTGTTGGCTACGGCAAGGCTAAGGAAGTTCCTGCAGCTATTGCCAAGGGTGTTGAGGACGCGAAGAAGAACTTCTTCCGCATCCCACGCGCTGGCTCCACCATTCCTCACCCGGTTCAGGGCGAGGCAGCCGCAGGTGTAGTTCTACTTCGTCCAGCCGCTGAGGGTACCGGTGTTATCGCCGGTGGTCCAGTTCGTGCGGTTCTGGAGTGCGCCGGTGTTCACGACGTACTTTCCAAGTCATTGGGATCGTCAAACACCCTAAACATCGTTCACGCCACTGTGGCAGCACTAAAGCAGCTCGAAGAGCCGCAGGCAGTTGCTGACCGTCGTGGCAAGTCATTGGCAGAGGTAGCTCCGGCTCGCCTACTACCAGCTAAGACTGAGAAGGCAGGTGCCAAATAATGGCAAAGCGTCTGAAGGTTACCCAAGTAAAGAGTTCAAACGGTGGCAAGCAGAACCAGCGCGATTCACTTCGCACCCTGGGTCTGAAGCGCATCGGTGACATCATCGTGAAGGAAGACAACAAGTCTGTTCGCGGTCTGGTGATGACCGTTGCCCACCTCGTCAAGGTTGAGGAGATCGACTAATGGCTGAAGAGAAGAAGCCAGCCGCTAAGGCTGCTGCAAAGCCTGCAGCGAAGACCACCGCAGCGAAGCCAGCCGCAGCAAAGGCAGCCCCTAAGGCTGCTGCTGCCAAGGCTCCAGCCGCTAAGGCCGCAGCCCCAAAGGTTGCTGCCCCAAAGGCCGCTGCTAAGCCAGTGGCTGAGAAGGTTGCTGCCCCAAAGGCCGCTGCTAAGCCAGCTGCAAAGAAGACTGAGGAGAAGGCTGAGAGAAGCCAGATCCTGAAGCTTCACCACCTTCGCCCTGCAAAGGGTGCCAAGAAGGAGAAGACTCGTAAGGGTCTTGGTGAGGGTTCAAAGGGTAAGACCGCAGGTCGCGGTACCAAGGGAACCGGTGCTCGCACCACTACCCGTTTGGGCTTCGAAGGTGGTGGCGTTAACCTCGTTATGCGCACCCCTAAGCTTCGCGGCTTCAAGAACCCATTCCGCGTTGAGTACCAGGTGGTAAACCTAGACAAGCTGTCTGAGCTTTACCCAAAGGGCGGCGCCGTGACCGTAACCGACCTAGTAGCTAAGGGTGCAGTCCGCAAGGGCGAGCCTGTAAAGGTACTTGGAAACGGCGATGTCTCGGTTAAGCTTGTGGTCACTGTTGACAAGGTTTCTGCGTCAGCAAAGACCAAGATTGAAGCTGCCGGCGGCAGCATCAGCGCCTAAGAAGATTCGCGAGGAGAGGTTCACCATGTTTCAGGCCATTGCACGCGCATTCCGCACCCCGGATTTGCGCAACAAGCTTGCATTTACCCTGGGCATGGTGGCCATCTTCCGCTTAGGTTCCTTCATCCCGGCACCAAACGTTGACTACACCAACGTCCAGCAGTGTTTGGCTCAGAGCCAGTCCACCTCAGGTCTTTACGAATTGGTAAACCTGTTCTCCGGTGGAGCGCTGCTACAGCTTTCGATCTTTGCGCTGGGCATCATGCCTTACATCACCGCATCGATCATCACTCAGTTGCTTCGCGTGGTAATTCCGCGCTTTGAGACCCTTTACAAAGAGGGTCCTCAGGGTCAGGCGAAGCTAACCCAGTACACCCGCTACCTAACCATCGCGCTTGGTCTGTTGCAGGCCACCACCCTGATTGCGGTTGCCCGCCAGGGAGCGCTATTCGGTGCGGACTGTACGCTGCCAATTTTGGTAAACACCGACGCGCTTTCGATCACCCTGATGGTGATGGTTATGACCGCCGGTACCGGTTTGATCATGTGGATTGGTGAGCTAATCACCGAGCGCGGTGTCGGTAACGGTATGTCGCTCTTGATCTTCACCTCGATCGCATCGACCTTCCCTGCCAGCTTGCTTCAGATCCTGCAGACCCGCTCCATCGAAATCTTCGTGATTGTTATGGCGGTTGGTTTCGTAGTGGTCGCACTGGTTGTGCTCGTTGAGCAGTCCCAGCGTCGTATTCCGGTTCAGTACGCCAAGCGTATGGTTGGCCGCAAGGAATACGGTGGCCAGGCTACCTACATCCCGGTCAAGGTAAACACCGCCGGTGTTATCCCGGTTATCTTCGCTTCCTCAATGCTTTACCTCCCGGCTCTGCTAGCTCAGTTCAGCCAGCCAGATCCAACCACCGGTCAGGTAGCTCCTTGGGTTACCTTCATCTCGACTTACCTAACCTCAGGTTCGAACCCGCTATACATGGCGGTCTACTTCGCCCTGATTGTTGGCTTTACCTACTTCTACGTAGCGATCACCCTGAACCCTGAGGAGATCAGCGACAACATGAAGAAGTACGGTGGATTCATCCCTGGTATTCGTGCCGGTCGTCCGACCACCGAGTACCTCGAGTACGTAATCAGCCGCATCACCTTCCCAGGTGCTATCTACCTAGGTTTGATCGCATTGATTCCGCTAGTTGCCTTCACCGCAATTGGAACCAACCAGAACTTCCCATTCGGTGGTACTTCAATCTTGATCATCGTTGGTGTTGGTCTGGAAACCGTCAAGCAGATCAACGCTCAGATGCAGCAGCGTAACTACGAGGGTCTACTGAAGTGACGCGTCTCCTACTAATCGGCCCTCCTGGTGCCGGTAAGGGAACCCAAGCCGCACTTTTGTCACAGCACTTTGGCATTCCCGCAATCTCAACCGGAGACATCTTTCGCTACAACGTGAAGAACCAGACTCCGCTTGGCGTTGAGGCCAAGGGCTTTATGGACCGTGGTGAGTACGTGCCAGATTCACTGACTAATTCTTTGGTTCGCGACCGACTTTCGCACGATGATGCGCTCGGTGGCTTTTTGCTTGATGGCTACCCTCGCACCATTGACCAGGTGCACGAGCTAGACAGCATCCTTTCCGATGCCGGCAAGCGACTAGATGTTGTGGTGCAGCTAACCGCCGACAGCGAAGAGTTGGTTCGTCGCCTGGCTCACCGAGCTGAGGTTGAAGGCCGTGCAGATGACACCCCGGATGTTATTCGTCGTCGCCTTGAGGTTTACGAATCTCAGACCGCACCACTTATCGATGTCTATGCCGCTCGCGGCCTGGTCGCCATGATCGATGGCCTAGGCGAGATTGCAGATGTAACCGGACGCATCGTTGAGGCACTTGATGCTCGCGGGCTAACCAAAGATGCGTAAAAAGTACGAAATCAAAACCAATGATCAAATCCGCAAAATGCGGGTTGCTGGTCTATTGACGGCAAAGGCTTTAGAGAACGTTCGCGCTGCAATTTGCCCCGGTGTCACCACCTTGGAGCTTGATCAAATCGCCGAGAGAACTATTCGCGATGGCGGCGGACGCCCTAATTTCCAATTGGTTCCCGGCTACCACCACACCATTTGCGCGAGCGTAAATTCTGAGGTTGTGCACGGAATTCCTTCCAACCGTGCTCTCGAAGCTGGAGACCTTGTCTCGATTGACTGCGGTGCTGAGGTCGATGGCTGGAATGGAGATAGCGCTTTCTCGATCGTGGTTCCAGGCTTGGATAACGACCTAACCAAGCAGCGTCAGCTGCAGTCCGATGTCTGCGAGGGTTCGCTTTGGGCCGGTATCGCTGCCCTGGCCGGAGCCAAGCGACTGAATGAGGTTGGCGTTGCAATTGAGCATTACATCGCCCAGCGGGGCAAGTGGGGGATTCTAGAGCAGTACGTAGGTCACGGCATTGGTCGCTCAATGCACGAAGACCCGGCAGTTTTCAACTACGCGGTCCGCGATGCCGGCCCGAAGGTTGAACCTGGCCTATGTGTCGCCATCGAGCCAATGATCACATCTGGAGATCAAAAGACCTTCATTCACGAGGACGACTGGACGGTAGTAACCAAAGACAGCGGTGATGGCGCGCACTGGGAGCACTCGATTGCGGTGCACTCGAAGGGTATTTGGGTGCTGACTGCACCCGATGGTGGCGTCGAGGGCCTTAAGAGCTTTGGGATTACGCCAATTTCTTTGGATTAGCCACTAGCATTCGCCCCAATTTCCCCCTAGGATTGTTCCTCGGCGTTTCTAACGTGAAATCATTCTGAATTTTGAGCGGTTTTGCGTGTTTGTGACGCTACCAAAAGTAGTGAATAAGTGAGTGCATGGCCAACAAAGACGGCGTCATCGAGATCGAGGGATCGGTTGTTGAAGCTCTACCGAACGCAATGTTTCGTGTGGAGTTAACCAACGGGCACATAGTCCTCGCCCACATCTCGGGCAAAATGCGTCAGCACTACATCCGCATTCTCCCCGGAGACCGCGTGATCGTAGAGCTGTCCACGTACGACCTGACTCGCGGCCGCATCATTTACCGCTACAAGTAGAAAGTAAGAGCATGAAGGTTAACCCGAGCGTTAAGAAGATCTGCGACAAGTGCAAGGTGATTCGTCGTCACGGCAACGTGATGGTTATTTGCGAAAACCCTCGTCACAAGCAGCGCCAGGGCTAATTGCCCTAACCCACAACTAAATATTCAAGGAATCACCAAGCGTAAAGCTAACCCCCGGAAAGAAGGCCGGGGCCCGATCCGCCAGATCGAGATGGTGATGCCGAAGACCTTCTTTCAAACAGGAGAAAATCCAAATGGCACGTATTGCTGGAGTAGATATCCCTCGCGACAAGCGCGTGGTTATCTCCCTTACCTACATCTACGGCGTTGGCCGTACTCGCTCAAGCGAGATTCTAAAGACCACCAAGATCGACGAGTCGGTTCGCGTCAAGGACCTAACCGACGACCAGTTGATTGCACTTCGCGACGAGATCGAGAAGAACTACAAGGTTGAGGGTGACCTGCGACGCGACGTTGCAGCAGACATCCGCCGCAAGGTTGAAATCGGTTCCTATGAGGGAATTCGCCACCGCAAGGGACTTCCGGTCCGCGGACAGCGCACCAAGACAAACGCTCGTACTCGCAAGGGTCCAAAGCGTACTGTCGCCGGTAAGAAGAAGGCAGCCCGCTAATAGCGGCCGAAGGATTTAGGAGATAAAAAATGGCAGCACCTAAGGCATCCGCAGCGGCCCGCAAGCCACGTCGCAAGGATAAGAAGAACATCCCAACCGGTCAGGCGCACATCCGCTCGACCTTCAACAACACCATCATCACCATCACCGACCCAACCGGAGCAGTTATCTCTTGGTCGTCTTCTGGTGACGTGGGCTTCAAGGGTTCTCGTAAGTCAACCCCGTTCGCCGCACAGATGGCAGCCGAGTCTGCAGCCCGCAAGGCGCAGGAGCACGGACTGAAGAAGGTAGACGTTTTCGTCAAGGGCCCAGGCTCTGGTCGTGAGACTGCAATTCGTTCGCTTCAGGCCGCAGGCCTAGAGGTTGGCTCAATTTCCGATGTGACCCCACAGGCTCACAACGGTTGCCGCCCTCCAAAGCGTCGTCGCGTCTAACAAAAGCTTTTTCGGATTCACCAGCACAACAAAAGATTCAAAGCATTCAGCTAAGCCACTGAGTGTAAAGACGAGTATCAAATAGCGGATACTCAGATGAAAGGAACCAAATAGTGCTAATTGCACAGCGTCCAACTCTTCACGAAGAAGTACTAGGTCCTAACCGTTCACGTTTCATCCTGGATCCACTGGAGCCAGGATTTGGTTACACCCTTGGAAACTCACTACGCCGCACCCTGCTTTCTTCGATTCCAGGTGCAGCAGTGACCAACATCCGTATTCAGGGTGTTAGCCACGAGTTCTCCACCATCCCAGGTGTCAAGGAAGACGTTGTTGAGGTAATCCTCAACATCAAGAACCTTGTGGTTTCCTCCGAGCACGACGCTCCAGTTGTTGCTCACCTCACCAAGAGCGCTGCCGGTCCTGTTACCGCAGCTGACATCCAGGTTCCTGCTGGTGTTGAGGTGCACAACCCAGAGCTACTAATCGGAACCCTAAACGCCAAGGGCAAGTTAGAGATCGAGTTCGTTATCGAGCGCGGTCGCGGCTACGTTCAGGCTTCCCAGAACCGCAACGCAGATGCCGAGGCTGGCGTAATCCCAGTTGACTCCATCTACAGCCCGGTTCTAAAGGTTTCCTACCGCGTTGAGGCAACTCGTGCGGGTGAGTTCACCAACTTCGACAAGCTAATTGTTGACGTTGAGACCAAGCCTTCGGTTGAGCCTCGCGATGCAGTTGCATCTGCTGGTTCCACCCTGGTTGAGCTATTTGGCCTAGCCAAGGAGCTAAACGCTGAGGCCGAGGGTATCGAGATTGGACCAGCACCGGTTGAGGTTGCAGCTTCTAACGAGCTGTCAACTCCAATTGAGGACCTGGACCTAACCGTTCGTTCTTACAACTGCCTAAAGCGCGAGGGCATCAACACCGTTTCAGAGCTAATCGCTCTAAGCGAAGACCAGTTGATGAACATTCGCAACTTTGGTTCCAAGTCTGTTGACGAGGTTCGCGAGAAGCTTGCTTCTCTAGGTCTTCGCTTCAAGGACGCAGTTCCAGGATTCGACAGCGCCTACTTCGGTGGCGGCTTCGACGACGACCAGATCTAAACGCTTAGAAACTCAAGGAGAAAGAAATGCCAACCCCAACTAAGGGCCCACGTCTCGGAGGCGGTCCAGCCCACGAGCGTCTGATGCTCAACAACATGGCAACCTCGCTGTTCAAGCACAAGCGCATCGTGACAACTGAGACCAAGGCCAAGCGCCTACGTCCAATTGCCGAGCGCCTAGTGTCTTTCGCAAAGCGCGGTGACCTACACGCACGTCGCCGCGTAATGCAGCAGATCCTAGACAAGGGTGTCGTTCACGAGCTATTCGTTGAAATTGCACCGCTAGTGGCAGAGCGCGAGGGCGGCTACACCCGCATCACCAAGCTTGGCTACCGTAAGGGCGACAACGCTCCTATGGCAGTTATCGAGCTAGTGCTTGAGGCTGTAAACCCAAAGCCAAAGTCCAACAAGGTCAAGCTAACTAACAACATCGCAACCACCGCAGCAGCAGCTGTTGTGGCAGACGAGGCTGTCGAGGAAGCTCCAGTTGAGGTCGAAACCCCAGCCGTTGTTGAGACCGAAGCGCCAGAAGTTGCTGAGACCGAATCAGCTGCCGCCGAGGTAGTTGAAGAGGCTCCAGCAGCAGAGGCTGAGGCACCTGCCGCAGAGGCTGACGCATCTTCCGCTGAATAAGGAATTGCAAATGAGTGAACCCGCTGGTCTTGCTGGCGGGTTTTCTCGTTTCCGGGTTGACTTCGCCTACGACGGCACTGACTTCAACGGTTGGGCAAAACAGCCAAGGCTTCGAACCGTCCAGGGCGATTTGCTAAAGGTGCTGGAGCAGATTTTTGGGCCAACCGAAAACGATTTTGGGATGCGTATCGCAGGTCGCACCGATGCCGGTGTCCACGCCGATCACCAGGTTTGTCACTTTGACCTCTCACCTGAGCAGAAAAAGCGCCTTGGGAGAACCCCACTTACCGCTAGAAGACTAAACAACCTGCTACCAGCGGACATTGCGGTTCACAGCATCGCGCCTGCGGCCGATGGCTTTGATGCCAGATTTTCGGCGATTGGTCGCAGCTACAAGTATTTGATTACCGACGGATCTTGCAAGCCAAATCCAAAGCGCGCGAGATATGCCTTGAGCGTGAAAAAAGAGCTTGATGTTGATTTGATGCAGCAGGGCACCAAATTGTTGGTCGGTCTTCGGGATTTTGGTGCCTTTTGCAAGCCTCGCGAGGGTGCAACCACCATTCGAGACCTGCGCACCCTCAGCGTCACAAGACTTCCGGATAACGCCATTGAAGTCTTTTTGGAAGCCGATGCTTTCTGCCACAACATGGTCAGGGCAATCGTCGGATCCTTGATAGCAGTTGGAGAAAAGCGTCAGAGCCTGGCCGAACTCAAAGCCATGCAGGAGTCGGCTGTTCGAGGCGCAAAAGTCAAGGTAATCGCCCCTAGAGGGCTAACTTTGGATGCAATTTCATACCCGAGTGATGAGAAATTGGGCGAACAGGCTCAGCGCGCTAGAAGAAGGCGCACTGCAGAGGAAATATCTGTTTGACCTAAGGCTAATTAGTCCCCTAGAATTAGCCCTTGGTTCGGCTCTGCCGAAAGGGTTTGAAACCGCGATACTGATGCGGAATCACACATAAGAAACTAAGAGGTAATTTAGCGTGCGTACTTATTCGCCAAAGGCCAGCGAGCTGTCCCACGAGTGGTTCATCATTGACGCCACCGACGTGGTTTTGGGTCGCCTAGCTTCTCACGCCGCAGTTTTGCTGCGCGGAAAGCACAAGCCAACCTTTGCTGCTCACATGGACAACGGTGACTTCGTCATCATCATCAACGCGGAGAAGGTTGCTCTAACCGGTTCTAAGTTGGCCCAGAAGAAGGCTTACCGTCACTCTGGTTACCCAGGTGGTCTAACCGCTACCACTTACTCTGAGCTTTTAGAGAAGAACCCAGAGCGTGCAGTTGAGAAGGCGATCCGCGGCATGTTGCCAAAGAACACCCTTGGTGACCAGCAGCTCTCCAAGCTAAAGGTTTATAAGGGCGCTGTCCACCCACACGTTGCACAGCAGCCAAAGCCATTCGTCATTGACCAGATTGCCCAGTAAGGAATACCAATTGGCTGAGAAAATCGTCGCAGAAGTTGCAGAAGTCGCAGAAGAGGCAGTAGTAGAGACCTCTTACACCACCGAGAGTGCTCCTGAGAAGCCTGTGCGCTCTCGTGGCAACCTGACTCAGAATGGCGCTGGCACTGGCCGTCGCAAGGAGGCAGTTGCTCGCGTTCGCCTAATCCCAGGTACTGGCACGATCACCGTGAATGGTCGCACCCTAGAGGACTACTTCCCAAACAAGCTGCACCAGCAGCTAATCACCGACCCATTCAAGGTGCTAGAGCTACAGGGCGCATACGACGTCATCTCTCGCATCGATGGTGGCGGTATCGCTGGTCAGGCTGGAGCACTTCGTCTAGGCATCTCTCGCGCACTGAACGAGATTGACACCGACAACAACCGCGCTGCTTTGAAGAAGGCTGGCTTCCTCCGCCGTGACTCTCGAATCATTGAGAGCAAGAAGGCCGGTTTGAAGAAGGCCCGCAAAGCTTCTCAGTTCTCAAAGCGCTAAAGATACGCTTCTGCCATGGGCAGGCTATTTGGCACTGACGGTGTTCGCGGAACCGCGAACAAAGAAATCACTGCAGAATTCACGCTTCGTTTGGCGCAGGCTGCTGCCCTGGTTTTGGGTGCAGATGCCAGAAAGCGCGGCGATCGCCCAAGAGCAGTTATTGCTCACGACCCAAGAATCTCAAGTGACTTTATTTCGGCTGCCGTCGCAGCAGGACTAGCCTCATCCGGCGTTGACGTCTTTGACGCGGGAGTAGTCCCAACCCCGGCAGCGGCTTATCTAACAGCTGACATAGGTGCCGATTTTGGTGTCATGATTTCGGCCAGTCACAACTCTGCACCTGACAACGGCATTAAGTTCTTTGCACGCGGCGGTCACAAGTTGGCAGATGCCACCGAAGACCAAATTGCCGAGGCCATGGGCCAGGCCCTAACCCCAATTGGGTCTGAAGTTGGTCGAGTAACTAGGTTCTCAGACGCCGAAGACCGCTACATCATTCACCTGCTTGGCACGCTACCGAATCGCCTTGACGGCTTGAAGATTGTGCTGGACTGTGCTCACGGTGCAGCGAGTGCTATTTCTCCGCAGATTTTCTCCGACGCCGGAGCCAAGGTAATCGTTATCGGTGCCGATCCGGATGGCAACAACATCAACTCCGGATACGGCTCCACCCACCTCTCCGCGCTGCAGGCTGCAGTTATCAGCCACAAGGCTGACCTCGGTATCGCACACGATGGTGATGCTGATCGCTGCTTAGCGGTTGATCACACCGGCGCAATTGTGGATGGCGATCACCTGATGACCATTTTGGCTTTGGCACTTCGCGAAACCGGAAGCCTGGCTAGAAACACCCTGGTCACTACGGTGATGTCGAACCTGGGACTAAAGGTTGCAATGCGTGGCGCTGGAATCGACATCGTCGAGACCAGTGTTGGCGACCGCTACGTTCTTGAGGCAATGCGCGAGGGCGGCTACTCACTAGGTGGCGAGCAGTCCGGGCACGTGATTTTTGCACAGTACGCAACCACCGGCGATGGCGTGCTAACCGGATTGCACATCGCTGCCAAGGTGGCATCCTCTGGGCAAACCCTGCGTGAGCTGGCTGCAGTTATGCCTAATTTCCCACAGGTTTTGATTAATGTCCCAGGGGTAGACAAGACCAAGTTGAGCACCGACGAAGAGCTAAAGCAGTTGGTTGCAGCCGCAGAAGCTGAGCTTGGTGACAACGGGCGCGTGCTCCTTCGTGCATCTGGCACGGAGTCCTTGGTTCGCGTAATGGTGGAGGCTCAAGATCAGGGCACCGCGCAGAGCTGGGCCGAGAGAATCGCACTCGCTGTTGAGCGCAGGCTCGGGCTTTAGGTTAGATCTTCCTAAGAAGAACCTGCTGGACGCGGTGTTCATCGCCTTTTTGCATCACTAACTTCGCACGTGACCTAGTTGGTTCGATGTTCTCGCGCAAATTCGGGAGGTTAATGTCCTGCCAAAAACCCTTTGCTCGCTCGGTTGCCTGATCCAGGTTCAGCTCTTTGGTTAGCTGGTGAAAGTAGGAGCGTGGGTTGGTAAAGGCGCTGGTCCAAAGCTGCAAAAAGCGCGACAGGTACCACCTCTCAATGGTCTTAGGATTCGCGTCGATGTAAATCGTGAAATCAAAGAAATCACTCAGTGCCAACTCTTGGCCGATTGCCGGCGGCTGCAAAACATTTAGACCCTCGAGAATCAAAACATCCGGAGTTCTAACCTCTTCAAATTCACCATCGACAATGTCGTAAGACAGGTGGGAGTAAACCGGCGCGGTTACGCTCTCGACGCCGGATTTCACATCGCTTACAAACTTTAGAAGGCGCTTGCGGTCGTAGCTCTCCGGGAAACCTTTGCGATCCAAAATCCCTCGGCGCTCAAGCTCAGCATTTGGATATAGGAAGCCGTCGGTGGTTACCAGTTCGACACTCGGGGTTCCCTCCCAGCGCGACATCAGTTCCTTTAGAAGCCTTGCGACTGTGGATTTACCAACCGCTACCGAACCTGCGATGCCAATAATGAAGGGGGTTTTAGCGGATCTTGCGCCCATAAAATCTGATGCTGCGGAGTGAAGTTTTTGTGTTTGGTTGGCGTGCAGTGAGAGCAGGTGGGAAACCGGAAGGTAGACCTCTTCCACTTCTTTCATGTCCAGAAAATCGCCGAGGCTCTTGAGGTTTGTAAGCTCTTTTTCGGTGAGCGGCAACTGAGTATTTTTGCCAAGTTCAGCCCAGTCTGCTCGCTCAATTGCGAGGTATGGAGAAAGCTCCCCAAGGACCTGTGCTGCGCTCATAATTGGCTATTCTGCCGTAGATTAGTAGTCATGTGTGGAATCGTCGGCTATGTAGGGCCGGGGTCAACACTCGATGTACTTCTTGGAGGCCTCAAGCGCCTGGAATATCGAGGCTATGACTCCGCTGGTATTTCTGTAATTGACCCAGATTTGGGTCTGCAGACGCGTAAGCGCGCTGGCAAATTGCAGGTGCTGGTCGATTACCTAAAGGAGTCTCCACTGGAAGATGCCCACATCGGCATTGGACACACCCGCTGGGCAACTCACGGCGCTCCTACCGATGGCAATGCCCACCCGCACCTTGGTGGCGATGGCCTAAAGCTTTCCCTTATTCACAACGGCATCATCGAAAACTTCTCCGAGCTAAAAGCTGAGCTTTTGTCCCAGGGAGTGAAGTTTGCCTCTGAGACCGACTCCGAGGTAGCAGCTCACCTAGTGGCTCGCGCATATGAAGAAACCAAGGATCTGAAAGCGGCTTTTGTTTCGGTGGTAAACCGATTGCACGGAGCTTTCACACTGCTTTGCATTCACGAGGATTACAAGGACCTCATCCTTGCTGCTCGCAGAAACTCTCCGCTGGTGATTGGACTCGGCGTCAACGAGAACTTCCTCGGAAGCGATGTTGCAGCCTTTGTTGAACACACCAAGCGAGCAGTTTCGGTAGGTCAAGACCAGATTGTTGAACTAAGAAGCGACTCGGTAAAGATTTCAACTTTCCATGGCGAGAGCGTGGAGTTAGAGGAATTCACTGTCGATTGGGATGCCACCAGCGCATCCAAGGGCGGTTGGCCATCGTTTATGGCCAAAGAGATTGCCGACCAACCACAGGCGGTTGGCGACACCCTGATGGGCCGCCTGGATTCTGACGGCCGGGTAAAGCTCGATGAATTTGCGGGGCTGGAAAAACTCTCCGAGGTAACTCGCATCATCATCACCGCCTGCGGCACCGCCGCCTATGCCGGTGAAGTGGCTAAGTACGCAATTGAGAAGTGGGCCAAGATTCCAGTGAGTGTTGAGCTAGCGCATGAATTCCGCTACCGCGATCCAGTCATTGATGAAAACACTTTGATCCTGGCGATTAGCCAGTCTGGCGAGACCATGGACACTCTGATGGCGATTCGCTACGCCAAGGAAAAGGGCGCGAAGGTCCTGAGTATCTGCAACACCCAGGGTGCAACTCTGGCTCGTGAATCGGATGCAACCATCTACACCCATGCAGGTCCTGAGGTTGCAGTGGCATCCACCAAAGCCTTCACCGCGCAGATCACCGCTGGCCTGCTAGTTGCGCTTTCGCTTGGCTGGTTGCGCAAAGCGCTGCCAGAAGCAGAACTTACAGACTTGGGCAAGGAACTGCTAAAGCTTCCACGTCAGGTCAAGACCGTACTTGAGTCACTTGATCGCATGCGCGATCTTGGTCGCGAGTACTCCAACGCTAAGTCGGTGCTGTTCTTGGGCCGCAACGTTGGATACCCAATCTCGATGGAAGGCGCGCTAAAGCTCAAAGAGCTGGCCTATATCCACGCTGAAGGTTTTGCAGCCGGGGAGCTCAAGCACGGTCCAATTGCGCTTATCGAAGCCGGCCAGCCAGTAATTGTTGTCGTGCCATCGCCTAAGGGCGAAGATTCACTGCACCCGAAGGTGATCTCGAATATTCAGGAGATTAAGGCTAGAGGCGCAAAGGTGATTGCAATCGCTGAGGCTGGCGATGAGCTAGTCGCTCAGTTTGCCGATGAGGTGTTTAGCATCCCTGCCTCTCACCCGATGATGGCAGCTGTGCTCTCAGTGATTCCTTTGCAGACCTTCGCGCTCGAACTTGCTTCAGCCAAGGGTCTGGATGTTGACCAGCCAAGAAACTTGGCAAAGAGCGTTACGGTCGAATAAGTGATCTACGGGGTCGGCACTGACCTTTGCTCAGTGGTGCGCATGGCCGATTCGTTGGCGCGGACTCCTAATCTCAAAGAGCGACTTTTCCACCCAAACGAGTATTCACTTGCCAACTCATCCCTGGCTGCCAGGTTTGCTGCCAAAGAGGCCCTTGCCAAAGCATTGGGTGACCCAAAACTTTTGAGTTGGTCAGAGATTGAAATCGTGAAAGATGATTTGGGTAAACCAAGCATTCAACTGCATGGTCTTACTAAGCAGCGAGTAGAGACCCTCGGCATCACAGCTATTCAGCTTTCACTAACGCATGAGCAAGAACTTGCGTCTGCCTTTGTTGTGTTGGAGGCTAACTAGATGCGCGAAATTCAAGTGGACCTAGCCAAGATACAGAGCAACTATCGAACGCTCAAGGCACTTGTCGCTCCCAGTGAGGTGATGGCTGTTGTAAAGGCAAATGGCTACGGTCACGGCATGCACGAGGTTGCGCAGGCTCTGGAAGAAATCTCAGTAGATGCACTCGGGGTTGCTGACTTAGACGAGGCAATCGCGCTGCGCGCAGCCGGCATCAAGTCTCGCTTGATGTGCTGGATCCTCAGTGCTGACGATGATTTTCAAATGGCTGCCGAGCAGGACATTGAGCTTGGAGTTTCTAACTTCGTAGTTTTGGAAGCGGCGCTTGCGGCCAAGGTCAAAACAATCCACATCAAGGTCGACACCGGTCTGGGGCGTGCTGGTTTTGCCAAGGCTCAGTGGGCAGAGGTCTTTGAGAAACTCTCCGGCAAGACCATCGGCCTGTTCTCCCACCTGGCTAACACCTCGGAGGAGGAAGACCTAGGCCAAGAGCAGCTGTTTTTGGAAGCCGAGACTCTGGCACTGGCTTCTGGGGTCAACATATCGCAGCGTCATCTGGCGGCAACCGCAGGAGCGATTAGCTACCCGAGTATGAGATACGAAATGGTGCGCGCTGGCATTGGGATTTACGGTCTAAACCCATGGGAAGACCGCGAATACGCGCAGTATCAGTTGCAACCTGCAATGCGAGCTGTGTCAGAGGTGGTAAATCTAAAGCGAGTGCCAGCCGGCCAGGGTGTTTCCTACGGATACCGGTATCGCACCGATCATGAGACCACTTTGGCGCTTGTGCCATTTGGATACTCCGAAGGCATGCCAAGAATTGCAGTTGGAGCAAAGGTTCTAATTGCAGGCAAGCAGTTTGAGGTTTCAGGCAGGGTGGCGATGGATCAGTTTGTCGTCGATATAGGTGACCACGAGGTGTCTCTTGGTGATGAGGTTGTGATCTTTGGAGATCCTGCGAAGGGCGAACCATCGGCTGAAGACCTTGGTGCATCCGCCGGGACAATCAACTATGAGGTTGTGACCCGGATTGGCGGAAGAGCAAAAAGGGTTTACCTCTAGGTATGGAATTTAGAATTCAAGACCCAGAACATATGCACCTGCTTGGTTTAGCGATATCCAAAGCTCTTCGTGCTGGTGATTTGCTGTTGCTCAATGGCCCTTTGGGTGCTGGTAAAACAACCCTGACCCGAGGAATCGGGGAGGGTCTTGGCGCTCAAGGAACCGTGCAGTCGCCAACCTTTGTTTTGGCAAGAACTCACAGAACTGCCGTTGGACCAAAGCTGGTTCACGTTGATGCTTACCGTTTGAATTCGGCGGTTGAGCTGGATGATCTAGATATCGATTTTGCTAATTCAATTGTTGTGGTCGAATGGGCTAGGGACTACGTCGATGGCATTGCTGACCACTTTTTGCAGGTCGATATCAATCGGGAGTCCGAGGACGAATCTCGCCTGGTGAATATTTCCGGAGTGGGCAAGCGTTGGGAAGGGGTGGAAATTGCTATTGGCAATTGATACCTCGGCCGGCACATCGACTGCAGTTTTCGAAGGGGAGAAACTTCTAGGTTTTGTCGAATACGACGACCCGTTTGGTCACGCTGAAAACATCGGCAATGCAATTGCAGAGGTTATGGCGAAAGCTGGCATCTCAGCCAGCGAAGTAACTGCGGTCGCGATTGGTCGGGGACCTGCTCCCTACACCGGACTTCGAGTGGGAATGGCTGCCGGGGCTTCCTTTGCAATGGCACTGGGCATTCCGCTGCAGTCGATCATGAACCTAGATGCCGTCGCACTTTCTCAAGGACAGGCCAAGATTTTGGTGTCCTCGGATGCCAAACGTAAAGAGCTTTTTGTCGCCACCTACGACCAAGGCAAACGAGTCTTTGGGCCGGCCGTGCTCAAGCCCGAAGAGCTTGGCCAATTTGGAGGCTTTGCCCAGGTCGAAGGCAAATGCAATGCGGAGCTAGTTGGAAGGTATGCACTCTGGGCGCAGGCTTCCGGCATCGATCTCAGCGACTCGTCAGCGCTTTATTTGAGATCACCAGATGTGGCCCCGTCAGCTGGAAAGCGGGTGACTGGCTAATGGAGTTTTTGCAACTTGGCAAAGAGCACCTCACGACCGTGATGGATTTAGAGCAAAAACTATTTCCCGATGACGCATGGTCCTCGGCCAGCATGGCTGCCGAGCTTTACGCTAGTCACACCTATTACCTAGGGATCTTTGATCCTGAATTGATTGGCTATGCCGGGCTCTCAACACCTGTGGGTTCATTGAGTTCGGATATCCAAACCATTGGTATTGCCGCTGACAAGCGTGGCCAAGGGCTTGGCCGCCAGCTTATGCAGCACTTGATCGCAAAGGCTACCCAGCTCGGTTCTGAGCAGCTGATGCTCGAGGTCAGGGCAGACAACCAAGCGGCGATCGCGCTTTACTTAGATTTAGGTTTTGTTCAGATTGATCTTAGAAAGCGCTACTACCAACCTGCCGGCATCGACGCACTAATCATGCGCCTTGCGATCAGGCAGCCAATCGTGCTCGGCATCGAATCCACCTGCGATGAAACCGGAGTTGGCATCGTGCAGGGAAATCGACTGTTGGCTAATGCTCTTCACAGCTCCATGGACGAACATTCCAAATACGGTGGCGTGGTTCCAGAGGTTGCCGCGAGAGCGCACCTTGAGGCCATTAGACCAACCCTAGAAAAAGCCCTCGCAGAGGCCAAGCTTTCCATGACCGATATCGATGCAATTGCGGTTGCCAATGGACCTGGGTTGGCCGGTGCACTGATGGTTGGAATCGGTGCAGCCAAGGGTCTTGCCCTCGCCCACAACAAACCGCTCTATGCCGTAAATCACCTGGTCGGACATGTCGGCGCAGATGTTCTAGAGCGCGGAGCGGTTGAGCTCCCAACAATTGCGCTACTGGTATCCGGTGGGCACACCTCTTTGCTTTTGGTCAGGCACCTACTAAACGATGTTGAGCTTTTGGGAGAGACCATCGACGATGCTGCCGGAGAAGCATTCGACAAAGTTGCCAGGGTCTTGGGTTTGCCCTATCCGGGAGGTCCGCAAATCGATAAGTTGGCCGCCGATGGGACTGCAAACATTCGTTTCCCCAGGGGACTTACGCTTCCAAAGGATATGGAGAAGCATCGCTATGACTTCTCGTTCTCCGGTCTCAAGACTGCGGTTGCAAGACATGTCGAGAAGTCTCAGGATGCCGGCGAAGAGTTTTCAAAGGCGGACGTCGCGGCGAGCTTCCGTGAGGCGGTTGTTGATGTGTTACTGACAAAAGCGATCAATGCCTGCAAAGACTTTGGGGTAAATCGACTGCTTCTGGGTGGCGGCGTTGTGGCGAATGCCAGGCTTCGCGAAGAAGCACAAAAACGCTGTGATGCCAACGGCATCGAACTTCGAATTCCAAGATTCCAGCTCTGCACCGATAACGGTGCGATGATCGCAGCTTTGGGATCGCAGCTGGTGATGGCCGGACGTGAACCATCTGGAATGGGCTTTGGCTCTGAGTCCACGCTCGACGTCACCCAGGTTCAGACTCCCTAGAACCTCCCAGCTTTCCCCCAGCGTTCTATCACGATGACCTGCCAGTCTTTGGCTCTACCAACCAAAGGAAATACATGGCAGAAAAGAAATCAGAACCTCAGGCAGTTGCCGAGGAAGTTGTTGCTGCAGCGCCGGCAGGGAACAAGAAGTTTGACTGGGCGTCGCTCAACACCCTTTCAGTCGTCTCACTGGCAAGCGCAGTTAGCGTTGTGGGTGCGCTGGTAGCGGTAATCACCGGTCACATCGCGCTCAAGCAAATCAAGCAAACCGCAGAGGCTGGCCGAGCCTTGGCGCTAACTGGAGTTGTACTCGGTTACATCCACCTAGCCGGCTGGATTCTTTTCGGAATCCTCGGGGTAATTGCCCAGGTGTTCCTATTCTCGGGCGGATTCGGACTCGATCACATGGGTCCAGATTTCTATGAATTCGAGCGCGGAATGGGCGGCATGCACTTCGGTGACCGCTAAACGCGAATCGGTTGAACGATAAGAGCTCGACGGGCGTCGCCTACCTTGGTGAGAATCAAGGAGGCGGCGCCTTCTCCCTTTAACTTAAGTTTTGGACGCAGTTGCTCGGGTGTGATATCGACCCCGCGTTTTTTGATTTCAAGCTTTCCAATTCCTCTTGCGGCAAGGGCTTTGCGAATTGCTCCCTCATCCAGCGGCAGGTTCTCGACCAGTTCGTAGGCCTTGAGCCAAGGTGATTGGGTCAGGTTGTGGCTAGTGAGATATGCAATCCCATCTGAAACCGTTGTCAGGTTTTGCTGGTTGGCAAATTCGCCCATCAGCTGGGAACGGATCAGCGAGTTGTCCGGCTCGTAAAGGAATTGACCTAACTCAGCGGTTTCGGCCCGCTCCTGGCCCGCTCCTTCAAAGAGGTAGCGCTTGCCATCTCGCATCATCAGAGCTGAGCGCCCAACTCTTGCACTTAGGCCCTCGAACCAAAGAGTTAGCTCCACAAGGTCACCCTGGTGTGAGACCCATTGGGCTTCAACACCGTCGGGGATCAGATCCAACGGGAATGCCGGCCCAAGTTTTATGCCCTTGGGCTTAGGTTGCGAATAGCACCAATCCAAATCTGGGCTGAAATCAGCGGGTGAGAGCGTGATGTGTTTGGAGGCTTTTCGCTCGAGGTCACGTCTTGCCGGATCAAGCCAGAGGGCATCAAAACCTGAGGTGTCGAATGTTGTGGCATCTGCGACATCAACCTTGGCGCTGGGAAATGCCGCCAGGTTGTAAGCGGCCAAGGCTGCAGTGTCTGAATCTTGCTCGACAGCGGTAACAGACAACCCCAGGGCCGCAAAGGCCAAAGAGTCAGCACCAATACCGGACCCTAAGTCTGCGATGTTGGTGAAGCCGTTTTCTTTGAATCTCTCGGCATGCATGGCTGCAACCTGCAGCCTTGTGGCCTGCTCTAATCCCGCCTCAGTGAAGAGCAGGTTTTTGGCAAAATCTCCGAATTTTGTTTTCGCTCTAGTTCTCAGCCTGGCCTGGGTAATGACCTCGGTGACCAACAGTGCCGGATGTCCGGCTTTGCGAAGTTTGGTGATGATTGAGAGCACATCGGCTTTGGAATCAATCTCGCCAACCTCGTCCAAAAGGCGCAGGGCCTCGGCGGTCAGCAGATGATTCATGGATCAAGGCTATCGGTCCTGCTACTAGCACTCACCTTGACTGAGTGCTAATTTCGCCGTAAAGTTTTATTAGCACTCAAACACCGAGTCTGCTAAATCACAAATCTTAAGAAAAGAAGAGGTCAAAGTGTCGGTTTCTATCAAGCCACTCGAAGATCGCATTGTTGTTCAGCCAATTGAGGCAGAGCAGGTAACCGCATCCGGTCTGGTTATTCCAGACACCGCAAAGGAGAAGCCTCAGGAGGCTGAGGTTGTCGCGGTAGGTCCAGGTCGTTTCAGCGACGAGGGTGACCGCATCCCAGTTGACGTAAAGGTCGGTGACCGCGTTATCTTCTCGAAGTACGGCGGCACCGAGCTAAAGTACGACGGCAAGGAGTACCTAGTACTTTCTGCCCGCGACGTACTAGCGATCATCGAGCGCTAAATCATTTAGAGGACGACCCAGGGAAACCTGGGTCGTTTTCGTTTAACCCCTAGGCTTTGGGGGTGATGACACGTTCGAGCCACTCCACCGGTTTGCTGCTGGGCGTAAGCGCATATCTGATCTGGGGATCATTCCCGCTGATTATTACCGCAACTAACTTTGCCAACCCGCTCGAGGTGGTGGTTTGGCGAGTGGTTTTTGGATTCTTGTTCGCAGCCGTGGTGCTCACAGTAATGCGCGGTTGGGGAAAGATTGTCGAGCTTCTGAAATCTCCCAAGAAACTCAAGTGGCTGGCAGTCGCCTCAATTTTTATCTTCATCAACTGGGAGACTTACGTGGTTGCGGTGGCAACCGGAAACACAATTGAGTCCTCGCTTGGCTACTTCATAAACCCTCTGATCACGATCTTGTTCGCAGTGGTGTTTTTAGGAGAGCGTCTCAGGACCCCGCAGTGGATCGCGCTTGCGATTGGCTTGGTTGCGGTTGTGGTATTGACCTTGGACTATGGCCGACCACCTTGGATTGCATTGATCTTGGCTTTCAGTTTTGCAATTTACTCGCTATCGAAAAACAAGGTTGGCGGCAAGATTCAAGCCACTCAGTCCTTCGCTCTGGAGTCTTTGCTCGTCATTCCAATTGCACTTGCCCAGCTGGCGTTCGTTGCATCCATTGAGCACATCACGCTTTTGGATTCCCCTAGTAATGCATTTGTGCTGATCGGCTTTGGAATCCTCACCGCGGTGCCGCTGATCCTGTTTGGTGCCGCAGCCTCCAGGATTCCACTGTCCACAATTGGCTTTATCCAATACATGACTCCGGTGTTGCAATTTCTAACCGCCTTCTTTATCTTGGGCGAGCCAATGCCCGCGGTTCGTTGGGTTGGCTTTGGTTTGGTTTGGCTTTCACTGGTGGTGCTCACCTTCGACGCGATCCGAAACAAGCGCCGTGCGATGCCTGTAATTGACCAGGGCTAGCTGAAACCTAATTGTTACCCACTGCTCACTTGGCGGAACATTCAACCAATTTCGAAGAGGGACTTGTCCGATTGCTTCTGATTTAGAAGCAAATTCAACACTAATCTACGGAATTCGATTAGTTAGGGCTCGCGGGCTCGTCTTTTCCTTAGCTTTTGCTACTTGATATCGGGCAATTTCAGTATGCTTTTGCCTAGCAGTGTGAGCGTTTGCCCACACTTGCCCTCTAATTGCTATTCAAGGAGCAAGAATGACTGAAATCGACATCAAGTCACGCTTGGCCCTCAAGACCGCTTCGGTACTAGGTGTATTTGCACTTAGCGCAGCGGCTTTGGCGGGTTGTGCGGCGACTACCACTGAGACTGAAGCCACCGAGTCGGAGACCAGCGCAGCTGCTACCACCACTCCTGGCGGTTGTGAGCTTGGCCCAGAGCAGGAAGGCGACCTAACTCTAAAGCTAGGAACCGCTCTACCGCTTACCGGTAACCTCGCATTCCTAGGACCACCTGAAGAGGCTGGTGTTGCACTAGCTATCAAGGACATCAACGAGGCCGGCAAGGGCATCACCATCGAGGCCACCTTGGGTGACTCTGGTGACACCGACAACAAGGCATACGACACCGAGATCCCACGTCTGCTAAACGCAGGCGTTGAGGCTGTTGTCGGTGCTGCATCGTCCGGTACCTCTCTACAGTTCATCGACCGTTTGGTTGCAGAGTGTGTGATTCAGTTCTCCCCTGCAAACACTTCGGCAGCACTAACCAACTACGAGGACAAGGGTCTGTACTTCCGTACCGCTCCATCTGACGTCCTTCAGGGTGAGGTGCTAGGTAACCTAATCGCAGAAGACGGACACCAGAAGATCTCGATGATCGTTCTGAACGACTCCTACGGAACCGGTCTAGCTGAGTTCGTAACCGCAGCATTCACTGCTGCTGGTGGCGAGGTTCTAGCTGCACCTACCTACAACACTGGTGACACTAACTTCACCAGCCAGATCGCAGAAGCACTTGCTGGTGGACCAGACGCTATCGTTTTGATCACCTTCGACGAGGCTAAGACCATCGTTCCTGAGCTAACCGCTCAGTTCCCTGGTAACAAGCTGTACTTCGTTGACGGTAACCTAACCAACTACTCTGAGGTATTCCCAGCTGGCACCCTTGAGGGTGCTAAGGGTACCTACCCAGGTGTAAACGAGTCCAAGATTGGTGACTTCATCAAGCGTATGGACGAGAACTGG
The DNA here is from genome assembly GCA_027491295.1 of Microbacteriaceae bacterium. Lineage (GTDB taxonomy): Bacteria > Actinomycetota > Actinomycetes > Actinomycetales > Microbacteriaceae > Aquiluna. The sequence continues at coordinate 529,587 of JAIXWK010000002.1, forward strand.
CAGGCACAGGGCAACGCAGCACTAGAGCTAAACGCTTACGGTCCTGAGTCCTACGACGCAGTTGTTCTTCTAGCTCTTGCAGCTCTTGAGGCACGTAGCACCGAAGGTGCAAACATGTCCGTGAAGCTACAGGAAGTTTCCGGTGGATCCGGTAACGGCCAGAAGTGCACCAGCTTCGCCGAGTGTGCTGACATCATCAATGCCGGCGGAACCGCCGACTACGATGGCCCATCGGGCAACGTTACCTTCAACGAGTTGGGTGACCCAACCGACGGTAACATCCTGATTCAGCAGTTCGACGGAAACAACGTTCCAGCTACCATCCGTGGCTAGTAACTAGTTACCAAAAAGAACCCCCCGGCCATTGGTCGGGGGGTTCTTTGCTTAAGTTCTATTTCTTGCGGGTGAAGAAGTCCATTACGGCACCAGCAGTTACGCCAACTGCGAGGGAAATGGCGACATTATTGATGGAAACCCCAACAGCGACACCTACGCCAGCCCCTACGGCCAGCCAGAGACCAGGAGAAGGCCTCTTAGGCACCCAGGGTTCCGAGGTAGAGGCCAATGACCTGTGGGTCATTTAGAAGCTCACGGCCGGTTCCTACGACTGCATCCTTGCCCTGATCCAAAACATAGGCACGGTCAGCGATCTGCAGGCAGCGGCGGGCGTTCTGTTCAACCATGATGCAGGTCACGCCAGCCTTGTTGATCTCGGAGACTCGAAGGAATGCCTCGTCCTGGCGGACTGGAGACAGACCTGCGGAAGGCTCATCAAGCAAAAGAACTGCAGGGTTCATCATCAGTGCGCGACCCATGGCCACCATCTGGCGCTCACCACCTGAAAGCGAACCAGCACGCTGCTTTAGACGCTTGCCCAGCTCTTCGAAAATCGAAACTACGAACTCCAAGCGCTCGTTGTATTTCGAAGGCTCCTGGAAGATGCCCATCTGCAGGTTCTCTTCAATGGTTAGGGAGGGGAAGACGTTGTTGCTCTGCGGGATAAAGCCCACACCCTTTGAAACCAGCTGGTTTGGCTTGAGACCGGTGATGTTCTCACCGTTTAGGGTGATCGATCCCTCACGAACCTTAACCAGACCAAAGATCGCCTTCAGCAGGGTGGACTTACCGGCACCGTTAGGGCCGATGATTCCAATGAGCTCGCCCTTGTCGGCATAGAGGTTGGTGCTGTTGAGGATGTTTACACCCGGTAGGTAACCGGCTACTAGATCTTTAACTTCTACAACGCGAGTCATTTACTTGCCTTCCTCGCTGATGACTTTGATGCGACCGGTAACAACACCTAGGTCGGTGTCCTGGTGGGCACCTAGGTAGGCATCGATAACTGCCTGTTCCTTCATAACGGTGTCTGGAGCACCTTCTGCCACGACCTTACCTTCGGCCATTACGATCACCCAGTCGGCGATGTGGCGAACCATGTGCATATCGTGCTCGACGAAGAGCACGGTCATGCCCTCCTTCTTGAGGTTTAGCACGTGCTCAAGTAGTGACTGCGTCAAAGCCGGGTTCACACCCGCCATTGGCTCATCCAACATAACTAGCACCGGATCGGTCATTAGAGCACGAGCCATTTCTAGAAGCTTGCGCTGACCACCGGATAGTGAGGCTGCGAAGTCGTCTTTCTTGGCATCCAGCTTGAATCGTCTGAGCAGCTCCATTGCCTTGACCTCAAGCTCGTTGTCTTGCTTGCGCCAAAGGAATGGGAATAGCGAGTTCAACAGCTTCTCACCGGTCTGGTTCTTAGCGCCGAGCTTCATGTTCTCAAGCACGGTCAATAGGCTCAGCGCCTTGGTGAGCTGGAAGGTTCTAACCTGACCCATCTTGGCGACCTTGAAAGACGAAATGCCAGCCAACTGCTTGCCCTCAAAAGACCAAGCACCAGTGTCAGGGTTGTCGAAACCGGTTAGCAGGTTGAACAGGGTGGTCTTACCGGCACCGTTAGGGCCGATTAGTGCGGTGATTGCCCCGCGAGGAATTTCCAGGTGCTCGACATCTACCGCGGTTAGACCGCCGAAGCTTTTCTTCACGCTGTCGATGACCAGAATCGGGTCAACCTTTTTCACGCCTGGAGCTGCAACTCCGATGTGTAGTCCGGTTGACTTCTGGCTCTCTGAATTACTTGACAAAGGTCATCTCCCTCTTGTCTCCGAAAATACCCTGCGGACGGTAGATCACAATCAGCATCAAACCGATACCAACTAGCACGTAGCGCAAGGTGGCTGCCTGGATACCAGATACCGGCAGGATGCCGGACTCTGCTAGGGCAGGCAAGATGTTGGTCAGGAAGGCCTGCAGCACCCAGAAGATGATCGAACCCAGAACCGGACCAAAGATTGTTGCAGCGCCTCCAAGAAGCAGTGCAGTCCAAAGGAAGAAGGTCAACGAAGTTACATAGACACCAGGCGATACGTTGGTGCTGGTTGCCAGCACGATGCCACCGAGGGCACCAAAGACACCACCGATGATCAGCGCCTGCATCTTGTAAGCAAAGACATTCTTACCCAAAGCGCGAACAGCATCCTCATCCTCGCGGATGCCCTTCACAACGCGACCCCAAGGCGAGCGCATTAGAGCCCAGAGCAACAGGGTTGCAACCGCCAGCACGATTAGACCAAATACCAGCATCCAAAGAGTCTGCTCGTTATAGGTCCATGGACCCCAGCCGTAGTCACCAACCGGGAATGGGTTTGCCTCCGCAAAGCCACCGGAGTTGTTGTAACCGAATAGGCCGTCGGCGCTACCGGTCACTGGCTCAAACGCTGTGGTTAGGAACAAAAGACGCAGAATTTCAGCCGCCGCGATGGTCACAATGGCTAGGTAGTCACCGCGAAGTCGCAGGGTTGGAATACCCATGATGAGCGCGAACACCACGGAAGCGGCAACACCCATAATCATGCCGGCCCACCAAGGTAGTCCGAAGGTGAGCACGCTGATCGCGTATCCGTAAGCACCTACGGCCATAAAGCCCGCGATACCAAAGTTCAACAATCCGGCAAAACCGAAGTGCATAGCCAGACCCAGGGTTGCCAGGGCAAACGCCAAAATGGTTGGAGTTAGTAGGCCCGCGAGGGTGTTATTGAGAATTGATCCCCAGTCCATGGTTGACCTCCTAACCTATCCGCTGTTTTTTGCCGAGCAAACCTTGAGGTCTGAACAGCAAGATTCCGATGAGAACTACCAGTGCACCGACGTACTTGAGGTCGGCAGGGATAAACAGCGAGCTGGTTTCAACCAGGATGCCAACCACTAGCGAACCGATTAGCGCTCCGAATGCAGTGCCCAATCCACCCAAGGTGACGGCTGCGAAAATCAATAGCAAAATCTGGGCACCCATGTCCCACTTGATTCCCGGGCGGAAGTAAGCCCAAAGCACACCGGCAAGACCTGCGAGTGCTCCAGAGATGATCCAAACTGTGCGAATCACCTTGTCGACGTCAATACCCGAGGCTGCAGCTAGATCTGGGTTGTCGGAGATAGCGCGGGTTGCCTTACCGGTCTTGGTCCTAAGTAGCCACCAAGCAAATCCCATGATCACAACGATCGAGATAGCCATGGAAACCAAGTCGGTCATTGAAAGTGCAACTGAACCAAAGAGTGGGACCATGGTTGAGTCGGCACCAGGAAGCTGCTCGGTGCCACCGCCTACGAAGTACTGGAACAGGTAGCGAGCGGTCAGCGATAGACCAATGGACACAATCATCAGCTGAACCAGCGCAAGTCCGCGCTTTCTCAAAGGTTTCCAGAGCCCGGCGTCCAGCGCCCAACCCATAGCACCGGAGAGCAATACAGCGGCTGGGATAGCCACCCACATTGGAAGCTGCAGTCCCGCACCCAAAACCAACGCTGCAACCGCACCGAAGGTAACCATTTCAGAGTGTGCAAAGTTTGAAAGGCCGGTGGTGCCAAAGACCAGCGACAGACCAACCGCAGCTAGACCAAGCATTAGACCGAAGTTCAGACCGTAGATCAAACGCGCAACGACCTGGTCAAACATAGATACGGTGACTCGAGTTCCCTCACCGATAAAGAAGTTTGCAACCAGCGGACTGGTCTTTCCAAGGACAACTTCCTTAGTTGCGCCACCCTCACCGGTAACTGCGATGCCCTCGGGCAGAGTCTCCTGGTCCAAGGTGACCTTGTATGTGTCGCCTTCGACACCTGGAACACCGATGTACCACTTGCCATCAGCTCCGGTAACGGTTTCGGCGGTGTAGCCACCACCGTCAACGCTCATGCGGACGCCACCAAGTGGCTCACCATCAAGCTTTACGTTTCCGGTAATTCCGCGCTCTAAATCTTCACCGACGCTGTCGGCGCTCGCAGGGGTTGCACCTAGGCCAAAACCGAGAACCGTAGCGATCAGAAGCAGTAAAAGGGATGAGAGCAATCGCTTGGGATTGCTGGCAGAGAGGAATTGCACCTGTCCTCCAAATCGTCATGAGCTACTTTGCTCAGAAGCCCCGTTGGGAACTCTCAAAAACATTAGCAAAGTAAACCTAGTGGCATTCGGCTCAGGCCATAAATCTTTGGTTTCAGAAAGATTTCAAGACCTGCGAAAATCCACCTTATTTATAGGGGTGATTGCTTGGCTAGAATTAGGAAACGAATCCACCACAAGTAGAGGATTGCCAATTGGAGCTTCCAGACCCATTTTCCCTAGTCGGACTCACCTATGACGACGTCCTGCTGCTTCCTGGGCAATCCGATGTGATGCCATCAGGAGTAAGCACCCAGACTCAGGTTTCTCGAAACATCTGCATCAACGTCCCGCTTATTTCCTCAGCTATGGATACCGTGACCGAGGCCAGGATGGCAATTTCAATGGCCAGACAGGGCGGCTTGGGCATTCTGCACCGCAACCTCTCGATTGACGATCAGGTAACTCAGGTTGACCTCGTAAAAAGAAGCGAAGCCGGAATGGTCTCTCACCCGGTCACCACCACCGCCTATGCCACCATCCAGGAAGTAGATGACCTCTGCGGCAAATACCGAGTATCTGGACTTCCAGTAATCGACGAAGACGGCAAGTTGGTCGGCATTGTGACCAACAGAGATATGCGCTTTGTGCTTGAGGTGCAGCGCACCACAACTTTGGTAAAAGACGTAATGACCCCAATGCCGCTAATTGTTGGCAAGGTTGGCATCAACCCTGATGAGGCAATGGCGATGTTGGCCCAGCACCGCATCGAGAAGTTGCCGCTGATTGACGACGACCTAAAACTTCGCGGGCTAATCACGGTAAAGGACTTTGACAAGAGCGAGAAGTATCCAAACGCATCCAAGGATGGCGCTGGTCGATTGCTAGTTGGCGCAGCAATCGGTGTTGGCCCAGACTCCTGGGAACGTGCAATGGCGCTAGTTGAAACCGGCGTCGACATGTTGATCGTGGACACTGCTCACGGACACAACACTGCCGTGCTGGATATGATTCGCAAGCTCAAGGGCGAGCCGGTGGCTAAGTTCACCGACATCGTCGGTGGCAACGTTGCAACCCGAGAGGGTGCTCAGGCGCTAGTCGACGCAGGTGCCGATGGCGTGAAGGTCGGTGTTGGACCTGGTTCAATTTGCACCACTCGTGTTGTTGCTGGAGTTGGTGTTCCTCAGGTGACTGCGGTTTATTTGGCATCGCTTGCGGCAAAGCCTGCAGGTATCCCAGTTATCGCCGACGGTGGACTGCAGTACTCGGGAGATATTCCAAAGGCACTGGTTGCCGGAGCAAACTCCGTAATGCTGGGATCACTTTTGGCTGGCACCGACGAAGCGCCGGGAGATATCACTTTCGTGGGCGGCAAGCAGTACAAGACCTATCGCGGCATGGGATCCCTAGGGGCAATGCAGTCCCGCGGATTGGCAAAGTCTTACTCCAAGGACCGCTACTTCCAGGACGATGTGCTTCGCGAGGACAAGCTGGTTCCAGAGGGCATCGAAGGCCGAGTGCCTTACCGTGGATCGGTTGCATCGGTTGTCCACCAGCTGGTGGGTGGCTTGCGCGCATCTATGGGTTACGTGGGTGCGGGAACTATTCCGGAGCTACAACAGCGCGGCAAGTTTGTTCGAATCACGGCTGCGGGACTGCGTGAATCGCACCCGCACGATGTTCAGATGACCATCGAAGCTCCCAACTACGGCACTCGCTAGGAGGCCCGGATGAATCAGGTTGAAATTGGTCGCGGCAAGGATGCCCGCAGGGCATTTTCTTTCGACGACATCGCGGTAGTGCCGACTCGCCGAACTCGCGACCCGGAGGACGTATCTACCACCTGGGCGATCGATGCCTACAAGTTCGATCTTCCGGTTGTGGCAGCACCGATGGACTCGGCAATGAGCCCAGCCACCGCAATTGCTCTTGGCAAGCTAGGTGGACTTGGTGTTTTGGATCTTGAGGGACTTTGGACTCGCTACGAAGACCCAACTCAGAAGCTTGAGGAAATTGCAAACGCCAAAGAGGCTGATGCCACCGCAGTTTTGCAGCGCATCTACTCCCAGCCAATTCAGCCGGAGCTAATCACCGCCCGCCTGGCAGAGATTCGTGCAGCCGGAGTAACCGTTGCCGGAGCACTCTCCCCGCAGCGCACTCAGGAGTTCTCGAGTGTCGTGCTCAAGGCCGGTGTTGAGATGTTCGTAATTCGCGGAAACACTGTTTCTGCAGAGCACGTCTCTAAGACCCAGGAACCACTGAACCTTAAAGAGTTCATCTACAAACTCGATGTCCCTGTCATGGTCGGTGGCGCTGCAAGCTACAAGGCTGCGCTGCACTTGATGCGCACCGGTGCTGCCGGTGTGCTGGTTGGTTTTGGTGGCGGTGCCGCTTCGTCAACTCGCAAGATCTTGGGCATTCACGCTCCAATGGCAACCGCGGTTGCTGATGTGGCAGCTGCCCGCCGTGACTACATGGACGAATCAGGCGGTCGCTATGTTCACGTGATCGCAGACGGTGGCCTTGGCACCTCCGGAGATATCGTGAAGGCAATCGCCTGTGGTGCGGATGCCGTGATGCTTGGAACCGTTTTGGCACGATCTGCTGAGGCACCGGGGCACGGTTGGCACTGGGGTCAAGAAGCAGTTAGCGAGAAGCTACCGAGGGGCAACCGTGTGTGGGTTGGCTCACATGCTCCGATGAAAAACATTTTGCTTGGACCTGCCGATAACGCCGAGGGCACCAGCAACCTAATTGGCGCACTTCGCCGCTCGATGGCGAGCACTGGATATTCCGATCTCAAGGAGTTCCAGCGCGTGGACGTCGTAGTCAACCAGTACCAGTAAATGGGACAGCCCAGTTTTTGGGAGGTTGCCCGCAGACCCAAGTGGATCGCGGGATTACTAATCGCAATGCTGACCGCAGCGGCATTCGCTTTTGCAATGCAGTGGCAACTTTCTCGCACCTTCAATACGGTCGGTGTGAGCGTCGAGGAGGCTGCCCCTCGGCCACTGGTGGATTTGATTGCACCAAACACTCCGATTGACAAACCGGTCTATGACCGGCTTGCCACCTTCACGGCAACAATCGATCCGCAGAACTCCAACATAATCGGTGGTCGCCTTCAACTTGAGCCGGATGGTTCGACCAGAGACGGTTATTGGCTAATCACAAACTCTTTAGTTCAAGATGCATCGCTAACTCTTGCAATTGGCTTCTCGGAAGATCTAGAAGCGCTGAAATCTGCGCAGCAGAAACTTGAAAACATCGAGATTTCCGCTGTTGGATACATCGAACCAAGCGAACCGGTCAAAAGATCAAGCGATGCCGATTTTGATTCGGTAGCGCTTGGCCAATTGATCAATGTTTACTCTCAAACGCCTATTGCCTCTTACCCGGCATATTTGATTTTGCAGTCCGGAATTGAGCACGATCTTGAACCAATCACGATTGGCATAAGGCAGCAGGAAGTCGAAATTAACTGGCTCACAGCTTTTTACGCGGTGGAGTGGGCTTTCTTCGCACTTGCTGCTTTCTACCTCTGGTGGCGTCTGGTGATGGACCAGCGTGCCAGGGAATCTAATGACCAAGGTTTGCAAGACCCGAATTAGCGGGGTAATTCTTGTTATTCTCGAACGATAACCAGGAGGTAAGTCGCATCGATGATCACCACGACCGTAACCATTGAAGATCCAATCGGCTTGCACGCTAGACCAGCAGGTCAAATTGTGAAGCTAGTCAAGGAGTCCGGACTTACCGTTCGCATGGGCAAGGCAGGCGAGGATCTAGTGCTCGCCAACTCACCGCTACGCATGATGGCTCTAAAAGCCAAAACTGGTGAGCAGATGGTTGTCGAGGTAGAAACCGACGATCAGGCTGTCGCAGATGCACTTTTTGCCCAGATTCAAGATTTCTTGAAGGGCTAGTGGTGACGCCAGCTTCCGGAACAATCCTTACTGGCTTAGGCGTTGGCCTAAATGCCGTCCGCGGCGAAGTCTTTCGCGTAAAGCCTCAGGCAACACTGCCGGGACCTGCCAAGCACGCTGGCGATGCAGCGGGCGAAAAGGAAACCCTCAGAGGTGCAATTCATCACGTCGCTGGATATCTAGATGAGCTGTCAGTAAAAGCAGGCGAGACCAGCGCGGAGATTTTCGAAGCCTTGAAAATGCTTTTGGAAGATGAAGATTTATTTGAAACCGCGATTGCCGAAATCGAATCCGGTTGGAATGCTGCCACCGCATTTTATGTCGCAGTTGATTCACTGGATGCAATTTTTGCCGGCGATGCCGCCTTCGAAGAGCGCTTGGTTGACCTAAAGGATCTAGCTAGAAGAGTTGCCGCTCATATCTCTGGCATTCACATGGGCCTAGATCTTCCAACCACTGGGTCTTACGTAATAGTGGGCGATGACTTTTCTCCAGCTGATACCGCGCAGTTCACAGATGCTGTTGTAGGTGTTGTGACCATCAAGGGTGGACCAACCTCTCACACCGCAATCATTTGCCGTTCCAAATCAATCCCAGCGCTGGTCTCCTGCGCCCAGGCGGTTGAACTGGTCGACGGCATGCAGGTTTTGGTTGATCCGGTCGGCGATCGCGTGGTTGTCGGTGGCAATGCGTCGATGGCAACCAAGGCAATCAGCTTTTTAGCAAAGAGCTTGGACCCGATCATTCCGGTGCGCGCAAACATCGGCTCGCTAGAGGACTCCATACAGGCAGCGACCACCGCTGCCAATGGCGTGGGGCTATTCCGCACCGAGCTGCTTTATCTGTCCGAGACCACCATGCCATCGGCTACCAAGCAGGCAAAGTCTTATGCAGAGATTCTTAGCGCAGCACCAGAGGGGCCAATTGTGGTCCGCACCATCGATGCCGGTAGCGATAAGCCGGTGCCGTTTTTAGACATGCCTCACGAGGAAAACCCAGCCCTTGGTATTCGTGGTTTCCGCCTAATTCAAGACCACCGTCAGTTCCTAATCGATCAGCTGGAATCTTTGGAGGTTGCTCGCAAAGAAACCGGCCGCGAGGTTTGGGTAATGGCACCAATGATTGCCACCGCATCCGAAGCAATTGAGTTTGCCGAGCTAGCCAGAGGCTCAGGTGACTACAAGGTCGGCATCATGGTTGAGACTCCGGCCATTGCAATGGCGCTAGCAGATTTAGCCGGCAAGCTTGATTTCATCTCGGTTGGCACTAACGACCTATCGCAGTATTTGTTTGCCGCTGACCGCATGAATGCCGGCCTGGGAGCACTACTGAACCCCTGGCAACCGGCATTGGTTCGAATGCTGCAGGTGATCGCGAGTGAGTCAGAGAAAGCTGGAATTTCTTCCGGTGTTTGTGGTGAATCGGCATCTGACCCAGCGTTTGCTGTTGTGTTGGCTGGTTTGGGTTTCAACTCTGTTTCTGCATCAAGGAGCCAGGTAGGTGCGGTTAGGTCAGCGCTTTCTGCGGTGACTTTAGAGCAAGCACAAGAGGTTGCGAAGGTCGCACTCGCGGCCACCACGGCTGATCAGTGCAAGTCTGCTGTTCTGGACGCACTAGCCAAGCTTGCCTAAAGTAAACTTCTTTTATGACAGGCCCTGCCACTTCCCAAATTGAGCAAGTAAAAAAGGTTCTAAAACTATTTACTGCATCCAGCTACATCACTGGAACGTTCCTGTTGCTTCTGATGATCACCTGGGGAATCCGCCGCCTACCATTTCTAGGTTTTGACCTTTGGCTGTTCGGCCCTAACGGGTTTATCACTTTCGAGCAGTACGGCATCGAAGGTGAGGGGCTACCGGAGGTTGGGGTGAACCTAACGGTTGCAATCCTTATCGTTCACGGCTGGCTATACGTTCTATATCTTTTTGCCGATTTCAGACTCTGGACTTTGATGCGCTGGTCGTTCTTTAGGTTCTTGATCATTGCTGCCGGTGGTGTTGTGCCGCTGCTTAGCTTTTTCACCGAGTCCTACTACGCCAAGCTAGCTCGCAAGCAACTGAGTGAAATTGGAGGTCAAAAATGAAGCCGGTGCTGGTTGTTGATTTTGGTGCTCAGTACGCACAGTTGATTGCAAGACGAGTTCGCGAAGCAAATGTCTACTCCGAGATCGTGCACCACAACATCACCGCAAGTGAGGTGGCTGCCAAGAACCCGGCAGCGATCATTCTCTCCGGTGGTCCATCGAGCGTTTACGAGGAGAACTCTCCTCAGCTAGATCCAGGGATTCTCAAACTAGGGATTCCGGTGTTGGGAATTTGCTATGGCTTCCAGGTCCTAGCCCAGGCCCTTGGTGGTCGAGTGGATAAGACCGGGAAGCGCGAGTATGGCGCGACTCAGCTAAACCTAAACAACTCCGGTGTTTTGCTAGGCAACCAGCCAATGCAGCAAATTTGCTGGATGAGCCACGGTGACCAGGTAATGGTGGCACCGGATGGCTTTGATGTTTTGGCATCCACCGACACAACTCCGGTTGCAGCCTTTGAATCTAAAGAGCAGCGAATCTTTGGCGTGCAGTGGCACCCCGAGGTCAAGCACTCCGAGCAGGGTCAGAACGTCCTGACTAACTTCCTCTACCAAGGAGCCGGCATTGAGCCGACTTGGAATTCCGGCAATGTAATTGCCGAGCAAATCGAAAAGATTCGCGCTCAGGTCGGAGACGCCAGAGTAATTTGCGGCCTATCCGGTGGAGTCGACTCAGCGGTTGCCGCAGCACTAGTTCACAAGGCTGTGGGCGATCAACTGACCGGCGTGTTTGTGGATCACGGACTATTGCGTAAGGGCGAGCGTGAGCAGGTTGAGCGCGACTATGTGGCAGCCACTGGAATTCGTTTGATCACCGTCGATGCCGAGGAGAAGTTTCTATCGGCGCTCGCTGGTGTATCGGACCCAGAAACCAAACGCAAAATTATTGGTCGCGAATTCATTCGCACCTTCGAAGAAGCAGAGCGCAAGCTAATCGCCGAAGCGGCTGCAGATTCTCGCCCAATCAAATTCTTGGTCCAGGGCACGCTCTACCCAGATGTTGTTGAATCCGGTGGTGGCGCAACCGCTGGCATCAAGTCTCACCACAACGTTGGAGGTCTGCCAGAGGACCTGCAGTTTGAACTGGTGGAACCGCTTCGCACGCTGTTTAAAGACGAGGTGCGAGCAATCGGTGCCGAGCTTGGCTTGCCGCACGAGATAGTTCAGCGCCAACCATTCCCAGGTCCTGGTCTCGGGATTCGCATCGTTGGTGAGGTAACCAAGCAGCGCCTAGAGCTTTTGCGCGAGGCAGATGCCATTGTTCGCGAGGAACTAAGCGCAGCCGGCAAGGACCTAGAGATTTGGCAGTGTCCAGTTGTCCTGCTCGCTGATGTTCGCTCAGTCGGTGTGCAGGGCGATGGCCGCAGCTACGGCCACCCGATTGTGCTTCGCCCGGTTTCTTCCGAAGATGCCATGACGGCGGACTGGTCCAGATTGCCCTATGACCTGCTAGCTAAGATTTCCAACCGAATCACCAATGAGGTTGCAGATGTCAACCGCGTGGTTTTGGATATCACCTCAAAGCCACCTGGAACTATCGAATGGGAGTAAGTGTTTTTGGTCACCGCGGTGCTTGCGGTTACCTGCCGGAAAACACTATGCCCTCGTTTGAGCTGGGCTTCGAGCTAGGTTCAGACGCCATTGAGTTTGATGTGGTGCTAACCAAGGACTCAGTGCCGGTGATTCTGCACGATATCGATCTCACCAAAACCACAAATGTCGTCTCTCACCCGCAGCTTGCAACTTCGGTTGATGAGCTGACCTTGTTGGAACTAAAGCAGCTGCGAGTGATGGAAAGATACCCGGAGCAAAGAATTGAATCTGCAAAGCACAGCGGACAGTTTGAGATTCCGACACTTGGGGAACTGCTGGCCAATCCAGCATTTGATGGCAAGCATCTGATTCTCGAACTCAAAGACGGCAAGCAACTGTTGGCTCGAAACCTCGATCTGGTGGCAGCAGTCGCCCAAGAACTTGCGGTTTCCAATTGGCAAGAGCGCAGAATCAAGCTCACTGTCGAAAGCTTCGAATTTTCAATTTTAAAAAATGCAAAGAGCGCCTTCGGCCCAGGCATTGACTTCGTCTTTCTATCTGCACCTGGAACCTTGCCGGCTGGAAGAACAACCTTGGACGATGATTTGCTCGAGGAGATTGCGTCCGAGTTCGATGGAGTATCAGTCACTATCGAGATGCTTTGGGAAAATGATTTTGTGGCCCGGTCAAAAGCGCTTGGTTTGACGCTGTTCACATACACCGCTCGAGTTGAAACCCCACAGGGCGATCTGGAGAGCTGGTTTGAGAAGCTGGTTCTAAGCGGAGTAGATGGAATCTTTGCAGACCAGCCAGACCGGCTAATCCAAACCGTCAGTCGGCTGACCTAAGCTACCTCAGATGCCATTAGACCTCTTCGAACAAAATGACCCAGACGCCCTGCTTGCGGGATTGAACCCGCAACAGCGCGAGGCTGTCGAATACCGTGGCCGGGCACTTTTGATCGTTGCCGGTGCTGGCAGTGGCAAGACCAGAGTCCTTACCCACCGCATCGCACATTTCCTTGCGCAAAAGGAACTTTGGCCATCGCAAATCCTGGCCATCACCTTTACAAATAAGGCTGCATCCGAAATGCGTGAACGCGTCGAAGCGCTTATTGGTGCATCAAGCGAGGGTATGTGGATCAAGACCTTCCACTCGGCCTGCCTGCAGATTCTTCGTCGCGAGGCAGATCGGCTTGGCCACGATTCAAACTTCACGGTTTATGACACCGGTGATACCCGTGCGCTTTTGAAGCGATTGCTTCGTGAGGCAGGGGCTGAGGATGCGGATATCAAACCGCAGCAGGCGGCCGCAATCATATCCAATTCCAAAAACGAACTAAAAGATGCCGAAGATTTTGCGCGCAATGCGGATCGCTCAAACCCGAAAGAGCGAATCGTTGCCGAGGTTTTCCAAGCCTATGAGCGCGAGCTGCTTCGCAATAATGCCTTTGACTTTGATGACCTAATTTCTGAAACCGTTGGTTTGCTTCGCGCTCACCCTGAGGTGAGGGCACGCTACCAAAAGCGATTCAGACACCTACTTGTTGACGAGTATCAAGACACCAACCACGCACAGTATGCGTTGATTCGAGAGTTCACCAGGCCGCTACCGGATGACTACGCAAACTTTGATGAGCGCACCGGCGAGGTCTTACAGCCAGCCCAGCTGACTGTGGTTGGTGACTCGGATCAGTCGATCTACGCTTTCCGCGGGGCTGACATTCGAAATATCACCGAATTTGAGCGTGACTTCCCTGGAGCGCAAACCATCTTGCTGGAGCAGAACTATCGCTCTACCCAAAACATCCTCTCCGGAGCGAATGCTGTTATCTCACAGAATCCTTATCGTCCGGCTAAGAACCTCTGGACCGACCAGGGCAGTGGCGAGCTAATTTCAATCTTTACCGGTTTTGATGAGCGCAATGAAGCCGCCTATGTGGTTGACCAGATCAAGAAATTGCACGCTGAGGGCACCGACTACAGAGACATATCAGTTCTCTACCGCACCAATGCGCTGACACCTTCTTTGGAAGCCGAGCTCAAAAGCCAGCTCATCCCGTATGCAGTCATCGGTGGCTTAAAGTTCTTCGAGCGCAGAGAAATCAAAGACGCGCTCGCCTACCTCACAGTGATTTCTAATGCGCGAAATGATGAGGCTGCCAGAAGGGTCCTAAACATCCCAGCCCGCGGCATCGGCGAAAAGACCGAACTCAAGATCGCACAGTTTGCAAGGGAAAACGACATGTCATTTAGGCAGGCGCTCTCCTTTGCAAACCAACTCGGTCTTGGGCCAAAACTGACGCTAACCGTCGAAGGTTTTGGCGAACTTCTGAACGAACTAGATGCGCTATCGGCAACCGAAGGCCCTGCAGAGGTGCTAAAACTCGTACTTGAGCGAAGCGGTTATCGCTCATCGCTTGAGGGATCGCGCGATCCGCAGGATGAAGCCCGGGTAGAGAACCTAGATGCTCTGCTGGGTCAACTCTTTGACTGGCAGGCAAATAATCCAGAGGGAACTCTTGCCGATTACCTCGCTGAGGTAACTCTGGCAGCCGCTGCCGATGAAATTGAAGATGAGTCGGGAAGCATTTCACTGATGACCCTTCACACCGCCAAGGGTCTCGAGTATCAGGTGGTGTTCCTGATTGGTCTTGAGCAGGGAACCTTGCCTCACGTGAGATCTTTCGATGAACCCGGTGGCCTGCAAGAAGAGCGCAGGTTGATGTATGTCGGCATGACCAGAGCCAAACAAAAGCTCTACATCTCGCACGCCCTGCAGCGCACCTTGTTTGGCAACACCGCTTCCTTTATACCTTCCAGCTTCCTCAGCGATATTCCGAGCGAACTGTGTGAGCAGGTTGGAGCAGAGCGTCGTGAACTTCGCACACCCGGCACGCAACCGGTTCGCTCGAGTTGGCAGGGAGCGGTCAATACCCCGGCAGCGATTCGAGACAACAAGGACCTAGAGCTTGCGGTCGGGGATTCTGTGCAGCACGACACCTTTGGTAAGGGTCGAGTAATCGCGGTGGCAGGCAATCCACCAAAGCAAACGGCCGAAGTTCGCTTCGACTCCGGAGTAACCAAGCGATTGCTTGTGAAAATGGCACCAATTACCAAGCTCTAGGGATATTGGGCCAGCCTGATTCACTAGACTTGACCCTGTTGTCCGCTGACTCAAGAAACGGAAATACCCTTGGATTTATTTGAATATCAAGCGCGCGATCTTTTCGAGAAATACGGTGTTCCGGTTCTCGCAGGTCGCATTGCAGACACCCCTGAAGAAGCTGAAGCGGCCGCAAAGGCTATCGGCGGAACCGTTGTTGTAAAGGCTCAGGTCAAGACCGGTGGTCGAGGCAAAGCCGGCGGTGTTAAGGTCGCTCACTCCCCAGCTGAAGCTCGCGAAAAGGCTGAGGCAATTTTGGGTCTAGACATCAAGGGTCACGTTGTGAAGCGCGTGATGATTGCCCAGGGTGCATCGATTGATAAAGAGTTCTACTTCTCAGTTTTGCTAGACAGATCAAACCGCACCTTCCTTTCGCTATGCAGCGTTGAGGGCGGCATGGAGATCGAGCAGCTAGCCGTTGAGCGCCCAGAGGCACTGGCAAAGATTCCGGTATCTGCAGTTCACGGTATCGACAAGGCCAAGGCGGTTGAGATTGCAACCGCTGCTAAGTTCCCAGCCGAACTAATCGATGCAGTTTCTGATGTGTTCGTAAAGCTTTACGACGTATTCAAAAAAGAAGACGCTACTTTGGTGGAGGTCAACCCACTGGTTCTAACCACTGGTGGAGAGATCGTTGCCCTTGACGGCAAGGTCACCTTCGACGACAACGCCGAGTTCCGTCACGAGCGCGAGGAAATGGAGCGCGACCAGCTTGATCCTCTCGAGGCTAAGGCCAAGGAGATGGACCTCAACTACGTCAAGCTCGATGGCGAAGTTGGAATCATCGGTAACGGTGCTGGATTGGTGATGAGCACCCTGGACGTAGTTGCCTACGCCGGTGAGCGTCACGGCAATGTGAAGCCAGCTAACTTCCTAGACATCGGTGGCGGTGCCTCTGCCGAGGTAATGGCTGCAGGTCTGGACGTTATCTTGAACGACCCTCAGGTTCGCAGCGTGTTTGTAAACGTCTTCGGTGGAATCACCGCCTGTGACGCTGTTGCCAATGGAATCGTTGGTGCGCTAAACACCCTAGGTGCCCGCGCCAGCAAGCCACTGGTTGTTCGACTAGACGGCAACAACGTTGAGGAGGGTCGCCGTATTCTCTCCCAGTTCAACCACCCGCTGGTATCGCTAGCGGACACCATGGATGGCGGAGCCGATAAGGCCGCTCAGTTGGCTAACAAGTAAGGCTTTAGAAATGGCAATTTACCTAGATAAAAACTCAAAGATTATCGTCCAGGGCATGACCGGTGCCGAGGGCATGAAGCACACCACCCGCATGCTTGCAGGTGGCTCGAACATCGTCGGTGGCGTGAACCCACGCAAGGCCGGCGAGAGCGTCGATATTGCTGGCAAGTCACTTCCGGTATTCGGATCGGTCAAGGAAGCTATGGCTGCCACCGGTGCGAATGTTTCGGTTATCTTCGTTCCTCCCGCCTTCGCAAAGTCTGCAATCATCGAGGCTATTGACGCCGAGATCGCGCTTGCGGTTGCAATCACCGAGGGCATCCCAGTTCACGACAGCGCAGAGGCCTGGGCATACAACGTTGAGAAGGGTAAGAAGACCCGCCTAATTGGACCTAACTGCCCTGGAATCATTTCCCCTGAGCAGTCCAACGCAGGTATTACCCCCTCGAACATCGCTGGCAAGGGTCCAATCGGTTTGGTCTCCAAGTCCGGAACCCTTACCTACCAGATGATGTTCGAACTTCGCGACATCGGATTCTCAACCGCTATCGGTATTGGTGGAGACCCAGTTATTGGAACCACTCACATCGATGCCCTTGAGGCATTCCAGAACGACCCTGAGACCAAGGCGATTGTGCTTATCGGTGAGATCGGTGGCGACTCTGAGGAGAAGGCTGCCGACTACATCTCGAAGCACGTCACCAAGCCAGTGGTTGCATATGTAGCCGGCTTCACCGCTCCTGAGGGTAAGACCATGGGTCACGCAGGTGCAATTGTTTCAGGCTCGGCCGGAACCGCTCAGGCTAAGAAGGAAGCATTTGAGGCTGTCGGCGTGAAGGTTGGCAAGACCCCATCCGAGACCGCTGCGCTTATGCGCGAGATTATCTCCAAGCTCTAAAGGTGAATCGGGGGCTTAGCTTCGCAATTTCAGCGCTGCAAGCGCTGATTATTGCGGCTGTCACGATTGGTTTAGTGATTGCCCCACTCACCTTGGCCTGGTTCATCGAGGGCGACGGATCTGTTGACTGGATGGTGGCATTTCGCGTCGCAGCGTATGCCTTTTTGCTAGCCTGCGGCGTTCCACTGCAGTTCAATGCGGGTGAGATTCTGGGGATTGCGGTCCCCGCGTTCACAATGTCGACCTTGCCACTTGGCCTTACTGCACTGATGGCGGTTTTGATCATTCGCATCGGTCACCGACTCTCAGCTGCCAGTTCAATCTGGCCGGCATGGGTTGGAGGCGCGGTGGCATTTGGTGGCATTGGACTTGCGGTTTCGATGTTGAGCACCAACGAAGCCGTCGTGGTGGCCGAATGGGCACCGTTTATCTCCCCAGCATTCTTCTTCGGTGGAATTTTGTTTCTGGCATCGGTGCTTGGACCGCGCTACGAACTTTTCGAAGGCGCTAACCCAACTGAGGCAAAAGAGCGCATCTGGGTTAGAAACCAAACCAAAGCAATTTTCTCCAAACTGCACTGGGCCTTGGCATCGGCGCTATCTCCGGCCTCCAGGGTTGGTCTTGGGGTGGTTGCGGCACTGCTTTTGGTTAGCTCCGCAATGATCGCTCTTGCACTGGGTTTTGGTTGGATTGAAGTTGTTCGGCTATACGAAGCAATGCGAGTGAGTGTCCTCGGTGGTGTGATGTTGACCATCGGGCAGCTGGCAATCCTTCCAAACCTGATTGTCTATGGCATGAGCTGGATAGCAGGTCCTGGGTTTTCAATCGGAGTTGGATCTTCTGTCTCGGCACTGGGAACTCAGCTTGGGCCAATGCCAGCCCTGCCGGTATTCGTCGCCATCCCGACCGCCGGTTTTGATCGCGCAATTTTGTTTGCACTGATTCCAATCGTGGTGGCCTTTGTTGGAACGCTCTTGGCCCATCGCTACACCGATCAGATGCGCTGGGAGTATGCAACTCGGTTCTCGGCGGCTGCAGCTTTTGCTTTTATGGCGGCGCTTATTGCTGCACTGACTGCATTTGCAATTGCCCTTTTGGCTTCTGGAAGTTTTGGACCCGGCAGATTTAGTGAAGTGGGCATCAACCCTCTGCTTTTTGCTGGAGTGCTGTTCTTAGAGGTCTTGATTCCAAGTTTTGTGGCTGGTTTAGTTGTCATCAAGCCATACAGCGATCAGCAAGAGCGCGGAAAGTAGGAGTCAGATGCTTTCGATTGTGGTCTTGATTTCGGGTTCGGGCTCAAACCTTCGGGCGCTTTTGGAAGCCTGTGACAACCCGTTGTTTCCGGCCAAGATTTTGGCGGTCGGAGCCGATAACCCAGCAGCCGGACTTGCCCACGCCGAACAGTTTGGTGTCCCAACCTTTGTGGTTGAGCCCGGGCTTTTTGATTCTCGAGAAAATTGGGCTGAAGTATTGCTTCGCAACCTTGAGTACCACAAGCCAGACCTCGTTGTCCTAGCCGGCTTTATGAAGGTGCTGCCTGCGGGCTTTGTCGCCGCACTGAGCCCAAACATCATCAACCTGCACCCATCGCTGTTGCCAGCTTTCCCAGGCGCACACGCGGTCCGTGACGCCCTTAGCGCTGGGGCCGACGCAACTGGTGCAACGGTTCACATCGTTGACGCAGGGGTCGACACCGGGCCGATCCTCGCACAGCGAGAGATTGCGATTCCGACAGGAATTTCGGAGTCTGACCTGCATGAGCAGATCAAGACCATCGAGCGCTCGTTGATTGTTGAAGTTGTATCCCAGATTGCCGAGGGCAAGCTCAACCTCTCAGAAAGGTCTAGCTGATGGCTACCAATCCTGCTGGTCGAAACTACAAAGAGCGCGACCAGGTAAAGATTCGCAGGGCACTCATCTCAGTCTCTGACAAGACCGGACTTATCGAGCTAGCCAAAGGACTCAGCGCACAAGGCGTTCAGTTGGTCTCCACCGGCTCCACCGCAAAGCAGATTGCAGATGCTGGCCTAGCCGTAAAAGAAGTTTCCGAGGTGACTGGCTTCCCAGAGTCGCTAGATGGTCGCGTGAAGACCCTGCACCCAAAAATCCACGGTGGAATTTTGGCGGATCTCAGACTGGATGAGCACGCTCAAGAACTTGCCAAGCTAGATATCGAAGCTTTTGAGTTGGTAGTTGTAAACCTCTACCCATTTGTTCAAACCGTCGCAGCCGGAGCAACAGGGGACGCTGCAGTTGAGCAGATTGACATCGGTGGTCCGGCGATGGTGCGAGCCGCAGCCAAGAACCACGCCAATGTCGCAATTGTCGTGAACCCAGATAATTACTCAAAAGTTTTAGAGGCCAACGCAAATGGTGGAACTTCTCTTGCTCTTCGCAGGGAGCTAGCCCAAGCAGCCTTTAGTCACACCGCGCAATACGACAGCGCGGTGGCAAATTGGATGCTTGGCGAGATAACTGGCGACAACAGTGGTTCTGATTTCGCCCAGCAGGTCAACTTCGGATTTGAACTAAAGAACGTGCTTCGCTACGGCGAGAACTCTCACCAGAAGGCAGCTTTGTATTCTGCCAATGCAGGACGGGCGGGCGTAGCACAGGCGAAGCTGCTCGGCGGCAAAGAGATGTCTTACAACAACTACGTTGATGTCGATGCAGCGCTGCGCGCAGCATACGACTTCACAGCGCCTGCGGTTGCGATTATCAAGCACGCAAACCCCTGCGGTATTGCAGTAGGGCAAGCAGGTAGTGCGGATGCGATCGCCTCCGCACATGCCAGAGCTCATCAAACTGACCCGGTCTCTGCATTCGGCGGCGTGATTGCCGCTAACCGAGTTGTTACCGAGAAGATGGCGCTTCAGGTTGCGGAGATTTTCACCGAGGTGATTGCAGCACCGGGTTATGAACCGGCTGCGCTTGAAGTTTTGAGTAAGAAAAAGAACTTGCGAATCTTGGAACTTGAGGCTGGCTATCTAAGACCTGCCCGAGAGATCAGGCAGTTATCCGGAGGCGCACTGATTCAGGAATCTGATGGTTTCGAGAATCTTGACACCTCGAAGTGGCAGTTGGTTACCGGTGAGCCTGCCGATAAAGCACTTATGGCTGATTTGGAATTTGCCTGGCGAGCATCCCGCGCTGTGAAGTCAAATGCAATTTTGCTTGCAAAGTCACTGGCCGCAGTTGGCATTGGCATGGGCCAGGTCAACCGAGTGGATTCCTGTCGATTGGCAGTATCGAGAGCTGGAGACCGAGTTGTCGGTTCGGTAGCCGCATCGGATGCGTTCTTCCCGTTCGCAGACGGACTGCAGGTACTTCTAGATGCAGGCGTTAGGGCAGTGGTTCAGCCCGGTGGTAGCGTCCGCGATGAAGAGGTAATTGAGGTAGCCAAGGCTGCCGGTGTCACCATGTACTTCACCGCGGAACGCCACTTTTACCACTAGTTAGCGACAACCTCGGATTGGTGACCGGCCTCTTTTGGTCGGGTTTGTAGCGGATCTGGTCACGTTTTTGGGGACTAACGACCTGCTGTTTTTGGTTGGTGCTATTCTGAGTGGCTGCCCTAAGGGCGGCGGAAGAGACAAATGCAACCCGAACTAAGTACGTTCAAAACGCTGTGGCGATTGGTGCCATTTGCTAAAAAGGCCCTACCCAGAATCATCTTGGGCATGGTGGCTGCAATTGGCGCTCACATGTTTGCACTCTCTATCCCGCAGTTTTTGCAAAATCTCGTCAACTCCTTGGTTGCCGGCGGCATCGATGCCCTAATTCCAGCGGTTGTGCTGATTCTGGCTCTGGGAATTGCCGAAGCGCTATTTGTGCTGCTTCGTCGCTGGTTGGTGTTGACCCCGGGCACATTCGTTGAAGCCGATATGCGAAATGCCCTTTACGCAAAACTTCAAGACCTCCCGGTTGCCTTCCACGATCGCTGGCCATCGGGTCAGCTGCTCTCCAGGGCAGTTGGCGACCTGAGCATGATCAGGCGTTGGTTGAGCTTTGGTTTGGTGCTTTTGGTTGCCAACTTGCTTACTTTGATTGTTGGACTGGTAATTCTCTTTAGCTTCAACTTCTGGCTGGGGTTGATCTTCTTTATTGCATCCCTGCCGATTGTCGTTATTGGTTTCCGATTCGAGAAATCCTTTGGCGAAGTGGCTCGTCTCTCTCAAGACCAGTCCGGAGACCTAGCGACCCGAGTCGAGCAGGCTGTGCACGGCGTGAGGGTTCTGAAGGCGTTTGGTCGCGGAGGATTTGCGGCAGATCAGTTTGCAACCGATGCCAAGGCTCTATTAGGCACTGAAATCCGCAAAGCCAAGGCAGTTGCAAATATTTGGCTGTATTTGATCTTGCTTCCGGAATTTGCACTCGGACTTTCGCTATTTGCCGGTGTGCTCTTGGTTGCCGATGGTCAGATCACGGTTGGAACATTGGTGGCATTCGTTGCAACAGCGATGGTGCTGCGCTGGCCAACCGAGTCCTTGGGATTCCTTTTGGGCTTTACCCTGGAGGCAAAGTCCGCGGTTACCAGATTCTTTGAGGTCATTGACGAACCGGATCTGATTTCTGATCCTGAAAAGCCTAAAACAGTCGCCGAGCCCCGGGGCCTACTGGAATTCAAGGACGTCAGCTTCCGCTATCCAGACACGGCAGCGGATCAACCAGATCTAATCTCTAACTTCAGCCTCAGGCTAGAGCCCGGTCAATCGGTTGCACTTATTGGGCTAACCGGTTGCGGCAAGACCACACTGACTGCGTTGAGCACCAGACTCTATGAGGTCACCGGTGGTGCTGTCGAGATCGATGGCGTCGACATTAGAGACATGACCCGCGGTGAGCTTCGAACCCTGATTGCCATGGCTTTCGAGGATGCAACCCTGTTCTCGTCCTCGGTTCGCGACAATGTTCTGCTTGGAAATCCAACCCAGAGCGAAGAGGATCTCAAGCAAGCTTTGGAAATTGCTCAAGCGCAATTTGTCTACGACCTGCCAGATGGCCTAGACACCAAGATCGGCGAAGAAGGACTATCGCTCTCCGGTGGTCAGCGCCAACGTCTAGCGCTTGCTAGAGCTGTTGCCGCTAAGCCAAGAATCCTGGTTTTGGATGACCCGCTGTCTGCACTTGATGTTGATACCGAAGCCATGGTTGAAGACGCCCTGCGCCATGTTCTGACCACCACGACCGCTTTGATTGTTGCTCACCGTCCATCGACTGTGATGCTGGCGGACAAGGTAGCGCTGATGCACGAGGGCAAGGTTGTCGCCTTCGGAACCCACCAGGAACTTTTGAAAACCTCCGATCACTACAGGTACGTAATCAGCTCGCTGGATGCGGCAGAAAAGGCCAGGGAGGTGAACCTATGAGCATGCGCGGAACCAACGATGAGGAGAAAACCGACCTCACAAAAGAAGAGTCTCGATATGTAAGAGCACGCTCTAGGGATCTACTCGGTTCGCTGCTCTTGCCAATTAGAGCAAGGGTAATTGCAGCGGTCTTCCTCGTAATCATTTCTACTGCCCTGAGAGTTTCTGGCCCGGCGCTGATTGCGTTTGGTATCGACAGCGCTCTGCCTAAGGCCTTGGTCGGGGACTACACGCCAATCTCGCTGACAGTGTTTGTCTACCTCTCGGCAGCTGCCTTGACCGCGACACTGACCTACTTCTTCCTAATGGTGACCGCTCGCGCTTCTCAGGCAATGTTGTTCGACCTTCGAAACCGAGTGTTTGTTCACACCCAGAAACTTTCGGTCGAATTCCACGAGCGCTACACCGCGGGTCGAGTCATTGCCCGCCAAACCTCGGACCTTGAATCGATTGGCGAATTGCTATCGGGTGGCCTGAGCGAACTTGTGGTTGGTGGAATGTTCATGCTCTTCACCGCTGGTGCGCTGTTCTTGCTTGATCCAGAGAGCTTCCTAATCTTGCTGGTTGCACTTATTCCGCTTGCGGTGCTGACCCGTTGGTTCCAGCTTGGAACCAACAAGGGCTATCGCCAGCAGCGAGTAGCCTCCTCGCGATTGATCCAGTACTTCGTTGAGACCATGACCGGTATTCGTGCGGTGAAGGCTTTCCGCAAGGAGAAGGCCAACGAGAACCACTTCGGTGGGCTGGTTGAGGACTATCGCGGACACAACGCCAGGCTGATCCAGCTCTTTGGTATCTACGACCCGGGTCTGATCCTCATCGGCAATGTCACCGTGGCCGCAATCTTGCTCTTCGGTGGATTCCGAGTTCTCGAGGGTTCTTTGGGTATCGGTGTGCTAACCGCTGCAATTTTGTATTCCAGAAGGTTTTTTGACCCGATGGAAGAAATCGCGATGTTCTATAACTCCTATCAGTCGGCAGCCTCTGCACTGGAGAAGATTTCCGGTGTTCTGCAGGAGGAACCAACTGTTCCTGATCCTGAGAAGCCGGTTGTCCTCAAGGACGTGAAGGGCGAGGTTGCTTTCTCGGATGTGGAATTCAAATACGCCACCGGTTCAACGGTGCTGCATCCATTTAGCCTGACCATACCCGCCGGTCAGACCGTGGCACTAGTCGGCACCACCGGTGCCGGTAAGTCGACACTCGCCAAACTCATCGCGCGTTTCTACGACCCTTCATCAGGATCGGTGAGCCTTGACGGAGTAAATCTTCGAGACATTTCAAATGCGTCTCTTAGACACGAAGTTGTCATGGTGACCCAGGAGGCCTACCTGTTCTCGGGATCGGTTGCCGAGAACATCCAACTTGGTAAGCCGGATGCCTCAATAGAAGAGGTCATTGCCGCAGCTCAAGCAGTAGGTGCTCACGAGTTCATCCTCTCGCTTCCCGATGGCTATCAGACCGATGTGAATAAGCGAGGTGGCAGAGTTTCCTCTGGTCAGCGCCAGTTGATTTCCTTCGCAAGGGCGTTTTTGGCAAACCCAGCAGTCTTGATTTTGGATGAGGCAACCAGCTCGCTGGATATTCCATCTGAGCGCTTGGTTCAGCAGGGCCTAAAGACCCTGCTTCACAACCGCACCGCCGTGATCATTGCTCACCGCCTATCAACGGTTTCAATCGCGCAGCGCGTGCTGGTGATGGAGCACGGTCGAGTAATCGAGGACGGCAGCCCAGAGCAGCTATCTCAATCGGGCGGTAAGTTCGCGGCCCTCTACAAGGCCTGGCGAGACTCGCTGGTCTAGCGCTTTATCAGCGCAATCGCCTGGTTTGCCGCTAGGTCAGTTTTCACAACACCACCAGAGATTTCAAGCTCTTTGCCGGAGATGTAGTCGAGGTACTTGCCGTCGGCAAGGAGTGTTGTGATTTCCACTCCGCTTTGATCGACGGTGGTGACATTGACCGCAAAGAAGCCGATATCACCGCGTTCAAAACTCAAAACCGAATCACTGGCCTGCGGGTTGGTGAGCTTCTCTCCCGAGGTTTCATCGCGGAACTGAATCATTCCGTTGACCGAGTTCATACGGTGTTGACACAACCAGGTGCCAGCCTCGTGATTTGTGAAGTAGATAGCACTGGATTGAGCGCATTTAGCATCCAGCATCCGACCGTTCTCGTCTTTTGGAGCCCAGTCATAGCTATCGAAGGCAAACGAGCTGTAGAGCATTGGCTGTCCATAGTCCAAAGCGAGCATCAAAGCGGTCGCCGCCTCAAACTGAGCGGGCTGGCTGTAGTTGATGGCCTGACCATTGCGCTCGGTGTCATGGTTGGAAACCATCACCACAGTCTGGTTTGAAGGCGTAACCCAAGGGGACTCGGTTGAAGTGTCAGGCAAAAAAGCAACCTGCTGGGTGAAAATCGAGGCCAGCTGGTAGGCAAGATCAAACCCGAAGATATCTCCAATGCCGAGGTAATCGGTTGGCTCGGCTTCCGGGGTGCCCGGAACTACCTCTTGGATGTATTTGATTGTCGCTGGAAGTTTCGCCTTGATGGCTTCCATGTCTGCCAGGGCAATGTGCTTGGCAGCATCGATGCGGAAGCCGGTGACACCAAGATCGACAAGGGATTGCAAATAGCCAACAATCTTGGCGCGAACACTGTCATCTTCGGTGCGCAGGTCGGCAAGGTTCAGGAGCTCACACTCCTGCACCTGGTCAACACTCGTCCAGTCGGCAATTTGACTATCCAGGGTCTGAGTGCAGGCGTGGAAATCGTCTCTGGTGTAAAGGTCGCCATACTCATACTTGGCATACTCGGTTCCGGCAGTGCCAACACCTTCGCTGCTACCGGTCATGTGGTTGATTACCGCGTCAACATAAATCTCGACATTGCTATCGCCGCAGGTTTTTACCATTGCTTCAAATTCGCTCTGGGTTCCCAGTTGCGACTCAAGCTGATAGCTCACAGCTTGGTAGCCAACCCACCACTGCTCACCCTGAATGTGCTCCTGTGGAGGAGAGACCAAAACCCAATCGATGCCCTGGACGCCAAGGTACTCACACTCTTGGGCAATGGAATTGAAGTTCCACAAAAACATCTGCACACCAACCTGATCCTCGAACCGGTCAGAGTCGGCATTTGGGCTGCAACCAGCAAGCGCTAAAACGCTAATCAGAGCGATGGTGAGTTGCTTCAAAGTAAATCTCATGGGGCCATGCTAACCGATAGGCTTACTCAGGCTAATTCGCGCATTCAGCGCAGGTTTATCAGGAGAAAAATTGAGCAAAATTAAGGTGATTGGCAAGGTCGTTGAGCTTGACGGCGACGAGATGACTCGCATCATTTGGCAGGACATCAAGGACCACCTAATCCTTCCGTTTCTAGACGTTGATCTTGAGTACTATGACCTATCGGTCGAGAACCGCGACGCTACCGACGACCAGGTGACCATCGATGCAGCGCACGCTATTCGCGAGCACGGTGTTGGCGTGAAGTGCGCAACCATCACCCCTGATGAGGCACGCGTTACCGAGTTCAAGCTAAAGAAGATGTGGAAGAGCCCTAACGGCACCATCCGTAACATCCTCGACGGCGTTGTTTTCCGCGAGCCAATCATCATCTCGAACGTGCCACGTTTGGTGCCGGGCTGGACCAAGCCAATCATCATTGGCCGTCACGCTCACGGTGACCAGTACAAGGCAACTGACTTCAAGGTTCCGGGCAAGGGCCGCGTAACCATCACGTGGACCCCAGCTGATGGTTCAGAGCCACAGACCATGACCGTTGCGGACTACCCAGAAAACGGTGGCGTTGCAATGGGTATGTACAACTACATGGACTCGATCCGTGACTTTGCTCGCGCATCGTTCAATTACGGTCTGTCTCGCAACTACCCGGTTTACCTCTCCACCAAGAACACCATCTTGAAGGCATACGACGGCGCGTTCAAAGACGCTTTCGAAGAGGTCTTCCAGGCTGAGTACGCAGCCAAGTTTGAGGCAGCCGGCATCACCTATGAGCACCGCCTAATCGACGACATGGTCGCGGCTGCGCTCAAGTGGGAGGGTGGCTACGTTTGGGCCTGTAAGAACTACGACGGTGACGTGCAGTCTGACACCGTGGCTCAGGGTTTTGGCTCACTTGGCCTTATGACTTCGGTGCTAACCACCCCAGATGGCAAGACCGCATTGGCAGAGGCTGCCCACGGCACCGTGACTCGTCACTACCGCCAGTGGCAGAAGGGCGAGAAGACCTCGACCAACCCAATCGCGTCGATCTTTGCCTGGACCAGAGGCCTTATGCACCGCGCCAAGCTAGACGGCACCCCTGAGGTTCACGAATTTGCCGAAACCCTAGAGGACGTCATTATCAAGACTGTTGAGGCCGGTCACATGACCAAGGACCTTGCAGCTTTGGTTGGCAAGCAGCAGGCTTGGCAGACCACCGAGGAGTTCATGGCTACCTTGGCTCAGAACCTTAAGGCCAGAATCGGTTAATCGATAAGGCTGTGGAAAACCCCCTGCAAGAAATTGCTGGGGGTTTTACTTTTTTGCCATGGCTAATCAAATACGAATCTTGCTGGTATCCGCACTAATTGGACTTACTGCGCTCCCAGCGGGGGCAACTGGAGACCGAGCTCCAGCGGTGATGGGATCATTCGCAGAACAGGTGTCACTCAAAACGACGCGGTTTATCTTGATGTTTGATGCACCAATCGAAAACCTGACCGGTGATGACTTTCGAATAACCGCTGGCTGCTCTTTCGGCTATTTAGAGGTGCAAGATGCCACCGCACAGGTTGAGCTTCTGGATTGCCCTTCGGGGTTGGTAGAACTGGTGCTCCTGGCTAACACAGTTGGATCAAGCACCCTAGGGCCATCGCAGAACCACGTTGTCGGCATCGAAATCGTTGCCACAGTTCCAAGCGTGCCAACTCCGACACCAAGCCCAACTGCACCACCAACCTCGAGTCCAGAACCAACTCCACCACCAATCCCAACTCCACCACCAATCGCGAATCCAGAACCAGTTCCAAATCCAGAACCAGTCCAGGTTCCACCAGCTATAACTGAGTTGCCAACAACCTCGTCTGAGGTTCAGCAGTCGTCGAGCCCATCGGTTTCGGATTCGGCAGTGGCGACTATTTCCGAATCGGTAGCCGTCGAATGGGATACGGAGCTAGTTGTGGTGACAGTCACTCCGCCTGCCAGTAGCGAACCAGAAGAGACTGCTTTGAACCAAGAATCTTTAATTGCAGCCCTTCAAGAAGAGGACGATAAACAACAGGAGGTATCCCTGAAGCCGGTGGAGGTGCCTTCGGAGGAAGTGGTTATCGAGTCGGTCGCCGGAGAGGAGCTCGAATTCGATCAAACCAGAGGTTCGCAATGGATCTGGTTTATTGGTTTGGGGTCGCTGACCCTTCTTACCATCGGATTAGTAAGGCGATTTAGCGGAAGATAATGGTGCGCTGGCCATCCAGCAGGACACGGTGTTCCGCGAACCACTTGACCGCCTGAGTCAAAGTCTTTGACTCAGCATCCTGACCAATCTCGACCAAGTGCTGTTTGGAATCGGAGTGCTCAACGCGAGTGACGTTTTGTTCGATTATTGGACCCTCATCGAGATCCTCGGTCACAAAGTGAGCGGTCGCTCCAATCAGTTTCACGCCGCGGGCGTGAGCCTGGGCATAAGGGTTTGCACCCTTGAAGCCAGGTAGGAAGCTGTGGTGAATGTTGATGATTCGGCCGGCAAAGTCCTTGCAGAACTCAGGGGAGAGGATTTGCATGTAGCGGGCTAAAACAATTAGCTCAATGCCCTGCTCGGCAATCAACTGGCGAAGGTGATTCTCGAAGTTCGTTTTTTCCTGTTGGCTCTCTACTTTCAAGCTATCGAATTCGATGCCGTAAAAATCAGCGAGGTGCCCAAGCTCCGGGTGGTTTCCCACGATCCTTGGAATCTCAATCGGCAAGAGCCCTGCGCGCTGGCGGTAGAGCAGGTCGTTGAGAGTGTGTGAGGCCTTGGAGACCAAAACGAGAGTCTTCATCTTTCGACCAACGTGATCTAGAACATAGGTCATTTCAAATCTTTTTGCAATCTCTTCGAACTGCTTGCCAAATGCCTCTTTGGTGGTCTCCGCCTCGATCTGCAGTCGCATGAAGAATCGGCCTGTGTCTAGCGAGGTGTACTGCTGGCTCTCGGTTATGTTGCCACCGATTTCAACCACCGCTCCGGAAATTGCATGCACGATACCTTTTTTATCAGGGCATACAAACGTCAGTACCCAGTGTTCTTTTGAGCTAGCCATCCTGCAATCCTATTGACTGAATAGCCAAAGATTGCGCTGAGCTGGCTGGTAAACTCTCGTCATGTCCAATCAACCAGCCAGCTTTAGTTCACCGCTTTCCGAGACCGATCCGGAAATCGCTGCCGTCTTGGAGCAAGAACTGGATCGTCAGCGCCACACCCTTGAGATGATCGCCAGCGAGAACTTTGTGTCCCGTGGAATTCTGGAGGCACAGGGTTCTGTGCTGACCAATAAGTACGCCGAAGGCTACCCAGGCAAGCGCTACTACGGTGGTTGCGATGCTGTGGACATCGCTGAGGAGCTGGCTCGCAATCGCGCCAAGGAGCTCTTTGGAGCTGAGCACGCTAACGTCCAGCCACACTCCGGTGCCACCGCAAATGCTGCGGTAATGATGGCACTAGCCAACCCAGGCGAGAAGATTTTAGGTTTGTCGCTGGCTCACGGTGGTCACCTAACCCACGGTATGAAGCTGAATTTCTCGGGCAAGATGTATGAGCCTCACGCCTATGAGCTGGACCCAAACACCTACCTGATTGATATGGACCATGTTCGCGAGCGAGCACTGGAAGTTCGACCAAAGGTGCTAATCGCAGGTTGGTCGGCTTACTCCCGCCACTTGGATTTCGCCGCGTTCCGCTCAATCGCAGACGAGGTTGGCGCAAAGCTTTGGGTAGATATGGCTCACTTTGCAGGTTTGGTAGCAGCCGGTGTTCACCCAAGCCCAGTTCCATATGCTGATGTGATTTCCTCGACCGTTCACAAGACCTTGGCTGGACCTCGCTCCGGAATGATTTTGTGCAAGGAAGAACTTGCCAAGAAGATTGACTCCTCGGTCTTCCCAGGCCAGCAGGGTGGTCCGCTTATGCACGTGATTGCTGCCAAGGCAGTTGCCTACAAGGCAGCGATGCAGCCAGATTTCATCGATCGCCAAAAGCGCACCATCGAAGGTGCTCAGATCATCGCCGAGCGCTTGGTTCAGCCAGACGTAGTTGCAGCTGGCGTCTCGGTTCTAACCGGCGGCACCGATGTGCACTTGGTTCTAATTGACCTTCGAGATGCTCCTATCACTGGCCAGGACGCAGAGAACATCCTGCACGAGGCCGGCATCACAGTGAACAAGAACTCAGTGCCATTTGACCCACGCCCACCAATGGTCACCTCCGGCATCCGCATTGGAACCCCAGCCCTTGCCACCCGTGGCTTTGGTGCTGAGGAATTCACCGAGGTGGGAGACATCATTGCAAACGCGCTAAAGCCAGGTGCTGATCTTGCAGCACTGCGTGCCCGCGTTCACAAGCTCACTGAAAGCATCCCGCTTTACTCAAATCTCGAAAACTGGTAAATCCTTGACTGCAATCGTGCTCGATGGCCTGGCTACCGCCAAGGCAATCAAAGCCGAACTCGCAGTCGAGGTCGCCAAGCTTCGCCAAGCCGGAATGACTCCTGGACTTGGAACGCTATTGGTTGGAGATGATCCCGGGTCGCACACCTACGTGGGCGGCAAGCACCGCGATTGCGCAGAAGTTGGAATCCATTCGGTTCGCATCGACCTTCCCGCCTCGGCTTCTCTCAGCGATATCAAAGCTGCGGTTAGAGACCTAAATGACTCCAAAGAGGTCACTGGCTACATCGTTCAGCTGCCACTTCCCAAAGCCATTGATTCAAATGCGATTTTGGAGTTGATGGATCCTTCGAAAGATGCAGACGGTCTTCACCCAATCAACCTAGGTCGGTTGGTAATGAACGTCTCGTTAGGGATGACTTCGCCACTGCCCTGCACTCCTAGTGGAATCGTCGAGCTCCTTCGTCGCTACCAGGTGCCAACCTCAGGTGCCGAGGTCGCAATAATTGGTCGCGGACTAACCGTTGGTAGACCCCTTGGCTTGCTTATGACGAGAAAGGGCATCGACTCAACCGTCACCATTCTTCACAGCGCAAGCAAAGACATCCCTGAAGCTGTTCGCCGCGCGGACATTGTGGTCGCAGCCCTTGGCCAGCCTCACTTTGTAAAGCCAGAGTGGATCAAGCCCGGTGCTGCAGTGCTTGATGTTGGCATCACCAGAACCGCTGCCGGCCTAACCGGAGATGTTGATCCAAGGGTTGCCGAAGTTGCTGGTTGGGTATCGCCAAATCCTGGCGGCGTAGGACCGATGACTAGGGCGATGCTGCTAAAGAACGTAGTTTTGGCTGCTCAAAACTGAGAGCGAATAGCCCAGAGGTCTGGAAACACCGGGTTGAACAGCGTGCTCGCTAGGTAACCTGCACCGCTTGAGCCACCGCTTCCCATCTTGCGACCAATGGTTCGCTCCACCATCTTCACGTGACGGTAGCGCCATTCCTGAAGGCCCTCATCAAAATCAACCAGTGCTTCCGAGACCATCGATGCCTCCGGGTCTGATCTGTGCAGCTCAATCAAAACCTGCTGCACTTCCTCATTCGGCTCCCACGCAGTTGCGACATCTCGCTTTAGAGCAGTCTCTGGCATCGCCATTCGAGAGTGGAAATAGTGCAGTGCTGAATCCCAAAGTGATGGTCGAAGCATTGCGGCCTCCACCCTGGCACGAGCCTCAGAACCTGGGATTAGGTGCTCTGCCATACCCATGCCGCTGCCCTTCTCGGCATTAGCCCCGGCATGGTCACGACGACCCAAGACCGCCTCTAACTCTCGGAATTGAGCAGACTGAAAACCCGAGGCACTAGAAAGTCTTGCGCGGAAAGAGTTGAACTGCAGCGGAGTCATGGTCTCGAGAATGTCGAGTTGAGAAACACAGGTCTTCATGATTGTTCTTACCCGACCCAATAGTCCAAGCGATCGGTGCGTATCTCCAGCTTCCAGAGATTTCTGCGCAGCGGAGACTTCGTGCAGGATTTGCTTGAACCAAAGCTCATAAACCTGGTGAATGGTTATGAAAAGTAACTCATCGTGCTCAGGGCCATCGCTGAGCGGCTGCTGCAAGGTCAGTAGCTCATCAACCTTGAGGTAGGAGATGTAACTTACGTGCTTATCGTGGGTCATGTGACGCGGTTCCCATCCAGCTGAACTTTTTTGTAATCCCCAGATGCCACAAGTTCGCGAAGTCTCTCAAAGCCATCGAATACCTCGGTGTAGCTGGTGGCAAGCGGTGAGATCGCCAACCTGATTGCTCCGGGTTCGCGGTAGTCGGGAATCACGTTCTTTAGCTTTCGAAGCGCAACCGCTATTTGCTTGGCATCTTGGTGAACCACGATGATGTGCCCACCACGCTTTTTGGAATCGCGTGGAGTTCCCAGGGTGAAGCCAAGTGGTGCCAACCAAGCATCAAATAGCTCAATCATCAAATCGGTGCCCTTGGCAGCTTTGTCTTGAATTCTCGCTATGCCGGCTTCAGCGATCATCTCAAACGCAACTTCAACGCCGCGGATTCCAATGATGCTTGGGCTTGCAATTTGGAAGCCTCGAATACCTTCTGCCTTTTCATAAAATGGACCCATTTCAAACTGTCGATCGTTGGAGAACCAACCCTGAATCGGGATTCGCAGCTCATCCTGCAGTTCTTTCCGGATAAACATCCAACCCGGAGAACCAGGACCGGAGTTTCCGTATTTGTAGGTGCAGCCAACCGCTAGATCGACACCGTTGGCATCGAACTGGAGGTCAATCGCACCGGCCGCGTGAGAGCAGTCCCATATCACTAGCGCACCGTGCTTGCGAGCAACATCGGTAATTCCCTTGATGTCGGGTCTACCACCGGAGCGATACTGGATCGCCTGCAGCGTCACAAAGGCAACATCACTGGTGAGGTGCTTTTCAAGCTCCTGAGGGCTGATTAGTTCGCAGTCGTGTTCTACATCAACAGCACCAGGACCACCAAGACCATCGTTATTCAAGGTAATTAGGTTCAGTCCGAATTGCTCTGCGATGCCAGCCAAGATGTAGCGATCGGTTGGGAAATTGGCTGAGTCGATGATTACGGTCTTGCGTCCCGGTCGAGCCTTCAGTGCTGCCATGCAGAGCTGGTAGAAGTTCACACTTGTG
Organism: Microbacteriaceae bacterium; assembly: GCA_027491295.1. GTDB lineage: Bacteria > Actinomycetota > Actinomycetes > Actinomycetales > Microbacteriaceae > Aquiluna. Next base: position 562,499 of record JAIXWK010000002.1, read on the forward strand.
GTGTCACAGACCAGGGTCTGACCGTCGGTAGTTCCCAGCACACTTTTGGCCAATAGGTTTCCCGCCGGCTGTGCCTGGTCAATCCAGTGACTCCAGCCATCGACCAATTCCGGCCCCCACTCATTGAGTAGGAAGTGGTTTATGACCTCAACAGTTTTCTTTGGAAGCCGCCCAAGGGAGTTGCCATCCAGGTAGCAAAGGCTTGGGTCGGTTATGACAAATTGGTCTTTGTAATGTGCCAGTGGGTCGGCAAGATCTAGCTTTTCTGCAAAGCTTCGTTGCGTTGCCGAGGACTGGCTTTGGGCCGCACTCATGGCCTAACTCTACAACTAGACCAGTAGCTGGTGCTTGGCCAGCTCGGCGTATAGCGGAGTGGACTTCACAAGCTCAGAGTGGGTTCCTGAACCAACCACCTTGCCCCGCTCTAGGACAATTATTTGGTCACTGTCGACCACGGTTGAAAGCCTGTGAGCAATCACAATCAGGGTTCGGTTTTTCGCAACCGCATCAATCGCTTCGCGCATGCGCTGTTCGTTCGGTCCATCAAGAGCACTGGTGGATTCATCGAGCAAAAGAATCGGGGGAGCAGCCAGCAGCGCCCTAGCGATTGCAAGTCTTTGGCGTTCTCCACCGGAGAGCATGATGCCGTTCTCTCCTACCTCAGCATCTAGTGCTTTGGCATCACGGTTTAGCACCTCGGTGAGATTGACCATGTCTAAAACCTGACGGAGATCTTCATCGGTGGCCTCGGCACGACCCAAGAGCAAGTTCTCTCGAATTGATCCGGCTAGCACTGGGGCATCCTGCTCGACGTAGCCAATCTGGGAGCGCAGAGTGTCCAACGACATCTCTTTTACATTCTGCCCATCCAGCAGAATCTCACCCGAGGTTGGCTCGTAGAACCGCTCGATAAGCGAGAAGATGGTCGACTTTCCAGCACCCGATGGTCCAACAAGCGCAACTCTGGTGCCGCGAGGAATCGCAAGCGATACATTCTCGAGAATGGCGTTTGGCTCTTCGTCTCCAGCTGGTTCATAGTGGAAAGAGACGTTCGAGAATTCGATTGCAGTCTCACCTTGGCGCTTGAGTGCCCCCTCGCCCTGAACTTCTTCGTCAATAACCATGATCTCTTGGATTCGAGCCAGGGCACCCAGGGCGCTCATCACTGACGAGTAGGCACCAAATGCTGAGATCAGTGGGCCAACCATAAAGAAAAGCAAGATTACGAAGGTGACCAGGCTGGAGATTGAGGTAGCACCGGTTGCAACGCGAAGGCCACCGAGCCCAAGCACCACGATGAATGCGGTGTTGAAGGCAATCTGTGCAATCGGAGCCACGATTGCACTCAGCTTGGCAATCTTTACTCCCTGGTCATAGGCGGCGATTGCATCTTTGTCGATTGCCTGAGCCTCGCGAGTCTCGGCTCTGGCAGCACGAATAGTGCGAATCGCACCGAGCGCTCGCTCCACCGATGCGCTCATGGCACCAACTTTTTGTTGGGCCTTGGTGGTTGCGCTGCGAAGTTTGCGACCGGTCATGGCAATGGCTGCAACTGCAACAAAGACGACCAACAAGGTCGAACCCAGCAAGATCGGGTCGATGAAAGCCATCAAGATGATTGCCCCCAGGAATTGCAGCATGCCGCCGACAGCATCAACCAAACCCTGGGTTAGCACCGACTTCAACAGTGTCGAGTCGGCACCAACTCGAGACACTAAATCACCAATCCTCCTGCGGTCATACTCTTTGATGGGGAGGCGAAGAAGGCGCGAAACCAACTTCTTGCGAGTGCCAAGCACCACGCCCTCGCCGGTTCGATAGAGCAGGAAGAACTGAAAACCATTTATCAGGGCAGCGCTTACTAAAAGCATCACGATGCCAATAGCCAAATTTGTGAATTCCTTACCTTCTTCAACCGCAGAGATAACCTGACCCATCAAAAGCGGCTGGCCAAGCGAGAGCAGCGAGGTGAAAATCGAGAGAACCAGGGCAACAATAAGTGCCTTTTTGTGGTCCAAGAGATAGGGAGTGAGGTCGCTGAGTTTTGCCCTGGGACCCTTGTATTCTCTGGACCTGGGGTTCTCGGTCGGGTCGCGGTAATCGCTCAAGTTACGCCTCTAGTCTGATCATTGGATCACCAAAGATTGCCTCGTTGAGCAGGTAATTCAGCTCGGGAAGAGCAAGCGCCCTTGTGTACGAGGTGTTCAGTGTGAACCTCTCATAATCTAACCCTTCGATAACCTCAAAAACCCTGGCATCAGAAACTGTGAGGAACATCAAGGTGGTATTTGCAATCCTTGGGAAATCTCGGAAAACCTTGCCGCAGCCAAAACCAAAGACCCTGATTGCCAAATCCGCATCCCGTGGCGAGCACTTTCGAATCAAGCCGCGATCTTCGACCTTTATCTTTGGCCGGCGCGCAGCACGTTTTTCCCAAATTTGAAAGCAAGTTCGCAGGTCATTGCTTGTGCCAATTTGTTCACCGGTGTCGGTCACGTAGTTAACGGCAACATCTTGATCAGAGATTAAGTGAAAGCGGCGATCGAGTCGATTCTGCACCGACCACTTGCGCCAAGACCTGGGAACCAAAAAGGCTATGTAGTCGCTTTGCTCGGAGGCGTGGTTGAAGAAAGGGATTGAGAGTGAGTTGTTGCGGCCAAAAGGTGGATTCGAGACGGTGACCAGATTTTTGCTTTTTGGCTTATAGGTGAGAAAGTCTGCTTCTTGAACCGCTTCGTGTTTGGGGTAAAGATCTACAGCCTCAATTCTTTTCGCTCCAAGTCGCCTCAGTGCTTCAATGAATGCGCCATTGCCACCGGCAGGCTCCAGAAAGCTGTTGTCAATGCCAGTAATTGCAACAAGGCGAGAGCTGAGTTCAAACGCTAGTTCCTTTGGGGTGTAGTACTGCTCCACCCCAGTCTTTCGACGATTACCCAGCTTCTCCATGTGAGAAAGATATCAAGTTATTGAGTACAAAACTTATGCGGTTCTTGAGTGCTCCTGGCACAGCACTTTGCTAATCTAAGTCGTTGCCCTGATTTGGGCCTGAATTGGAGACAAAGTTGTCAAAAAGTGTTGAGCGCGAAGCCGTAATCCGCGCTCGTTCCCTTACTAAGAAATACAAAGATTTTGTGGCTGTTGACGGGATTGACTTTGATGTCTACCGCGGAGAGTCCTTCGGACTCTTGGGGCCTAACGGTGCCGGTAAGTCCACCACCATGAAGATGATCACTTCGGTCTCGCAGCGCACCTCGGGTGAGCTGACTATTTTGGGTAAAGAGCCAAACAACCAGGGCCCAGAGATTCGTGCGCACCTAGGTGTCGTGCCGCAAAAAGACATGCTGGACCGTGAACTGAAGGTCTGGGAAAACCTGGTTACCTACGGCCGCTACTTTGGTTTGCCGCGCAAGTGGCTAAAAACCAAGGTCGAGGAGCTATTGGAGTTTGCGCAGCTCACTGAGAAGCGCAACGAAAAAGCTGATGACCTATCCGGCGGTATGCAGCGCCGCTTGGCTATCGCCCGCGGCTTGATCAACGAACCAGAGATTTTGCTGCTTGACGAACCAACCACCGGTCTTGACCCACAGGCCAGACACATTCTTTGGGACCGGCTATTCCGCCTGAAGGAACAGGGCGTTACCTTGGTGCTGACCACCCACTACATGGATGAGGCAGAGCAGCTTTGCGACCGCATCATTGTTATGGATAAAGGAAAGATCATGGCGGAGGGTTCACCTGCCGAGTTGATTCGCAAATACTCTTCAAAGGAAGTCGTTGAGCTTCGTTTCGGAACCGACAAGAACGAGGGTGTTGCCAAGCAGCTTGAGGGTAAGAGTGAGCGCATTGAGTTACTGCCAGATCGCATCTTGCTTTACACCGACAAGGGCGAGGCGCTGCTCACCGCAATTCTCGACTCTGGTCTGCACCCGGTTACCTCTTTAGTCCGCAGGTCTTCGCTCGAGGATGTTTTCTTGCGTCTAACCGGTAGGACGTTGGTCGACTAATGTCACTGGAATTCAAGCCCGGTAGCGCGGTAGACCCAAAGCGCGCGGTGCGCTTTGGCGCTTGGCGAGTAGCCGAGTACCGCTTCTACTCGATGAGTAAGTGGATGACCTCGGTCATCGTCTTCGGCTTCGGTAACCCGATTTTGTACTTGATCTCAGTGGGCCTAGGCATTGGTGCATTGGTTGATGCCAACACCGGTGGTGGCGGCATCTTGGGTGTCCCATACATTCAGTTCGTAGCCCCAGCGCTTTTGGCATCAGCCGCAATTCAGGGTGTGATGGACGAGGTTACCTTCCCGACCATGGATGGTTTTGTCTGGGACAAGGTTTTCTTTGCGATCAATGCCACCAGCGTTTCCGCGACGCAAATTGCCAATGGGGTAATGATTGTTGCGCTGGGCAGAGGGCTGTTCACGACCGTGTTGTATTTGGGAGTGCTGCTAGCCTTCGGGGCTGTTCCCATCACCAGCGTCCTTCCGCTGCTGTTCACTTCAATGCTTGCCGGCTGGGGTTGGGCGTCTGTCATGCTTGCGATTACCGCCAGGCTCGAGCGCGATGATGGTTACTTTGCAATCATTGGCCGCTTCGTGATTGCCCCGATGTTCCTTTTCTCCGGAACCTTCTACCCGCTTGAGCAAATGCCACTTTTCTTGCAGCCGCTGGGTTGGATCTCGCCACTTTGGCACTCGGTTCAGCTAGGCCGCCATCTTTCATACGGCATGGAGCTGGCCGATGGCATGCTCTTGGTCCACTTGGCATATTTGGCAATCATGGGCATTGTCGGCATGCGCTTTGTGTATCCAAAGTTCAAGGAGCGGTTGTCTCGATGATCACTCAAACTTTGATTACGCAGGCTGTCGCGATTGCCGAAAAGCGCGCCAAGCGACCAGGTGCTTCGGTTTACTCAGGTCGCGCGATGACCATGATTGAGCGATCGCTCTACGCAGCTAAGAGCTCGAACTGGCTGATTATCATCTCCGGCTTTGTGGAGCCGGTGCTCTATTTGATGGCCTTTGGTTTTGGTATCGGGCAGCTAATTGGAGATATTCAGGATGGCAGCGGAAACCCGGTTAGCTACGCGGCTTACATTGCGCCAGCACTACTGGCAACCAGTGCCATGAACGGTGCGCTTTATGACGCCACCTGGAATGTGTTTTTCAAGATGCACTTCAGCAAGGTTTACCAGGTAATGCTTTCCAGCTCCCTTGGCCCAATGGATGTTGCCCTGGGTGAGATTTCTTGGGCCCTGATTCGCGGCGCTACCTACTCGGTGGGTTTCATGGCAATTGCTTGGCCACTGGGGCTCGTAACCAGCGCCTGGGGTCTGCTTGCGATTCCAGCTGCGACGCTGATTGCTTTTGGCTTTGCATCAATTGGCATGGCGATTACCTCATATATGAAGAACTTCCAGCAGATGAACTGGGTGAACTTCTTCCTATTGCCAATGTTCTTATTCTCAGGAACTTTCTTCCCGGTCAGCGTCTATCCAGAGTGGATTCAGGTAATTGTGAAGGCGCTGCCACTTTGCCAGGGCGTGGACCTAGTTCGCTCGTTGATGCTTGGGATTATCGATATCAGCGTGCTTGGACACATCGCATACTTTGTGGTGATGATTGTGCTCGGCTTGAGCTTCACAACCGTGAGGCTCAAGGCTCTGTTTATGCGGTAGTTCGCCGCGATCGCGAATTATTGAGAAAATGCGACTAACGCAGGTTTGCCATGGTCAAAGCAGCCTGAACAGCTTCCTTGCCCTTGTCTTCCTTTGACCCTGCAAGGCCCGCTCTAGCAAGTGCTTCGCTTTCGTTGTTCACGGTCAGCAGTCCAAACCCAATAGGAACCCCGTAGTCCAACTGAACTCTGGTGAGACCTTCGGTCGCGGAGTCGCAAACAAAATCAAAATGCGGGGTTTCGCCCTGGATTACCACCCCGAGGGCAATGATCGCTTTAGCACCGCGTTCCGCCGCCCACTTAGCTGCCAATGGCAATTCGAATGCGCCAGGCACGGTTTGCTGGATTACCTTTGTGGCACCGGATGCCTCAAGCTCGCGAAGAGCTCCTTGGACAAGCGCATCCATAATCTGGGTGTGCCAACTGGTCGCAATTACATATATCTTTTTACCCGCCGCGCTTGAGCGCAGTTCGGGAGCACCTGATCCACTCACGGTTACAGGCTAGCTGGAAATTGGTGTCCCATGCGCTCGCGCTTTACCTGCAGGTAACCGGTGTTCTCTGCGGCAAGACCTACGATCAAAGGGACAGTCTCATTCACCGGAATGCCAGCGGCAATCAAGAAGTCGCTCTTGGCTGGGTTGTTGGTCATTAGTCGAACGCTCTTGACACCTAGGTCGTTCAAAATCGCAACTGCTGCGCCGTACTCGCGAGCTTCGGAAGGCAGTCCAAGGGCAAGGTTGGCATCGACGGTGTCGAGACCCTTCTCCTGAAGCGCATATGCCTTCAGCTTGTTTAGCAGTCCAATACCGCGACCTTCTTGACCACGCAGGTAAATTACGATGCCACCGTTTGGGTCTGCGGTTGCAGCATCCATTGCCGCGTCCAGCTGCGGGCCACACTCACACTTGAGTGAGCCAAACGCCTCGCCGGTGATGCACTCGGAGTGCAGGCGGACAAGTACGTTCTCGCCGGTTGGGTTACCGGAAATCAATGCCACGTGGTCGGCAGTAGTTTCAACGTCGTAGTAACCGCGGAGTCTGAAGTCTCCGTGGGTGGTAGGAACGTTGGCTTCTGCCTCAAATCGGATGCGGTTGGCAGGCTGAGTCAGCTTCAACTGGCGACGCGATAGGTGGTCTTTTAGGTTAGCAATGGTGGTCATGGGTAGTTCAAACCGCTTAGCGGTCTCCAATAATTCCCCAAATCTCATCATTGTTCCGTCATCGTTAACCATCTCGGCCATCAGAGCCACCGGTTGAAGGCCGGCTAATAGCAATAGGTCAACCGCTGCTTCGGTGTGGCCAGCTCGCTCCAGCACGCCACCTTCCTTTGCTCTAAGCGGAAGAACGTGTCCCGGGCGAATCAAAGAGTCAGCTGTGGAGTTTGGGTCTGCTAGCACTCGACCGGTAAGGGCTCGTTCTGCGGCGCTGATTCCGGTGGAGGTTCGACTGGCAGCATCGACACTTACGGTGTAGGCGGTCTGGTGGGTGTCTTTGTTGTTGATCCACATCAAAGGCAATTCCAGCTTGTTAGCGCGGTCTCGGCTCATTGGTGCGCAAATGTAGCCCGAGGTGTAGCGAATCATCCATGCCAACCACTCCTGGGTGGCAAACTCAGCGGCGATAATCGCGTCGCCTTCGTTTTCTCGATCCTCGGCATCCGATACCAAAACCGGCTTGCCAGCCTGCAGGGCCGCAATTACCTCTTCAATGCTTGAAAGTTGACTCATTTGAATTGCAAAAGCCTCTCAATGTGCTTCGCGAGCACGTCCGCCTCAACGTTGACCTTGTCGCCTGGCTGCTTATAGCCCAGGGTGGTCACCTCTAAAGTTTCCGGAATCAGCGAAACCGCTATGTGGTCGTCGCCAAGTTCGTTCACGGTCAGGGAGATGCCATCGATGGTGATGGATCCCTTCATCACGACATACTTCATAAGATCTGCCGGAATGCGAACCCGCACCCAGTCCCAGTTGTCGCTTTTCTCTCGCGAGATGACTTCGCCAACGCCGTCAACGTGACCCTGCACGATGTGACCGCCAAATCGAGTTTCGTGCTGCATAGCACGCTCCAGGTTGATGACATCGCCAACTTTCACCTCACTCAGGCTTGAGCACTTGAGCGTCTCCAGCATCACATCTGCGGTGAAGGAGTTGCCGTCGATGTCAATTGCAGTAAGGCAGGTGCCGGAGCAGCTGATTGAGTCTCCGCGCTTTAGGTCGCTGAGCACCTTGCCACAGGAGATGGTTAGTCGAATCGCATCTGGCTGTGATTCGATAGCAGAAACTTTTCCAAGCTCTTCAATGATTCCGGTGAACATTAGGCCCTCCTGGCTCTAAGAAATAGATCGTTGCCGAATTGCTGGATCTCAAAAATCTCTAGTCGATGCGCATCGGCGATAGTCCCAACCCCGATGTCAGTCAGCGCAGTCTTCGTTCCTCCAATTAGGGCTGGAGCAAGGTAGATCTGATATTCATCGACAAGGTTTTCGCGCTCAAACTGACTTGCCAAGTTTGGACCACCTTCAACCAGTAGGTGCTTGATGCCACGAGCCCAAAGATCCGCAAGCGCATCTTCCAGGTTTCTGGTTTGAAGGTGAATGGTCGGTGCTTTGTCGTTAAGTATCTTGCGGTCCTGAGGTAGCTCGCGCTGACCAATCACCACTCGAATCGGCTGGTGCTCAAAGTAGCTGCCATCAGACTTGCGAGCGGTAAGTTCCGGGTCGTCGACCAACACGGTTCCAGTTCCAACGGCAATGCCGTCGATTTGGGACCGAGTGATATGAGTGTGCTCACGAGATGCCGGACCTGAGATCCACTGGCTGGTGCCATCCTCGGCAGCGTTTCTGCCATCTAGGCTGCTTGCCCACTTCAATGTCACATAGGTTCGCTTGTTGCGGTTAGCCGTTAGCCACACTCTGATCTGGTGGTCGGCTTCTTGAGATAGGAATCCTGGAATGACTTCAATGCCGGCTTCGCGAAGTGCATCCGCCCCATTGCCGGAGACATCTCCTGGATCTTGAGATGCAAAAACAACCCTGGAGATTCCGGCTGCAATCAAAGCTTGCGAGCAAGGACCGGTTCTACCGGTGTGATTGCAAGGCTCTAGCGTGACTACCGCGGTGAGGTTCGCAGGCGGATTGCTGCCGTAGGCCTCGTTTAGGTTGCTAAGCGCCATGACCTCGGCGTGAGCGGTGCCGGCACCCTCGTGCCACCCCTCGGCAATTATGTTTAGGTCTTCATCGAGAATGACAGCGCCAACCTGAGGGTTCACGCCGTAGGCGGGACCATTTAGGGCAAGTTCGAGTGACCTGCGCATCGCAGGCTCGAAGTCTTGCTGGTTCATTTCGCCCTCTCGGTTATCACAGACCGCAGGCGCGCGAGAAAAACGGGTGCACAGCACCCATGTTCTTCTCCCATCCGGACTTTAACCGTCGGTACCGGAATTTCACCGATTCAACCGCCTGAGGTCATTTAGCTGGCTGCCAAACTCCCAGTCGGGTCGCGGACTATAACCGCCGGCTCAGATTTTCACTGACCCCGAAGAACTGTGTTACTTAGAACAATACTTGTTTTGGCTAGAAAATTCCTTGGCTTTATGGCCGCACAAAGCCGAGCTTGTCGTAAACATCCGAAAGCGTGCGCTCGGCAATTTGATTTGCCTTTGCTGCTCCCTGAGCCAAAAGTCGATCAAGCTCAGCAGGATCCGCCAAGAGTTCTTGGGCTCTTTCTCGAATTGGATCTAGCGCGGCAACCACGGCATCCGCGACCGCAGTCTTGAGTGCGCCATAGCCCTGACCCTGCAGTGAGCTAGTAAACGACTCAACACTTTCACCGGTGACCGCGCTGTAAATGCCAATTAGGTTTGAGACTCCAGGCTTAGCTTCGCGATCAAAGCGAATCTCGCCATCGGTGTCGGTGACTGCGCTCTTGATCTTCTTGGCGATCACGCTTGGCTCGTCCATTAGGTTCACAAGGCCCTTTGGGTCTTGAGCGGACTTGGACATCTTCGCGGTTGGTTCCTGAAGGTCGTAAATCTTTGCGGTCTCCTTCAAGATGTGAGCCTCAGGAATCTCAAAGGTCTTTCCGAATCGAGAGTTGAACCTGGTCGCCAGGTCTCTGGTTAGCTCTAGGTGCTGACGCTGGTCTTCGCCAATCGGCACTGCCTTTGGCTGGTAAAGCAAGATGTCGGCGGCCTGCAAAATCGGGTAGGTGAAGAGCCCAACAGAAGAGTTGTCTGCGCCACCTTTTTGACTCTTGTCCTTGAACTGGGTCATACGGCTTGCCTCACCAAAGCCGGTGATGCAATTTAAAACCCAAGCCAGCTGAGCGTGAGCAGGAACGTGAGATTGAACAAATAGTGCGGACTTACTCGGGTCAATTCCGGCTGCAATATATTGCGCCGCGGTGCGGCGAGTGTTTTGTCGAAGTTCGTTCGGGTCCTGCGCAACGGTAATGGCGTGCAGGTCAACAATCACGTAGTAAGCGTTGAAGTCATCCTGCATCTTTACCCACTGGGTAAGCGCACCAAGGTAGTTACCGAGGTGAAGGCTGGCAGCGCTGGGCTGCATTCCCGAGAGCAGGTTGGGCTTTGTCATTTTTGTCCTACAGGTCGTATTCGACGTTCACGGGTGTGTGATCGGTCCAACGGGTGTCATAGCTTGGAGCTCTATCAACCCGATAATTCTGCCCCTTTTCCGCAAGCTTTGGGGTAGCTAATTGGTAATCAATGCGCCAGCCAGCATCGGTGTCGAAGGCTTGCCCACGGAATGACCACCAGGTGTATGGACCTGGCACGCCTGGGTGTGCGGCTCTTCCCATATCCACCCAGCCCTGGTTTGCAAAGCCATCAAAGAAGGCGCGCTCCTCTGGCAGGAAGCCGGCATTTTTTAGATTGCCCTTCCAGTTTTTGATGTCAAGCTCGGTGTGACCAACATTTAGGTCACCAACCACAACCGCATATTCGCGGTTTTTGATTAGCCACTGCATGCGCTCAGACATGGCATTTAGAAACTTGTACTTCTCCACCTGTTTTGGGGTGTCCACCTCACCGGAGTGAACATAGACACTCACCACGGTAAAAATCCCGCTAGAAGTTTCAAAATCAGCTTCGATCCAACGACCAGCAGAGTCAAAGTCATCGGGCCCAAGATTGACCCTGACCTCAAGGGCTGGCTGCTTGGAGAGAACTGCGACACCTGCGCGACCCTTGGCGGTGGCTTCGTGGTCGTAGATGTTCCAGCCACCCGGGATGGCAATCGGACCGTCAACCGCAAGAGCTAATAGCTCACCCTGGGGCGCACGAACTTCCTGAAGGCAAAGGATGTCTGGGTCTGCTTCTTTGAGCCACTGCGCCATCGACTTCTTAGCTGCAGCTCGAATGCCGTTTACGTTGACTGTTGTGACCTTGAGCATTGGTTGGTTATCCATATCTCTTTGCCATGTAGCCAAGTGCGGCTAGGCAAAATTGGTTACGGCTTACCGCGCAGGATAGCCTGCTTGACCTCTGCGATGGCCTTGGTGATCTCAATTCCACGAGGGCAGGCCTCGGTGCAGTTGAAGGTGGTGCGGCAGCGCCAGACACCCTCTTTGTCGTTCAGGATGTCGATGCGCACCTGCGCACCTTCGTCTCTCGAGTCAAAGATAAAGCGGTGGGCATTCACAATCGCAGCAGGTCCAAAGTACTGACCATCGGTCCAGAACACTGGGCAGCTGGTGGTGCAGGCAGCACACAAAATGCACTTGGTGGTGTCCTCGTAGCGAGCACGGTCCTCAGGGGACTGCAGGCGCTCCTTCTCAGGCTTGTCCGATGCAATCAAGAATGGGTTTACATCCTTGTATGCCTGGTAGAACGGGTTCATGTCGACAATTAGGTCCTTCTCAACCGGAAGGCCCTTGATTGGCTCGATGTAGATCGGCTGTGAGATGTCTAGATCCTTGATCAGGGTCTTGCAGGCCAGGCGGTTACGACCATTGATACGCATCGCGTCCGAACCACAAACACCGTGAGCGCAGGAGCGACGGAAGGTTAGCGATCCATCCTGCTCCCACTTGATCTTGTGCAGAGCGTCTAACACGCGGTCGGTGCCAAACATCTCAACGTCGTAGTCAACCCACTTTGGTTCGGCGTCGTTCTCCGGATCGAAGCGACGAACGATGAGGGTTACCTGGAATGAGGCAACTTCTGCGATCTTCGGCTGAGTCATTAGTACTTGCGCTCCATCGGCTGGTAGTTGGTAATGACGACTGGCTTCCAGCCGAGCTTCATGTTGGTTCCGGTCGCCTTGTCGATCTTGTCAATCTTGTAGGCCATCGAGTGAACCATGAACTTCTTGTCATCGCGATCTGGGAAGTCCTCGCGAAGGTGCGCTCCACGGGACTCGCGGCGCTCGCGGCAGGTGATTACGGTCACCTCGGCAAGGTCTAGCAAGAAGCCAAGCTCAATTGCCTCAAGAAGGTCGGTGTTGAAGCGACGCCCCTGGTCCTGAATCGAAATGTTCTCGTAGCGCCCTCGAAGCTCCATGATCTTGTCCCAAGCTTCTTGCAGCGTCTCTTCGGTGCGGAATACCTGGGCGTTTTTGTCCATGGTCTCCTGCAGTTCCTTACGAAGCTGCGCAACCTTTTCCTTACCCTTTGCCTTGCGGACCTTCTCCAGCATTGCAACTACCTCATCGGCAGCGTTTTCTGGAAGCGGGACCTGCTTGGCAGTCCTGGCGTACTCAACCGCGTACTTTCCAGCTCGCTTACCAAAGACGTTGATGTCCAGTAGCGAGTTGGTTCCTAGGCGGTTTGCACCGTGAACTGATACACAGGCGCATTCGCCAGCCGCGTAAAGACCTGGCACCACGGTGTCGTTGTCGCTGAGCACCTCTGCCTTGATGTTGGTTGGAATGCCACCCATCGCGTAGTGCGCGGTTGGGAACACTGGAACCGGCTCGGTGTATGGCTCAACACCTAGGTAGGTTCTAGCAAACTCGGTGATGTCCGGAAGCTTTGCGTCAATAACAGCAGGCTCTAGGTGGGTTAGGTCTAGGAACACATAGTCCTTGTTTGGACCGCCACCGCGACCCTCGCGAACCTCATTTGCCATCGCGCGAGCAACCATGTCGCGCGGAGCTAGGTCCTTGATGGTCGGGGCATAGCGCTCCATGAAGCGCTCACCGGAAGCGTTGCGGAGAATACCGCCCTCACCACGTGCTGCTTCGGATAGCAAAATTCCTAGGCCGGCAAGACCGGTTGGGTGGAACTGGTAGAACTCCATATCCTCTAGCGGCAATCCCTTGCGGTAGATGATGCCAACGCCATCCCCGGTAAGGGTGTGAGCGTTTGAGGTGGTCTTGTAGATTTTGCCAAAGCCGCCGGTTGCAAAGATGATCGACTTGCCAGCGAAGACGTGAATGTCGCCGGTTGCCAGTTCATAAGCCACCACACCGGCAGGCTTGCCGTTGTTCATAACAAGGTCCAAAACGTAGAACTCGTTGTAGAACTCGATGCCAAGCTTTACGCAGTTTTGGTAGAGGGTCTGCAAAATCATGTGGCCGGTGCGATCGGCTGCGTAGCAGCTGCGGCGAACCGGAGCCTTACCGTGGTCGCGCGTGTGACCACCAAAGCGGCGCTGGTCGATCTTTCCGTCCGGGGTTCTGTTGAAAGGCAGGCCCATGTTCTCTAGGTCAATAACAGCCTGAACCGATTCCTTGGCCAAAATCTCAGCGGCATCCTGGTCAACTAGGTAGTCGCCACCTTTGACGGTGTCGAAAGTATGCCACTCCCAGCTGTCCTCTTCTACGTTCGCAAGGGCTGCTGCCATACCACCCTGGGCCGCACCGGTGTGTGAGCGAGTTGGGAAAAGCTTGGAAACCACTGCCACCTTGGTGTCAGTACCAGCCTCAATGGCAGCGCGCATGCCAGCGCCACCGGCGCCGACGATTACCACGTCGTAGGTGTGATAGGTCACGTTGTCGTTGGCCATGATTTCCTAACTAGTTAGCTGGACAGAAGGAAGGCAATAGCTCTAGAGCTGCGCCAGCTGGACAAGGGTCAAATGTAAAGATGACGAGGGTTCCTAGCGCAACCAAAAGAGCACAGACAATCCAGAGCGTGTAGTTCAGGCCGACACGAACCTTTTCCCGCTCGGCATAGTCGTTCACGATGGTGCGCATACCGTTGGTGCCGTGGATCAAAGCAAGCCAAAGCATCGCCAGATCCCAAACCTGCCAGAACGGATCAGCCCACTTGCCAGCAACAAATGCAAAGTCAATGGCCTTGATGCCATCGCCAAGCACGAGGTTCACAACCAGGTGGGTAAATACCAACACGATTAACAGCGGTCCGGAGACTCGCATGAAAAGCCAGCCGTACTTTTCCCAGTTGGCTGCCTTGCGGCTGCGAGGTTGGTTTGGGGTTTCAATAATGATGCTCATTAGTGCGCTCCAAAGACTCTTGCAAGGTGCACCGGAGTGAAGGCCGCGACCAAAACCACGCTGATAGCGATGACCACCCAGAACATAATGTTTTGGTACTTGGTGCCCTTGGACCAGAAGTCAACCGCGATGATCCTCAGGCCATTTAGACCGTGGAACAGGATGCCCGCCACCAGGCCAAGTTCTGCCAGTCCAACAATCGGAGTCTTGTAGGACTCGATGACGACGTTGTAAGCCTCTGGGCTGACTCGCACCAAGGCGGTGTCGAGCACGTGCACGAGTAGGAAAAAGAAGATTGCCACACCGGTAATACGGTGCAGCACCCAGGACCACATGCCCACTTTGCCGCGGTACAAGGTTCCTGCTGGCCGTGTTGCCAAGCTAGCCTCCATGGATAGTTTCGGTTTGGGTCTAATTCTAACTAATCAAAGGCCTTTGGCTTTCCCAAAAAGCCAAGAAACATCTAGGGTGATTAGGTGAACTCTTCGAAAAGCACCAACCTTGAAAACTTCTTTGCTGTGATTCCCGCCGGTGGCGTAGGTTCCAGGCTTTGGCCACTCTCTAGAGCTAGCGCACCGAAGTTCCTGCACGACCTAACCGGTAGCGGTCAGACCCTGCTGCAGGACACTTGGGATCGACTTCAGCCAATCGCTGCGGGCAAGACCATGGTGGTAACCGGCAATGTGCACGCTCACGCTGTAGAGCAGCAGCTTCCGGAGCTTGATGAGAAAAACTTAATTCTTGAACCATCGCCACGCGATTCAACAGCTGCGATTGCCCTTGCGGCAGCGGTATTGGCGCTGCGTCAGCCAAATGTGATTATCGGTTCCTTTGCCGCCGACCACGTGATATTGGATCAGGCGGAGTTTCACAAGAGCGTCTTAGAGGCCGTGGATGTCGCTGCCACGGGAAAGATTGTGACGATTGGACTTAGGCCAACCGAGCCATCGGTTGGCTTTGGCTACATTCAAAAAGGTGAGCGACTAGATAGCCCAACTGCATGCGAAGTTTTGAAGTTTGTCGAAAAGCCAAGCATCAAGGTCGCCAAGCAGTATGTGGAGTCCGGGGAGTACTTCTGGAACGCCGGCATGTTTATTGCCCCAGCCAAGTTGCTGCTTGAAGTTCTAGCAAAGACCGAACCCGAGCTTCACGCCGGCATCATGGAAATCGCAAAGGCATGGGACACCCCGGCTCGCGAATCGGTAATGAAGAGTCAGTGGCCAAAGCTCAAGAGAATTGCAATTGATTACGCCATTGCAGAGCCTGCTGCCGAGCAAGGTTTAGTGGTGGTCATTCCGGCCGAATTTGAATGGCACGACGTTGGTGACTTTGCAGCTATTGCGGAGCTTCAGTCCCAGGGCAAAAAGGGCAACCTTGCTGTCTTGGGTTCTGCGAAGGTGCTCTCCGACTCATCCTCTGGAATTTTGGTGTCCGACACCAACCGCCTGATCGCACTTATTGGCCTAGAAGACGTGATTGTGGTGGACACTCCAGATGCCCTGTTGATTACCACCAAGGAACATGCGCAAAAGGTCAAGTCGCTAGTTGATGTCCTAAAACAAACCGGACATTCGGAGCTTTTATAACAGTTCTTGCACAGCCTTGAAACTTGACCGTTGCGGTCATGTTGCTCTTGGAAACCTCTGTAGAGTGTTGGGAAAAGGTGCCTAATGGCACACATTTCCAATCAGGAGGAAACCTTGAAACTAAAGAATGCATCCGCAGCATTCGCACTACTAGGCGTATCAGCCCTAGTGCTAACCGGCTGCGCAGCTGCTCCAGAAGCAGAGCCAACCGCAACAGAGACCGCATCAGAGGCACCAAGCTTTGACTACCTTGCTTGTGCAGTATCTGACGAGGGTAGCTGGAACGACAAGTCGTTCAACGAGTCTGTTTACGATGGTCTAACTAAGGCTCAGACCGAGCTAGGTGTTCAGATTGCCGACGCAGAGTCGAACTCTGCAGAGGACTTCGCTCCGAACCTACAGGCAATGGTTGACCAGGCTTGCGACATTACCTTTGCAGTTGGCTTCAACCTAGTTGCAGACGTAAACGCTGCAGCTGCTGCTAACCCAGACGTGAGCTTCGTAACCATCGATGGTTGGTCTGAAGGCAACGCAAACCTAAAGCCAGTTGGCTACGCAATGAACCAGTCCAGCTACCTAGCTGGCTACCTAGCTGCTGCTTACTCGACCACCAAGGTCGTTGGCACCTACGGTGGTATGCAGATTGACGCTGTTGTCGACTTCATGAACGGCTTCTACTTCGGAGCTATGGCATGGGGCGAAGAGAACGGCACTGCAGTGAAGGTTGTTGGTTGGGACCCAGCCGCAGCTACCGGTCAGTTCATCGGTGACTTCACTCCTAACTCCGGTACCTCAAAGTCAATTGCAGCTGCATTGATCAACGACGGCGCTGACGTGCTCTTCCCAGTTGGTGGAGACCAGTTCGGTGCTGTATCTGAGGCAATCAAGGAAGCTGGCATCGATGGCGTAATGATCGGTGTCGACAAGGACGTAGCTCTAACCTCTCCTGAGTACGCACCTTACGTGCTTACCTCAGCTGAGAAGCGCATGACCAACGCTGTTTACGACATCATCGCAGAGCTATCTGCAGGTGGCGCATTCAACGGTGACGCATACGTTGGCACCTTGGCAAACGGTGGAACCGGACTATCTCCGTTCTACGACTTCGACTCCAAGATTGATGACGCAACCAAGGCTCGCCTAGTCGAGCTAGAGGCTGGCATCATCGCGGGTGAGATTGACCCACTGAGCTAATTCAGTAATAAAAGCTGGGGGCCGCAGAGAGATCTGCGGCCCTTACTTTTTTTGGCGGAGCAGCGCTGAGTTTTTTGGCAGAATAGGACTTGGCACGAAGGAGTGCAAAAGTGAAATTAGAACTGCGCGGTATTACCAAGCGCTTTGGCCAACTGGTGGCCAATGACTCAATCAACCTTGTTGTTCAACCCGGTGAGATCCACGCGCTGTTGGGTGAGAACGGCGCTGGTAAGTCCACCCTGATGAATGTCCTCTACGGCCTATATCAGGCTGACGAGGGCCAGATCCTTTTGGATGACAAAGCCCAAAAGTTCTCCGGTCCTGGCGATGCAATGGCATCAGGCATTGGAATGGTTCACCAGCACTTCATGCTTATTCCAGTTTTCACCGTCGCCGAGAACGTTGCCCTAGGCAACGAGCCGACCGGTGTATTCGGAACCTTCAAACTTGCAGAGGCTAGAAAGCGCGTTGTTGAGATTTCTGACCGCTTTGGCTTCAACGTAGATCCTGACGCCCTGGTAGAAGACCTACCGGTAGGTGTCCAGCAGCGTGTAGAAATCATCAAGGCACTTTCGAGAGACGCCAAAGTCTTGGTGCTAGACGAGCCAACCGCGGTTTTGACTCCGCAGGAAACCGATGAGCTAATGGCAATCATGCGTCAGCTTGCCAAGGCCGGCACCTCCATCGTGTTTATTACCCACAAGCTTCGTGAGGTGAAAGAGGTAGCAGACAAGATCACCGTGATTCGCCTCGGCAAAGTGGTAGGGGACGCCGCTCCGGACGCGTCAACATCTGAACTTGCATCGATGATGGTTGGCCGCGAGGTCGATCTAACGGTTTCTAAGCGCCAAGCCAGCTTGGGCGATGAAGTGCTTCGGGTTGAGAACATCTCTGTCTTGGATGACCGAAATCAAAGAGCGGTAAACGGCGTCAGCTTTATGGTTCAGCGCGGCGAGATCCTGGCAATCGCCGGTGTGCAGGGTAATGGCCAGACCGAGCTCGCCGAGGCACTGCTGGGCTTGCGCCCAGTTATCAAAGGCAGCGGTTCCATCTCTATCAATGGGGAGCACCGCAAGTCACAGGCTTCGGTTCGCGATGTCTTGGAGTCAGGTGTTGGTTTCATTCCAGAAGATCGCAAGAAAGATGGCCTGGTTTCTGAATTCACGATTGCCGAGAACCTGATGCTGAACGCTTCGTATAAGTCGGTATTCACCAAGGGCTTGAACATTAACTTTGCGGCCCGCAAGAAGATATCCAAGGACTTGGTCGAAAGATTCGACGTTCGAACTCCATCGGCCGACCACCTGGCTGGAAAACTCTCCGGAGGTAACCAGCAGAAGGTCGTGGTGGCACGTGAGCTTTATCGCAAGGTTGACCTTCTGATTGCATCGCAGCCAACCAGAGGTGTTGATGTGGGCTCAATTGAGTTCATTCACGAGCAGTTGGTTGCGGAGCGTGACGCCGGCAAAGGCGTGGTTCTGATTTCAACCGAGTTGGACGAAGTGCTTGCGCTTGCGGATCGAATTGCAGTTATGTATCGCGGTCAAATTATTGGAATTGTGGGCCCAGAAACCTCCAGAGAGCAGTTGGGCAAAATGATGGCGGGAGTTGCAGCATGAGCAGTCCAGAGGCGAGATTCAATCAAGCCATCAAAGAAATTCTGGCCGGAGGCCTAACCCGCACGGTGCTTTCGGTAATCCTCGGGTTCCTAGTCGGTGCGATGTTCATGATCGGATCCAACAAGGAATTCTTGGAGGGATTGACCTATTTCTTCTCCAGGCCTCAGGACTCACTCGGTGCAGCTTGGACTGTTGTCAGCGATGGCTACGGAGCATTGTTTAGGGGCTCAATCTTTAACGCTGAGGCCGAGGACCTAATCAAAGCATTCCGACCACTAACTGAGACCTTGAGACTCGGAGCTCCGCTTATTGCGGCAGGCTTGGGAATTGGTCTAGCTTTCCGAGTCGGGCTTTTCAACATCGGTGGCACTGGCCAGTTGATCTTCGGCATGATCTTCTCGACCTGGGTAGCCACCCGAATCGAGTTGCCAATCGTGTTGCACATGATCGTCGCACTTATCGCCGGAATCCTGGGAGCTTGTTTATTGGGCGCACTGGTTGGTTTCCTCAAAGCTAGAACCGGTGCTCACGAAGTGATCCTTACGATCATGCTCAATTACATCGCCATCTACTTCTTCAGCTTCCTAATGCGAGACCCAGCGCTGTTGCAGGAGGAGCGAGCAAGCGGAAATCCGAAGGCAGATCCTGCTGCAGTTACCGCGCAGTTCCCGAAGCTCTTCGGCGATGAGTATTCGCTGCACTGGGGATTGGTGTTTTCCATCGCGGCGGTAATTGTTTACTGGTGGCTAATGGAGCGCTCCACCATTGGATACCGCTTGCGTATGGTCGGCTTTAACCCGGATGCCGCAAAGACCGCCGGCATCAACGTGAACCGAACCTATGTTTTGGCCATGGCGCTGTCGGCAGCATTTGTCGGTGTTGCAGGAGCAAACCAAGCACTGGGAACAGCCATCGGTGTCACCCCAAGCTCTCACGCCGGTATCGGATTTGACGCCATCACCGTTGCGCTACTTGGAGGATCATCAGCCCCAGGTATTTTGCTGGCCGGCTTGCTCTTTGGTGCATTCAAAGCAGGAGCTCCTGCGATGCAGGTAATCGGAGTATCTCCTGAGGTTTTGGGAATCGTTCAGGGTGCGATTGTGCTGTTTATCGCAGCCCCGCCGCTGATTAGGGCCATCTTTGGTCTACCGAAACCTCAGACCACGAATGCGCTCGGTGCTATTCGAGATCGATTCTTTGGGAAAGGCGGTGCCAAATGAGTTGGCTAAAGCCGGTATCCGGGATCAATAGCGAAGAACGCGTTGGTTTCAAGAGCCCAATCGTGATGGGAGTGCTTGCACTTGTCGTGCTTTACTTCTTTGGCATTGCTGGCCGAAGTGGTCAGACCGTCTTTGAACTGACCCGTAAGCAGGATCTAATTCAGCTTCCGGTCTTTGAAATCGCCTCTGCACAGCTGGGTGTCATCACAGGTGTCATCATGCTGTTGGTGGCTGTTGTTTCGCTATTACTCTCGCTGCGCAATAGCAAAACCCCAATCTGGCTGGTGTCGATCTATGGCTTGTTGGGGGTAACCGCTTTGCTTGGCTGGCTGGCTGCCGACAACACGGTACCGGTCGTTTTCATTGCTGGAACCGCTTTGGTCTTGGCCGTGCCAATCATGCTCGGTGCAATGGCCGGTGTGATGAGCGAGCGCAGCGGTATCACCAACATCGCAATCGAAGGTCAATTGCTAACCGGTGCGTTCATGGCGGCTGTGGTTTCCAGCATCACCGACAACTTTGCACTTGGAATCTTTGCTGCCATGTTTACCGCAGCTTTGATGAGCATGGTGCTGGCGGTATTTGCCATCAAGTTCCTGGCCCAGCAGATCATCGTCGGAGTGGTGCTAAACGTTTTAGTCATCGGTATCACCAACTTCCTCTACCAGCAGTGGCTAACCGAGGATGGCGAGAACGTGAACTTCCCCGGCACCTTGGACATCATCAAGATTCCATTCCTAAGTGATATTCCAGTTCTGGGTCCGGTGCTATTTGAAAACCGAATCACAGTTTTCGCAGCTCTGTTGATTGTGCCTGTGCTGTGGTTTGTGCTTTTCAAAACCAAGCTTGGCCTTCGCGCCAGAGCCGTGGGTGAGCACCCACTAGCTGCTGACACCGTCGGTATCAACGTGAGCCGCACGCGCTTCTGGTGGGTAACAATCGGTGGCGCAATCGCAGGTTTGGGTGGCGCTGCTTTGACCGTTGGTAACGCCGGAGCCTTTGGTCGTGAAATGTCTGGTGGTTTTGGATTTATCGCCCTTGCGGTGGTAATCCTCGGTCGTTGGCACCCAATTTCGGCCGCACTTGCCGCACTGCTGTTTGGTTTCTCAATCATCTTGCGCGTCTGGGCAAACCAGGTGAGCCCTGGTATCCCAACCGATTTCATCACCATGGTTCCTTACATCGTGACGATCATTGCTGTGGTTGGTTTTGTTGGTCAGTCCAGGCCTCCAAAATCTCTCGCAATTCCTTACGTGAAGGGTTAGTCATGGAAATTGATTGGGTGGCTCTGAAAGCCGAAGCAACCAAGGCGATGAAAAAGGCCTATGCGCCTTACTCAAACTTTCCAGTCGGTGCTGCTGCGCTCACCGACAAGGGTGAAATCATCTCCGGCTGCAATGTCGAAAATGCCTCATACGGGGTCGGGCTATGCGCTGAATGCTCTTTGGTTAGTGAGCTTTATCGCGTTGGTGGCGGGAAGCTAGTTGCGTTCTCCTGTGTCGATGGTGCTGGAAACACACTGATGCCCTGTGGTCGCTGTCGCCAGTTGCTTTACGAACACCACGCCCCTGGAATGTTGCTTGACACCGTATCGGGCATAAAGACGATTTACGAAGTATTACCTGATGCCTTCGGGCCTGAACACCTGGAGCAAAAGTGAGTTTTTCCGCCGTCGAACTGATCATCAAAAAGCGCGAGCGGTTTGAGCTGAGCACCGAAGAGATTCGCTGGTTGATTGCAAACTACACGTCCGGTGCTGTCGCGGATGAGCAGATGTCTTCGATGGCAATGGCCATCTTGCTAAACGGTATGAATCGTCGTGAGGTTAAAGATCTAACTTTGGCGATGATTGACTCAGGCGAAAGACTTGAGTTCGAGGGGCTGGCGATGCCGACCGCGGATAAGCACTCAACCGGAGGAGTGGGCGACAAGATCACCTTGCCGCTGGCACCTTTGGTTGCCTCATATGGTGTTGCGGTCCCGCAACTCTCTGGTCGAGGTCTTGGCCACACCGGTGGCACGCTCGACAAGCTAGAGGCGATTCCAGGCTGGCAGGCCAGCCTTTCAAACACCGAGCTCTACTCGCAGTTGGCAGAGGTCGGAGCTGTTATTTGCGCTGCCGGTTCCGGTCTTGCTCCGGCCGATAGAAAGCTTTACTCGCTGCGCGATGTCACCGGCACGGTTGAGGCCATTCCGCTTATTGCATCCTCGATCATGAGCAAGAAGATCGCCGAGGGCACCAAGGCATTGGTGCTGGACGTGAAAGTCGGCTCGGGTGCCTTTATGAAGACCTTAGACAGAGCTACCGAATTGGCTCAAACCTTGGTAGCACTGGGTCAAGATGCTGGCGTGAACACCTCAGCACTGTTGACAGATATGTCGACCCCGCTGGGTCTAAAGATCGGTAATGCCCTCGAGGTAGAAGAGTCGGTCGAGGTCTTGGCAGGTGGCGGTCCAGCGGACGTTATTGAACTCACCGTGGAACTTGCCAGGGAAATGCTGAGTCAGGCCGGAGTCAGCGGTGTTGACCCTATCGAGAACTTGCGCAATGGCAAGGCCATGGACAAGTGGCGTCAGATGATTTCGGCACAGGGTGGTAATCCAGATGCAGAACTTCCAAAGGCAAAGCACTCTCACCAGATTCTGGCAACTGAGTCAGGTTTTGTTTCGCGCTTGGATGCCCTAGAAGTTGGAGTTGCATCCTGGCGATTGGGTGCGGGGCGTGAGCGCAAAGAGGACGCGGTTCAATTTGGAGCTGGTGTCGTGCTGAACGTTCAAATCGGGAGCCGAATCGAAGCCGGTCAGCCGTTGATGACTTTGTTCACCGACACCGAGGAGAAGTTCGACCGAGCAATTGAGCTAGCTAGCGGAGCGGTAGAGATTTCTAACTCGTCGGTTGCCCAGCGTAAGCTCATCCTCGGCAGAATCAGTTAGGAACCCATTGGACATTCAAGCCCTACCAAAAATCTCGCTGCACGATCACTTAGATGGCGGCCTGAGACCTCAGACCATCATCGAATTGTCTGAGAAGATCGGGCATGTCCTACCTGCGGACAACGCTCTGGACCTGGGTCGCTGGTTCTCAGAAGCTGCAAATTCTGGCTCATTGGTTCGCTACCTGGAGACTTTTCACCACACGGTTGCGGTTATGCAAACCCGCGAGGGACTAGAGCGCGTTGCCTATGAGGCGGTTATTGATCTTGCCGCAGAGAACGTGATCTACGCCGAACTCCGCTGGGCTCCAGAGCAGCACATCTCTCAGGGTTTAACGCTTGATGAAACCGTAGAGGCCGTTCAGGATGGTCTTGAGCGTGGCATGGCCGAGGTGGAAGACCGCGGTGGTTTTATTCGCACCGGTCAACTAGTAACCGCTATGCGTCACGCCGATCGTGCAATGGAAATTGCTGAGCTTGCGGTCCGTCACCGCAATGCGGGTGTGGTTGGTTTTGATATTGCGGGTGCCGAGAAGGGCTTTTTGCCAAACCTTCACAAGGCAGCATTTGATTACCTTGCGGAGGAGCTGTTCCCCGTCACCGTTCACGCCGGTGAAGCCGATGGCGTTGAGTCGATTCGCGATGCAATCGTCTCAGGTCGAGCACTGCGCCTAGGCCACGGAGTTCGTTTGGTTGAGGACATCATGTTCTCTAGGACCGAAGGCGACACTGACCTGGTAGTTCTTGGGCCGGTAGCGCAGTGGGTTCACGATCGCGGTATTGCGCTAGAAACCTCACCTTCTTCCAACCTGCAGACCGGTGCCTTTGAAATGCTCGGCGACACCATGGCGGATCACCCGTTCGATATCCTGTATGACCTTGGCTTCAAGGTGACCGTCAATACCGACAACCGCCTTATGAGTGCAACCAATCTGACCAAGGAGTTAGAGATCTTGGTTGACACCTTTGGTTACAGCCTTGCCGACCTTGAGCAGTTCCAGCTAAATGCTGCCGAGGCTGCCTTCCAAGGGCTGCCTGAGCGCGAAGAGTTGATGGACATGATTGAGAACGGCTTCGCAGAGGCTCGCTAGTGCTAGCCCAAGCCTTCGGCCCAAATTCCATCGCTCACCATCTTGAGGTGACCGATTGGGAGGGTGCGATTAGCAGTGCGGTAGCACTTTTGGAAACCGACCTCAGGGTCACTTCCGAGTACCTAGCAGAGGTGCTGGCAATAAATCAAAAGCTTGGCCCGTATTTCGTTGTTGCACCCGGAATCGCAATTGCTCACGCAGCACCGGGTATTGGAGTTCTGGAAACTGGCATGGCGCTACTAAGGCTTGAGGAGTCGGTTGTCTCCGGCTCGAACAACGATCCGGTGCGACTAGTTTTTGCGTTCTGCGCGGTCGATTCCGATAGTCACATCGAACTCTTGGCTAGCTTTGCGCAGGTAATGTCCGCCGAGGGAAACATGAATAGATTGTTAAATGAGCCCGATCTCACAATCATTCGCAATTTATTGACCTCTTAGTTGGTTGGATAGCCTTGTGAAAGTTTATGCAGTCTGCGGTGCCGGTATCGGCACATCCGTCCTTCTAAAATCCAATGCCGACCGAGTATTGGCGGCTATGGGTGTTGAGGCGGAAGTCCAGGCTGTTTCGATAGCGGATGCCATTTCGGCAGAGTCTTTGGCTCAGATTGTTCTGATTACTCCTGAGCTTCAGGAGCAAATTAAAGGCATTCGCTCCCAAGTGATTCCAATTGACAACATTTTCAACCTAGAAGAGATCGAGCAGAAACTTACTGCAGCGCTCAGCTAGTGTTTTGCCATGGCTAATCCTGGCGGCACACAGCGCACCACCCTCAATCGAATTTCTCACAAGGCTGCTTTTGAGGTCAGCGATCTCTATTCGATCCTTGATGACAACCTGGTTGCCCACGTCGGTTTAGTTCAAGACGGCAGACCACTTGTGATCCCGATGGCATTTGGCCGGGTCGATGACACCCTCTACCTGCACGGCTCATCCGGTTCAAGACTTATGCGCCTGTTGCATGACGAGCCAGAGGTTTGTGTCTCCATCACCGAGCTAAAAGCACTCAAGGTTGCGCGTTCAACTTTCAACTCGGGCATGCACTACCGATCGGTGGTGATTTTCGGCAAGGCAAGTTTGGTTGGCGATGACGAAAAGGATGCTGCGCTAGATGCCTTGAGCAATTCGATGATCCCGGGCCGAGTCCAAGAGGTTCGCTCCAGCACCAAGAAAGAGTTGGCTGCAACCATCATCGTTGCGCTGCCGCTCGATGAGTGCTCGGTGAAGATTTCCGTGAATGAGGTTGATGACGATGAGTCGGATCTAAATCAGGGAACCTGGGCTGGAATCGTGCCAATTATCACAAGCATTGGAACGCCGATTCCAGCCGACGAAGAGGCCGCGGGCCTAGAAGTCCCAGAGTCGATCAAACGCCTAGCTAGTAAGCGCTGAGGAGCTGCTGAGCCCAGTCTTTGAGGCCGGTAAGCTTCGTCTTTGAATTCTCTTCCGATTCCGCAGTGACCTGCAGGTAGCACTTGAGCTTTGGCTCGGTTCCGGATGGCCTAATGATTACCCGGTAAGAACTCGTGGTGAAGATAACGCCCTCGGTGGCAGGCAGGTTTTTACCGAGTTCTAGATTTTCAAACTCCGCAACTTCGCCAATGATTTCAGCAACAGGGTTTGACTTCACATCGCTCATGATCTTGCCGATAACCGACAGGTCGGTTACTCGAATCGAAACCTGACCGGTGGCGACGTGTCCATAGCGCTTTGCCAATCCGCGAAGCAGGTCCAAAAGACTCATGCCTTCGGCCTTTAGGGTTGCGGCTAACTCCGCAATCGCAAGCGCTGCAGAGATACCGTCCTTGTCCGGAGTAAAGTCCGGATCGATGCAGTAACCCAATGCCTCTTCGTAACCAAAGCTCAGGTTCGGCACCTTTGAAATCCACTTGAATCCGGTGAGGGTCTGCTGGTATTTCAAGTTGTGGAAGGCTGCCACTTTGGCAAGGCTTGCAGAAACAATCGAGTTTGCCAAAGTGCCACTTTGCTTAGCCGAGGCAATCATCTCCGCGAGCAATAAGCCAACCTGATCACCGGTGAGCATTTGGTAGCCATTACCGCTTCTGACTCCAACTGCAAGCCGGTCGGCATCCGGGTCATTGGCAATTATCAAGTCCGAGTGTTGAGTGAGAGCGTGCGCAAAGCTCAGGTCCATCGCCCCTGGCTCTTCAGGGTTTGGAAAAGAGACGGTGGGAAATTGGCCATCCGGTTCTTGCTGCTTGGCCACAGAGCTGAAGACAAACCCGGTGCTGTCAAAAACCGACTTCATGGTTTTGTAGCCAACGCCGTGCATGGCTGTGTAGGTGATTCTCAGATCGCTGCGACCAGATTGATCGCTCGCTACTAGCGATGCTGCTCGAGCGACATAGGCATCTTCATCAGCCTGGCCGAGGGTCTCAATGTTTGAGGACTTTGGAATGTCCGAGAACTTGGTTTCTATTGCAATCTGATCTATCAGAGCAGCAATTTGCTTGTCCTGCGGTGAGACCAACTGCGAACAACCGTTTTGGCCACCGAGATAAACCTTGTAACCATTGTCTTTGGGTGGGTTGTGACTTGCCGTCACAATCACGGTTGCGCTGGCGTGAAATCTCTTGCCGGTGAATGCGGCAACCGGGGTCGGCACAGCGGAGTCGAACAGTCTGGTTTTGATCCCGGCGCCCGCAAAGATTTCGGCCGAATCTTGCGCAAAGATCTCGGAATTCACTCGACCGTCGTAGCCAACAACTACCGAGAGCTCACCGGTTTTATCTAGGTAATCCGAACGGTTGGCATTGAGAAAACGAGCAATTGCGTAGGCAGCCTGCGCAACCACAATGCGGTTCATGCGATTTGGTCCAGCGCCTAGCTCACCGCGAAGTCCCGCGGTTCCAAACTGCAGCCGAGAGTCAAAACGTAAAGCGAGTCCGGCTTCATCTTTTGCCCGGATGAGCTGTTCAAGTTCGAGGCGGGTTACCGGGTCTGGATCCTGGGCCAACCAGTTGTTGGCTAGTGCAACTAAATCCATTTAGAGCTTGGTCACAATCTCAGCGAGTAGCTTGCCGATTCGGGCTTCGGCATTTCTGCCAGCCTCCAAAACTTCGGCGTGCGAAAGAGGTGTGGTTTGAATACCGGCAGCCAGATTGGTGATCAGCGACATTCCCATAATTTCCATGCCAGCTTCTCTAGCGGCAATCGCCTCGAGTGCGGTGGACATACCAACGATATGACCGCCCATGATTTTGGCCATCTGAACCTCGGCAGGAGTTTCGTAGTGTGGGCCACGGAACTGAACGTAAACACCCTCATCTAGTGAGGCATCCACTGTCCTAGCCAAATCTCTTAGGCGCTTGGAGTAGAGATCGGTCAGGTCAATAAAGGTTGCCCCTTCCAATGGGCTGGAAGCCGTGAGGTTGATGTGATCAGAGATCAATACCGCAGCACCGCCGGCCCATTCCGGCTTGATGCCGCCTGCTCCGTTGGTCAAAATCATGGTCTTAGCGCCGGCTGCTGCAGCGGTTCTCACCGAGTGAACTACCGAGCGGACGCCGTGGTTCTCATAAAAGTGGGTTCGCGCTCCAATAACCAAAGCATGCTTGCCATTTGGCAGGCGGATCGAACGAATCGTGCCAACGTGCCCAACCACAGCTGGCTTTGAAAAGCCAATGATTTCGCTGCCTGGAATTTCACTTACCGTCTCACCAATTAGGTCAGCCGCCTTAGCCCAGCCAGATCCCAGTGTTAGAGCGATGTCGTGGGTTGAAATGCCGGAAATCTTTGCGATTTGAGTTGCAGCCTCTTGGGCTATTTCGAAGGGGTTAGCACCCTCGACGTTGAGTGGATTGACCATAAAAATCAGTCTAACTAACCCCGCAACCCAGATTGGTAAGCGAGAATGAACCCGTGACAAATTCATCTGCGAACCAACATCGAATCGTAATCATTGGCGGTGGCCCTGGTGGCTACGAAGCAGCAAGGGCTGGCCGCCAGCTTGGTGCCGAGGTAATCCTTATTGAGGACAATGGCATCGGCGGCAATGCCGTACTCACAGATGTGGTGCCATCCAAGACCCTGATTGCCACCGCAGACGCTGCTCAGCAGGTGGCCCAGGCCCAGAGCTTGGGAGTTACATTCTCGATTGACAACAAGCCTGTTAGGCCAAAGGTAGAAATCGACCTAGAGGCTGTAAACAAGAGACTTCTTGCTTTGGCGAAGAGCCAATCCGAGGACATGCTGGTTACATTGAAAAATGAAGGTGTTCGAGTCATTTCCGGTCGTGGAAAGCTTGATGGCAATCACCACGTTGTGGTTCAGCCGACCTTGGGCGGAAAGCCTGAGCGAATCGAAGCCAAGACCATCATCGTCGCAGTTGGCGCACACCCTAGAGAAGTTCCTGGATCCAAGCCAGATGGCGACCGCATTTTTACTTGGAAGCAGCTCTACAACCTAAAGGCCCTACCTGAGCACATGATTGTGGTTGGTTCTGGTGTTACCGGTGCCGAGTTCGCTTCCGCTTATTTGCAACTGGGCAGCCAGGTCACGCTGATCTCCAGCCGCGACAAGGTACTCCCTGGAAATGATGCCGATGCGGCTGATTTGATTGAGGATGTTTTCCGCCGAGGCGGCATGCAGATTCTGAACAAGTCTCGCGCAGTTTCAGTCGTAAACACTGGCACTGGCGTCCAGGTCACTTTGGAAGGTGGCGAGGTCATCGAGGGCAGCCACTGTCTAATGGCCGTTGGTGCAATTCCTAACACCGAAGGTCTTGGTCTTGAAGAGGCTGGCGTTGAGCTGACTGCAACCGGTCACGTGATTGCCAACAAGGTTGCCAGAACTTCCAGGGCAAATGTTTATGCGGTTGGTGACTGCTCGACCGCCATGCCACTTGCTTCGGTAAGTGCCATGCAGGGTAGAACTGCGGTCTACCACACCATGGGAGATGTTGCCGCTCCAACCAGAATGCGCAATGTCGCATCGAATGTTTTCACCGCCCCGGAGATTGCATCTGTCGGCTGGTCTCAGGCTGAGATCGAACAGGGTCTGGTCCGCGGTGATATTCAGAAGGTAATGCTTGAGACCAACCCGAGAGCGAAGATGCAGGGAATCCGCGAGGGTTTCATCAAACTGTTTGCATCGATTGGCTCTGGCACCGTAATCGGTGGCGTTGTGGTCGCACCGAGGGCCTCGGATCTGATCTACCCAATCGCAGTGGCTATCGAGAATCGACTAACGGTTGACCAGTTGGCTCGCACCTACACGGTCTACCCATCGCTTGCAGATTCAATCGCAGAGGCTGCCTCTGCTCTGCACCAACCGATTGACTAATCGGTTATATCGAGAATTCGAGTTCCCGCAGAGATTGTTGCTCCAACGCTTACGCCAATTGAGCTAATCGTTCCCGAGCGGTGAGCAGTTAGCGGCTGTTCCATCTTCATTGCCTCAAGCACAACCACCAGGTCACCGACCTCAACATGATCACCTTCGTTGGCCGCAAGTTTGACCACGGTCGACTGCATCGGGGCTAGCAAGCTGTTGCCCTTGGCGCCGGTGTGGCTGGACGCTCCCGAGCTCTTCGCGCGCTTTGGAGCGTGACCTGCTGCAGAGCCAATTTCACCAACTAGCAAACGCTTGGGAACGCTTACCTCTAGACGCTTGCCTGAAACCTCGACAACCACATCGTGACGCGGTTCCGACTGAGGAAGGTCTTCAGTCTGACCAGACCAAGGCTCGATTGTGTTGTTCCATTCGGTCTCAATCCAGCGGGTGTAAACGCCAAACTTGCCACTCTCACCGGTAAAGGCGGGGTCGTTCACGATTGCGCGGTGGAAAGGTAAAACAGTCGGTAGCCCGTGAACCTGCATTTCTTCCAGCGCTCGTCTAGAACGCTGCAGTGCTTCGGCTCGAGTCGATCCAGTGACAATAAGTTTTGCAATCATTGAGTCAAAGTTTCCAGAGACAACATCTCCTGAAACCACGCCCGAGTCGACTCGAACGCCAGGTCCGCTTGGCGCTACAAACTGGTGAATAGCTCCAGGTGCCGGCAAGAAGCCGCGACCCGGGTCTTCTCCGTTGATGCGGAATTCGAAGCTGTGACCAGAAACCTTAGGGTCGCCATAGTCCAGCACTCCACCTTCGGCGATGCGGAATTGCTCGCGAACCAGGTCAAGACCGGTGACCTCCTCAGAAACCGGGTGCTCAACCTGGAGGCGGGTGTTGACCTCAAGGAAGGAAACCGTGCCATCTTGGGCAATAAGGAATTCACAAGTTCCCGCACCTTCGTAGCCAACTGCCTTGAGGATTGCTTTCGAGGATTCGTAGAGCCTGGCTTCTTGATCTGCGGTTAGGAACGGGGCCGGAGCTTCTTCGACCAGCTTCTGGTGACGACGCTGCAGTGAGCAGTCGCGGGTGGAGACAACCACTACGTTTCCGTGTTGGTCTGCAAGACACTGGGTCTCAACGTGACGAGGCTTGTCTAGGTATTTCTCCAAGAAGCATTCACCGCGACCAAAGGCTGCAATTGCCTCTCGGGTTGCGGATTCGAAAAGCTCTTGAATTTCGCTCGACTCGCGAACGATCTTGATACCACGCCCACCGCCACCGTATGCGGCCTTGATGGCCACCGGTAGGCCGTGGATCGCTACGAAATCCTCAACTTCTTTTACGGTTTCAACCGGGTTGATGGTTCCAGGTGCTAGCGGTGCTCCAACAGATTCCGCGACCTTGCGAGCCGAAACCTTGTCGCCCAGCTGTTCAATCGAGGCTGGCTTTGGACCAATCCAGATCAAACCTGCGTCAATAACAGCTTGAGCGAACTGAGCGTTTTCTGACAGAAAACCGTATCCAGGGTGAACCGCATTTGCCTTTGCACGCTTTGCAACCGCGATCAACTTGTCCGAGACCAAGTAGGTTTCGGCGGCAGTCTCACCTTTTAGGGCGTAAGCCTCATCGGCTAGTTTGACGTGCTGCGCGTCACGGTCGCCATCGGCGTAAACCGCAACGGTTAGGATTCCAGCGTCTTTGGCGGCTCGAATGATACGAACTGCGATTTCGCCTCGGTTGGCAATTAGTAGCTTGGTAATTCGGCGCTGGGTCATAATCGAACAGCTTAATGCCCTCTAAGCCTTGAAATTTATAAGGAAACGACAAAAAATCAGCCATTTCGTTGCGGTTATCTCCATAGCGACTGGTAGTCGTGACCAAGCTCGGTAACCAGCTCTCGAAGGGCAACAAGTGAAAGTCCAACTACGGTGTGGTAATCACCTTCGATCCGCTCAACAAAGGCACCACCAATGCCATCAATGGTGAAAGCACCAGCAACCTGAAGCGGTTCGCCGGTTGCGACATATTTGTGAATTTGCTCGTCAGTCAAATTTGCAAACTTCACGGTGGTCTGGGTCACCTTCCCGGTGGCCTCCCCGGTTTCACCATCAATTAGCCAGTGACCCGAGCACAGCACTCCAGTTTGACCGCGCATCTTTTGCCAGCGTGCAATTGCAACTTCCGGAAGGTGAGGTTTGCCAAGCATTTCCCGATCCAGTAGTAGCGCTGAATCGCATCCTAGAACTAGGCCATCGAAGGTCACGGCCTCGGCCTTGGCTCTTGCCAACAACAGGGTCATGTCTTGGATGGTGGGAGGTCTTACTGCTTCAACCAATGCATCCTCATCCACCCCGGGCGAGCGGGTTTCAAAAACGATCCCGGCGTCATTTAGCAGTCGCTTTCGAGCGGGCGATGTTGAGGCAAGTAGCAATTTGGTCACGGGAGCAAGGTTAGCTGTGGAACACTGTGGGAGTGAATCTTCGAGTAAAAATTGAAAAAGTTGCCCACGGTGGAGTTTTTGTCGCTCGCCACGAGGGACGCGTCATCTTTGTAACCGGCGCCATCGATGGCGAAGTCGTCGATGTTGAGGTCACTGAGGATTCCGGAAAGTTTCTGCGCGCCACAGTCACCAACGTGGTGGAGGCATCTGAACACCGCAAGACACATTTTTGGAAAGCAGCCCGCGAGGGTGCAGGTGGTGCGGAATTTGGTCACATCACCCTGGAGCACCAGCGAGAGTTGAAGAGCCAGGTGCTTGCAGAGGCACTGCAGCGCATGGCGGGACTCGAGTTTGACACCAAGGTACAACCTTGCCCTGGGGAGACCGATGGCTTGCGCTACCGAACCAGAGTCCAGCTCAATGTCGATGAAACCGGCACCGCAGGACCGATGAGACCAAGATCAAACGAGGCAGTCTTCACCCCAAATCTTCCGCTTGCTGTCGCAGAAATCGAAGAGCTTGGCATTCAGCTTAAAAACTGGAATGGCGTAAAGAAGATTTCTATTGCATCCAGCTCAACCGGAGACTTGCAGTGGATGGTTGACGGCAAGCTCAATGGCTCGGAGCGCCTGATTGAGCGAGCAGCCGGCCGAACCTTTAGGTTGACTTCCGGTGCTTTCTGGCAAGTCCACAAAGAGGCTGCAAACGTGCTGACCAAGTCAGTCTTTGAAGCCGCTGAGCTTCTGGGGTTTGATGCCACTAAGCCCGCCCTAGATCTTTATGCGGGTGCGGGGTTGTTTAGCGCCACCATGGCGGCGAAATACAGCTCAACCCACTTCACAGCAGTCGAGAACAGCAAGCAGGCGGTTACCGATGGAACCAAGTCGGCAATCGATCTTTCAAACCTGAAGTTTGAGAAGTCAGACGTGTTGCAGTATTTGCGAATTGCTAGTGCCAAAGCGGGCAGCTTCGACACGGTTGTGCTTGACCCACCTCGCTCGGGAGCTGCCGGCAAGGTCATTGATCAGCTGGTCAAACTTCGCCCAAGAAACATTATTTATGTTGCCTGCGACCCGGTTGCATTGGCCCGCGACCTTGGATCGCTAACTAAGGCGGGATACCAACTTAGGGGACTTAAATCCATCGATATATTCCCTCACACACACCATTTTGAAGTGGTCGCAGCCCTAACTCTTGGCTAGCCTAGAAGGCTATGGGGAAGGTAAAGGTAGCTATCGTTGACGATCACGAGGCGGTGCGCCTCGGGTTCGCGGGCACCTGCCGGGAAAACGGCCTCGAGCTAGTTGGCTCTGCCGCCACGGTGAGTGAACTGCTGTTGCAAATCGCTGAAAAAGACTGCGAGGTTGTTATTGCTGACCTTTCGTTGGCAGATGGCTCTTTAGTCGAGGACAACATAGAACGCCTGGTCGATGCTGGTCCTGCGGTTTTGATTTACAGCATCGCTGACAAGCCACCGCTCATGCGCTCGGCACTGCGGGCTGGAGCTACCGCGATTGTTTCGAAGTCAAAGCCAATGGCAACACTTATCGAGGCAATTTCCCTCGCTGCTAGAGGCATCATTATTAATAACGCAGATACGAGCGCTTTGATTGATGCCGATCGATTGTTCAAAGAGGTCAAGCTATCCGAGCGGGAAAAAGAAGTACTCTCGCTCTACGCCTCCGGCATGAGCCTCAAGCAGGTTGCCTACCAACTTCAGATCAAGCCATCCAGTGCCAAAGAACACATCGACCGGGTTCGAGTGAAATACGCAAAGCTCGGGCGCGAAGCTGCAACCAAAGTAGATCTTTTCCGGCGCGCAATCGAAGACGGCTTGCTGCAGGGAGAGCAGCTTTAGGTGTCGCAGCGAATGCTTTCCTCGGCCGCAAGTGTTCGGCTAGAGACAAATTTCAGTCGAAGCTATGCTTCGGCTGCAGCTGTCCTTCACATTGAAGTCATTGCAAATGCCATTTTCCAAGCTCCGTTCCTGGGAGTTGGCAGCTGGTTGGTTGTTTTCTATGTGACTGTTCCAATCATTGGAATGAATATTTGGGCATGGCTTAGAGGATCCCTCGGATTCTGGACTTACCTGCATGGAGCTGCGGTGTTACTCGCTTTGTGGCAATGGCAGTTTCTTGTGGTTGATCCGTCCACCCTGCCGCAGGATTTCCAGGCTTGGGTCTGGTGGCTGGTGGGATTGGCAACCATCTCAATGGGTGTTGCAAAACCGCTTTGGCTGGGGGTTGTCTATTTGGTTGTGGCATCGGCTAGTTGGTATCTGGTCGAAACCTCGATTGCCGGCGGGTCTGGCGATTCATTCCTTGCGACACAAGATTCGGTTTACGTCTTTTTACTAGGCGGAGCGATCTCTTCTCTAATATGGCTGATTCGCGATGGAGCAAGGCGAGCCGATGAGGCAAACTCCGCCGCAATTACATCGGCTATTGAGCAATCTCAAATTGACGCTGTGGAGCGTGAGCGGCAGCGCATCGACGCATTGGTTCACGATCAAGTTCTAAACACTCTGCTCGTGGCAGCAAATGTCAAGTCAGACCAAGAGCAACAAGCAGTGGCAACCATGGCGGCGGACGCAATTGCTAGCCTGGAATCTGCGGTTTCGGACGAGGTGTTGAATTCCAGGGTAACCACACTGGGGCTCTATCGCTCATTACGAAAAGCGGCTTTTCGGGCATCACAAGAGATTGAGGTTGAGATTTTGTCAGCCGGCCTCGAGGAAATTCCGGCTGAGATAGCCCAGG
This sequence comes from Microbacteriaceae bacterium, assembly GCA_027491295.1. GTDB lineage: Bacteria > Actinomycetota > Actinomycetes > Actinomycetales > Microbacteriaceae > Aquiluna. The sequence goes on from JAIXWK010000002.1 coordinate 596,723, forward strand.
CCATAACTCAGGCCGCTTTGCAGGCTATGGACAACGCGATTAGTCACTCGAAGGCTGACCAAATCCAGCTCCGACTCGGCAGCTCAACATTCAAAGGTTTGATGGTTGAAGTTAGGGATAACGGCAAGGGTTTTATCCCAGAACGTTTGCCCAAGGATCGATTGGGAATCAGCACTTCAATCAAGGCGCGCATGGATCTAGTCGGCGGCAGAGCTCAAGTTTCTAGCACTCCAGGAAAAGGCACCACAGTCATATTGAGTTGGGCAAAATGATAAAGCTTTCTCGCGCTGCTATCTCATTTTTCGCATTGGCATACGGTCTTTACCACGGCGTTTTAGGCCTTATAAATCTTGGTGATTACGATCATCCGGCCTACGCAATTTTTGCCATTGTCCTTTACTTTATCGCCCTGATGGTTTCGGTCTTTCACCGACCTGGTCTTCGTCTCACCAACAAAAAAGCAGCATTTAGTTTGGTGAACGCTTGGGTTATCCCGCTATTGATGAACGCTTCAGATTCGGGAGACTACGGCGATAATCACAGCACCTGGTATGTCGCCGGTGTCGCCACCCTGATGGCAATTGTTGCCCTGAGGCAGCACAAAGCGATGGCTTGGTTTGGAGGTATCGTTTCGACCACTGAGGTGATTCTTTGGGGTGGGCTTGATTCGCTTTTTAGCGCCGGAATCATTGGTGCGGTGATGTTAGTTGCGGCGGCTCATGCGGCGGCTGTCACCCTGGCCTCCTCCGCAAAGGCTGCTGAGGATTATCGTGAGCGAGCACTTGCCACCGAGGCCGCAACTGCCGCAAAAACAGCTGCCAGAAACGAACGCCAACTCAGAGTCGAACAGGCATTGGGAGCATCACTTCCAATTCTGAACCAAATAGAGCAGCAGGCGGGAAACCTAAATCAACACGATCGGATCCGGGCAGTCGCTCTCGAGGCAACCCTTCGAGATCGGATTCGAGGTCGGCACTTCGAATCTCCAAAACTGCTTTCAGAAATTGCAGCAGCTCGGGCTAGGGGAGTCGAAGTTCAAGTTTTGGATGATGGTGGTCTAGACCAGCTAACTGAACAAGAGCGCGAGAGCTTGCTGGCCGAGGTTGCCACACACGTCGCAACTGTGTTTGCGGGAAGGCTGGTTTTGCGATCGGTTGCGGATGAACCATGGACGGTCACCATGACCGCTTCAAGACCAGGATACGACGCTCCCGATCTGTTTATTCGACTCTAAAGAATGATGGGCGGATCATAAGATCTCGCCCATTCATTTCCCCTGTGCCCTGCACAATCCTCGAGCACCCTCAGTTGCTTTTCGAAGATGCAACTAGTTCAGCGGAGTTTTTACTGAATGAGGGTTAAGTGATTGGAATGTTACCTAACGTTTTGGGGAACGTTCTAAAGACCGGACCTGGAAGAGGCGTGCCAGTTTGATGACAGCTCGCCTCGCAAAATACCCTCGCCCTTGTGCCAAGAAGAGCTCGGCTTCCCAACGGCAATTCGTCCGAGCCTGCGAGATTCCAAAATAGCCGCCGTGACAACTGCAACTGCAGCTGCTTGATCCTCAGCATCGCCACCGGTGACAGAAAGCAGCTGCTGAACTTCTTCTTCCGAATAAATCTTCATTACAGCGGAATGTTTCCGTGCTTTTTCGGAGGCAAGCTCGCGCGCTTGGTCTTTAGCGCTCTCAGCGAGCGAATCACTGCGGTTCTGGTGGCAGCCGGTTCAATGATGCCGTCTAGCTCACCACGCTCTGCCGCCAAAAACGGGCTGGCAACGTTGTAGGTGTATTCCTTGGCTAGCTGGTCTCTCACCTTTGCGATATCCAGGCCCTGCTCTTCGGCTTCACGAATCTTGTCGCGGAACAGAATGTTCACTGCGCCTTGGCCGCCCATTACAGCGATCTCTGCGGTTGGCCACGCCAGGTTGATGTCCGCCCCAAGCTGCTTGGAGCCCATAACGATGTAAGCGCCACCGTAAGCCTTGCGGGTGATTACGGTAACCAGTGGGACGGTTGCCTCGGCGTAAGCGTAAAGCAATTTGGCACCGCGGCGAATCACACCGGCCCACTCCTGGTCGGTTCCAGGGAGGTATCCGGGAACATCGACCAGGGTCAAAATTGGAATCGAGAATGCATCGCAGAACCTAACAAATCGAGCTGCTTTTTCACCGGCATCGATGTTTAGGGTTCCCGCCATTTGCTTTGGCTGGTTGGCCACAATGCCAACGCTAGAGCCATCGATTCGAGCAAAACCAATCAGGATGTTTGGGGCGTATAGCGGCTGAACCTCTAAGAATTCACCCTCGTCGACAAGTGCCTCAATGATGGTGCGCATGTCATATGGCTGGTTTGGGGAATCCGGGATGATGGTGTTGAGTTTGAGGTCCGCCTCGGTTATTTCGAGCTCGGTGTCGGATTGGTAGGTCACGGTCTCAGAGAGATTGTTCTCCGGCAAAAAGCCAATTAGCGACTTTACGTAGTCGAGTGCATCGGCCTCGTCGTCGGCTAGATAGTGAGCCACACCGGAGGTTTCGTTGTGGGTGCGAGCACCACCGAGTTCCTCCATGCCAACGTCTTCACCGGTTACGGTTTTGATTACATCCGGCCCGGTTACGAACATGTTTGAGGTCTTGTCAACCATGATCACAAAATCCGTTAGCGCTGGGGAGTAAACCGCACCGCCGGCAGCAGGGCCCATGATGATGGAAATCTGTGGGATAACCCCAGATGCCATGGTGTTGAGCCTAAAAATCTCACCGTATTTTCCAAGGGCAATAACGCCCTCTTGAATGCGAGCGCCACCGGAATCCAGCATTCCAATAAGTGGCACACCGGTCTTGATGGCAAGTTCCATTATCTTGATGATCTTGTTTCCAGCGGTCTCACCCAGTGACCCACCAAAAATCGTGAAGTCCTGCGAGTAAACCGCAACTTGGCGGCCGTGAATGGTGCCAATTCCGGTAACAACCGAGTCGCCGTAAGGACGCTTGGCGTCCATTCCAAAGGAGGTCGAGCGGTGGCGAACGTATTCGTCAACCTCAACAAAACTGCCGGCATCAAGCAGCATCTCAATGCGCTCGCGAGCGGTGTTCTTACCCTTGGCGTGCTGCTTTTCCTTGGCGTTGTCTCCCGCGCTGACCACAGCCTCGTGGTAACGAGCCTTTAGGTCGGCAAGTTTGCCAGCGGTGGTGGAAAGGTCAGGGGTCTTGGACACAAATTCTCCTTAGGTGCTTGCCTACTTTATCCAGCTTCTAGGCAGTACTACTTGAACAATACCTACAAGCAAACGCCAAATTCATCGTAGATAGCTACAAGTTTGCTGGTTGCGATACGGTTTTAGTGTGTCCCTACCTCAAACTGCCTCAGTCGTAAACCGATTAATCGAGCTCGATACGGTCGACTCCACCAACCTAGAACTTGCGCGCCTGACTAAAACCGACCAGCTAGAAAACTTCAGCCTGGTGGTTAGTCACACCCAAACCGCAGGCATGGGTCGCCTAGGTCGCAATTGGGTATCTGAACCCGGGTCCAGCATTTCGGCCTCTTTGTACTTGACCTCGAAGCACACCAAAGAGCTGGGTTGGGCAACTTTGATTGCTGCAGTCGCAATCCGATCTGCGATTGCGGAGCTGGTGAGTAATGAGGTTTTAGTGAAGTGGCCGAACGACGTGCTGGTTGATGGCAAAAAGATCAGCGGAATCCTCGCTCAGATTCAGCCTGATAGCTCACTGATTCTTGGATTTGGCATAAACCTAAAGGCTCAGCAAGGCGCTCCTGAAACCGCCACCGCACTAGATCTGCTCGGCGTCCACAAAACTTTCGATGAGGTTTTACACGCCGTGGTGCGCAACTTCAGAGTGCGATGGGCGATCTTTGAGGCTGACCCGCAGGTTGCAATCACTAAGACCAGAGCCGAATTGCTTCAGGCTTCCGCAACAATTGGAAAGAACGTAAGAGCGGGACTTCCTGGCGGTGGCGAGGTGTTTGGAGTGGCCAAGGACATCGATCGCGAGGGCCGTTTGGTAATCCATACCCCTGAACCAGTCGTGGTGTCGGCCGCAGACGTCTGGCATCTGCGAAACTAGAGCCCTGAAAGAGGTGGGCATGCCGGTTGTTGGAGTTATAGGCGCTGGTCAGCTTGCCCGAATGATGCAGCCGGCAGCAATTGCTCTTGGGATTGGTATAAAGGTATTTGCTGAGAGCGAAGGCTCTTCCGCGCACCAGGCGGTTACCAAGGTTGGAGACATAAACGATTTTGCCCAACTGTTCGAATTCTCGAAAACGGTAGATGTAATCACCTTTGATCACGAGCACGTTCCAACCGCCATTCTGGAGCAGCTGGAAGCTGCCGGAGTGTCTGTCCGCCCGGGCCCAAACGCCCTAAAGCACGCTCAAAACAAGCTCACTATGCGCCGCAAGCTAGCCGAACTAGGGATACCTCAACCAATTTGGCAGGCGGCGAAAACCGAATCCGACATTGCCAACTTCTTGCAAAACCACGGCCCGAAGATCGTGGTGAAAACTCCTATTGGTGGCTATGACGGCAAGGGTGTTCGAGTCGTATCGGCTGTTGCAGAGGTGCGCGATTGGCTTGAAAACATCTCACAATTTGGCGGCGAACTGTTGCTTGAGGAAAAGGTTGATTTCGTGACCGAACTCGCTCAACTATCTGCGCGAAGCCCCAGTGGCGAGTTCAACGCCTGGCCGCTGGTTGAAACTCACCAGCAAGCCGGAGTCTGCGCCGAGGTGATTGCTCCTGCACCAGAATCAGCTCTGCACCCACAAGCACTGAGCATCGCAAAGCAAATTTCCGAGGGCCTCGGAGTTGTTGGAGTCATGGCCGTTGAGCTATTTAGGGCCAGAAATGGCGATATTTTGGTCAACGAACTTGCGATGCGACCACACAACTCCGGCCACTTCTCTATCGATGCATCCGTAACTTCGCAGTTTGAACAGCACCTTAGGGCGGTCTTAGATCTGCCACTTGGCGCAAGCAGTGGCACCTCGAGATTTGCAGTGATGATCAACCTGTTGGGTGTTGATTCTGAGAATGATTTTGTAAAGCACTACCTAAAGGCGATGGAGCGTTTCCCACACGTGAAATTTCACATGTATGAAAAAGCTCCGAGGCTAGGCCGCAAGATGGGTCACCTAACGCTGCAGGGAAATGATCTTAATCAACTATTGGCGGATGGTCGCGCCTGCAGAGATTTGCTTTACAACCGCTAAATTGACCCTGGGAGGTTGCAATGAAGACTGTCGCAATAGTCATGGGATCTGATTCCGACTGGCGAGTATTGCAGGATGCTTCGCTTACGCTCAAGGAGTTTGGCGTTGAGCACGAGGTTGAGGTACTCAGTGCTCACCGCACCCCGGAGCGCATGATCGAGTGGGGCAAAGCAGCCGCCGATCGCGGCGTGAAAGTTGTGATTGCCGGAGCAGGCGGCTCAGCCCACCTACCGGGCATGCTCGCTTCGGTCACATCACTGCCGGTAATCGGAGTTCCGATTGCGCTCAGCCAGCTGGAAGGCATGGACTCACTGCTATCGATCGTGCAGATGCCAGCAGGTGTTCCGGTGGCAACGGTCTCAATCGACGGTGCCAAAAATGCCGCACTTTTGGCGGTAAGAATTCTCGGGGCCAACGATGCCGCCCTTCGAACCAAACTGGATGCCCACCGAGTTGATTTAGCAAACACGGTCGAGATCAAAAACAACAACCTCAAGAACAGCCTCTAAGCCCAGCAATTTAGCCCAAACCGCTTGTTGCTCAGGGTTTTCTAAGCCAAGCAACCTAGGGTTGAAAGCGTTTGGAGGTGAGGCATGCGCAATTTCGCGAGAACTTTGGCGGTCGCCGCAGTTTTGCTCACCCTGACCGGCTGCAGCATCTTCTACCCAAACTGGGGTGCAACTTCTCTGCCAGAGCCGGTCACCGAATCACAGACTGTTTCGCCGGAAGCGACTGTCGCGCCTGAGGAGACTGCAACTCCCGAAGAGACTGCGACTCCAGAGGAAACCCAAGAACCAATCGTTCGCAAAGAGATCGCTGTCGAGATCATCATGGCTGTTCCAGAGCCTTCGATTGGAGTCTTTACTGTCGTGGCAAGTATTCCAAGCTTGAGTGAGTCCGGCGGCAAGTGCATTTTCAAATACCTCGGCAATGGCGTCACCAAAACCATGGAAGTCAAGGCCGAGCCAAGCAGTGACTACACCCAGTGCTTCCCAATCGAATTCCCATTGAAAGATCTGCCTTCAGGCAATGGGGTGGTGACCGTTAGCTATGAATCCGAGGGGCACTTTGGGATATCCGCCCCAACCTCGGTGGTGATTGGCTAATGCGCAAGATTTTCGGCATCTTCTCTGCCATTGCGCTTATTGCAGCGAGCCTGGTAGTTCAACCAACCGCTCAAACGCCAGCAGAGGCTGCTCCATCGGCTAGCACTTTTGACCCAGGTCTGATCATTAGCGATAGCGTCTTCTACGACTTTGGCACCATGACCGTTCCGCAAATTCAAGCTTTCTTGGATTCCAGGGTTGCTGAATGTCGCGCCACAAATCCGTCTATCGACTGCTTGAAAAACATCAAGGTCGACATCCCAGAGACCCCTGCAACAGGCCCAACTGAAGTTGGTCCCTGTAAGGCGATTTCGGCGAAGGCCGGGGCTAGCGCGGCTGAAGTTATTCATGCCATCTCGAACGCCTGCGGCATTAATCCAAAAGTCTTTATCGTCACCTTGCAAAAGGAACAGGCGCTGGTCACCTCGACTAAGCCAACCGAATACATGTATCGCGCAGCCATGGGCTTTGGTTGCCCGGACAGCGACCCTGGCATCTGCGGCAAGGTATTTACCGGACTGTTCAATCAGCTCTACAAGGCAGCCAGACAGTTCCGCTGGTATGGAAACCCGGCCGGATCTTTTAGCTACTGGAAGCCTGGCCGCACAGTTTCAATGCGCTACAACCCCAAGGCATCTTGCGGCACCAAGAGCTTTGAACTCAAAAGCCAGGCCACCGCAAACCTTTACTACTACACGCCTTACACTCCAAATGACGCAGCTCTAAAGAACCTCTACGGTTCCGGCGACTCCTGCTCGGCATACGGAAATAGAAACTTCTGGCGCTTTTTCCATGACTGGTTTGGATCTCCTATCGGTGGCAGCTACCTATTGAAATCCAGCACCAGTGAGACCTATTTGATTGTCGACAATCTCAGGTATCGAGTGTCCGACACCAGGCTTTTGGCCTCTGTTAGACCGCTTGGCCCGCAGGGTGAAATCTCCCAGGCATACCTGGAAAGCTTTGAGAATAAGGGCGATTTATATCAGCTGGTTAAGCGCGCTAGCACGACTGAGTTTTGGCTTTTGGTTGATGGAAAGCGCTATTCACTTACCGACTGCAACCTAGCCAAGCAGTATGGCCTCAACTGCGATCTCGCCACCAGCCTCACCGAATCACAATTGAGCCTGTTTATTCAAGGTGGCGCGCTAACCCGTTTGGTACTGACGCCTGAGGGTGCAAAGTTTTGGATCGAAAACGGTACTCGTCGCGCTGTGGTTGACGATTTGGCTTTGAACGCAGTTGGCGGCCAGAGCATCAGCTCGAGTCCATTGGTTATCGAGCAGGTGATGTCTTTGCTTCCTGGTGAACCCTTGGCCAGTGACCTGACTGTGTTTGGGCTAACTGCAACAGATGACGTTGCTGTGGCGTTTGGTGGAAAGAGCTATCGAATCTCGGCTTCACTTGCAAGTGCAATTGGGCTGAGTAAGTTCTTTACGGTTTCAAACGTGGAGATTGATCAGAAGCTGGTCGCTTCCAGTTCTGGAATCGTGCGCGGGTTTGTTGCGAACCCTGCCGGTGAGAACTTTGTGCTTACTGAAAATGGAAAGTTGCCGGTCGCAGATCCTGCGAACTGGACCACCCAGGTCAGCACATTACCAGATGAGCTAATAAACAAATTCCCTACCGTAAACGGTTCACTAGCCGCTCCGGCGGTTGTTACCAGCGCCGGCAACAAGCTCTCCTACTTCGTGCAGGGAGCTCAGCGGCGCGCAGTTGCCGATAAGTCCATGACCGAAAGATTCTTGACTCTGCTATCGCAGCCAAAGGCACTAACGTTGCCGCTATCCGCAATCAATACCGTTGAGAGCGTCGGTAATGGATTGGCTCCGGGCTCTTTGGTCAAGGCCAGCGGCACCAGCACGATCTACCTGGTGGATGACCTAACCCGCAAGGTGAAGCTGGCCTCCGAGGCCCACGCAAAAAATGTCTCCGACTCCAAGATTTTTACCATCGACAAATCAGAGGTTTCCAACCTTCAGACCAGGAGTGGATTCACTTCCATCAAGGTGCAGTGCGATGGCGCTACGTACTTAATTGATCGCGGAACGCTGTATCCAATCTCGGCTGCTGGAGCCGAGGAGTTCCCAGGCAAGCCATTCCCACTAGCGGTCTCCACCTGTGCAGGTCTAAAGGTTGCAAGTAAGCCGGTGGGACAGTTCCTCAGAGACGCCAAGGGCGGACTGTTCTTTGTCGAAAACGGAACCAGAAGCAAAATCAAGAATTGGACTCAGTTCGGAATCCTCAGGGGCGAAGGCCCAGGTTACATAGAGGCGTCCGACTACTTCGCTTCCAAGCTGCCGGCTAGTGGCACTGCTCCTGCGACCGCAGTGCTCGCGTCATTGGAGAACACCCCAACCGGCGTCTTTGACGACTTCACCTTCTTGGGATCGGTTCCGGTTGTGACAACCCCAACCGTTTCGCCAACGCCTAAGCCAACCAGCTCAGCAACGGCTTCCCCTAAGCCAACGCCAAAGCCAACCAGTTCAGCAACGGCTTCCCCTAAGCCGACTCCAAAACCAACAAGTTCGGCAACGGCATCTCCTAAGCCAACTCCTACTCCAACTTCCAGCCCAAAACCAACGAGCTCACCAACGGCTTCTGCTGTGGTCAGCTACAAAGTGGTATCGGGAGACACGCTTGGGTCGATTGCAACCAAGTTCGGTGTGACGGTGGCAAGAATTCAAGCGGCCAATGCGCTGGGGACTTCGACGGTGATCAAGATCGGTCAGGTCCTAAAGATCCCTACCTCAGCAACTACCTCTCCCGCCGTCACCACATCACCGGTAGTCAAGACCTACACGGTGAAATCGGGTGACACATTGTGGGGGATTGCTTCCAAGCTTGGGGTCAGTGCCACAGCTCTTGCTGAATTAAATGGAATCACAAACGCCAACCTTTTAAAGGTTGGCCAGGTGCTAAAGATTCCTAGCTAGCATCCCAAGCGGACTGGACGATGGCTGCTAAATCGTGCTTGGTTCTAAATCCCAGTGTTTTTTCGATACGAGACACATCGGCCACCAGGCGAGGTGGGTCTCCAGGGCGGCGCTCGCCGATAACAACTTCAAAATCAATCCCACTCGCAATCTTTAACGCATCCAAAACCTCAATGACCGAGGCACCGATGCCGGTGCCGACATTGAAGGTGCTGAACTCCTGGGCATCTTCAGCAAGGTAATCAACAGCCGCTAGGTGAGCAAGGGCTAGGTCTTCGACGTGGACATAGTCGCGAATGCAGCTGCCATCAGCAGTCGGGTAGTCGGTGCCAAACACCTCCGGAGCTTTGCCGGACTTGACCGCATTGATGGCAATCGGAATTAGGTTCAGCGCTGCGGTGTCAGCGAGATCCGCGGAACCTGCACCGGCCACATTGAAGTAACGAAGATTCACGCCCCTAAGACCCCAAACCGCAGCATTTTTCACCATCAGCTCGCCGATGAGCTTGGTTTGGCCATAGGGATTGATTGGCACTCCCGGGTAATCCTCGGAAACCTTGTCAACATCTGGCATGCCGTAAGTGGCTGCCGAAGAAGAGAAAACCAGTGATTTCAGTCCGACCTCGCGCATCGCAAGCAGCAAATTAGCCAGACCGCCCAAGTTTTCTAGGAAATACTCCTCGGGTTTTTGAACTGATTCGCCAACCTGTTTTCTCGCTGCAAGGTGGATCACCGAGTCAAACCGATGCTGTTTCATAAGCTTTGCCAGCAGCTCCGGGGCATCTGCAGAGGCGAGTTCAAGTTCCATGATTGGGGAGCTAATCCGCGCCACAAGGCCTGTCGAGAGGTTATCCACTACCACGCAAGAATGCCCAGCAGCCTCGGCAGCCCGCACAACGTGAGAGCCGATGTAGCCTGCGCCACCTGTCACCAATAACTTCATGCCTCAAGGTTAGCTTGACACTTTATTAACAATTTGCTTTCACGGAATTTAATGCAACTTGACAAGGGCATAATTACACCGATGTAATTACATCAACGAGGTTCAAAAGGATTAGGGGATTAGGCATGGAACAAAGAAGTCAGGTGCCTGCTAACTGGTTCGTCGACGTGCTCAAGCTTGGAGTTGCTGGAGCTTATTCAAATGGCGAGTCAGATCCATTAGCGTGGCAAGAAGACGCACTTTGCTCACAGACCGACCCAGAAGCCTTCTTCCCCGAAAAGGGGGGCTCTACTCGCGATGCCAAGCGTATTTGCGCACAGTGCACCGTGAAGAGCGAATGCTTGGAGTACGCACTAAAGAACGACGAGCGCTTCGGTATCTGGGGTGGCCTCAGCGAGCGCGAGCGTCGCCGTCTGCGCAAGCGCGCCTAAGTCATCGTGGCTTCGCTCTCGGTAGCGGCCATAGTCGTTTCCCACGCTCAAGCCGATTTACTCGCTAGATCGCTTGAGGCAATAAGCCAACAAAACCATCCAATCCAGCAGGTAGTTGTAGTTGAAACTGCCGGTGATCAAACTTCAATCGATCTCGCCCTCAGTTACGGATTTTCCGTTATTGAGCCAGGACCTTTGCGTTTAGGTGCAGCAATCCAAGCCGGCATAAATTCACTCTCAGATACCCCGGGTTGGATTTGGGTGCTGCACGAAGACGCAATCCCGGAACCCGATGCCCTGAAATATCTCTCTCAGGCAGCAGAAATTTCTCCCTCGGTGGCGATCATCGGTCCGAAACTGCTGGAACTTGATAACAGCATTCAAATACAACAGCTGGGCCTGACCATCACCCCGACCGGCAGGCCGTTTCTTTTGGTCCAGCGCGAGTATGACCAGGGTCAACACGACCGTGCCGGCGACACCATGGCAGTCTCCACCGCCGGCATGCTGGTCTCTCTAGGGGTTTGGCAGCAGCTTGGCGGTTTGGATGACACAACTCCGGTATTGGCTCAGGATTTGGAGTTTTGTGCCAAAGCCAGGGTTGCCGGTTACCGAGTTATCGTCGAGGCGAACGCCCGAGTCCACCACGCTGGACTATCGATGCAGGGCAAGCGTCCTCGCAGCTGGCTATCGGGAAGCTTTAGCCAAGGCATCTCCCGTGCTCACCTGCACTTCGCAACTCTTTACTTGCCGACCTTCTTGGTTTTTGCGATTTACCTAACCCTGCCTCTAATGGTTCTACTTTCAATCCCTGGCAACCTATTGCAAAAGCGGCCTGCTCGATCGGTTGCCCAATTCTCAGGATGGATCTGGGCATGGTTCTCTGTCCCAACCAGGCTTGCAGCTCGCAAGCGCTTCAGATCGCTGGGCTCACTAAAGCCGCTCAAAGCACTTATTGCCACAAGGTCTCAGCGTTCGAAGCGTCGCAGAGGGAAGTACGAGGTCGAGCCGGAGGCAAGCCCAGAGAGCCTGCGTCCCGGCATATTCCGCAGTAACTCTGCCTGGTTTGTCCTTTTGCCCCTGATTGCTTCGATTCAACTTTTCCCAACCGGTGCCATAACCGTAAATGGGATTCTGCCGCTTGGGGCAAACCTTGAAAAACTGCTGCCTTTTGTCGCCAGCAATTCAATTCCGGTGCTGGATTCGATTTCGCTACCAACCGATCCGTTTAACTGGTGGCTGCTTTTGGCCGCGCTACTATCGCCTGCCGAACCATCGCTTGGATTTGCGGCCCTGGTGTTTGCAGCCCTGAGCATGGCGTTTTTTGGAGCTTGGCAGTTAGGGAAACTGTTTATCTCAAAGCCCTGGGTAATCACACTGGTCGCGCTGGGATACTCGCTGAGCCCACAGCTACTGACTTTGAAGTCAAACCTTGCGGTGGTGGAGCTGCTCGCGGCATCCACAATCCCGTGGACGCTGTTCTTCTTGATTCGAGCCCTTGGTGCATTCAATAGTGCTCGAGCTTGGCGCTGGGCTGGCTTGCTCGGTCTAGCTCTTGCGCTGATAGCAGCCGCCTCGCCAATCGCTTTTGCCCTGCTAGGTGTAACTGTTTTGGTTGCCGCGGTTTCTAAGCCAAAGCGAGGACTTATCTTGCTGTGGTCGTATTTACCTGCGCTGGCAGTTTTGTATCCGCTCGGGCGATTCGCTTTGGAAGCTCAAAACTGGTCGGTCCTGACTCAGTCGAGTGCAATTGCCCTCAGTCCAACCGAGCCTTTTGGTTTAGTGAACCTTGTAGTTCTTGGCGTTTTGGTGTTGCTGAGTTTGCCGACTTGGTTTGTATCTGATGCCAAGGTCAACTTCGGATTGTTCGGATTCGCAATTGCTGCTCTGAGCCTGAGCGTCATTCAACCAATTTCCTCCAGCGCTCCTTTGACAATCGCTGCCGCATTGGCATTGCTGATCTTGGCTGGTTTAGCAAATGAGAGTGTTCGCAAGCGAACCATTTCGAGCTTGATCGGCATTACCGTGACCGCGGGAGTTTTGTATTCAGGATTCACCTTTGGATTTGTGAACCAGGTATACCCAGAGTTCAAATCCTCCAGGGTGATGCCTGCCCTAGTTGTTGCAGCGAGCGAGCAGGATTCAAATCTGAGGACCCTGGTTATAGAGGTTGGAGAGCCGCTCACCGCCACCTATGTTTGGGGCAGTGGCCAGAAACTCGAAATGTCCAGTGCTCTGTTGGAGAGCTACCCAGCCAAATCTGATATTCAAATCGCACTAGCTGAAATCGCAGCGAACCTTGTAGCCGGCAACCAAGACAAACTCGTTCCACTCCTTAGCGAAACTCGAGTGGATTTTGTATTGCTCGCAACACCCAATCCAGAGGTCGAGGTTGGTATTTCAAGTTTGGACATCCTGCAGCCTGCGGGAGCGACGGACTATGGCGTGCTGTGGCGAGTCGAGAGCGAGAACCAAAGCGCGGTTCCGGCCATAAAGAATGACCCAATCAGACCTTGGCAGTTTGGTGTAGTTGCCGCCTTTGCACTGCTTGCACTTCCGACCAGAGCTTCTATTCTTGGCCGCCGTCGAAAGACGGGGGGTGCCAAGTGAAAATTCCAGGTCGAATTCTTGGTGTAGTTCTGACTCTTGCGGGTCTGGCCGGTGCCTGGTTCTTGCAGGGCGTCTCGTTTGAGGTTGCGCAAAGCCCGAAACCGGAATCTATCTCTGTCAGCACAACCGCCAAACCTCTTCAGCTTTACTGCCAAGGCCCCCTTGCAGAGCTGGGTGGCAAGGACGGCACAGACCTTGGTTCAATGGCCTTAGTCGGAAAGGCCGATGTTCGTTACCGTTTGGGTGCGGGAAGCCTTGTGAGCGAGCCTGAGAGCCGAGTGACCGAAGGTGTTGCCATTGCCATGGCAAGCCGTGAGCAGACCACTGCAACCCTGGTAGCCGTTCAGAGCCAACTGATTCAAAGACCTCGTATGGCGGGACTAGCTGCTACAAACTGCGGTCAGCCTCAGGCCGAGGGTTGGTTGCTAAACGGCATGGCTGGCAGCGGCTTCGAAAGCATTTTGCATGTGGCAAACCCAAACGCAGTCGAAGTTCAAATTGAGCTGGTTTTCCACCTTGCAACATCAAGCAATTCCCACCTGGTTACTCTCGCTCCGTTTGAGTCACAGCAGCTTTCACTTGCAAGTTTTGTTGAGGCAGAACCGAGCTTTGCGATTCACTTCCAGAGCTCTGGACAAAAGGTTTCGGTGGCTTTGCAAAACCGATCCAGTGCTGGACTCAGTGCAACCGGAGTCGAACTCAAAGGACCTACCGCCAAGGCGAGCAAGACACTCGCAATTCCTGGATTTGAGATTCTGGCCGATGGTTTGGCCAAACCATCCTTGCGAATTTTCAACCCTGGACCAGCGGCGGCAAACGCCCTGGTCACATTCTTAGGCTCTGGAACCAATAGTGATGTTGTGGAAATTGAAGTTCCGGCGACTGGTTTTGCAGAAGTTTCACCGGAACTCCAAGTTGGTGACTATTTGGTTCTCGTTGAGTCGGATGCCGAATTGATGGCGGAGCTTTACAACCCATACGTTGGAAAGAATTTTGATTTTGGCTGGCTCACGCCAGCTGAAGCTTTCACCGGGGAGCTGACAGTGGTTATGCCTAGCTTCGCGGCCAAAATTGCAATCGCAAACCCATCGACTGCGGAGCTAACCGTGGTGCTGACTCTCGATGCTGGATCGCAAGCAATCAGGGTGCCGGCTCGCTCACAGCTGCAGGTACCAGTTATCGGTAAGAGTTTGTCGCTTGAGTCGCAGGGGGAGTATTTCGTCAACTTGATCTTGACCGACCCCAAGGGCTACGCAGTTATCACGCCGCGAGAAAACCAGAACCTGGGGTCAAATATCCAGGTGCTAGTTCGCTAGTGCGGGTGCATTAGCTCCCAAGGGTCCTTGTCAATCAGTGATGCTGCCGCCGAAATGACAGCGTGCTCAATGTGCATTCTGGGATCCGGCAAACGCTGTCTTCCAAATCGCTCAATCGGGATTCGATACAGCGTGATGGTTTGCGAAGGCTTATGGGCACTCCAGCGCTTCACAGGCTCGTTGTCCACGATTGCCGGTACATCCTGAATGCGCCAGGAAAGGTCCTTGAGTTCCTCGGGGTAGTTTTCCTGCAGGTATTCGCAGGTCTCTTGCACTACCGATTCAAAGAACCCTAAGCGCGCGACTCCAAAGTGAAACAATTTCGAAGGCAAGGGTCTGCGCAGGCCACGACCGTGCCGGTCTCGGTGACTTCCAGCCCTGATTCCCATTGGCTCATTGTATTCTTGGCAGGCTAAAGCCAAAGAGAGTTCACGCAGTGATTAACTTCAAAGATTTCGTAAAGACCTACGACGTTCGTGGTCTAGTTGGTTCCCAACTGACCGCGGATGTGATTGCAGCCTTCGGGGCAGCTTTTGTTGACGAGCTGGATTTGGCCGGCAAGCAGCTAGTCATCGGTCACGATATGCGCGACAGCTCGCCAGAATTTGCAGCGGCGTTTGCCGCTGGTGCGCAAAAGCGCGGTGGTAATTCCTTGTTGCTCGGGCTTTGCTCAACCGATATGACCTATTTCGCGTCCGGAAAACTAGACCTTCCTTCGGTGATGTTCACCGCCAGCCACAATCCAGCTAGCTATAACGGTATGAAGTTCTCCCGAGCCGGAGCTAAGGGTATTGGCTTGGATTCCGGCCTCGGTGCTATTCGCGACAGGGCACAAAGTTACTTCGACTCCAGCATTTCTGAGGTGGCTGCACTGGGTGTGATCGAGGAGATCAACCTCACCGTTGAATATGTCGAGTACCTGCGCAAGTTGGTCGATTTGTCAAAGACCCGCAGGCTCAAGATTGTGGTTGATGCGGCCAATGGCATGGGTGGATTCACGGTGCCGCTGGTGCTTGAGGATGCTGCTGGACTTCCTGCCCTAAACCTTGAGATCATTCCGCTCTACTTCGAACTAGATGGCACCTTCCCAAACCACGAGGCTAACCCGCTGCAGGTGGAGAACCTCAGGGATCTGCAGAGGGCAGTTGTCGAGCACAGCGCTGATCTTGGATTGGCTTTCGATGGCGATGCGGATCGCTGTTTTGCGGTTGATGAAACCGGTGGTTTGGTTAGCCCCTCGGCGTTGGCCGCAATCGTTTCGGTTCGCGAGATTGAGCGAGTAAAGCAGTTTGGTGAGACAGATATCACCATCTTGCACAACCTATTGACTTCCCGAGTTGTTGAAGAGCGCATCGCGCAGGCAGGTGCGACTGCGGTCCGCACCAAGGTCGGACATTCCTTGATTAAGGAGCAAATGGCTCAAACCGGCGCTGTTTTTGGTGGCGAGCACTCTGCGCACTACTACTTCCGTGACTTCTGGGGAGCTGATAACGGCATGCTGGCAGCCCTGCACCTAATTAGCGAGCTCGGCACCTACCGAGGAACCATGAGTGAGCTCTCGCAAAGCTTCAGCCCCTACTTCTCTTCCGGTGAGATCAAT
Organism: Microbacteriaceae bacterium; assembly: GCA_027491295.1. GTDB lineage: Bacteria > Actinomycetota > Actinomycetes > Actinomycetales > Microbacteriaceae > Aquiluna. The sequence continues at coordinate 612,895 of JAIXWK010000002.1, forward strand.
TCAACTGTCGCTGATGTGCCAGCGGCGCTTGAGCGACTGAAGTCGGCATTCCCAGCTTGCACCGTTGAGCAATTTGACGGCCACACCTTTAGCTTCGAGGACCAGGGAATTTGGTTCTGGTTCAATGTTCGTTCGTCAAACACCGAACCACTGCTTCGCCTAAATGTCGAATCAAACCAGGAGGCCACGATGCAGCAAATTCGTGAACAAGCAGTTGCGGCAATTAGGCACGGCTAACTCGACTTTGGTGTTCAAATCACTTCTCGGGAGCGAGCACAGCGGGTTGTAATTTTGCTCTTGGACGCACTTGGTGCAAAGCTAACTTCACAAACCGTTCGTCAGGCACGCTACATTGGAGTAAGTGTGGCGGGTCCATACCAGGTGGATCACTACCGTTACTAGCTGGAGGTTGTGCAGTGTCTAACAAAATTCTTGTCGTTGACGATGATGATGCACTTCGCGAAATGGTTGGGCTAGTTCTCAACGCAGCTGGTTACCACACGGTTTTTGCAGCCGATGGCCTCAGTGCCGTTGAAGTATTTAAAAGCGAAGAACCAGACCTAGTTCTTTTGGACATCATGCTTCCTGGCCAGTCAGGCATCGAAGTTTGCAAGCAGATTCGCTCCCTCAGTGGAACCCCGATTGTCATGCTTACCGCAAAGGGCGACACCGAGGATGTAGTTCACGGGCTTGAGGCCGGAGCCGACGACTACGTCGTGAAGCCACACAACGGTGCTGAGCTTTTGGCTCGCATCAAGGCAAGATTGCGTCCGGTTGCAGAAGAAGGCGGAATTGTTTCCGTCGGTGAACTCACCATGGATCCACGTTCCTACGAGGTAAAGCGCGCCGGTGTGAGAATTTCGCTGACACCACTTGAGTTCAAGTTGCTGCACACACTGGCCGTAAAGCCACAGCAGGTGTTCTCTAGAGAGATGCTTTTGGAGCAGGTCTGGGGTTACCAGTACAAGGCCGATACTCGCCTAGTGAACGTTCACGTCCAGCGTTTGCGCTCGAAGGTTGAAGAAGATCCTGAGAATCCAAAGATTGTTTCCACCGTCCGCGGACATGGATACCGGGCTGGTTCCGAAACTCCGTGATCTCACTGCTCAGACGGTCACTAACCGCAAGGACCGTATTTGCCACAGTAACCCTGAGCGCAATTGCGCTGGCTGCGCTAGGGGGTTTTCTCTCCTTCTCGCTCGCGAATAACTTCTTTCAAAATCGACTAAGCCAAGTTCTGAGCGAAACCGAACGCGCAGTTTCATCGGTTCAGGGAACTGTGGCCGCAGCATCGCTGGCAGATGAAACCGCTCTGCAAACCCTTATCAACTCTGTGGTTCCATCACTGGAGGTAGCTGGAGTTTCGGGTGCCAGGCAGGTCGCGCTATTGCGCAGCCCCGGACAGCCGCAGCTTCAGCTGTTTCAGTCGCCAATTTCACAGGATCTGGATTTGGCAACAATTCCAGCCGAACTTCGCGAAGAGGTGAGAGCCTCAGATGGAGTTTTGACCTACACCTCGGTAGCTCTGGTTCGAAATGGACAGGTAGTCCCCGGCATCACAGTTGGTGCTCCAATTACATTGCCACTGGCTGGAAACTTTGAACTTTATTTGGTCTTTGACTTAGCCCCTGAGCAGCAAGCGCTCGCGACGGTTCAGAATGCACTGGCAACCGGTGGAATCGTGCTCTTGGTAGTGATTTCGCTGGTGAGTTACCTAGTCACTAGAACGATTGTCAAGCCGGTAGAAAAGGCTGCCTCGGTTGCGGAGTCGCTATCCGAAGGTCAACTAGATGTGCGCCTAGCCGAAAAGGGCACAGACGTGATGGCTGTGCTGGCACGCTCCTTCAACAAAATGGCGAATAGCTTGCAGCAACAGATTCAACAGCTGGACTCGCTCTCAAGAATGCAGCGCCGCTTTGTATCAGATGTCTCGCATGAGCTCAGAACTCCAATGACCACCATCAAGTTGGCCGGCGAGGTGATTTTTGGCAATCGCGAGAAATTGGACCCTGCACTATCTAGATCTGCAGAGCTCATGCAAAACCAAATTCAGCGCTTCGAGGAGCTGTTGGCTGACCTGCTCGAGATTTCTCGCTACGACGCTGGTGCGGTGACGCCGGACCTTGAGGTCAACGACCTAAATGCTGTCGTCGGTGCAGCGATTGCCAGCATTGAGCCGCTTGCCACCAGTAAGAAAACCGAAATCCAGGTGAAGCTGCCTAGCGGCAATGTCGAAGCTGAATTCGATGCCAAACGCATCGAGCGATTGCTGCGCAATCTGCTTTCAAATGCCGTCGAGCACGGTGAGGGGAATCCAATCGTGGTTGAGGTTGGATCAAATGCCCAGGCAATCGCGGTCTCCGTCACCGATAGTGGTGTTGGCATGACCAAGCAGCAGCTAGAGCGTATTTTTGACCGTTTCTGGAGAGCGGATCCTGCTCGGCAACGCTCGGTGGGCGGAACTGGACTGGGTCTTGCAATCTCGAAAGAGGATGCCATCTTGCATCGCGGTTGGCTACAGGTTTGGTCCAAGCCAAATCGTGGGTCAAGTTTTAGGCTCACGCTTCCGATCAGTGCCAACACGGTGATCGCAAATTCGCCGCTTCCGCTTCCTCCAAGAACCATGGAGGGCTAATGAAAAAGCTAATCGCACTAACTTTGCTCTCCGCACTTTTGACCGGTTGTGCTCAACTCCCAACCGCAGTTGAGATCAAGTCCGGCCCCGAACTCATCGCTCCTGAGGCCGCAGATTTCAGCTACTACATTCCAAACGGTCCCGCTGCTGGTGCGAGCTCGCAGGAAATTGTTTCTGGATTCTTGGCAGCTGGTACAGGCCCGCAAAACGACTACTCGGTGGCACGTGAATTTCTCACCGACGAATTTGCTCAGCGCTGGAACCCAGCCGGTGAGGTGTTGATTCGCGATGGAGCACCTGGCTACACGCCAAGTGGCGAGAACGCACTTTTGGTCGATGTTCGGGTCAGCGCATCAGTTGATGAGCACGGTCGATACTCAGAGAATCAAGAGCCCGAGCAGATTTCTCTGCGGTTCACGCTCGAGAGGCAGGTCGGCGAGTGGCGTATTTCTGGCGCCCCAAACCTAACCGTTGTGACCTCACCGGTTTTCTCGGTGGTTTTCAAAGCTTTCCCAGTCTATTTTTACAACAACACAGAAAACGCTTTGGTTTCTGATCTGCGCTGGTTCCCTTCGCGCGCATCCACCGGCACAAAGCTGGTAAATGCGCTCCTGGCTGGCCCATCGGCCCACTTGGCGCAGGGCGTGACTTCCGCCGTTCCACTGGGAACCAAGTTGACCATCGACGCGGTAAATGTCGAAGATGGGGTTGCGCAGGTCGATTTTGATTCCACCGCACTCGAAGCCGATGCTCTTGATCGAAGACTCATGCTTACCCAGCTTCGCGCCACTTTGATGCAGCTGTCAGGTGTGAACGATGTCCAGGTTTCCATCAACAGCTCCCCGCAAGAAATCGTCCCGGCGAATTTGCAAACGGCAGCTGTCGGCGGCGCAGCGTTTTACCTGAGAAACACTGGAATCTACCGAGTGACCGGCGCCAGTGAGAATGTGATTCGTGGAACCTCAGGCTTTTTCAGTGCGGATTCTGTAACGGATTTCGACATTAAAGACGACGGCGATTGGCTAGCCTATGCCACCGCTGCGGGCGTGACGCTGGTCGATAACATTGGACTTTCTGGAAAGTCGCAGCTGGTTTCGCAGCAAAGCGACGTCGCGAATCTTTTCTTTGATGCAAAGGGCTATCTCTGGGTTGTCCCTTCCGCAGGGTCAGAGCCGATCGAGATAATTGCCACAAACGGCGAGCGCAAGTACCTATTCGATAATTCGCAAGTCACTCGAAGGGACTTCAGACCAAGCCCGGCTGGCGCCAGAATCGCGACTTTGGACAGCACCTCCGAGTTCAACCAAGTTCGGACTTATTCGGTGCTGCGAGACCTGGCGGGTTGGCCTATTCGGCTAGAGCCGGGCGGTGTTGTGAATCCTTCTATCGGCATAGTGCTGTCCTTCACCTGGCAAAGCGCAGACACGCTTCGGGTTTTGGAGGAGACAAGCTCCGGACTCACCTCGATAAGCGACTATCCAATTACCGGACCTCGCTCTCAGTTGAGCATTCCTCCGGTGACCGGTGCAGAGATCTTCACGGGCGCCTCCGGCTTGTCTACCTACTTGGTTGCCGAGAACGGCGAGATATGGGTGCTCACCAGAAGCGCTTGGCGTCGTGTGGCGAATAACGCACTTTTAGTTGCCACCAACGACTAACAATCCACCCGATTGCCCAGTTATCCACTGAATTGAATTGCACGGGCCAACGTTGGCCCGCTATCGAGACGCTAGAGCGTGCGAATCTCGTTATTGGACATTGTCTTTCCCGCTGCCTGCATTGTCTGCGACATCAAACCAAAGCCGCTTTGCCGAACCTGTGTGCCGATTGCTTCCGTTTCGGAGCTTCAGGGCTTTGATTTTCCAGTTCTAGCCGGATTCAGGCACGAAGGTGCGATTGAGAAAATCATCGCCGGTTATAAAGACCAGCAGTTGGTTTCCCTGGAAAAGCAATTAGGTCATTTGGTAGCGGATGTTTTGAATGAAGTCGGGCTTTCGGGGTTCTCTGCAATTGTTACTCCTGCGCGAAACCAAAAGAATTATCGAAAACGCGGTTTTGATCCTGCCTACCGACTGGTCAAGCGTGCGATCAGGGGATTGGCTAAACCCCCAGAAGCCATCTCGCTCAGTTCGACCCGAAAGCTTGAGGATCAGCGCCGATTGGGAAGGTTGGAGCGAGCAAGAAACGCTGCAGCGAGCATGAGATTGGACTCAAAGCTTTCAGGACCAGTACTGCTCTTTGATGATGTTCTCACCACCGGTTCAACAATCAGGGAGATGGCGAGGGCCTGTCGCGCAGCCGGTGTGGAGGTTGGTGCTAGCTGTGTATTGGCCGAGAGATTTTCCATTTTTTGATGCTTGGGCAAAAATTTAGGCGTATGTTGTTTTTAGGGCAAAGGTGCTCTACGACGGAGGTAAAAATGGAACTAAAAATATCTGCCAAGAACCTCACCATCTCGGATCGATTCCGAGATTATGTCGAAGATAAAGCGGGAAAAATTGACCGCTATGCGCACAAGCCCGAAGAGCTAAACATCAAAGTCACTCGTCACGAGCACAGCAAAACTGCCGGCGCCGAAGACCAGGTCGAACTCACGGTTTACGAGCCAGGTCACATTGTTCGAGCCGAGGCTCGGGCAAGTGACAAGTTTGCCGCTTTCGATATTGCCTTCGGCAAGCTGAATGAGCGTCTCAGAAGGTACTCGGATAAGCACAAGGTTCACCGCGGTGGTGGTCACAAAAACCCGTCGGCAAGCGAGCTAGCGGCCTCTGATTTTGCCAGCTTGGACATAACTCCCGCAGATCACGATGTTTTGCTTGGCAAAGTAAAGGCTGTGGCCGAGATAGATGAGGCTCCGTATAGCCCGGTTGTCATCAAGTCCAAAGAGTTTCAGAGCCAACCAATGACCAAAGAGGAAGCCGTTAGCCACATGGAATTGGTTGGACATGACTTTTATCTTTTCTTCGATTCCGAAACCTCGCGTCCAGCGGTGGTTTATCGTCGCAAGGGCTGGAACTACGGAGTCATTTCGCTCATCTCGTGACTCGAGCTACAAGGTAGAATTACAGCCGAAAACCAAGGAGTATCTATTGGCGTCGTTTATTGACAAATTGCTTCGCGCTGGCGAGGGCAGACTGCTTAGAAAGCTGCAGTCAACTGCCGCTGAAGTTAATGCATTGGAAGCAGATTTCCAGGCGCTAACGGACGAAGAATTGCACAATGAGACCGCTGCCCTAAGGCAGCGCTTTGCCGAGGGTGAGACTCTTGACGACCTGCTCCCGGAAGCTTTTGCTGCCGTTCGCGAAGCATCGGTTCGAACCCTTGGAATGCGTCACTTTGATGTTCAGCTAATGGGTGGTGCCGCATTGCACCTGGGAAACATCGCGGAGATGAAGACCGGTGAAGGTAAGACCCTCGTTGCGACCTTGGCTGCATACCTAAACGCGATCCCTGGTCGCGGTGTCCACGTTGTTACCGTGAACGACTTCTTGGCTGGTTACCAGTCTGAACTAATGGGCCGTATCTTCCGCGCTTTGGGCATGACCACCGGCTGCATTCTTGGGGGCCAGGACCCAGCCCAGCGTCGCGAGATGTATGCCTGCGATATCACCTACGGAACCAACAACGAGTTTGGTTTTGACTACCTGCGCGACAACATGGCGCTAAACAGCCAGGACTTGGTCCAGCGCGGCCACTTCTACGCCATCGTCGATGAGGTTGACTCGATCTTGATTGATGAGGCGCGAACTCCGCTAATCATCTCAGGACCGGCGGCAGCAGATGTGAATCGCTGGTTTGGCGTCTTTGCAAAGCTGGCACAGACCCTAGAGGCAGATGTCGACTACGAAATCGATGAGAAAAAGCGCACCGTTGGTGTGCTTGAGTCAGGAATCGACAAGGTCGAGGACTACCTCGGCATTACGAACCTCTACGAGACTGCAAACACCCCGCTGATTTCGTTTTTGAACAACTCGATTCGCGCCAAGGAGCTCTTCCGCAAGGATCGCGACTACGTAATCGTGAACGGTGAAGTCCAGATTGTTGATGAGCACACCGGTCGTTTGCTCCAGGGACGTCGTTACAACGAGGGCGTGCACCAGGCAATCGAGGCTAAAGAAGGCGTTGCCATCAAGGCCGAAAACCAAACGCTAGCTACCGTCACTTTGCAGAACTACTTCAGACTCTACGAGAAGCTCTCCGGTATGACCGGCACCGCAGAAACTGAAGCGGCTGAGTTCATGGCTACCTACAAGTTGGGTGTTGTTCCAATCCCAACCAATAAGCCAATGGTTCGTCTGGACCAGTCCGACCTGATCTTCAAAAACGAAGAGGTCAAGTTCCACATGGTGGTTCAGGACATCGCAGAGCGTCACGCTAAGGGTCAGCCGATTTTGGTTGGTACCACCAGCGTTGAGAAGAGCGAATACCTGTCCAAGCTCCTGGCCAAGGCCGGCATTAGGCACGAGGTTTTGAACGCCAAGAACAACGCTCGCGAGGCAGTAATTGTTGCCCAGGCCGGTCGATTCGATGCGGTGACAGTTGCGACGAATATGGCCGGTCGCGGTACCGACATCATGCTCGGTGGTAACGCAGAATTCCTAGCTGTGCAGGAAATGCACAAGCTTGGTCTTGATCCAATCGAGCAAGCCGAGCAGTATGAAGAGGCGTGGGATGAGATCTTCAACAAGGTAAAGCAAGAAGTAGCCAAGGAAGCCGAGCGCGTCCTCGCTGTTGGCGGCTTGTATGTTCTTGGAACCGAGCGCCACGAGTCCCGCCGCATCGACAACCAGCTTCGTGGTCGATCTGGTCGCCAGGGTGACCCGGGTGAATCCAGGTTCTACCTATCGCTAACCGATGACCTAATGAGATTGTTCAACTCTGGAGCGGCAGCTGCGCTGATGAACCGCTCGTCCGTCCCAGATGACTCGGCAATCGAGTCCAAGATGGTCTCGCGCGCAATCGCATCGGCTCAGGGCCAGGTCGAGGGACGTAACGCCGAGATTCGTAAGAACATCCTCAAGTATGACGATGTCATGAACCGTCAGCGTGAGGCGATTTATGCAGACCGCCGCCAGATTCTCAAGGGGGAAGACATCTCCAACACCTTCCATTCCTTCTTGGAGGAGACGGTCAATGATGTCGTAGCAGTAAACCTTCCAGAAGGTGGCAGCCAAGATTGGGACCTAGAGCAGTTGTGGGTCCAGCTCAAGCAGATCTACCCAATCAACATTGAGATTTCCGAGGTTCTGGAGGCTGCCGGTTCTCGCGCGAAGCTAACCCGCGCCTGGCTGATCGAAGAGATTCTTTCCGACGCTCGCCTGGCATACGCCAAGCGAACCGAAGAAGTCGGCGAAGAGGTAATGCGTGAGCTTGAACGCCGCGTAATGCTTTCGGTTATTGACCGTAAGTGGCGTGACCACCTGTACGAGATGGATTACCTCAAGGAGGGCATCGGTCTTCGTGCCATGGCACAGCGCGATCCACTAGTGGAGTATCAGCGTGAAGGTTATGGCATGTTCACCGACATGATGGCGGGCATTCGCGAAGAGGCCGTTCAGTTCTTGTTCAACATTGAGCTGAAGCAGGCAGAACCTCAGGTCGAAGTTCAGCAGCCTCAGCAGCTAACATTCAGTGCTCCGGATGAGAACGGCGAGGCTGATTCTCACAAAGAGCCAAATCCAACCGTCAAGCCAGCGCAGAAGCCCAAGCAGGGTGGCGCGGGAAGTTCGTTCTTCAAGAACTAAATGATCAGCACTTCGGTGATTCGAAATCGCTCATGGATTCTCTCAGCTCGAATCGCCACGGCCTTAGTGTGACCAGATACTCGGAGTATGACTACGCCGTGGATGCCAGCTTCGTCAGTCAGGAAAGTTTTACTTTTTCTCAATGAAATGTCTGGCCGTGCCTTAGCGCCTGTTATTTGACGCTGCATAGCCTCTCTTTTGGCTCGCTGAGAAATGTCGTAGTAAGCCCTGTCGGACAGCCAACGCGCAAGCTGCTCTGGCCTTCTTACGCCAGCGAGAATCTCTATGTAAGCCTTGGAGATTTCGGCAAAGAGTTTTGCTGGATCGAAATCCGACGACATAGTGTCATCTACCATTTTGAGTTCTCCTTGAATCCCGCTGGCCTTCAAGAAGTTTGGTGGCAGTCCCTGGATGTTCGATAGGTTCCCCTAGCAACCTGTGGATAACTTTAGGGTTCTGTGTGTTGCGCAAAAGCCAACTCCCATGTCTTGTTGAGATCCTGAGCCTGTGAGCCCACATTTCTCCGAATGGGTTAATTATCTACGGGTAACCGAATATATCTCTGCAGAAACGAAACTTTTTCATATTCTGAACGGGCAAGCCGCTGTGGATAAGTGAAAACGAAATGCGAGCTGTTGCGTCAATCTCTTACTGAGGGAGAAACATGAAGAAAGTCTTGCGGAAGCGTATTTCCACCTGGTCACTTTTAACGATCGTCGCAGCCGTAGGACTTTTCATTGCTGCAGCGCTTGCTCTCAATAAACCAATACCTGAGTATTTAGTTGCCACGGTGGACCTAAAGCCAGGTCAAAAGATTTCAATAACCCAACTCGCAGCTCGTTCCATAAACCTAGGTGAGGTCGGTGCTGAATACCTGACCTTGAGAGACTTCGATGAGCGTTACATCGCCACTGACTTGATTTCAAGGGGCGAGCTATTGCCAATCAGGCAGCTAAGCACGACTCAATCCCCCGGCAGGACGACGGTTGTTCTAATGCCCGCTTTGGAAATCAGCCCAAGCATTGCTCCTGGTTCTTGGGTTCAAATCTGGCGAACGATTGAGAGCTCTGAAGGTTTTCTGAGTGAGCGTTTGGTTGATAGGTCGCAAGTTGTCTCCTTGGTTCAAGGAGACTCTCTTGTCTCAAGTTCTGTGTCGCAAATCGAGGTCGATGTTTCCGTGGAGCAGTCGGCAATCATTCTGCAAACGATGTCAGCAGAACATGATATTTACGTGCTGGTGACCCTGTGATTAACTCAGTACCCAGATCAAGATCCAATTCTCATGAAAACTCAAACAGCCTTGATGTCAATGCCTGCTCAGTAGCAGTTTGGGGAAGCGCAGGGAGTGGCAAAACTCTGCTGGCTATAAACCTCGCATTTGAATTGGCACGATTCGATAAACGAGTTCTGCTTGTGGACCTAGATATGAAACGTCCTTCAGTATCAGCTTGGCTAGGACTGACGGAGGCGGGTCCAGGCATTACAGCCGCCCTGCGATTAACCAAGTCTGGGAGGCTGTCGATTGAGGAACTGCAAAGACTCTGTGCTGAACTCAAGTTTGCAGGGTCTCATCTTGATGTCCTTCCGGGGTTATCGAGTCCGAGAAGATCGAGCGAAGTGACGCCCCAACTCTTGGACGACTTTGGTGACTTAGTTTTTCAGCACTACGATTTTGTAGTTTTTGATTTGAATGACGAATTCATTCACTTAGATCTTCAGCCCGAGACCGACAAGTCCCGCGAGGAAATAGCTACCTGGGCTATTGAGCGCTCGGAGATAGTCCTTGCCCCATTTGTTGCTGATCCTGTGGGAGTGAATCGTTTTCTTTTTGACTGCCAGCTTGCAGATTTTGAGTATTGGCCAATAGCAAATCGGGTTAGCACTAAAACCCTCGGGAATTCAGGCGTAAAGAAACTAAGGGAGACAATAGAACTTTTTACAAAAAAGCCCCTAAAGGCTGAGTTTCCTATAGACACTGGCGGCTGCGAGACCTCCATTGCAAATGCGAGACCGCTACTGCTCGAATCTCCCAATTCCAAATTGACATTGGCAATTCGTTCTCTGGCTGGTGAGATAGCCGACCGGCACTACCCGCAGATAAACTCTCAAAGTGGAAAAACTTGAATCCAACGCCCAACAGTGGCTGCGTTCTGTTCTTGCCGATTGGCAGTTGATCGCAGATTTAGCCTTCGGTGATTTGGTTTTGTGGGCACCCAAGGCTGGAAAGCTGCAAGCATCCGCTCATGCACGACCCGCGGCAGCCGCCACCCTCTTCTACAGAGACATTACGGGCACCCCTGCAAGATTCGACTGGGACAAGGTCATACAAGCTGCGTGGAGCACTGGAGAGCCGGTTGTCTCTGACGAACCATCAAACTTTGAAGGTGTGAAAACGAAGATTGACGCCTACCCGGTTTTTGCCCCAGACAGGAAGTCGGATTCCAAGCCAATCGCGGTCATCACTCGCCACACAAACCTTGGTGAATCTCGCGTGCCAAACAAGTTGCAGCTCAATTTTGTGGCTTTAGGCAACAACCTGCTTCAGATGGTCAGCCAGGGCTCCTTTCCCATCCCGGAGGCCGGAAGCGACTCAAGACGCGGAGCTCCTCGCGCCAACGACGGCTTGGTTCGAATGGATCAAAGCGGAAGAGTGGTATTCGCCAGCCCCAATGCCCTTTCGATGTTCAATCGAGCCGGAGTCGATGGGGATCTTGAGGGTCGACTGTTTGCCGAAAGCATTACCAACCTAAACCTCAGGCAAGATCTTCTAGACGAAGGTCTTCCCCTGATACTCACTGCCAAGGGAGCTTGGCGCACCGACTTAGAGTTTGAAGAAGTGACCATCGCCGTTCGCTCTATTCCACTTTTCGAGGGCGGCAAGCGATTAGGCGGAATGGTTTTGTGTCGCGATGTGACCGAGTTGCGAGTTCGAGAACGAGAACTTCTAACAAAAGATATGACTATCCGCGAAATCCATCACCGCGTGAAGAACAATCTCCAAACCGTGGCGTCACTTTTGCGAATCCAGTCACGTCAGAGTGATTCTGAAGAAGTCAAGGAATCGCTGGCCCAGGCTATGCGTCGCGTGGCTGCTATCGCGGTGGTTCACGATGTCCTCTCCGAAGGAATAGATCAAGAAATCTCCTTCGATCAGATTTTCAAGCGCATTCTTTTGTTGGTTCCAGAGATTGCCGGCTATCACACCACTGTAAAGACAGAGTTTCTGGGCAGTTTTGGTGAGCTCACCGCAGAGCGCTCTACACCTCTTGCTCTCGTGCTAACCGAAGTAGTGGCCAACGCCGTGGAGCATGGTCTCTCAGACCGAAGCGGAACAGTTCAGGTAGAGGCAACTCGAGATAAAAAGACGATGGTCATTACCGTTACCGACGATGGCTCCGGCTTGGCCGAGGGCAAGGTCGGATCGGGCCTCGGGACTCAAATCATTCGAACGCTGGTGGAGTCCGAACTTCGCGGAAAAATCCTTTGGACATCTCCAATTCGCGGCGGTACCAAGGTAACTATCGAGTTGCCGATTTAGCTATCTAGGCTTGCGAGAATCTGAGCAACAGCATCCTGTGCCGAGAGTCCCTGCGGAAACTGCGGTGCCTGTCCTGAGATTGCGCGGGTTGCAAGACCGGTCTCGGTGTGGCCCAAAAGGTCGCTGATCACCTTGATTCCGTTTCGGCGCCACTCTCTAGATACTGCAGTTAGAAAGCCGTGCATTGCCATCTTCGATGCCGAATAGCTGGACATCGATGGAAGAGGCATCTGAGCCACAACTCCAGTGACATTGATAACAAAAGCAGACTCTGCTGCTGCGAGGTTTGGTTGAAGAGCAACCAGTAGATCTCTCGGACCTCGGTAGTTGACCTGCAGCAACCGCGCATCGATCTCAGAAGGTGTCTCAATTGACAAACCGAATGCAACCAAACCCGCAGCCACGATAACTCCATCGAGCTTAACTGCTGAGTTTAGGTAGGTAGCCAGAGTTGCAATTGACTCAGCGCTTTCGAGATTCAGTAGAAGTTTTTGCACTGCCTGGTCAGGAATGTTGACTGCAGAATCGTTGCTTGTCGCTGTGCCATAAACATTCGCACCGCCGGCAACTAGAACCGAAGCAAACTCTTTTCCAAGTCCGCCGGATGCGCCAACGATCAAAACATTTTTTCCCGAGAAATTCATACCCTTTCCAACTCTTTGGTAGCAGTGGTTATTTCCAGATTGCAAACTTCTTGAACCCAGGCCGACTAAAGCCGAAGGGCAGTTCTTACTTAGCGGTATCTTGTACCCATGCAGCTAATAGGAATCTGGGCAGTGATTGCCGCAACCCTGGGACCAATACAAAACGTCTTGGGCTGGGGCATTTCCGGAGCACTCTGGCCAGGGTATGACCCAATCGCTAAGACCATCAGTGACCTAGCGGCAGATGATTCTCCTGTGAAGTGGATTCAGTCCAGCTTCTTCCTATTTGGCTCACTGCTCACCCTGGTTGGTGCGTGGAGCGCTAAAGCCTTTGCACTTCCTGGCCGCATTGCACTGGGGCTGGCCGGTGTTGCAGGTTTGGGCTACACCTTTTACGCAACCCCATCGCAAATCGGGTACTCAGACGAACATCGTTTCTATGCAACCGTCGCATTTGTCTTGTTCTCGGCTTGGCCAATTCTCGCGATGCGTTTTGATAAGCGTTATCACTGGGCACTCAGGCCAGTAGGCGCGATAAGCGCGTCTATCGCGATGGGACTAACAACGCTTTGGTTCCTGCTCACTTGGCTAGAACCGGGTCAGCCGATTGTTGGGCTTTCCGAGCGAGTGATCGCAGTGATGCAGGTGCTGTGGCTGTCATTTGCAATCTGGGCGCAGTATCTGCATCAGCAGAAAGCTAAAGATACAAATCCAGCCTAGAAAGAATTAGCTTTCGAAGCGAAGTAACGCTTCCGGAGAGTGCTTTGAGATCGACGGCATCTAAGAACATCGAAATCGATTGGTCTGGATATTCCAAAAGCATGCAGGGTTCGCGTCCTGCCGAAGCCTTTAGCTCTCGCTCATTTCGCTCGTTCAGGTGAATCATCTTGATGGCAATACCGTGTTCTTTGAATAGCTCTCGCTCAAGCTGTTTGAATGCGGACTTCTTTTTTACCGGCGAGTGAGAAATGTCGCAGAGGCTGCAGCTTCGAACTCCAATTAGGTGCCCGAAGAAGTAGGATAGCTCTCCAATAACACCGCCGTCAGCTTTGTAGATGCCGATAAGAGTTGCACGAGTTTCAGTCACGTGTTTCCGAACCTAAAAAAGTTGGCGATTCTTCCAAATAATTCACTTTTAGACCGCTTTCGGAGGGCATACTTTTCGTTATGACAAATTTAGAACGCCCAGAAGTAGAACCAATGTTGGAGCCAGCTCCAAATGAGCTGACCATGAAAGACATCGTCGTAGGCGAAGGCGCAGAAGCCCCAGCGGGTGCAACCGTTGAGGTTCACTACCTAGGTGTTGACTACGAGAGCGGTGAAGAGTTTGACTCTTCCTGGGGCCGCGGAGAATCAATCAACTTCCCACTCCAAAGACTTATCAAGGGCTGGCAGGAAGGTATTCCTGGCATGAAGGTAGGCGGTCGCAGAATGCTGATTTGCCCACCTGAGATGGCCTATGGACCTGCCGGTGGCGGGCACTCGCTGTCTGGCCGCACCTTGGTGTTTGTTATTGATCTTTTGGGCGTGAACTAGTTCAAATTTATACACACCTACACCTCTAGCTCTTGAGCCCTGTTTTGTTCGGTGCAATCGCATTTAGGGCACGATTGTTAGAAGTAAATTCGTTTAGGCGTCCTGCGAATCAAGATTGAGATGCGTGAGCCTTGACCTTAGATCCAGTCGTGAACTGATGCCGAGCTTCACATAGGCACTTTGCAGATTCTTCTTCACCCACGACTCTGAAATAAACATGGATTTTGCGATTTGCCTATTCGACAAACCTCTCTCAGCAAGTGTTGCAATGCGCGCCTCAAGTTCGGAGAGCTCCAAGGTTGAATTACGGTCATCGCTTTCCTTGAATGAATGCGTTGACTTAGCAATTATCAACTCCCCAGAAAGTTGGAGGAAACGTAGATCAATCTGGGAAAGCTGTCTTGATGCCAACGGATCGTGGAATTTGACCCATAAAACTCCCTGGAGAGCTGTCATAGTTTCGAACGGCAAAATTAGGCTTGGACCCGGAACCGAACTGCCAGCCTCGAAAGAATTCTGAGCATTCCTTAGAAATTCTCCTCTTGATCTTAAGACGAGACTCTTGGACTCAACGATTGATGCTCTAAAAGGATCTTTAGCATCGCCTTGAGAGATTTCTGTTATCTCTTCCTTTGGAAGTCCAAAGTGCCCGAGAGGCTCAAAGGCGCTTCCTCTTAATCGCATAAAGCAGGCCGCACTTGGCCGATGGGCTACCAAAACGCTGGTCACTAGAATCTGCAAAAAATCATCCACAGAGTGTGAGAACGCCAAAGACCTCATAAGTGCCCGGCAAAAGATTTCATCTTGGTGTTCCATAAGTCCCCCGAACTTGCGTTCCAGCAAATCTATATTCCAGCGCTGACACCTAATTTGTTGTTTTCAAATGACTATCCGAGGACTGTCCAATCAGTGACCTTTTGTGGGGAGAAATCAACAATTCCTTCTCCTATCGTTCAAGTTCCGGCTTTCACGTTCAGTCAGCTGGGGGAGATGGAAAATGAAATCAACTCGAAACACCAAATCTAGGCTTTGGATCGCCGCACTGGGTGCGATTGCCCTGCCGACAATGCTGTTGGCTGCGCCTGCAATTGCTGCTCAGCCGAAGGGCCCGATTACCTTTATTTGCTTGCCGAAATCTGGAATTCAGCATGCAATGGTTAGAACATCTTGTCTGAAATCCGAAGTTCGACTAATGATTGCCTCCTCTACCATTGAGGGTCCTCAAGGCCCAGCCGGAGCCCAAGGTGCTGCCGGTCCTGCTGGAGCTCAAGGCCCAGCCGGAGCACAAGGTGCTGCCGGTCCTGCTGGAGCTCAAGGCCCAGCCGGAGCACAAGGTGCTGCCGGTCCTGCTGGAGCACAAGGTGCTACCGGTCCTGCTGGAGCGCAAGGAGCCGCTGGAATTGCAGGTCCCCAGGGTATCCCCGGATCGACAGGCCCCACAGGCCCTATTGGAGCAACTGGAGTGAGCGCATATGATTTGGCGGTCTCTCTAGGATTCCAAGGCACCCCTGCACAGTGGCTAGCATCACTAGTCGGCCCACAGGGTGAACAGGGTATCCAAGGTGAAATCGGAGCTCAGGGCCCACAGGGTGACCCAGGTGAAATCGGCCTCACCGGCCCTCAGGGTCCAGTGGGAGAGCAGGGAATCCAGGGCGAGACTGGTCTAACCGGTGCGATTGGCCCACAGGGAGAGCAGGGAATCCAGGGCGAGACTGGTCTAACCGGTGAGATTGGCCCACAGGGAGAGCAGGGCCCACAGGGTGACCCAGGTGAGATCGGCCTCGCCGGCCCTCAGGGTCCAGCGGGAGAGCAGGGAATCCAGGGTGAGATCGGCCTCGCCGGCCCTCAGGGTCCAGCGGGAGAGCAGGGAATCCAGGGCGAGACTGGTCTAACCGGTGCGATGGGCCCCACAGGCCCTATTGGAGCAACTGGAGTGAGCGCATATGATTTGGCGGTCTCTCTAG
>JAIXWK010000001.1 GCA_027491295.1 Microbacteriaceae bacterium
GACCACGTGGAATGTGGCCCACAGCTAGCACCCACCGTTTACGGCGTGGACTACCAGGGTATCTAATCCTGTTCGCTCCCCACGCTTTCGCTCCTCAGCGTCAGTTACGGCCCAGAGATGTGCCTTCGCCATTGGTGTTCCTCCTGATATCTGCGCATTCCACCGCTACACCAGGAATTCCAATCTCCCCTACCGCACTCTAGTCTGCCCGTACCCACTGCAGGCCCGAGGTTGAGCCTCGGGTTTTCACAGCAGACGCGACAGACCGCCTACGAGCTCTTTACGCCCAATAATTCCGGACAACGCTTGCACCCTACGTATTACCGCGGCTGCTGGCACGTAGTTAGCCGGTGCTTTTTCTGCAGGTACCGTCACTTTCGCTTCTTCCCTGCTAAAAGAGGTTTACAACCCGAAGGCCTTCGTCCCTCACGCGGCGTTGCTGCATCAGGCTTTCGCCCATTGTGCAATATTCCCCACTGCTGCCTCCCGTAGGAGTCTGGACCGTGTCTCAGTTCCAGTGTGGCCGGTCACCCTCTCAGGCCGGCTACCCGTCGTCGCCTTGGTGAGCCATTACCTCACCAACTAGCTGATAGGCCGCGAGCTCATCCTTGACCGAAATTCTTTCTTCCCCAGTGGATGCCCACCAAGGAAAATATCCGGTATTAGCTACAGTTTCCCGCAGTTATCCCAGAGTCAAGGGCAGATTGCTCACGTGTTACTCACCCGTTCGCCACTAATCCGCCGGAGCAAGCTCCAGCTTCATCGTTCGACTTGCATGTGTTAAGCACGCCGCCAGCGTTCGTCCTGAGCCAGGATCAAACTCTCCGTAAAAATCATTCTGCCTACAAGTAGGCAAGCTTCTACGAACACCCCGGAAAAAGGGGTGATCAATTTGATTTGGCTTTCGAACTGTCAACTGACAATTCATGTTTTGTATCTTTATCCAAAAGGAATCTCTGCCAGAACCGAAGTTCCAGCCGAGGTTTTTGGCATCGACATTGTGCACGCTGTTGAGTTCTCAAAGATCGGATGCATCTGGCTTTCCCTCGCGGGTCAACTCCAGAGCAACTTTTCAAGTCTACCGATTTGACACCCCGAGTCAACCCCTCGTTTCCGAGGAATTTCCACCAGTTATCTCAGCGGGAGACCTAAATCTTAGACGCAAAAATTGCAAGCCACAAGGGCTAGTTTCTGGTCTAAGACTGTTGTAACTTGAGCCGGCGATCTCAATCGGATCTTGCCAAACTTTGGACAACTCGTAGAGCTTAGTCACGATTTGGTAAAGCTGTCAAATCGAGGGCAGAAACGGCGTGTTGAGTCTTCAAATTAGAAGAAAAGCCCAGCTAGCGACTTCTTTCCGCGAGCTAAAACAGCCTGATTTCCCGGCAAAACATCATCCAAAACCGCAGATTCGCTATCGATCTTGGTTTTATTGACCGAGACTCCACCCTGTTCGATGGCCCTGCGCGCGTCTGACTTGGACTCACACAGCCCAGTAGCTAACAGAGCATCAACCACCAAGGAACCCTTGGAAACCTCGGCATTTGGCAGCTCATTGAGCGCTGAACGCAGGGTCTTTGGGTCAAGTGAGCGAATATCGCCGGACCCGAACAGTGCCAAGGCTGCATCCTGGGCCGAAACCGCTTCGTCCCGAGAGTGCACCAGCTCAGTGACCTCAAGCGCTAGGCGACGCTGTGCTTCGCGCTTGAATGGCTCAGCTTCAACCTGCTGCTGGAACTGCTCTATCTCGGCTCTGGTTAGGAAGGTAAACACTTTGAGGCGATCAATAACATCTGCATCATCGGTATTGAGCCAGAACTGATACATCGCATAAGGGCTAGTGAGTTCGACATCCAACCAAATCGCGTTGCCCTCGCTCTTTCCAAACTTCTTGCCGTCGGAATTGGTAATCAACGGAGTGGCGATGAGGTGAACTGAAGATCCTTCAACGCGGTGAATCAAATCGGTGCCCGAGGTTAGGTTTCCCCACTGGTCACTGCCGCCGGTCTGGAGCACGCAGTTGTAGCGACGGTTTAGCTCTAAGAAATCCAGTCCCTGAAGAATCTGGTAGCTGAACTCTGTGTAGCTGATACCACTGTCCGAATTCAGTCGAGCCGACACAGCATCTTTTGCGAGCATCTTGCCGACGCGATAGTGCTTGCCGACATCGCGCAAGAAATCAAGTGCGCTGTAGTTCTGGGTCCAGTCCAGGTTATTCACCAAACGAGCTGCGTTAGGCCCCTGGTAATCCAAAAAACGTTCGGTCTGAGCTGCCAAGCGACTGACCCACTCGGAAACCGTTGCCTTGTCATTCAGCGTGCGCTCGGCATTTGGCTTTGGGTCACCGATCAATCCGGTTGCTCCACCCACAAGTGCCAGCGGGTTGTGACCGGCCAGCTGCAAGCGGCGCATTGTCAAAAGCTGAACCAGGTTTCCAAGGTGCAAGCTAGGGGCAGTTGGGTCAAAGCCGCAGTAGTAGGTAATCGAGTTTTCCGATAGCTCTTTGCGTAAGGCTTCCTCGTCAGTCGACAGCGCTACCAGCCCGCGCCACTTCAGCTCATCCAAAATGTGGCTGAAGGATGAGTCATTGCGCTGTTTATTCATAGTTTCTGCGCTGGCCAATTACTTCTCCCCCGCTAGCAATTTATTCAAAGCTCCAAGCTGCTTGTCCACCTCGGATAACGAGGTTCCTCCAGCTGTGTTTCTAGCTGAGATAGCGCTCTGAACGTCGATTACCTTACGGACCTCTGGGGTTAGGTGCTCAGAGATTGCCGCCAACTGCGCATCGGTTGGATCTTGAAGCTGAAGGTTGTGCTGCTCGCAGAACTTCACAAGCTCACCTGTGATCTCGTGAGCGTCTCTAAACGGCACACCTTGTTTGACTAACCACTCAGCAACATCGGTGGCCAGTGAGTAACCCATTGGCGCAAGAGACTCCAGCAGTTCGGTATTGAAGCTCAGCGTTGCAACCATCCCGGAGAATGCCGGCAAAACCAAAAGCAGGCTGTCCACCGAATCAAATACTGGCTCTTTGTCCTCTTGCAGATCACGGTTGTAGCTCAGCGGCAACCCCTTGAGTGTTGCAAGCAGCCCAGTGTGATTACCAATCAGTCTTCCGGCCTTGCCTCTTGCAAGCTCGGCAATGTCAGGGTTCTTTTTCTGCGGCATGATCGAGGATCCGGTTGAGAACGCATCATCCAGCTTGACATACCCGAATTCAAAAGTGGACCAAGCAATAATCTCCTCGGCGAACCTCGATAGATCAACCGCAATCATGGCTGCGATAAAGCTAAATTCCGCGACCACGTCTCTCGAGGCGGTGGCATCCATGCTGTTCTGAGTAACACCTGCAAAACCAAGTTCTTTTGCCACCAGATTTGCATCAAGGCCAAGCGTGTTGCCAGCCAGTGCGCCGGAGCCGTAGGGTGACAGATTTGCCCGCTCACGCCAATTTTCTAAGCGCTCTAAGTTTCTAACCATCGGCCAGGCATGGGCTAGCAGGTGGTGAGAAAGCAGCACCGGCTGGGCATGCTGAAAGTGAGTTCGGCCAGGCATTGCAACACCGCGGTGCTTGGTAGCTTGGGCTACCAGCGCTGCCAGATAACTGTGCAGTTCCTTTTCAAGCTCTGAGGCGGCATCTAGCAAAAATGAACGAATCAAAGTGGCAATCTGATCATTGCGGGAGCGACCAGCGCGAATCTTGCCGGCAATGTCGCTTCCTGCGATTTCGATCAGCCCACGCTCTAAGGCTGCGTGAACATCCTCCTCCTGCGGCAAAGGTCCAAAGCTTCCGGCTAAAACTTTTTCCAACAGCTGAGCGATTGCGTCCTCAAGGACCGCCAATTCGGAACTGGAAAGATAGCCGGCTTTGTGAAGCGCTTGGATGTGAGCACTGGTGCCGCGCAGGTCATAGGGAGCTAGTCGAAAATCGAAGTGCGTGGATCGAGAAAGTGCAGCCAAGGCGTCATTTGGGCCAGACGCGAACCGTCCGCCCCAAAGTGAGTCATTGCTCTGTGCCATCTGTCCTCTTACTTCTTTATCCTGCTAAGTCTAGTTTTGCCTTGAGAGCCAAAGCATTAGCGCCTTCTGAGCGTGCAAACGATTCTCCGCTTCATCCCAAATTCGAGATTGCGGACCATCAAGCACCTCGGCAGCTACTTCGTAGCCGCGATAGGCAGGCAAGCAGTGCAGGAAGATTGCACTTGGGTTGGCCTTTGCCATAAGCGCTGCGTCAACCGTGTAGCCTGCAAATAGCTTCACGCGCTTTTCTTTCTCGTCCTCCATGCCCATTGAAACCCAGGTGTCGGTAGTGACTACATCTGCTCCTGCAACAGCCAGAGCTGGATCTTCCAAGACTTCGATGTGCTGACCAAACTGCTGAGCTATCGCCTTAGCCCTAGCTACTACCTCGGCAGCCGGCTGGAATCCAGCTGGAGCGCCAATCGAAACGCTCATGCCGGCTAGCGCACAAGCCACCAGATAGCTGTTACCCATGTTGTTGGCAGCATCACCAATGTATGCAAGCTTGAGTCCTTGGGTCTTGCCAAACTCTTCCCTGATTGTGAGCAGGTCTGCCAAAAGCTGGCACGGGTGCCAGTCATCGGAAAGCGAATTGATGACAGGAACTTTGGAGTTCGCTGCCATTTCCTCAAGCCCTGCCTGGGCATAGGTGCGCCAAATAATCTGTGCCACCTGACGCTCCAGTACTCGAGCGGTGTCGGCGACCGATTCCTTTTTACCCAGCTGTGATGAGCCGCTATCGATAATCAAAGGCACTCCCCCAAGATCTGCGATGCCGGTGGCGAACGAGACTCGGGTTCGAGTTGAAGTCTTATCAAAGATAACTGCCACGGTTTGTGGTCCGGCAAATGGCTTGTGTGCAAAACGATTGGCTTTTAGTTCCAAGGCAAGCTCGAGAATCTCAGCCTGCTCTTTTGGGGTCAGGTCATCATCTTTAAGAAAGTGTCTAGTCACGTCGGTCCTTAGTTGCTCACCTGAGTGCCGACACCGGACTCAGTAAAGATCTCAAGCAGAATGCTGTGCGGTTGCCGGCCATCAATAATGTGTGCTTTTGGCACACCACCCTCTACCGCCTCAAGACAAGCCTGCATCTTTGGAATCATGCCAGATTCCAAGGTTGGAATGAGTTCTCGCAATTCAGAGACGGTGATCTCAGATACCAGTGAGTCCACGTTTGGCCAGTCGGCATAGAGCCCAGGAACGTCGGTTAGAACCATGAGTTTCTCTGCGCCCAGCGCTACAGCCAAGGACGAGGCAGCCAAATCAGCGTTCACATTTAGTAGCTCGCCATAAACCGTCGGTGCGACGGTTGATACGACCGGGATCTTGCCGGCGTCGATGGCCTGCAGCACGCTTCTTGGGTTTACCGTGCGGACTTCGCCGACGAGTCCCAGATCTACTTCACCCTCTGGTGTTGAGGCAGTTACCTTTTCGGCCCTGAAGAGATTGTCATCTTCACCGGAAAGCACCACGGTCTGGGCTCCAGAGGCTTCGATAAGTTCCGCAAGTTGTTTACTGACCTGATTTCGCAGCACATCGCGAACAACCCCAATTGTCTGTTCGTCGGTGTACCTAAAGCCGTGCCTAAATTCGCTTTGAATACCAAGTTCCGCAAGACGAGCGGTGATTTGAGGTCCGCCACCGTGAACCACCACCGGCTTGATACCGACAAATCTCAAATACGCCATGTCCTGGGCAAATGCGGTCTGCAACGCCTCATCGACCATCGCGTTACCACCAAACTTCACAACCACAATTCGCCCGTGAAACTCGCGCAACCAATCCAGAGACTCGATTAGAGTCTCGGCCTTGATGCGAGCGAGCGCTTGGTCTGGGTTGGCAGGAATCATTAGCTGGAGTATGCGCTGTTCTCTTCGACGTATTCGTGGGTCAAATCATTGGTCACCACGGTTGCGAAATCAACACCGACATTTAGGTTGATGTTGATCTCTACCTTGCGAGGCGTAAGGTCAATCAAACCTCTATCCCCTGCTGGTTGGCCATTGCTGGAGATCAGTACTCCGTTGATGGCAACGTCGATGTTGTAGGGGTCAAATTCGGCCTTAGTGGTTCCAACCGCGGCAAGGATTCGACCCCAGTTTGGATCATTTCCATAGATTGCCGCCTTGAACAAATTGTTGCGAGCTACCGACCTGGCTACCTCTACGGCATCGTCCTCGCTTGCCGCACCCTCAACTGTGATGTGGATGTTGTGGGAAGAACCTTCTGCATCATCGAGCAATTTCAACGCCAGCTCTTTGCAGACCTGAGTCAAAAGCTCTTGAAATTCATCCATTTGAGCCGCAATCCGAGAGGCGCCGGACGCCATCAAGGTCACCTGGTCATTGGTAGACATGCAGCCATCGGAATCTAGGCGATCAAAAGAAACCCGAGTGGCCACCCTGAGTGCTGAATCTAACTCTGCTGAGTCAATAACCGCATCAGTTGTGATGACCACCAGCATGGTTGCAAGCCCAGGGGCAAGCATTCCTGCGCCTTTGGCCATACCGCCGATTCTCCAGCCGCTGGATGATTCAGCTTCGGCTCGCTTGGCAACCGAGTCGGTGGTCATGATGGCTTCGCTTGCAAAAACTCCGCCATCGTGAGACAAGGTTTCCACCGCACTCTTGACGCCATCCAAAAGCTTCTCGCGATCCAACTGCTCGCCAATTAGACCCGTGGAGCAGACCAATACATCCGAAGATGAGACCTCTAGGTGACTAGCGAGAGCTTCAGCTGTGGCATGCGTGGTTTGAAAACCTTGCGGTCCGGTGTAGCAATTGGCACCCCCGGAGTTCAGGACAATTGCCGATACTTTCTGATCCTTGATGACCTCTTTGGACCAAAGGATGGGATTCGCCTGACAGCGGTTAGTTGTAAAAACAGCAGCAGCCAACTGCAGCGGACCCTGGTTTACAACTACTGCGAGATCTTTCTTGCCCGAGGTCTTGAGCCCGCAAGCCACACCGCTGGCGGCGAATCCTTTGGCAAAGGTCACGCTCACGGCGCAACTCCATCAATTGGCAACCCAAGGGTTTCCGGTAAGCCGAGTGCGAGGTTCATGCTCTGAATGGCAGCTCCGGCGGTTCCCTTGACCAAGTTGTCAATTGCCGAAACAATAACCACGCGCTGCGCTGACTCATCAAAACTCAAAGAAATCTGAGCGGTATTCACTCCCAAAACCGAGGAGGTGTTGGGCTGCTGTCCCTCACCTAAGACCTGGATAAATACCTCATCACCATAAGCCTGTTCATAGGCAGCAACGAGCTTGGAGAAGCTAAAGCTAGGGCTCGCCTTCGCGGTGTTCACGGCCAAAATTCCGCGGGACATTGGAACCAAAACCGGTGTGAAAGACACCTTCACTTCCGCACCCGATGCATGTGCCAAATTCTGTTCAATCTCTGGAGTGTGTCGATGGATTCCACCGACACCGTATGCGCGGGCTGATCCTTGAACTTCGCTGGCGAGTAGGTCTGCCTTCAAGCTTCTTCCCGCACCGGAAGTTCCAACCGAGAGAACTGAAACGATGTCCTTTGGTTCAATCAGCCCGGCGGTAAGAGCTGGGGCTAGTGCCAAGGTGATTGCTGTGACATTGCAACCCGGAACCGCCACCCGCTTCACCCCGCGCAGGTTCTCACGTTGCTTCCCACCGCTAGCCAAAGTTAGCTCCGGCATACCGTAGGCCCAGGTGCCAGAATGTGCGGTGCCGTAAAACTTCTCCCACGCCTTGGAATCTTCGAGCCGGAAGTCTGCGCCGCAGTCCAAAACCACAACACTCTCTGGCAGGTAAGCCGCCACTTCAGCGCTGGTGGCATGCGGAAGCGCTAGGAACACAATGTCGTGCCCTGCAAGGCTCTGCTTGCTGGTCTCCACGAAAACTCGCTCTTGGTAACTCTTTAGATGAGGATGCAGCGCGGAGACTGGTTGACCGGCATTTGTGTTTGCGGTGACCGCACCAAGTTCAAGTTCTGGATGCATCGCAATCAGGCGCAGCAACTCGCCACCGACATAACCGCTGGCTCCAGCTACTGCGACCTTGAATACCATCTACGCCCTTAGGGTTGCGCCAAATTTTTGACTTGCTAAAGCAACTGCTGCGTCTTTAGACAAGGTGGCCTCAGCCTGCGTCAATGTGCGATCAGCTGCCCTGAAGCGAAGGCTAAAGGTGACAGACTTGCTTCCCGCTGGAATATTGTCGCCGCGGTAATCATCGACCAGCGAAACATCTTCGAGCAGATCCCCAGCACCCTCACGAATTACAGCAATGAGGTCCGCGGCTGGAACGTCCAGGGAAACCAAGAGCGATAGATCCTGAGTGGCTGCCGGCATAACGCGGAGTTCTGCAGCTTGCAAAACTTCCGGAGCGTGAGCGAATAGCGCATCAAGATTGATTTCGAATGCTGCCACCTTGCGAGGCAGGTGATACTCGGCTGTTAGCGCTGGGGCAACCTCGCCTAGATGGCCAACAACTTCACCTGCCACCAATACCTCGGCGGCTCTTCCCGAGTGGAAGCCCAACGCGCTTGCCTGGCGAATCTCAAACTGAACCCCCGCGGCACGAGTTATCTGCTCAACAGCCAAAATTGCCTGCGGGTAGCCGGACTGAACTGCCTGCTGCCCAGGAGCCTGAGGAATCCAGTCTCCTAGCACAACTCCTGCTAGGTGCCGTGGCTGAACTGGAATTGAGGCGTTCAACTCAGCAAGTTGATCAGAGCTTGGACGAACGTTACCCACCGGTAGTGAGGTAGTCGCATTGCCCTGAGCCGGGAGGAATACCGAGCCCTCCTCAATCAAAGCAACGTCGGTGGCGCCACGCGAAAGATTTCTGGCAGCAGCCTGCAGCAGTCCTGGAATCAAGCTGTTTCTCAGTTCCGGGCTATCCCCCTGCATTGGGTTTTCCAGCCTGAGTGCAGGACTCTGGGAGAACTCACGGTTTTGCTGTTCGGAGTAGAACGGGTAGTTCAAGACCTCGGTGAAACCCGCTCCAGCTAAAGCTGCAAGTGCCCTGCGACGGAATTGCTGCCTTGGTGTCAGGCCTCGACCTGGAGGAGCAACCGGAATCCTGGAAGGAATCAGGTGGTAGCCGGCAAGTCTGGCGACCTCCTCGACCAAATCTGTCTTGTGACGAATATCTGGTCGCCAGCTTGGAGGAGTTACCGTGACGGCGTCATCGTGAACCTTGAGCTCGCAACCGATCTGGTGCAAAAGATCCAAAATCTGCTGGTTAGCGTAGTCAACACCCACCAGCTCCGATGCAAAGGCAAATGGAAGCTCGATCTCGATCTTTGGTAGGCCAGTCCGGTAGCTCGAGCCAACGCCGTTCAGCTGCCCGCCGGCAAGCTCAATCAATAGCTGTGCCACACGAGCGGCAGCAATTGGACCAACTTCCGGATCAACTCCGCGCTCGAAGCGCTTGGACGCTTCCGATGGGAGTTTGTGCCTGCGAGCGGTGCGCGCAATTGAAATCGGATCAAACAACGCCGCTTCAATCAAGACATTTTTTGTGGTTGAACTGACCTCCGAAGAGGCTCCACCCATAACTCCTGCCAGACCGATTGGACCGGAGTCATCGCAGATCAAAAGGTCTTCTGGGTGAAGGGTGCGAACCTTCTCGTCCAGGGTTTGAAGTTGTTCACCGGCAACAGCGCGCCGCACGGTTATACCTCCAACTAGTTTGTCCTGGTCATAGGCGTGAATTGGCTGTCCAAGCTCCAGCATTACGTAGTTGGTGATGTCGACAGCGATTGAAATTGAGCGCATGCCCGCCAGCTTGAGACGATTCGCCATCCAAGATGGGACCGCGGCATTGGCATCGATCCCAGAGACACCAAGGGTTGTAAAAATCGAAGATCCTGGAACGCCGTGGATTGGAGCATCGTCTTGAACCTGAACACTAAAGCCGCTACCGGCTTTAGCGGAAACCTTGGTTGCCGGATCGGTGAACTTTGCGCCCGAGGCGTGGCTGTACTCGCGCGCTATGCCGCGAATCGAAAGGCAGTAACCGCGATCTGGAGTGACATTTACCTCAGCGGCAGATTCATTTAGCCCCAAAAGCTCTAGGGCATCGGTGCCAACTTCAGGGTCAAGGCCAAGAGTTGAAAGCCTGAGAATTCCCTCGTGGTCATCGCTAAGCCCGAGTTCCCTTGAGGATGCGATCATTCCATCGGAGACGTGCCCGTAAGTCTTACGAGCTGCAATTTCAAAGCCACCAGGAAGTGCTGCCCCTGGCAGAGTCACGACCACCTTGTCGCCCTCGAAGAAGTTTCTCGCACCGCAAACCACACCGTTTACAACACCTGGGGCAACCTCAACCTGGCACCAGCGAATGGTCTTGCCGTTCGACTGAGGCTCCTCGACAAACTCCAAAACCTTGCCAACCACAATTGGACCGCGAATATCTCCGCCGTGAGAGCCTTCTTCTTCAAGACCGACTTTCACAAGTTCCGCCATGACATCGTCAGGGGTGAAATTCTGTGGCAGCTCTACGAACTCTGCCAACCAGCTCAAAGGCACTCTCATCAGATCACCGAGCCAAACTGCTGGGAGAACCTGGCGTCAGCTTCCACCATGTCGTGCATGTCTCGAACGCCATTGCGGAACATCAAGGTGCGCTCAATGCCCATGCCGAAGGCGAATCCGGTGTAAACCTCAGGGTCGATACCTGCGGCAAGCAAAACATTGGGGTTGACCATGCCGCAGCCGCCCCACTCAACCCAGCGTGCGCCGCCCTTAGCGCCTGGGTGCCACACATCCAACTCTGCCGATGGTTCAGTGAATGGGAAAAAGCTCGGGCGCAATCTGATCTTGGCTTCGGGTCCAAACATCACCCGTGCGAAGTGCTCCAAGGTGCCCTTGAGATCAGACATGGTTAGACCCTTGTCGACCGCTAGCCCCTCAACCTGGTGAAAGACCGGGGTGTGGGTGGCATCGAGCTCATCGGTGCGGAATACCCGTCCCGGGCAAAGCACATAAAGCGGTAAATCGCGCTCTAGCAGTGAACGCACCTGCACCGGAGATGTGTGAGTGCGCAGCAATAGGTGGTTTTCCACCGGGGCTACAAAGAAAGTGTCCTGCATGGCACGTGCCGGGTGATCCGGGTGGAAGTTCAAGGCATCAAAGTTGAACCACTCGTTTTCAAGCTCCGGACCATCTGCAATTTCCCAGCCCATGCCGATGAAAACATCGCTAATCGAATCCATCAGAAGCGACAGCGGGTGCCTTGCACCCTTTGGAGCAACTCTTGGGTAGGCGGTGATGTCAACGCGCTCCAATTCCAGAGCTTCTGCATCTGCAACAGCCTGCAGCTCGGATTCCTTGGTTGCGAAAGCGGCGTTTAGCTCAGCCCTCGCGGCCCCAACCAACCTTCCAGCCTCAGCCTTTTGGTCGTTTGGAAGCGACTTAATAAGGGCATTTAGTCTTGAAAGTGGCGACTCCTCACCAACTGCCGAAGCTTTGATGGCCTTGAGGTCTTGAAAGTTGTCTGCCTTTTGCACAAGCGCGAGAGAGGAAGCAAGCGCTTGGCTTACTGTTTCGGCTGTTAGTTGTTCAGACACTCGTAAAGTTTAGCGATTGCTTCGCATTTCAAACGCTGAGGCATACAGGCAAACTGAAGCTGCTGTAGCAAGGTTTAGCGATTCTGCTGCTCCAAAAATTGGCAGAGCGACAATTTCATCCGCCAACTGAAGCATTTCAGGTGAGACGCCGTGGGCTTCATTGCCAAAGATCCAAGCGGTTGGCTTTGAGAGCTGTGCTGTGATTTCAGTGATCAATTTTCCACCGGCACTGGCGGCGAACACCTGAATACCAGCTGCCTTGAGGGCTGCTACTAATTCAGCGGGGTCTTGATTGATGACTGCGGGAACATGCAAAATGCTGCCGGCGGTTGAACGAACCAGTTTCGGGTTGTAAAGATCAACGGAATCAGTTGTGAAGATAACAGCGTCTGCTCCTGCAGCATCAGCTGCGCGAATCACAGTGCCACCATTACCTGGATCGCGGGCCTGATCCAAAATTGCAATCAGCTGCGGCCCTTCGGCAATCAGCTCTTCGAGGCTGACATCAAACTGAGAAACAACAGCAACAACCCCCTGCGGAGTTTTAGTGTCAGAAAGTTTCTCCATAACCAAATCGGAGACTTCAATGATTGGAACCGAGGCGTCATACAGCTGATCGAATAAATCCTCATACCGATCAAGGGCGTTAGCGGTCGCAAAGACCTCGTGTGCCAGCTCCGGTTGCTTACAAAGCTCCTTGAGTCCCTGAGGCCCCTCAAGCAAAAAGAGCCCGGTTTCTAACCGGGCGTCTTTTTGTTGTAGGCGTGCGACCCCCTTCACCCTTTCGGATTTGGGGGCGTCAAGCATTAGCTAGCCTTGGCCGCGTTTACATCCTTAGGCAGTGCTGCCTTTGCAGATGCAACCAAAGACGCGAATGCCTTTGGGTCGTGGATTGCTAGGTCGGCCATGATGCGACGGTCAACCTCGATACCAGCAAGCGCTAGGCCCTGGATAAAGCGGTTGTAGGTCATGCCGTTCAGACGAGCAGCTGCGTTGATGCGCTGAATCCAAAGGCGACGGAAGTTACCCTTGTTCTTTCTGCGGTCGTTGTATGCGTAAACCAACGAGTGCAGTAGCTGCTGCTTTGCCATACGGTACAAACGTGAACGCTGGCCGCGGTAACCGTGAGCGCGCTCAAGCGCAACACGACGCTTCTTCAGCGAGTTGACGGCGTTTTTTACTCTTGCCATTTTCTACTCCTATTTCTAAGCGTCGGCTAGCGGCCGAGCTGTCTCTTTAGCTTCTTGAAATCTGCTGGGGACACTACCTGGTCCTGGTTTAGACGACGGGTGCGTCTTGATGACTTGTGCTCCAGATTGTGGCGCATGTTGATCTGCTGCTTCATCAGCTTGCCGCTGCCGGTAAAGCGGAAACGCTTCTTGGCGCCCGAGTGGGTCTTCATTTTCGGCATGATCTCTCCTTAGTTCTCTACTGTTGCTTCGGCCTGTGCAGGCTTAGCTTGGGCCTTTTTAGCTTCGGCCCTTGCCTCTGCTTTGTTCTTCAACGGCCCAATGACCATGACCATGTTGCGGCCATCAATCGATGGGTTCGACTCCACGGTTCCGAATTCGGTTACTTCATCCGCTAGCTTGCGAAGCAAGTTCACACCCATCTCTGGACGTGACTGCTCGCGACCGCGGAAGACAACCATCACCTTCACCTTGTCGCCGGCCTTTAGGAATTTGCGAACCTGTCCAACTTTGGTGTTGTAGTCGTGATCGTCGATCTTTAGACCGAAACGAACCGTCTTCAACACGGTGTTGACCTGGTTCTTTCTCGCTTCGCGAACCTTCTGTGCGGCTTCGTACTTGAACTTGCCATAGTCCATTACCTTGCAAACTGGAGGATTGGCTTCCGGTGCTACCTCGACTAGGTCTAGGTCTGCCTCACGGGCCATTCTCAATGCTTGATCAATAGGGACAACGCCAACCTGTTCACCTGCAGGTCCGATTAGTCGAACCTCGGTGACACGAATACGCTCATTAATGCGCGGATCGCTGATAACTAGCTCCTTAGGTACCGTTTTGACTCGCACGATATGCGCGCAAAAGTATCAAACGCTCAAACCCGGATACCTTTAGAGGCGGTAGACAGGTGGGAATGTAATCCACTTTCACTGAGCTATTCGCCCAGAGCCTCAGGTAGCCTAGCAGAACAAAACCCATTTTCGAAAGAGGAATTTTGTCCGAAGAGCTCACCAGAGACATTGCCGAAGTCCCTGCCGTTGAAATTATCAACACTGCCGCTGTGCACCTGATGAGCGCAGCTGCGGTGCAGTGCGGTCTCGCCGAAGATGCGCCGGCTGACCTCGATGAGGCAAGAAAGCTGATTACTGCCCTGGCTGGACTGATTACCGCCGCCGCACCTGAGATTGGCGATCACCACGCCCGACCACTTCGCGATGGATTACGTTCACTGCAGCTTGCCTTTAGAGAAGCATCGGCATTCCCAGACGAACCAGGCAAAGGGCCCGGAGAGAAATACACCGGTCCGGTGAACTAGCCCGCAACCAGTTTCATGGTGAAGGAGTCCACCAGCTGCAAGAACTCTTGGGTTTGCAAAGTGGTTCCAAACTTTGTCAAAACTTGCTGCAACTGCTCTTGAGTCAGACCACCAACCAACATAATTTCAATTCCTAATTCAGGCTTTTGTAGCTGCCCGGTAGGGTCGGCATCAAATGCTCTGACCGTCTGAATCTCAGACTGCTGTGCCGAAGCCTGCAAAATCATTTGCAAAACCAACTCGTTTCTATGCGGTGGCTTCCAGCTAAGTCCCTGGGCCAATGCAGCGAGCGCCGGCCGGCGGATACCAATGGCTAGACCTGCTGGGTTGAGAATTACTCGCTCATGCCCCTCGCCGATTGCCGCAATTGCAAGCTTTGCGCTCTCAACCGGGACTGGCCTAGCGGTTTGATTCCAAGCCGTCATCTCAGCAACCGAGCTAAATGCCGGTATCGCAGTTTTACCATCGGGTGTGCTAACTGCCACGATTGCCAAATCTGCGCTCTTATCGACAGTTTCGCCGTGCGCACCAACACCGCTTTCCCCAAGTTCTGCAAGTAGGGGAATCAACAGTCGAGATTGCGACAGCGCGCTAAACAAAGCCTCTTTATTTAGCTCACTATCTAGGACTTGAGCTAAAGCCTTTGGGGTGGAGCCATCGTCTTGAGACCAGTTGTTTTGGGAGAATTCTCGGCCTTCCCAGGGAACGCCAGCAGAATCATGAAATTTGTCGTGCATTAGCCGTTGGCGATTGCGAGAGCTTCTTGCAGACTAAAGCGGCCAGCGTAGAGCGACTTACCCAGAATCGCCCCCTCCAAACCAAGCGGAACAAGTGCCTGTAGGTCCTTGATGTCCTGGAGGGATGAGATGCCACCCGACGCGACGACCGGCTTGCTGGTGAACTGCATGACCTGCTTCAAAAGCTCCAGGTTTGGACCGCGCAGCGTGCCGTCCTTGGTTACATCTGTTACCACATAGCGCGAGCAGCCAGCACCTTCCAGGCGTGCCAACACTTCGAACAGATCTCCGCCCTCCTGAGTCCACCCCCTGGCAGCCAAAGTTGTTCCCCTGACATCTAGGCCAACAGCAATCTGATCCCCGTACTTGGCAATAACACTCTCAGTCCACTCTGGGTTCTCCAGCGCAGCGGTACCAAGGTTGACGCGGGTAGCACCAAGTTTCAATGCGGCCTCTAGCGAAGCGTCATCACGGATACCTCCGGAAAGCTCGATCTTTGTGCTTCCAGCCTGACCAACAACTTCGGCGATCACGGCGCGATTGTCCCCCCTGCCAAATGCAGCATCTAGATCAACCAGGTGAATCCACTCTGCCCCAGCGCTAATCCAATCCTGCGCTGCAGCAAGAGGGTGACCGAAGTCCTCCTCGCTACCGGCCTCACCTTGAGTCAGACGGACAGCCTTACCGCTGGCAACATCAACCGCTGGCAAAAGTTCGAGTTTCATGTGTCTCCTAGATAGAACGAATCCAGTTTCGAAGCAGCTGCAAACCTGCTTCGCCTGATTTTTCGGGGTGGAATTGAGTTGCACTGAGCGGACCGTTTTCGATCGCTGCCAAAAAACGTTCGCCGTGTTCGGACCAGGTCAACGCTGCCTTCACAAAAGGAGGTTGAATATCTAGCTCCCAGTTTTTGGCGGCATAAGAATGAACGAAGTAAAAGCGTTCAGCTTCGACTCCCTCGAATAGAACACTCTTGGCATCACTTGAAACCTTGCTCCAGCCGATGTGCGGCAAAGTAGGAGCTTCAAGCATGGTCACTGAACCTGGCCACTGTCCAAGGCCCTCGGTATCAATCCCGTGCTCAACGCCGTGTTCGAACATCACCTGCATGCCAACGCAAATGCCAAGCACAGCCCGTCCCGCTGTCAAGCGCTGGTCGATAAGGCTGGCTGCATTGTGTTTGGTTAGGTTTCTCATCACCGAAGCAAATGCCCCGACTCCGGGAAGCAACATACCGTCTGCTTCTAAAAGAACCTTGCGATCTGAGGTTAGAAACACCTCCGCACCGGCGTGCTCTAGGGCGCGACAGGCTGAGTGAATATTGCCACTGCCGTAGTCAAAGACCGCGACGGTCTTAGTCAAAGGCTTCCCTTAGTTGAAGGAACGCCAGATACTCGAGCATCAAGCTCTACTGCCTTGCGCATAGCGCGAGCCAGTGCTTTGAACTCGGCCTCGGCAATGTGGTGAGCGTCACGGCCCGCTAGAACGGTCACGTGCAGCGTAAGGCCCGCGTTGTAGGCGATTGCCTCAAAAACGTGTCGCACCATCGAACCCGTGAAGTGACCACCGATTAGGTGGAATTCAAAACCTTGAGGCTCTCCAGAGTGGACCAGAAAAGGCCTGCCGGAAACATCCACAACCGCACGTGCCAAAGCTTCGTCCAGCGGCACGGTCGCGTCGCCGTATCGCGCGATACCGGCCTTGTCTCCAAGTGCCTGCTTGATGGCTTGGCCCAAGACGATCGCGGTGTCCTCAACGGTGTGGTGAATATCTATTTCGATATCGCCAACAGATTTGACCTTGAGGTCAATGAGTGAGTGCTTGGAAAAAGCGGTCAACATGTGGTCGAAAAATGGCACACCAGTCTCAATCTCGGACTGACCTGAACCATCAAGGTTCAACTCAAGTTCGATCTTGGACTCGCTTGTTGCGCGGGAAAGCTTTGCAATTCGGCTCATGTTTGGACCTCGTTTGGGAAGATGTCCCAAGTTTAGCCAAGAATCAGGGCTAGTTCACCGAGTAATTTGCTGGTCTCTGCCTCAGTACCTGCTGTTATGCGCAATGTGTTGGGGATTCCGACGTTGCGGACTATTACTCCCCTGGCCAACAGCGCCTCAAAAACCTCGTTGGGATTCTCAAAACCTTCCACGAGCACAAAGTTAGCTTCTGACTGGTAGGCACTTAGACCCATCACCCCAAGCTGAGCAATCATTCGGTCTCTTTGAACCTTAATCTGCTCAACATTCGCAAGCATTTCCGGTGCATGACGAAGTGCTGCTCTCGCGGCAGCCTGGGTCAAAGCCGACAGGTGATAAGGAAGACGTACAATCCGCAGCGCGTCCACAACAGCCTCGTCGGCAGCCATGTATCCGACTCGAGCTCCGGCAAATGCAAATGCCTTGCTCATGGTGCGACTAACGATCAAACGTGGACGTCCAGCCAATAACTCAACAGCGGAGGATTCTGAAGAGAACTCCGCATACGCCTCATCAATCACCAAAATGCCATCAAAGGCGTCATAGGCAGCTCGAACGACCTCATTGTCAATCGATGTTCCAGTTGGATTGTTTGGGTTGCATAAGATCGCAATTGACGGCTTGTGGGCAGCCAATTGCTCAGCCACGTAACCCGCAGATAGTTCAAAAGCTGCCTCGCGAGGAAGTTCACTGTAATCAGTAAGGGTTATGCGAGCAATGTTTGGATACATCGAATAAGTGGGTCCAAAACTCAGAGCTGATTTACCCGGTCCGCCAAAGGCTTGGAAGATTTGGGTCAGGATTTCGTTCGAACCGTTCGCTGCCCAAATCTGGCTCGCGTTTAGGCCATGTCCCAGAAAAGCAGCAAACTGCCCTCTAAGTTCTATGAACTCTCGGTCTGGATAGCGGTTGAGTCTTAGTACCTCGGAGGCTAACTCTTGAATGATGTCCAGTGCCACTGCCTCTGGAATGCCAAAAGTGTTCTCGTTTACGTTCAGCTGAACAGGCACATCAAGCTGAGGAGCGCCGTAGGGTTTCAGTCCTCTAAGGTCATCGCGAATTGGCAGGTCATCGAGATTGGTCACCTGTAGAGATTACCCGATTGAGCTATGGGAGGGCGATCTGCTGTCCAGGAGTTAGCTCAGCAGTCTCAAGTGCGTTCAGCAAGACAACCTCAGCAATCCAGTCGCGTGGGTCCTGATTTGAAGCGTAAGAGTCTGCAAGCGACCAAAGTGAATCCCCGGACTGAACCGTTACGTAATGCAGTTCGCCAGGCTCTTGGCTTCCTGCGAAGGAGCCCGAGATCGATGCCATGGTGAAGGATGCAGCCAAGGCCAAGATTGCAAGCCCGCGGAACAGGCGTCTTGGGCTGGTTAGTCGGTAGGAAGTAACAGCACTCATTGTGATCATCACCCTTCTGTTCGATTCTTTGTTTCGAACATTTGTTCTAAGTATAGAAACATTTCCGACATTTTCAAGTTTTTTGCAAGAAATTCTTCAAATAACTCGAAAATGTGTTTGGCAAACGCTGATTTAGCGAATACAGTTTCGACATAAGAAGTAAAGCTTCACCCACTGACATTTTGAGAGGGGCCGTTATGGATAGCTCTGAGTTGACCGATGTGCAGCAGAGAATTCTCGCCGTAATTCGTGAATCAATGCAGGCCAGGAACTACGCACCGTCGATGCGAGAGATCGGCGAATCGGTCGGGCTAAGCTCCACCGCCAGCGTTTCCCACCAGCTAAACAAGCTCGAGCTGCTCGGATTCATAAGCCGTGACCCGCGTCGTCCAAGGACGATCGATCTTTTGGGATTTGATGACTTTGCGGGAGAGATTTTCAAAGCTGACGCCGCAATGGTGCCGCTAGTTGGCCGGATTGCTGCCGGTGGCCCGATCACCGCGGAGCAGAATGTTGAAGATGTCTTCGCACTGCCTCGCCAATTGGTAGGTCAGGGTGACCTGTTCCTTTTGAAGGTTGTCGGGGAATCCATGATTGATGCCGCTATCTGCGATGGCGACTGGGTTGTCGTTAGGCAGCAGCAGAGCGCTGAGAACGGTGACATCGTTGCTGCGCTGCTGGAAGACGAAGCGACGGTGAAGACTTTCAAGCAGCGAGATGGCCACACCTGGCTATTGCCACGTAACTCGGCATTCGAACCAATCCTTGGTGACCACGCGGTCATCCTTGGCAAGGTTGTGGCTGTGCTTAGGGCTGTGTAGCGAACTGCAGCAATTCTGCCGCTAAGTCTTGCTTTACAAGTGCCTTCAAGCGAGTACCCGATTCCACATATTCAAGTTCCAGCACCTTGCCCGATAGGTGCGCCCTTGAGACCAGATCGCCGCGGCTGTATGGCACAACCCCGACAAACTCAACATCGGGCCTTGGCAGTAGCTCGGCAATCTTTGCTTCGAGTTCCTCAAAGCCCACTCCGGTTCTTGCTGAGATAAGAAGTGAACCGGGAACGAGCCCGCGAAGCCGGACTTGATCTTCGTCGCTTAAAAGATCCACCTTGTTGAAGACGATTAGCTCAGGAATGCTTGAAGCTTCCACTTCGGAAATCACCTCGTGAACGGTGCGAATCTGTCCCATAGGATCCGAGTCGGTGCCATCCACCACGTGAACAATCAGGTCCGCGTGAGAAATCTCCTCGAGCGTTGACCTGAAAGCCTCGATTAACTGGTGCGGGAGTTGGCGAACAAATCCGACGGTGTCGGCAATCGTGTAACCGCGACCATCTGGCGTTGCATGTTGCCGCACCGTTGGGTCCAGGGTTGCAAAAAGAGCGTTCTCAACCAGCACGCCAGCCTTGGTCATGCGGTTCAGGACAGAAGACTTGCCAGCGTTGGTGTATCCAGCGATTGCTACTTGAGGCTCGTTGTTCTTTTCACGCTTTGAGCGCTTGATGTCTCGAGCCTGCTTCATGTCGATGATTTCACGCTTGAGCTTGGACATTTTTGTGTTGATGCGCCTGCGATCAAGTTCGATCTTGGTCTCACCGGGGCCTCTTGATCCAATACCAACACCACCGGCAGCTTGACCACCGGCCTGACGCGACATGGAATCACCCCAACCGCGAAGTCGCGGCAATAGGTATTCCAGCTGGGCAAGCTCTACCTGCGCCTTACCCTCACGACTCTTAGCGTGCTGAGCGAAGATGTCCAGGATGATGGCAGTTCTATCAACGACCTTTACCTGGACAGCGTCTTCGAGTGCTCGGCGCTGAGAGGGAGCTAGTTCGGCATTGGCGATAACGGTGTCCGCGCCTAAGGATGCGACAAGTTCTTTTAGTTCTTGAGCTTTACCCTTGCCAAAGAAGGTTG
Source organism: Microbacteriaceae bacterium (assembly GCA_027491295.1). Lineage (GTDB taxonomy): Bacteria > Actinomycetota > Actinomycetes > Actinomycetales > Microbacteriaceae > Aquiluna. Next base: position 20,112 of record JAIXWK010000001.1, read on the forward strand.
CTGGGTCTGGGAAATTACGTCGCTGCAACAAGCCATCCAAAACCTCAGCACCTGCGGTTTCGGCTAGGGCAGCAAGCTCACGCAAACCGTTCTCGGCATCGGTGAGGGTGCCAGACCCCCATACTCCAATCAACACGACCTTCTCAAGGCGAAGCTGGCGGTATTCCACATCCGAGATGTCCTGCAGCTCTGTTGAGAGCCCCGCTACTCGACGAAGCGAGTCTCTCGCCTCGAGATCAAGCTGGTCGCCATCAAATTCATTGCGCGGCGCAGCTGCTCCTCGCCTGAGGATGCGGTCAATCGTGGATTCGTTTTCCATTGCACTTAAACCCTAGGGCTGTATTAGGTTTGCAACATGTCCCAGGAGCACTATTTCAGCGCAAGCCCAGATAAACCTGCGACGCTTCGCGAAATCACCTACCAGGTAGCGGGGCGAGAATTCGCGGTTCAGGCTGCTAGTGGCACCTTCAGCGCCAGCAAGCTAGACCCTGGAACCTCGATCCTGTTGAGCAAATTTGAAGAGTTTCCAGAATCTGGAAATGTCCTTGACCTCGGTTGCGGCTGGGGACCTATTTCACTGGCAATTGCCACTCTCAGCCCCGAAACCAAGATCTGGGCTCTCGATGTCAACCAGCGCAGCATGGAACTGGCTAGAAACAATGCGGCAAAGCTTGAACTTACAAACATAAACGTCATCACCGCAGACAAGGTGCCGCAAGATCTAAAATTCGACGCGATTTGGTCTAATCCGCCGATACGGATTGGCAAAGCCGCTCTGCATGAACTTCTCAGAAGCTGGCTACCTCGCCTAGAAAGCGGAGGGAGAGCCATGCTGGTTGTCCAGAAGCAACTTGGGGCTGATTCACTTTTGGCTTGGATTCAAGCTGAGTTTCCAGACCTTACGGCTAGTAGGTTTTCCACCGATAAGGGTTTCCGGGTCCTAGAGGTAACTAGAGACTAAAGGTTCCGCTGTAGACAATCTCCGCTGGACCTGAAATTGCAACGTGTTCGCCGTCTTCGGTTGGAAACATTCGCACACCGACCTCACCCCCAGGAACCCTGACTCGCCAGAAGTTTTGGCCATTGTCAGCCCAGTGTCTAATTGCCAACGCAGCAGCTGCAATGCCAGTTCCGCAACTAAGGGTCTCCCCCACACCGCGCTCGTGAACCCGCATGGAAATGCTGGCTACTCCCTCTTTGATGAGCGGGTCATCAAGAACTACAAACTCAACATTTGCGCCCTTGCTAGCTTGCGGTTCAAGCCTTGGAGCTTTGTTCAATTCCAGCGCCTCAAGTTCACCCTGATCGGCAAGTGCGACTACCACATGTGGGTTGCCTAGGTTCAGGCCCAGACCTGGACGCGCGACCGCAATGCCGTCGGCCTTGACAAGGTATTCCTCAGATTCAACGCCCCAGCGACCTAGGTCAACTGCAAACCCAGTCGATGTGCTGGTTAGATCCTTCACGCCAGCTCGGGTAGCAATTGGCAAGGTCGAGCCACCGATGATCGAGGCAAGTCCGCGGGTGGTTAGGTAGCGGGCAAACAGACGAATACCGTTTCCGCACATCTCGGCCTTTGAGCCGTCAGCATTTCGATAGTCCATAAACCATTCGGCATTTGGCTCGTCATGCAAAAGGTGAGCAACCTCACTGTTTTCAGTTCGGGTCACCAAGATCAATCCATCGGCACCGATTCCAAAGTGCCGGTCGCAAATGTGCTGAATTTGCTCCTCGGTGAGATCCAAGATGCCGTCGAAATCATCGACCAGCACAAAGTCATTGCCCGTGCCGTGGCCCTTGGTGAAGTCGATGTTCATTGTTCAAGCCTAATCAAGTTCATGACTTGATTAGCCATGTCCTCACCCGCTGACTGCCAGAGGATTCGCTTATCGCGTCTAAACCAAGACATCTGCCTACGGGAGTATCGATTGGTTAGTGCTACAGTCTCGGCCTTTGCCTCCTCAGTAGTCATTTCGCCATTGAGCTCGGCGATTGCTTGTTTGTATCCAATCGCCATGCTTGCTGTCTTGCCAAGTTCACCAGCCTTCAGAAGCTGCTGGACCTCAGAAACGATGCCTGCCTCCCACATTTTCTCGACTCGCGATGAAATGCGTTTTTTCAGTAACTCTCGAGGGACATCTAGGCCGATTTGCAAAGTTGGCTCCCAATAGCTTGGCTCTGGCAGGGAGGATGCATAGCTCTCCCCTGTGATCTGAATCACCTCGAGTGCACGTATCACTCTGCGAACATTCTGCGAGGGAATCTTGTCTGCCGTTATCGGATCCAGCTGCTGCAGCCTTTCATGCATGGCCAGCGCTCCGATTTCTTGACCCTGTTGCTCTAATTCAGAACGAACTAATGGATCCGTGGGAGCAAAATCGAGTTTGTCGAGCGCAGCCGCTAGATAAAACATGCTGCCGCCGACAAACATCGGAGTCTTATTGGAAGCCAGGATTTCCAGACACTTTTCTCGCGCCACTCTCTGGTACTCAACCGCGGTCATCTCCTGCGCTGGCGTGAGTATGTCGAATAGGTGGTGTGGGATGCCTTGGCGCTGAGACTCTGGAAGCTTTGCGGTTCCAATATCCATTCCGGCGTAAAGCTGCATCGCATCGGCATTGATGATTTCCACCGGCCTACCCAAAGCAGTCAGTTGAGCTGCGACCTCGAGCGCAAGGCCAGTCTTTCCAGACGCTGTCGGCCCGACTATTGCAAGGACTCTAAAGGACACTCTTGGACCTGATCGGAATCCCCAGCGAAACCTTGCCACTTCCAGGCACTGGCGCGCCACAGCTTTCCAGTTCGCGTCGGTCATGAGCGTCTCCACCTCGAGTGCGACGGACCTGGTAAGTCGACCCCGGTGAAGTCTCGGCAAGCAGGTGGTAAGGGGCAGCTTGAGTCACTTGAACGGTCACCAAGTCTCCTGGGCGAGCGAGCTCCCCACCCTGGGGTACTTCAAAATGAACCAAACGACTGTCTTGAGTTCGTCCGGTTTGGCGGTGGGTCTGGGAGTCCTTACGGCCCTCTCCCGTAGCTACAAGGATTTCTACAGTCTTTCCAACCTGTTTCTTGTTCTCTTGCCAAGCTATGTCGTTGACGAGCGCCAAAAGCCTCTCGTAGCGCTCCTGAACGACGTCCTTAGGCACTTGGTACGGAAGGTCGGCTGCCGGCGTCCCGGGGCGCTTGGAATACTGATAGGTGTAGGCGGTAGCGAATCGCGCAGCCTCAACAACCCTCATTGTCTCTTGAAAGTCTTCTTCGGTCTCGCCTGGAAAACCGACAATGATGTCGGTGGTAATTGAGGCATCAGGAATCAGGTCTCTCACTCGATCCAGAATGCCCAAATACTTCTCGGATCTGTAGCTGCGACGCATCTCCTTGAGTATGCGATCAGAACCCGATTGGAGCGGCATGTGTAGCTGAGGCATGACATTGTGAGTTTCAGCCATTGCCTCGATCACGTCGTCTGTAAAAGCAGCTGGATGCGGTGACGTGAAGCGCACACGTTCTAAACCTTCAATTTGGCCACAGGCTCGCAATAGCTTTGCAAAAGCACCCTTGTCACCAAACTCAACGCCATAGGTATTTACGTTTTGACCAAGCAGAGTAACTTCGATGGCACCATCTTGAACCAAGGCATTTACCTCAGCCAAGATGTCACCCGGGCGACGATCCTTTTCTTTACCCCTAAGCGCTGGAACGATGCAGAAGGTGCAACTGTTATTGCAACCCACTGAAATAGAGACCCAACCGGAGTAGGCGGACTCGCGCTTGGTCGGCAGGGTTGAAGGGAAGACCTCAAGGGCTTCCAAGAGCTCAACTTGAGCCTCGTTGTTATGCCTAGCACGCTCTAGCAGGGTCGGAAGCGAGCCAATGTTGTGAGTACCAAAGACCACGTCGACCCAAGGGGCTTTTTTGATGATGACGTCCTGGTCTTTTTGGGCCAGGCAGCCGCCGACTGCAATTTGAAGGTTAGGGTTCGATTCCTTTTTTGGCAGCATCATGCCTAGGTTGCCGTAGAGCTTGTTGTCCGCGTTTTCTCTCACCGCACAGGTATTGAAAACAACCAGGTCCGGATCCACGTCTTCGGCTTTTATGTAGCCGGCAGACTCAAGCAGGCCGGAGATGCGTTCAGAGTCGTGAACGTTCATCTGACAGCCGTAGGTGCGGACTTCGTATGTAAGTGACATAGCCCGTGAATTTTACTCTGACTGCTCCAGGTCTCGCAGAATTCTTGATGCTAGAGCGCCGGAGAAACCTCTGCGCATTAAAAACCCCATGAGCCGGCGTTTACGGACATCTGGTGCAAGGGATGTCAGCTGCTGATAGCGCTTTTTGGCTATCGCGTAAGCCGTCTTATCTTCTGACTCTTGGTCGATGATGCTGAGCGCCTGATGAGCATCCTCCGCGCTGACGCCTTTTTGTTTTAGCTCGCGAGAAATTACTGACCTTGATTTGCCTGAGATGGCGATTCTGGAATTTACGAAAGCCCTTGCAAAGGCGGCGTCATCGATTAGCTGCGCCTCGGTGAAGCGATCCAGGACGGCGTTTGCTATTTCCTCTGGAATTTCACGTTTTTTCAGAATATTGGCTAACTGGTAACGAGTTTTCATGGAACGAGAAAGCTGGAACAGCAGGACGTTTTTCGCCCGCTGTTCCAGCTTCTCGCTACTAGGTTCGTTAGGCATCGTTTGCGGCCTTGGCGACCTCTGGGGCCTCCTCGGCTGGCAAGTCTGCTACTGCACGCGGCACGCCAATGCCCTGCTTGTGCCTGATCTTCTTCTCGATGATGTCCGCTATCTCTGGATTGTCCTTGAGGAAGCGACGAGAGTTTTCCTTACCCTGGCCAAGCTGTTCGCCGTCGAAGGTGTACCAAGCTCCGGACTTCTTGACGATGTCCTGTTCGACACCGTAATCGATAAGTCCACCTTCGCGGGAGATGCCCTCACCAAACATGATGTCAAATTCGGCCTGCTTGAAAGGCGACGCTAGCTTGTTCTTGACGACCTTTACACGGGTGCGGTTACCAACTGCATCGGTACCCTCTTTTAGAGTTTCAATTCTGCGGATGTCCAAACGCACAGACGCGTAGAACTTCAAGGCCTTACCACCCGCGGTGGTCTCAGGAGAACCAAAGAACACACCGATCTTTTCGCGCAGCTGGTTGATAAAGATTGCGGTGGTGTTGGTGTTGCTCAAAGCTCCGGTCAACTTTCTAAGAGCCTGGGACATTAGACGAGCCTGGAGACCAACGTGCGAGTCTCCCATTTCACCTTCGATTTCAGCCCTTGGAACAAGTGCGGCAACCGAGTCAATGACAACTACGTCGATCGACCCCGAACGGATCAGCATGTCGGTAATCTCCAAGGCCTGCTCACCAGTGTCTGGCTGGCTGACCAAAAGTGCGTCGATGTCTACACCCAAAGCTTTGGCGTACTCAGGGTCGAGAGCGTGCTCAGCATCGATAAAGGCAGCAATGCCGCCAGCGCGTTGGGCATTGGCGATAGCGTGCAGCGCCAAGGTGGTCTTTCCGGAGGACTCTGGGCCATAGATCTCAACAATTCGACCTTTAGGCAGGCCACCGATACCCAGTGCTACGTCTAGGGCGATCGAACTGGTGGAAATGGCCTCGATTGGAGCACGCTCTTCGCTGCCGAGTCTCATCACCGAGCCCTTGCCGAACTGGCGGTCAATCTGTGCTAGCGCAGTATCTAGCGCTTTCTCTCTGTCGGATGCACTTGGCATTTTCTACCTCTTTCTTTAGCTCCCTAGAAGCTAATTCGTAGGTCTGACTTTTTTGAGTTCAACCAAATGACTGTTGATAACTCGCAGGTTTGGACCTATCTAGATAGAACACTAGACGTTCGAACAAAATTTCGAATGATTTATTCGGCGTGTCTTTTCTTTACCGGAATTCCGCTCCAGCGCTCTTTAGGCACGGATTGCTGTTTGCACAGTTCTAACCAGATTTCCTTTGGGTCAACACCCGCTCTAATCAGCTCTTCTGCGGTTTGGTCTTGGAAATGGTGGAGTCGAAAATCTTTAATCAGAACCTGGGCGAATTGTGCCCCGAACTCATCGTGCAGAAGCTGATGAAACTGGCTTAGTTTCAAAACTTCGACTGAGAGTAAAGCCCTGCTTCTGTCATGAAGGCGTCTGGCACAGTGTCAGGAATGTAGGTGTCGTCTAGGTAAATACCCTCAACCGAGGCGACTCGATCAGAAACTTCGCGCATCACTACCGACAGCGGCAGCTCGAGTGCCTCTGCTACCGATGCCAGGATCTCCGAAGAAACTTCCTTCTGGCCGCGCTCTACCTCGGATAGGTAACCCAGTGCGACAGATGCCTTCGCAGCTACCTGACGCAAGGTCTGGCCGCGACGAAGTCGATGTGAGCGTAATACGTCACCGATTTCTTGCCTTAGTAGTACCAAAGGGTTTCCTCCTGGAAAGTAACCTAGCGGTTGATTCCGACAAATTTACTGTTGGTTGCTGAATGTTTCCTGATTCTCAACCAAATAGCGCTTGAATTTCATCCTCGAGTTCACTAAGCGCGCTGGCAACAGTTGCGGCTCGAACTTCGGATCTTGTGCCAGACAACTTCAACGCAACTGAGCGTGAGCCTCTGGCAGAAGAGATCCCCAAAAATACACTTCCGGCTGGGTGAATTCCAACTGGATCGGGGCCTGCGACACCGGTGGTTGATAGTCCAATGACGCTGTCAATGCTTTTTGAGCCTTCGAGCGCAAACTTGTCCCTGACTTTTGTCGCAAGGGATATTGCAACCTCTGGAGATACGGCGGATTGGGTTTCAATCAAGTGCGGGGCGACATTCAGGGTATTCACCTTTACCTCGTCCTGGTAGCAGACCACTCCCCCAAGTAAGAATGCTGATGCTCCAGGCTCGGTTGCGAGTTCCGAACTCAAAAGGCCAGCGGTTAGCGACTCAGCGGTGGCAATAAACAGGCCGTGTTGAATCAGCCGCTGGCTCAAACTCACTTGGCGGGCCTGAGGTACTGAATTCCGGTGTACCAGGTGATTACAACGGCGAAGGTGATCACGGCCTGGGTAAGCCAGCCCCACCAAGCGCCCAAAAAGTCAAACGGTGCTACCGCCATCGAGACACCGATGATTTGAATCACGGTCTTGAACTTGCCGCCACCGGATGCTGCAATCACTCGTCGCTTAGCGATCACCAGGCGATAAACCGTAATTCCAAACTCTCTAATCAGGATCAGCACGGTTGCCCACCACGGGACAGCTCCCTGGATGGATAGCACTATCAACGCTCCTGATAGAAGAGCCTTGTCTGCAATTGGGTCAAGAATTTTGCCGAGGTTCGTGACAAGGTTTCGCTTGCGGGCAATGGCTCCGTCAATACCGTCGGTTGATGCAGCCAAAACCAATAGCACCAGCGCAATCATGCGATCAGTGAAGGAGTCCCAACCGACCATGATCAACCACAGCACCAGCGGAACCATCAGAATTCGAAGTGTGGTGATTAGGTTTGGAGTTTGGCGATACAGAAAAGATTTAGAAGTCATCTCGCCTGCCGGTTAGCTGCCAAGCATCTTCATCGCCGTCATCCTCTTCGCCTGGCAGGTCTCCCTCAAATACCGCTGAGGTAGCCCCTGACAACTTGGCGAGCAGTTCCGGAAGTTCGTCTGGTTTGACCAAGACATCTCTCGCCTTTGAACCCTCCGAAGGACCAACGATACCCCGGGATTCCATCAGGTCCATGAGCCTTCCGGCTTTGGCAAAACCCACCCTGAGCTTTCGCTGCAGCATTGACGTTGAGCCAAACTGCGAGTTGACCACCAAGTTGGTGGCCTGTAGCAAAAGATCAAGGTCATCTCCAATGTCGCTGTCGACAACGCGCGTTTGAGCAACCACGGTGACGTCACTGCGGTATTCGGGCTCCATTTGCGCTTTGACATGGTTCACGATTCGATGCAGTTCGTCTTCTGAAATCCAAGCACCTTGAACCCTCACCGGCTTGTTTGTGCCCATTGGTGCAAAAAGCGCATCTCCTTGGCCAACTAGCTTCTCGGCACCAGGCTGATCCAGGATTACTCGAGAGTCGGTGACCGAGGAAACTGAGAAGGCCAGCCTCGAAGGAACGTTTGCCTTGATCAACCCTGTGACAACGTCAACCGATGGACGCTGGGTGGCAAGCACCAGGTGAATACCGGAGGCTCTTGCAAGCTGGGTAATTCGAACGATCGAGTCTTCAACATCGCGCGGGGCAACGATCATGAGATCTGCTAGCTCATCCACAACTACCAGTAGGTATGGATAGGGCTGTAGTTCTCGACGCGAATTTTCCGGCACCTTGACTTCACCGGCCACGATTGCCCGGTTGAAATCATCGATGTGCTTAAAGCCAAAGCTTGCCAAGTCGTCGTAGCGAGAATCCATCTCCTTCACAACCCACTGCAGTGCCTCGGCTGCCTTCTTGGGGTTTGTGATGATTGGGGTGACAAGGTGCGGGACGCCCTGATAAGCCGCGAGCTCTACTCGCTTTGGGTCGATTAGCACCATGCGAACCTCGGATGGCTTAGAGCGCATCAAGATCGAGGTAATCATCGCGTTCACAAAAGAGGACTTACCCGCACCTGTTGCACCTGCAACCAAAAGGTGCGGCATCTTTGCCAAGTTCGCAACTAGGTAACCACCCTCGACATCTTTACCGACACCAATGGTGAGTGGGTGTGTGCTGTTGGCCGCGTTTTTGCTGCGAAGCACATCTCCCAGCGACACTGTCTCTCGGTCGGTGTTTGGAATCTCAATTCCGATCGCACTCTTACCGGGAATCGGTGCCAGGATTCTCACCTCGTTGGACGCCACCGCATAAGAAATATTGTTGGTAAGGCGAGTCACCGCCTCAACCTTGACACCCGGCGCTAGCTCAACTTCGTAGCGGGTAACCGTCGGACCGCGCTGGAATCCAGAGACTCTAGCTTCGACATCAAATTCCTTGAAGACATCGTTGATTGCAGCAACGATTTGGTCATTTACCGCGCTCTTGGCTTTTGGTGGAGAGCCAGGAGCCAATAGCGAGAGCGATGGCAACACGTATGGTTTATTGGCTTTTTTAACCTTGGGGGCTGCTACGGCTGCTTCTTCGAGCACATCAATTGGCTCGGTGAGACCCTCTTCTTGAGATAAAAACTCGAGTTCGTCAACCGGATCAGTCATTTCAACCACTGGGTAGGGCTCTTCGAGGTGCTCGTCGACAAATTCGTCAATGGCTTCAACCACAGCGGTGTCAAATGCAGGCTTGGCAGCTTTGTCCTTGTTCCACCAGCTGGACTTCTTGCCGTCAAAAGCATCTGGAATTTCAGCCTTTGGCTTGATGCCGAACAGGAAGTTGTAGAACTCGGTAAGCCGAGGCTTGATCTTGTTTGGCGCGGTGCCAGTCATAACCAAAACCGATACAGCCACCAAAAGCACCAGCACCGGTGTTGCCCCCCAGATGGTGAGCATGCTCAACAGCGGCCCGCCAATCAACCAACCGAATAACCCTCCGGCTAGCGCTAGGCCCTCAGGTCCATCAACATTTGGGGAAGGCGTTCCACCAAAGATGTGGAAGAAGCCTGAGATTACCGAGAGAAATAACCAAAAACCAATGGCGAATCGCGAACTATCGCGCACCGAGGCTGGGTGCCGAAACAAAAACAGCGAATAGAAAAGGAAGATTGCCGGCAGCGCATAAGCCACCCATCCAAAAAGCATGCCGAAGGTATAGGAGTGAAGTGCTTTTGCCCAAGGTTCATTGATTAGAAACCAGGCAAAAACCGCTCCGAATACAGAAAGCAGAAACACAAAAAATGGTGCTCCGTCGCGACGATCTTCGTCGGCTAGCTTCTCGGTGCTAAACGCTCTGACGAACCTACCCATTAGGTGAGCAGTTCCCAGGTAAAACTTGCTCAGCCCCGCCAAAAACCCTGGCCCCTGTGCCTTTGCCGGACGTGGCTTAGTGGCTGCTGCTCTAGGTGCTGCAGTTCGCGCCGGTTTTCTACCGCTGGGTTTTCTAGGCGGTGGGGTCTTTGTAGCCATGCACACAAGTTAGCAAGGCTTTAGGTCATTTTGCCCTAGGCAGGGCGGGAGGAGTGAACAACGATCGGGATGATCATTGGCTTTCTGCGGTGAGCTTTTGCCACCCAACCGCCGATGGTCCTGCGAATCACCTGCTGCATTGTGTAGGTGTCCCTGATTCCTTCAACCGCAGCGCGCTCTAGTGCACGCTCAATCTCAGGAAGGATGTCGTCAAACACATGGTCATCCTCGGCATACGCCCGAGCGCGAATCTCAGGTCCTTCGACAACCTTGCCGGTGCTCGGATCAATCACCGCAAATATTGAGATAAATCCCTCGGCCGCAAGGATTCTGCGGTCTTTGAGGTCCTCATCGGTGATCTTTCCCACCGTCTTGCCATCGACATAGAGCATGTCGCAAGGGACCTGGCCGACAACCTTGGCGACACCATCTACCAGGTCAATCACCGCGCCATCGTGAACAATCAGAGTCTGTTCGGCAGGAACTCCGGTTTGAATAGCGAGTTTGGCATTTGCGTGCAGGTGTCGTGCCTCACCGTGGATCGGAAGCACGTTTCTGGGCTTGAGGATGTTGTAGCAGTAAAGCAACTCACCGGCGGCTGCGTGTCCAGAGACGTGAACCTTGGCATTGCCCTTGTGCACCACATTCGCGCCAAGGCGAATCAATCCATCGATTACTCGGTAGACCGCATTCTCGTTACCCGGAATCAAAGAAGACGCCATCAAAACTGTGTCGCCCTCACCAATGATGATGCGGTGATCGCGGTTAGCGATTCTCGATAGCACAGCCATCGGCTCACCCTGGCTGCCGGTAGACATCAGCACAATTCGGTTATCTGGAATCTCATCGATGTCATTGAGGTCAACAATCAAACCGGCAGGGACTTTGAGGTAACCAAGATCTGCCGCGATGCCCATGTTGCGAACCATGCTGCGGCCAACAAAGGCCACCTTGCGATTATTGGCAACTGCTGCATCCAGCACCTGCTGCACACGGTGAACGTGTGAGGAGAATGACGCAACCACTACCTTGCCCAATGTCTTGCTAATTACGTTCTCAATAACCGGACCGATATCGCGCTCCAGCGGTGTGAAGCCTGGGACATCGGCATTGGTGCTGTCCACCATGAATAGATCAAGGCCCTCTTCGCCAATGCGTGCAAAGGTCCGGAGGTCCGTCAAGCGCCCATCGAGAGGCAACTGGTCCATCTTGAAATCACCGGTAGCTAAAACTGTTCCGGCAGTGCTTCTGATGATTACCGCCAGCGAGTCTGGAATCGAGTGATTCACCGCCACAAACTCAAGATTGAACGGGCCAAGCTGCTCGATCTGACCCTCTTTCACGGTGTGTGAGAACGGGGTGATTCGGTGCTCTTTTAGCTTTGCCTCAACTAGCGCAAGGGTTAGCGTTGAACCAATGATTGGGATGTCTTTGCGCATCGCCAAAAGATATGGCACGCCACCGATGTGGTCCTCGTGACCGTGTGTGAGCACAGCTCCGACAATCCGGTCCAGCTTGTCCTCTAGGTAACCAAAGTCCGGCAAAATCAGATCGACACCGGGCTGAGTTTCCTCTGGGAACAGCACACCGCAGTCCAGAATCATGATTTGACCGTCTAGTTCAAATACGGTCATGTTTCGACCAATTTCACCAATTCCGCCAAGCGGAATGATGCGCAAAACGCCTGGTCTAAGTGGTGCTGGGGCGGATAACTCCACTAGCGAGTAGTTCCCGCCACCTTGGGCAAGGCACCACCGGCTGCAGCATTGCGATCCGGCCTGAAGTTATCAAAACTCAAGCCTGGGACCGAAACCACCTGGTCAATAGCGCTTTCGATGGCTGCGGCTTCGTGGTCCTCAGGGCCAACCAGCGGCAAACGCACGCGAGGAGAGTTGATGTGCCCCAGACCATGCAACACGTATTTTGCCGCAACGGTTCCAGGAACGTGAGTCATAATCGCACGCTGCAACGGCTCAAGCGCGTTGTGGACCTTGAGTGCTGAGTGGAAATCGTTCTTATTGGTGGCATCCACCATCTCGCGATAGGCATGAGGGGCAATGTTTGCGGTGACACCGATTAGACCGGTGGCCCCAATCGAAAGATGAGGCAGAACATTCGGATCATCGCCAGAGAAATACAGCAATCCGGTTTCCAACATCAATCGAGAAGCCTGCGCTAAATCACCCTTAGCGTCCTTGATTGCAACGATGTTTGGGTGCTTAGCTGCGCGGTGAAAAGTGTCGTAGGCAATGGCAACGCCGGTGCGCCCTGGAATGTCATACAAGATCACCGGCAGGTCGGTGGCGTCAGCGATTAGTCGGAAGTGGGTAAGAATTCCAGCCTGGGTTGGCTTGTTGTAGTAAGGGGTCACAATCATGACGCCGTCTGCACCGGCTTTTTCGCTGGCCTTGTAAAGTTGCATGGCGTGCGCGGTTTCGTTAGAGCCACCGCCGGTGATGATCTTGGCACGTCCCGCAGAAACGGACTTTCCAACCTCGACAAGCTTGATCTTCTCAGCATCGGTAAGAGTGGAGGTCTCACCGGTGGTTCCGGTAACCACTACGCCGTCTGCACCATTTGAAATCACATAGTCCATGTGACGCTCGGTAGCGTCCCAATCGACTTCACCATCCGCGGTCATCGGGGTCACCAGTGCGACTAGCACCTGACCGAAGAGATCTTTATGTTGTTGAACCATTTGACTAGCCTACCCGCAAGGGCAAGTGGCAACCAAGCACCGAGTTAGCCTCAGCCGCCTTTGGCGTGCGAGAGCAGGCCAACAACTCTGGTTTGTTTTTACTCTTCGCCAGAGGATCGAAACGACGCAGGCTCGTAAATCAACTTGTATAAAGTGGTAGAATTTTTATCATCCTGTGAATTGGGTTCAAATATGTAACCTTGCGGACCCGCAATCGACAAAACCATGGATTCCTCCTCTAGGACTTTGCTGCCGTATAAGGGTGGTTCATTAGGATTTTGGGCTTTATCGAAGTCGGTCTTTTTGAAGTAGTAGACACCGGCAAAGCCATGCATGGTTCCATCGGCTGCTTGGTATTTGATATTCACCTGCGCAATTGCCCCAGCCTCTCGAGCCTGATTTGCAAACTGATTTGGCGTGCTTGCCATCACATTCTCAACGGATAAGCGATTCGCAATCTCAGCTGGAACTTCTATCGAATAAGGAATCGGGGCAAGATCCACTTTTATCATCGCCGGAACTTCATTAGAGCAGGCAGCGAGCAATAGTAACAAGAGTGGAATCAGGCCAAACTTCAATCGCTTCAAGAAATCAACCTCTCGCGCACGGTCTTCAGAATTCGAGCAGTGTCGAAGCAAAAAGCTTAGAAGAAGAGTCGACCAAGCAGGCTATGGTGCTACTCGACCATTGGCATTGAAGGACTCGTAAGTCAAAGGCATAAGCTCAGCCCAGAAATCTTCCATCTTCTCCGCAACCATTTCGATCTCACGCTGCGGGTAAGAGGGGAAATGAGTGCCCTCGCGTGAGGTGCGAAGCGAAAGGAAGTTCATCAGTGAACGAGAGTTCATGGTGACGTACATGCTCGAATAGATGTTCAGCGGCAGAACGATACGAGCCACTTCTCTCGCAATACCCGCCTCCAGCATGCGCTGGTATGCCTCGTAGGCTGCGCGGGTAACCGCCATGGTTTCCTGCTCAACCAGTGCGGTCTGCTCAGCGCTACCGTCATGAAACTCGTAGTGACCAGGCTTTCCAACCTGAATCAGCTTGCGCTCAGGGCCCGGAACATAGAAAACCGGCTGAAGCTCACGGTAGCGTCCGGATTCTTCGTTGTAGCTTGCGATGCGGTGACGCATGAACTCGCGGAAAACGAAGATTGGGGCCTGAACATAGAAAGTAAGAGAGTTGTGCTCAAAAGGGGAACCGTGGCGATCGCGCATCAGGTAGTTGATCAAACCCTTGTCGCGCTTATCAGTCTCGGCATCGGACTTTAGGGCTCCCTCAAGAGTCTGCTCGCCCTGAGTTGAAACTCTTGCGGCATAAAGCACGTCGGCATCGTTGGCAGAGGCTCGAACCAGCTCAACGGTCATGTCTGTTCTAAATTGAATTTCACTCACGGCACAAAGCCTAGACGAGCCAAAAAGTAAAAAAGCGCAACACTCCGCAACTGGTCGGTGCAATCGCTTACCCTTGGCAAGTGGAAATCTCTGGTTTGTTTCTAGCGCTTGGGCTACTGGGCCTCACGCTGGCTGCTGGCATCTTCTACAAAGTGTCCGCGGGCAGGGGTCGAAGCATCCAAAGAAGCGAAGTTATTGACCTTTCGCGAATTGGGGCTCACAAGAATGGCTCCTCGATAACCGAACCGGGAAAGAGTGCCACCCTGCTGCTATTTTCGACGGAGTATTGCGGTCAGTGCTCGGCGGTGCGTCGCTCCCTGGCGCAAATTGAGTACCGTGCCGGCGGAGTGCTGCAGGCCGAGGTTGATCTAACCGACCGGCTAGATCTCGCGGCAAGGTTTCAGATTTCGCAAACCCCAACGGTCTTTATCCTCAATGCCAAAGGCGAGCTAACCTTCCGGGTGAGCGGTGTTCCAAGGCAAGGACTAATTCAACAAGAGCTAACAAAGTTAGGAATCAAATGAGTGCAGAACTAATCGATCCTCGCGGACCAAGATTCGGTGCGGCCATCACAAGCGCGCTGTCACTGACCGCGTTCGGTATCGCGGTATCGGCCCCAGAGGGCTTCTTCACTGCCTACCCGCTAATCGTGCTGCTCGCAGTGCTGTTTAGCTGGAGCGTTTTTAGCCCTAAGACTCACCCATACGGACTTGTGTTTAAGAAGCTAGTTCGCCCGCGCCTTTCAGCGCCAGGTGAGCTAGAGGATTCACGCCCACCACAGTTTGCCCAAAAGGTCGGACTTGGATTTGCACTTCTGGGTTTGATTGGCTTCTGGTTTGCACCGGTTCTGGTTGCAGTTAGCGCTGGATTTATCTTCTTTGCAGCTTTCCTAAACGCATTTTTCAACTTCTGCCTAGGTTGCCAGATGTACTTAGGTCTAAAGCGCTTTGGGATCGTTAGCTAGTTTGATTGCCTTGCGGATTGACTTGCGAGCTAGCTTGCGATCGCCGGAAGCTTCGTAGCACTCCCCCAGGCGAAACCAAAGTTCCCAGTTGGCAAGATCTTTTGACACCAAGGACTTGATTCGCTCAAACTCAGCCTGAGCGCTTTCCTTGGTTGGCTTACCGCTTGGTCGAAGTGCAAATTCCAGTGGGGGCTCAGAGTTTCTGCGAGAAAGTCTCTCTGCGTCCATACCGAACTTGATTTCAGTGAGGATTGCCCAAGCGGCAATCAACGGCAGCACCAAAAGTGCAACTCCCATGGCCTTTGCCACCAGGCTCGCATCTAACAGCAGCAAGATAGCCTTTTGGCCCAGCAAAACCAAATAAATGACAGCCAGAGCGGCCATCACCAAGGCCCAGATTTTTGCTGACACTAGTTCGCTACAACCTGATCAAGTCCGACAGTTAGGCCCTTGGCACTTTGGGCGTATGCAATACACAGGCGAATGCCCTCGGCATAAGCGTGGTGAGAAGAAACCTCGTGCGAGATGGTCAATATCTCGTTACCGGCACCGAAAATCACATCTTGCTTCGCAGAGACTCCCTGCAGGCGAAGTGAGTGGATTGGCACACCTGCAACCACTTGACCGCGAGCAGGCTGCTCAACTCCTGGAATAAGTGGTTGAACCATGCCTTTACGGGCAGCAGCAATCTGCTCAGCGGTTCTGACCGCGGTGCCAGACGGCGAATCGACCTTGCCGGCATGGTGAGCCTCAACGATTTCGATGGAGTCAAAGTACTTGGCAGCTAAAGCCGCAAACTGCTGAGCGAGCATCGAACCAATTGAGAAATTAGGGACCACAATCGCTGCGGCGCTTGGGTGCTCTGCGAGCAACTTGCTCAATTCCGCAAGGTGGATTTCGCTCCAACCGGAGGTGCCAACAACAATCTTGAGATCGTGCTGGATGGCATACTCCACCACCTTCCGGCTCACCTCAGGAAGCGTGAAGTCAACCACGACATCAGCCCCAAGCATGTGTGACAGGTCAGACTTTGAGGTCAGGGAAGCGTGCAGCTTTAGGTTGGCATCGGAATCAATAAGTTGCAGCGCAAGGCTGCCCATTCTGCCGCTTGCGCCCACTACCGCTACTGAGATCATGCTGATAAACCTATCAAGCTAACTCTTGGAGATGTTCAAGTCCTTCGCCGACCGCAATCAGAGATGACGGTGAAGTGATGATTCTTTGGGCGATCTTCTGCACATCCGACAGAGTTACCGAACTAAATCGCTCCATGACCTCAGAGACCGAGAGATACTCCCCGGTGCCGATCTCAGCCGATAGCAAGCGATTCATGCGGGCGATAGAACTCTCGTATCGAAGCGCTAGGCCGCCAGTGATGTTTCCCAGCGCTAGATCATATTCAGCCTGGGTCACGCCGTTGTCTGCAAGCTCCTGGAAGATCTCCCACATCAGTTTGGTAACAACGACAGCATTCTCCGGATTGGTGCCGGCATAGAGGCCGTAGTAGCCGGCATCGGCATAGCCCTGCTGGTAAGAGTAGGTCGAGTATGCCAAGCCACGCTCTTCGCGAATGGCCTGGTAGAGCCTGGACGACATTCCACCACCCAAGATGGTGTTCATGATTCCTAGGGCGTACCTAGCTTCATCGTTTCCACGAATGCTCTGGAAACCGAGAAGAACGTTTGCCTGCGCCACATCCTTTTCGATAAATCTAAACTTCTCAGCCTGTCCCAGTTCCGCATCAAACTGAGCTCGACGAGCATTTGGGCTCGAAGCTGCCTGCCAATCAACTCGAGCAAGCTCAGTGTTTACCAGCTCGACTACCTGCTCGTGACTGGCACCGCCGGCGACCGTGATCACTAGATTCTCTGGTCGGTAGTGCTTCAGATAGTGCTCAAACACCGAATCGCGATCAACAGCGTTGATGGTGTCCGGGGTGCCGCCGATTGGTCGGCCAAGTTCGTGATCTGGCAGCAGAGCTTCGGCTAGAGCTTCGTGAGCGACATCCTCAGGATCATCGTCATTCATCGCAAGCTCTTCAAGAATTACAGTTCGCTCGACAGTGAAATCTGAATCGTCGATTCTCGCCGAGGTGAACATGTCCACCAACAAATCCATCGCCAAAGGCAAAGCCGAGTTTTGCACTCTGGCGTAGTAACTGGTGTATTCCTTAGCGGTTGCGGCATTTGAGGATCCGCCCACCGCATCAAAAGCCACCGAGATGTCTTTTTGACCCCGGCGCTTGGTGCCTTTGAACAGCAGGTGCTCTAAAAAGTGGGTCGAGCCAAAGTGACCGCCGGTCTCATCCCTAGAGCCAACCGCAACCGAGGCGGAGATGGCGACAGAGGGTGCACCGGGGACTTCCTCGGTCAAAATGCGAACACCGCCAGGCAGCACCGAGCGAGAAACCCGGGCTGCCTCAGCGGTGAACGACTGTGACTTATTTAGTTCGAAGAGCAATGCTTACTCTGCTTCCGCAGCGCTTTCTTCGCCCTCGACAACTGGAGCAAGCGATAGCTTGCCGCGGTCATCGACCTTAGTGATCTCAACCTGAAGCTTCTGACCAACCTCGAGAATGTCTTCAACGTTCTCGACGCGCTTTCCGCCAGAGATCTTCTTGAGCTCTGAAACGTGCAGTAGGCCATCCTTGCCAGGCATTAGCGAGATGAAGGCACCGAAGGCAGCAAGCTTCACAACGGTACCTAGGAAGCGCTCACCGATCTCAGGAACGTGGGGGTTTGCAATGGCGTTAATCGCAGCCTTTGCAGCCTCAGCACTCTCACCATTGGTTGCACCAATGTAGACCGTTCCGTCATCCTCAATCGAGATGTCGGCTCCGGTGTCTTCCTGGATCTGGTTGATCATCTTGCCCTTTGGACCAATGACCTCGCCGATCTTGTCAATCGGGATCTTCACCGCGATAACGCGAGGGGCGTAAGGAGATAGCTCGTCTGGCTCGTCGATTGCCTCCAGCATCACGTCGAGGATGTAGTTTCTAGCTTCCTTGGCCTGAGTTAGAGCACCGGCAAGAACCGAAGCTGGAATTCCATCCAACTTGGTGTCCAACTGGATAGCGGTAACGAACTCGCGAGTACCGGCAACCTTGAAGTCCATATCTCCAAGTGCGTCTTCTGCACCCAGGATATCGGTCAATGCTGCGTACTGAACCTTGCCGTCAACAGTGTCTGAGATCAGACCCATTGCGATACCAGCAACTGGGGCACGAAGTGGCACACCAGCGTTTAGTAGCGAGAGGGTTGAAGCACAAACCGAACCCATCGAGGTTGAACCGTTTGAGCTAAGAGCCTCGGATACCTGACGAATTGCGTATGGGAAGTCCTCACGCTTTGGCAGTACCGGCACAAGTGCACGCTCTGCCAATGCTCCGTGACCGATTTCGCGACGCTTTGGAGAACCAACGCGACCAGTCTCACCGGTGGAGTAAGGAGGGAAGTTGTAGTGGTGCATGTAGTGCTTTGAGATCTCTGGGGTCAAAGCGTCTAGCTGCTGCTCCATCTTGAGCATGTTCAAGGTGGTGACACCAAGGATCTGGGTCTCACCGCGCTGGAAGATTGCTGAACCGTGGGTGCGAGGAATAACTGCAACCTCTGCGTCCAGGGCACGAATGTCGCGAAGACCGCGACCATCGATGCGGATACCCTCTTTTAGAACACGAGTGCGCATGACCTTCTTGGTCACGGACTTGTATGCTGCGGAGAACTGAGGCATCTGCTCTTCGGAAAGTACAGAAACCATCTCCTCCTTGACCTTGGCCTTTAGGGCGTCGTCCTGCTCCTGGCGCTGCTGCTTGTCGGCAATCTGGTAGACCCGAGCAAGCTCGGTCTCAGCTGCCTTGGAAACTGCTGCGTAAACCTCATCGGAGTAAGGCAAGAACACTGGGAAGTCTGCGGTTGGCTTAGCTGCCAACTTTGCAAGCTCAACCTGGGCGCGAACCAATTCCTTGATGAATGGCTTTGCTGCCTCTAGACCCTGTGCAACGATCTCCTCGGTAGGAGCGATTGCACCGGCTGCGATTAGGTCCATCGAACCCTCGGTAGCCTCAGCCTCAACCATCATGATTGCAACGTCTTCCTTGCCATCTTCGATGACAACGCGACCTGCAACAACCATGTCGAATACAGCCTTTTCTAGCTGCGAGTACTTAGGGAATGCGACCCACTGGCCATCGATAAGTGCAACGCGAACACCGGCAACTGGACCGGAGAACGGAAGACCTGCAAGCTGGGTGGACATCGAGGCTGCGTTAATTGCAACTACGTCGTAGAGCTCATCTGGCTCGATAGACATAACGGTCACAACAACCTGGATCTCGTTGCGAAGACCATCAACGAATGATGGGCGAAGTGGGCGGTCGATCAGACGAGCAGCCAAGATAGCTGCGGTCGATGGGCGACCCTCACGACGGAAGAATGAACCCGGAATCTTTCCTGCTGCATACATACGCTCTTCAACGTCGATGGTTAGTGGGAAGAAGTCGAACTGGTCCTTTGGCTGCTTGGATGCGGTGGTTGCCGAAAAGAGCATGGTCTCTTCGTCAATGTAAACCGCTGCGCTACCGGCTGCCTGCTGGGCTAGACGCCCAGTCTCGAAGCGGATTACGCGCTTGCCGTGCTTGCCGTTGTCAATAATTGCTTCTGTTGCTTTGATTTCTGGGCCTTCCATGGCCCCTCCTTTTCCTCAGCGCACGCGAAACGTCAACTTGCAATCGCAAGTTTGCTGCGTACTGGAGAAGGCCGATTGGCCTTATGAAGTGCTGGTCGTCAGTAAAAACATCTGGGGGCGTAACCCAAAGATTTCCACCGAGGACCCGCCTTCGGGAACTCCTAGGTAAAGCCTAACAAGCAAACAGCTAAATGCCTAGGAAATGCAAGACCCCCGAACACACTGTGTCCGGGGGTCTTGGCGTAAATCCAAGATTATCGACGAAGGCCTAGGCGCTCGATTAGTGAACGGTAACGTGCGATGTCAACGTTCTGTAGGTAACCGAGTAGACGGCGACGCTGACCAACAAGTAGCAACAATCCGCGACGGGAGTGGTGGTCGTGCTTGTGGTCCTTTAGGTGCTCGGTAAGGTCAGCAATGCGGCGGCTGAGCACAGCAATCTGAACCTCAGGAGAACCTGTGTCGCCTGGCTTAGTGGCGTATTCCTCGATGATTTGGGTCTTTACGGCTGCATCTAATGCCATTGCTTTTTCCTTTCCCTCGCTGCGCGGTGCTTGAAACGGGGAGTTTCAAGCTCTCTGGATCCGCGGCCGTTACACGGCAACCTGAGAAGTCTAGGGAAAAAAAGCGATTTCGTCTAGGCGGTGGTTCCCTCATCGACCGAACTCAACGGAGTTGGCTCGACATACTTGTTGCCGTCGTAGAAAGATCTGGTCGGTTTCAGCGCGAAAATCATGTGAATCACAAATACCGCGAACCCAAGGGCAAAGATCGGCGCAATCAAGAAGATGATCGACATTAATACCTCAACTGGGAAATCCTCCACGGTTGGCATGGCGGCTCCGAAGTAGCTGGCTCCAATGGCAACTAAGCCAAAAATTGCAAAAATCGAATACGCCACCGGCACCAAAAGCAAAAAGAGCCACTTCGCGCTAAATCCAGCGTCGTGGAACCTTCTGGCGCTCACCGAGAGGCCAGGAATGAAAAGTATGAGGTTGGCCAACGAGGTAAGCGGAGTCGGAGCGCTGAACGCTGAATTCAAGACCGCTTCCAGATCCTCACTGTCGATCGGTGCAGCAGGCCAAATCACGGTCTCGATAGTGCCCAGCACCAAGCTGAGCAAAATGGTGAACAGCACCCAGTACCAAAACTCAGAGCGTGAAGCCCTTCCCTTGAAGTTGAAATAGTTTTTGAATCCAGAAGCTATGGCGTCTACGAAGTTCATGTAAGAAGACTACTCCCCGAGAATTTCGGATGCCTTTTCGACATCCAGAGTTATCTGAGCAATCAGCTCTTCAAGCGACGCAAACTTGACCCAGCCCCTGACCTGAGCAACAAATTCGCAGGTCACCTCAAGATCGTAGAGGTCCAAATCGGTCCGACCGATTACATGGGATTCCAAGATCTTTGGCACCTGCCCGACGGTGTCGTTGGTGCCAACCGAGTGAGCAGCCGGGTAGCGAACTCCTTCGGCATACAGGTAGCCAGCGTAAACGCCATCGCCAGGAAGATAACCTTCCGCACTTCTAGAAATGTTCGCGGTCGGGAAGCCAAGGGTTCTACCAAGCTTCCGACCGTGCTCAACGATTCCGGTCACCTGGTGATTGCGTCCGAGAAGCAAGCTCGCAACCTCAACCTTTCCAGCATCGAGAATTGCCCTGAGATCAGTAGATGAGATTTTTCGACCTGCCGCCTGCACGTGCGCAACCTCGCGAACTCTAAAACCAAACTGCGGACCGAACTCCCTTAGGTCATTGACCGTCCCGGTGCCGTGGCTTCCGAACCTGAAGCCTTCGCCAACGAAGATCATCTTCGCACCGAGTGGTGAAATCACCTGCTCGATAAAGTCCTTTGGGCTGAGGTTTGCAAGCTCCTGAGTAAATGGCAGAGTCAATAAAATCTCCACCCCTGCCTCGGTCATTAGTGCAGCCTTTTGTCTGGGGCCAATAACCGGCCTTGGACAATTCTCTGGATCCAAGAGCGCCTTTGGGTGTCGATCGAAGGTGATTACAGCCGGCACCAAGCCAGCCTCCTCGGAATACTCCATTAGTTCGTGAAGCAGCTGCTGGTGCCCAAGGTGAAGACCATCAAACTTGCCAATGGCAATTGCTGTGCCAGGGCTTGTTTCAAGATCGATTTCAGCGGGGTTAGTTATTTCCAGCATGGCGCTTCCTAAGCCAGATCAAACCAAGAATTGGAAGGAGTAGCGGTATAAAGGCGTAACCCGCACCGAAACTAGACCAAACCGAAGGGTGGGCAAAGTACTGCGGCAAAGCAAGGCTCAGCGATCCAACCGCTATCACGCCAACAAGCTCAAACCAGATCGTGTAGAGCGCAATACGCTGCCATCTGGTCTCTGATTTGGAAAGCGAATATGTGGCCAGCAAATAGACAACAGCAGAAATTGCAGAAAGCGAATATGCCAGCGGAGCTTGGTCAAACTCACGAATCAGCTGGTATGTAGCCCTCGCGGTAGCGGAGATGGCAAAGATCGCGTAGATAGCAATCAGCAGTCTTCCGACGCCGAGTTCACTTTTCACGGGCTAAGCGTAACATTGCCACCTTGTGGCATTACTCACTCTTGAGTGGCTCTATCAATACCGCTGCTGCCACGCGCAGATCCTCTGGAAGTGGCGAAAGCACTCCTGCGTTGATCTGCCCCTGAGAGTCAAGGCGAAGTAGGTAGCGACCGTAACTGCGAACCGTCGGGTTGTCCTCACCGCACAGGGTTAGGTTGATTGTGTAGGCGGTTGGGGCCGGAGGGGTGACTTCGTTGAATCCAGGAAGGGTTTTTGGCTCAATGCTTGAGTTGTAAGCAACTGTTAGTCCGGCTTCGGACTCTTCCCACTCAAACTGAGTTCCAGCGGAGTCGAGCTGGAGCTTGTCCCAAATCTGAGCGCTCTCCGGGTTTCCGGCTTCAGTTAGGAAGCTGACGATTCCATAACCCGAGTAAGTTACGTTGCCGTAGCTCGAAAGTCTGATTGATCCGTCCTCAAGCGCATAAATCTCATCGACCTCAGGGCCGGTTGATTCTTCAATCGGCAGGTCTACCTGCTCGCCAAGCTTCTCCGACAACCAACGCTCCATGGCCGCAATGGCCTGGGCGGGAGCTCCAACGCTGAGCTTGATTGGGTCAGGGCCAAGGGTGGCAAAAGGGTTTTCAGCGGCAATTGCTGGGTCATCCCAGGTCGCGATTGCACCGGTGAGAATTCCAAAAATAGTTTCAGCAGAGAGTCCGATTTCGTAGTTCTCGCCGTAGTAGAAAGTTAGCGCTGCGGCATCGATGGCCAATGGCACATTCAAAACGGCTTCGCACTGTTCATTTGCCGACAGCGAAAGCCATGAGGAGCCGGCAGGAGTGTCGTTTACCTGAATCTCCATCTCAGGGCAAGAACCAACCAGGGTGCCGTTGATCTGGGCAACTGAGTCCGCAAGCAAACCTGCGTTTGCAAGCTCTAGCGGGGCATCTGTGCAACTCACAGTGCGCTCGGCTTCCTCGACCAACAGTGAAGCCGGAATTGGCGGGTCACAAGCGGTCAGAGTTCCGAGCGCTAGTGATGCTACCGATAGGGCTGAAAGAATTCGCTTCATGGTGTTGGTCTCCTGTGGAAAGAAAATGTGCTGGGGTGCAATAAGCACCCCAGCACACTTACATACTTACTTTGGTAATTAGTCGATCTTCGCTAGTAGCTTCTTAGCGGTCTCAAGGATCGGACCGGAAAGTGCTACGAAGTACTCTGCAGCAGCCTTTGAAGGTGCACACTCGGTTACGAAGTAGGTTAGGTAGTCGCGAGCTGCGTCACCCTTTGAGGTACCGTTCTTGGTTGGAGCGATTCCGTAGCTAACTAGAGACATGCTGTAAGCACCTGGAACCTTCTTGTTGTAGTCAAACAGAACCTGACCGGTAGTTGGCTTGATGGTCTGAGCAGAGATGAACTTCGCTGCAGTTGCAACGCTTGGCGCCACGAACTGACCAGAGCCGTTCCTCACGTGAGCTGCAGGAAGGCTGTTCTTTACAGCGTCACCTAGGTCCACGTAACCGATTGAGTAACCAGTGGTCTTCACCGAGGTAACAACACCGGTCGAGCGGTTTCCACCGATAGCGTTTGCAGCCAAGCCGCCAACACCCTTGATAGAGGTAGCGAATGAGTCGTTAGCAACCCACTTCTTGTCCACGGTCTGGAACATGAAGTTAGCGAAGTTGTTGGTGGTACCAGAGTTGTCCGAGCGGTAAACCGGAACGATGGTCTGGTCTGGCAGGTTAGCGGTCTTGTTGTCTGCCTTGATAGCAGCATCGTTCCACTTGGTGATCTTGCCGGTGTAGATGCCGGAGATGACAGCTGGGGTTAGGTTCAAGCGAGTTACACCTGGAACGTTGTAAATCATCGCGATTGGTCCACCCAAGATTGGGATGTAGGTGAAGTTCTTAGGCTTTGCCTCGGTTGCACCGTATAGCGAGTCGGAACCTGCGAAGTCAAGAGTTCCAGCGCGGTAGTTGGTCTTACCAGTTCCGGAACCTAGGTTTGCGTAGGTAACGGTGTGGTCCTTGTACGCAGCAGTACAAGCTGTCTGAAGAGCTAGGGTGTAAGACGCGCCACCGGCGGTAACGGTCTCTGCGAATGCAGCAGGCCCGACTAGAACAGTCGAAGCGACTAGGGCAGAAGCAGCTAGCGTGATGCGAAGCTTCTTGATCATATGTTTCTCCTTTATAGGTGTCAGAAATAAGACAACTCAAATTGTTGGACAGGTGTGTGAAGTTAGGCTGTTTTTTTTATTAACTGCAGGTTAACAATTAGCCGAATCGGCCATTGACGTACTCGTTGGTTCGAGGGTCAATTGGGCCATGGAAAATGTCGTTGGTGGCTCCAAATTCAACCACGTGACCTGGGTCTCCATCTTCCGAGAGGAAGAATGCAGTCTGATCAGCCACACGCTGAGCCTGCTGCATGTTGTGGGTAACGATGACGATGGTCATCGAGTCCTTGAGCTCAAGAATCGTCTCTTCAATGCGGCGGGTAGAGCCTGGGTCCAAAGCTGAACATGGCTCATCCATCAAGAGCACATCCGGCCCCATGGCCAGTGAGCGAGCGATGCAAAGACGCTGCTGCTGACCACCGGAAAGAGAGAGCGCAGGCTCGCCTAGGCGGTCCTTGACTTCGTTCCAGATAGACGCGCGGCGAAGCGAGGTCTCAACTAGCTCAGCACCGTTGTCGATCTTGCGACCAGAGAGCTTTAGGCCCGAAAGAACGTTTTCTTTGATGGACATGGTTGGGAAAGGGTTCGGCTTTTGGAAAACCATTCCGATTTTCTCGCGAACGTCAACCGGGTCGATTGCCTCGCCGTAAATGTCTTCACCGTTTAGCAATACCGCTCCAGCCAAACCTGCGCTTGGGATTAGCTCGTGCATGCGGTTTAGGGTTCTGATAAAGGTTGACTTTCCGCAGCCAGAAGGGCCGATTAGAGCTGTGACCTGGTTGATTGGGAACTGCAGCGAAACGTTCTTGAGGACGTGGCGCTCTCCGAACCAAACATTGATGTCTTTTGACTCTAGGTGGAATTGCTGATCCATCATTTCTCTTTCTTCTTTCGACTGCGCTTGACTCCGCCGCCGGCAACCACTCTGGCGAGTAGGAATAGGACTCCCACGAAAAGTAGTAGTACTAAAGCGGCACCCCAGGCTCGTTGCAAGCTGGTTTGGTCTCCCAGTGAGATGTAGTTGTAGATGTAAGTCGGCAAGGTAGCCATGCCACCCTCAAAAAGGTTCACGTTGGTCTCGTTCGCAATTAGCGTGGTGAGAATCAACGGTGCGGTCTCTCCAATGACTCGAGCAACACCCAACAGCACGGCGGTAATGATTCCAGACTGCGCCGCCGGCAAAGTAACCATGAAGAACGCCTTGTAGGACGGAGCTCCAAGCGCCAGCGCACCGTTTCTCAGTTCAACAGGCACCAAGCGGAGTGCTTCTTCGGCCACACGAGCAATTGTTGGCAGCATTAGCGGAATCAGTGCTAGTGAGCCGGCAATTCCGACACGGGTGGTGAAGCCCGAAACAATAAGCATCGAGTAGATAAACAGACCTGCTACAACCGATGGCAAACCTGACATCGCCTGGAGCAAAGTTCGAATTAGTCCACGGGCCCCATCACGAGTCTCGGTTAGGTAGACCGCGGTGAAGACACCCAGCGGAACCGCCACCAAAGTGGTCAAACCAACAATCGATACAGAGCCGAGGATTGCGTGACCTACACCACCAATTTCAAGCCCAGTCTTACCCGTGATGTAGCGGTTGTTCTGGAAAATAAACTGCGGGCTGAGCGCTGCAAAGCCGGACTGCACAACTGACCAAATCACGCTCACAAGAAGCACGAGCACGAAAGATGCGAAGAAGAAGGTTGTGACCAGCAGCAACCCGTCCATGATGCCCTTGCGGCCATAGGAGAAGAATCCGGCCAAAGCACCAGCCAAAAGCTGTAGCGGGAGGAAGAAGGTGATCAAAACAGCCATGAAGTCTGCCTGAAGCGCAATCAATACTCCGACAGAAATCAGAGCGGGGAGGGTGCTTGCTAGCAAAGAGCTGATTCTGACCCTAGGGCCAAGGTTCAGCCACGGTGCTGCTTTTCCTGGACGCTGTACCGGAGTGATTGACATTATGCCTTCCTCCAAGGTTGAGCCTTTGCCACGATGTAGGAGGCGACCGCGTTGATGATCAGGGTGAAGATGAACAAGACCACACCGGCCGCAAGCAGAGCCGAGATTTCGTCGTTGGTTGCCTCACCGAATTTCGAAAGAATCAACGATGCGATTGCTCCACCTTGAGGCTCGAGAATGTTCAGCCAGTTGACCTCGTCGTAGCTGAGGTTTAGCACGAAGAAGATTGCCACTGTCTCACCCATGGCTCGACCCAAGGCCAACAGGATGCCTCCGAGGATTCCACCGGCAGAAGTTGGCAGGATGACCTTGCGCAGAATGGACTCACGAGTTCCACCGAGGGCCATAGCGCCGTTGATGACCTCTTTGTCCATCTGGGAGAAGATTTCTCGGGTGATGGAGGCAATGATCGGGACGATCATTACCGCGATTACGATTCCCGCGATGAACGGAGAACGCAAGAACGTACCCGACTCATTCTGGAAGATTGGTATGAAGCCGAGAGACTGGTTGATCATCTGAGCCCAACCGGCACCGGTTGGAGAGAACACTCCAAGACCCCAGAGACCGATCACGACCGATGGAATTGCAGCTAGCAGGTCGATGATGACTGTTGCGGTCTTGGCAATCGACTTAGGTGCCAAAAACTCGATGAAGTATGCAATTGAGATTGCCATCGGGATAGCGAATGCCACACCGATACCTGCGATCAGGAACGAACCCCAAAGCATTGCGCCAATGTGCAAGGTCGGAGGGGTGGTCGTGGTGTCCCAGCCAGAACCGAAGGTGAAGTCAAGAATGCCCTGCTGCTCGAAAGCTGGCCAGGCACGAATCGAAAGGAAGAAAAGGATCGCTACCACGATCACAATCGATGAGTAACCAGCAGCTCTCGCCACCCCAAAAAATACCTTGTCAGCCGTCCGCGATGGCTTGTTGCGCAATTTCACGCGCTGAATGGTGGGAGACTGCAAACTCATGTCTCAAGAGTGGGGTCACATGTTTGCAATGAGGTCAACATGAGGTTAACAAATGGTGAACTGCTTTTGATTACTGGGCAAATGAGACGGGGACACCACTCCAGATTTGCTGCATGCGAACCAGCATCACCACCACGGTCAAGATTCCAGCTCCCATCACGACGGTGGACCAGCGATTGCGGTCAATAAGTGCCCAAATCGCTGCTGCTAATGGCACCATTAGCGCCACAATCAGATAGCCAAAGAATTCCCAGGTGTCGAGCTTGGCCCGCTCCCCCAAAATCACCAGGGTGATCGATGCAATTAGCTGCATCAGTAATCCGAATTCGCTGCCGGCAACCAGTGCCAACGAGAAGCCCGATGGTTTGCGACCGATTAGTCCCATTACAACCAGCAACAATCCAGCTACAACACCAAACCAGAGTTGGGCCTGGTACCACCACTCAAGCATTGAAGACCTCCGGGAATACGACAACTGATTTCAGCTGTGTCCCAACCGGCTCTAGCACGGCTAGCAGCTCTGAATTCCAGGTGGCAGCGACGAGCCCAGTTGCGTCTGAGGTGATGCGCTTGCCATGGACAATGTCCTGCGCTTGAGCCTCAGTGAGCTCGATAGCTGGAAACAGCCTTAGCACAGCATCACTAAGCAGAAGCAAAACCGGTGGCTTATCTATTTCGGTGGCGTGAGCCAAATCGAAGTTGCCGATCTTGGTTCTTCGCAACTGTGTCAAATGACCGCCAACACCTAGGGCCGCACCTATGTCCCGAGCAAGGGCTCGGATGTAGGTCCCGGAAGAACAGTCCACCAAAACATCGAAATCTAGAAAGTCTTGTACTTGTCTGAGGTCAGATGTCCTTTGAAAAGTGGAAACCGTAACCTGGCGGCCCTTTAGCTCAACCTCTTGGCCTTCTCGAACTAGGTCATATGCGCGTTTGCCATCGATCTTGATTGCACTCACCGATGATGGGACCTGTGTGATCTCGCCAGACAGCTTTGAAATCTCAGCATCGATCTGCTCTTTGGTGACCGCGACTGCGGAAGCTGAGGAAAGGATTTCACCTTCTGCATCGTCAGTGTGGGTTGAGGCGCCAAGGCGAATGGTTGCGATGTACTGCTTATCGCTTCCGGAAATGAACTGCAGCAACTTGGTGCCGCCATCAACGCCCAGCACCAAAAGACCGGTAGCCATTGGGTCCAAAGTTCCGGCGTGACCGATTTTCCTGGTGCCTAAAATGCCGCGCAGCTTTGCAACCACGTCGTGGCTAGTCCAACCCTGCTGCTTATCGATCAGCACCAGTGCGGAAGGCATTACTCTTCCGAGGTCTTTGGCTTGATGTACGGATCGGCATCGCCGGCAGGCGCAGCATTCTTGGCAATCTTTTCCAGCTCAGCATCGCGACGCTTTGCCTCAGCCAAAAGATCAGCCATGGCACCGGCAGCAACCGGCACCTCGTCGTTGATGAACTCGATAGATGGCGTGATTCGAATGCCAAGGTGGCGACCGATCTCGCTGCGAAGCTTGCCCTTGTGACTCTCCAGAATGTCTTTCGAAACCTCAAGGTCCTCGGCGCTACCGAATACGGTGAAGTAAAGCTTTGCCTGCGAGAGGTCCGGGCTTACACGAACATCGGTAATGGTCACAAAACCTAGGTCCGGGTCTTTGACAACCTTTTCCATAGCCTCTGCGGCCAATACCTTGATTCGCTCCCCTAACCTGCGAGCGCGTGCGTGATCAACCACTAAACCCTCGGCTTCTCGACCATCTCGTAGGTTTCGATTACGTCATCGACCAAGATGTCGTTGAAGTCACCAAGACCGATACCACACTCGTAGTCGGGCTTCACTTCGGTCGCGTCATCCTTGAATCGCTTCAGGGAGTCAACCTTCAGACCTTCCTTGATCATCACGCCATCACGCAACACGCGAGCCATTGCGTTGCGTCGGATTAGACCCGAGCGAACGTATGAACCTGCGATGGTGCCGAACTTGGAGGAGCGGAAGATCTCGCGCACTTCTGCGGTACCCATCTGCTGCTCTTCGTACTCTGGCTTGAGCATGCCCTTGAGCGAGCTCTCGATGTCATCAAGTGCGTTGTAGATAACCGAGTAGAAACGAACGTCGACGCCTTCGCGGTCGGCACGCTCTCTGGCCTTGTTGTCTGGTCGCACGTTGAAACCAATGATGACTGCGGAGTCAACAGTTGCCAGGTTGACGTCAGACTCGGTAATCGCACCAACACCGCGGTGGATGATTCGAAGCTGAACTGAATCGTCAACCACAATCTTGAGCAAGCTGTCTTCCAGGGCCTCAACGGCACCGGAAACGTCACCCTTGATGATGAGGTTAAGGGATTCAACCTTGCCCTCTTCGAGTGCCTTGGTGAAGTCCTCAAGCGATAGCTTCTTGCGGGTCTTAGCCAATAGCGCGTTGCGGTCAGCAGCTTCACGCTTCTCGGCAATCTGGCGTGCCTGACGCTCATCTTCTGCAACCACGAAGGTGTCACCAGCGCGAGGCACTGACTGAAGCCCAAGAACCTGAACCGGACGGGAAGGGTATGCCTTCTCAACCGCGACACCGTTCTCATCGAACATCGCACGAACACGACCGTGTGAGCTACCGGCAACGATTGCGTCACCAACCTCAAGGGTTCCGGACTGAATCAGAACGGTTGCAACCGAACCGCGACCGCGGTCTAGGTTGGCTTCAATCGCAACACCGCGAGCATCGCGATCAGGGTTTGCACGAAGGTCTAGCGCAGCATCTGCGGTTAGCAGAACTGCATCCAATAGACGATCAATACCCTCGTTCTTTAGTGCAGAGACGTCAACGAACATCACGTCGCCACCGTATTCTTCGGCAACCAAACCGAACTCGGTTAGCTGCTGACGAATCTTGGCAGGGTTTGCACCCTCCTTGTCGACCTTGTTCACTGCAACCACGATTGGAACCTTGGCGGCCTGAGCGTGGTTTAGCGCCTCAATGGTCTGAGGCATAACGCCGTCGTCAGCTGCAACCACCAAGACTGCAATGTCAGTTACCTGAGTACCACGAGCACGCATAGCGGTGAACGCCTCGTGACCCGGGGTGTCAATAAAGGTGATGGCGCGATCGATGCCTTCGTGAATGGTGTGAACCTGGTAGGCACCGATGTGCTGAGTAATTCCACCGGCTTCGCCAGCAACCACGTTTGCACTTCGAATCGAGTCCAAAAGCTTGGTCTTACCGTGGTCAACGTGACCCATAACGGTGACAATTGGAGGCCTTGGCTGTAGGTCCTCGTCATCCTCATCCTCAATACCGGTTGAGATATCCAAGCCAAAGCCTTCGAATAGCTCGCGCTCTTCGTCCTCAGGAGATACGACCTCGACCTTGTAGCCAAGCTCAACACCGAGAATTTGGAAGGTGTCCTCATCCAAGGATGCAGTGGCGGTAGCCATCTGACCCAGGTGGAACAGCACGGTAATCAACTGGCCGGCGTTAGCGCCAATCTTGTCTGCGAAGTCCTGAATCGACGCTCCGCGGCGGATGCGAACAACGGTGTTACCGTCGCCGCGTGGCACCACCGCACCACCGAGGCTCGGGGCAGATCTCTGCTCAAATTCTTCTCTCTTAGTGCGCTTGGACTTACGGCCCTTGTTCTTAGAGCCACCCTTTCCAAATGCACCTGCGGTACCAGCTCCGCGACCTCCGCGACCGGCTGGACCTGGGCGACCGCCAGGAGCACCTGCACCTGCACCTGGAGCACCGAATCCTGGAGCTCCGCCTGGACGTGGGCTACCAAAACCAGCACCGGCTGGACGAGGGGCACCACCTGGACGAGGGGCACCACCTGTGCGAGGAGCACCACCCTGACCTGGACGAGCACCGGGCGCACCGGTTGCACCGCCTGGACGTGGAGCACCAGCTGGACGAGGGCCGCGGCCCATGCCCTGGTTTGAGCTAAAGGGGTTGTTGCCCGGACGAGCCATCGGGCGTGGGATGCCCATGCCCTGGTTCGAGCTGAACGGGTTGTTACCCGGACGTGGAATTCCAATGATTGAGCTGGCCGAAGCAGGTGCTGCCGGAGCAACCGGTGCGGCTGGAGCTGGAGCCTCGGCCACCGAAGACTCTTCTCGAGGTGCTGGCTTGCTGACTGGAGCGGCAGGAGCCGAAGTCTCAACCTCTGGGGCAGCTGCCTTTGGCTCTGACTTCTTAGGTGCGGCCTTGCCAGCGTTTGGATACGCGGCGCGAAGCTTTGCTGCGACCGGTGGTGTGATGGTGGAAGAGCCACCCTTGACATACTCGCCGAGCTCTTCAAGCTTGGATAGTGCGACCTTTGTGTCAATGCCAAGTTCCTTGGCTAGGTCATATACGCGTGGAAGCGCCACTTAGTTTCTCCTGTTCGGGCCTGCCGAACAGGGCAGGCTTTAGTTGTGAGCGAATCTCATTTCGAGGAACTCATTTTGTTTCCAGCATCTTCTCTTGCCTGTCTATGCCAGGCCTCAAACTCAGCGGTACTTGCTTCGCCCAAGGCTTTTCTGAACCCTTTTCGATCCAAAACTAATTGTGAACAGTGGCTGTGAAACCAAACCCCTCGGCCTGGAAGCCGGGCTGCGAGATCAACTCTCACAACACCGTTTTCTGCTACTGCTCGAACCAGATTTTCTCTCGAATCGCGCTGGCGACAGCCAACGCAGGTTCTTACCGGCTTCATTCTAGGCCCTTAGCCCTAATTGGGCTAGCCCTCGAGAATGCTGTCGGGCTGAATGTCGATCTTTGCGCCGGTGAGTTTCGCTGCCAATCGAGCGTTCTGACCCTCTTTTCCAATCGCCAACGAAAGCTGGAAATCAGGAACCAAAACTCTGACCGCCTTGGTGGCAGCATCAATCACAAAGGCATCTGAGACCCTGGCAGGCGATAGCGCCTGAGCTACAAACCTCGGTAGATCCTCGCTGAAGTCAACGACGTCAATCTTTTCTTCGTTTAGCTCTGCAGATACCGCACGAACACGCTGGCCAAGTTCACCAATGCAAGCGCCCTTGGCATTGATGCCTGGCTCCTTAGCGATAACGGCAATCTTGGTGCGGTGGCCGGCTTCGCGAGCAACCGATGCAATCTCCACCTGACCGGATGCCACCTCTGGCACCTCAAGTGCGAATAGCTTGCGGACTAGGTTCGGGTGGGTGCGCGAAACCGTGATCTGCGGGCCACGAGGTCCGCGCTGAACGTTGGTGACATAAACGCGGATACGGCTGCCGTGGGAGTAATCCTCACCCGGCACCTGCTCCTCGGGAGGCATCAGTGCTTCGATGGAACCTAGGTTTACGTAAACCATGTTGGAGCGAGAACCCTGCTGGATGACACCTGCGACGATGTCGCCCTCTTTACCCTTGAATTCGCCGAGTAGGCCCTCATCAGAAATCTCGCGCATGCGCTGGGCAATAACCTGCTTCGCTGCAGCCGCTGCGACGCGACCAAAGCCCTCAGGGGTTACATCCTTCTCGCCGATCTGCTCACCCTCTTCATTGAGCTCTGGGGTGAAGATGGTGACGTGACCGGTCTTGCGGTCTAATTCTGCGCGTGGGCCCTTGGGCTGGTCCTGGCCAGTCTTGGAAAAAGCTGCCAAAATTGCGGACTCGATGATGTTGACCAGGTCATCAAAAGGAATGTCTTTTTCGCGCTCCAAAAGTCGCAGCACCGAAATATCGATATCCATGAGGCCGCTCCTAACGTATTTTCTTATGCGCGCTTAGCTAAAAGCTCAGCTATAGCAGAGTCTAGCTTGACCTGAACCCGCTCGCCGCTTCGGCGGTTCCACAATTCAACCTCGCCGTCGGCAACGCCGCGACCGCAAATGATGATCCAGGGAACGCCAATCAGCTCAGCATCGGCAAACTTTACGCCCGGGCTCACCTTGGCGCGGTCATCCAAAATCACCGAAAGATTGAACTTCTCGGCCTCTTTGGCAAGCTGCTCAGCGGCTTCGAAAGGTAGCTCGTCCTTGCCGGCGGCGATGATGTGGAGATCTGCCGGAGCTACGCTCTCAGGCCAGATCAAGCCATTGTCATCGTGAGACGCCTCAGCAATAACTGCAACCAAACGGGTGACACCGATTCCGTAGGAGCCCATGGTTACGGTGACTAGCTTGCCGTTCTCGTCCAGCACCTGAAGTCCAAGCGCCTCGGCATACTTGCGACCGAGCTGGAAGACGTGTCCGATCTCGATTCCGCGAGCAAGCTCCAGCGGTCCAGAACCATCCGGGGCTGGGTCGCCATCGCGGATTTCCGCAATGTCTGCAACGCCGTCGGCGGTGAAATCGCGGCCGTAGGTGAGGTGATAAACGTGCTTCTGGTCAAGGTTCGCACCGGTGATCCACTGGCTGCCCTTGGCAACACGTGGGTCAACTAGGTACCTGATACCGGTTGCAGCATCCCTGCCCAAAAGCTGAGCGCCGTCTTTGACCGGGCCGATGTAGCCCTTTACCAAAAGCGCATGCTTCGCGAAGTCTTCTTCGTTGGCAGCCTCAACATCATTAGGGCCAAAAAATGCCTCGGCACGCTTCTGGTCGATCTCACGATCTCCCGGCACGCCAACGATTACAAGTTCGCGCTTACCCTCTGGGGAAATCAGTGCCAAAACCACATTCTTTAGGGTGTCGGATGCACCCCACTGGCCATCACCCTTAGGGAAACTGGCGTTTGAGTAGTCCACCAAAGTCGCGATGGTAGGAGTGTTTGGAGAATCGTGCACCACAGCGCTTGGGTTCTTGGAGCCATCAACATCCTCAGCAACCGCGAACTTGACCGCCTCGACATTGGCAGCAAAGCCACCTTTGGAGCGAACAAAGGTGTCCTCACCAATTGGAGATGGGTTCAGGAATTCCTCTGACTTAGAACCACCCATCGCACCGGCATCTGCCTTGACGATTGCATACTCAACGCCGAGGCGCTGGAAAATTCGCTCGTAGGCATCGCGCTGGGCCTGATAGCTAATGGCCAAACCTTCGTCGGTGACGTCAAATGAGTAGGCGTCCTTCATAACGAATTCGCGACCGCGCAACAGACCCGCTCTTGGTCTTGCCTCATCGCGGTACTTGTTTTGGATCTGGTAAATCGACAGCGGTAGATCTTTGTAAGACGAGTAAAGGTCCTTCACCAAAAGAGTGAAGACCTCTTCGTGGGTTGGAGCTAGCAGGTAGTCGGCCTTCTTGCGGTCTTGAAGCCTAAATAGGTTGTCGCCGTATTCTTTCCAACGGCCGGTGATCTCAAAAGGCTCTCTTGGCAAAAGTGCCGGGAAGAAGACTTCCTGCGCTCCGGCATTGGTCATCTCTTCGCGAATGATCTGCTCGATGCGAGCCTTTACTCGAAGCCCCAGCGGCAACCAAGTGAATAAACCAGGCGCATTGCGACGAATGTAACCGGCACGCACCAATAGGCGGTGGCTGTTTACTTCCGCGTCGGAAGGGTCCTCGCGCAAGGTGCGCAGAAAAAGTGAGCTCAAGCGAATAGGCATGGGCTCAATGTTAGCTACTTGTCAGCCACCATTACCTGAGCCGTGCCAATAAGAGCAGGGTCCATTTCAGCAGCAATACGATTTGCCTCTTCGATCAAGGTGGCAACAATCTCAGATTCCGGCACGGTCTTTACGACCTCACCCTTCACAAAAATCTGCCCCTTGCCATTGCCAGATGCCACACCTAGGTCTGCCTCACGGGCCTCGCCTGGGCCGTTTACCACGCAGCCCATAACGGCAACTCGAATTGGAACGGTTAGGTGCTGAAGCCCTGCGGTGACATCGTTTGCCAAGGTGTAAACATCAACCTGAGCACGACCACAAGATGGGCAGGAAACAATTTCTAGCTTGCGTGGACGAAGGTTTAGCGATTCCAGAATCTGAGATCCAACCTTGATTTCCTCTACCGGTGGAGCAGAGAGCGAAACGCGAATGGTGTCGCCGATGCCCTTTGCCAAAAGCGCACCAAAAGCCACCGAAGACTTGATGGTTCCTTGGAAGGCAGGACCCGCCTCGGTTACACCGAGGTGGAGTGGCCAGTCGCCGCGCTCAGAGAGCATCTCGTAGGCCTTGACCATTACCACCGGGTCATTGTGCTTCACGGAAATCTTGAAGTCGTGGAAGTCGTGCTCTTCAAACAAGCTGGCTTCCCAAACCGCTGACTCAACTAGTGCCTCAGGAGTGGCCTTGCCGTACTTCTCCAAAAGGCGCGGGTCCAAAGAACCGGCGTTTACACCGATGCGAATCGAAACGCCTGCCGCTTTTGCTGCCTTGGCGATGTCGCCAACCTGGTCATCAAATTTCCGAATGTTGCCCGGGTTTACTCGAACTGCGCCGCAACCAGCGTCAATTGCCTGAAAGACGTACTTTGGCTGGAAGTGAATATCAGCAATTACCGGAATCTGGCTGCGCTTTGCGATGATGCGAAGCACATCCGCGTCATCCTGACTGGGAACTGCAACGCGCACGATGTCGCAACCCGACGCAGTTAGCTCTGCGATCTGCTGCAAGGTGGCATTGATGT
This sequence comes from Microbacteriaceae bacterium, assembly GCA_027491295.1. Lineage (GTDB taxonomy): Bacteria > Actinomycetota > Actinomycetes > Actinomycetales > Microbacteriaceae > Aquiluna. The sequence goes on from JAIXWK010000001.1 coordinate 56,053, forward strand.
CTGTGGTTGGGGTGGTGCACATTGACTGCACCGAGATTGGGGCGTCTCCACCTACGGCAACCTTGCCGACCATGATCTGGCGGGTCTTTCTCCGAGGAGCCAGCGTTGGAGGTGGCGACTTAGGCAGACCTAGATTTACAGCAGGCAATTGATTCCCTTCTTTACCCAACAAAGCATAAACATTTGCCGGGCTACTTTGTTCCTAGCCGAGCGTGATTGGGTTTACCAAATCCGCCATGATCAAAAGCACACCGACAAAAATCAATACCAACCAAACCCCATATGCCAAGTGCAATGTTCTTGCGGTGTCGATTGGACCCGGGTCCTTTTTGAGAAAAACTCGACCGAATCTGCGCTTGAGCGATTCGTAGATTGCCCCCAGCACGTGACCGCCATCAAGTGGCAATAGCGGAATCAAGTTGAATGCGAAAAGAGCTAAGTTCAATGCCCCAAGCAACATCAAAAGAGAGGCAATCTTTGACTCAAGTGGCAGCTCAGACTGGCTCAGCTCCCCCGCGATTTGACCGACGCCAACAATCGACACCGCACCATTTTGGTCGCGCTCTGAAAGCCCAAATGTTGAGCTGGTAACAGCCCAGACCTGTTGCGGCAAAGTGAGAATAAAACCAAAGGTTGCGCCGGTGGCACCTAGGCCATAGCTCAGTGATTCGCCAATCGGCATCGGAATATTCTTTGGCTCGAGTAGCACTCCTAAAAGCGGCTTGAACTCTGTCTGAGGCACGCCTTGATCGTCAAGCAAAGCCTTGCCATCGGAACCGTAAATCGGACGCTCCAAGAACACCGGAGTGACCGATAGTTCGAGTTTCTCCCCGGCTCTGGTCAGTTCGACCTGGGATGGACTGCCGAGATTTTGATTGAACCCAGCTATGACTTCCTGCCAGCTCGCGACCGGATTGCCATTCACGGCGGTGAAGGTGTCGCCGGCTTCTATGCCAGCGAGCGCCGCCGGGGAAAGTGGCGAATCGCTTAGGCAGCCGCCGTCTTCTTGGATGTCAACGCACGCAAAAACCTTTTGGATACTCAAGCTCTGCTGCATGGTGCCGATTCCGCTCAGGGCAATAGCAATCAGCAATAACCCTAGGAAGAAGTTCATTACAGGACCACCGAGCATGATGATCAACTTTTTGTATGGCGCTAACGCATAGAACTGTCGGTTGGCATCGGATTCTGAGATGTCTTCGCGCTCTAGAGCCCGAGCCTCGTTGATCCACTTAGAGAAAAGGCCTCTGGCTGGCTTTTTTTCCGGAGGGTACATTCCGGTCATCAGGATGTAGCCACCAAGTGGAATGGCCTTGATGCCAAACTCGGTCTCTCCCCGACGCCAGGACTTCACGGTTGGGCCAAAGCCGATCATGAATTGCTTGACCCGAACCCCGAAGCGCTTTGCGGGTAGAAAGTGGCCAAGTTCGTGAAGGCCAATAGACAGCGCAATTCCCACGATGACGGCAATGATGCCCAAAATGTAGAGAACGATATCCATTTGCTTCTAACGCTACCTGCTAAACCTTGACCTAAGCGTTAGCTATCAGCGAATCCGCAGTCCTGCGAGCCCACATCTCGGCATCCAGCACAGAATCGAGACTTAGCTCACTAGATGCTTGGTGCTGGGAAACCACTTCTTCGATGATTTCGAAGATTCCGGTGAATCGAATCTTGCCGGCGTGGAATGCCTCAACCGCTTGCTCATTGGCTGCGTTGTAAACCGCAGGGTAGGTCTCTCCAGCAATACCGACCTGTCGGGCAAGGGCCACAGAGCCAAAGACTTCTTCATCCAGCGGTTCAAACACCCAGTTGTGCGACTTAGTCCAGTCCACCGCAGTGCTTACGTGCCCCAACCTGTCGGGCCATGCCATACCGAGGGCGATTGGAAGCTTCATGTCCGGTGGTGAGCACTGCGCAATTACCGAACCGTCGACAAACTCAACCATCGAGTGCACCACCGACTGCGGATGCACGGTTACCTCGATTCGGTCAAAAGGAATGTCAAACAAAAGGTGAGCTTCGATTAGCTCGAGACCCTTATTTACCAAGCTCGCGGAATTGGTCGTAACAACCTTGCCCATGTTCCAGGTTGGGTGCTTTAGCGCCTGCTGTGGGGTTACCGCTTCGAGTTGCTGCTTGCTAAAACCGCGGAATGGCCCGCCGGAGGCGGTAAGAATCAGCTTTGCCACCTCGGCTTCGGTACCTGATCGAAGGCACTGCGCAATGGCTGAGTGTTCTGAGTCAACCGGGACGATTTGACCGGGGCGAGCAAGCTGTTTGACCAGCGGTCCGCCGACTATCAATGACTCTTTATTGGCAAGCGCTAGGACCTTGCCCGATTTCAAAGTCGCAAGGGTTGCTGCAAGTCCAACAGAACCGGTGATTCCGTTTACGACAACATCGGCATCCAGATCAGCAACCAGCTGCGCTGCTGCGACTGCGCCGATTGCAACCGAGTTTTCGGTGAGTCCAAATTGTTTTGCCTGCGCTGAAACAAGTTCTTTGTTCGAGAAAGCAGAAAGGCCAACTAGCTCCAGTTGGCCCGGATTTGCGGCAATTACCTCAAGGGCCTGGGTGCCAATCGAACCGGTGGAGCCAAGGACAATTACTCTGCGCATTCCAAAAGCTTAGAACTCGCCCTCAATTCTGTGTAAATGAGGACCAACAATCCTTGCGAGAAATTAGAATAAGAAACATGAGCCTTGAGCAAAAGAGAATCCTCGCAACAGCAATTCCGGGTCCCCTTTCCACCCAGATGCAAGAACGTCGCAAGCAGGTAATTGCTGCCGGCGTTGGCACTGCCCTTCCAGTCTTCATCGACCACGCCCATGGCGCGATCATGAAGGATGTGGACGGCAACCAGCTGATTGACATGGGTAGCGGAATTGGTGTTGTCACCATCGGCCACACGAACGCGCGCGTCGTCGAAGCGGTTCAGAACCAGGTTGCAAAGCTAACCCACACGCTTTTCACCGTTGCGCCATACGAGCCTTACGTTCGGGTTGGTGAGCTAATCACTAAGCATGCGCCAGGAAACTTTGCTAAGAAGGCTGCCTTCTTTACCTCCGGTGCTGAAGCCGTTGAGAACGCGGTAAAGATTGCCCGCAAGGCAACCGGTCGCACCGAGGTTGCTGTCTTTGACCACGCTTACCACGGTCGAACCAACTTGACGATGAGCATGAACTTCAAGATGCACCCCTACGGCACCGGCTTTGGCCCGCTTGCCGGCAGCGTGCACCACGCTCCAATGAGCTACCCGTTCCGTGATGCCGAAGGCATGACCGGCGAGGAAGCCGCAACCAGAGCGATCACCTACCTTGAGAAGCGCGTTGGTGCCACTCAGCTAGCTGCAGTGTTTATCGAGCCAATTCAAGGTGAGGGTGGCTTTATCGTTCCAGCCCCTGGATTCCTAAGAACGCTTTCAACCTGGTGCCGAGCGAATGGCATCGTGATGGTTGCCGATGAGGTTCAGTCCGGCATCGCAAGAACCGGTAAGTGGTTTGCATCTGAGTGGGAAGAGGGCTTTGAGCCTGACCTAATCACCGTTGCCAAGGGCATTGCCGGAGGTATGCCACTTTCTGGAGTGGTGGGTCGCGCCGAGATCATGGATGCTTCTCACGCTGGTGGACTTGGTGGAACCTTCGGTGGCTCCCCTACCGCTACCGCAGCCGGTGTCGCAGTTTTGGAGCAGCTCGAAGAGGGCGGCTGGCTAGAGCGTGCACTGGAAATTGGGGAAGTTCTTCTATCTCGACTAGGTGAACTAAAGACCCAGTATCCGGTTATCGGTGACCTTCGCGGTAAGGGTGCAATGATCGCAATCGAATTGGTTGAGCCTGGCACCAAGACTCCAAATGCTGCTGCTGTGGAGGCCCTTGTGAAGCACTGCCACCAAAACGGTGTGCTGATTCTCAATGCCGGTACCTACAACAACGTGATTCGCTTCTTGCCTCCGCTAGTTATCACCGATGAGCTGCTTCACGATGCCATGGACGTGCTAGGCGCCGGTTTGGAAAAGTTGTAAACCACCCCCTAGGGTTGATTTAGAGCCTCTCGGGCTCAGAATGCGACATTCAATCAGAATCGAAGGTGATTCATCGTGCATGCCTACGGCGACAGAGCGCGCCTAGACAACCTCTTCCAGGCAGAAATAAACCGCTTCATCGAAACCCACCCGCAGTCGGGTAAAAACCACCAGCAGGCCCTAGGTCCAATGGTGCAGGGTGTTCCAATGATTTGGATGTCCAAGTGGCCAGGTCCTTTCCCGATCTATGTTGACCACGCCAAGGGCTCACACTTCACCGACGTTGACGGCCTGGATTACACCGACTTTTGCCTGGGTGACACCGGTGCAATGTGTGGACACGCGCCCGATGCAACAGTAAAGGCCGTGCAGAACCAGATCGCCAAGGGCTCGACCTACATGCTGCCAACTGCAGATGCGATCGCTTCAGCAAATCTTCTAGCAGAGCGCTTTGGAATGCCAAAGTGGCAGTTCACACTCACCGCAACCGACGCCAATAGGCACATTTTGCGCTACGCCCGTCACGTCACCGGACGAGCGAAGATTGCGGTCCACGACTACTGCTACCACGGCACCGTTGATGAAACCTTTGCAGTCCTAGACGATAACGGCAACACCGTTCCTCGCCATGACAACATCGGAATGCCGGTTCACCCGAACCAGACCACGGTGGTTATTCCATTCAACGATCTTGTGGCCGCGGAGAAAGCATTCGCCAGCGGTGAAGTGGCGGCAATGCTCATGGAGCCGGCGCTTACGAACATCGGCATTGTGCTCCCAGAGCCTGGCTACCTAGAGGGCATGCAGGCGCTGTGTCAGAAGTATGACGTGATCTGGATTTTGGATGAGACCCACACCATCTCGGCAGGTACTGGTGGAATGACTAGGCAGTACAACCTGAATCCAGATGCTGTTGTTCTAGGTAAGACAATCGGTGGTGGTGTTCCCGTTGGAGCATTTGGCCTAACCGAGAAGCTTGCGAATCGAATTGCAACCTCAACCAACCTGGAGTCCATTGATGTCGGTGGCGTTGGCGGCACCTTGGCCGGAAATGCGCTTTCGATGGCGGCAGTTCGCGCCACCCTGAGCGAGGTTTTGACTCCCGAGGCATTTGTTCGCATGGAGGCACTAGCGACGATCTGGAACCAGAACATTCAGTCGGTCATTGATGAGTACGACCTGCCCTGGCAGGTCTCGCAAATTGGTTGCCGAGGCGAATACAGCTTTAGGTCCCAGGCGCCGCTAAACGGCCGCCAGGCAGCTGATGCAGATGACTTCGAGTTGCAGCAGTACCTTCAGCTACACGCAATCAACCGCGGCATTTTGATGACGCCGTTCCACAACATGGTCTTGATGTCGCCAGCTTCGAACGAGGAAGATGTTGCTCACCACAACGTGCACTTCCGCGATGCTGTCGAATCGCTTGACCGCTAAGCGCGAAGCTTCTTAGCCTTTAGCGAGGCACGAACCTGAACAATCATCACGATTGCAATTGCCACGATGAATACCAGTGATCCAATCACGTTGGCCTCAGGTGGAATTCCACGGGCCGCCGCTGTGTAGACGAACTTAGGGAACGTAGTCTCTGGCCCTGAGTTGAACTGCGTGATGATGAAGTCATCAAAACTCAATGCGAAAGACAGCATTGCCGCGGCCATGATGCCAGGTAGTAAAAGTGGGAAGGTAATTCTCCAGAACACCGAGGATGCGTTTGCGTAGAGGTCTCGACCAGCCTCTTCAAGTCTTGGGTCAAGAGTTGCCACTCTGGCCTTCACGGTTACCACCACGAAGCTCAAGGTGAACATGACGTGGGCAACCACGATGGTCCAAAAGCCCTTAGAGATACCAACGTTTAGGAACTGCGCGGCAAGGCCGGCACCCATTACAACCTCAGGGGTTGCCATTGGCAAGAACAAAAGTAGGTTGGTTGCTGAGCGTCCCTTGAACTTATAGCGACCAAGCGCGATAGCGATGGCAGTTCCAAGCGCGGTGGAGATCAGGGTGGAGATAACCGCGATCGCCAACGAATTACCAAAGGCTTCACACACCACCGGCTGGTCACACATGTTTAGCCAGTTGTCAAAAGTGAACTCTTTCCAAGCAATATTCGACTTTTCAACTTTGTTGAATGAGAAAACAAAGGTGTAAGCAATTGGAATCATGGTGAAGATAAACGCCAATGTGACATAGGTCGGAAGAAGCCACTTACCCAGTGAAAATTTCACAGTAGCTCCTCCGTTCCACTCTTTCGAACGTAGACCGAAACCAAAACCACAATGGCAGCCATCAGCATTACCGACAGCGCTGAGGCGGTTGGGTAATCCTGGATGCGGAAGAAGTTCGACTCAACCACGTTTCCGATCATCGCGGTGTCAGAACCACCTAAGAAGTCCCTGGAGGCCGAAACATAGTCACCCGAGATCGGAATGAAGGTCAACAAAGTTCCCGAGATAACACCCGGTAGCGAGAGCGGGAACGTCACCTTCCAGAAGGTCTGAACCGGAGTTGCATAAAGATCTGCCCCGGCCTCAACCAATCGAGTATCTAGTCGCTCCAAAGAGGTATAGATAGGCAGGGTCATAAAGGGAATGAAGTTGTAGGTCAAACCTGCAATCACCGCAAAGCTGCTGCCGATCACATACTGGTCTGGAGCTAGCACGCCGATTGACTGTAGGAACTGCGTGGCTGGAGATTCGTTGGAGAAGATCTGCTTCCAGGCAAAAGTGCGAAGCAAAAAGCTAATAAAGAATGGTGCGATAACCAAGGTCAGCAAAAACGCCTGCAGGATCGGTTTGTTGCGCGCCTTAACACCGATGAAGTAAGCGATCGGGTAGCTAATCAGCAGCGCCATCAGGGTTGCGATTAGCGCATAGATAAAGCTTCTGGTGATTTGTGGAAGGTACTGATCAAGCGCATAGGCGTAGTTCGAGACCTGGAATCCGTAGTCATACATGCCAATTTCGCCGGTAAACGAGGCGGTCTTGAGCGAGGTGATAACCAGCGAAACCAGTGGGGTTAGAAAGAACAACCCCAGGTAAATCATGCCCGGAGCCAACAGGATGAAGGCTACCCTGGAAGCCTTTTTCGGTGCGGAGGAATTACCCGCTGAACCCTGCCCTAGCGCTACGAATGCCACGGGCTCTATGCCTCGTCGTTATCTGCCTTGAGCGGCAGATCGCTTAGGCCAAATGCGTGCTCGACCTTCCAGCTCACCCAAACATGAGCGCCCAGCTCGACCACCGGGCTCTTGCCGACATTCTGCGCAAAGACAGTGATGTCACCAAAGCCTGGAACGTCGATTAGGTACTGGTTGGAAACTCCGGTGAAGCGGATGTCAATGATCTCACCGGGGCCAACCAGGTTGTGGTTGGAATCTAGGTCAGGCTTGTCAGCGTGGAAAGTTGCTTTCTCTGGGCGCACACCCAAGGCAACCTTGCCGCTGTGCTTTTCGGAGCGCTTTTTCGGAGCAGCAATTCTTTGGCCATTGCAGCTAATGGAAATGCTGTGGTCGTTTTCCTCAACCACATCTCCAACAAAGATGTTGGACTGACCTAGGAATCTGGCAACAAAGGCGGTCTTTGGTCTGTCGTAGAGGGCTTCTGGGGCACCCATCTGCTCAATCTCACCCTTATTCATAACCGCTACGGTGTCGGCCATGTCCATGGCCTCCTCCTGGTCGTGGGTGACGTGCAGGAAGGTAAGACCAACTTCCATCTGGATGGCCTTGAGCTCAACCTGCATCTGTCGACGAAGCTTTAGGTCCAATGCACCAAGCGGCTCATCCAACAGCAATAGCGCCGGGCGGTTTACCAGGGCACGAGCCAATGCAACACGCTGCTGCTGACCACCGGAAAGCTGCTGGGGCTTGCGCAGTGCCAGGTGTTCTAGCTCAACCAGCTGCAGAGCCTCGGTCGCCTTGGCAAGCGGATCGGCAACCTTACGCTGGCGAAGTCCAAACGCTACGTTTTCCAAAACTGACATGTGAGGGAATAGCGCATAGCTCTGGAACACAGTGTTCACTGGACGCTCGTGAGGCTTGGATGCTGTGACATCCTTGCCGCCAATTAGCACCTTGCCGCGAGATGCTTCATCCAATCCCGCCACGATTCTCAAAGTGGTGGTCTTGCCGCAACCCGAAGGTCCAAGAAGTGCGAAAAACTCACCGGCTGGGATTTTTAGGTCAAGGTTCTCAATGGCGGTGAAGCCAGGGAACTCCTTGTGAATGCCAACTAGCTCTAGGTCTTGACCCCTAGCTACGAACTCTGTTGCCACCTAGGCGCCTAGCAAGACGTTTTGCCACGCAGTGGCGAAGCGCTGCTCTTCCTGTCCGGTTAGAGCGCGGAACGCGAAGACGTTTGACAGGAATTCCTCAGATGGGAAGATCAATGGGTTCTCGGCCAACGCAGGGTCGGTCTTGAGCATCTCTTCCTTAGCGCCAACCACTGGAGTCACGTAGTTCACGTAAGCAGCCAACTCAGCAGCGTTCACTGGGTCGTAGTAGTAGTTGATTAGCGCTTCTGCGTTCTTCTTGTGGGCAGAACCCATAGGAACCACGAAGGAGTCAGAGGAGATGGTTGAACCGGTGTCTGGAACCACGAAACCAAAGCGCTCTTCGCCAACCTCGGCGTTCAGGATTGTGGTGTCTCCAGACCAAGCCAATGCAACGATGATGTTGCCGTTGGTTAGGTCTTCACCGTAGGAGTTGCCCTTGATGTTGAAGATCTGGCCGGAGGAAACCTGAGCGGCAATGAACTCAACCGCTGCGTTGAACGCATCCTCGGTTAGAGAATCTTCGCTGGTGATGTCGATGCCCTGGCTCAATAGGGTTAGACCTACAGAGTCACGCATCTCGGAGATAAGGCCAACACGGCCCTTTAGCTCAGGAGCCCAAACATCAGCTAGTGAGGTTGGGGCGTCCTTGCCGGTTGCTTCCTTGTACATCTTCTTGTTGTAAACAATGCCGCCGATGATGCCCTGGTAAGGAACAGAGATAGAACGCTCTGGGTCATTGGCATCGCCTAGGTAAGCAGGAGCTAGGTTTGCAACCTTGTTTGGCATGTTGGCGTTGTCTAGGGTCTGAAGGTAACCAAGACCGATCATGCGGTTTACCAACCAGTTGGTCGGGCAGGCCACGTCGAAGCCTGGGTCAGTGCCCAAGGCAAGCTGGTCCTTCACCTTGGCGTACCAGGTGTCGTTGTCGTCGATTTCCATCATGTACTCGACAGTGATGCCGGTCTCGCCCATAAAGCGGTTCAGGGTCGGGTAAGAAGCGTCATCCTCGCCGTCCATGTAAAGCGGCCAGTTGTGCCAAACCAAAACTTTTTCGCTGTCAGAAAGATCAGTTGCCGGAGTCAAATCACTCTTGGCGTCAGCGGCACAAGAGGCCAAAGACAACACGGCTGCGGTGCCACCGAGACCCAAAAGGGTAGCGCGACGAGAAAGCATCTTGCCACGTGCCATTTGCACGAGCTGACGCATCATTGGGTCCTGAGGTAGACCTTCCTTCATTGCAATCTCCTTAGTCCACGGATTTCAATCCAGTGGTGAGTAATGACCAACATGAACATCGCTACCGGGAAACCGAAGCAAGCCCAAGTTTGTCACAAAACTTTAACTTTTAGGACCAAGAAAACGAATTTGTATCCTCAGTCTCCGATGTAGCTCATGACGTGCTTGATTCGGGTGTAATCCTCAAAGCCGTACTGGGACAAATCCTTGCCGTAGCCAGAGTGCTTGAAGCCACCGTGCGGCATTTCTGCAATCAATGGAATGTGGGTGTTGATCCAAACCGCACCGAAGTCCAAGTGCTTTGCAAAGCGCATTGCACGAGAGTGGTTGGTGGTCCAGACCGAAGCAGCTAGGCCGTACTGAACGTCGTTTGCCCACTTCAGCGCCTGAGCGTCGTCCGAGAACTTCTGAACGGTGATGACCGGTCCAAAGATTTCATCTTGAATGTGCTCATCGGTCTGCTTGAAGCCAGAAAGAACAGTTGGCTCAAAGAAGTAGCCTTCCGAACCGATCTGGTTACCACCGGCCTCGATTCTGGCGTGATCTGGAAGACGATCGATAAAGCCCTTAACTCGAGCAAGCTGGCCGGCGTTGTTGACCGGTCCAAACAAAATGTCTTCATCGGATGGCTTTCCGACCTTCGCGCTGGCCTTCACCTCTGCCAATAGGTGCGGCATGAACTCGTCGTAGGCAGATTCCTGCACCAGCAACCTGGTGGCAGCGGTGCAGTCTTGACCGGCGTTGAAGAATCCAGCGGCAACAATTCCAGCAGCGGTCTTAGCAAAATCAGCATCGGCAAACACGATGACCGGGGCCTTGCCACCAAGTTCTAGGTGAACGCGTTTTAGGTCTGAGGCTGCACTCTTGGCAACCTCCATACCGGCACGAACGCTACCGGTGATCGAGACCATCTGTGGGATGCGGTTTTCGATCATTGATCGACCGGTGTCGCGGTTTCCGGTAACCACGTTAAAGACACCGGCAGGCAAAAACTCGGCAGCAATTTCTGCCAGCAGCAAAGTGGAAGCCGGGGTGGTGTCTGATGGCTTTAGCACGATGGTGTTTCCGGCTGCGATTGCAGGGGCAAACTTCCAGGTGGCCATATTCAAGGGGTAGTTCCAAGGAGTGACCTGACCGATTACACCAATTGGCTCGCGGCGAATCATTGAGGTGTGGTCGCGCAGGTACTCACCGGCGGAGCGACCCTCTAGGTTTCTGGCAGCTCCTGCAAAAAAGCGAATCTGGTCCACCGAAGGCATGATTTCGTAATCCACCAGGGTGGAAAGTGGCTTACCGGTGTTCTCGGACTCAACCTCTGCTGCCTCTTTGGCGCGAGCCTCTAGCGCATCGGCGATCCTAAAGAGCGCTAGCTGACGCTCAGACGGGGTGGTTTGACCCCACTCTTCAAAAGCAGCCTGGGCAACCTGATAGGCAGCGGCTACATCCTGCTCGCTGGATACCGGAGCGTGGGCATAGACCTGCCCGGTTGATGGGTTGATGACATCGCTGACTTCACCAGAAGACGCAGCTACGTACTTGCCACCGACAAAGTTTTTCAATTGCTTCACTGACACGCGAAACTCCTCATTGAGCTAATAATGCTTCGACTCTAAACCCGCAGGGGCCATTTCGACAGCCTAGTTTTGAAACTCGACTGAATTCGTAACTATTTGACAAATTAGTTGCGAATTCCATCGTCTCACGCAGCACGGTGGGCAATACTTCTGCAATGGCAAGAATGGAAAGAGCGAGCCGCTCTCAACTGGATGATGTGTCCAAAAAGATTATTGAGCAATTGCAAATTGACGGCCGAAAGTCCTACTCCGAGATCGGCAAAGTGGTTGGTCTCTCAGAAGCAGCCGTGCGTCAGCGGGTTCAAAAACTAACCGAGTCTGGAGTGATGCAGGTGGTTGCGGTCACTGACCCGATGAAGCTTGGCTTTAGCCGACAGGCAATGATCGGAATCAAGTGCATGGGAAACGCATCCGAGGTTGCAAAGCAGCTTACGGAGTTTGACTCGGTTGACTACGTAGTACTCACAGCAGGCAGTTTCGATGTTCTGGTCGAGGTGGTTTGTGAGGATGACGAAGACCTGATTCAGCTGCTGAATGACAAAATCCGGTCCCTACCGGGGGTGATTTCCTCCGAGACATTTGTGTATCTCAAGCTCCACAAGCAGTTCTACAGCTGGGGAACCCGATAACATCTGTATAGCCAACTAACGACGAAGTTAAGAGTGATAGCAATGGCAGCCAAGAAATCCAAAGGTCTACTAGCCCTACTCGGCAAGAAGAAGTCCAAGAAGTCCGAATCCGGCGAGCGCCGAGACCTCAAGCTGTTCGAAGCAATGAGCAACGGCGAGCCTTACGGCGACAAAGAACTGCAGCGCAGTGCAAAAGACCACCTTTGGATGCACTTCACTCGCCACTCCCCCTATCAGACCAAAGACATGACCATCATCACCAGGGGTGAAGGACACTACCTCTGGGATTCCAAGGGCAACAAAGTAATTGATGGCCTAAGTGGTCTATTCGCAGTAAATGCTGGTCACGGTCACCAGGAACTTGCTGATGCGGCTGCCAAGCAAATGATGGAGCTGGACTTCATGCCGCTTTGGGCCTATGCCCACCCGCGCGCGATTGAGCTTGCGGAGCGCCTGTTGAGCTATGCGCCAAAAGATCTAAACCGCATCTTCTTTACCACCGGTGGTGGCGAGGCGGTTGAAACCGCCTGGAAGGTTGCGAAGCAGTACTACAAGCTCAAGGGCAAGCCAACCAAGACCAAGGTCATCTCTCGCATGACCGCCTACCACGGCACCAGCCACGGAGCTCTTTCTATCACCGGTATTGCAGCCATGAAGACAATGTTTGAGCCGCTAGTGCCATCAACCATTCGCGTTCCAAACACCAACTGGTACCGCTCCAAGCACCTGTTCAAAACCGAAGAGGAGTTTGGCCTTTGGGCAGCGAACCGCATCGAGGAAGCAATCTTGATGGAGGGGCCAGACACCGTTGCCGCCTTCTATGTTGAGCCAATCCAGAACTCCGGTGGCTGTTTCACCGCTCACCCGAGCTACTTCAAGCGCGTTCGTGAGATTTGCGATAAGTACGACGTGATCTTCGTGGCAGACGAGACCATTACCGGCTTTGGCCGCTCCGGTGAGATGTTTGCTTGCGACCGTTACAGTATCCAACCAGACATGATGATCACCGCAAAGGCGATTACCTCTGGAACGCAGCCCCTGGGTGCTTTGTTCCTCAAGGAAAAGTACTTTGAGCCATTCACCGAGGGAACCACAATCTTCCCGCACGGTTACACCTTTGCTGCCCACCCGGTTGCCTGCGCGGTAGCACTTGCGAATCTCGACATCTATGACCGTGAGAAGCTAGTGGACAACGTTCGCACCAATTCGCCGATCTTCCGCAAGACCTTGGAAAAGCTTTACGACCTGCCAATTGTTGGCGATGTTCGTGGCGATGGTTACTTCTTTGCCATTGAGCTTGTCAAGAACCAGGAAACCCGCGAGACCTTCACCAAAGAAGAGTCCGAGAAGCTTCTCAGAGGGTTCTTGAATAGCGCGTTCTATGAGGCAGGCCTGTATTGCCGAGCTGACGATCGTGGAGACCCTGTGGTTCAGCTAGCTCCTCCATTGACCATTGGTCCAAAGGAGTTTGACGAGCTGGAGCAGATTCTTCGTAAGGTGCTAACTGAGGCGTGGAAGCGCGTCTAAGTAAGGGATTTCCCTGGTCAAGCGCAGTTTGCGGTAAAGCCTTAGGTTTTTCAAGCTGAAGTAGTCCTCGCTTACCCGGCCAACTGAAAGCGATAACGTGCTCGGCCAACTGCTCATACGTCGTGATGTTCAATTGCTCGTTAGCATCTGGGCCGAGGGCAAATCTGATTTGGCAGTTTCGCCAAACTGACTGCGGTAAATCTGAGATCAGTTGCGCTGTCACCAGAAGGAAAACGTTTGACTTTCTGCCAGCTCGAGCAACCAGCTCCATCAGTTCCAAATGTTCGGTAAACAAATGCACATCGTCAACCACTAGCACCACCGAGAGCTCGAAACGCTCCTTGAGAGAGATCGCACTCGCTATAGCAACCACCTCAGGATTCTGAGGTTCGAGCCAAATCACCCGAGAGTTGATATTCCTCAACAAGCTGTGGACCAAAACAGTCTTCCCTGAGCCGGTTACGCCCAGGATTAGGCAGTGCCACTTGGGATTTCGCATTGGATTTTCGAGCGATACCCCGAGTTGATCTAGACCTAAAGCATCCTGGGGATGGGTGACTAGTTCTTGTTTTGCAGCCGGCTCGGCACTAGTCGCAGTGTTGGCAGATCCAATCACTGCGAGTAATCCGCGAAGCCGTGAGGCGAGGTTTCTTTGCATGCACCAAATTTGCATGCTCCGGAGATTGCGATGGAGCCAAATTGAAATTCTGTGGATAACTCTTTTCCACAGCTATGACGCTGATAACAAAAATCGCGATTTGAGTTCGAGATACTTGAGTCATGGACATCGAAATTGGTTGCACAAGAGTTGTTGAAACGCCGATTGGCAGGTTGGCCATTTCCGCTAGCGATATGGCATTGGTCGAGCTTGCATTTTTACTTGGCAATTCAAAACGGCTGGACTTTGTGAGTAGCGACTTGGCCGAGAAGCAGGTCGATAAAGCCATCAAGTGGATCAAAGATTACTTTGCAGGCAGCGAGATTGATTACCCGGGTCAACTTGACCTTTCTGGCACAGACTTCCAGCGCTCAGTCTGGAGCGAGATATCGAAAATCGAACATGGGCGCACCATGACATACGGTGAGATTGCTCAACGAATTGGAAGGCCGAAGGCCTCCCGCGCTGTCGGTGCAGCTGTTGGGGCTAACCCAATTCCCTTGATTGTCCCCTGCCATCGGGTAATGGGAACTGGCGGCAAAATCACCGGCTACTCCGGTGGCGATGGGATACCGACTAAGCGCAAACTCTTAAAACTCGAAAACATTGAGTTCTCCGAATGACCCACACGCGCACTCATGCTGATGGGGTAACCCGCTGCTCCTGGGTCACTGACGACGAGATCTACATTCGCTACCACGACAATGAGTGGGGGCAAGAGGGCCGGGGTCAGCAAGAACTCTTTGAAGCAATCTGTCTCGAGGGATTTCAGGCGGGCCTGAGCTGGATAACCATCTTGAAGCGACGCGAGGGTTTTAGAAGAGCATTTGAAAACTTTGACATCAAAAAGGTTGCAAAGTTTGACGCCAACAAGATTGAGGATTTGATGCTGAACCCTGAGATCATTAGAAATCGGGCCAAAATCGTATCCGCGATAAACAACGCAAACCTCGTCCTCGATCAAGACATAGACCTGACCAGTTTGATTTGGTCATTCGCTCCAGAAACTCAACAGACTCCAGAATCAAACTTCACCTGGGTTGCCACCAGTGCAGAGTCGATTGCGCTGAGCAAGGCGCTGCGCAAGTTGGGATTTAGCTTTGTGGGTCCAACCACCATGTATGCACTGATGCAATCATCGGGCTTGGTGAAAGAACACGCTCCGGGATGTTTCAGAAGAGACTGAAAAGATTCGCATCGCCACTACATTGGCTAGATGGGAGAGAAATGACTGAGCAAGAATTTAACGACATCTTCAGGGCCTACCTACCCGATGCGTCACGGTTTATCGCAAGACGAACCAAGTCGGAGGACGTTGAGGACATAGCTGCGGACCTATTCGCGCTGGCTTGGCAAAAGAAAGGCAGCATCCCTAAGGGACTGGAACTGCCTTGGCTCTACAAGTCAGCTCGCTACCTGATCTCAAACCACAACCGCAAGCAAGCGGGTAGACAGGCCATTTTTGCAACCCTGCAGGAGCCGCAATCCGCTCCAAGCGCCGAGTCGATTGCCCTTGCTGATTTAGAGCTAGCAGAGGCATGGAAGGCACTGAATGCTAAGGAGCAGGAAATCCTTGCACTTTGGGCATTTGAGGGCCTTGAGCCAAAGCAGCTCGCAGTGGCACTGGAGAAAAGTGAGAATGCCTGTGCAATCTCACTGTCTCGTGCCAAAGCAAAACTTACCCAGCTACTGAATTCTGAAAATAACTAGAGGCTGACTACACATCATGAATATGAACGAAAACGAAGAACTTAGAAACCGCATCTCAAACTCGATCTCTACCGAGGGTGCAGAACTTTCGGATTACGTGGTTGCTCAGGCAGCCAAAGCCAAGCCAAAGCGAGTCTTTGGATTCAACAGCGTTCGCTTAGGTCTTGGGTCGATGGCAGCTGCCTCTTTGGCCTTGGTAGGAGCGTTCGTGCTACCTAGCGCTTTTGCACCAGCACCGCTTTTCACAATGGGCATTGGTGCTCAAGGCGGCCAGACGCTAGCCAGCGCGGAGTCTGCACCGGCTGATGCCAAGATGAGCATGATTTGGCCTGGTTACGTGCAGTACAACTACATCGCCGATGGACTTAGCGATTCAACCGGCAAGGGACATGTTTATCAGGCCGAACTTGTTGGCACCGCAGAGGGTCTAATGGCATCACTGATGAAGCAGTTCAAGCTCCAAGGTGAGATCAAAAAGGACGAGTGGTCAACCGATCAAGCACCAAGCTTTACGGTTCAAAGTAAGTCTGAATCTGGTGTCGAGTCTTATCTGAATGTTTATTGGGCTGGCACTGGAGCCTGGTACTTCTCCAGCTGGGACCCATCGCTCTGGGCTTGTAGCGCAACTCCATCGGAAACCAAAGATGACGGTACTTCGACAGAAACTTGCGAGCAGCCAAAGCCTCAGCCAGAGCTAGTTCCATCAAAAGAGGAAATGGCGCAATACGCTGACAAACTTTTCTCCTCCCTCGGCACTGACATCGCGGCAAGCGACTTCACGGTCTACCGCGAGGAGTGGGGTGGTTCTGCGTTCGCAGACCTGACCTTGGACGGCCAGAAGCTTCCAGTAAGCGTGTCTGTTGGTTGGGATGCTTGGGGCAAGCTTTCTTACGCTTCCGGTCACAGCTTCAAGCTTGTAGATCGAGGCGAATTCAAGACCATCTCCGCTAACGACACGGTTTCTCGCATCAAGGAGGGTCGCTGGTACGGCTCAGCCCCTTCGAGCTTCTATAGCAACACTGCAGTCAGCTCGCGGGTTAGCGTGGATCCGGTGGTTGGTTCTGAAACAGCAGTCGAGCCAATGCCAGGCGACAACACCACTCCGGAAGAGAGTCCAGCACCAAAGATCGTTGACCTAAAGATCAACAAGTCGGTATCGACAATGCTTGGTGTTTGGGATGCAGCAGGCGGATTCTGGCTGGTTCCAGGACACCTGCTCTACAACGACCAGGGCTGGTTCGACTCCATCATTAGCCTGGAAGACGGAGTTATTGAACTGCCGAAGTATGAGGAAGTTACTCCAATGATTGAACCTGGCGTCGACACCAAGAATGGCTAAAAGCCGCTTGGGACAATAAGTTCAAACACTGAGCCAGACTGGCGGGCCGAAAGGCCTGCCAGTTTTGCTATTTGCGGGATTTGGTCCACGCTCTCTAGGCCGTGCTCAAGCGCAGCTCTAACGAATGCCCCCTTGGCTTTTTTGTTGAAGTGATTCAACGCCTTACCGGAGGTTTCATCCAGGACCTCAACCGTGTAGTGCTCGCGATCAGGAATTGGGTTTAGGGCGGCATAGCTCTTTGATCTCATATCCAGGATTGGACCGAGCAGTCTTGGCCAGACAGCAGCGTGAGCCTTGATCCAGTGCTTTTTGAGGTCAATGCCCGGCAGGCTGCTATTTGCCGAGAGCCGATAGTAGGGAATCTGCTCGGTGGCCGGCAAAAGGCCAAACAGAGCTGACTGAATAAAGAGTTTTTCTTTGGCTCGCTCTTGCCCTGCTGGCGAAAGAGTCTGGAAGTCAAGTGCGTCATAGAGCGTGCCGGCGTATCGCTCGACCGCTGGCATGGTTGGTGCGGTTAGCAGCACTTTCAAACTTGCTATGTCTGCATCCGGATTCTTGCCCAGCTTCAAAGCTTTGACGGTCTTGGCCCTCGACTTTGAGAGCGTCGCGAGCTTCTTCAATAAAACATCTCTCGCGGGATCAAGCGCGGCCCAAATGATTGCTGCCTTGTCGATAGAAATGCCAACGCCGCCGGAACGTTTAGTTTCCGACGGCGGCAGCAGAATAAGCATTAGCTAATCAGGGTTGCGTCCCTGACCACCAAGGTGACAGTGTCAGACTCGATGGATAAGAAGCCACCCTGGGTGGTCTCTGCGATCACTGGCTTGCCTTCTGCAAGGGTGATTCGAATCTGACCCGCTGCCATAATGGCAAGCATCGGCTCGTGACCTGCGAGTAGACCAATTTCACCCTCGGCGGTCTTAGCGACCACCATGGTTGCACTGCCGGACCAGATCTTACGATCCGCCGCGACTAGGTCTACGTTGAGTTCTCTTGCCACTACTTCAGATCCTTCTGGATACGGTCGTATGCCTTCATGACATCTTCAAGGCCACCACAGTTGAAGAATGCCTGCTCTGGAACGTGGTCCAGGTCACCGTTGGCAATCTTAGAGAAGCCCTCGATGGTGTCCTTTAGCGGAACAGTCGAACCTGGAACCGAGGTGAACTTGGTTGCCATGAAGGTGTTCTGCGATAGGAACTGCTGGATACGACGAGCACGGGACACTGTAATCTTGTCCTCTTCGGAAAGCTCCTCAACACCGAGGATGGCGATGATTTCCTGAAGTTCCTTGTTCTTCTGCAGGATCGCCTTGACGCGAATTGCGGTCGCGTAGTGATCCTCTGCGATGTAGGCAGGGTTCAGGATTCGAGAGGTCGAAGTTAGTGGGTCCACAGCTGGGTAAAGACCCTTGGCAGCAATCTCACGGCTTAGCTCAGTGGTTGCATCCAAGTGAGCGAAGGTGGTTGCTGGGGCTGGGTCGGTGTAGTCGTCAGCAGGAACGTAAATTGCCTGTAGCGAGGTGATCGAGTGACCACGGGTAGAGGTGATTCGCTCCTGCAACAGACCCATTTCGTCAGCCAAGTTTGGCTGGTAACCCACGGCTGATGGCATACGGCCTAGCAGTGTGGAAACCTCAGAACCTGCCTGGGTGAAACGGAAGATGTTGTCGATGAACAACAGCACGTCCTGGCCCTGAACATCGCGGAAGTACTCCGCCATGGTTAGTGCAGAAAGCGCTACGCGCAAACGGGTCCCAGGTGGCTCATCCATCTGACCGAAGACCAGTGCGGTCTTCTCGATAACGCCGGCCTCCTTCATTTCTTCGATTAGGTCGTTACCCTCACGAGTACGCTCACCAACACCGGCGAAAACCGACACACCATCGTGGTTTTCTGCCACGCGGTAAATCATTTCCTGGATCAAAACGGTCTTACCAACACCGGCACCACCGAATAGACCGATCTTTCCACCCTGTACATAAGGGGTCAGCAGGTCGATGACCTTGATACCGGTCTCGAACATCTGAGTCTTGGACTCAAGCTGGTCGAAGGCAGGAGGGGTGCGGTGGATTGGCCAGCGCTCGGTGATCTCAATCTTCTCGCCTGGCTCAGCGTTCAGCACCTCGCCGATAACGTTGAAAACCTTACCCTTGGTGACATCACCAACGGGTACGGAGATCGGAGCACCGGTGTCTGACACGATCGCACCGCGAACCAGGCCATCGGTTGGCTTTAGCGCGATGGCACGAACTAGGTCGTCACCAAGGTGCTGCGCAACCTCAAGGGTAAGCGTGTACTTCTGGTCACCAAAAGCGACCTCGGTGGTCAGGGCGTTGTAGATTCCAGGGATCGCATCGTGTGGAAACTCGATGTCAACCACCGGTCCGGTCACGCGTGCGATACGACCCGTTGCTGTCTTAGTGCTCTCGGCCATTGTGCTTTCTTTCTCTTAGTCCTCGTCAACCGTCTGCAGAGCGTCTGCTCCACCAACGATTTCCGAAATCTGCTGGGTAATTTCTGCCTGACGTGCTGCGTTTGCCAAGCGGGTGTAGTTCAGGATCAACTTGTCTGCGTTGTCGGTTGCGCTCTTCATGGCCTTTTGACGGGCGGCATGTTCGGCGGCAGCAGACTGCAGCATTACGTTGTAGATGCGGTTTTCGATGTAAACCGGAAGCAGAGCGTCTAGCACCTTGTCTGCCTCTGGCTCAAATTCATACAGTGGGAAGACTTCAGCGCCAGCGACTGCCTGCTGCTCAACTACCTCAAGCGGTAGCAGGCGAGTGGTGGTTGGCTCCTGGATCATCATCGAGACGAACTCGTTGCCCACCAGGTAGATCTCGTCTACTCCGCCATCCTCGTTAGGCGAGAGGAATAGCTCCAAAACAGCATTTGCAATCTCGGTTGCGGTTTCAAACTGAGGAAGGTCAGTGCCACCGGTCCACTCACGAATATAAGCACGACGACGGAAGTTGAAGTTAGCAAGCGCCTTACGACCAACCAGGTAGTAAACAACTTCCTGGCCCTGCTCGCGAAGCCTTACGGTCAGAGCTTCAGCTTCCTTTAGCGCACCCGAGGAGAACGCACCAGCAAGTCCGCGGTCAGAGGTGAAAATCAACACCGCTGCGCGGGTTGGCTTCTCGGTGACGCGGGTTAGCGGGTGGTCGATGTTCGCGTGCGAAGCTACCGCTGAAACTGCGCGGGTTACGGCACGGGTGTAGGGGGTAGAGGCAGCGACCCGCTGCTGGGCTTTCTGAATTCTCGATGCCGAGATCAGCTCCATTGCACGGGTAATCTTCTTAGTCGTCTTGGCAGACTTAATCTTCTGCCTGTAGACCCGAAGTTGCGCACCCATAACCTAAACCCTTACCTATTCCTTATCGCTTCTGAATTACGATCTTCTCTTGACCGACCTGCTCGTCGGCTAGAGCCTTGACTTCTTCCTTACCGGCCTTGACTAGTGGCTCACCGGTGTGAAGCTGGAACATCTTCTTGAAGTGCTCGATTGCCTTCTCAAGCTCGTTGACGGTGTCGTCTTCTAGCTTCTCGGTCTCACGAATCACGGTCAGAGCCGAAGTGTTGCGCTTTAGGTAGTCCAAGAACTCGCGCTCAAAGCGCAGGATGTCCTGAACTGGAACCTCGTCCAGCTTGCCGGTGGTACCAGCCCAGATCGAAACGGTCTGGTCCTCAACCGGGTATGGCGAGAACTGAGGCTGCTTTAGAAGCTCAGTCAAACGTGCACCACGCGCAAGCTGCTTACGGCTAGCTGCATCTAGGTCAGATGCGAACATTGCGAAGGCTTCCAAAGAGCGGTACTGAGCTAGCTCTAGCTTCAGAGTTCCGGAAACCTTCTTGATGCCCTTTAGCTGAGCCGCACCACCAACACGAGATACCGAGATACCCACGTCGATAGCTGGACGCTGGTTGGCGTTGAAAAGGTCTGACTGCAAGAAGATCTGGCCGTCGGTGATCGAGATCACGTTGGTCGGAATGTATGCAGAAACGTCGTTCGCCTTGGTCTCGATGATTGGAAGTCCAGTCATCGAACCGGCACCCATGGCGTCAGACAACTTTGCACAACGCTCTAGTAGGCGGGAGTGCAAGTAGAAGACGTCACCTGGGTAGGCTTCGCGGCCCGGTGGGCGGCGTAGTAGTAGCGAAACCGCACGGTAGGCCTCAGCCTGCTTCGATAGGTCATCGAAAATGATTAGCACGTGCTTGCCGCCGTACATCCAGTGCTGACCAATTGCGCTACCGGTGTAAGGAGCTAGGTACTTGAAACCAGCTGGGTCAGATGCAGGAGAAGCCACGATGGTGGTGTACTCCATTGCTCCGGCCTCTTCCAAGGCTGCCTTCACACCAGCAATGGTGGAACCCTTCTGACCGATTGCAACGTAAATGCAGCGAACCTGCTTGTTTACATCGCCCGATAGCCAGTTGTCACGCTGGTTGATGATTGCGTCAACCGCAATCGCAGTCTTACCGGTCTGGCGGTCACCAATGATTAGCTGACGCTGTCCGCGACCTACTGGAATCATGGCGTCAATTGCCTTGATGCCGGTCTGCAGTGGCTCGTGAACGCTCTTACGGTCCATAACACCAGGAGCCTGAAGCTCTAGCGCACGAAGACCCTCGCTCTTGATCTCGCCTAGGCCATCGATCGGTGCACCCAGTGGGTTTACTACGCGACCAAGGTAAGCATCTCCAACTGGAACAGAGAGCACCTCACCGGTGCGGTAGACCTCCATACCAGCTTCGATGCCGGTGAATTCACCAAGCACAACAACACCGATCTCGCGCTCGTCGAGGTTCAGTGCTAGACCCAGGGTGCCGTCCGAGAAGCGCAATAGCTCATTCGCCATCGCACTTGGCAGTCCCTCGATGTGAGCAATACCGTCGCCAGCGTCGATGACGTAGCCGACCTCTTGCTTGTCGGTTCCCTGCGGCTCAAAGGACGAAACGAAGTCCTTCAGGGCATCCCGAATTTCATTCGGGTTGATCTTGAGCTCTGACATTGGTTCCTCTGCTTCTTTTAGTTAGTTCAGTTGCAATCTTGCGTGGTTGAGTTTGGTGAGAAGGGTGGCGTCAATGACCTCACCATTCACGGCGACGTGAACGCCACCTATTACATCTTCCGAAACCTCAACATTTAGCTGAAGTTTGCGGCCGAAACTTGCGGTTAGGGCGTTGCCCAACCTTTGTAGCTGGTCATCACTCAGCGGCTTAGCGACGGTTATCAGTGCAACTGACTCCCCCGCCACCTGGGCTACCCAGCTGCCGTAGTTCTCAAGCACCGCGGCATAGCGCTTTACGCTGTGGCTAGATACTGCCTGCAGAGCTAGAAGCTCGGCAGCTGCCGAAAGCTTCCCAGAAATAAGCGACTTCACAAGCGCTTGTTTCTGCTCGCCCGATGCGCGGTTTGAGCTAAGTGCTAGCTCCAACTCATTGTCCTGGGCGATTACCTGCTCGAGAGAGAACAGCTCGGCCTGTAGGGCGTGAGCGTCGGTGCTAACTGAGGCAACAACTCGCACTGCCAGCTGCTCTGCCACCTTCGCGATGTCGCGAGTGGCAGACCAGCGCAGCTTTGCAAGCGTGATGGTTAGGTTGAGGGAAGCATCCGATAGTTTGCCGCCAAAAACCGACCTAATTACCTTTTCCTTGCCTGCTACTGCGGCGGAAGGATCCGTCAGTATCGAGCGCAACTGCGCGCTCTGATGCAGGGCATTGGCAACCGCAAACAGTTCTGCTGCGGTGTCAAGGGTTAGGCCAGATAGCGATCCGAGCGCTTGCTCGGCCGCTAGTTTGGCTGCTCTGGTACTGGATGCCACTTGTTGTTACGCCCTCTTACCCTCAAGCTCAGAGATGAAGTCGTCGACAACCTTGTTGGCGACGGCGTCTTCTTGAAGCTTCTGACCGACGATACGAGAAGCAAGTTCAATCGCAAGCTCACCGATCTCGGCACGAAGGACGCGCTGGGCGACCTCACGCTCTGCCTCGAGTGAGTTCTTGACTGTCTGCTGTAGGCGTTCTGCCTCGGCTGCCGCCTGAGCCTTCATCTCAGCCAGGATGGCAGCTCCTTCGGAGCGTGCCTCCTCGCGGATTGATGATGACTCACTGCGGAGCTTGGCCTGCTCAGCTTCGATGAAAGCTGTGCGCTCCTCGGCAGATCGCTGGGCAGCCTCGGCCTCAGCCAAGCGTCCTTCGATTGCCTTAGCGCGCTCATCGAGCATCTTCTTGAATCCAGGCAGAACCTTGAACCAGAAGAAGGTCAGCAGAACAACAAAGACAACCGATGACCAGGTGATGTCATACCAAGCCGGAATCAGCGGGTTAGGTGCTGCTGCACCCTCCTCCGCTGCGGCGGCAAGAATCCTTGAAATCATCGTTTACCTTTTGCTTAGACGAAGATGAATGGGGTAGCTAGACCGATAAGCGCAAGCGCCTCGGTGAAGGCGATACCTAGCCACATGGTGACCTGTAGCTTGCCTGCTAGCTCTGGCTGACGTGCGATGGACTCGATGGTCTTCGATACAACTAGACCTACACCGATTCCTGGACCGATTGCGGCTAGGCCGTAACCAACCACTGCGATGTTGCCGGATAGTTCGGCGATGTTAACTGCGTCCACTTGATTTCCTTCCGTGGGGTTTATTTTTTAGTGTTCGTCTGCCAATGCCAACTGAATGTAGACAGTGGTCAGAAGTGTAAATACATATGCCTGCAGAACCGAGACCAAGATCTCAAATACTGTAAAGGCAAATCCGAAGACTAGGGTGCCGGCTCCAAAGAGCTTGAAGAACCCGTCGGCCTCGAAAAAGAAGAACTGCGTCGCTGAGAAACACAGAACCAAAAGCAAGTGACCCGCGATCATGTTCATCAAAAGACGAAGAGCCAAAGTCACCGGACGAAGAATGAATGTCGACAGGAACTCAATTGGAGTTACCAGCACGTAGAACGGTTTTGGCACACCTGCCGGGAATAGCGCGTTTGAGAAGAACTTCACACCGTGCTTGCGAATACCTGCGTAGATGAAGGTGACGTAGGCGACAGCGGCCAACACCAGTGGTAGTCCCACAACCGAGCTGCCAGCGATGTTTGCGAACGGAATGATTCCGGTGATGTTCATGCCCAAGACCATAAAGAAAATCGTGGTAAGTAGCGGCAGGAAGCGATCGCCATCCTTCTCACCTAGCTGGTCGTGAGCGATGTTCTTTCGAACAAAGTTCAAAGCCATTTCGCCCAGCAACTGGAATCGACCAGGTACTACGTTTCCGGTGCGGACTGCTCTTTTGAATGAGCGAGTCCAGAAGTAGAAAAGAACTAGCAAAGCTGCAAGCACGATCAAACGAATCATCATGATTCGGTTGATTGCAAAAATCGTGCCCTCAAAGGCAACAATCTCCGGGTAGAACTCCATGATCGAAGGTGGGTGGAATCCGCCCTCCTCGGCCGCAAACAGAGTCAGTGCACTAAACAGCTTCATACTCCTGGCTCGGGCGGCGTAGTAAACGTCGCGGGTGGTCTAAGGAAGTCCTCAAAAGTTTATAGGAGGAATTCCTGTTCTAAACCCCTAAATCAAAAAAACTAATCCCGTGAATCAATAGTTGGAATGCGGGAGCGAAGCACCACCCAAGAATCGATGCTCAGGCTGCCCAAAACGCTCAGCACGATGGCAAAAAACAGGGTCGGGCCGTGGATAAAGTCCATGCGCTGCAGAGCTGCCATAAGGAGCGCAAAAAGCACGATCTTTAGCAGCCAACCGCCGAGCACCAAGCCATAGAACCCACCAAGTGGCAGCCGCGCGCCAAACAGCACGCTCAAAACTGTTAGCGAGGTGAAAACCAGGGCAATTGCAGAGCCGATTAGTGCGGTCCAAAGACCGTCGACACCCACCACCAGGTAGCCAATAATCGAACAGATAACCGCGACTGATACAACCAACAGCGCACTGAGTTTTAAAGCCTTCGCAAAGACCTGGGTAGAACTACTTGCCACGGAGTGCCTTTCTGAACTTGTTACGTCTTTTGAAAACTGGCCAGTAGGTGTGTACCAAGGCCAAAATCAACCAGAAGCCAAAGATAACCATGACCTGCGGCCAGTCCAACCAGAAGAACAGCAAAAGCGAGATCGAAACCAGTGCGGTCCAGTGATAGAACACCATCACGGCGCCCTGGTGGCTATGGCCAACATCCTGGAGCTGGTGGTGCAGGTGCTCTCTGTCGGCAGCAAACGGTGATTGCCCGCGGCGCAAGCGTCTAACTACCGCCAACGCTAAGTCCAAAAGTGGAATCACCAGGATCAAGACCGGCAAGGCCAGTGGGATCAAGGCTGGAAGTAAGTCGTTTCTTGTCACAGTTGCCGGGTCAATCGAACCGGTAACAGTAATTGCACCAACCGCCATCAATAGGCCAAGCAACATTGCTCCAGAGTCGCCCATAAAGATCTTGGCTGGACGCCAGTTGTGCGGCAAGAACCCCGCAACCATTCCCAACACCAAGGCTGCTAAAAGTCCAGCAATCGAGAAGTAGTTGGTGGGAGAAGTTTGCTGGGCCAGCAGGTAGGTGTAGACAAAAAATGCCAAGGTTCCAATGCCAACTACACCCGCCGCTAGGCCGTCTAGACCGTCGATGAAGTTCACAGCATTCATAATCAAAACAATCAAAAACACCGTTACCGCAAAGGAGACTGCGAAGCTGCCGACTGTCAGCCCGCCGATTGGCAGCGAAACTATTTGAATTCCAGAAGCGGCCAATATCCAGGCTGCACCCATTTGACCACCCATTTTGGCGGTCCAGTCCAAATCCACCAGGTCATCCAAAAGTCCAACCACCATGATTACCGCCGACGCTGCAAGCACCGCCCAGATTGGACCGGGGTTCACGAAGATCGAATCAAACCATCCAAAGCTGGCAGAGGCGAAGACTCCGGCTCCGAGGCCCAGGAACATCGCGATGCCACCAATTCTCGGGGTTGGCGACTTGTGCACATCACGCTCGCGAATAGCGGGGTGGATATTGAATCTCTTAGCCGTCCACCTAACGCCCCAGGTCGCCAAATAGGTGACCAAAGCGGTGAGTAGCGCGACTAGAAAATAGGCCCTCATTTAGTTGACCTTGAGCTCAACATCTCCGATGACACTGCGGATTCGGTCCAAAGACAGTGCACCTAGGCGCAGCACGCGAATTGGCTCACCCGCATTTACCTGCGACAGATCCAAAATTGTCGAAGCTTCGCCCTTTGGGCTAGCTCCGGCATCAAGGTAGGTAGAAACTTTGTCACCGAAGTAGTCAACTGCCTGTTGAGCATTTACCGCTGCCGGTTGGCCGGTGAGGTTTGCACTAGAAACCGCTAGCGGACCGCAGTCCTCCAAAAGTGCCAAGGTGATCTTGTGATCTGGAACCCGCAAGGCGACCGTGCCGCGGGTCTCCCCCAAATCCCACTGCAGAGTGCTCTGGGCCTGCAGCACCATGGTCAAAGCGCCAGGCCAAAAAGCTGCAGCTAGCTGGTTTGCGACGGGCGGAAGGTCCTGGGCTAGCGCCAACATGGTTTCGACTTTTGGAATCAGAACCGGTGGTGGAGAGGTGCGCTCGCGGCCTTTGAGGTTCAACAGCGCTTCCACAGCTTTAGCATTGAAGGCATCGACGGCAACGCCGTAAACGGTATCGGTCGGGATAACCACAACTTCGCCGCGACCAAGGCCTACTTTGGCCTGGCGGAATCCGGTGAGCAGGTCAGTGTCGACAGAGCAGTCATAAACCCGCATTTTGCCTCGCTATCTGATTGCCGTGATAGTTCGGTATCGCATGGTTGCATCCTGGAACGCACTCACACTCAACCAACCGTCATTCAATAGTAATTCACGGATGGCATCGGACTGGCTCTCTGCGTGCTCCAAGACCAAAAGCCCGCCGGCTCTAAGTAGCGCTGCTGCGATGCCTGAGATGTCACGAATCACATCAAGGCCGTCTTCTCCCCCGTAAAGAGCTAGTTCCGGGTCAAAATCTCTAACCTCTGGATCAATTGGAATAGCGGAATCAGGGATGTATGGCGGATTAGAGATGACAACGTCAAGTCCACCAACCAGATCCGAAACCACTTCCTGCATAGCCCCTAGCCGAAGTTCAACCGCGGCTGCATTGGCCTCAATGTTTTTCGCCGCGTAATCAAACGCGGCCTGAGAGAGCTCAACGGCATAGACCTTGGTTGGCGGAACTTCAACCGCCATCGCGATGGCAATTGCACCGGATCCGGTGCCAAGGTCGATTGCGAACCCTGGCCTTGGAAGTTGGCGTAGGTAGTCAATCGCGTACTGCACCACCTGCTCGGTTTCAGGCCTTGGGATAAAGACTCCAGGACCAACGCTTAGCTCGAGTGAGCGAAATGCTGCCTTGCCAGTGATGTGCTGCAGTGGCTCGCGCTTTTCTCGTCTTGAAAGGGCAACCAAGAAAGCGTCTAACTGCTCTGCAGCTAGTTCCTGGTCGAAGGTGATCCGAGTCAAAAGGTCTGAGCGATCAGTTTCAAGGATGTGGCAAAGCAGCCAAGTGGCATCTGCTTGCGGGGATGGCACGCCAGCTGCGCTGAGCTTTTCGCTCGCGAAGGCCAGCGCTTCAGAGAGCTTCACTACTCACCCTGAAGGGCTGCGAGTCTGGCTTCTTCGTCCATCTTGATAGCGGACTGAACAATCGGCTCCAAGGCACCGTCCATTACCTGGTCCAAGTTGTATGACTTGTATCCGGTTCGGTGATCGGCGATGCGGTTCTCCGGGAAGTTGTAGGTGCGAATTCGCTCTGAGCGGTCAACTGATTTCACCTGAGAGCGTCTGGCAGCGGACTGCTCTGCTTCGATGGCCTCCTGTTGAGCGGCCAAGATTCTGGCGCGCAGTACGCGCATCGCGGCTTCGCGGTTCTGTAGCTGAGACTTTTCGTTCTGCATCGATACCACGATGCCGGTTGGCAAGTGTGTGATGCGAACCGCGGAGTCGGTGGTGTTTACCGACTGACCTCCTGGGCCGGAGGAGCGAAATACGTCAATGCGGATTTCGTTCTGGTTGATTTCCACTTCTTCAGGCTCATCAACCTCGGGGAAAACCAATACTCCGGCAGCTGAGGTGTGAATGCGACCCTGGGTCTCGGTGACCGGCACACGCTGAACGCGGTGAACGCCGCCTTCATACTTCATGTGGGCCCAAACGCCATCGGCTGGGTCGGTGGCATTGGACTTGATTGCAACCTGAACATCCTTGATTCCACCGAGGTCAGACTCAGTGCGGTCGAGGATTTCGGTCTTCCAACCCTTGGAGTTTGCGTACTGGATATACATGCGAAGTAGGTCACCTGCGAATAGCGCCGATTCGGCACCACCTTCACCGGCTTTGACCTCCATGATGACATCGCGACCATCGTCTGGGTCTCTAGGAATAAGTAGTCTGCGAAGCTTTTCGCCGGCATCTTTGAGCTGCTGCTCCAAACCTGGAAGCTCTTCGGCAAATACCTCGTCTTCTTTGGCCAACTCCTTGGCTGCTGCCAAATCCTCGGTTACTTTGATCAGGTTGCTCTCAGCAGTCATGATTGCAGAAAGCTCTGCATAGCGACGGTTCAGCTTTTTTGCCAACGCTGGGTTGGTGTGAATGGCCGAGTCGCTGAGTTGCTCCTGCAAACTCGCGTGCTCAGCCTTCAGGCCTGCAAGCGAATCAAGCAAAGTTACTCCGAGTCACTTTCCTGTGGGACTGGCATCGACTTCTCAAGCTTTAGCAAGAACTCAACGTTTGATGCGGTGTCCTTCAGGCGAGAAAGCACAAGCTCGAGAGCCTGCTGCTGCTCGAGACCTGCAAGGGCGCGACGTAGCTTCCAGATGATCTTGGTCTCCTGTGGGCTCATCAGCATTTCTTCGCGACGAGTACCGGATGCGTTGATGTCAACCGCTGGGAAGATTCGCTTGTCTGCCAACTGGCGGGACAGGCGAAGCTCCATGTTTCCGGTTCCCTTGAACTCCTCGAAGATAACCTCGTCCATCTTTGAACCGGTCTCAACCAAGGCGGTAGCCAGGATGGTTAGCGATCCACCGAACTCGATGTTTCTAGCTGCACCGAAGAAGCGCTTTGGCGGGTAAAGGGCTGATGAATCAACACCACCGGACAGAATACGTCCAGATGCTGGTGCGCTTAGGTTGTAGGCACGGCCCAGACGGGTGATTGAGTCAAGGAGGACTACAACGTCGTGACCGAGCTCAACCAAACGCTTTGCGCGCTCAATAGCGAGCTCTGCAACGGTGGTGTGATCCTCGGCAGGACGGTCGAAGGTGGAGGCAATAACCTCACCCTTGACGGTGCGCTGCATGTCGGTAACTTCTTCTGGACGCTCATCAACTAGAACCACCATTAGGTGAACCTCTGGGTTGTTGGTAGCGATAGCGTTCGCGATTGCCTGCAGCACCAAGGTCTTACCGGCCTTTGGAGGAGAAACAATCAGTCCGCGCTGACCCTTACCAATTGGAGCAACAAGGTCAATGATTCTGGTGGAGAGCTTCTTGCTGTCAGTCTCTAGGCGAAGACGAGTGTCTGGGTAGAGCGGGGTTAGCTTGCCAAACTCAACACGAGCTGCAGCTTCTTCCATGGTCTGGCCGTTGATCGAGTCAACCCGAACTAGCGCGTTGAACTTCTGACGCTGGTTGTTCTGGTCTTCGCGTGGCTGGCGAATTGCGCCAACTACCGCATCACCCTTGCGCAGGGCATACTTCTTTACCTGGCCTAGGGACACGTAAACATCGTTTGGTCCAGGAAGGTAACCGGAGGTGCGCAAGAACGCGTAGTTCTCCAGTACGTCCAAGATTCCAGCAACTGGAACTAGAACGTCATCCTCGGTGATCTCCGGCTCTGACTCGTCCTGTGAACCAGGAGCGCGACGGCGGTCGCGGTCACGGTAGCGTCCACGACGGTTGCGGTTTCCGCCACGGCGTTCGTCATCGCGGTCACGGTTGTTCTCGCGGTCTGAGCTTCTGGTCTCGCGGTCTTCGCCACGCTCTGCACCGGCTTCAGCCGAAGTGTTGCTTTCGCCACCCTCGGTCCTGACTTCGCCACGGGCTGGGCGGGGGCGACGACGGTTTTCGGTCTTTGGCTCTGCATCACCAGAGGTCTTGACCTCTGCCTCGGCTGCCTTAGGAGCCTTTGCTGCCTTTGGTGCATCGGTTGCTTCTGCGGAAACTGTTGCGCTGGTTGCGCGGCGGGTTCTCTTTACAGGCTTGTCCTGCTGGATTTCATCCATGTGGTTATTACTCGTTTCTTGGCGGCAAATGTGCCGGATTTGTGAAGAATTTCTTGAGAATGCAGTGGCGGGCTTTTAGACGCCTGATCCAGACTGCACCTCAACACTAGCACCTTTGAAGTCAACCGCAAGCGAAAGTGGTTTCCAAGTTGGAAACTCCCGCTCCACAAATGCTACGGCTGCAACACGCTTCACCGGGTCTACCTCCAGCACCAATACAGACGGCCCTGCCCCGGAGACCACAGCTGGGTGACCCTGGGCGCGGAGCTTCTCGATCAGCTTGCTGGTCTCAGGCATTGCACTGGCTCGGTAGTTCTGGTGCAGGCGGTCCTCGGTAGCGGCAAACATAAGCTCAGGACTCTGAGTCAGGGCTGCCACCAGTAGTGCAGAGCGAGAAACATTGAATACCGCATCGGTGTGTGGAACTGACTCTGGTTGAAGGCTTCTTGCAAGTTTGGTTGACATTTGGTTTGGTGGAACCAAAACCAAAGGTGAAACACCGCGGTGCACAGTTAGCTTCTTGTGGTGCGGACCGGTTTCGTCTTTCCAAGCAATGGTCAACCCGCCAAATAGCGCAGGCGCTACGTTGTCCGGGTGACCTTCCAGTTCGGTGGCAAAATCCAAAAGCTGCTGTTCGGTTAGCACGATCTCTGGCTTTAGTAACCCGGCTGCCAGCATCACGCCACCGGATACCGCAGCACCAGATGACCCCATACCGCGGCCATGCGGGATGTTGTTGTGACAGGTGATTCGAAGTGGCGGCACAGTCTTGTGGAACTTTGCAAAAACAAAAGCAATCGTCGAGTAGATCAGGTTGTTCTGATCGCGAGCGATGTCTTTTTCTCCCTCGCCCACCACAGAAATCTCTAGGCCGCTTTGGATTACCTCGGCGGAGTAGTTGTCATAGAAGCTCAGCGCCATACCCAATGTGTCAAAACCAGGGCCTAGGTTTGCGCTGGTGGCGGGGATCTTTACCGATACCTTGGTCATTTGTTTTTCTCCAAGCCCAATACGCCGGCAACCGAATCTGCGGTTGCGGAAACCTTCTTAGGTCTAATCTGGCGACCGCGCTCATCCTTCAGGGCCCAGTCTGGGTCCTTTAGGCCGTGACCGGTAACGGTAACGACGATGGAATTCACCTTTGGCAACTCACCCTTTTGCTTGGCCTGCAATAGCCCGGCAGCACCGGTTGCGCTGGATGGCTCGACGAACACGCCTGCCTCCTGGGATAGGAAGCGGTGCATCCACAAGATGTCCTTATCGCTCACCGCACCGAAAGCACCATTGGTGTCAGCCTTTGCCGCCTGAGCCAGGTCCCAAGACGCTGGGTTTCCAATTCGGATTGCCGTTGCGATGGTCTCTGGCTTCGCAACTGGCCTACCTAGAACAAACGGGGCGGAACCTGCCGCCTGGATGCCGTAAAGCATGGGAAGTTTTTGGATTCGACCGGCATCGCGATCCTCGCGGTAACCAAGGTGATAGGCGGAGATGTTTCCGGCGTTACCCAGTGGCATGGCGTGTAGGTCCGGTGCGAAGCCCAGAGCGTCAAATACCTCAAAGGCCGCGGTCTTCTGGCCCTGCAGGCGATCTGGGTTCACCGAGTTCACCAGGAACACCGGGTAGCTCTCGCTTAGCTCGCGAGCAAGTCGCAAGCAGTCATCAAAGTTTCCTCGCACCTGAAGAATCTGTGCCTTGTGAGCAACCGCCTGCGATAACTTGCCCCAAGAAATCTTGCCGGCTGGAACTAAAACAACAGACTGCATGCCACCGGCAACCGCATAGGCAGCAGCCGATGCCGATGTGTTACCGGTTGACGCTGCGATAACAGCCTTCGCGCCTTTGCCCTTGGCTTTTGAAACAGCAGTGGTCATGCCGCGGTCCTTGAACGAGCCGGTCGGGTTCATGCCTTCAAATTTGAGGTGTACGGAACCAACATCCAAAAGCTTTGCGAGCGCCGGTGCCTCAATTAGAGGGGTGCCACCCTCGCCCAAAGTGACAATTGGGTCGTCCTGGGTGAATGGAAGTCGATCAAAGTATTCGCGAATTACGCCACGCCACTGGTGAGCCATTAGATTCCCTCCACTCGGATAACCGAGTTGACTTTCTGGACCGCTGCGTTGCCTCGCAAATCCTCTACGACCGCCTCAAGTTCGCCTTCGCCAGCCTCGTGGGTCATGATGGTCAAAAGTGCACCGGTGTTTTCGCCCGCCGCATTTTGATCCACGGTTTCAACGCTAACGCCATGCTGAGCAAATACCGTTGCGACCGAGGCCAACACACCGGGAAGGTCATTCACCTGCAGGGTGATTTGGAAGCGAGTGCTGATTGCCTGCACCGGCAAGATGTCCAGGTTTGCGTGAACCGAGTCTGCAATTCCGGGACCTCCTGCCAGGTGACGCTTTGCGGCACCGACTAAATCTCCCAGGACTGCGGAGGCAGTCTCCGGTCCTCCCGCGCCTGCACCATAGAACATCAGACGTCCAGCGCTCTCGGCCTCAATAAACACAGCGTTGTATGCGCCACGAACTGCAGCCAGCGGGTGGTCATCAGGAATCAAGGTTGGGTGCACTCGGGCCACAATTCCCTCTGGCTGACCATCGATAGCTGGAACGCGCTCGCAGATTGCCAAAAGCTTCACGGCATACCCAGCCTCGCGAGCAGTCTCAATCTGCAGCGCGGTCACTTGAGAGATACCCTCGCGGTAAACGTTCTCGACCGGCATCTCGGTGTGGAAAGCAAGCGATGCCAAAATAGCTGCCTTGCTGGCTGCGTCGTAACCTTCAACATCAGCCGTTGGGTCAGCCTCGGCATAACCAAGCTGCTGAGCTTCCGCTAGGGCATCTTCGAAGCTTGCACCGGTAGAAGCCATGCGATCCAGGATGAAGTTTGTGGTGCCATTGACGATACCCATCACCTTGTTGACCTTGTCACCTGCCAACGACTCGCGCAGTGGACGAATGATTGGAATTGCACCACCGACGGCAGCCTCAAAGTAAAGCTGTGCGCCAAGCTGTTCGGCTAGGTCAAAAAGTTCAGTTCCGTGGGCGGCGATCAAGGCCTTATTTGCGGTGATCACGTCCGCACCAGAGTTCAATGCCAGGGTGATGTAGCTCTTGGCTGGCTCAATGCCACCGATGAGCTCGATGACAATGTCTGCTGCCTTGATTAGAGCTTCGGCATCGAGGGTCAGTAGTGCCTTTGGCAGGTTGCCGTTTCTAGCGGAGTCCAGATTACGGACCGCGATGCCAACCAGTTCAAGGTCCGCACCAACGCGCTGGGCTAACTCGTCACGGTTCTCGATCAAGAGTCTTGCGACCTGGGAGCCGACTGATCCGGCACCTAAAAGTGCAATACGAATTGGGCGATAAGCGATTTCCATGGCTATGCCTTTCCTTGGCTAATGCCGGCATCGCGGCTTAGCAGGTCATTCTCTGTCTCCGCCCGAATCAAAAGCGAACTCTTGCCGCCCTTTACAGCAACCATGGCTGGTCGGGTTAGGAAGTTGTAATTTGAAGACAGCGAGAAACAGTAGGCACCCGTTGCCGCTACCGCCAAAACATCGTTTACCGCAATATCCGAAGGAAGATAATCGTGTCTTACGACGATATCACCAGACTCACAGTGCTTACCCACGACCCTCACCAGTGCCGGAGTTGCCGAGGTGACTCTGGATGCCAGCATGGCGGAGTACTCGGCTTGGTATAGCGCAGGTCTTGCGTTATCGCTCATGCCGCCATCGACGCTTACGTACTTGCGGGTTGCACCCATGCCCTGTTCAGAGACAGTTACATCCTTGATGGTTCCAACCGAGTAAAGCGTGATTCCCGCCGGTCCCGAAATGATTCGACCCGGTTCAAAAGCCAACTTTGGAACCGCAATTCCCAGAGCGCTGCACTTAGCAGCAACTGCCTGCATGATTCGGGTTGCCATATCGGCAATACCCAGTGGCTTATCCGCCTCGGTATATGCAATTCCAAATCCACCACCGAGATTCAGCTCTGGAACATCACCGGTTTTTAGCAGCTGCGCGTGGACATCGAGCAATCTTTCGGCGGCGGCAACAAACCCATCCACCACAAAGATCTGCGAGCCGATGTGGGAGTGAAGTCCAAGGAAGCGAAGGTTAGAGAAGGAGCGGATCTTGCCAACTAGTTCCTCAACATCGCTGAGCGCGACACCAAACTTTTGGTCTTCTCTTGCGGTGGCAAGGTGCTCGTGAGTGTGTGCGTGAACTCCGGAGTTGACACGAAGCCTTACCGCCTGAGTCTTTCCAGCTGCTGACGCAACAGCAGCAATTCGCTCAATCTCAAGCTCAGAGTCGATAACAATGACAGCAACATCGGAGGCGATCGCCTTACCGATTTCCACCAGAGACTTGTTGTTTCCGTGAAGTCCCAAGCGCTCGCCCTTAGCTCCTGCGGCAAGGGCAACAGCAAGCTCTCCACCGGTTGATACATCTACCGACAAACCAGCATCGATTACCCAACGAACCACCTCTGCAGTGAGTAGGGACTTGGATGCGTAGTAGAGCTTTGCGGTGGTGCCAATTTTGTTGGCGGCATCGCTAAAGGCTCGCTTGATGTAAAGCAGTGTGGTTTCAAAGTCCTCTTGGTCCACCACGTAAAGTGGTGAGCCATACTGGCGCATCAGGGCGGACACCGACACATCGCCAATAGTCAATTCACCGTGGCTGTTGCGCTTTGCTGTCCTCGGCCAAATTCGGGCATCAATGACATTGAGATCGGCTGGCGCAACTAACCATTGAGGAGCAAGTGGATTCTTCACCCTTACATCCTCTCCGGAGCAGATACGCCTAAAAGTGCCAACCCGTTGCCAAGCACGATGCTGGCCGCGTTGTTTAGCCAAAGCCTGGTGCGGTGAACACTCTCGACTTCTTGCCCGCCCAATGGAGTGACTCGGCAGTTGTCATACCAGCGGTGGTAACTTCCAGCCACCACTTCAATGTACCTTGCAATGCGGTGAGGTTCGCGGAACTGAGCCGCCTGAGCAACAACCCTTGGGAATTCACTCAGGTTCGCCAAAAGTTCTGCTTCTGCTTCGTGGCTCAGTAGCGAGGGATCGAATTCCGAGTCGTCAACCCCGAGCGACACCGCATTCTTGGCAACCTGCTTGGTTCTGGCGTGAGCGTACTGGACATAGAAAACTGGGTTGTCATTGGTCTTTTTGGTGAGCTGCTCAAGATCAACATCGAGTGAAGAGTTAATCGACGAACGAGCAAGGGCATAGCGAGCGGCGTCAACACCGACCACATCCACTAGGTCTTCCATGGTCACCACGGTTCCTGCACGCTTAGACATGCGAACCGGCTCGCCACCGCGAACAAGGTTCACCATCTGGCCAATCAGAATCTCCATGTTTTCACCTGGCTTATCGCCAAACGCAGCACAAAGCGCCATCATTCGAGGCACGTAACCGTGGTGATCTGCACCGAGCATATAGATGCAGCGGTCAAAGCCTCTTGAGCGCTTGTCCTGGTAGTAGGCGATGTCGCCGGCAATGTAAGCGGCGTCTCCGTCGCTTTTAATGATTACGCGATCTCTATCGTCTCCAAAGGCTGTGGAGCGAAGCCAAATAGCACCGTCTTCTTCGAAGATGTGACCCATCTCGCGCAAACGCTCAATCGAACGCTCAACGGCCTTGGATTCATAGAGCGAGTTCTCATGGAAGTAGACATCAAAGTCAACTCCGAATTCGTGCAGTGACTCTCTGATCTGTTGGAACATAAGTTCAACGCCAGCAGCACGGAACTTCTCTTGGGCTTGATCGTCCGGCAAAGACAAGATTTCTTCCGCAGTCTCGGCTAGAACGCGAGCAGCAATCTCCTGGATGTATGCCCCTGAGTAACCATCCTCGGGAGCTGGTTCATTCTTAGCCGCCGCAAGTAGTGAACGCGCAAAACGATCGATCTGAGCACCGTGGTCATTGAAGTAGTACTCGCGAGTTACCTCTGCGCCAACAAACTCAAACACTCGCGCAAGTGAGTCACCGACCGCGGCCCAACGGGTGCCACCGAGGTGGATTGGTCCGGTTGGATTGGCGGAAACAAATTCAAGATTTATCTTTAGTCCCTGATACTCAACGCCTCGGCCAAAACTTGCTCCTGCGGTGACTATCTCGCGGGCAAGCTCGCCGGCTGCGGAGTCTGAGACAAAAAGATTTATGAAGCCAGGGCCTGCGATTTCAACCTTTTCGATCCCTGCGCTTTTTTGAAGCTCTGAAGCCAAAAGTTCGGCGAAGTCTCGCGGCTTCAGACCGGACTTAGCGCCAAGCTGCATGGCGACATTCGTTGCCCAGTCTCCGTGCTCACGGTTTTTTGGTCTTTCGACCACTACCTCGCTTGGAACTTCCAGCTCCAAAGAGCCAGCGGCAACCAGTGCGCGCAATGCAGCAACAATGGCTTCCGAAAGCTGGTTGGGAGTCACTTTGGACCTAGTTCCTTAGGGTATGGCAACCGACGAGATTGATTTCGGCGGTGAACCTAAATCATACCCGTGCAAGGCCTCGGAATCGAAGAGAGCTTTCGCCAGATGGTTGAAACCCAAGTCGGCGAATAGCTAAAAACTTTGCCGATGCTAGGCTGGATTCGTCCCCGCCTCTATAGCTCAGGGGATAGAGCACCGCCCTCCGGAGGCGGGAGCGCAGGTTCGAATCCTGCTAGGGGCGCTTTTGGCTAACCCTTAACCGATCCAGCCAGCAAACCTCTTACGAAGTAACGCTGCAGCGAGAAGAACACAATCAGCGGAACAACAATCGAAACAAAAGCACCGGCAGTCAATAGCTCCCAGCCGGACCCTCTGGTTCCAACCATCTCAGCAAGACGAATGGTCATCGGTGCAACCTCTTTCGCGCCACCTCCGAATGTCAGACCTACCAATAGGTCGTTCCATACCCAAAGGAATTGGAAGATTGCAAAAGATGCAATCGCCGGTACCGAAAGTGGAAGAACGATCTTTGAAAACAGCGTGAACCAGCCGGCACCATCCACACGCGCAGCTTCGATCAACTCACGAGGGATTTGACGCAGGAAGTTGTGCAGCAAGAAGATCGCCATTGGCAAACCAAAGATTGTGTGAGCGATCCAAATTGGGATATAGGTTCCGGTGATGTTGAAGTCCGGGATGATTGTGACATCGCCGATTACCAGGCCCTTTGCGAACAGCTGAAGCAGTGGGATCAAAGTCAACTGCAGCGGAATAACCTGCAGCGCAAAGATTGAGAAGAAGATGAAATCTCTTCCCCTGAATTCAAACCATGCCAAAGCGTAGGCCGCAAATACCGCCAAGGTAATCGGGAAGATAACCGCCGGAAGTGTTACCGCTAGCGAGTTGAAGAAGAACTGGTAGAGCGGTGGGTTGGTGGTAGACCCCTCGAACAACACCTGCTGGTAGTTCTCAAAAGAAATGTTTGGATTTACAAAGAAAGTCCACCAACCTGAGTTGTTGATGTCTTTTTCTGGACGAATCGAAGTGACCAGCAAACCGAATGTTGGGATGGTCCACAAAATCGCAATGATCCAAGCGCCAAGGGCTGCCCAAGGGGAAGAGAAAACGTTCTTGGCCTTTGACTTTACAAGTGACTTATTGATTAGAGAGGTCATTATCTTTCCGTCCTCTCGAGGCGCAGTTGTCGAATGTTGTAGATGATGATTGGAACGATCGCGACGAAAAGGATGATCGCCAAAGCAGAGCCTCGTCCAAAGTTCATCTGCCTGAAGGCCTGGGAATACATCTCATTCGCGATTACGTTGGTTTGGAAGTTACCACCGGTCATAGTTCTCACTATGTCGAAGACCTTCAGGGTTCCAATCGTGATTGTGGTTAGCACCACCACGATGGTCGCACGAATCATTGGGACTGAAACCAAGTAGAAGCGCTTCCAAGGAGCTGCGCCATCCAACATGGCGGCCTCAACCACCTCGTCAGGAATGTTCTTGAGTGCCGCAGAAAGCACAACCATGGCGAAGCCGGTCTGAATCCAAATCATTACAACGATCAGCAAGAAGGAGTTCAAAGGCGCTTCAAGCAACCAGTTGGGCGGGGTTAGACCAAGTCCCTTGAAAATCGCAGATAGCAAACCGATGTCTGGCTTGTTGTCATTTGGTTGGTAGTTGTAAACAAACTTCCAAATAATGCCGGCGCCCACAAACGAAATAGCCATCGGCATAAAGATCAGCGACTTGATAGCTGCCGGGCGGTTCATGCGGTCGGTCATGTAGGCAATGGCCAAACCAATCACTGTGGAAAGAATTGGGGCGGTAACCACCCAGATAGCTGTGTTGGCAAGCACCACGGTGATTTCTGGGATAGTGAAGGCCCAGATGAAATTGTCAAAACCTACGAAGGTTTCAGCTTCTTTGTCCATAAAGGCAAGAATCAGGGTGCGAATAGCCGGATAGATCAAGCCGACTACCAAAAGCAAAATCGATGGCACAAGGAAGACCAGGTACTTCAACCATTCTTGAGTCTTTACCGAGGTGCGAGATGCGAGTAGAAAAATCAAAAAGATAACAGCTCCGAAGCTCAATAGAGCCAGGGCTAAAAGGGAGAAGTTTTCCGCAATTATGTCCGCGGGGGTTTTCCTCGCCGCGTGAAGTGCCAGTGTGAACATGAGCGAATCCTAACAACCTTTGAAGAAGAGCTGTGGGGCCTGCAATCGCAGACCCCACAGCCTTGTTTAACTATTTGTAACTGTGTGGCTTATTAGTAAGGCCAGCTTGCGTAGATAGCGTCTAGAACAGCCTTGTCAGACTTGTCCTCAGCTACCCATGCAGTCATTTCCTTCCAGAATGAACCAGCTCCAACCTCGGCTGGCATCACGTCGGAGCCATCGAAGCGGAAGGTT
Organism: Microbacteriaceae bacterium; assembly: GCA_027491295.1. GTDB lineage: Bacteria > Actinomycetota > Actinomycetes > Actinomycetales > Microbacteriaceae > Aquiluna. Next base: position 95,142 of record JAIXWK010000001.1, read on the forward strand.
GATGCGTTCTGAAGGATCTCAACTGCAACCTTGTTTACTGGGTCTGCAACGTTAGCGGTGTCTAGACCGAGGTTTGCAGAGAACCAGCCACCAAGAGCTGCCTTCTTGTTGTTCCACTCAGGAGTGGTTAGGTAGTGCTGTACAGCGTGTACCTCTGGACGGTCAGCGAAGATACCAATGAACTCGCCACCACCAAGTGCAGGCTTGTTGTCAGCCGAAACACCTGGGAAGTAGAAGGTGGTGATTCCACCCTCAGTGGTGGTGTCCTCTGGGGACACGATGGTTGCACCGAAGTCAGCAGCAAGGATGCCACCGATGAACGATGCCTGACGGTGCATTGCACAGCTGCCGTCAACTAGGCCAGCGCCACCCTCCTGGAAGGTGGTGGTAGCGATAGAAGCAACATCGCCTACGTAAGCAGGGTTCTTTAGGATCTTGCCAGCCTCAGCTAGAACTTCAGCAACCTTAGGGTCGTTGAATGGAAGCTCGCCAGATACCCACTGGTCGTAGGTTGCAGCGTCCTGGAAGCGAAGCATTAGGTCTTCCATCCAGTCAGTTCCGACCCAACCGGTAGCGTCACCGGAACCGAAACCAACACACCAAGGCTGAACAGAGCCCTCAGCAGCAATGGTGTCAGATAGAGCTAGTAGCTCGTCCCAAGTGGTAGGAATGGTCCAACCCTTGTCAGCGAAGGTCTTTGGTGAGTACCAAACGAAGGACTTCACGTTAGCGCCTAGTGGAGAGCCGTAGAACACGCCATCGACGGTGCCGTAGGTCTTCCAGTCAGCGGTGTAGTTCTCGTCAACCGAAGCAGAAGTTGCATCGTTTGCAGGAACTAGGCCGTTTCCAGCGAACTTAGCCAATAGGCCAGGCTGTGGGAAGATTGCAATGTCAGGAGCGGTGCCACCTTCAACGCGAACAGAAATCTGAGCCTCAAACTCCTGAGTTCCGTTCCAGTTGATTGTGATGCCGGTGCAGTCCTCAAACTCAGCGAAAGACTCGATGAAGAGTGAAGCTTCTGGGTCAATGATGGTGGTGTAGATCTCAACCTCGGTGCCCTCGTTGCCCATGTAGGCCTCGTAAGCAGCACAAGCGTCAGATCCAGTCGCAGTGGTCTCCTCGGTTACGGTCTCGGTGCTTGCGCAACCGGCCATTACCAAGGTAGCCGCTACAGCAGTTGCTCCAAGAGCAACTACGCGACGACGTAGTGTTGACATGTTTTTCCTTTCGACATCGGCCAACGTTGGCCGAACCTCACACGTTAGGAGGGTGCCCTAAGGATAAAACACGGGGTAGACAAGTTTCGACTGCAAGCGATTACATTTGGATAACACTTATGTATCAGACCGATACCGATTGTCTTTACAATTTTTACAATTGCAAATGTACGGGTTGCAAAATCAGCCCTTCGCTAGGTATTGCGCCATCTGTTGCAGCGCCATGGCTCGGTGAGACATAGAGTTTTTAACCTCCGGGTCCAATTCAGCTGCGGTTACTTCCAATCCCTCAGGGATAAAAACTGGGTCGTAACCAAAGCCGCCTAGACCTGCAACCTCAGTTGAAATTGACCCCGGCCAAATACCGGTAAACGAGATTTCTTCGTCCGGACCAACCATGGCGATCGTGCAGACGAATGCGGCTGAGCGGTGTTCGGTGGGAATATCCTCAAGTTGCTTGAGCAGCAGGTTTCTGTTGGTGGCATCGTCTCGGGTGCCAGACCAGATTGCCGAGAAGATTCCAGGCGCTCCCCCCATCACCTCGCAGGCGATGCCGGAGTCATCTGCAAAAGAAAGCTGCCCGGTGGCTTCAAAAGCGGCGCGCGCTTTGATTAGTGCGTTTTCCAAAAAGGTTGTGCCACTTTCAATTGGCTCAGGACCCGAGTAGGTCAGGACCTGCACCTCTGGATTTGCAAGTTTGAGAATTGCCTCGGCTTCTTGGGCCTTGTGCTTGTTCCCGGTTGCAAAAACAATTTCCACTAGCGAGTTTCCAGTGTCTCACCCAATGCCAAGCGCTGAACCTCGGCAAGTTGCTTGTTGGCATCCAGGGCCATCTCGAGCAGGCGATTGAGTTCATCCCGATCAAATGGCTCTGCCTCGGCGGTGCCCTGCACCTCGACGAAAAGTCCGCGGCCGGTTACCACAACGTTCATATCGGTGTCTGCCCTGACATCCTCGACATACTCGAGGTCGGTAACTGCAACACCATCAATGATTCCAACTGATACGGCGGAAACGGTGTCAATCAATGGCGTAGCACTTTTGGCGATGAGCCCCTGCTTTTTGGCCCAAGCAACAGCATCAGCGAGTGCAACAAAGGCACCGGTGATGGCCGCTGTGCGAGTTCCGCCATCGGCCTGTAGGACGTCACAGTCCAACACGATGGTGTTCTCCCCCAGGGCCTTCACATCAATGACCGCGCGTAGCGAACGACCAATAAGTCTTGAAATTTCGTGGGTGCGACCACCGATTTTGCCCTTGACCGCTTCGCGATCAGAACGATCGTGAGTGGCACGCGGGAGCATTGCATACTCAGCTGTTACCCAGCCCTCACCAGAGTCTTTCTTGAAGCGAGGCACTCCAGGGGTGAAAGAGGCGTTGCACAAAACCTTGGTGTTACCGAATGAAACCAGCACAGAACCTTCGGCGTGGATGGTGAAGTTTCTTTCAATAGTGACTTCGCGCAGCTCGTGCTCTGCTCTGCCGTTTGGCCTACTCATTTGTTGCCTTTCGCTCCAGGTGGGTTACATCGTTAACCTCAGGTCCCAAGAAACGCTTGGCCAGGCTTTCGAATTCTTTGGCATTACCGGTGGCATAAAACTTGTAGCTCGGCTTTGCGGTCACAGGCGCCAAAAGATCGTGTTCGGTGAGCACCCTAAAGACATCTTTTGCAGTCTCGTCTGCCGATGAAACCAAGTTCACGCTGTCACCCATTACATACGACAGTGCTGCGTGCAGCAGCGGGTAGTGGGTGCAGCCCAAAACCAAAGTATCGACCTGCGCTGCCTTGATTGGCGCTAAGTAGGCCTCGGCCGCCGCAAGCAGCTCTGGTCCGGAAGTAACTCCACGCTCAACAAAGTCCACGAAGGTTGGACAAGCCGCAGAGGTGATCTCAAAGTCGACAGCTGCTGCGAAAGCGTCTTCATAAGCCTTTGAGTTCACCGTGGCGCTGGTTCCGATGACACCGACCCTGTGGTTTCGAGAGGTCCCCACCGCTTTGCGAACCGCAGGTTGAATCACTTCAATTACTGGGACACCGAGTCCCTCGGTATATCTCTCCCTGGCATCTCTTAGAACAGCTGCTGAGGCAGAGTTACATGCGATGACTAAAAGCTTGACCCCCGATGCCACCAGTTCATCCATAACCTCAAGGGCTAGTGCTCTGACTTCCGAGATGGGCTTGGGGCCGTAAGGCGAGTTCAGAGTGTCGCCTACGTAGTGAATGGATTCGTGCGGAAGTTGGTCAATGATTGCTCGAGCCACCGTCAAGCCACCGACGCCTGAGTCGAATACACCAATTGGTCTGGAATCCACTGACTAAGTCTAAAGCTCATTGGGTAGATAGGCTAAAGAGGTGTCCACTGCATTGAATACCGATCGCTACGAGCTCACCATGCTCCAGGCTGCGCTGAAGTCTGGAAAAGCTGAGCGCAAGTGCGTATTTGAGGTTTTCACCCGCCAACTTCCTGCGGGACGTCGATACGGCGTGGTGGCAGGAACCGGGCGAGTCCTAGAGGCAATTCAAAACTTTAGGTTCGAGGAAAAAGAGCTTGATTTCCTTAGGACCAACTCGGTGGTGGACGAGTCGACTCTCAGTTGGCTTGCAAACTATAAATTCTCGGGAAATGTCTTTGGTTATCGCGAGGGCGAGCTTTACTTCGGACACTCTCCAGTCCTGACGGTGGAGGGCAGCTTTGCGGAAGCCGTAATTCTAGAAACTGTGATTCTCTCGATTCTGAATTATGACTCTGCAGTGGCCTCGGCAGCCGCTCGCATGAAATCAGTGGCAGCCGGCCGACGTCTGATTGAGATGGGTTCGCGTCGAGCTCACGAGTCGGCAGCGGTCGCGGCGGCCAGAGCTTCATTTATTGCAGGCTTTGATGCGACAAGCAATCTTGCTGCCGGTGCTCAATACGGCATCGAGACCGCTGGCACCAGCGCGCACGCTTTCACATTGCTGCACGACACCGAAGAGCAAGCCTTTCAAGCGCAGCTGGCATCAATGGGAATTGAGACCACTCTTCTGGTCGACACTTTTGATGTCAGAAATGCGGTGGCGACTGCGGTGCGACTAACTGACGGAAAGGTTCGAGCAGTTCGTCTCGATTCTGGAGATCTAGCCACCTCGGCTGTCGAGGTGCGCAAGCAGCTGGATGATTTAGGAGCGAAACAAACCAAGATCACAGTCACAAGTGACCTAGACGAATACACAATCGCTGCCCTGGCAATCGCACCGATCGATAGCTACGGCGTCGGAACCAGTTTGGTCACCGGCTCGGGTCACCCAACCGCCGGATTTGTATACAAACTTGTGGCTCACACCGATAACGGTGACTGGGTAGATGTTGCCAAAACCTCAAAACTCAAAACCAACCGCGGTGGCAAGAAGCATGCCAGCCGAGTTTTGGAAAATGGCGTTGCAAAGTCAGAGCTGATTTCTGGAGAACCACAGGCTGGACGAGCACTTCAGGCCCCGATGATTTCCAATGGTGAAATTGCAACTGAATACCTAGGAATTCAAGGCGTATTAAGAGCTCGAGAGCACCACAGGGAAGCAATTTCTGAGCTACCGGCAGGAGCACTTCGCCTGTCTAAGGGCGAGCCTGCTATTCCAGTTGAGTTTATTTAGACTCGTCGTCCCCAGGCTTTAGGCCCTCGTAAATTTCCTTGCAGGTTGGGCACACCGGAAACTTCTGTGGATCACGAGTCGGGGTCCAGACCTTGCCGCAAAGTGCCACAACCGCGCTTCCAAGAACCGCCGATTCAACAATCTTGTTCTTCTGCACATAGTGCGAGAAGCGCTCGTGGTCACCCTGATCGAGGTGAACCTGCTGTTCTACTTTGGTGCCAAAATCCTGCTCTGCCATGGCCACTACCTTAGATCCGCGGCATCGCCCAGGGTGACCTGGAAAGTCTTTTTGGAACCATTGCGGATTACCTCAACCTCAACGATTGCACCGGCCGGTTCAGCCCTAACCATCGCTGTGAGATCAGCAGCCGAAGTCACAGTTTGGCCGGCAAAGGTGATAACGACATCGCCGGGTTCAATTCCCGCCTTTTCTGCAGCACCAGCCTCAGTGAGCTTCTCTACATAAGCGCCGGTGGAAAAGGTTGAGTTCTCGACAGTGTTGTCCCTGACCATCGCACCCAGCAGGCCGTGGCTTGCTGATCCGGTGTCAATAATCTCCTGAGAGATCCTGAAAGCTGTGTTTGATGGGATTGCAAAACCAACACCGATGCTTCCGCTCTCACCATTGCCAGCAGTGGCAATTGCAACGTTGATTCCGATAAGTTCGCCCTGGTTATTTACCAGCGCACCTCCCGAGTTACCAGGGTTGATTGCTGCATCGGTCTGAATCACCTGAAGCGAGATTGGGGCATTCCCGGTGCCGTTCCAGAACTGAAGACCTGGGTTGTCGCTAACCTCTGCGCTTGCCACCTGGATGGTGCGGTTTAGTGCCGAAATGATGCCTTGCGTCACGGTTGAAGAAAGACCAAGTGGGGCACCGATCGCGACAACATCCTCACCAACATTCAAATTGTCAGAGTCTGCAAAAGTGATTGGCTTTAGACCTGCGACCTGAACCTTTACCACCGCTAGGTCGTAGACCGAGTCATAACCGATTAGCTTGGCCGGATAAACCGATCCGTCCCAAAGCTGAACTGTGATCTTTGGGTTCTGTGTCAAACCTCCGAGAGTCACCACGTGGGCATTGGTTAGCACGTAACCATCTTCGGTAAGTGCAACACCTGAACCGGAGCCTGACCCATCAGCAGATTCAACCGCCAGGGTAACTACCGACGGTGCGGCGTTGGATGCGGCACCGGTGACCCAGTTGACGTTCTCGGTGTTGTTTACGACAACCGGAGCTGGCTGGGAAATTGATAGATAGGAAAGCGTGAATGCGGTTGATCCGACTACACCACCGATTAGCGCTGCGGTTAGCGCGAGCAGTGCGATCCCGAGAGCGCGAATTGGACGACGCTTGCGCTTTGGAGCTTGGGCTACTGGAGCAGAGTAGGTGTTACCGAAACTAAATTGACTATCTCCAGAGCGATTCCACTCAGACATGCATTTCCTTTCGAGTTGCCCAAATTCTGTCGGGCAAGACTGGGGATTCTATGAACTCAACCTGTGTAAATTCTGAAATCCCCAAGGACAATCATCCCACCAACAAGGTCCTCCGCTCCCTTTCAATCACCGCGATAGACAATTTGTTGGAGGACAGCTCCCAACTGGCAGCGTTGTAAACCCAGTTAGCGGTCGAATACTTGTAATCCACCTCATAAGAAACAAAGGCCTTTGCCCAGTAGGTTCCCGGACTGGAAAATGCATAACTTCGATGAAAGCCAAAAAGGTCCCTACCGTTTGATAACTCCCACCTAGCCGTTACCGGCCGAAACCTTATCTGGGCAGATCTGCCAAGCAGAACACCAGAGATTACCTCGGTGTTGGCTTGGACGTGAAGTTCTATCTCGTCTTCAAACTCAATCTCTGAACCAGGGCTCCACCAAGCCGTTGGCTTTCCAGCCATTGCGGTAAAGCGATCCCTGAGCTCAATTTCCTCGGCGGTCATGGTGGTGCCTGATGAGCTTGATGGCTTAGGAACTTCATCTCCGATGCAGGGTCTTGACCCAACCGGCACCCAGGCTGTGATTACGGTCATGGTTGGAACATCGATGGTGCCATTTGCAAAGTAACGGCATTCCCGCATCGCTACCTCCCCCGATCCACCTGAACTGCCGCCCCCGCCACCAACTACCTCATCAGCGCAAACGCTGAATTGACCAGGTATGCCATCTGGGCACTCGCTAGCTTGCTGGTGGGCACGATATTTGGTCGAGGAGTTCGCCTGAAACGAAGAGTTGTTTGATGAGAATTGAAAGTCGGCAGCCAGATTTGCGATCCCAAGTGCAACGAGTAAGACAACGAGCAAATTCATAAGAGCAAGTTAGATGAGTTTGAAAGATTACGAATTTGAGATTCCACAGGAAAAAGAAATCCCCTCAATTTTCATTGAGGGGATTTTCCTAGTTGCGGGGGCAGGATTTGAACCTACGACCTCCGGGTTATGAGCCCGGCGAGCTACCGAACTGCTCCACCCCGCGGCGAAGTTCCAACATTAGCAGGAAATTTGCTAGTCCGCCAATAGTCCTAGGGCTTGCGCTACGGCCTCTGCCAAACGAGCATCGGCCTCACCGTAGGCTGTCCAGTCGCCAGCAGCCAAAGCCGCTTGCTTGTCCTCGATAGCCTGCTTTGCCAAAGCTAAAGCGGCAGAGAGTTCAGGGCTGGCCGGATCCACGGTTCCAGAACTAGAGGAGCCGGTGCCCGGAGTGGTCGGCTCGGTTGTGCCGCCTGCTCCCGAGTTACCGCCAAATAGCGCATCAAGGGCTTCTTCCAAAGTGTCCTCGAAGGCAATTTGGTCACCGAAGGCCACAAGGATTTTTTGAAGTAGCGGGTAGCTGGTCTCGCCGGTTGACTCGATGTAAACCGGCTGGACATAAAGCAAGCCACCGCCAACCGGAAGGGTTAGCAGGTTACCGTTTAGCACTCGAGTTGAACCCTGGCGCAAAAGGTTTAGCAGCGAAGAAACTTTGCTGTCGGCGTTGAAGTTGTTCTGCACCTGTCCAGGTCCTGGAACAATGGTCTCCCTCGGCAAATTGAGCAGAGTGAGCTTGCCATAGTCGGCATTCACCTTGCCCGCTTGGTTACCCGCGTCCGCATTTGCAATCAGGTAACCGGTGAGTACGTTTCTAGTTGTTTCGCCGGTCGACTGCGGAATGAAGGTTGAGTAGAGCGAGAACTTGCTCTGAGTCTCACCAGGTGCTTGCAGGGTTAGGTAGTAAGGAGGCTGAAGCTCTCCAATTCCAGTTCCCTCTACCGGGTCGTTAGGAGTCATCCAGGCATCCTGCTGCGAGTAGAACGCACCAGCTTCGGTCACGTGGTAACGACCAAGAATCGAACGCTGAGCCTTGAATAGGTCAGCTGGGTAGCGCACGTGAGAAATCAACTCAGCACTCATGGCAGAGCGTGGCTGAACGGTGTCCGGATAGATTCCCATCCAGGCAGAAAGGATTGGATCCTCTTCGTCCCAGGCGTAAAGATCTACCGAGCCATCGTATGCATCTACGGTTGCCTTCACAGAGTTGCGGATGTAGTTGATGGTCGAAGGTCCCGAACCGAAGGAATCAGATCCCGAGTCCAGTTTTGCAAGGTTAAAGTTCTCGGCATTTGCAAATGGGTAGTTACTGCTGGTGGTGTAGCCATCGATAATCCACTTGATTCGACCATCCACAACGGCTGGATAGACCTCTGAATCCAAGGTTAGGTATGGCGCTACCTCTGCAACACGAGTCGCTGGATCGCGGTTGTAAAGAATTTGAGAGTTCTCATTGATAGCGTCCGAAAGCAAAATCTGCTCGCTCTGGAACTTCAGTGCGTATGCCAAACGGGTAACCAAGTCGCCCATCTTCGGTCCACCGTCGCCTTGGAAAGTTGTGTAGGTTTCGTTTTCGCCATCTACGCCTGCCGGGTAGTCAAACTCCAGCGGCTGAGCTCCCTCAGGTGCTCCAACAATTGAGTAGAGCGGCGAATTTGCACCAAAGTAGACCCTCGGCTCAAACTCCCCAAGTGCACCAACAGGTGGGATTCCAGACTGAAGGAAAAGCGGCTTTCCATCGGTATCGCGCTTGTTTCCATAGGCTGCGACCAGACCAAAACCATGGGTGTAGACGATGGTTGAGTTGTACCAGGACTGGGATTCTCCAAGTCCTGACTGGTTCAATTCACGAACTGCAACAACGGTGTCTTGCACCTGGCCGTCTATTTCGTAGCGGTCAATGTGCAGCCGGTTTGGGAAGCTGTAGTACTGGCGGTACTGCTCAAGCTGCCTAAAGGCATCGGAGACCAGCGCCGGGTCCAAAATACGAATTGAGGCGGTGGTCTTTGCGTCATTGCGCAGCGCACCTGGTTCAGCAACTACCTTGGCGTCGTAGTCCACAACCTCGACACCGTCTAGGCCGTAGGCGATTCTTGTCGCGTCGATGTTGTGCTGCAGGAATGGACTCTCAAGGGTTCGCTCATTTGGAACCACCTGGAAAGTTTGAATGATCCACGGGTATAGCCCGCCGACAACCAAGCTGCTGAGCACCATCATCGCGGTACCGATGATCGATACTCGCCACTTGCCAATCACAGCTGTGACTAGGAAAAGCACGGCTACGGCGACAGAGATCATCGCAAGGATCTGAAGCCCCGGAATGGTGGCGTTAGCAGCGGTGTAGTTCACACCCGTGAACAGAGCTCCGGATGCGGATACGGTGCTGTACTGGTCAAGCCACAGGCTTACTCCCTGGACCGCTAGGTAAATTGCAACCAGGCTGGTGAGCTGGATTCTCGCCGGCTTTGAAACCTTAATCTCACGGCCAGTTATTCGCATTCCACCGTAGATAAGGTGCACCGCACCGTTAATTACTGCAGCTAGCAGCAACGCACCGGAGAGGTAGCCAACAGCAAAAGTTAGAAACGGCAGCTGGAAAATGTAGAAGCCGACATCCAATCCAAAGTGAGGGTCGGTCTGACCAAACTCCGAGCCGTTTAGCCAAAGCGCAATTACCTGCCACTGGCGAGCAACAATCAAGCCTCCAAAGACTCCAAGCACAACCGGCAATCCCCAGCGAATCAGCTTTCCAACGCTCTCGAACATCTGCTGGTATGCCTGAAATGGCGACGCTTCACTGAGCTTGAGATACACCGGTCTGGTGCGCCAAGCAAGCGCAAGCCCCAATCCAATGAGCAAGGTCATTACCAACCATCCGATTAGGAAGGTGACAAGCTGAGCCACAATCTCGGTAACAAAGATGGTTTCAAATCCCAACTGACGGAACCAAAGTAGATCGGTGAATACACCGGCGGCTGATAGCAATGCCACTGCAATAACCGCCACGATGCCGATGGCGATCGAAAATGGCGACGCCTTGCGCTGAGGTCTTAGGTTTGCTTGAGTCACTTTTTCTCCTGGTTGTTGCAGCTGATGGGCGGTACGGGTTTTCCTGAATTGAAATCATTTACTGCTTGAAGTGCTGACTTTAGGTCCTTCACAACTGCAACCGAGAGACCTCCCGGAATCTGCCCGATTACCTCAGAGCAATTTCCCTCGGGTGCCAAAAATAACGTGGCACCGGCATTCTTAGCCGAAATCAATTTAAGCTCAATTCCGCCAATTGGTCCGACCTTGCCATCTGCCGAGATGGTTCCGGTGCCGGCGATGTGATTTTGTCCACCAAGCGACCCTTCGGTCAATACGTCAATAATCCCCAGCGAGAAGATCAAGCCACCCGAGGGTCCACCGACATCACCGAGCTGAAGTGCGATCTCGACCGGGAAGTCATAGACGTATCCAACCATCGCACCGATTACCCAGGTGTCTTCCTTTTTCTCAGGTGTCAGTTCAAATTCTTTGCTTTCACCATCGCGCAAGACCTTGACGATGATCGGCTGTCCCTGGGAGAGCTGAATCTGCGCTTTGAGTTCCTCATAGGTCAAAACCTCAACTGCACCAACAGCCAGTAAGTAGTCCCCTGCCACCAGTTTCTTGGAAGCTGGAGTGTCCTGAATGACAGATGCCACGTAGAGCTGGCGATCGAGCGGGTAGCCGAGTTCAGTCAGTGCAGCCGCTATAGCATCCTGCTGAGACACTTCCATCTGAGCTGTCGATTCGGCTCGAACCTGTTGGGTGGATAGCTGCGGCGGGTAGACCTCATCCAGCGGAAGCACTATCTGGGCCGGGTCGATCCATGCGGAGAGCACCTGCAACCAACCGGGGGTCGAGTCGCGATTGCCTAAAAGTGAAACTGTGGTGATGTCAAATCTAGTTTTACTCTCGAAGGTCTTCACATCGCTGGCAGAAATAACCGGCTTATCGTCGATTTCACCCATTACGTTGAAGACCTGTCCAGGTCTCTCAATCACGTATCCGCTGGGAAGGGCCATAAGACCTCCCAGGCTCAGCACGAGCAGGGCAGTAATGGCCCAACTGCCGGGCTTGAGTCGCGGGTTAGAAGTCTTGAAAAAAGTCATTGCAACAATGCTACGAATCTTTCGGTCAGGAAACCTCAGCGTCCTCACGCCGTGGGCGAACAGCCCGCTTATCATCAGCGATTTCCCAGCTTGTTTGCGGTTTTGGCGGTAGCGTTTTTCGAAAGGTTAGGAATCTAAGTGGACGAGAATCGCGACAGAGAAGAGCTGGAGAAGCTCCTCAAGCGCATGTTCGAATCTGGAGCACTGAACCCCGAAGAGCTTTCCAAGGTTGCCGGAGCTGGAATAAACCCCAAACTCCTAGGTCAACTTTTTGGCCAGGTGCAGGCCATGATGTCTGATAGCGACGGACCCGTGAATTGGGAGTTAGCAACCAAAACCGCATTAGACCTTGCCAAAGATGGGCAGCGTCAGCCCAGTGAGGTAATCAGCGCGGAAATTCAGAACAGCTTTGAAATCGCTCAACTTTGGCTCGGGGAGCAAACCGAATTCACGAATTCTCAGCCGCTAAAGCAGCTCTCTCGAACCCTCTGGGTTCAAGACGCCATCCCACTCTTCAAAGACCTCGCCGAACCTGTAGCCGCGAGCATGTCCAAGGCACTGAGTGAGAACCTCACCCAAGTGATGCCCGAGGAATTGGTTGGGATGATTGGCCCTGCGACCAAGTTCTTAGAAAATGCCGGTGCCTCAATGTTTGCCGCTCAGCTCGGACAATCAGTTGGCAAACTTTCCGAGAATGTGCTCAGCGCTAGTGAGATTGGGATTCCGCTGTCGACTAGACCCGGCCTTGTGATTCAAAACGTCGAGGATTTTCTAAAGGATTTAGAGACACCCAAGTCTGAGGTCTTGATTTACCTAGCCATCCGAGAGCTGGCGGTGTCTTCGCTTTACGCCTCCAACCGTTGGTTGCGCGATCAGGTAGCCACACAGGTTTCGGAATTTGCCGCCGGGCTAAAAATTGATCCGGAATCGATCCAGAACCTAGCCCAGCAAATCGATCCAAGCGACCCAACCACTTTCAATTTGGTTATCGAATCCGGCGGGCTAATCACTCCGAGAACAGCCGACCAGGAAGCAACTTTGGTCCGCATCGAAACCACTCTCGCCTTGATTGAAGGCTGGGCCGATGCTGTCGCGTTTAGCGCGGCAAGCCGACTTCCGGGGATCAACCAGGTTTTTGAATTGCTGCGTCGTCGTCAAGCCGTGGGTGCCGCTCAAAAGACCTTTGCAACTTTGCTGGGGCTTGAGCTTCGACCTAGATTGCAGCGCGAAGCCATGGCGATGTGGCAGCAGCTGGCCGCAGAGGTTGGCACTGCGGTGCGAGATTCAATTTGGATGCACCCTGACCTGCTGCCAAGTGCAGAGGATATTCAAGACCCGAGCGCTTTGATCAAACGACTCTCTGGTGGCGATGACGATTTCGACAGCGAGCTAAACAAACTTCTCGGCAACTAGCCTGTGGAAAACCATCGACGAGAGATTTCGCTTTGCGGAATTCTTTCTCAATGGTCAAACAAATAAACCCAAGCCTCGCTCGCATCTGGCACTCTGAGAACATCAGGCAATACGGGTATTCGAATCCGACGCTGATTCCGATCCAATCCGAGGCCGAGCACCGTGTGGTCGACATTTTGGAACAGGGCGTTACCAACGTTCAATTTGGAAACCTGACCAGACTTGCAAAAATCCATCAGCCGGAGCTGAATTTGATCTTGAATCGGCTGGCTCCACTAATTCGACAGACCAGCAGTTTTTTACCTGAACTGGATCAAGGTGATGTCGAAATGCGGTTTGCGGAAATCATGAGGGTCTTCCTAGCCGATTTCAAGGACCCGGCGGCAGTAATGAAGAAACGTGGTCTTGCCAAAGTCTTTGTTTCAAGCCTTTCAAGAACCGGTTTATTGGCAGCCAAAGCCCTTTACACAGCGGGCGTTGGAACTCTCATCACATTCGATGGCACCAGAGTCAGAAAACCGGACACCAATGAACTCGGATACGTCCCAATGGCAATCGGCCTAACTCGACACGAAGCGGCAAAACAGCAGCTCGGGAAAAAGCGGGACGAGCTGCAATTGCACACTCGGCTTACCAATGGGCTTGATCAAATCTCGGCTGCGCTAGTTATTGCAAACGACGTTGTGGATCCGGCTGAGTACCAGGTTTGGATGACCCGGGATGTTCCCCACATTTCGATTTGCTTCACAGAATCCGGTGCAAGCATCTCGCAACTTGTGAATCCAGGAATAACACCCTGCCTCGCTTGCTCAGAAATCTACCGAATGCAAGAAGATCCGAATTGGCTGGCCACAGTTACTCAGCTCTCGCAGTTAGATCGCGACCTCGCCGACTCGGTGAGCATGCTGGCAGCAGTGAGTGTCGCGGTGCGAAGAATCCTGAATCAGATCGACAATCCGCTGGAAGCTGCAAACAATCCGCTCGAGTTCTATTCCAAGACCGGAGAGATTATTGAAGGCGTAGTGCCAGAAACTAACTGCGGCTGCCGCTAAGAGACGAAACTGAGAAACTCCGAAACCGGTTTATCTGAATTGCTAGACAGCAACAATCGGTCTTTGGCTCTGGTGAGGCCAACGTAGAAAAGCCTGCGCTCCTCGGCGAGCTCAGAACTGGTTTGCGCATAGGAAATTGGGAAGTAACCCTGGTTTAGTCCGCAGAGGAAAACCAGCTTCCATTCAAGTCCCTTGGTGGCGTGGATGGTGGCAAGCGAAATCGCCGCCATCACAGGCTCGTGACCTGACCGCTCGCGTTCTTGAAGCTCGCGAAGATACTCATCCAAGCTGACATCACCCGTGAATTCCTCAAGCACCTCAACAAACCAATTCAGCCCAAGCCACTTCTCAGAGCCATCCGAACGTGAACTCCAACCAAGCGCAGAAATGATGTTGCTCACCGAAACAAACAGTGGTTCGGTTAGCTCTGAGGTTTGTAGGGCTCTGAGCGCAATCATGGCCTGCATGATCTCTGGTCGTCGGAAGAAACGTCCAGTGCCTCTCACCTGGCACTTGATACCACGCTTTGTCAGTTCCGACTCCACCTGCTCAAGCTGAGAATTGATTCTCGCGAGCACAGCAATTTCACCAAGGTCGGTTCCGGACTGCACTGCTTCAGAAATCGTCTCGGCAATCCACTTGGCCTCGGCAAGTGAGCTGGAGAATTTTTGGTGAGCTGGACGAGAACTGAACATTCGCACCGCCTCGAGCTCGCCGTGCTCAGCGACTCGATTAGCCAGCTGAACAATCTCCTGACTGCTGCGGTAGTTGCGGTTGAGCTCAAATATCTGGGCGCTCGGGAAGCGGCCAATGAACCCGGTTAGGAAACTGGGATCCGCCCCGGCAAAGGTGTAGATGGTTTGTCTCGGGTCGCCGACAACGCAGAGCTCCTCGCGGTCCCCCAGCCAAGTCTCAAGCAGTGACTGCTGCAGGGGTGAGATGTCCTGGTATTCATCAACTGTGAAGTGACGATACTGCTGCTGCACGTGAGCGAGCATTCGTGCTTCATTTCTCAATAACCCCGTTGTTAGCAGCAGAACATCTTCCCAGTCGGCAAGTCTGCGCTGCTGCTTCACTGCTTCAAATCTTCCGGCCACCTCCAAAAACTTGTCCTTCGAGAAAGACGCGATGTTGGGGCGATCTAGGTTTTGATACTCGTCCAAAGAGACTAAGCCGTATTTCATCCACTCAATCTCGGAAGCGATGCTGCGCAAATCTTCATCCGAACCTCGGATCTTCAATTCCTCAAGAGCATCTTTTAGGACGGGGAGCTTGTTGGTTATCAGTTTCGGTGCCAGTGACTCTGTGAGCTGGGGCCAAAAGAATTGCAGCTGGCTAAGAGCCGCCGAGTGGAAGGTCCTGACCTGAACACCTTCAGCTCCCAAATCGCGCATCCTGGATCGAAGTTCACTTGCCGCACGATTTGTATAGGTGAGAGCCAAGACACGGTTTGCGGTATAGACGCCAGTTTCGATGCCGTGCGCAATTCGATGGGAAATAGTTCTGGTTTTTCCGCTGCCGGCACCTGCAATTATGCAGACCGGACCAAGCAAAGCCTCAGCAGCAAGCCTTTGGTCGTCATCGAGTTCCGCTAGGAAGTCGAGATCAGACTGGTCCGAGTTCAATTGGTAATCCTCTTGGTTCGCGTGGCATTGACCGCTTGCTGGGCATTGACCGTCTAACCTGTGTGATGTGGGACGACCTGCTTTGATTTTAGCTGCACTGGCAGCCGATGCTTCGCCTGGAAAAAACTTCCGGCACTACTTGAAAGTTGACTCCAACCCAGATTTGGAGACCTTGAGACTTTGGGGTGCCGATGGGCAGGCCTATGAGTTCAAGATTCCGGCAAACTCTGCCGGCATAAGCGAATTGGCAACCGAGCAAATGGTGGTGCAGTCCATGCGCCGCCTTTCTTCTCGTTTGCCGTTTGAGATTCCAGAGTCACTTGGACAAACCCAAGACGACAAGGGAACCACCGGTGTGTTGTTCACGTTGCTAGAAGGCTCAAGCCCAGACCTTTCTCGCCTGGGACCTGGGCCATTCTCAAAGTCCTTTGGTGAAGCGCTTGCCGCTCTGCACTCACTTTCAGTCGAAGCAATCTCAGAGGCCGGACTACCTCAGTATGACTCGGCCGCAATCCTGCACCAGAAAGTTTCCGAGCTCGACAAGATGGCCGCAACCGGCAAGGTGCCAGCTCAGTTACTTAGCCGCTGGGAGCAGGCACTTGAGGACATCGGTCTATTCCGTTTCCACTCGACCATCACCCACGGCGCAATAAGTTCCGATGCTGTTTTGATCAATGGCCAGCAGGTTGTTGGATTGGCAAATTGGAACTCGCTTTCAATTGGTGACCCGGCCGAAGACTTCCGCTGGCTCTCCGGTGGAGCGCTACCTTCCACCTTCGAGGACGCAATGATTCACTACCGCGCTGCGAGACCTACGACCGATGAGAACTTTGCTCAGCGTGCGATGCTCTATTCCGAGTTGGAACTGGGAACCTGGCTACTGCACTGCCTAGCTGTGGGTGACCAAGAGCAGATCAAGCAAGCCGAGGAACTCTTGGCTGAGCTAAAAGACAACCTTGAAGCCGGCAACCTAAAAGATCTGACCGCAACCAGCTTTGTTGGCTTGGCCGCTGCAGCAGCAATCATTCCTGCAGCCATGCCGACACAGGAGCTAAGCGCTGTCGAGACAGCTAGCGAGAGCGAAGATCTCGAGGAAGTATCCGCCGCATCAATCTTTGACGAGGTGGCTGGCGTTGAGGCTGAGGAATCAGCCGAAGAAGAGCCGAAGACTGAAGAAACTAGCCTCGACGAGCTGTTCTAGCACCCTCGATAGCAGCCACCAACTCCTGCTCTGACAACAATCGAACTGGCATGACTTCCTTGCCATCTGCAGCAAAGAAGAAGGTCGCGGAAACTTTTTCCAGCCCAATGCCCTGCCACTTCGCAAAAGCGATTCGATAGAGCGCTAGCTGGATCGCGCGTGATTTTAGGTCAGCTTCAGACCTAGGTGCGGAACCGGATTTCCAGTCCACTATCAAGAAACCGTTTGCCTCTGAGAAAATCGCATCGATTTTGCAGACCACGATTAGGCCGGCAATTTCAAATTCGATGGACTGCTCGACAAAGTCAGGCTTGAGGGTGGCGAATCGAGAATTCTCAAAGTTTGCCTTGAGCTCCAAATCCTCTTCTGCCCAATCTTGATCGGCCAGTTCAGAATCTTGAGTCCAGTGCTCTTCGAGCAGGCGGTGAAAATCGGTGCCGCGTTGCGCAACCGGGCTGTAAACGGCAGGCATAGGCCTTGCCAAATAGTTTGCAAACTCCTGAGGATTTGTGATCAGCTGCATGACTTTAGAAGCACTAAGGCGCTTGGGCAGCTCTGGAGCTGCCAGCCAATTACCGCGCTCGCGCTCCTCCAACAGCAATGCGAGTTCCGTGAAACTCTCAAGGCTTGCAGGTGCCGAACTAATGACCGACGATGCGGCCGACTCAATCTCTTTGCGCTTATCGCCAAGCGGATCAAAAGGCCAAACCGTTTGCTCTTTGCGCCCATCCAGCGGGTTGGTTTGATAGACATCTGGAATCGCACTGACTAGCTCGACCAGAGAGTTCTCAATCAGTTCTACTAGAAATGGAGATAGCTCCCTGGGCTTTTTGTTTCCCATTTTGTAGTGCGAAGCGGTGATGTGCAGAGCGGTCTTCGCCCTGGTGACTGCAACATAGGCCAGTCTTCGCTCTTCAGTTAGCTGCCTGAGGCGATTTAGCTCTTGGAACTGATCGAAGGCTGCCTTTAGTTCTTTTTGCGTGGTGGCGTGCTGGTAGCTAAAGACAGGCAGCACATTAGAATCACCTCGCAATTCAAAAGGCAGCTTGCCCGCTGCCAACCAGCCCTTGGCCCCTTTGCCCTCGACCGGGAAAGCGCCCTTATTCAGCTGAGCCAGGGCTACCAAATCCCACTCCAAACCTTTCGCGGCGTGTACCGTCATGATTTGAACAGTGCCCTTTTTGGCTCCAAGGCGTGGAAGCTCAAAGTTCTCCTTTTCGTTGGCGTAATCCAGCCAAGACAGCAGTTCCGTAAGGGAGGGTCGGAGCGAAGACTGTTCGTATTCGGCAATTCGAGCAATAAAAGCTTCGAGGTTTGCCAATGGATTTGGCGCACTGGAGTGCGCGAATAGCTCGATGTCAATTTCTAACTCTCGAACTACCACCCAGGCGAATTGGGCCAATGAGATGTTCGAGGTAGCGCGCATCTTCCGCAAGAGCTTGGCAGCCATGACCAAGCGCGCTCCTCCGACTTCAGAGAATTTCGAATACTCCAGTGCACCTGGACGAATAAGTTCATCCAATGCCTCCACAATCGTTACGGGCATAGCACTTGTAACCTCAGACCTAACCCTCGATAGGCGCTGTGCGGTCGCAGAAAGCTCCGCTAGGTCCTTGGGCCCAATCCTCCAGCGTGGACCCGAGAGCAGGCGCATTAGCGATGCTCCGGATTCTGGTCGCTGCACCACATTCAAAGCGCAAATCAAATCCATGACCTCGGGAAGCTGCAGCAGCCCGGAAAGCCCGGATACCTCAACCGCTATCCCCCGCTCAGAAATGACTTTGGCATACAGCGGCATGCTCGCTTTGGTTCTCAGTAATAGTGCAGCCGACTTATCTTCGTCGAGGTTTTTTTCGAACCAGTCGGCAACCGCCTCTGCCTCGGATAGTTCGTCCTGGAAGACTTCAGCGGTTACGAAGTTCTCGCGGTTGGCCACCCCAGGTGTCAGTGTCACCGGGGCTAGTTCCGGCTGGATGGCGTTGAGGGCCTGGGTGAGTTGATTGGCGGCATCCACCACCGCCTGGCCGGATCGCCAGGACTTCGAAAGCTGGAAAGTTTGAGCTTGTTTGGAACCAAAGTCGGCGTGGAAACCGGCGAGGTTATTGCTACTGGCGCCGCGCCACCCGTAAATAGCCTGATTCGGGTCCCCGACGGCCAAAACCGCCTGAGCGAAAAACAAGCGGGCTAGCAGTTGAGTTTGAATGCTCGAGGTGTCCTGATACTCATCGAGCAAAACGAATCGGTAACCGTGCTCAAATTCAGTCGTGAGTGCGCTCAACGCCAGGGCTACCTGGTCTGAAAAGTCGACTAGGTTTCTTCGCTTTTTGAGCGCCAGGTACTCGCCAACCAGCTCTGCAATCACCACATTGAGCGCGGCCGCATCGAGTAGGTCAGTGACGTACTGAAACTGACCCGGCTCTCCCTTATCGCTTCGGGGTAACCCAGAAATCTGCTCGGCAAAACTAGTCAAAGTGGCAATCATCATCTCGGGGGTTGCTTGATTATCGGTAATCTCGGAAGCCAGCGAAAGCACCAGTTCGATCAGGTAATCCTTGGTCTTATCCCAATCCTCTAGGTTGCGATGTAGGTCGCCCTTGAGATTGCGGACCAGCTCATCAGCCAGCGCTACCGAGCTCGCTTCAGTGAGCAAGGTTGCATCCGACTCATAACCAACCGCTAGCGAGAGCTTGCGGAAAATGTCGTTTCCAAATGAGTTGTAGGTGGTGATATTCGGTGGCGTAAAGTCCTGCTCTAGTTCAGCAGGCCACATATCACTCTCACGCAATTTGTAGAGTGCTTGGTTGACTCTCGCGGACAGTTCGCTCGCTGCTTTGCGCGTGAAAGTGAGCCCGAGAATTTCGGAGGGCAGGGCCAGCGAATTGGCTATTAGGTATAGCACCCTGACCGTCATCAGCTCAGTCTTGCCACTACCGGCTCCTGCTATTACCAAGGTCGGCGAGCTATTTGAAGCGCCTTCGATGACAGCCTTTTGCTCCTGAGTCAAAGAGTGTGGCGAGAGTAACTTATAGACCTGATCGGCAGAGTACTTAGCCACCTGTCACCACCTTGGATATCAATAGTTGGCAGTTCGAATCTTCGTTGCAGTGATCGGCGATCTCAGCCACGAAGCTATTGCCGCCCGCCCCATCCTCAACTCTCTTCAGTAGCTCGAGAATCTCCCCTTCGAATTCTCCAGATACCTGTGGCTGGTCCAGTACTTTCAGGCGCTGGTCTCCAACAGCGACGATTCGGCCACCCGCCATCTCTTCGCCGTATTGTTCCCGAACCGCTAATTGGTAGACCGCTAGCTGCCGGTGAGTGAGAACCTCCTGGGCACTTGGTGGTTTTCCGGTCTTTAGATCTACCACTCGCAGACCGCCATCCGCATCTCGCTCTACTCGATCGATCTTGCCGGCAATAACCAAGCGTCCGATTTTCACCTCAAACTTTTGCTCGGCGGTTACCAATTCGCCAGCGCTGCGTAGGTACTCACCGAGGGCGGCCACCATGTTCAGCGCTTTGCGCTTTTGCCCACTGGACTGCCAGCTTGCTTCGAACTCCAGGGTGTGCCAGTTACTCTCGACAAAGTACTCAAGCTCTGCCTGGGTCAAAGAGACTTCGAGAGCGGCGTGCAGCAAAGTGCCCAATGATGCCTCAAAGCCAGAGCCATCGCCTCCAAAATTCTGGATGAACCAGTGCACCGGACACTTCTCGAAAGCGGAAAGCCTCGATGGCGAAAAGCGAATGTCCCCACCCTCAACCACTAGCGGCTCATTGGTTGAAAGTGGCAACAATCCCTGCCAGCCCTCTGGATTTGCTCCTGGCACCTGCAGCAGCGCGAGCGCAGCCAATAGCGGTGCCACCGATTGGTCGCCGGATGCTAGTGCTCGGCGATAACTTCCAACCAAACGTCGAAGATCAAAGCTGATTGCTTGCTCATTTTGCGCCGGTGCTAGTCCCAGCATTTCGAAAAATTGTGAGGGCTGCTCCTCTTGGGACACCATGGCGGTGATAATCACCTCGGACCGGGCAGCTCCGATTGCCTTGTAAAGCAAACGGATCTCATCGTCTAGTTCCGATCGAACCAGAAGCGTTGGTTGCGCCACCTTGCCATTTAGAAAGCCCGAGAGTGAGGTGGCCCCAAGCAGTGAACTTCTAGGTCTTAGGTTTGGCCAGATTCCATCTTGCAGGCGCGGCAGCAACACAACCTGATAGCTACGATCCGAAAGCCCGGCAGCCGTTGTCAACTGCACCGCAGGACGAAGACCCTTTGCAGCCAAAGAGTCTTCTGGCACCGCCTGTTCCAGCTGCGCAAACACAAAATCGGAGGCGGTACCCAGCTGATTGGCATCAAATCGCTGGGCGGCGGCGAAAAGTTCAAGCACCGAATCCAGCGAACGGTTGGCACTGAGTGCGACCTCGGACGACCCCTTAGCGAGCACCTCCAGCGCCGCGTGATCAACAATCGACCAAATTGCCGACAGTAACTCATGAGCGCTTGAGTCCGCCAAAGACTTGATGTTCTGAATTAGGGCGGTGAGCTTTCCAAGCTTTCGAAATTCTGGACTGCTTGGCTCGATTTCCACCTCTAGTGCCGCGATTAACAATTCCGAGGATGGAACCTGACCTAAATCTGATTGCTGCGCTAGTTGGCGCTTCAACCTTCGAATGGCTATCGAATCTAGGCCGAAGATTGGTGAGTGCAGCACCTCTATCACGGAATTTTGGTCGCCTCGTCTAAGCCCCAACTGTGCGGTTTCCAAGAGCGCTCTGGCCATGGGCTGATCTCTCAGCGCCTGGCTGGTGCCGAGTGTTGAGGTAGGTACCTCGCGAGCCGCAAGGGCCGAAGCCAGCTGATCGAGCTGGGTTCTGGTTCTGGCAACAACAGCGAAATCTCCCCAGCTAAGGCCATCTCTCATCCTTCGCTGCCGAATCTCACTGGCCAGCCAGTCGGCTTCGCTCACCTGATTGTCAAATAGTGCAGTCCGGATCTTGCCTGCACTACCAACTGGTCTCGGCCGCTGCGGACCAGCCAATTGCGGTGGAAGCTTCGAAGCTAATTTCGAAAGCTCAAGAGCAAAACTGTCATTGGGCTCTAGGTAGTGCTTCATCGCCTGAGGGAACTCGCCGACAAACCCGTCAACAAAGCCGGATCTAAAACCAAGCACTGTGCTGTCCGGGTCACCAAACAGCGCAAGGTTTGCGTTTTGAGCAAGTTTCTGAACTAAAGCCAACCCAGCCTTCGAGAAATCCTGGGCGTCATCTACCAGCAGCCATTTGTATTCTGGCGCCCGTAATTTAGTGACCCCCAGAATCAATTGCGATGGGTCAACTAGGCCTCGAGCCTCAATTTCAATTTCGTAAGCCGGCAAGAGCTCAGCAGCAATTGCCAAACCACGATGATTGAACTCTTGGGATTTTTCCATCAGCCACACAGTTGAGAGGCCATTTTCGATGCAAACCGCAAACAGGTCTCTCAGCTCTTGAATAAAGCCCTGCAATCCAATGGTCTGAAGGTCATAACCCCATGGACTGCTCGCACTTTTCTCAATCAGCTCGCGAAGAATGCTTTGCTGCATGGCACCGGAGAGCAATCGCATCTCCGGGTTGCTCGCCGTAAGCAGCCCAAAGGCAAAGCTTGTTACCGACTGGGCACGTGGCGCAGAAGTTGCTCGCTTGCTGGCTAAAGCCAGCTGGTCGCGAAGCTTGCTGGCGGATTGCCTGGTTGGAGTCAGCACCAAAATCTGGGATGGCTCAATTGTGTGTTCGAGCTGCATCGCTAAGTGGCGCAAAGCGGTGGTCTTTCCCGAACCGGGCGCACCTAGGACAATGTGCTGCCCTGAACTGATCTCTAATAGGGATCGAAGGCTAAATTCGCCAGTTGCATCAACTGCACCCTGAGCAAATACCTGATTGTTTTCGACCACTAGGCAAATCTATTTGCACGCTATGACTTTTTCATGTCGTAACCTAGTAATCCCCAAAGGAGTGCAATGGAAATCAGAATTGGCATACGCGAGAATCAGCGCGATTTAAGTTTCGAGACAAACCTGACCTCGGCGCAGGTTTCAACCTTGATCTCGACGGCGTTCGCTTCCAAGCAGGAGCTGGTCTTTTTCGAAGACGATAAGGGCACAACTATTTTGGTTCCAACCGCAAGCATTGCCTACGTTGAAATTGGAGCGGAGCAAAGCCGCAGAGTGGGATTCATCGCGTAATGGAGATTTTGGTTCTTTTGGCATACGCCGCAATTTTGGCTCTGGTCGCACCTTTCGTGCTTCCGAGTTCCGAGTACTACGGCAAGCTGGTCCCGGCTGGTATATCTCTAGTCTCGGGTTCATTGATTTGGCTGATTCTGACCTGGGCTGGTTTTCACTACGACGAAGCCTGGATCTGGTTCATCGTGATGTTGGCGATGCCTGCCGCAATGATTTTCGGAACTCGCTACCTAGCTCGCACTAGGGCGGTGGCCGAGGAAAAGAAGTTGGCCGAGATTCGCCTAGGCGGAAAGGCCTAGTTGATCCATGCGCACGGTGTGCGCTGCAATCAACTCTGAGGTGTATGGCTCGAGTGTTTTGAACTGAGCGCGGGTTCGGTCAGCATCGTTATTGAATGACCCGGTGACCAACACCCTTTCAAAACTGATTGAGTTTCTAATCTCCAATAGGCAGTCCGCCACCACCATGCGCCCAAAAAGCGCCAGTCGCTGACCAAGCTTTGGATCTTGAGAAATTGCGTCAAACAGCGTGGCCTGCGCTAGCTTCTCAAGCTCCTGGTGAGACAAAAGCTCTTCAACCTTTATCCGTCGTGCAGGGGTTAGCCCCCTTGCCAACTTGCGGAAAGAGTCCTCCAGCATTCCAAACACGATGTAGTCGCGCATCATCTCCTCAAAGAAGTCTGCGCCCTTGGTTCTACTGAGCAGCTGATTGATTGAGCTGCCGTAAAGCGCTTCTAGGTTGCTTGGGACCACATCCAATTTTGCGAGCAGCGGAACCAGCTCTGCGTGCCTTGAGTAGTACTTATTCGAGAGCAGGTGAAGCTTCTTAGAAAGAGTTTGATCGCCCGCTGTTTCCGACTGCTGGTCTAGCTGCTCAGCGATGCTGACCGTGAGGTGAGCAAGCCGACCTAGGTAGATTTCAGGCGAAGGAGTAAGCTTGGCAGGGTTGAGTTGAATTTGGCTTCTACCCGAGCTCGCATCACGCGAGGGGAGCGAAAGCTTCTGGGACACCTTGCGGAGTCTGCGCAACCAATCCAACACCTGAAAAGCTTATAACTTGCGACCGCATCCCACTAACGGGAGTGGCGAATTAATGGAGAGAATTCTTGAACTTTCGTTCCCTTGGCATAGATGAGGACATCTGTGCCGCTTTAGATTCCAAATCGATCACCAGTCCATTCCCAATTCAGGAACAAGCTATTCCAGTTGCGTTATCTGGAACTGACGTCATCGGACAGGCCAAGACCGGCACCGGCAAGACCCTAGGCTTTGGCCTTCCGCTATTGCAGTCCCTAGGAAAAGACCCAGAGCACGGCGTTCAGGCGCTGGTTGTTGTTCCGACCCGTGAACTTGCTGTTCAGGTTGCAGAGGACCTAGAACTCGCTGCTTCAAACCGAAGCACCCAAATTGCAGCCATCTATGGCGGTAAGGCGTACGAAGGTCAGATTGCTCAGATCAAGGCTGGTGCTCAGGTAGTAGTTGGAACCCCGGGTCGACTAATCGACCTTGCCAAGCAAAAGCTTTTGGATTTGGGAAAGATCAAGTTCATGGTGCTGGATGAGGCCGATGAGATGCTGGATCTTGGTTTCTTGCCGGATGTTGAGAAGCTATTTAGCTTCACCCCTGCTGGTCGTCAGACCATGCTGTTCTCGGCAACCATGCCGGCAGCGATTCTGAACCTCGCCCGTCGTTACCAAAACCGACCTATTCACATTCGTGTGCAAGATCCGGACGAGGGTAAGACCAAAGCTGACATCAAGCAGTTTGTTTACCGCGCTCACTCGATGGATAAGGACGAAGTAGTCGGTCGCATCTTGCAGGCCGAGGGACGCGGTAAGACCGTGATCTTCGTTCGCACCAAGCGCACCAGCGCCAAGCTTTCCGAAGAGCTGATTGACCGTGGCTTTAATGCCACCGCGCTGCACGGAGACATGAGCCAAGAAGCTCGCGAGCGTTCGATGGCAAACTTCCGCGCCGGTAAAAAAGACATCCTGGTGGCAACCGAGGTCGCGGCTCGTGGAATTGACGTTGACGACGTTACCCACGTAATCAACTACTCGGTTCCTGAGGATGAAAAGGCTTATCTACACCGCATCGGTAGAACCGGTCG
Source organism: Microbacteriaceae bacterium (assembly GCA_027491295.1). GTDB lineage: Bacteria > Actinomycetota > Actinomycetes > Actinomycetales > Microbacteriaceae > Aquiluna. The sequence goes on from JAIXWK010000001.1 coordinate 120,055, forward strand.
CGCCGGAAAGCTCGGCGTTGCGGTTACCTTTGTGGACTGGGATGACATGACTCGTTGGGTTCACATCAACCGCGAACTAGAGCTGGAAAAGCCTGAGCCACAGGAGACTTATTCGAACTCCCCTCACCTTTATGAGGAGCTCGGGATTGCTGTGGGAACCAAGGGTCGCATTGCCCGCTCAACTAGAGAGCCGGCAAAGGATTCAAAGCCAAAGCAGCAGCAACCTGCCAGAACCGAACCGACTAAGCAAGCACCTAGGCGCGATCGCAACCGCTCTCGCAACTATGTGAGTGGTTCAAAGCCTGAGGCTTGATCAATAATTCGCTGAAGCATCTCGGGCGTGGTGACATTTTCGCCAAGTAGGTTGTCTTTGCCGCCCACCCCGTGGTAATCCGAGGAACCGGTAACAATCAGGTTGTGCTTTAGGGCCATATCCCTCAGCCAGTGCCTGGCAACATCTGGCACAGCTCGGTGATCCACCTCCAAGCCATCCAGTCCTGCCTCGATCAAAGTTTCAAAGTGGGCCCTTGGAAGATCTTCCCGCTTTGCTCCCGGAGGAAAATCAATTAGCGGGTGAGCCATGACGGTTACTCCCCCGGCACGCTTGATCAAACCAATGGCCTCGATGGTGTCAAGGGATTTCTCCGAGACGTAGTAGCTGGAAGTCCGATGCAAAATCGAGGTAAAGGCATCTGAGCGGGTTGGCACGATCCCGGCTTCAACCAGAGCGTCAGCGATTGCGGGTCTGCCAATGGTTGATCCTTCAGGAAGTTGCCTGAGCACCATTTCAAAGTCAATTGGGTATTCCTTCGAGAGCCTCGACACCATCTCGCGAGCGCGAACCATTCTGGATTCTTTGGTGCGGTTCAGCGCACCAATCAGCGCTTGATCATTTGGATCTGGCAGGTAGGCCAGCATATGAACGCTTACGCCATGGCCAGATGGCGTTACCGCTCGAGTTGACACTTCAATTCCGGGTATCAACCCAATGCCGAAGTTCTGGGCAGCCTGAATCGCTTCATCCCAGCCGGCTACGGTGTCATGATCGGTGATTGCCAGCACCTGAATCCCAGCCCGGGCGGCATTTTGCACCAATTCGGTTGGGGTATCCTTGCCATCCGAAAAATTAGTGTGTGCATGAAGGTCGATCACAGGTAGAGAATAGTGGCATGGGAAAAAAGTCAAAGCCGACCAACAGATCGCGCACGCCACAATCTAAAACCTTTCTGAAGTACATCGCATCCGGTTGGGATGATTCTCAAGGGCAGGAAACCTCTCGTTGGGAGGTTGCGGACTTCACCGAGAAGCGCAGAGCGGAAATTGCCAAGCAGTTCAAGGGCAAGGTTCTAATGATTGCGGCGGGGGAACCAAAGGTTCGCTCGAATGACGATGAATACCGCTATCGCCCATTCTCTGGATTTGCTCACCTGACCGGCTGGGGTTCTGCAACCGTGCCAGGTTCGGTATTGGTCATTGACGCTCGCAAGACCAAAGTCCACTCAACTCTTTATCTAATGCCAACCGCAGACAAGAACTCGGATGAGTTTTTTGCAAATCCAATGATTGGCGAATTCTGGGTTGGAGCAAGACCAAGCCTTCTGCAGGTCGCAAACCAGCTCGGTATCGAAACCGAGGACGTGGCAAAGTTGCCAAAGCACCTTGAGAAGATCGGCAAGGTGGTTACCCCAAAGAATGCAAAACTCGCAGAGGCACTCTCCACCTTGAGATTTATCAAGGACGACTACGAGATTTCCCAAATGCGCGAGGCGGTAAACGTCTCGATTCGCGGATTTGGTGATGTCGCACGCTCACTTCCAAAGGCTACGACCCACTCCCGCGGTGAGCGCGTGGTCGAGACCGCTTTTTACTCCCGAGCACGTCTTGAGGGTTATGACCTTGGCTATGGAACCATCGCGGCATCGGGTGCACACGCCTGCACCCTGCACTGGACCAACAATGACGGTGAGGTAAAGCCGGGAGATCTGATTCTGGTTGATGCCGGTGTCGAACTTGATTCGCTCTACACAGCCGATATCACCAGGACCATTCCAGTCAACGGTAAGTTCACGAAGCAGCAAAAGCAGATTTACGATGCGGTGTTAGCCGCGGCAGACGCCGCCTTTGCTATTGCTAAACCGGGAATCAAGTTCAAGGACATCCACAACACAGCTATTGAGGTGATTGCCCAGAAGGTGTCCGAGTTTGGCTTCTTGCCGGTGACCCTCGAAGAGTCTCTGAAGGCGGAGAACCAGCACCACCGCCGCTACATGGTTCACGGCACCAGCCACCACCTAGGCATGGATGTGCACGACTGCGCCCAAGCCAGACGTGAGATGTATCAAGAGGGCATCTTGCAGCCAGGCATGGTTTTCACCATCGAGCCAGGGCTTTATTTCCACGCCAATGACCTAACCGTTCCGGCGGAATTCCGCGGAATTGGTGTGAGAATCGAAGATGATGTCTTGGTTACCGAGACCGGTGTCGAGAATCTCTCAGCCGCATTGCCAAGAACCACAGCTGAACTTGAAGCCTGGTATGCCCAGGAACTACTCGGAGCTGCCGGCTAAACCTAGAATCTTAAGTGCTGGTAGCGCATCCTCGTTTGGAACGATGACTTCATAGCGAGTGGCAATTGGCATTTGCGATGATAAAAACGATCGCTTGTTTTTAGTTGTCGAGAATCTAATGATTTGGAACAGCATGCCAAGGCCTGCCGCTACTACCAGAACCGAGAAAAACTGCTGCGGCAGATAGCTCATTCCGCCTTCTGGGGAAACCTCAATCCCAGCGCCAATCAAAAGGGCAAAAATCAAACCCATCCAAAAACCGGTGATAGCACCTGAGAGCGCTACTCGCCCATAGCCCAGGCGGGTGCGCACTCGCTCCACTAAAACTGGGTCGTGACCAATGATCGAAATCTTATTTGGCGCGAAGTCGCCAGCAATTAGACGTTCCACCAACTTGGTGGCATCTTGGTAATTTGGAAACTCACCAAGCGAGTGGCCCTTGGGAACAATAGGTCCAGGACGGCCACTTTTAGGGTTAGGTCGGGCATCGGTCATGTGAGCATTTTGCCAGAAGTTTGCATTTGGCGAATAAGGTTATCTCTGTGAGCGCAACCAGAGTATTCGTAGCCAGATTGGCGAGCTGTGGCGTCTTTGACCCACTCGGTGACCGAGTTGGAAAAGTCATTGACGTTCTAATGGCGTACCGAAAGAATCTGCCACCGCGCGCAACCGGCTTTGTGATTGAGATTTCTGGCCGCAGAAGAGTCTTTCTTCCGGTGGCACGAGTCACCGCAATTGCACCTGGACAGCTTATGACCAATGGTTTTATTGACCTGCGCCGCTTCTCACAGCGCGGTCAGGAAGTCAGGGCTATTGCGGAAATCCTCGGCCGCAAGGTCACCCTGCTGGATGGCTCAGGCGATGCCACCATCGAAGATTTCGCGATCGAGAAGAACAAGCGCGGCGACTGGGAACTGAGCGAGCTATTTGTCCGCCGACCCAAGAACACCGCCCTTCCTTTTGCCAAGGGTCCAACTGAGTTCGTGATGTGGCAAGACGTTCAGGAGAACAAGCAAAACCCGGCTGAGCAAGATGCACAGCAGCTACTGTCAACAGTCGCCGACCTTCGACCAGCAGACTTGGCAACCGCAGTGCTTGAACTTCCTGAAGACCGAATGATTGCTCTGGCAGAGGAGCTCGACGACGAGCGCCTGGCCGATCTACTAGAAGAGCTACCTGAAGAGGAGCAGCTCGAGATCATGAACGAACTCGAGGATGAGCGTGCAGCCGAGGTTTTAGATCTCATGGATCCTGACGACGCAGCCGACCTTATGCAGAATCTTTCGAAAGAGCGCACCGAGACCCTTTTGGATCTGATGGACCAAGAGGAAGCGGATGATATTCGCCAACTTTTGAAGTATGAACCGTATACCGCCGGTGGAATGATGACCCCGGAACCAATCATTTGTGCTGCCGACACCACCGTGGCAGAGGCGATGGCACTTATTCGCCGCAAAGAAGTCGAGCCGGTGCTAGCTGCTCAAGTCTTTGTGACGTTGCCGCCTTATGAGACCCCAACCGGTAAGTACCTAGGTGTAGTTCACTTCCAGAAACTTCTGCGCTATCCCCCGCACGAGAGACTGGCATCGCTACTGGATTCAGATCAAGAGCCAATCCAAGTCGATACCTCCATTTCGCAGATTCACCGTGACCTTGCGACCTATGACCTAGTTGCCCTGCCGGTGGTTGACGCCGAGCGACACATGCTCGGTGTTGTTACCGTGGACGACGTTTTGGACCACCTGTTGCCGGATGACTGGAGAAGTGAGGACTGATGATGGCTAGAAATCAATCACCTCTCGAGACTCCAAAGTCTCGAAGAGTATTCCGTGCTCCGAGCATGAACCAAGAAGCGGTTGGCCGCATCTCGGAGAGCTTTGCCCGAGCAATGGGGACCGGAGCGTTCCTAATCACGATGACCATCATTGTGATGATCTGGCTCTCTTGGAACACCTTGGCGCCGGTAGATGCTCAGTACGACCCAAGGGCTTTGAACTTTAGCCTTTTGACACTGATCCTCTCGCTGCAGGCTTCCTACGCAGCACCTTTGATCCTTTTGGCTCAGAACCGCCAGGACGACCGAGATCGAGTGAAGTTTGAGCAGGATCGTCAGAGAGCTGAGCGAAACCTAGCTGATACAGAATACCTCGCCCGTGAGGTCGCAGCGCTAAAGCTTGCCCTGGATGAAGTTGCCACCAAGGATTTCGTCAAGGATGAACTGCGCGATGTGGTGCGAGAGCTTTTAGAAGAGCTGCAGACCAAGCCTAAAAAGACCAAATGAGCAAAGCGCTAGCCGCTTTGAAGCTGGTTATTGACCCAGAACTCAGAGCCCCAATCACCGAGCTCGGGATGGTGGAGATCACCTCCGAAACAAACACCACAGCCCAGGTCATCGTAAAGCTCACGATTGCAGGTTGCCCGGCAGCGCAGAAGATAGAGCGAGATGTTCGCGAGGTGCTGAGTGAGAGCTTTTCTTCTTTTGAACTAACCATGTCTGTTATGACCCAAGCGGAGCGCGATGAACTGAAGGTAAAGCTGCGCGGCGATGCACCGGTTCGTTTCAACCCGTTCGCCCAAGACGATAACTTCACCAAGGTGATCTTTGTCGGAAGCGGCAAAGGCGGTGTCGGAAAGAGCACTCTAACCACGAATATCTCGGTTGCACTGGCTTCCCTCGGCCACAAGGTTGGCCTGATAGATGCCGACATTTTTGGATACTCAATCCCTGGACAACTGGGCATTAGCGAGAATCCGACTCAGCTGGACGATTTGATTTTGCCGCCGATCGCATTTGGCGTGAAGGTGATGTCGATTGGATTCTTTGTCACCGACAACCAACCGGTTGGTTGGCGAGGGCCGATGCTGCATCGGGCAATTGAGCAGTTTCTAACCAATGTCTACTGGGGCGATCTGGACTACCTGCTGTTAGATCTTCCTCCCGGCACCGGAGATGTAGCAATTAGCCTTGGTCAACTTTTGAAAAAAGCACGCTCGCTGGTGATTACTACCCCGCAGTCTGCCGCTGCCACGGTGGCCGAGCGAAGCGGAGCGATTGGCTTGCAGACCGGCCAGGAAATCCTTGGAGTGATAGAAAACCTGAGCTACCTACCAAGCGATTCTGGAAACCAATACATCTTTGGCCAAGGCGGCGGTAAAGCCGTGGCAGATCGATTGAGTTCCCTTAGTGGCCAAACTGTCGAGCTGTTGGCCCAGCTGCCGATCAGTAGGGAGCTGCGAGAAGCTTCGGATAACGGTGTGCCGCTGGTGGCTTCAAACCCCGAACACGAGATTTCCAGGCAAATTTTTGAGCTCGCCAAGCAGATCGCGGCATTACCAATTGGGCTCAGTGGGAAATCTTTGGGGCTAAAACCCCGTTAGATATAGCTATGAATCTTATTTCGGTCGTAAGCCCGCTCACCGGGGAGAAGCTCCACGACATTCAGGCCTTCAGTGCCGACGAAGTCAAGCACGCATTTCAACTTGGTCGAGTGGTGCAACCTAGCTGGGCAAAATCCGTCCAACATCGCGCACTGGTTGCCAAAAAATTGGCTGCGATCTTGGCAAAAGAGCAGGATGCCATGATGGACCAGCTCCAGGCAGAAACCGGTAAGTCCCGCTCCCACGCCTTTGAAGAGGTTGCCGGAGCACTTGGTGCGATCTCCTACTATGCCAAGGTTGCCCCGAAGCTTATGCGCCGCAAGCGCGTCAAGGCCGGCGTTCCGGTTATGTTGACTGCATTTGTTGAGCCTGCCCCAGTTGGCGTGGTTGGCATCATTACACCTTGGAATTACCCGCTGGCGCTAACCATGATGGATGTCCTGCCAGCTCTTATGGCCGGCAACGCCGTGGTCCAGAAGGCGGATAATCAAACTGCCAAGACTGTCGCTTTCGCCAGAGGGTTGGCAATCAAGGCTGGAGTCCCAGAAGCGATTTGGCAGGTGGTGCAAGGTGAAGCCAATGAGGTTGGCAACGCCGTAACCGACAACGCTGATTACGTTGCTTTTACCGGTTCTACTCCGACCGGCCGCATCGTCGCAGAGCGCGCTGCCAAGCGACTCATCGGCTACAGCCTGGAACTTGGTGGCAAGAATCCGATGATCGTGCTGCCTGGTGCAAACCTCGAGCAGGCTGCAGAAATCGCTCTTGGCTCAGCCTTTGGTAACGCCGGTCAGCTCTGTGTTTCTATCGAGCGTCTCTACGTACCAAATAAGGTAATCGCTGAGTTTGCAACTATTTTGAAGCGCCGAATCGAGTCCATGACTGTTGGCTCTTCTGATACCTTTTCGCACGATGTCGGATCCCTCACCTCGAAAGCTCAGATGGATCGAGTCTCTGGTTTTGTTGATCGCGCGATTGCCGAGGGTGCCAAGGTGCTGACCGGAGCCAAGCGCTTGGAGAACCTAGGTCCAAACTTCTACGCTCCAACCGTATTGACCGCAGTTCCTAAGACTGCAGAGATTATGACCAAAGAAGTCTTTGGACCGGTTATCGCACTGGTTGGATATGACTCGTTGGACGAAGCAGTAGAGCTTTCTAACGCAACCGAGTTTGGTCTAAACGCTTCGGTGGTTGGAGATCGCTCCAAGGCACTTGAGATCGCATCTAGGTTGATGGCCGGTTCGGTGAATATCAACGAGGGTTACCGAGCCAGCATGGCTTCTATGGCAGCCCCAATGGGCGGTATGAAGCAGTCTGGAAATGGAAGACGTTCTGGACCTCATGGACTACTTCGTTTCACCGAGACTCGCACTATTGGTGTGGCAAATAAATTGCCAATTGGATTGCCAACCAGAGCAAAGGAATACAAGGTCATGGCTCCGCTGATGACCAAGCTCACAAAGTGGATTTAGGTAGCTTCCCGGTCAAACGGCGCAGATTCGCCAACATTCAGAGGTTCTTGAACCTTAGGACGATTTAGCTTTTCGGCGGCATTTGGCTCACGCAACGGCTCTCGAAGTGCATCGCGAACAATTCTTCGAGGGTCATACTGACGCGGGTCTAGCTTTTTCCAGTCCAGGTCTTCAAAACCATCGCCAAGCTCTGACTTCATTTGAGTCTGAGCGTTGTCCACCATGCGTCTGGCCTTCTTGATCCACTCCGCCAGCTGCTTGGAGTAGTGTGGCAAACGCTCCGGTCCAATAATCAAAACAGCAAGCAGCGCGAGCAGAATGAGTTTCTCAGCGCTTAGACCAAACATCCTTTGAGTTTACTGCTTTCGAATCCGGGCTTTGCAGGCAATACCTACCTATGCTTAGAGACATCATGATTGACAAAATATCCAGCTGGAAATTCGCCGAAGACTATGCCGTCGAACCTGCTGCGATTGTTGAAGCCAGGCACCATGCCGACCAACTCGGAGTTGAGTCAATCACCCCAGCCTCCGGTGCTCAGCTAGCGGTTCTGGCTGCCATCTCGAAGGCCAAGAACATTGTTGAGGCCGGCACGGGAGCTGGTGTCTCTGGACTTTGGCTACTCAGTGCCTCAAAGGATTCGATCCTCACCACAATTGACAATGAGCCGGAATACCAAAATGTTGCTCGCAAGAACTTTGCGGCTGCAGATATTCCAGCCAGCCGGATTCGCGTTATCACCGGCAAGGCCAAGGCGGTCATGGGAAACATGGCCGAGAGCGGCTACGACCTGGTGTTTTTGGACATCGATCCACTGGAGGTAGAAGAACTTCTTCCGACTGCGGTTGGCTTGATTCGACCAGGTGGTGCTTTGGTTATCTCTCACGCGCTTTGGCGGGATCGCGTCCCCAACCCAACTCTTCGTGATGATGAGACATCGGCATTGCGCGCGACAATCAAATCATTTTCAAACGTGACTGGTTTTTTCTCAAGCATCTCCATGGTTGGAGACGGCTTGCTGCTTATCGCAAAAGCCGAGTAACTACTTCTTGATAGCGCCGGCTAGAACTTTGTGAAGTTCAGTTGCTTCGGCTTCATTTACAGAGACGACTAGACGTCCGCCACCCTCAAGTGGGACTCGAAGGATGATTAGGCCGCGTGGTTCGCGTTCTGCCTCCATTGGACCGTCTCCGGTGCGAGGCTTCATTGCTGCCATAAGAACTACTCCTGGGTATTGCGCGGAAGCAACAATTATCCCAGAAACACGGCTAGAAAGCCAAATTAGTTTCCGCTAAGCCAGCTTCGCAAACCAGCTTCGCAGTCAAAAAGATGCCCCACTGGAACGTTTTCGTTGTCCGCGTGAGCCAAAGATGGGTCACCCGGTCCATAGTTCACCGCTGGGATTCCCAAAGCGCTAAAGCGCGCAACGTCCGTCCAGCCATATTTTGGCTTTACTTCAGAACCGAGTGCGGCAATAAAAGCCTGCGCCTGCGGGGTGTTCAGGCCCGGTCTGGCGCCAACGGCAAGGTCAGTAACCGACACCTCAAAACCTGCAAAAAACTGTCGCATCAGCGATTCTGCTTCCTCACCGGAGCGCGAAGGAGCAAAGCGGTAGTTCACCGTAAGGGTTGCCAGATCTGGAATTACGTTGCTGGCAATTCCAGCGTGTGCCAAAACTGCATTCAGGCTCTCGCGGTATTCCAGTCCGTCGACATTCAACGTTTCCGGCTGATAAGAAGCTAACTTTTCAAGAATGGGTGCGAGTTTGTGGATTGCGTTCTCGCCCATCCAAGGTCTTGCCGAGTGTGCCTTTTTGCCAGTGGCTGAAACCTCGATGCGAATGGTGCCGTTGCAACCGCCCTCGATCAAAGCGCTGGTTGGTTCACACAGCACAGCAAAATCACCCTGAATCAGATCCGGGCGGTTGCGAACCAGGCGGCCAAGACCGTTTAGGTCGCTGGCAACCTCTTCGTTGTCATAGAACACCCAGGTGACATCAAACTTGGGCTCGGTAAGTTCCGCAGCAAGCTTCAGCATTACAGCCACGCCTGCCTTCATATCCACCGTGCCGCGCCCGACGATTACCTGCTCGCGCTCAAAGTGATGCAGCTTGGTTGGCAGATTGTTCGCGATCGGAACGGTGTCTAGGTGCCCTGCGATCACAACCGTGGACTCACGCCCAAGATTTGTGCTGGCAACAACTGCGTTTCCATCTCTAACCACGCTTAGGTGCTCACGAGAAGAAAGCAGCTTTTCAACCTCATCGGCGAGCGCCGACTCATTGCCGGAGACCGATTCGATGTCGCAAATCGCCATCGTGAGCTCAACAAGGTTGGAAGTATCAAGTGCCATGGCAAAAAGGCTACCTGTATTCTGGTGAGGATGAGCGCGACATACCTAACTGATAAGGCCTGGGGCCACGGATTGGCAACCATTGCCCAAGATGGCACCGTCTTGGACGCCTGGTTCCCAGAACCAGCCGTTGGCGAAGCGCCTAAATCCGACCTGCAGTGGTTTTCGCCAAGAGAACTTGACGAGCTGGTTGGCGTTGACGAATTGCGCAACGTGAGAACCGAAGTGATTCGCGTGGAGATTGAACTTTCAAATCCGGTGACCTCAACCCAGGATGCCTACCTACGTCTTCAACTCCTTTCTCACCTGTTGGTGCAGCCAAACACCATCAATCTTGAGGGCCTAATCCCAAACTTGCCGATTGTGGCCTTTACCAATCGCGGTGTGATGACCCTCGAAGATTTTGAAGCCAAGACTGTAACCCTTCGCAACCACGGAGTCGTCGCTCACTCGATTGATAAGTTTCCAAGACTGATTGACTACGTGGTTCCTAAGAAGGTCCGCATTGCGGATGCCAATCGGGTCCGGCTAGGTGCCCACCTCTCCCCCGGCACAACTGTTATGCACGAGGGTTTTGTGAACTTCAACGCCGGAACCCTGGGAACCTCCATGGTTGAGGGCCGCATCTCACAGGGTGTTGTGGTTGGCGATGGCTCCGACATTGGTGGTGGTGCATCGATCATGGGAACCCTCTCCGGTGGCGGAAAGCACAAGGTTTCAATCGGCAAGCGCGCGCTACTGGGTGCTAACTCCGGTGTGGGGATCTCGATTGGCGATGATTCCACCGTGGAGGCAGGTCTCTACATCACCGCCGGCACCAAGGTGACCCTGAAGGTTGATGGCAGGAGCCAGGTCGTAAAGGCTGCAGAACTCAGTGGGCTTCCGGGACTGCTATTTAGAAGAAACTCTCAAACCGGAGCCGTTGAGGCAATCGCCCGCGAGGGTCAGGGTATTGAACTAAACAGCGAATTACACGCCTAGGAACTAACCGAGTCCCAACCGCGCGCCTGCAAAACAACTCCCCCGAGAGTTACCGCATCCTTTTGGCGCTTTACAACCTCACCAATTACCTTGAAGCCCCTTGGGATCTCAGAGTCTTTGGGGAAGGTCGCCAACAGTGCGTGATCTTCTCCGCCATAGAGCACCCAATCCAATGGGTCTCGAACTAAGTCATCTCGGGCGTCCATAGATTGCGCGGCCAGCTCCAGAACGGCTGCGTAGCCCTCCAACTTGGTGCGGTCCAGCTCGATTGATACATCGGATGCCTCAGCCAAGCGGTTGCAGTCCAAAGCCAGTGAATCCGAGACATCCAGCATCGCTGTCGCGCTCTTGGCAGCCAATACTCCAAGTTCAATCGGTGGAGTTGGGCGAAGCTGCACCGCAACCCACTCGTCATAAGCCTTAGCTAGCGTCTTATCCTGGTGCAGCAGCAGGTCCAAGCCACACGCAGCACGACCCAAGGTGCCGGCTAGAGCGACTTTGTCACCCGACTTGGCACCTGAGCGCAATACCGGATTAGCACCCGCGAGATGGCCGTGTGCAGTCACAGCAATCACAATTTGCTCACCGGAGGCTAGATCTCCCCCGACAATCTCGCACTCTGGCGCTAGCTGGTTGCAACCGGACTGTAATCCGCGAGCAAAATCTTCCAACCACATCTGTGTGGTGTCTCGGGTGATGACCATTGCAACAACCAAAGCGATGGGCTTGGCTCCCATGGCAGCGACATCTGCGACGTTGCTGGCTACCGCTTTGAACCCGAGGTCATAGCCGGATGAGAAGTCGTTTCTAAAGTCGTGACCCTCAACCATGGTGTCGGTGGTAACCACAAAGCGGCCATCGCTAACTGCAACTACCGCAGCGTCATCGCCGGAACCCACCAGGGTGGTCTCCACCTTGCGAAAGTTCTTCACCGCGGCCTTGAGTGCGGCAACTTCGCCTAGTTCAAATACGGTTGGGCCTGAATAATTCACAAACCAACGCTAGCCTGTATTTGATGCGAAAACTTCTGCTTCTACTGCTAATTCCGCTACTTAGCGGCTGTGCCGCAACCGTGAACCTAGAGCCGGCAGCCATGGCAAATGACCCTGCGTGTGCGGAGGTTTCGGTTCGCTACCCTTCTTCGATTGGGGAACTTGCCCAGCGCTTCACCAATGCTCAAGCCACCTCGGCCTGGGGTGAACCGGCAGCGATCATCGCAAGGTGCGGGCTTGAGCTTGTTGAGGTTTCTAAGTTGAGCTGCGTGAGCGCTGCTGGAGTGGACTGGTTGGTTGATGACTCAAAAGCTCCAAATTATCGGTTTATCAGCTTCGCTAGGAACCCTGCGGTTGAGGTGATTGTTGACTCGAATATGGCAAGCGGGGTTTCAGCTCTTGAAGCTCTAGCGATTGCGGTTTCAAAGATCCCAGCGACCAAAGTCTGCACCGAGATAACCAACTAGCGCGGTTGAGTACCCTGACTTAGTCCGGTCTGAATCAAAGTGTCAACCAATTCGGTGTAGCTCACCCCGGTTGCCTGCCACAGTGATGGATACATTGAGATGGGCGTAAAACCAGGCATGGTGTTGACCTCGGTGATTACAAAACCAGAATTCGTTAAGAAGAAATCGGTCCTGGCAAGACCTGAACATCCAAGCGCTCTAAAGGCTCGCTTAGCCAAATCATGCATTTCAGTAAGCTCTGCTTCTGTCAGCGAGGTTGGCACCAATAGGTCCGCTCCGCCACCTAAGTACTTAGCTTCGTAGTCGTAAAACTCGCGACCGGTAACCACAATCTCGCCAGCCAGGGAAACCTTTAGCTCACCGGTTGGAATTTCCAAAACCGCACACTCGACTTCGCGGCCAACCACAGCGGCTTCCACCAAAACGGTGTTGTCGTGGGTGAAAGCCTCGATGATGGCGGCCTCTAGGTCAGCAAAGTCCTTGACTTTGCTCACGCCAACGGATGATCCGGAGCGCGATGGCTTTACAAAGACCGGAAGATCAAAGTGCTCTTGGCACTGTTTGAGGAACCCCTGCGGGTTGAGATCAAATTCCTTCTCGGTGATGACCAAGCCATCTGCCACCGCAATGCCAGCATTTTGAAATAGCGCCTTAGCCTTGGACTTCTCCATTGCCGCCGCCGATGCCAGCACACCATTTCCAACGTATGGAACTTCACAGAGCTGAAGCAGACCCTGGATCGAACCGTCCTCACCGTTTGGGCCGTGCAGCACTGGGAATGCGATGTCAATCACGCCCAGATCGGTGCCGTCCGCCATTCTCCACAGGCCTCCGCCTAAGGCTGGGTAGACCTCAATCCCATCTTTAACGTTTGGGCTGTCCGACAGCTTCCAGTCGGTTGAAATAGGGTTCAGCACGAACTTTCCAGCAGGTGTAATCCCAATCGGAATCACCTCATACTTGGATTTGTCGATTGCCGAGTAAACGCCTAGGGCAGTGACGCAAGAAACGCTGTGCTCAGAAGAGGCACCACCGTAAATCAAAGCTAGCCGAATCAAAATTCGACCTCGACATCATCCGCGAGGTTTAGCTGGCGACCAAAGTCCTGCGGCTTCATGCGTCCGTTTAGCACATCGCTAACCTGGGCAACGATTGGCATTTCGATGCCCTTTTGAACTGCACTTTCCAAAACTGGTTCGACAGAACTTAGGCCCTCGGCTGTCGTCCCCATGCGCTTTAGCACCTCGCGCTTAGTGAATCCCTGACCGAGCATTTCACCGGCTCTAAAGTTACGAGATAGCGATGACTCGCTGGTTGCAATTAGGTCGCCGAGGCCGGCCAGTCCAAACATGGTCCTGCGCCTCGCGCCGTGAGCAACTGCAAACTTTGTGATCTCCGTCAGACCTCTGGTCATGATCGACGCCTTGGTGTTTTGGCCATGACCCAAGCCGTTCACGATTCCAATTGCCACGGCAATTAGGTTCTTGAGGACACCGCCGAGCTCGGTTCCGATTACGTCTTGGTTTGTGAAAACAGTGAAGTAGTCATTCGAGCAGGTTCTAGCGACCTCGTTTGCACGATCTACATCAGCGCAGGCACAAACCGAAGCTGCAGGCTCCTGCTTTGCAATCTCAAGCGCTAGGTTTGGGCCGGAAACCACCGCCATGTGAGTCATAGGCAATCCGGTTGCAGCGGCCATTACCTCGCTCATGCGCAAGCCGGTACCCTGCTCAAGACCCTTGATCAGGCTGATGAGGGTTGCGTTTTTTGGAATGAACTCTTTCCAAGCCTCAAGACTTTGGCGCAAGCTCTGAGACGGAATCGCCAGGTAAATCTGCTCGGCGTCTTTGAGAGCAAAAGCTAAATCGCTGGTGGCGGTGAGGTTTGAAGGAAGATCGATGCCGGGTAGGTAGTCGCTGTTGCGCTTGGTCTCGTTTATCTCAACCGCAACCTCATCACGCCTTGACCAAAGCACAACCTCGTTACCGGCATCGGCAATGACCTTGGCGATTGTGGTTCCCCAGGAACCAGCGCCCATGACTACCAAGCGACTCACTTGGTTTTCCTAAAGTTACCGATCTCAGCCTGACCATGCTTGGCAGGATCCCAAAGCTCTTTGGGTGGCGTCTCTCCCCTGAGTTCACCCACGATTGAGGAGATGGCTCGCATGACCTTCTCGGTGGCCTGGTTGACCTCTTGAGCACTCACGCCATCCTTGCGAAGTTCGTCAAAGCGCATAGGTTTGCCAATTTTCACTCGAACAACATGGAAAGGATTGGGACGAAGCTTCTTTGAATAGGTACCCATGATCTTTTCGATTCCCCAGTGACCGGCTGGAACAATTGGCAAGCCAAGTTCAATTGCCAATCGAATCGCACCAGATTTTCCACGCATTGGCCAAAGATCTGGATCACGAGTCAGGGTTCCCTCCGGGAAAACCACAACCACCTGGCCAGCTTTTAGAAAGTCCACGGCTGCTCGAAGCGGCTCTTCATTAGAGCGACCGCTGCGATACACCGGAATCTGTCCGACCTTCGGAAGTAGTGCCCCGATTACTGGAAGCCGAAACAGCGACTCTTTGGCAAGGTAGTGCGGAGTGCGCTTCATTGAGATAAAGACTGAGTAGGCAAAAGCTAATGGGTCTAGGTAGTTCACGTGGTTGGCAACCAAGATGTAGCCGCCCTTTGGCAGGTGTTCTACACCCTCGGTTTTGACCCGAAACATCAAGCGGATAAGTGGAGCCAGGATTGATGCGACCAAGGTGAAAACAAAGCTCTTCTCGCGAAGAACTTTTGGCAACTTAGCCTCTGCCACGTTCCTAACCTTCGATCTTGAAGTCGGCACCTAGGGCACCGAGCTTGTCGATAAAGCGTTCGTAACCGCGGGAAATCAGCTGGACGTTTGAAACGTTCGAGGTGCCCTCGGCAGCCAGGGCTGCCACGACGTGACTAAAGCCACCGCGTAGATCGGGAACTCGAATATCCGCTCCGCGAAGTGGTGTTGGTCCGGAGATAACCGCCGAGTGGTTGAAGTTACGCTGACCAAAGCGGCACGGGTTACCGCCTAGGCACTCGCGATAAATCTGAATTTGCGCACCCATTTGGTTCAGGGCATCGGTGAAACCAAAGCGGTTTTCATACACCGTCTCGTGAACAATCGAGATTCCTTTGGCCTGGGTCAGCGCAACCACAAGTGGTTGCTGCCAGTCGGTCATAAATCCCGGGTGGACATCGGTCTCAATAACCACCGGCTGCAGCTCGGTGCCTGGGTGGTAGAAGCGAATTCCGTCGTCTTCGATATCAAACTGACCGCCGACCTTGCGATAGACGTTTAGGAAGGTCATCATCTCCAGCTGGCGAGCTCCAACGACAAAGATGTCGCCCTTGGTCGCAAGCGCCGCTGCCGCCCAGCTGGCAGCCTCATTGCGGTCAAACAGTGCCTGGTGGGTAAAGCCCTTGAGGGATTTCACGCCCTCGATGCGAATCACGCGATCGGTGTCCACCGAGATGATGGCACCCATCTTCTGCAAAATGGAAATCAGGTCGATGATCTCAGGCTCGATCGCTGCTCCTGATAACTCAGTTAGACCAGATGCGGTGGTTGCAGAAAGCAATACCTGCTCGGTTGCACCCACCGAAGGGTAAGGAAGAGAGATCTTTGCTCCCTTGAGCCCACCCGGAGCACTGAGCCTGGTTCCAGTTGGAAGCTTTTCGATTACCGCACCAAAGGCACGCAAGACATCGAAGTGGAAATCAACCGGACGGTCACCGATCTCGCAACCACCCAGACCCGGGATGAACGCCTCACCGAGTCGGTGAAGTAGTGGACCGCAGAACAAAATCGGAATACGCGAGCTACCGGCGTGAGCATCGATGTCCACCATGCGAGCCTGCTCAACATTCGATGGGTCAAGCACCATGTCACCGGTAACCGAATCGTGGGCAATGGTCACACCGTGCAGTTGCAAAAGACGCGAAACCACCTCAACATCCGAGATGTGTGGGACGTCTCTGAGGATGGATGGGGTGTCACCTAAAAGGGAGGCAACCATCGCCTTGGTAACAAGGTTTTTAGCACCTTTGAGGTCTACGCGGCCGGCAAGTGGCTTGCCACCGTTGATAGTGATTTCGCTCACTTAGACTCCTTTGGCCGGAAGAGTCTTGGGTCTCCAAGCCTCTCGCTTAGCCTCAAACGCGGCTATTGCTGCCTCGTTTTGCAAGGTGATCCCGATGTCATCGAGACCCTCTGTGAGACGCCACTTAGTGTATTCGTCGATTTCAAAACTGACGCTTAGCTCACCGATGGTGACCAACTGAGCAGGCAGATCGACCTTGGCCTGGATACCGGGGTTGGCATCGATGGCAGCCCAGATTGCTTCCATATCGCTCTCGGAAATCACGCCTGCGATTAGGCCCTGCTTGCCGGAGTTGCCCCTGAAGATATCGGCAAACTTAGGACTGAATACCGCTTTGAATCCAAAGTCTCTGAGGGCCCAAACCGCGTGCTCACGAGATGAGCCGGTACCAAAATCTGGACCGGTCACCAAAATCTCAGCGTTCTGAAATACCTTCTGATTCAAAACAAAGTCCGGTTCTTGAGCGCGCCAGTGGGCGAATAGTCCGTCTTCGAAACCGGTCTTAGTAATGCGCTTTAGGTAAACCGCAGGAATGATCTGGTCGGTGTCGACACTGGAACGCTTTAGTGGCGCTGCAACACCCTCGAAAACTGAAATCTTTTCCATTTACGCCTCCAGGTCCGAAGGAGCGGAAAGGGTTCCTCGAACTGCGGTTGCAGCGGCAACCACTGGAGAGACCAGATGGGTTCTAGCACCCTTGCCCTGGCGTCCCTCAAAGTTTCGGTTCGAGGTAGAAGCTGCACGTTCGCCCACTCCTAGTTGGTCTGGGTTCATACCCAAACACATCGAGCAACCGGCAAAGCGCCACTCGGCACCAAAGTCTTTGAAAACCTTGTCTAGTCCTTCGGCTTCCGCTTGCAAACGCACCATTGCTGAACCTGGGACAACCATCATGCGAACGCCATCCGCCTTTTTGCGACCCTTCACGACAGCTGCCGCAGCGCGCAAATCTTCGATGCGAGCATTGGTGCAAGAACCTAGGAACACGGTGTTCACCGGAATGTCCTTCATCTTGGTGCCGGGTCGTAGGTCCATGTACTCCAGGGCACGCTCTGCGGCTGCGCGCTCACTGGAATCAGAAATTGAACTTGGATCTGGAACGCTGTCCATTAGCGAGACGCCTTGGCCAGGGTTGGTTCCCCAGGTGACAAATGGATCCAAATTATCTGCATCGATAAAGATTTCGGCGTCAAAGACAGCGCCTTCGTCAGTTTGCAGGGTCTTCCAGTATTGAACAGCCGCTTCCCAGTCGGCACCGGTCGGTGCGTGTGGGCGGCCTTCTAGATAGTCGAAAGTGATCTGGTCTGGGGCAACCATGCCGGCGCGAGCACCAGCCTCGATGGACATGTTGCAGATGGTCATGCGACCTTCCATCGAAAGCGAGCGAATCGCGCTACCGCGATACTCCAAAACATATCCCTGGCCACCGCTGGCGGTGATCTTTGCGATTACCGCGAGGATGATGTCCTTAGCGCTGACTCCCGGGCGGAGGGTTCCCTCGACATTGATTGCCATGGTCTTGAAAGGAGCAAGCGGCAAAGTCTGAGTTGCCATTACGTGCTCGACTTCGCTGGTACCAATACCGATACCCAAAGAACCAAAGGCTCCGTGGGTCGAGGTGTGAGAGTCGCCACAGACGATGGTTAGTCCAGGCATGGTCAAGCCAAGCTGAGGGCCAACCACGTGCACGATGCCTTGGTTCTTGTCTCCCAGGGAGTGAATGCGAACGCCAAATTCTGCGGTGTTGTCGCGCAGCGCTTGAACCTGAGTTCTTGAGGTCAAATCCGCAATTGGCAGGTGAATATCTTGGGTTGGGGTGTTGTGGTCCTCGGTTGCAATCGTTAGGTCTTTGCGGCGCAGTTCACGACCGGCAAGTCTCAGGCCGTCAAAAGCTTGTGGGCTGGTTACCTCGTGAATTAGGTGAAGGTCAATGTAGATCAAATCTGGCGCGCCGTTTTCGCCCTTGACCACCAAGTGGTCTCGCCATAGCTTTTCGGCCAGAGTAATTGGCTTGTTTGACATGCTTCACCTCGCGAATGCGTAGGTTAGAAGTTTACCGCAAGCTGTAGGTTTAGGTAGTGAGTAACTATCAGCCCGAACAGCTTTCAACGCTTCAAAAGCGAACCGTAAAGGTATTGGCGCTGGGCCAAGCATTCGGTGGTTTTGGCCTGGGTGCAACCCTCTCGGTGGGAGCACTATTGGCGGTCGAACTCTCCGGCACCACCGCCTGGGCTGGTGCAGCTGCAACTTTGAGCACCCTGGGAAGCGCAGCCAGCGCTATTCCCTTGGCCAACCTGGCCTATCGATCAGGTCGTCGAGTTGCCCTCGCTACTGGCGCTGCGATAGCGATCACAGGGGCCATGAGCATGATTCTGGCGACATCACTGCGCTCTTTCCCAATCGAACTGCTAGCACTGTTTTTGTTGGGTGCAGGTTCCGCAGTCTCGCTGCAAGCCAGATTCGCAGCCGCCGACATTCCAGTTTCCGGACCTCGAGGCAAAGACCTCTCGCTAGTAGTTTGGGCTACCACGATTGGCGCTGTTGTCGGGCCGAACTTGATTGCCCCGGGAGAAAACCTTGGCTTAGCAATAGGCCTGCCGCACCTGGCCGGACCATTCCTGTTTACGATTTTTGCCCAGCTAACCTCGACCTTGATTTTCTGGTTTGGCCTAAGGCCCGATCCGCTTTTGATTGCCAAGGAAATTGCGGGACTTCCTGCTCGAAGGGTGAACCCCGGCTTCAGGGCCGCCATTGAGGTAATTCGCGAACGCCCGATGGCCGGCTATGCGGTGCTGACCATCGCCCTGAGCCACATGGTAATGGTGTCGGTGATGAGCATGACCCCCGCTCACCTCAGTGCTGGCGGCCATTCACTTTCAGACGTTGGGCTGACCATCTCACTTCACATCGCTGGCATGTATGCGTTTGCTCCGGTATTCGGCATGCTCGCCGATCGAATTGGCTCGGTAAAAACTATCGTGCTCGGGCAATTCATCTTCCTTGCCGCCATCGCTATTGCAGGTCTTGGCCAGAACAACTTTGAAATGGTGATGGTCGGCCTTTTCCTTTTGGGGCTTGGCTGGTCAGCCGCAACAGTTGCCGGCAGTGCACTTCTGACTGAGGTGCTGCCAACCGACGAAAAGACCAAGGTGCAGGGCTTTAGCGATTCTCTAATGAACCTGTCTGGAGCATTTGGTGGCGCGGTATCAGGCACCATCTTGCTGCTCTACACCTTCGGTGGGCTGAATGCAGCGGCACTGATTCCAGTGGTGTTTATCGTGGTAGCAACCAGCTTCTCAAGACGCTGGCGCGGATAAAAGAAATCCGCCCCTAAGACCAGAAGGTCAATCAGGGGCGGAATTCGTGACTCCAGCGGGATTTGAACCCGCGCTACTGCCGTGAGAGGGCAGCGTCCTAGGCCGCTAAACGATGGAGCCGAAAGCAACCTGAGAAGTTTGCCACAAAACCAACAGCTTGGCAATCTAACGGCTAAAGACCTGCAGCGCTCCGGGGTGGACTTCGACGCTAAATGGAGCGTGTCCGACTATCTCGCCATCGCAAGAAATCGGGTAGTTGTCATTTTCCAGGCGAATGGATTTGGCTTTGAAAATCTCAATCTCTGGAAACTTGACGTGTTCGCCTTTGTAGACAGTTGGGAAGATTCTCAGCAAGCGGGGCCTGGACACCTCGTGCAGGATAAAGACCTCTAGCTCACCGTCGTGACAGTCGGATTCCGGAGAGATTCTCATTCCTCCGCCAAAGTTTTGGACATTTGCAACACCGCAGAGCATCGCCCTAACGGTTCGGTGTTCCCCATCCACGGTTAGCCGATACTCGATTGGCTTGAAGCTTGGCAGTTCCAGCAGCATCGCCGCCACATAGGAGTTAGGTCCCTTAGGCCACTTCAAACCATTGGCTCGTTTAGCGCAGATGGCATCAAAGCCTGCAGAAATAGATCCGAAGGACCAAAATTCGCGCTCACCGGTTACCACCCGCATTACGTCTACTCGCTTAGGAGCATCCATCGAAGCAAGGATGTTTTCGATAGCTGCTGCCGGATCACCAAGTGGGATCTTGAGCTCTCTGGCTTGGTCGTTTCCGGTGCCCGCAGGAACTATGCCCAGTGGGATTTGATTGGGAACGCAAATGTTCACACCCAACTGAGCGGTGCCGTCGCCACCAACGGCTATGACGCCAGAAATCTCCTGGTCGCTGATTGCAACTTGGGCCTTGGATGCCGCAGCTATTGCTGACTCGGCGGAGAGGTTTATGGCAGGGATGCCTGCCTTAGACAGCTGGTGGAAAACCTGTTCACCAACCGGGTTTCCGCGACCTCGATTTGCCGCAGGGTTTACCAGAACTCCAATTGGCTTCATTGCCGACCTTTCGCAGATGACACAAACATAGACTGTTCTTTGAGGCGGTAACCATGAAAATCACCAAATTCGAACATGCTTTTTTACTTATTGAAGAATCTTCGCAGCAGCTTTTAGTTGACCCGGGTATTTACTCACCGACACTTCCCGAACTAGAAAACGTAGTTGGAATCGTGCTAACCCACCTGCACGATGACCACAGCTACCTGCCACACATCTCAGCAATCAAAGCTCAATTCCCAAACCTCAAGATATTTGGACCCAAGGATGTTGCAGCAAAATTGGGTGAGATCGGCTGTGAGGTGGTAACCCACGGTTCGCACGCCACAGTTGGTGAATTCCAACTGGACTTTTTTGGAGACCTGCACCAGGAAATTCACCGCTCGATCCCGCTGGTGCAGAACGTTGGAGTGCTTGTCAATTCCAAGCTCTACTACCCCGGTGATAGCTACACCCGGTGCGACTACCCATTTGAAGTGCTGGCCTGTCCAGCTGCTGCGCCTTGGATGAAGATCTCTGACTTGATTGATTACCTAGAGGCGGTAAAACCTAAGCGAGCATTTGCTACCCACAACGCGATCTTGAATGACAATGGCCACCAGCTCCAAAACAGTCGAATTCGCGAATACGTAACCAAACACGGTGGAGAATTCAGCTACCTGCTGCCGGGTGAGTCAATAAACGCTTAGAGCGCCACGATAACTGATGCGATAAGCATCGCGATGGTGGTTGAACCCCAGAGTCGCTTTTCTTTTTTCGATCTGGTGATGTTGTTCATCACCGCAGCAAGGACTGAGAAGCCAACAAGTCCCCAGTTGACCCACTGATTTAGTTCCGGGCTCAATAGCTTTGGCACGACCCCAAGTTGAGCCAGGTAGTGGCCGGCAATGGCGAGGGTTAGCAAAAAGGAGATACTGCTTGCAACTCGGTAGGGGGTTGGCAGTTTGCCAGGCATTTGACCACCGTAGGCGTACTCACCCATCGGTGCACCAAAAACCAAGGCAAGTTGAAATAGCGCAGTTGCAGTGAAGGCAAAAACTAGAAAACCGGAGGCAAATGCATCAAGCATTTTTACCTCCGGATCTAAATTGCTGGGATACCTGGACTCGAACCAAGAACAAAGGAACCAGAAACCTTCGTGTTGCCAATTACACCATATCCCAATGGTTGGGCCTGGGCCCGACGCTCTATCTTAGTGCGCGGATGCGAAAGCCTCTAGTCGAGAAATGCTTCTTTCCCTGCCCAAAAACTCCATGCATTCAAAAAGCGGCGGGGTGACCCTTCTTCCCGAGAATGCTGTGCGAATCGGACCAAAAGCATTTCTAGGCTTCTCACCTAGCCCATCAACCAAAGCCTCGCTGAGCTTGGCCTGAATGGCATCGGTTGTGAAATCAGTGAGGTCGCGAAGGGCCGAAATTGCAGTCTCGATAATCAACTTGGCATTTTCTGGAAGCTGCTCTAGAGCATCTGCCTCATAGTGCAGCTGATCGTCGGATTGGAACATGAATCCCAACATGCCGGCTACCTCGGAAAGCACCGTGATGCGCTCTTGAACCAGCGGGGAAAGCTTGTGCAGCAGCTCTAACTGCTCGGGGCTTGGTGAGGCCGGCAATACCCCTGCGGACTGCAGGTAGGGCAGAATTCTTGCCTCGAAGTCTGCTGGTTCGAGCAGGCGAATGTGAGAGGCGTTGATGGAGTCCGCCTTCTTCTGATCAAAGCGAGCCGGGTTAGGGTTCACATTTGCCACATCGAAGTTTGCGCAGAGCTCATCGAGGGTAAAGATGTCGCGATCTGCCGCAATCGACCAACCCAAAAGCGATAGGTAATTTAGAAGGCCCTCTGGGATAAAGCCGCGGTCCTTGTGCAAAAAGAGGTTGCTCTCTGGGTTTCGCTTGGAGAGCTTCTTGTTCCCCTCTCCCATTACAAACGGTAGGTGTCCAAAGCGTGGGATGAACTTAGTGATTCCCGCCTCAAACATCGCGTTGTAAAGCGCAATCTGGCGTGGGGTGGATGACAGCAGGTCTTCACCACGCAGCACGTGAGTAATGCCCATCAGCGCATCGTCAACCGGGTTCACCAGCGTGTAGAGCGGTTGACCGCCGGGCCGAACCACCACGAAGTCCGGGAAAGAGCCGGCTGGGAAAGTGATCTCGCCGCGCACTAGGTCATCAAAGGTGATGTCTTGGTCAGGAACTCTAAGGCGAAGTGCAGGCTCACGACCCTCCGCCAAGTAGCGCTCACGATCGGCTTGTGAAAGCTCGCGCTCGGAGTTGTCATAGCCAAGCTGAACTGCTCTGCCGTTGGCCTTGTTGCGCTCTTCGATTTCTTCGGCACTTAGGAATGACTCGTAGACGTGGCCGGACTCTTTGAGCTTGTCGATCACATCCATGTAAATCTCGGTGCGCTGCGACTGACGGTATGGCTCGTGTGGTCCACCGACCTCAACACCTTCGTCCCAATCCATGCCCAACCAGCGCAAGGCGTCAATGATTTGGTGGTAGCTCTCTTCGGAGTCACGCGCGGCATCGGTGTCCTCGATGCGGAAAACAAATGTGCCACCAACGCGTCTTGCGTAGGCCCAGTTGAAAAGGGCGGTTCTAACCAACCCAACGTGTGGGGTTCCGGTTGGCGATGGGCAAAAACGGACTCTGATCTCTGAGCCCGAGGCGGTTGTGGTGGGTGCGGTAATTAGGGTCATAACAACTGACAAGCTTAGGCAACTTGGTTGCGTAAAACGCCAATACCCTCAATCTCACACTCAACCGAATCGCCGTGATTCATGCGAGAGATTCCCGCTGGAGAGCCGGTGAGAATGACATCACCTGGGAAAAGGGTGACGTTTTCCGATACGTAGGAAACGAGGGTTTCCACGTCGAAGATCATGTCTTTGGTGTTGGCGTGCTGACGCTGTTCACCGTGAATACGAGAATCCAGACGCTTGCCCCTTGGGTCAAAGTCGGTCTCAATCCATGGGCCTAGCGGGCAGAAGGTGTCAAAACCCTTTGCTCGTGCCCACTGCAACTCGGAGAACTGAATGTCTCGAGCGGTGATGTCATTGCCGATGGTGTAGCCGAAGATGTGGCTTTTTACTTCAGACTTGGAGATGTTCTTCGCCTGCTTGCCGATTACTACCGCAAGCTCAACTTCTACCTCAACTTGGTCAGACTGGTGTGGCAACTCGATGGTGCCCCCCGAGCCAATGATGGCGCTTACCGGCTTGAAGAACATCAGTGGCTCATCTGGCACATCCTGTGAGATTTCAGCTGCGTGAGCGGCGAAGTTCATGCCGATGCAGATGATTTTGCTTGGAGCCACCGGTGCCAAAAGTTGAATTTGGTCCAAAGTGACCGTTTGCCCGGTTAGTTCCTTGGATTCAAATGGGTTACCCGCAAATAGCGTTACCTGATCTCCAACTACCGAGCCAAATCTAATCTCACCGTTGAGACTGAATCTTGCAATTCTCATTCGCTTAGTCTGCCAGCTTGTGCATCCAGTTGTGACGATCTGGAACAGTTCCATACTGAATTCCAGTCAGCTCCGCTCTCATCTGAGCAGTGAGCTTTCCTGGCTCGTTACCGCCAATAACAATTTCCTCCTGCTCGGACTTGAAAATGCCAACCGGGGTGATAACTGCCGCTGTGCCACAGGCAAATACTTCAACGATCTCGTTAGCCTTGACGCCATTGCGAACCTCATCGAGGGTGACCTTGCGCTCTTGAACCTCAAGGCCGCGATCGCGAAGCAGGGTTACCAAAGAGTCTCTGGTGATACCGCGCAAAATTGTGCCGTCCAGCGCAGGGGTTACAACGTGACCATCTTTGTAGACAAAGAACAGGTTCATGCCACCAAGTTCTTCGATATAGGTGGCGCTCTCAGCGTCTAGGAACATCACCTGGCTGCAGCCGTTTTCGAGACCCTTGGACTGGGCTAGCAAAGATGCCGCATAATTGCCACCGGTCTTTGCCTCACCGGTGCCGTGCTTTCCAGCACGCGCGGAATCTAGCGCAATCCAAATAGCGACCGGCTTTAACCCACCGGTGAAATAGGGGCCGACCGGAGATGCGATAACGCGGTACTCCACGCGCTGAGCAGCACGAACACCCAGGAAGTTCTCGGCAGCAATCTCAAACGGTCTGAAATAAAGCGTTTTCTCGCCCTCAGGAGCTGGAACCCAATCGCCATCTACTGCAATGAGTTGTCTGAGTGACTCGATAAACAACTCGGTGGGTAGCTCAGGCAATGCCATGCGGTGCGCAGAGCGCTGCAGACGCTTGGCATTTGCCTCTGGTCTAAAAGTCCAAATCGAACCGTCCTGGTGACGGTAGGCCTTGATGCCTTCGAAGATTTCCTGGCCGTAGTGCAAAACTGCCGAGGACGGGTCCATCATGATTGGACCATATGGGATTATCTCGGCGGAGTGCCAACCCTTGCCCTTCTCCCACACCACAACCACCTGGTGGTCGGTGAGCTTTGCACCAAACACTGGATTTGCGAGAATCTCATCGCGCTCGCTCTTTGGAGTTGGGTTTGGGTTTTTGGTTACCTTGAAATCCATGCTTGTCACCTAAATAAGTTCGAGGATGCTTTGAGCAACCTGATCGGTCGAACGCTTTGAATCCCCGCGGCTAGCTAGGTCTTGCGCTACCGCTTTTTCAATTTTGGCTGCCGCCTCGGTGTAGCCGAGGGTTCTAGCCATTAGCGCTGCAGAAAGGATTGCTGCAGTTGGATCAGCGAGGTTTTTGCCCGCGATGTCCGGTGCTGAGCCATGAACGGGTTCGAACATGGAGGGGAAAGCACCGGTTGGATTTAGGTTAGCCGAAGCAGCGAGGCCAATGCCACCGCAAATAGCGGCTGCAAGGTCAGTGATGATGTCGCCAAAGAGGTTGTCCGTGACAATCACATCGAAGCGCTCCGGGGAATTCACCATGTGAATGGTGGCAGCATCGATGTGCATGTAGTCGTGAGTCACCTTGGGATACTGCTTCGCAACCTCTTCGACCATGCGAAGCCAGATCTTGCCGGCGTGAACCAAAACGTTGGTTTTGTGAACCAAGGTGACGTGCTTGCGCTCTCGGTTTGAAGCTAGTTCGAATGCGTATTCCACCGCTCTGCGAACACCAAAGGCGGTGTTGACCGAAACCTCGTTAGCTACCTCTTGGTCCGTGCCCTGGCGGATAGCGCCACCGTTACCAACGTATGGACCCTCGGTACCCTCGCGCACCACAACAAAATCAATGTTCTTGGCATTAGAAAGCGGAGAAACAACGCCTTCGAACAACTTCGAAGGACGAAGGTTGATGTGGTGGTCAAATGCGAAGCGAAGCTTCAGCAAAAGTCCACGTTCCAAAACTCCAGATGGGACCCTAGGGTCACCAATTGCACCCAGCAAAATAGCGTCGTGCTTGGCCAACTGCTCAAGGTCGTTTTCAGTCAGTGCCTCACCGGTTTCCAGGTAGCGATCTGAACCCAGGTCATAGCTTGTGATGTCGAGTTCAACTCCACCGAGGGCCTTCTCCAAGGCGGCAATGCCAACCGAGGTGACTTCGGGGCCAATGCCGTCTCCGGCAATGACGGCAAGATTGATGGATTTCACTTCTAAACCTCACAGATTGTTTAGGACAACCCTAAACCCTTTTCCCATTGCTTACAGGGCTAAGTCCTGCATAGACGTGGCAAACTAGAGCAAGTCTTTCTGGTTAGGAACCAGATTTTTGAAAGGGATGACAAATGGCTAATGAAGTAACCATCGACGAACTAGAAGGCGCAATCTCTAATGGAGCATTTGTTGTCGATGTTCGAGAAGACCACGAATTCGAAGCCGGACACGTCCCTCAGGCCCATCACATTCCACTGAGCACAGTCCCCGACAACACCGAACTGTTGCCGCAGGGCGAGACCATTTGGATTATCTGCCAGGGTGGTGTTCGCAGCATGAAAGCCGCAGAATACTTAGAGGCACAGGGTTTTGATGTCGTTTCGGTTGCCGGTGGCACTGGCAGCTGGATTTCGGCAGGCAAAGAAGTTTCGCTAGACCCTAGCCTCTAAATCGCTTGAAACTCGGGCTTAGTAGGCCTCAGAGATCGAGATTGCCTGCATAACATCCGCTTTGATCTCAGTGCGGAGCTTCTCCAAAATCTCAGGTGCGACTGGAGAGTCAACGGTAATTACGCTGAGCGCTTTGCCGCCTTTTTGCTGACGAGCAATCGTCATAGCTGCGATGTTTACCGATGCCTCGGCAAATGCCTTGCCATATACGGCAACGATTCCCGGACGGTCCTGGTAGACCATAACAACCATGTGATCAGCCATCGAGATCTCAACGTCGTAACCGTTGATGGAGACAACCTTCTGGTGGTGCTTAGGTCCAATAACCGTGCCGCCGGCAGAAACTACCGAGCCATCTGAAAGCACAGCCTTCAAGGTGGTGACATTACGGTATTCATCGCTCTCGGTTGCCTGAGTCAGCCGAACCTCAACACCACGCTGCTCTGCCATAAGCGGAGCATTCACGTATGAAACCTGCTCGGTAACCATGGTCTGGAACAAGCCCTTTAGAGCAGCGAGTTTCAAGACGGTGACATCGTGTGCCGCGATCTCTCCCCTGGCTTCAAACTCAACCGAGACAATCGAGGTGTGAGCAAGTCCCGCAACAATCTGGCCCAACTTCTCAGCCAGTGGAATTCCTGGCTTCACGGAAGAATCGATAACACCACCGGCAACGTTCACAGCATCTGGCACCAGGTCACCGGCAAGGGCGAGGCGTACCGAGCGAGCAACTGAGATACCAGCCTTTTCCTGAGCCTCATCGGTAGATGCGCCAAGGTGCGGGGTAACCAGAATGTTTTCCAAAGTTAGAAGTGGTGAATCCGTTGGAGGCTCGTTTACGAAGACATCCAAACCAGCACCTGCGATGCGGTTTGTCTTCAGCGCAGCGTAGAGCGCAGCCTCGTCGATGATTCCGCCGCGCGAGCAGTTCACGATGCGAAGGTTTGACTTCGCGATTGCAAACTGATCAGTGGAGATCATGCCGGTGGTCTCAGGAGTCTTTGGAATGTGAATGGTGATGTAATCAGCACGCTTCATCATCTGATCCATATCCACCAGCTCAACCCCGATTTGCTCGGCACGAGCCTGAGTCACATACGGGTCATAGCCAATCAGCGTCACACCAAAACCTGCTAGGCGCTGGGCAACCAAAGTTCCGATGCGGCCAAGGCCAATGATTCCGATGGTCTTCTCATAAAGCTCGACACCGGTGTATTTGCTTCGCTTCCACTCACCATTTTTTAGCGATGCATTGGCATCTGGGATGTGACGGGAGAGCGCCATTAGCTGGGTAATCGCGAGCTCGGCTGCAGAGATAACGTTCGAGGTCGGTGCGTTCACAACCATTACACCTGCACTGGTTGAAGCTTTGATGTCTACGTTGTCTAAGCCAACACCAGCACGTGCGATGACCTTGAGCTTTGGAGCAGCTGCAATCGCCTCTTCGTCCATCTTGGTTGCAGAGCGAATCAGTACTGCATTGGCATCGGCAAGTGCTGGAAGCAGCTTGGAGCGATCCGCACCGTCTACGTGGCGAATTTCAAAATCTGGACCGAGGGCTTCAACTGTGGCAGGCGAAAGCTCTTCGGCAATTAGAACAACTGGCTTAGACAATGGCAAACCTAACGTCGTTATCGACAGCGATGGGAATGGGGAAAGTCTAGCCGAAGAAAAGTGACTTTGGCATTGACCCACAGTAGCCAAAAACCCCCGATTTCTCGGGGGCTTTTGATTGAGATTTAGCGGGCAGCGCTACCTTCTTGGTAGTCGTCGTCCGTCTTGATCCAGCTGAACAGCTTGCGCAGTTCGCGGCCGGTAGCCTCGATTGGGTGAGCCTCACCCTTTGCGCGAAGTGCCTTGAACTCTGGAGCTCCGGCATCCTGGTCATCGATGAAACGCTTGGCGAATGCACCGCTCTGGATGTCGGTTAGCACATCCTTCATGCGAGCCTTGACGTCTGGTCCGATAACGCGTGGGCCGGAAACATAGTCACCGTACTCAGCGGTGTCGGATACGCTCCAACGCTGCTTTGCAATTCCACCCTCATACATCAGGTCAACAATGAGCTTTAGCTCGTGCAGTACCTCGAAGTAGGCGATCTCTGGCTGGTAGCCAGCCTCGCTTAGGGTCTCAAAGCCGTACATCACTAGCTGAGATGCACCACCGCATAAAACAGCCTGCTCACCAAATAGGTCAGTCTCGGTCTCCTCGGTGAAGGTGGTCTTGATGGTTCCCGCACGGGTTCCACCAATTGCCTTGGAGTAGGAAAGACCTAGCTCTAGTGCGTGACCGGTAGCGTCCTGCTCCACAGCGATCAGGTTTGGCACACCCTTGCCCGCGACATACTCGCGGCGAACTGTGTGGCCTGGGCCCTTTGGAGCGACTAGGAATACGTCGACATCGGCCGGCGGGGTGATAAATCCAAAGCGGATAGCAAAACCGTGACCGAAGACGAGTGCATCTCCTGGCTGCAGGTTAGGAGCGATGTCACTGGTGTAAAGGTCGCGCTGCTTAGGGTCCGGAGCAAGCACCACGATTACGTTTGCCCACTTGACTGCCTCACCAGGAGTCAAAACCTTTAAACCCTGCTCTGCCGCCTTAGCGCGAGACTTGGATCCCTCTAGAAGACCAACTACGACGTCAACGCCGGAGTCCTTGAGGTTCAGTGCGTGAGCGTGACCCTGTGAGCCAAAGCCCAACACGGCGACCCTGCGGCCCTGGACGATGCTTAGGTCTGCATCCTTGTCGTAGAAGATTTCTGCCACTTTATTTCTTTCTCTGATTGTTTATGGGGAAGCTGTTTTTAGCGAAGTACTTTTTCGCTCATGGACTTAGAGCCACGCGAAATCGCGATTGCTCCAGATTGAACTAGTTCTTTGATGCCGAATGGCTCGAGCACCTTTAGAAACGCCTTGCACTTTGCTGAGTCGCCGGTGACTTCGATTACAACCGAGTCGCTAACAACATCGACAACTCGGGCTCTGAATAGCGTAACGGCTTCTAGCACCTGGGAGCGAGTCGCGGCATCAGTTTTTACCTTGATCAGCATGTGATCGCGAGCGATCGAAGCATCCTGCTCCAGCTCAACAACCTTCAGAACATTGATCAGCTTGTTCAGCTGCTTAGTTACCTGCTCAAGTGGCTGGCCATCAAGGCTGACCACTGCGGTAATGCGAGATACGCCCTCGACCTCGGTGGTTCCCACCGCAAGCGATTCGATGTTGAAGCCACGACGAGCAAAAAGCGCTGCAACGCGAGTCAAAATACCAGGCTTATCTTCAACCAATAGTGAGAGTACGTGCTGAGACATTTCTACTCCTCCCCATCCCAGATCGGAGCTGCGTCGCGGGCATACTGCACCGCATCGTTGGAAACACCTGCTGGAACCATTGGCCAAACCATGGCATCTCTTCCAACAATGAAGTCGATAACTACCGGACGGTCGTTGGTCTCGATCGCCAGCTTGATGGCGGCATCAATCTCGTCTTCCTTCTCAACGCGAATCGCTAGGCAGCCGTAAGCCTCAGCCAGCTTGACAAAGTCCGGAATCATCACGGTGTCAGTGCCGGTGTGAAGGTCGGTGTTCGAGTAGCGCTTGTCGTAGAACAGGGTCTGCCACTGGCGAACCATACCCAAAGAAGAGTTGTTTATAATCGCAACCTTGATTGGAATGTTGTTAATCGCACAGGTTGCTAGTTCCTGGTTGGTCATCTGGAAACAGCCATCGCCATCGATTGCCCAAACTAGGCGATCTGGCTCTGCAACCTTGGCACCCATGGCCGCCGGTACCGAGTAACCCATGGTTCCTGCTCCACCGGAGTTCAACCAGGAGTTTGGACGCTCGTACTTAATAAACTGTGCCGCCCACATCTGGTGCTGACCAACTCCGGCACAGTAGGTCGCATCTGGACCGGAAAGTTCACCGATTCGCTTGATAACTAGTTGAGGTGACAACTTGCCGTCGTCGGTATCAACGTAGCCAAGTGGGTAGCGCTCTTTGAGGCCGTTGAGGAACTGCCACCAGGAAGCAAAGTCTGGCTTCTTGCCGGAAAGTTGCTTCTCGAGCTCCGCGGTAAGCATTGCGATTACGACCTTGGCATCACCAACGATTGGAACATCTGCGTGGCGAATCTTGCCAATCTCTGCAGGGTCGATGTCCACGTGAATAACCTTGGCACCTGGCGCAAAGCTCTTCACGTCACCGGTAACGCGGTCATCAAAACGAGCGCCCAAGGTGATTAGCAAATCAGCCTTCTGCAAAGCGGTCACCGCAGGAACGGTTCCGTGCATACCCGGCATGCCGAGGTGGTTTGGGTGAGAATCTGGGAAAGCACCGCGTGCCATCAAGGTGGTGGTCACAGGCGCACCGACCAGCTCAACTAGGCGAGCAAGCTCTGCGTGAGCCTCGGCACGAATCACTCCGCCGCCGACGTAGAAGATTGGCTTGTGTGAGGCAAGAATCATTTCGGCAGCAGCCTGGACCTGCTTGCCGTGTGGGTCGGTAACCGGCTTATAGCCAGGGAGTTCTACCTTTGGTGGCCAAGAGAATTCAAACTTCTTGTTCTGAGCATCCTTGGCAACGTCTACCAAAACCGGACCTGGACGACCAGTGGTTGCAAGCTCATAGGCTGCCGCCATGGTCGCTGGGATTTGCGATGCATCGGTAACCAAGAAGCTGTGCTTGGTGATTGGCATTGTGATACCAACGATGTCTGCCTCTTGGAAAGCGTCGGTTCCAATCGCGTGCGAGTTCACCTGACCGGTAATTGCAAGTAGTGGAACGGAGTCCATCATGGCGTCCATGATCGGGGTGACCAGGTTGGTGGCTCCAGGTCCACTGGTGGCGATGCAGACACCGAGTTTGCCGCTTGCAGCTGCGTAGCCCTCTGCAGCGTGGCCGGCACCCTGCTCGTGGCGCACCAAAATGTGACGAATCTTTTTGCTGTCCATCAATGGGTCATAGGTTGGCAGAATTGCACCACCTGGCAGGCCGAAGATAGTGTCAACACCCAACATCTCCAGAGAGCGGATGATTGCCTGTGCTCCGGTAAGTGTTTCGGTTGCCATCAGGTTCCTTATCAAGTCGGCTTTAGCCGCAGAAGGCACCTTCTGCAGCAGATCTAAACAGCTTGGAATACTTCCCTAAAACGCCACGAGTGTAGCGAGGAGGAAGCGGCTGCCACTCTTGCTTGCGGGCAACCAGCTCTTGATCATCGACGAGTAAGTCAATAGAACGAGCTGAAATGTCAACCCGAATCAGGTCTCCATCTCGCACCAGAGCAATTGGTCCACCTTCGGTGGCCTCTGGGGCTATGTGTCCGATACAAAGGCCGGTTGTGCCGCCTGAGAATCTTCCGTCCGTCAATAGTAGGACATCCTTGCCCAACTCCGCACCTTTTATAGCTCCGGTAACGGCTAGCATCTCGCGCATTCCAGGACCGCCCCTAGGGCCTTCGTAGCGAATAACAACCACATCACCGGCGACGATTTCGCCGCGGGATAAAGCTTCCATCGCTGCCGACTCACGGTCAAAGACTCTGGCCGGACCCTCAAACACCTCAAGGTCAAAACCTGCGGTCTTCACAACCGCACCCTCGGGAGCCATCGAACCGTGCAGAATCGTGATTCCACCGGTCTTGTGGATTGGGTTGTTCATGGCGCGAATGATCTTGCCGTCTGGGTCTGGCGGGTTGATGTCCGCAAGGTTCTCGGCAACGGTCTTGCCGGTTACGGTTAGGCAGTCACCGTGGATTAGACCAGCATCCAAAAGTGCCTTCATAAGCACAGGCACTCCGCCAACGCGGTCCACGTCATTCATGACGTACTGACCAAAAGGCTTTAGGTCACCAAGGTGTGGAACCTTGTCTGCAATTCGGTTGAAATCGGCTAGCTCAAGATCAACTTCAGCCTCGCGAGCAATCGCTAGCAGGTGAAGCACAGCGTTGGTGGAACCACCAAAAGCCATCAGAACTGCAATGGCATTCTCGAAAGCCTTCTTGGTCAAAATCATGCGGGCGGTGATGCCCTTGGCAATTAGGTTGACAACCGCTTCACCCGAGCGGTGTGCCCAAGCGTCACGACGACGGTCAGCAGATGGCGGGGATGCAGAACCTGGAAGGCTGAGTCCCAGCGCTTCACCGATTGAGGCCATTGTGTTTGCGGTGTACATGCCACCGCAAGCGCCCTCGCCAGGACAGATTGCGCGTTCAATGCGATCAAGGTCCTCAAGGCTCATCTTGCCGGCCTTGCAGGCACCAACCGCCTCGAAGGCATCAATAATTGTGACCTGCTTCTCTGTGCCGTCAGTTAGCTTTACCCAACCCGGAGCAATCGAACCTGCGTATAGAAAAACTGAAGCTAAATCCAAACGCGCGGCAGCCATCATCATGCCCGGCAACGACTTATCGCAACCGGCCAAAAGCACAGAGCCATCGAGGCGTTCTGCCTGCATCACGGTCTCGACCGAGTCGGCAATTACCTCGCGAGAGACCAGCGAAAAGTGCATGCCCTCATGACCCATGGAAATTCCGTCGGAAACCGAGATGGTTCCAAATTGCATCGGGTAACCCTTGGCTGCGTGCACGCCCATCTTGGCGGCATCTGCTAGACGGTCGAGGGAGAGGTTGCAGGGGGTAACTTCGTTCCAAGAGGAAGCGACACCGATCTGTGGCTTCTCCCAGTCCTCATCACCCATTCCGACGGCACGAAGCATTCCGCGAGCAGCGGCTCTCTCTATTCCGTCAGTGACTACGTAAGAACGTGGCTTCATCGAGTTAGGCATGGTTCAATCCTAACTGCAAGAACTAGTAGCCTAGAAGTGTGGAAAGCCAAGATACGACCAAGGTCCCGACCGGGCTAACCCTCTACTCGCAGGCAGCGCATCGCGCCAGCAAAGAGGTCATTTACAGTTACTCGACCTCGTTCGGTATGGCAACCAGACTTTTATCCAAAGACATCAGGCACCACGTCGAGAACATTTACGCCCTGGTGCGAGTTGCGGATGAGATTGTTGATGGCTCTGCCGCGGATGCCGCACTCAGCGCACCGGAAATAGATCCGGAAGTAGAGCTCAGTGCATTTGAGCAGGAAACCTACCGCGCCATGCGACTTGGATTTAGCACGAACCTGATCATTCACGCCTTTGCCGTAACAGCCCGCGAGGTTGGCATCAGCAAAGACATCGTGGAGCCATTTTTCTACTCAATGCGCCAGGACCTAACCGAAACCGAACACACCCAAGAGACTTTTGACACTTACGTTTATGGCTCCGCCGAGGTAGTTGGCTTGATGTGCCTGGCGGCTTTTGTGCACGGAGGCTCCTACTCCAAAGAGGAGAAAATTACCCTGGTCAAGGGAGCTAGAGCCCTTGGTTCCGCATTTCAAAAGGTGAACTTTCTTAGAGACCTAAGTGCAGATTTCAAGAGACTTGGCCGCAGCTACTTCCCAAACGTCAACGTCTCAAACTTTGACGAGCAAACCAAGGCCCGCCTGGTGGCGGATATCAACCAGGATCTCAAGCTAAGTGCTCAGTCACTGCCGCTACTTCCAAAATCTGCCAGGGCCGCAGTGACCGCAGCGCAGCTTTTATTTACTGAGCTAAACCACAAAATTGGAAATACCGAAGCCACCAAGTTGATTGAGACACGTATCAGCGTTGGCAACTTCAAGAAGTTGTCGCTGGTTATCAAATCATTCTTAGGAGCAAAGCCATGAGCCAAAAAACCGCAATCGTAATTGGCGGTGGCATTGCAGGTCTTTCGACCGCTGCGCTATTGGCTAAGGCCGGCATGCAGGTGAAGCTTTTCGAAGGCCGAGAGGGCCTTGGCGGTCGCGCTTACCTTTGGGAAAAGGATGGCTTTAGATTCGATATGGGTCCGAGCTGGTACCTAATGCCGGATGCCTTTGAGCAGTTTTACAACCTGATGGGCACTACCGCAGATAACGAGCTAGACCTCGTTCGACTAACCCCTGCATACCAGACTCGCAATGAGGGCCTGGGCGACCGCCTGGTAATGAGCGAGAAGCTTCCAGAGATCAAGGCGATGTTTGAGTCGATTGAAGAAGGTAGCGGTGAGCAGCTCCAGAAGTACCTCGACAGCGCTCAAGAGGCTTATGAGTTATCCATCAAGCACTTCTTGTACACCAACTTCAAAGACCTAAGGTCCTTCTTACACCCTGAGGTGCTTGCGAAGCTTGGCAAGTTCATAAAGCTTTTGACCACATCGCTTTATGACTTCTCCGGTCAGTTTGTCAAAGACGACCGCCTCAAGAAAATGCTGAACTTCCCGGCGGTGTTCTTAGGTGCATCTCCATACAACACCCCGAGCATGTATCACCTGATGACCCATGTGGATATGAATCAGGGTGTCTTTTACCCGCAGGGTGGTTTCTACACCCTGATTGAATCGATTGCTGGACTTGCCAGAGCCCACGGCGCTGAAATTCACACCTCGTCTCCAGTTACCAAGATCCTTACCGAAAATGGCAAGGCCGTTGGAGTTCAGGTTGGAGCAGCCGAATACCGCGCCGATGTAGTGGTTGCGAGCGCCGACCTGCACTTTGTAGAGACCAAGTTGCTAGAGCGCAAAGATCAGTCATTCCCCCAGTCCTGGTGGGACAAGCGCGTTGCTGGGCCTTCCGCGCTGTTGATGTACCTAGGGGTCAAGGGCAAGATCGATCAGCTCAATCACCACACCCTGTTGTACACCGAGGACTGGGGTAAGAACTTCGCCAAGGTCTTCCGAAAGGCTGATGGTAAATCAGAGGTTCCGAACCCAGCCAGCTTGTACATCTGCAACCCATCCAAGACCGACTCGAGCGTCGCTCCTGAGGGCATGGAGAACATCTTCGTTTTGGTTCCAGCCGCAGCGGATGTCGGCATTGGTGGCTCAGGAGACGAAAGCTTTGAGCAGGCAGCTGACAAGGTGATTGAACAGATTGCCACCTGGTGTGATATTCCAGATCTCAAAGAGCGCATCGTGGTTCGAAAGACCATGGGACCGCGTGATTTCCAGAACGAGCTAAACGCCTGGAACGGCACCGCACTTGGCATGGCCCACACCCTGCGCCAAAGCGCTTTCTTCAGACCTAAGAACTACTCCAAGAAGCTCAAGAACCTGTTCTACGTTGGCCACAACACCATTCCAGGCATTGGCTTGCCGATGTGCCTAATTGGTGCCGAGCTGGTTTACAAGCACCTAACCGATGACAGAAGCGCAGGCCCTATCAAGGGTGAGCTAAAGCCAGTCAAGGTCTGGAAAGGCTTGGCTTGATCCTGTATCTTGCGGCCCTAACCGTTTCCCTTTTGGGAATGGGGCTAATTGATTTCAAGCACAAGCTGGCGCTGTTTGCGCAGCCCGTTAGATCAGCAATAACTATTGCGGTGGCAGTAACCGTGTTTTTGATTTGGGACCTGGTTGGCATCTCCCAAGGAATCTTTTTCCGAGGTGCAGGTCCCTACCTCACCAGCATAACAATCGCACCAGAACTTCCCATCGAAGAGGTGTTTTTCCTAACGCTTTTGAGCTACACGATTTTGATCGCCTACCTAGGGTTTGCTAAATGGCGCAAGAGTTGAGCTACCTCGCGATTGCGCTCCCACCGGTTTTGTTGTTCGGTCTTCTAGCGCTGCTATTTCGAAAGCGCTTTAACCTCAGAGCCCTTGGACTGGCGGCCATTCTCACGCTCGTGATGACATTGGTCTTTGATAACTTAATCATTCTGTTTGGCATAGTTGGCTATGACGAAGCTCTGATATCAGGTGTAAAACTAGGAGTCGCACCGATTGAGGACTTCTCTTACACACTTGCTGGATTGGTGTTGATTCCACTCACCTGGGAACTACTGGGAAGGAAGAAGTGAGAGCTGTAGCCAAACTGTTTGTGGCATCCAGGCCAATCTCCTGGGTCAATACCGCTTTCCCATTTGGTGCCGCTTACTTTTTCTCAACCGGAGCGATCGATTGGATCTTCTGGCTGGGATGTTTTTTCTTTCTAATCCCCTACAACTTTTTGATGTATGGCGTAAATGATGTTTTTGACTACGAGAGTGATCTTCGAAACCCCAGAAAAGGTGGCATCGAAGGAGCACTGCTAGATCCCAAATACCACCGACTAACGCTGTTCTGGGCTTTTGGAATTTCGATTCCCTTTGCGCTAGTGCTCTCGCTTGTGAACCCAAGCTCAACTTTCTGGTTGTGGCTGACGCTATTTGCAGTGGTGGCATACAGCGTCAAGGGCCTTAGGTTCAAAGAGATTCCATTCTTGGATTCGCTAACCAGCAGCTGGCACTTTGTTGGGCCCCTAGTGGTTGGCCTTGCGATGGCTGAGGTTGAGATCACCGGTGCTCTGGTAACTGGAATTGCTGCCTTTTTGATTTGGGGTATGGCCTCTCACGCCTTTGGAGCAGTGCAGGATGTCGGGGCAGATCGCGAGGCCAAGATTGCATCGATTGCCACCGCACTCGGAGCAAGCCTTACAACCCGCATCGCCTTTGGTTTCTACATTGTGGCCGGAGTTCTGGCCTTGAGCCTGCCAGATCGCTTTGCTTTTGCAGCCTTGGCAGCAATCCCCTACCTATTTGTGGTTGGTAGGGAGCTAAACATCACCGATCAGAATTGTGAGCGAGCCAACCGCGGTTGGAAAGTCTTTATCTGGCTGAACTTTTTCGCCGGTGCGGTTATCTGTTCGCTGCTTATCGGACCAAGCGCTTAGTTTTCGCTCCAGCTAATTAGATAGCGGCGAGAAAAACTCGGGGCGCAGAGTTTGCAGCTGAGCATTCTTGCTGGCTGTCGAGAGCGAAAGTGCTCGTGGCCACCAGGGCAAACCCCTTTGTATTTCGCGACCTGCTTGGCAAGTGGTGTGCCATCGATTCTTTGGTGAAGGTAACCCAGCTCGCTAGCCTTCGCCTTCCAGATCTTGCCGTGACCAGCTGCCTGTCCGGTTAGGGCATGGGCAATCTCATGAAGCAAAACCTGCTCCACCACATGCATGTCTCCAGCTTCAACTAGGTGCCTTGAGATGGTGATGCGCTTTTGTGAGTAGTTGCACAGCCCGGCTCGACGAATTGCCCTATCGAATCCAAACGAATAGTTGACCAGCCCATGCTGCTGAAATAGCTGCTGGGCTAACTGATTTACCTGGTCAAACACGAGACAAGATTAGCCCTCGAGAACCTTTGAGATTCGCGAGATGGCTTCACTGATTCTGGCTTTTGAGGTTGCGATGTTGAATCGAATGAAGTTCGAGTATTGATCTTCAGGGGCATGGTCGTTGCCCGGCACTACCGCCACCTTGGCTTGTTGCAAAAGCACATGCTGGACTTTATCCACCTTGTAGCCGGCTAGATCGACCCATACCAAATAGGTGCTCTCCATATTGAAAAGTTTTGCCTTTGGAAGCTTTTGGGCAACCTCGTGCTGGAAGAAGGCAAGGTTCTCTTGGATCTGCTCGACAGTATCGTCCAGCCACTGCACAGAGTCCGAGTAGGCACTCTCCATTGCAAAGGCACCAATCAGCGAGGTGCGCCAGTGCAAAGCCTCTGGGATTGCCCTGAGCCTCGCCTGAACTTCAGGACCTTGCGTGATATAGAAGGCGGCCTTTAGGCCGGCAACATTCCAAGCCTTTGAACTCGAGCTAATGGTCACGCCGGTGCGCTGGGCAGCTGTCCCCAACGCGAGGTATGGAGTAAACGGCACCCAGCTAAGTGGCGCGTGAATCTCGTCGCTGATCACGGTTACGCCGTACCTGTCTGCCAATTCGGCAATCTCAGTAAGTTCCTTGGCGGTGTGGACTCGGCCCACCGGATTCTGCGGCGAGCAAAGCAGGTAAACCTTTACGCCGTCTTTGAATGCGCTCTCGATACCGGCGATGTCTAAAACCCAATCATCACCTTTGAGCACCAGTGGAACATCCGCCACCTCGGCGTGAACCTCTTCGATCCAGTGGTAGAAACTTGAGTAGACAGGGCTGTTGAGCAGGACCTTATCGCCAGGCTTGGTCAGCACTCGCAAAATCTCAACCGCTGCGACTCCAACATCGGTAGCAAGCTTTAGCTGCTCAGGTGCAAGCTGCCAACCCCAGCGCTCTAGCGCAAATGCCTCAAATGCCTTTGCAACCTCTGGAACTGGGCCGGTGTAACCAAGGTCGGAGCGGTCAGTTAGATCTTTGATTCGATCGCGAATTGCAGGTGCGACATCAAAGTCCATCTCTGCAACGTGCATTGGAAGAACATCTTCAGGGAACCTGCGCCACTTTGAACTGGAGCGATTCGCAAAATTGCCAAAACTGTCTGGGTTCACGCTTTGATTATGCCCGATTTATCAAACATGAGCTTGCTAGTTACAGCGAACTAAAAAGTAGTGTTCCCGCGATGGTGAACATAACCACAGCGATTGCCATATCCAGCACCTGCCAAAACCGAACCGAGGCCATGAAACGGGACAAGAGCTTTGCCCCGTAACCCAACGAAAAGAACCACACGAAACTGGCCAAAGCCCCACCGAGGGCAAACCACCACTGATTGGGGGCAAATTGGTTTCCAATCGAGCCCAGGAGAATGACGGTGTCTAGATAAACATGGGGGTTTAGCCAGGTCAGGGCCGCCATGGTGCCCAAGGTTTTGATTAGCGGTAGCGCTTCACCCTGCGCCTCAAGGGTCTTCGGGTTGATTGCTCTGCGAACCGCACCGATACCGAACCAAATCAGGTAGGCAGCTCCTGCGTATCGGAAGATTTCAAGAAGTAAGGGAAGCTGTTGGATTAAAGCACCTAAGCCCGCAACTCCCGCAATGATCAAAACTGCATCTGAGACCGCACAAAAAAGCACCACTGCAAACACATGGTGACGCATCAATCCGAGCCTGAGCACATAGGCATTTTGAGCACCGATGGCGATGATCAAGGAAAGGCCGGTGAAGAAGCCGGCAGCAGATGCGAACATGTGGGAATTGTATCGGGGCTTAGAAAGTTATTTTCCTCATGACTTCAACACTAGAAATTGGTGCCAAGGCACCGCAGTTCACACTAAAGAACCAGGACGGCCAAGAGATTTCTTTGGCTTCGACCTTGGGTCAGAAGGTAGTTGTTTACTTCTACCCTGCCGCCTCCACGCCGGGTTGCACCACTCAGGCTTGCGAGCTTAGAGACAACATCAACTCCCTCAAGTCCGCCGGCTACACCGTGTTGGGCATCTCACCTGATGAGCCAGGGAAGCTGAAGAAGTTCAAGGACAAAGAAGGTCTGAACTTTGAGCTTTTGAGTGACCCAGACAACGCGGTTCAAAATGCCTATGGCGCATACGGCGAAAAGAGCATGTATGGCAAGACCTACATGGGCACCATTCGCTCAACCTTCGTCGTTGATGAGAAGGGTGTGCTCTCAAACGTTTTCTACAACGTGAAGGCCAAGGGACACATCGAAATGCTCAGAAAGCAGATCGGCTTCTAACGAAGCGGTAGCAAGACTCCGATTGCCATAAACACTGAGCCGAAGAATCGGTTGACGTTTTTGCCTACCTTTTTTAGCCACGGCTGAATTCGATCCGCCAAGGTTGCAACCATCAGCTCATACCAAAACTCGACGAACACAAAGGTTGCGGCCATAATCACGAACTGCAAGAAAAGCGATGCGTTTGGGTCGATGAACTGCGGCAGAAATGCCACGAAAAACAAGATTCCCTTTGGGTTCGTGACTGCCGATAGAAAGCCCTGGCTGAATAGCTTCGAGGAACCCAGGCTGGTTCGACTTGCCGTATCGGCAATCCCCAATGGTTCAGATCGCCAGACTTGAATACCAAGCCAAACTAGGTATGCACCA
The DNA here is from genome assembly GCA_027491295.1 of Microbacteriaceae bacterium. Lineage (GTDB taxonomy): Bacteria > Actinomycetota > Actinomycetes > Actinomycetales > Microbacteriaceae > Aquiluna. Next base: position 160,633 of record JAIXWK010000001.1, read on the forward strand.
CCAACCCACTTCAGCACAGTCAGGAGTTCAGCTGAAGCCTGGAGCAGGGCACCAATGCCGAACATGCTCATGCCGATTACCACTGCAAAGCCGAGTAACCCCCCAAAGATGGTGGCCAGGGTTTTCTTAGTTCCGTAAAGCGCTCCATGCGTGAGAGCAAGTAAACCGTTTGGACCTGGAGTCAAAGACAGCCCAACCGCCGCTGCAGCGTAGAGGGCCCAGGTTCCAAAGTCCACTAGTAGCCCAGCGCTTTGTCCACGATGCCGGTCAACTGACCTCCGGTCAACCAAGCACTCACATTCACCCGCAACCTCTCAGAGAACAGCCTGGTCACCTGGGGCAAAGTATCTGCCGTGTGAGGAGTGATGATAAGCCTTGGTTCATTCCACATCGGGTGACCTTCAGGCAGTGGTTCTGGGTAGGTAACATCGGTTGCCGCACCTGCAATCTGCCCAGAAGCCAAAGCCTCAAGCAACGCTTCTTGATCTACAACCTCTCCCCTGGCGATGTTCACCAGGTAGGAGTCGCTTCGCATCGAGGCAAAACGCTCGCGGTTGAAAAGGAATCTTGTTTCATCCGTTAGCGCGCAGGCCAAAACCACGAACTGAGCCTTTGATAGTTCTGCGTCAAAGCTATCGAAGCCCACTATCTTGCCGGTAAAACTCTCAGGGAATGGCTGTTCAGGATGTTTTCTGACAACCGTCACCTTGGATCTAAAAGGAATCAGGAACTCGACTAATTGCTCCGAGATTCCACCTCCACCGATCAGCAGAACCTCGGCATCAAAGAGTGAGTCGGCGTGCTTCTTGCCCCAGCTTTTGGCGCGAATCCGCTCGGGAAGAACTCGCCCTAGGGCCATGCAAAGCATCAAAGCATGCTCCGCAACAGGCTCAGAGTAAGAGCGCTTGGCGGAGGTGAAAACAGGATCTAACTGGATAATCTCTTTGAAAGCATCGACACCGGCAAATGGCAGTTGCACCCAAACAAGTTGCGGGTTTGCCTTCAAGGTATCGGCTAAGCCCTGAGGATTTGCGTAGTCAGTCCAGACCAGTGCTCTAACCTCTGGACCAATCGGAACAACCTTCGCGCCGGCAGATTCAATTGCCTCAAGATAGGCGGGGATCTGCTTGGGCTCTAAAGCTACGAAATTGTTCATTTGAGGGCTTCAAGCTCCCGCTGGATTCGATCAGAAATCTCAGAAGCAGGGGTCGGGTCTTCAGAACCTGGGTAACCACCGTCGTAGGTGGCATGCATGTTTCTCTCAACCGAAATCTTGAAACCCAATTCGTGTGCAGCTCGTGCGGATGCGCCAAGACACATATCGGACTGGACACCTGCAAATTCCAGCTCGGTAATTCCTCTAGATCGAAGCTCAGCGGCTAAGTCTGGATTGGACTCAAAAACATTTTGGGTTGTCTTTCGAACCACAAGCTCGTTGTCTTTTGGATGAAGCACCAGCTCCCACCAAGGCTCTCCCGGGGCATCCATTTCGTCATCCGGACCATCGTTCTGAACGTGGATAACCTGCTGATTCTCAAGGCGTGCTTTTAGCAGGCGCTCCCCGATGCGCTGGAGCAAGTCAGCTGCCCCCGGCACAGGCCAAGGACCAAGGAACAGGCTTACCTGGACATCAACGATCACTAGAGCCTTGGACATGTTCTACCTTTCAAGTCGTTTTAGCCTATTGCCCAAACAGCGGTAGACTCACGAGATGCCAGTAGGCCTTTTGGTTTGTGTATCTTGAAACCGTTCCCGTTTGCACGTGTGGGGTTAATTTTTGCTTTCTCGCCATTAGCTCTGGCATTTGTGACATCCATCATCCAAGGTGTCTCGATGTGGGATGAGGGTAACGGCACCGGTGGATATATCTGGTTCATGTTTTTCACGTTGCCAGTGGGCTTTGCGCTCGTTGTTATCGGTTTGGTGCGGACAGCAATCCGCAAATGGCGCAAAAGTTCTGACTAGCCTCGAGAAATTTCTAGCCCAAGAAGCCAAGTTGAGCCTGGGGATACTATCTTTATTGGAACAAACGTTTGGGGCTCAATGAATAGCATGCCGAAGATTCTTGTTGTTGTGCACGACATCGATGACCATCTCAATGAGATGGCTAACCCAATCGCTGAGGCCGGAATTCTCATGGACACCTGGGATGTGCAAAATGACAGTGTCGGCCGCCCAGACTTAGAAAAGCTCGAGCAGTATTCGGGAGTCATTTCACTCGGTGCTCACGCGGGCGTTCTCGAAGAAGAGAAACATCCTTGGATGAGCCATGAGCGCAAGATTATGCAATGGGCGCTAGCCTCCGAGACTCCACTGCTTGGACTTTGCTTTGGTTCGCAGCTGCTCGCCTCGGCTGCCGGAGGTCGAGTCTACAAAGCCGAGACTGGCGAATTTGCTTGGACAAAAGTTGACATGTTACCAGAAGCCTCTAACGATCCAGTGATCGGGGCTTTGGGTGATACCGCCGACGCGTTCCAGTTCCACTATGACAGCTTTGATCTACCGGAAAACGCAGTTCTGCTGGGCGAAAGCAACGGCACAATCGAAGCTTTCAGAGTTGGCTCAAGCGCTTGGGCAACCCAGTTTCACCCCGAGGTCGGCCTTTCTCAGCAGTTGGCATGGCTAAGCACTTACCGCGGAGCTTTTCTTCGCGAGGGAATCGACATCGATGAGCAGATTGCCAAATCGCACAAGCTTGCCGCGAGCTACCGCAAGCAAGCGTGGGACTTATCCGCGGCTTTTGCAAAGCAGGTTCTTGAATTCCACAATCGGTAGTTCAAGATTTCTTGGACTCGTTGTCACCAAGAAGAAAAACCCAGAATGTAAAAATCCAGCTGTCTATTCATTGGTGTCTATTTCAAATCCATCAAAGAGACTGATATAGCGAGAGTGTTGTCGCACTTGCTAAGCGCTTATGATTTCAACACCTGACCGCCAAACTCTGAGCGGAACGAAATCTTGACTCCAAAGTATGAGGTCTCCGAAGGAGCCCGGTGTGAGGCTTCCAAATCTGTGTAATTGAGAGATGGCTTTCGAGGGATTCTGCGATGCGGCAAGCAGCGCAACGGCCGGGTCGACGCCGCAAGTTTGAATCAAATAACGTATCGCCCATGAAAGGCTTTTAGTGCTTCCGGCGAGTGCTCCCAACGATGTTCGAGCAACTCCATTCACTATTGAGATTGGCACCTCTCCAAGGCGACTAAAACCATCCTCTTCGCCGGCTGCGGAGATTGAGTCGCTCACGACAACTAACCGATCCGGAATTGCTGCAAAGAGTAGACGCAAAACTTCAGGCGAGAGATGCTCGCCGTCCGCGATGACCTCAACAAATACCTCGGGATTGGAAATTGCGGCTCCGATTGGTCCTGCTTCGCGACCTGTTATTCCGTTCATGGCGTTGAACGCGTGAGTAATATCTGTTGCTCCAGCCCTAATAGCCGAGCGCGTTTCCTCAGCAGTAGCTTGAGTGTGCCCCACAGAGACTTTCCAGCCTGCAGCTGTGAAGAGACTGACAGCTTCTAAAGCTCCGTCAAGCTCAGGAGCTAGTGTGATTCGAACCGCAAGTTTGTCAGCAACGGAGATTAGCTGAGCGACCTCCTCCTTCTCTGGATTCCTGAGAGCAGCTGATGAGTGTGCTCCAGCTTTTGCAAGGTTCAGAAATGGACCTTCCAGGTGCAGCCCTTCAAGCCCTTCACACGAATCAATCAAATCCTTCACATCATTGATCGCGGAAATCGTGTCAGGGCTTGACATAGAAACTGCGGAAATGAAGATACGTGTTGACCCCGTGTGACTTTGAAATTTAACTGCCCTACGAATCCCATCTTGGGTGCCGGAAGAATCTCCGGGCAAAATTGCACCTCCGTTTCCCCCGTGACAATGTATGTCTACTAGGCCCGACGATAATTGCATGCCCTGAGCATCAATCGTGTTTGTCGCGGTTGGGACTGGTTCTGAGCTACCTATTTCGGCAATTCTTCCTTTACTTATGGCAACCCAAGAGCCTTCAACCACCCCCGTCGGCAGGTAGGCCGTTGCGTTTTTAAGGAGCAAGTCAAATTCAGGCAAGTCCGAGCCCCTTTCCACATTCCTTGTCTAATATGACGAGCACATTTTCATGAGCGGTGAGGGCAGAAATTGGCCATTCCGCGTCCCAGGCTCCAGCTAGAAGGGCCTCAATTGCACGAGTTTTCTGAACACCTAGCGCCAAAACAATGACTGCCTCCGCCCGCATAATTGTTGACAAGCCCATCGTGATTGCTCGCCTAGGAACTTCTCTTTTTTGGAAGAATGCTGAATTGTCGCTTCTGGTCTGATCAGTTAACTCGGCAACATGAGTCACGCTATCGATTGGCGTTCCTGGCTCATTGAAAGCTAAGTGACCATTTCGTCCAACGCCCAGAACTGCCAATGCCACTCTTGGGTGAGATTCTATTTTGGACTGATAAATCCTAGCTTCATCGATTGGATTACTCGTCTCGCTATCTGGAGTAACCAACTGACCGGTCGTTAGCCCTAGTGGCTTGACCACAGCCTGCCAGAGTTGATTTCGAAAAGACTCATGGTCTTTTGGCTGAACGCCTAAGTACTCGTCTAGGGCAAAAACGGTAGCGTTAGCCCAGTCCACATTGGGGCTCTTGGCCGGTTTTGTTAACTCTCGATACATTCCCATGGGTGATGAGCCGGTGGGGAAAAAGACGACCGGACTGGCTACCCCAGACAGCAGCAAGTTAACTTGCTCTGCTGATTTTTTTGCGTGGTCGAGCAGATTGTCCGCCACTATGATTCGAGTCACAATTCAATACCTAACCTGCAGAAAACCATTAGAAAAACCGAACCTCAAAGAAAACACGTCTGGTATCCCAAAAGTACGAACCTTAACGCAGTTGAGTCTAGATTTCTGAGCCAAGAACTTTTGGTTGAAGGAAACGGTATAGAAATTCGAATTACGCTAATTTCTTTTTTTCGAAATGAGGGGCTAGGAACTCATACGCCTCGACAGCAGCACGGTCCATATCTGCCAGTCCTGGCATGTCAATGTCTCCAACGCCACCAGGGCCACCCTTGAACCAACCCTCCCATTCAACGCAAACATAACCGTCATAGCCGATGGCTTCAAGTGCTTTTGCGTATCTAGCAAAATTGACCATTCCTCCGCCAAACCAACACATGTTCCAATTACCGATTACCCCAGTTATATCCTTGGCGTGAATGTGATTGAGATATGGAGCGAACTGCTTGAATGCATCTTCAATTTCCATGTGCGGTCTTATGCCAAGCTCCATCCCGCCAAAATCCAACGTCACTCTTACGTTGTCAAGACCAACGCGTTCTATTACCTCAATGGTCACGTCGGGAAGATTGATTAAGGTTTCCTGATGCGGCTCGATGCTGAAGGTCAATCCACGCTCGCCGGCATACTCTGCACACTCGCGAACCATGTCAACCATTATCTGCATGGCTTCTTTTCTGGACATCAGCATGTAGGTTTGAGGCACGTAATAGCCTCCGATGTACGCAACCACTGTTCGTGCTCCAATGTCAGCACTAAAGTCAATAGCTTTCTTTGTCGCCCTAATTTGCTCTTCTCGACGCCAGCTTTGAGACGTAAGAGTCAAGAAGTGTGCTCCAACAGAAGCTATTTCCATGTTTTTCTGAGCTACATAGCCCTTTAGTTCTTTAGATAGTCGCTCGTACTCTTTTTTATCAAAGTCGAGAAACCGAGTGTAGAAAAAGTCAACCGCAGTGTATCCATGGTCCTGAGAGCGATCAATGCACCACTCAATTGGTTTGTCACCCCAACTGTTTATTGGAACCCCCGTGACGCCCATTTCCCCGTAGGGGTTATTTGGCCAGATTTCATAGGAGAGTTTCATTTCATAATCCTTTCTGGGATGTAGTGTATTTTTGAATTTGATGTATAGCAATTATGATACTTATACTATAGCAATTTGAGTATTTTATTTAGACTCAACCGCGGAAACGAGAGCTCTGGAGGATATTCTTTACCGAGAAAGAGTTCAGATCGCAAGGTCCGAAGACTTCAGTCACTAGAGAAGCAAACCAGGACGGCAGAACACAGTGCCTGTGAATCCAGCTAGTCAATAAGTTTTTCGCACCATGCTTGGTACCTGATTCGCGCCTCGCAAAATGCTTCTTTTTTTGAGGATTCTGTTCGGGGAATTGGAGAGATATCCATTGCTGACGCAGCCTCTTTCTCATTGGAGAAGACTCCTGCGCTAAGCCCAGCGGTAATTGCGGCACCCAACGCTGACCCTCCATGCTTTACATGGAAAAAATCCGCATCAATTGTGCTGGACAGCGCTGCCTGAAACCAAGCTGAGTTGGAAACCCCTCCCACTAGGTGAACTCTTTCAAAATCTGCCTCGCTAGGACTTAGCGCTTCGATTGCATCTGCACAAGCAAAGGCTATTCCCTCCAAAACTGAAGACGCCAAATTCGGACCTCCGTGAACACTGGTCAGGCCAAAGAAGGCGGCTCTTGCTGAGTCGCTCTTTTTTGGCGAGGCAGAGCCATACATAAACGGCAGATAACTCAAACCCTGTGAACCTGGTTCTGAAAGATTAGCTAAATCATTTATTGGACGGTTGGATAAAATGTTGGCCTCAGCCCAAAGAACACTTGCGCCCGCTGAGTAGACAGATGACATTCGGACGAAATCTTTACCATTCGCTGACCCAAACAGAAAACCGGCACCGGCTTCCGGCTCAGAGGTCATTAGCAGAGCTTGAGCAGCAGTGCCAACATTGAGGCCAACGGTTTTTGAATCAAACACACCTGCACCGAGTGCGGCTAAAGGCACATCTCCCGCTCCAGTTGCAACCGATGTATGAATGGGTAGTCCAGTCGCGGCACTAGCCTCAGCAGTTACGGTACCTCTTGTATCACTTGGTAATCTCACTTCAAGCCCTAGCGAAGCTGAAGCTCCGGTTGCCTCGAAAAGCTCTGAACTCCAGCTATTTTTTTCAAGATCGTATAGCAAAGTGCCAATTGCATCTGATTTATCTGTGCACCAGATGCCGGTCAAGCGAAACCCAATGTAATCCTTTGCCAGGACGAGTTTTTTGGCTCTTAGAAAATCCTTTGGTCTTGTCCTTGCAAACCAAGCCAGCTTGGGTGCTGTGAAGGCGTCGACCAGGCTATTTCCTGCTATGGACCTGAACGCGTCAATCTGAGATAGTCGCTGAGTGTCTGCTGAGACTCTTCTATCTGCCCATGTCATAGCCGCAGATAGTGGTTTGTCAGAATCATCTACAAGCAAAAGGGAATGCATTTGCCCTGAAAGGCCAACCGCAGCAATCTCCAAACTTCCAATTGATTTCATTAGTTGGCCTACAGCCTCCACTACCGAATCCCACCAAGCCTCAGCTTGCTGTTCATGACCACCATCTGAGGTGACGGTCGTAAAGACAGATGAATAGGCTGAACTGACTATTGCCCCACTTGTCGGATCTAGAGCTATTACCTTTACTCCCGAAGTTCCAAGATCGATTCCTACCAAAACTTTTTTTCTCGACATGTTAGGGCCAATCGTAGAACATGTCGGACTTGGTGCTCGGAATCCTGATCTCTAGAATTTGGGCCTTTTCGATGTTTGTAGATTTCCAAAAACAGGGCGAATGCTTATAAAGCCTTTGTCCATTCTCTATGTCATTGGCTACTTTGTGGCGGACCCCGCTAGCTATCAATCTCGGCTCCAATGCGCCTGAGAACAGATGCTTTTGAATCCAATATGAATAATTGAAATCGACGTGAGACCATAACTGAATCTCACAGGTGCGGGATTCGGTCGGTGAAGCGTGATGAAATTGCATTGTTGGCATCAGGCGCTCCAGGCATTCCCGAGCTCATGTACACCTCAGGAATAACGTTCTCAGAAACTTGCCTCGCTAATGTTTCAATAATCAGAGCATTCAAGAGGGCTAGCCCTACCACCGAAGAAGCGGGGCCCACTTTCGGAAGATCGTCCCCAAGGTTCACCAAGGCGTCTCCCGGCGGACACTGATTGTCCAAAACAAAATCTGCTACGTCATGCAAACGCGCTCCAGATGCTGGGGAAAACTTCGCATAGGCCACGGAAGTAATTGCAATTACTGGGACATTTCTTTCTTTAGCTAATGCAGCAACTTCAACAGGGAGGCTGTTTGCCCCTGAATTTGAAACCACGAGTAGCACGTCCCTGTCGGGAGAAATCTGGTATTTGCTTAGAATACTGTCCGCGAGTCCGGACTGTCTCTCCAGCTGAGTGCTCTGCCGTGCACTGACGTGAAGCATGTATTGGGGAATTAGAATTGGGCAGACACGGGCCGATCCTCCTGCGCGATAGAAGGCCTCTTCTGCAAATACGTGCGAATGCCCACTTCCAAAGATAAACAGCAATCCGTCTCTAGTGAATCGTTCAGCAAGAATCGCGCCTGCTTTAGCAAGTTCCGGCTTAGCCTCAGCTATAGCAATTGCGAGACGGTCCTGAATTTGTGACAAGTATGATTCTGCTTGATCAGTGATGCCAGCCATGCCTTCACTCACTTTGTAGCTCCGGCAATGAGGCCGCCTATAAAGAAGCGGCCAACGAGAAGAAAAACAAACACGGCAGGCAACATCGTGAAAACTACTCCAGCAAGGACTAGGCCCCAATCAACGTTGTACTGCCCGATGATTGCGCTCAAACCTATCGGTAAGGTTTGCAACTCCTGACGCGAAACAAATTGAGAAGCAAAAACGAATTCTGTCCAAGAGAACACAAACGAGTAAACCGCGACAGTCGCCATACCCGGCCTTAAAAGTGGAAGGACAATTTCGAACATCGTTCGAACCGGGCCAGCTCCATCTATCGCCGCTGCATCATCTAGATCGGACGGGATGGATAAGATAAAGCCCCTCAAAAGCCAAGTCGAAAATGGAGCAGTAAATGCAACATTCAGAAGCAGTAAAGCGGTAAGGCTATCAATTAAACCCAGCCCGGAAAGGGTTTGATGCAAAGGAACAATCAAAAGGGTTCCTGGAATCATATAAGCCAGGAGTATGACTCCCGCTATCCTTCCACTTCCCGGCACTCTAATTCTGTAGAGCCCGTAGGCTGCGCCTAGAGAAATGAGTACGGTAACTACAGCCGTTGAAATTGACAAAAATAGGCTATTTCCAAGAAACACTAGGTACTTGGTTGAAGTGAATAGTCTTTCGAAGTTTCCAAAAGTCCACGTCTCTGGCCAGAAGGTAGGTTCGGATCGAATAATCTCTTCAGGCCCTTTGAACGAAGACATAACAATCCAATAAATCGGCGCGAAAACAACAATAGTCACAACTAATTGTGAGACAAAATTCGGTAGCTTTTTAGTCCACACAATGAGATTCCCAATGTGGGAAGTCCTCTTTGTACTAAACGTGGTCATGCATCCTCCTTCGGTCGCCCGAATCGAACGAAAAGAAGCGCTGCTACGGAAAGTACCAACACTGTTAACACGCTTGCAGCTGCAGCTTGACTAGATCGAAACTCACTGAATGCTAGGTCGTAAACATAAACTGGGGCCGTTGTACTTGCCTCTAACGGTCCACCCTCCGTTATAAGGTAAATCGAATCCAAAACGTTGAACGACCAAAGCGAGCCCACTAGGCCGAGAGCAAAAAGCACCGGCTGAAGAATTGGAAAGGTGATTGACCAAAAAATTCTCCCGGGGGTGGCGCCATCCACTTTTGCGGCCTCAATCACTTCGGTGGGAACGGTGCTAAGTGCACCGTAGATGACCACGGCACCCAGCGGGAACCAGTGCCAGCTGTTTACAATGATGACGGAAAATAGAGCCGTGGCCGGATCTCCAAACGGAGAGCCTAAATCCACCCCAATTTCACCAAACAAATAGTGCAACACTCCGTAGTTGCTGTTCAGAAGCCACTGCCAGATGATTGCAACCGCAACGGTTGGAATTACCCAAGGCAAGACAACCCAAGTTCGAGCAGATTTAGACCATCTGCCATTCTGTTGAAGAGAAAAAGCAACAGAAAAAGCCAAAACTGTTTGGACCACGAGATTAACCGCAACCCAAAGACCAGATCGCCCAAGGGCATCCCAAAACGAACTGTCCTCGATAACTTTTAGATAAGTATCAAAGCCGACAAAAGCTGACGGACTCCCAATTATTCTCTGGTCTTGAAAGCCAGAAAATACAGCACTGATTACGGGAAACCCGATTGTCAGAATGAGTATCAGCAGAAGCGGAGAAATTAACAAAAATCCAAAAACCTTCTCCCAAGATACTGGTTTCTGGTTACCTTTCTTAAGGCCAACCAGGCTGGGTCGGTTTTTGTTATCTGACCCAGCCTGGTTGATGTTGCCTACATCGATCATATCTATTCGATTGCTGCTTTCATTTGTTCCTGTGCCCAAATAGAAGCCTCAGCTGGAGGCATTCCATTCACGTACATCTGCTGAATAGCCTGGGCAAAGATATTCTGACCAGATATCAGTCCGATTTTTTCGACGTACTGTCCGTCAACAAAACCAAACAAAGCACCTGTCTCAGATTGCTTTAGCAGAAGATCGACACACTCAGGATATTGGCTGAGTACTTCGTTCTGCCTCCACTGCTCTAGGTCTGCCCCACCGGTAGTAACGGGCAGGAACAGTCCAGGTTCAGCATTCAAGAAATCACCGTAATTGTCAGGTTGCATCAACCAAGTTAGGAATGCACCTGCACCTGCTCGACGGTCATCATCCTCAGCTAAAACCATAGCTCCGTTTGAGTAGTAAATGCTGCCTGACTGGCCTCCGTTGTCAGCAACAGGAATCGGTGCACAGCCCAATTGAGATGGATCTAGACCCGACTCTGCAGCCCAAGGCGTTAGATACTGACCCTTCTCGATTGCCATAGCGGCTGCACCGCTATTGAGAGCTGCCTGTGGTTCTCCCCATGCGTAGTTCGCTGAATCCTTTGGGGAGTACTCAAGCAGGTCGTTGTAGAGCGAGAAAGCTTTCACAGTCTCTGGTGAGTCCAAGGCAATCCCTTCAGATTCATCAAAGAAGTTTGCTGCTCCGCCTGTGATCATGAGGCTGTACAGAACCTGGTCGGTCGCAAGGTTCTTACCAGCAGGCAATGCAATTCCGCTGACGCCATCCTTAGTCAATGCCTTTGCGGTCGCCAGAAGTTCACTGTAAGTCTTTGGAGCCTCTAGACCGGCCGTCTCAAACATGACCTTGTTGTACCAGAGAAGTTGCACCATGCCATAGAGAGGCACGGCCCAGTACTCACCACCATCCTGATAGGCAACTTTTGATGCATCTAGCAAGCCCTGTGAGGCGTCTATGCCTTCAACAACATCGGTAACTGGCTGCCCCAAACCGAGCGAACGCACATAAGTCGCAAAATCAGGGATGGCAAAAAGTATGTCGGGCTGATTTCCTGCTTGTGCCGTGCCCGCAATTTTAGGATAAATTTCATCCCACTGCTGAGTCTCGAACCTTACCGTGAAATCTGGATTAGTGGCATTGTACTCCGCAGCCAATGCGTCAAAGGCGGCGACTCGATTAGGCACTCCCTCCATGTGCCAAATCACAATTTCGCCTTTAGCAGCTGAGTCAGTGGCCGGATCGGTAGCAGCTGGATCAGCGGCCGGGGCGGCGCAGCCACCCAGAAGCAATGCAGCGGAAGTGACCAAAGCGGCAAGCTTGAACGTTTTAGTTCTCATTAGAATTCCCTTTCCTTTGCTTGTAGCCGTTGGGGGCTACTGCCCATCGGGAAAATGGAACCAATTTCCCGTTGCTGAAAACTAGCATGTTTTGTTATAGTTCAAATTCACTTTTGCTATATAACAAATAACATTTGAGTAACACGGCAGCCAAGCTCGATTGGGCCCTAATGCTAGGTTTGTTTTTGAATTTAGGGAAAAGATTAGGTGGTGAGACACAGTAACATGGCGGTCTTGAAGCATGTAGCAATTTTTGAAACCTTGAAAGCCAGGTGCATTGCAGAGCCAGTTGGGGCCAAGCTGCCGCCGGAAAGAGTACTCGCTTTAGAGTTTGGAGCGAGTGTAATCACAGTTCGGCAAGCTCTCTCTGGTCTGGAGCGTGAAGGTTGGATTAGAAAATTCCCAGGGAGCGGGACGCTTGTTTCGCGTCCGAGAGTTTACATGGGACCGGGATTAAGCTCCTACACCGAAGACATGGCGAGAAGAGGTCTAAAGCCGTTTTCGAAGGTCATGCGGTGCGAACGTATTAAGCCAGATCTTGAACTTCGTGAGACTTTGGGACTTCGTCCGATGGAAGGTGCGATTCTCCTGGAACGCATGAGGTTTGCCGATTTAGAACCAATGTGCCACGAAGTGAGCTTCTTCCCAGATCGGTTCGCCGACACTTTGCTGGGAAAAGATCTCTCAGGTTCAGTGCACGAAGTCTTGCGAGAATCTGGGGTTGTTGGTGAATCTACTCAGCGAGTTGTCAGAACTGTTCTCTTGCCGCTTCATGAATCCGAACTTCTTGAGTTGCCTCCGGGAAGCCCGGCCCTCGAAACCGTCGACACATTTTTTGACATAAAGGGTGCGCCCATACAGCATGCTCAGTCACGTTATCGATTTGACCGCTATGAAGCACGGAGCACGCTTCGCAGATAACAACTAATCCAGTGTCAGTCGCTAACTTTCTTTCAGGGAAGTCGCTCATGAAAAATGACAGGTGTTAGGAGTGACATATACGAGAAAACCCTCGCTATTGCGAGGGTCCCTGGCTTATCTATTGGTGCACCCCCTGGGACTTGAACCCAGAACCCACTGATTAAGAGTCAGTTGCTCTGCCGATTGAGCTAGAGGTGCGACAGCGCAAAATCCTAGCAGTTTTTGACTCGACTTCCTAGTTACCAACAACTTACCCCAGCCAAACTTTCACACTCGATACAGCCTCTGGTAGGTGATTCGACACTTGAAATTCATCACCTCAGAACAACATGAAGCTCCTGCTTCCGCAGGGGAATTGTCGATTGGAGAAATCATGGAGAAGCAAGAGCTGGAACTAACTGAGATTCAAATGCTGGCAGATATTCACAACATGCTTAGCGATATTCACGAGGCCATGTTCATTGAGGACGAGCTTGAAGGCGATGAGGCAGAGCTTGAAGGCGATGAGGCAGAGCTTGAAGAGCCTGCAGAGGCCGCTGAGGAAGTTGACGAAGACGAGTAATTCGAACTCAAAGAAAACGTGATCTGCACAGCAGGTCACGTTTTTTGTTGAGCTAGCCCTTTACAACATCGACCAAGAAGCCGCTGGGGTCAACTGCAACTACCTTGATTGTCCAACCGTCCAGCGTTAGCTGCTGACCTGAACTCAGCAGGTTCTTCTGGGCGATGATGGGACCATCGCCATGGTTGATGCGAGAGTCGATTTTGTAGACGAGAACGCCGCTGGTCCATTGGCTCCGGCCTTCAATTGCCAGAGTTACACCCTCGGAGAGGTTGATCAAAACAAGTTTTGGCTTATTGCCTGCAGTTTCGATTGCTTCTATAAAGTGCGAGGAAGCGGCTTGATTGCTAAGGCATCGAACTTGATACGGCTCCAGCCACCCCATCAAAAGTTTGTTCCAACCAAAGAACTCTCGCCCTAGAGAGCTCATAATGTCCCAGGATCCGGCTGGAACAGGTTCTGGGACCGAGGGGCGATTGGAGTTTAGAAAAACGTATAGGTCTTCTAGTCCAAATAGCGAATGACCGAGTTCATGGGCCATAACTTCACTATTTGCGGCGGCACTTCCTAGCTCTAGAGTGACTCCCTTCGCAATTCCATTCTTGGTCGTAAAGGAGACTCCTGGAAAACCCTGCCCGCCATTGACTCTTGTGGAATAGCCGGTAGTCAGTGCAACTCCGTCGTAAAGGCCGAAGTTGATTGAAGGATCCGCTAACGCAAAGGCATCCTCAACCAAAAACGTTTTGTTGTATTGAGGGATGTTCTCTGGCAATCGATACTCGGCGGCTGACTTGGACATGGTTATCCAGTATTGCTTCGGGAGAAACTCGTAGGAGATTGAAACCCTGCCGTAAGAGGTCTTCTGATAGAACTCTGTCACCTGGTCGGTGGCGGTTTTCAACCTCAGATTGTCAAGGTCGGTGTAGGGCAGATCACTAAAGATGATTGGAACTAGCAAAATCCGAGCGGATACGGTTCCGGTCTTGGCTGTGGTGGGCCGTGGGAAACCATTGGAGGTATCGGGGCGAAATGATACATCTGAGGTTTTGCAAACCTCTACCGGCGACAACAGAGCTTGATTTGTGATTGAGGGATGGGTGCTTAGGTCACTCCGGCTTGGTGAGCCCGGATTGGTGACGGGAAGAGTTGAGGTTGTTGAATTCTTGACGGTGATTAGCACCTTGCCCGCAAAGCTTCTTTGCGAGGTGGGCTTGTTCTGGAACCAGGTGGCGAGTTTTGGGTTTAGCTTTTGGGCATAGTCACAAGCGGCCTGGGCTCGCTTTCTAACCAGTACGTTCTCAGAAGCTGGAGCAGAAGCTAAACGGATTCCGGTGCAGATGAATTTTTCTGCGGCCGGATGACTTTCAACCAGCGACTCAATCTCAGATTTTTGCCGATTGCTAAGGGGTACGGCGTTTGCTGCATAAGAAGTGAGCGTGAGCTGGGTAGTCGGCGCAGCGCTTATGGCCTCGACCGGGACGATTTGACTGGAAATGATTAGCGTTGCTGCCACCGTGGTGCAAACAAAGCACATAGTTTCCCCCCTAATCGTTGCTAAAACTCTAACCAGACAAACCAGCAAAGGTGATATAGCTTGCTTAGTTCTTCAGCGTCACCAAGACTTTGCCGATCGTCGAGGTTGAGGTCGAAGTCTTCACCTGATAGAAAGTCGACAGGCTTGGGTTTTGCTTCCTTGCAAAATCGCAAGCAGCTTTGGCTCTGGATGTGGCCAAAGACTTATCTGTGCTGGACGCCTTGGTGGAGATGATGCCGCTGCAAACAAACTTTGTAGTCCAGCTATTGAGAATCAATAGGCGATTGATCGAATTCTGCTGGGTTCCGCTCAGCTTTGAGGATTTTGCGCTGAAGGAAGGCAGAGTTGCGGATTTGAGTTGTCCCGCAGCGGTGCCGCCACCTGCCTCGCTACCTGGCTTGGCTGCCAGCTGGGTCGACCAGATTGGGTTAGCCGAGTCACACTTCACCACTGTGGTGCAAAGCAGGGTTGCACTTCGAGCAAAACCCAGCCCCTCAGATTCCAAAAGCTTGTATGTGGCGATTCCTAACACTCGGCCATCGCGGTCGAAGATTGGCCCACCAGAGTTACCAGGGTTTAGCGAGGCCGAGACTCCAAACTCACTGCCGTCTGCAACCACCTTGGCAACTAATCCGGTAGTGAGGTAACCATCAAGGCCTCTCGGGGATCCCAAGACGCCAACCCACCAGCCCTGCGCAGGCCGCTCACCACGGAAGCTAAGGCTCGGCAGCACCATCTTGGTGTAGATGCCCGCTAAGTCTTTAGTTGCGTCTGCCGAGGCGATGTAGCCAATAGCGGAGTTCCCGGCATTATCTGTGAGGGTTACCTCCCCTGCACCTATGCAGTCCTCAACCACGTGGTGGTTGGTAACTAGGAAGGTCTTCATGCCCTGGGCAGTTACCGAGGCTGGAATCGACACCTTGGCAGCCCAACCGGTGCCAAGCCCCTGATCGCAGAAGACTGTGACCACAGACTTCAGAACCTCAGGACTTAGGGCTACTAGGTCATTGGGAGCTGCGCCTGGGCTATTGACCGAGTAAAGGGCTTGCGATGCCAAAGCTGGCAGTGCTAGGCCGGTTACAGTTGCTGCGCTATTGAGCTTGTGTGTGACCTTGAAGAAACTATCTTCTGGGACGTAGTCAAACCCGGAGTTGTCGTTCTCGTTGTAGTCCGCGTAAGCCTGAATTCCGAAGGTCTTTGGAAGCTTTAGGCAGTTGTATGGCAGCTTGAAGCCCACCCAAGAAACCTTTTCCTTGAGATTGCTAAAGAAAACCGCCGAACAACCGGACACTTCCCGATCCCGCTTCTCATCGTGGACATAAGCGGGAGAACCAAAGCTTCCATCCAAGGTTTCCAAGCCGGTCTCTACCCTGAAATCCTCAGCGCCATCGTTGTTGGAATCGATCATCACCATGGCCCAGGAGCCCAACCGGTCGTTGAACTGAGCCGCCTGAAGTGGGGCCGCAAAATCTATGTAGAAGTAATGGAAATCCGGTGCCTCTGAGAATTCCGCATAGGAAACATTCAAAACATTGAAGTTTGCCGGTGTGCCGGCTTGGGTATAAGTGTCAGCCGGTGACTCTTGATAGTTCTGAATAGCCGCTGAAGCAGGGTTAGTCAGTAAAACCAAAGACAACAGGGCAGCTGCGCTAGCTGCAATCCACCGCTTGATCACTAGACGCCCCAATCTACTTTCAACCTCTTTTCTCAAGCCTAGGCCCATCTTGAGCTAGCAGAATTATGCAACCACAGGCCGACACTTTTTGTTGGGGACGGCAACGCTATTGGCGAACTATCAGGCATTAGTCAGATTTCACCCCTAGCCTAGGAGCCGAATGTGAGGGTTAAATGAGCGATCAGGAATTCCGCTTGACCGAAGGGTCGAAAGCGCCTTCCTTTAGCCTGCTGGACCAAAATGGCCAAGAGTTTTCCTCGAAGAAACTGGCTGGCCAGAAAGCCGTTTTGTACTTCTACCCCGCAGCTGGGTCACCTGGCTGCTCCAAAGAGGCGGCAGATTTCCAAGATCATATTTCCAAGTTCACCGCTAAGGGCCATGCAGTAATAGGAATCTCTCCTGACGAGCCGGCAAAACTAAAAGACTTTGAAGACGCCCAGCAGCTAACGTTCCCGCTTTTGAGTGACCCGGACTTTATCGCCCACAAGGCCTATGGGGCATTTGGCACCAAGACTCTCTACGGCAGAACCTATAAGGGCGTGCTTCGCTCAACTGTGATCGTGGATGAGAGTTTTACGGTTGTAGCCGCTTATTACAGTGTCAAATCAACCGGTCACGTTGATATGCTGCTAAAACGAATCAATCAGCGCTGAAACAGCTCTCGAACTGACTTACTAAACAGCAGGACAAAAACTGCCGTCGCCGGAACCAAAAGCAAAGCACCGATGAGTAGATTGCCAAACTCCCCCGCGAAGCTCGCAACGCCAATAGAGGCGATCAAAAGCTGAAGCACCATGGCTGGCGTGTGAGCCCAGCGTGACCTACGCCAAAGCCCGAGCACAATGTTGCTGCTCCACAATCCAGCTGCGAACAAAAGGCCGATCAGAAACAGTGCAGAGAGCAAGGATGTCGGAGTCTCAACAAAAATTAGAACCGCTACCCACACCAGCAAACCCCAGATAGCTAGGGACTGCAGAGCAATTATGCTCGCGGAAATAACCAACTTGAGACCTGGGTTAGACATTTTGGGTCTTGATTTCCTCTCCCAGTTGTGAAACCATTTGGGGGTTGCAACATTGACTTTACCCGCTTGATTGGCGGGATTTCGGTTTGAAAACTTAGGAATAACAGAACATTATGGATATGACTTGGCTAAACCAGGCCCGTTGCCTCAATGAGGACCCTGAGCTCTTCTTCCCAGTGGGCAACACCGGACCAGCGCTGGAGCAAATCGAGCAAGCCAAATCCATTTGCCGCCAGTGCAACGTAGCTGCTAGCTGTCTTGAATACGCCATCAAAGAGAACCAGGACACTGGTGTTTGGGGCGGTCTTTCTGAGGATGAGCGTCGCTCACTAAAGCGTCGCTACGCGAGAGCTCGTCGCGCCAGCTAATAGATCTTAAAGAAAAACCCGGGAAGCTTACGCCTCCCGGGTTTTTTATTATCCAAATTACTTGCGGCGCTTTGACCAAACGTCGAACGCAACAGCCAGTAGCAATACCAGACCCTTGATGGTCATCTGGATGTCGATACCGACCGAGTTTAGGTTCATACCGTTTGCCAATACGCCCTGGATCAAACCACCGATCATGGAGCCGGTAACGGTACCGACACCACCCTGCACCGCAGCACCACCGATGAATACCGATGAGATGGCATCTAGCTCGAAGCCGTCTCCGGCCTTAGGCACGGCAGAGTTCATACGAGCTGCAATTAGCACACCGGATAGGGCAGCAAGGGCACCCATGTTCACGAACAACCAGAAGTTGACCTTACGAACATCGATACCGGAGAGAACTGCAGCGTGGAGGTTTCCACCGATTGCATAGATGTAGCGACCAAATGGGGTGCGGTTCATCACCACGGTGTACGCGCCAATCAATACAGCCAACACGATCAAGGTGATCGGGATACCGTTTGCCTGGGAAAGCTGGAAGCCAACGTAGAGCACCATGGCGCTAAGAATGATGTTCTTGATGTAGAACCAGGTGCGAGGCTCAACGATCTGTCCGTACTTGATTTTTCCGCTGCGCTGGCGAAGCACCGCAATCCAAAGAACAACTACACCGAGAACGGTGACAACCAAAGCGGTGAGGTTGTAATCAATCGGGAAGCCAATCAGAGTGTTGAAGTTCTTTTCCTTGTCCAGAAAACCGTTACCGATGGCACGGAACTCGTCAGGGAATGGACCGATGTTGGAGTTCTGCAAAGTAAGAAGCGCCATTCCACGGAACAGCAACATACCCGCCAAGGTCACGATGAATGCCGGGATACCGACGTATGCCACCCAGAAACCTTGCCAGACACCGACTATCGCACCGACCAGGATGGCACCGATGATGCCGGCCCACCAAGGCAGCGCTGGAAGCCAGTCCCAGCCATCCTGCTCAAGTGGTCGAACCGTCAGGATGCCGGCGACCCCACCAATAAAGGCGGCAACCGATCCAACCGACAGGTCAATGTGACCGGCGATGATGACCATGACCATACCAATGGCCAGAACCAGGATGTAACCGTTCTGCACCACGAGGTTAGAGAAGTTGGTTGGGGTAATCGAAGCGGCGTTTGGAGTGGTGGCTGCAAAGAACAACACCAAAGCAATCAGCGCTAGAAAAATACCGTTCTGTCTGAGGTTTACACCCTGCAGCCTCTCTCCGATCGAGTCAAAGAAACCTTTACCGCGTTCAATAAAAGCTGACATCAGCTCCTACCCTTCTCCATTGTCATGTACTTCATAAGTAGTTCTGGGGTTGCGTCCTTGCGGAGCACTTCCCCGGTGATTCGACCTTCTGCGATTGCATAAATGCGATCGCAGATGCCCAATAGTTCTGGCAGTTCGGAAGAGATCACGATGATTCCCTTACCCTCGGCTGCAAGTCTTTGAATGATTAGGTAGATCTCGTACTTCGCACCAACGTCGATTCCACGGGTCGGTTCGTCCAGAATCAAAACATCTGGGTTTACGTTGATCCACTTTGACAGCACAACCTTCTGCTGGTTTCCACCAGAGAGCTGGCCGGTAATCGACAGCACGCTCGGTGCTTTGATGTTCATCGAGTCGCGATATTCGCTGGCCTTTTTGAACTCCTCGTTGTTGTTCACAAGCCCCTTCGAGACAAAAGACTTCAGCGATGCCAAAGAGATGTTTCGCTTGATGTCCTCGATTAGGTTCAGGCCGTATCTCTTGCGGTCTTCGGTTGCGTACGCAAGGCCGTTGTCGATCGCCTCGGAGATGGTCTTGACCTTGATCTCTTTACCGGATTTGAATACCTTGCCGGTGATGTTGGTTCCGTAGGAGTGACCAAAGAGGCTTCTTGCAAACTCAGTTCTTCCAGCACCCATGATGCCGGCAAGGCCGACAATCTCGCCGCGGCGAACATTCATTGAGATGTCATCAACCACGATGCGGTTACGGTCGATTGGGTGATAGGTATTCCAGTGCTCGACGCGCAGGATCTCATCGCCGATTTCTGGGTTACGAGCTGGGTAGCGGTTCTCCATCTCGCGACCAACCATGCCTTTGATGATGCGCTCTTGGCTAACCGAATCCTGCTTCATGTGAAGCGACTCGATGGCCAGACCATCGCGAATGATGGTTGTGGTGTCAGCAACCGCCTCAATCTCATTTAGCTTGTGAGAGATGATGATCGAGGTGATGCCCTGACCCTTTAGGTGACGAAGCAGGTCCAAAAGGTGAGCCGAGTCTTCGTCGTTCAAGGCGGCGGTTGGCTCATCCAAAATTAGAAGCTTCACCTTTTTGGAAAGTGCCTTAGCAATTTCCACAAGCTGCTGCTTACCAACACCAATGTCCTTGATGGCGGTGACTGGGTTTTCTTCAAGACCAACGCGCGCCATTAGCTTGGCGGCTTCCTGGTTGGTCTTGTTCCAGTCGATCAGACCAAAGGTCTTGATCTCGTTGCCCAGAAAGATGTTCTCTGCAATCGAAAGATAAGGGCTAAGGGCTAGCTCCTGGTGGATGATTACGATGCCCTCGGCCTCGGAATCACGAATGTTGGAAAACTTCTTGATGTTGTTTTCAAAAACGATGTCGCCGCTGTAGGTGCCGAATGGATATACCCCGGAGAGAACCTTCATCAGGGTTGATTTGCCGGCACCGTTCTCGCCACAGATAGCGTGAATCTCGCCGCGCTCTACAGTCAGGGTGACCTTGTCCAATGCCACTACACCTGGGAAGGTTTTGGTGATGCTGCGCATCTCAAGAATTGAGTTGGACATTTGCGCTCCTTTGTTTCTATTTAGCTGACAGGTTACTTGGAAGATTGACCCCCGGTTTACCCCGGGGGTCAATCATCGGATCAAGGGTGATTAGCCTAGGTCGGCTTCGGCAATGTAGCCGGAGTCGATTAGCAATTCCTTGTAGTTGTCTACGGTGACGATGTATGGGGTTAGTAGGTAAGAAGGAACTACCTTTACACCGTTGTCGTAAGTGGTGGTGTCGTTGATCTCTGGCTCAGTGCCGTTGAGAATTGCGACTGCCATGCCTGCTGCAACCTTTGCAAGTTCACGAGTGTCCTTGAAGATGGTTGAGTACTGCTCGCCTGCAAGCATTGCCTTGACTGATAGAACCTCAGCGTCCTGACCAACAATGGTAGGAAGATCGGTGTAACCAGCGTCAGTCAAAGCTGCGATGATACCGCGGCTTAGACCGTCGTAAGGGGATAGCACACCGTTCACGATGGAGCCATCTGCGTAGTTACCTACCAAGATGTCTTCCATACGCTTCTGAGCTACAGCGCCGTCCCAACGAAGGGTTGCAACCTGCTCGATGGTGGTCTGACCAGACTTGACGACTAGTACGCCAGAGTCGATTAGTGGCTGTAGAACGCTCATCGCACCGTTGAAGAAGAAGAATGCGTTGTTGTCGTCTAGGGAACCAGCAAATAGCTCTACGTTCCATGGACCAGCAGCATTAGCGCCGTCAGCCGAGGTGGAGTCCTCAGTTGCGTATACGCCCATGCCAACTAGCATCGAAGTAGCCTGCTGAACGCCAACCTTGAAGTTGTCGAAGGTTGCGTAGTAGTCAACGTTCGCGCTGTCACGGATTAGACGGTCGTAGGAGATAACTGGAACGCCAGCATCTGCTGCAGCCTGTAGTACGTCAGTTAGCTGAGTACCATCGATAGCTGCAATGATCAGTGCCTTTGCACCCTTGGTTAGCATGCCCTCAAGCTGTGCAACCTGGGTTGGGATGTCGTCTTCAGCGTACTGAAGGTCAACTTCGAAGCCCTGAGCTTCCATTTCAGCCTTGATGCTCTCGCCGTCAGAGATCCAACGGGTTGAGGACTGGGTTGGCATGGATACACCGATTAGGCCGCCTGCGACAGCCTCTTCGCCGCCTTCAGTGGTCTCGGTAGCGGTGCTTGCGCAACCGGCTAGGACCATTGCAGATGCAGTAGCTACAGCTGCGAATCCGAGTAGTTTTTTAAACAACTCTGTTCCTTTCGTTCTCGGTCGGACCTCCGAATGATTTTGATCTGAGCGTGTCCATCTCGCTCAGATTTCTTCCCGCAGCCACTGCCCGGAATGGGAAGCGGTTCTGCGAAACTTTTGATGCAATAGCAGTGGCAGTTACCAAAAAGTTACCGCTCACATTTGCCACAGGGAACAGTCTCGCACGCGTCATCGAGCCACACTCACTCTTTTGATAACTGTCCGTAAACGTTTTGGTAACGACTGAATAAAGCATCGATGTCAGCCTGCGCAATTGGCAATCCGCCGCCGAGTTGCTGGGCGATAAATGCGCTCTTGGCATTGTCCTCACACATCACCGCGGCCTTTAGGGCATCCTTAGCATCCTTGCCGATTGTGAATACTCCGTGCTGCTTCATCAACACCGCTTTGGAGCGGTGCCCGGCGAGAGTCTCAACGATTCCGCGGCCAATTGAGTCGTCTCCGATCTTGGCAAATGGTCCAAGTGGAATCTCGCCACCAAACTCATCAGCGATAGCGGTTAGCACGCAAGGAATCGGTTTTCCGGCGGCCGCCCAGCCGCAGGCGTAATTCGAGTGAGTGTGAACCACTCCCCCGACCTCCGGCATATTCCGATAGACGTAAGCGTGGGCAGCGGTATCTGAAGATGGGGTTAGCGACTTGTCTTTGGCATTGCCGTCAAGATCACAAAGCACCATCGACTCAGGAGTTAGTTCGTCGTAAGCCAGACCCGAAGGCTTGATTAGAAATCCACCCTCGATGCGCTGCGAGATGTTTCCGCCTGACCAAACAACCAGCCCTGCATCCCAAAGCTGCGCGTGCAGCAGAGAAAGCTGCTTTCTTGCCTTTTTCTCGCTAAGCACCAAGCACCTCCCGACGCATTGCCTTTAGTCGCTTCATGACGTCATTTTCTCCGCGACCGAAGTAGTCGTGCAGCAGCTCGTACTCTGCGTAAAGCCTGTCGTACTGCTTGGCTCGCTCCTCATTCGGAACGTATAGTGCCTTGGATACCCGGCCCATTTTGTCTGCGGCCTCTCGAACACTTGGGTAAGCCTTAGCTGCTACCGCCGCGTGAATTGCAGAACCTAGAGCTGGACCCTGCTCAGATTCCAAAACGCTAAGGGGCAAGCGAGTGATGTCCGAGTAGAGCTGCATCAAGAAGTGGTTCTTGATCAATCCGCCGGCAACGATGAACTCCTTGACTGGAACTCCAGATGCCGCAAAAGTCTCTACAATCTTGCGAGTTCCAAAAGCGGTGGATTCCAAAAGTGCTCGGTAGCCATCCTCTGCCTTTGTGGTCAAGGTTGCGCCAACCAAAATGCCGGATAGCTCGTGGTCAACCAAAACCGAGCGGTTACCGCTGTGCCAATCAAGTGCCACAAGTCCGTGCTCACCAACAGCCTGGGTGGCAGATAGATCGGTTAGGTACTGGTGGATTGACTTGCCGGTCTTTTGAGCATCATCGAAGTAGCGCTGTGGCACCTGGTTCTTGACGTACCAGGCGAAGATGTCGCCGACGCCTGACTGGCCAGCCTCGTAGCCGTAGTAGCCGGAAACGATTCCGCCATCAACCACACCGCACATGCCCGGCACCTCTGCCAAGACATCACCGTTCATAACATGGCAGGTGGAGGTTCCCATGATTGCAACCATTTGACCTGGCTCGGTTGCCTTGGCAGCCGGAGCAGTCACGTGAGCATCCACATTTCCAACCGCAACCGCAATGCCCTCGGTCAGGCCGGTCCACTCAGCGGCCTCTTTGGTGAGGTAGCCGGCAGCATCGCCGAGCTGTCCGATTGGGTGCTGAATCTTGTCTTCGGCAAAGCCTGCAAAATCTGGGTTTAGGGCTGCGAAGTAATCCCTCGATGGATAGGCGCTATCCTGCAGGTTTCCCTTGTAGCCGGCGGTGCAGGCATTTCGCGAGTAAACGCCACAAAGCTGCCATACGATCCAGTCCGCCGCCTCAACAAACTTGTCCATCGCCTGATAAACCTCAGGCGCTTCCTCAAGAATTTGCAAGCCCTTTGCCAACTCCCACTCGGATGAGATCTGCCCGCCGTAGCGATTCAGCCAAGACTCGCCTCGCTCGCGAGCTACCTGATTGACTCTGTCAGCGTGTGGCTGGGCAGCGTGATGTTTCCAAAGCTTTACGTAGGCGTGCTTGTTAGTTTCAAAACCTGCAACCTGGCTTAGCGGGGTGCCGTCGATCTTGACCGGCACCATGGTGCAGGCGGTGAAGTCGGTTGCGATGCCAATGACATCCTTCGGGTCTATGCCGGATGCTCGAACCGCCTCAGGAACGGCGTGCTTTAGAACCTCGACATAGTCGTTTGGATCTTGCAGTGCCCACTCGGGAGGGAGCTTCTCGCCGGTGCGTTTTAGCACCTGGTCCATGACGGCATTTGGATACTCGAAGACTGCAGATGCGAGCTCTGTGCCATCTGAAACATCTACCACGACGGCTCGGCCTGAGAGTGTGCCGTAATCAACGCCGATGGTGTACTTACTACTGGGCATGACAACTCCGTCCTTGCTCCTAATGTTAGCGATAACATCCCTTCAAATAAGGGCAAAAACCATTACGCTTTTATAACTTTGGTGGTGCTGCGGTTGAGGATCTCAAAACCAGATCTGGGATCAATCGCTCAAGCTTTTTGGTCGAGGTGCCGGCAATCTCTGAAAGCAGTAGGTTCATGGCACGCTTTCCGAGCTCTTTGAAGTCTTGGCGCAGGGTGGTTAGCGGCGGGGACGTGTAGCCGGTTTCCTCAAGGTCATCAAAGCCGACCACGCTCAACCGCTTTGGAACATCAATTCCACGCTCCCGCATGGCGTGCAAAAAGCCGATTGACATTCTGTCGTTGGCGATAAACAAAGCAGTTATGTCCTTGGAATCGATATCCAGTTTCTTACCGATTCGATAACCGGTTGTCAGTTGCCAGTCCCCGTCGATTACCTGCGGAACCAGGTTGGCATTGAGCATGGTGGCGGTGTAGCCGGCAGCTCTGGTGGTTGATTCAAACCAGCCCTGGGGTCCAGAAATGTGAACGATGTTTTTATGACCCAAATCAATAAGGTGCTGGGTCGCTGTCGCACCGCCGGCAAAGTTATCTACCGATACCGCAAGCTCATCCATGCGATACATGCTGTCTAAGGTCACAACTGGAATTCCAGAAACAGCCGCCCTGGCAATCTCAACCGCACGCAACTGCGGGGTCACTAAAGCAAGACCTTCGATACCAAGCTTCATGAGGTGATCGATACCGGACTGAACAGATTGTTCATCGTTAGCATCAATCCCAACCGTCACAACGAAGTAGCCCTGAGCACGTGCCGCCGCTTCCATGTAGTGAACCATCGCCGCGGGACCTGTGAAATCGGTGTCGGAGGACAGGATTCCAAGCATGTTGGTTTTGGAAGAGGCCAATGCCCTGGCAGCAAGCGATGGGCGATAGCCCAAAGACTCCATTGCTTTTAGCACCCGGGTCTTGGTCTCCGGGCGAATCGAAGGGTTGTTGTTTAGAACTCGCGAAACGGTCTGGTGCGAGACCTTGGCAAGGCGCGCAACGTCATAGATATTCGCCTGTTTGGGATTAGCCATTTACTACTCCCCTAAACACCTGCTCCAGCTTTGCAATATCCTGTTCCCAGTCTTCACGCTCTGAGGCTAATAGGGCTTTCTTCACCGTGATGGTGAGTTGGTAGCTGGCCTTTTGCTCTTTGAATCTAAAGTCAACCTCGCCCAAGGTCTCGGCGACAACCACAAAACGCTTTGGGATTTGAATAAGGGCAAATGTTGCGCCATGACCCTCTTCGCCGTATTTGAGTTTTGCCCCCTGGCGAAAATCAAACTTGGCCAATTTCCCGAGCCAGCTGGAAAGTCCTGCCTCGGTCGAGATCAGTTGAATCGCAAGCTTGATCTCCGAGCTGGCTGAAAGCTCTATTGTCTTTGCCACAACTTCGCGCAGCGGATCAAGCTTTGGAGACTGCGCAAAACCAACGAAATTGTCGCTCATTTCTTGACTCTTTCACGAGCGGCATATGTGTAAGACGCAACGCCAAACAGCAAGGCCAAAATAGAGTGAGCGCCAAAGGTGACCGCGTTCATTTGCGTAAACGGGTCGATTCCCATTAGCGGTAGCAGCCAGGCCGCAGCAACTGGCACAAACAAAAACCCGATGAGCGCTTTGGCCTTTAGCCCGAGATAGAAAAACCAGAGCCCAGAAACAAATGCGAGGTAGCTCATGTAAGCCGGGTAGCCGGCAGAAGAATCAATAAAGGTTTGACTGGCAAAGATAAATGCCAAAATTACCGGAGTCCAACTAGGGGCCGGAGTGTTTGGTCGTTTGCCGAAAATCGTCCACTTCATAGGATTTAAACCTTAGCCTCGATGCTTTAGGCCAAAGCGCATCCAAGTCGATTCGCCACTAGTCAAAATCCGCAAGTCTTCCCCCGTGTTGAAGGCATCCGCCGGACAGGTTTGCGGCTCGATGGCAATTGCATTACCAGGACCGTCCGCCCATGGGAATTTGTTAGTCGTGTAAATCATCAGCCAGGGTGCATTCTCATGCCAGATGTCAAGCGTGTGATCGCCGGTTTTCAAGGTTGCCACCGGATTAGTAACCGAGGTGAATTGAGTGTCCAACTGCAATCCCCTCACCAAAACAGCATTGCCCGAACCTAACCCAATCTCGGCTGAAAAGGTCTGCGAAACCGGAAGCATGTCGGTGCCGTGAACAGAAGCGGTATCGGCGTTTACCTCAATGGTTGTCTCACTACTAAATGGGAAGTAGGGGTGGGTGCCAATACCAACCGGTGCGTCACCAGATCCCACATTGGTCACAAAGTAGCTAATTACCAATTCATCTGCAGTTAGTTCGAAAGTGGCCTCGACGAGCAAGTTCCATGGGTAACCGGCAGTAGCTTCAACTTTGGTTGCCAGTTTTAGAAACCCCGCTCTGGTCTCGATTACCTCGGCGGTTGCATCATCTACAAGGCCGTGCATCGCATTTCCCAGACCATCTCGAATCTCAAGCTGATACTGATTGCCCAGAAATTCGTAGCACCCCTGGGCGATGCGGTTTGGCCACGGTGCTAGGAGGCAGCCGGCATAGGTTTTAGGCTCGAGGTTTACCTCTGGAATCACAACGTGATTTCCAAAACGCAATCCCACCAGCGCCGAGCCAACCAAGTTGATTACCGCTTCGGCATCACCATGGGTGAGGGTGTGGGTGGGATTAGCCATTCTTAGAACTTAGAAGCCAACCGGTAGTAAGCCGATGACCACTGCAGCTCCTTGCGAATTGAAACCGAGGTGGTGCTGTGGTCGATGTTCACCAGTTCCACACCTGCGATGCGAGCGAAGTCCTGAATGGTTGCCTCTGAAACCGAGTTGGTCAAAACGGTGTGGTGGCTACCGCCAGCCAACATCCATGCCTCAGCCGAAACCTCAAGACTTGGAGCTGGCTCCCAAACTGCTCTGGCAACCGGAAGGTTTGGTAGGTCTTCAGTTGGCTCAACAATCTTGATCTCGTTCGAGATCATGCGGAAGCGGCCACCTAGGTCGGTGAGACAAACCACGCGACCGGACGCAGGCTTCGCGGTGAAGACCATGCGAACTGGATCTTCCTTGCCGCCAATTCCTAGCGGGTGAATTTCTATGCGTGGTTTCTGGCCGGAGATCGAAGGGCAGACCTCCAGCATGTGAGCACCTAGAACCTTTGGGGTCCCTGGGCCAAAGTGATAGGTGTAGTCCTCCATGAAAGATGTTCCGCCATTGACCGGGGTCATCGCCTTCATGATTGCCAAAAGTGCGGAGGTCTTCCAGTCACCCTCACCACCAAAGCCATAGCCATCTGCCATCAGTCGCTGGACTGCAAGGCCAGGCAACTGGCGAAGGGTACCGAGGTCCTCGAAGTTTGAGGTGAAGGCGGAGTAACCGCCAGCCTCCAAGATGCCACGAAGTGCAATCTCAATCTTTGCTCCGTAGACCAAAGAGTCGCGTCTAGCACCATTCGGCATCAGTTCCGGTGCCAATTCGTATAGCTCGCCATAGGTGAGACAAAGCTTCTCCGCCTCTGCATCGCTTACCGCGTTTACCGCGTCCACCAGGGTGTTCACACCGAGCTGCTCGATAGACATACCGAAGGTCATTTGAGCCGAAACCTTGTCACCATCGGTAACTGCGACATAGCGCATGTTGTCTCCGAAGCGAGCAAGTTTTAGGTGCTGAGACTTCTGCCAACCAAGGGTCGCAAATGCCCAAGCATCAACCTCCTGCTGAACGCGGCTATCGGTTGGGTGTCCAACCACCACCTTGCGAGGAACATCCATGCGGCTCAGAATGTGAGCGTACTCTCGGTCACCGTGAGCAGCTTGGTTGAGGTTCATGAAGTCCATGTCGATGGTTGCCCATGGCAAAGACTGTCCGGCCTGGGTGTGCAGGTGAAGCAGTGGCTTCTTCAAAACTTCTAGGCCGTTGATCCACATCTTGGCCGGAGAGAAGGTGTGCATCCAGGTAATTACACCGACGCACGCATCACTCGCGGTAGCCGCCATCAAAGTGGCTCGGATCTCATCGTTGGTCTTCACAACCGGCTTCCAAACCAGAGTGACATTTGCGCTCAGGCCCTTGGCGAGCTGGTCGGTTACCAGCTGAGACTGCTCGGCAACTTGGCGAAGGGTTTCATCTCCGTAAAGGTTTTGGCTTCCGGTTACAAACCAAATCTCAAACTTGTGCTCTGACATGACACTCCCTCACTGCAACGCTGCGTAATAACTGCCATGTTAGCGTTCACATTGAGCGGTTCAAAAGGGGAAGTTGGTATCTGGCATAACAGTTTCATTTCACTGCGTGCCAAATGGAGACCTTGGAATGCGAATTGATTTCAGGATTTGCAGCATCGAATTTGTTTGATTTTGAGCCTATCCTTTATAGATAACCGAATCAGGAGTCATTTTGAGTGCCAGAGAGCGAATCGAAGCGAAGCTTTTCGATGGCCGCGACCTCTACTATTTTGACGACCAGGGCTCATCGCTGCCGCCAAGTCGCAAGGCCGATCAAAGAGAAAAAGACTCTCGCCCGCAGACCGCAGAACTCCGCTTTGATGCGCTAACCGGCGACTACATCACCGTTGCCAGTCACCGTCAGACTCGAGCATTTTTACCTCCGGCAAACATCTGTCCGCTGTGCCCAACAACAGCTAATAACCTCTCTGAGCTACCCGACAACTTCGATGTTGCGGTCTTTGAAAACAAGGGTCCAGCCTTTGGACCTGAGGTCGGAGAGATTAATCCCGCTGGCGATCAGCCCTTTGGATTTTCCACCACCGCTTTTGGTCGCTGCGAGGTTGTGGTCTTTAGCCCACAGCATGAGGGCAGCCTTGGCTCGATGCCGGTGAGTCGAATCGAAACTGTGATTCGAGCCTGGAGTGATCGCACCCGTGATCTCTACAACCAACCCGGTGTGGTGCAGGTGTTCCCATTCGAAAACCGCGGTCAGGAAATTGGAGTAACCCTCCACCACCCGCACGGTCAGATCTACAGCTACCCGTTTGTCACTCCTAAGACCAAGCAGCTTTTGGCTGCAATCGAAAGCTACGGCCCTAACTTTTTCCAGGATCTCTACGATTTCGAATCTAAAGGCGAGCGAGTGATTCTCGAGAGTGAGCACTTCATCGCTTACGTGCCATTTGCAGCTAGGTGGCCGATTGAGATTCACGCACTGCCAAAGCGAGCAGTGCCGGATTTCGCTGAGCTAAATGAATACGAAATTGCCGATTTGGCAGGTTTCTATAAGGCGCTGCTACAGGCTGTCGACAAGATCTACGACTCCCCTACTCCCTACATAGCCGCTTGGCACCAAGCCCCAAAGGTGGAAAAGCGAAACCAGTTCCGCCTGATGCTGCAAATCACTTCTCCTCGTCGAGCTGCCGACAAGTTGAAGTACCTAGCCGGTTCCGAGGCAGCCATGGGCGCTTGGGTGGGAGATGTGACTCCGGAGGCAACGGCTCAAAGGCTCCGTGAGGTAATGCAGTGAATCTAACTGCAAAGGCCCAAGCGGGATTTCTATCAAGTTTTGGCTATGCACCAACCGGTGTTTGGTCTGCTCCGGGTCGAGCAAACCTAATCGGCGAACACACCGATTACAACAACGGTTTCGTGCTTCCCTTTGGCATCAACTTCCGCACCTATGCGGCGGTCTCTTTGCGTACTGATCGCATCTGCAAAGTGGTGAGTGAAATTGACAGCAGGGTCTACGAGATTTCACTGGATGACCCAAAGCCGACCGGATTGGACTGGGCGCTTTATCCACTTGGCGTGGCATGGGTAATGAGAGATAAGGCAACCTCCGGTTTTGATTGCTACATCGCCTCGGATGTTCCAATTGGTGCAGGGCTCTCCTCCTCTGCTGCAATCGAAAGCTCTATGGCGAGTGCGCTGAACGAGCTTTGGGGTGCCGGTCTTAGCCGTAAGGGACTTGCACTGATTGGCCAGAAGGCCGAGAACCAGGTCGTTGGTGCACCAACTGGAATCATGGACCAAACCGCTTCGATGATGGCCCAAAACGATGCCGCTGTCCTGATTGACTGCCAAAGTTTGGAAATCACAGTGGTTGACCTAGGACTCAGTAAGCACGACCTAGTGGTTGCGGTTATCGATACTCAGGTTTCACACTCACATGCTCACGGTGGTTACGGTTCGAGAAGAACCTCCTGCGAAGTTGGTGCCAAGGAACTCGGAGTTTCATCGCTTCGAGAACTCTCGCTCTCAGATCTGCCAAGAGCTCAATCTCAACTTGACGAAGAGACCTTTAGGCGAGTGCGTCACATCATCACCGAGAACCAAAGAGTGCTCGACACTCTAATTGCGCTGCGCGAAGGCAACCTTGCCTCTTTGGGCAGATTGCTTTTGGAATCCCACGCCTCGATGCGAGATGACTTTGAAATCTCGGTTGCCGAATTGGATCTAGCGGTTGAAACGGCAATGGCTACCGGCGCGATCGGGGCTCGCATGACCGGCGGTGGCTTTGGTGGCGCAGCCATTGCGATCATCCACAAAGACAAGCTTGCGGAACTTGCAACAAACTGCGGGCTGGCTTTTGCAAAGGCAGGCTTCAAAGCGCCAAGGGTATTCTCGGTAACCCCGTCCGAAGGTGCTAAGCGAGAGCTCTAAGCAGTTGCCGCAACTGCAACGCCAGCATCAACCAGCTCATCGATTGCAGCCTCAGTGGATGCTGCCGCTACCCCGGCGGTCAAAGAGGTAATAACCCGAACATCCAAACCGAACTTCTTGGCATCAAGAGACGAGGCTCGAACGCAATAGTCGGTAGCAATACCAACCACATCAACCTCGGTAATCCTCAATCGAGTGAGCAAGTCCTGAATCTTTTCGCCAGAATCTGTGACGCCCTCAAAGATCGAGTAGCCGGGCTGGTCTTGACCTTTTTTGATGTGAATGTCCATCAATGACGCATCAAGGTTTGGGTGATACTCAGCGCCCGGTGTGCCGGCAACGCAGTGCAGCGGCCAGGTGTTCACAAAATCTGGATCAATACCGTCTGCTGGAAAATGACCGCCGTTGGCACTATTTGGCGTGTGCCAATCTCGAGATGCAATCACAATGTCGTATTGGGATTTGTTGCCCTTGAGATAGTTGGTGATCTTGCTGGCAACTTGTGCGCCGCCCTGACAGGCCAAAGCGCCGCCCTCGCAAAAGTCGTTCTGGACATCAATAACGAACAGAGCCTTGGACATTGCTACTGATTACCCAATAGCGTTCCGCAGTTATAGATGCCCATCGCTAGATCATCCATTGCTTCGCGATTTGCCTCTGTGACCTTGCCCAGGTTGTAGATGGTGAACAGCAGATTCCCACCGTCTGGGGTTTGCATAAATCCAGCCAAGGTGTAGCCGGTTTGAATCCAACCGGTCTTGGCGGTGATCTTGCCAGCGGCATCCTCAAGGCGATACGAGAGTGAACCAGGAGTTCCTGCCACCGGCATGCCGTCCTTGATTACTTCGAAATCGCCATAGCCGGCCTGGATTAGTCCTAGCAGTGAGTTGATTAGCGCAGGCGAGGCCGCGTTGTAATCCGAGAGTCCGGAGCCATCTTCAATCCTGAGGGAGCTAAGGTCTAAGCCGGTGTTTTTCAGAGCCAGCTTGTATGCCCCATCAAGCGAGGCAAAGCTGGTTCCGAATCCGGTGTCGATAGCAACCAAGCGCGCAAGTGCCTCGGCCAAAGTATTGTCGGAGACCACCAGCATGTAGTCGATCCACTCCTTGATCGGTCTGGAGGTGACCTTCGCAACTTCCCTGGCATTGGTTGGAGCAATTCCATTTACCACAACCGCTTTAGTTCCCGCGGTCCCCAGTGCTTCCCTAAACCACTTACCCGCTCTAGCAACCGGATCGCTACCGCGAGCAGAATCTTTGCCAGCAGGGTTGTTTCTGTCACCATCGATCTGCAGCGCAGAGACTCTGGACATGTAGCCCTCGGCGATGCCCTTCTTGTCCCAATCGTTCTTCCAGTCGCCATTTTTGGCACCGTAGAGCGAACTGTCTACGACAATTTGGCTAAAGGTTTGACCAGGCAGTGCCTTGGTGATCTGACGAATCAGGGTTGCAAGCTTCGGCGCGTTTTTATAAACGCTTTGGCTTGTCACATCGGTTCTTGAAAGAGTGACGTCACCTGCACCAACCACATACAAAATGCTTGGGTCTAGAGAGTCGACATAAACCCGGGTGGTAACCACATAGTTAGGTCCAAGGGTTTCCAGCGCTGCGGCAGCGGTAACAAGCTTGAGCACGGACGCAGTTCTAGCGCCGACCTTGGAATTCACATCCAGCAGCACAGCGGAGGTTGAAACATCCACCACCTGAGCCTGCAGATCCAAAATGCCGTCGGCTTCTAAGAATTCTTTGACACTGCAGGACTGTGAAACCACAGCGCTAACAGTTGCGCTTTCGGTTGCAACGGCGGAACTTGTGGCAACGGCAGAGACGGTTGCAGCCTGCGATTCAACTGGCGCTGCGTCCTGGCGGTTCGACAGCGGTCCCAAAAACAAAATTGACAAAAAGAGTAGCCCGGCTACCAAGCCACCGGAAATCCCATAAAGGGCCTGCTTCATTAAACCTGCCTTACGCTTTTACCCATGAAGCTTAACTTGATTGGCCTTGGATTGCTCGTATCACTGCTGGTTGGACCCGGCGCCACAGCCCACGATGACGTAATTGATCAGATTCCAGCGCCCGGTTCTCAGGTCGAAGCCGGTCTGATTGAGATCAAACTCGACTTCTCTAATGAGCTACTGGATCTTGGCAGCGGTGCGGAAATTCTGGTGACCGGACCCGATGGCGGCCCGGCGGCTGCTACCTGCGCTGCGCTGAATGGCACGCTAGCTTCAGCACAAACCGATCTAGATCAGGCTGGAACTTACACGGTTGCCTGGAGAGTGGTTTCATCCGATGGACACCCGATTGAGGGCACCTACAAATTTGAACTTCTCAACACCTCAGGCTATGTGGCAATTGCAAACATCGAACCTTGCCTGATTGCAACCACTGCGCCGGCTCCGCAAGAGCCAGCCAACTACTGGCTGCTCTTTGGGTCTTTGGGGCTCGCAGCAGCTGGACTATTCCTGTTTTTGCGCCCTAGGAAGCCACGCTCTAGCAACTAGCGAGGAGACTGCAATCCAAAGTCCTGCAAAAAGCGACTCGAAGAGCAAAGTGAATCTCAAACCCTCCGGGGCTGAAAGCAGTGCGTAGGCCACATCCATGGCTTGCGAGAACATGAATCCGGAAACTCCGGCAACAATCAAACCGATAACCATTCCCCGAGCACCCTTAGCACTGCGCCTGGCACTCCAGGTCGAAAGCAGCACTAGCCCAAGCATGAGTGCTAGGCCAACTGCTGCCAAAACAACGCTTGGGTGATAGAGGTACTGCAACAGAGCGAGCAGGATCGCCTGGGCAATCCAAAAAATTGTGGTTCTCAATTTGCGATTAATCCAGCTGGCAGAACTGGTCTAGTGGTCCCTTAGGTCCGGCTATAACGATGGTGTTTCCCTTGCGAAGCACGGTATCTGGGAAGGCTGGCTTGTAGCCGGAACCGTCGTTTACGGCGACTACCGTGACGCCATAACTGGCACGAATCTTCGCCTCCGAAAGCGGCTGGTCCTCAAAAACGACAGGGACATAGGTCTTCACCATTACAAAGTCCTCATCGATGTGGACGTAATCCAAAGACTCACCCGAAACCTGGTGGGCGACTCGTCGGCCCATCTCGTACTCAGGGAAGATCACGTGGTGGACACCAATTTGAGTCAGGATGCGACCGTGAGATGCCGAGTTAGCTTTGGCCCAAACCTGCTTGACTCCGATCTGCAGCAGCAGTGACGCGGTCAGAATCGACGCCTCTAGGTCGGCACCGATGGCAACGACAGCGCTATCCATTTCCGCAATGCCTAGTTCGCGAAGATTCTCCTCGTCAGTGGTGTCCGCAGAAACCACGTGGGTAAGCGTTGGCGCCAGGTGCTGAATAATTCGATCATCGCTGTCGATGCCCAAAACCTGGTGACCGGAATTCACTAATTCGGTTGCCAACGCTGAACCGAAGCGGCCCAAACCAATAACCGCCACGTTTGCGCTGTGGAATCTGCGCTTCACCTTTGGCTTGCTGTTTCCCATTTCTAGCTTCTTTCTATTTATTGGGTACTACTACCCGATAAGTGGGCTCTCTTTTGGATATTCAAAGTGACGCTTAGCTTTTCTAAGCGCCAAAGCTGTTGCCATCGACACCGGGCCAACACGGCCGATGAACATCAAAATCGCGAACATGACCTTGCCTGGATCGTGCATGTCCATGGTGACACCGGTTGACAGTCCCACCGTGCAAACCGCCGACAGTACGTCAAAGATAATCATGTCGAGTGGGAACTCGGTTGTTAGTCGCGTAATCACAATGGCGAATGCTGAGACCGACGCGGTGAGGCCGACGATGGTTAGTGCCTGGCGTTGGATAGATCTGGGCAATCTGCGGTTACCGATGTTGACCGCAGTCTCACCACGAATCTCAGTGAAAACGATGTAGGCCAAAACCACTGCGGTTCCGATCTTGATACCGCCGGCAGTCGATGCTGAGCCACCACCGATAAACATAAGTAGGTCCATACCCAGCCAGGTTGAAGGGTGCATCGCAGTAATGTCCTGGGCATTGAAGCCTGCGGTTCTAGGCATAATCGACGCGAAAATCGAATCGAGAATTTTGGTAAATGGATCAAGCGGCCCAAGAGTCCGTGGGTTATTCCACTCCAGAATTGCAATGTAAGCGGTGCCACCAACCACCAACACCAGAGATGCCAAAAGAATGATGCGGGAGTTCAACGACCACTGAACCGGTAGGAAAACAAACTTGCGACCCAAGAACTTGTTTGTGGAATTCTTGATTCGGTCCCAGCCTTCTGCCAAGACAGGGAATCCAAGGGATCCCATGAAGGCACCAACAAAGATCGGGATGATTATCCAACTATCTCGGGCAAAGCCCATCAAGCTGTCGCTGTATAGAGCAAAACCGGCGTTGTTGAAGGCAGAGATTGCGTGGAAAGCACCGTGGCCAACCGCGTCCTGGAAGTCATAGCCGTACTCGGTGAAGAAGCGATAAAACAAGAAAATGAATAGCAATGCTTCAAAGAACAGCATCATCTGCAAGATGCTGGTGATCAGCTTGCGAACATCCGGATTACCGCTGACGGTTGCTTCTGCTCTCGCGGATACTCGACTGCTGAGAGAAATACGACCATCAACCAGGTAGCCCAGCAGGGTTGCAAAACCAACAATTCCAAATCCACCGATTTGAATTAGCAGCGCGATAACGAAATGACCATAGATATTCCAGTGCAGTGCAGTGTCCACAGATGACAAACCGGTTACCGTCACCGCACTTGCAGAGGTGAACAGGGCATCAGCAAAGCTTGTTGGAGTGCCGCTTACCGAGGTGAACGGCATCATCAGTAAAACAGTGCCCAGTGCCACTACGCCCATAAAAGCCAGGACAATCAGTCTGGATGGGTGAATCTGCCTCTTCAAATCACTCACCTGCCATTTGGGTCTGGGTGTGTGACAAAGCCACGCAAGGCGCTGATTTAGCCAGCTCAGAATTCACCATGCAACTTTACGCCTTTCTTGGAGCGGTTTGGAAAGGATTCAAACCAGATTCTGGAAATAGCTAAACGGTGCAGTGGTTGACTAAAGCATGGTTTTGATTTTTGACGGCGACTGCAAGTTCTGCTCTTCGAGCGCTCGTGCATTTGTCCGCATTACCAAAAATCGTATTCCCACCGCCCCATACCAGCGATCAGACCTCAGCGCTTTGGGATTGAATCTGCAGGACTGCGAACAGGCCGTTCAGTATGTCAGCGACAAAGGGACTCAGTCCGGCCACCTGGCAATTGCACAGGGCCTGATCGATTCCAAAACCACCTGGTCTTTGGCGGGATACGTTTTGAAGTGGCCCGTGATTACCAGCATTGCTTTTGTGGTTTACCACTGGGTAGCAAAAAACCGCCACCGCCTGCCCGGAGGCACACCAGCCTGCTCGATTGATAGCAGATAAATCGGTTTTGTAAACGCTTGCTTTTACTCCCTTGTGTCTCACTACTATTGGTGTAAATAAGTACCGCAATCGCTTACAGGAGGAACCCATGTCGGGCGCCAGCATTCTCGTTTACGCCGAGCGCGTGGGAGGAAGCCTTTCCGAGATTGAGAAGCTACTTGCGGGTCCACTAAAGGACTTCAGCGGCATTCACGTCCTTCCGTTCTTTTACCCGTACGACGGCGATGATGCGGGATTTGATCCAATTGATCACAGCATTGTGGATCCTCGTCTTGGCAACTGGACTGACTTCAAGCGCATTTCCGAGACCCACGAGCTCACCGCTGACCTGATTGTGAACCACGCCTCCTACCTCTCGCCTGAGTTTTTGGACTGGCAGGAGAAGGGCGACTCCTCCGAGTTTGCCGGCATGTTCCTGACCTACGACGTGGTATTCCCAAATGGTGGAACCGAAGAGGGGATCACCTCTTTCTACCGACCAAGGCCGGGCTTCCCTTTCACCGCATACAACGTTGCCGGTAAGCGCAGATTGGTTTGGACGACATTCATGCCATCGCAGGTGGACATCGACATCAACCACCCAGCCGGACAGGACTACCTGGACCGAGTGCTGCGTGCCCTGCAATCCGGAGGCGTAAAGGTAGTTCGACTCGACGCAATTGGCTATGCCGTAAAGACCCCTGGCACAGACTCGTTTATGACTCCAGAAACTTTGGAGTTTGTAAAGGAACTGACCGATAAGATCCATGGTTACGGCATGCGCGTTCTAGTTGAGGTTCACGCTCACTACACCCAGCAGTTGGACATCGCACCGCTGGTTGATCTGATCTACGATTTCCAAACCGCGCCACTGCTGTTGCACTCCTTCTTCACTGGCACCGTCGATCGATTGGATAACTGGTTCAAGATTCGCCCAGACAACTGCCTAAACGTGCTTGATACCCATGACGGTTACGGCGTGATTGACGGCGGTCCAATTGGCGGCCGCCCAGGTCTTATCACCCAAGACGAGATGGCCTTTATCTTTAAAAAGGCCGAGCAGAACACCGGCGGCCACTCTGCAATTGCAAGCGTGATCCCGCAGTGGTTTGATTTGCCACACCAGATCAACGCCACACTGCCAAACATCTTGGCCAATGACACCGCATACGTAATCTCTCGTATGGTGCAGTTCTTGCTACCGGGAGAACCACAGGTCTACTACGTCGGACTGTTCAACGGCATGGATGACAAAGAACTGTTTGCAAAAACTGGCCAGGGTCGTGACACCAACCGCCACAACTACACGCCTGCGGAAATTGAACAAGCTCTAAAGAGCGAGGTAACCCAGGCGATTATTGCGATGGCAAGAATTCGCAGATCAAGTGCCTTCGAAGGTAGCTTCTCCTGGCAGGTGTTGGGGTCAGACAAATTAGCTATGAGCTGGACTGGAGCTTCAGAGGAGCTGCACTTTGAATTTGCAACTACCGTCGGTGCGCCTAGCTTTAGCTTGGTTCACAAATCTGTAGCCGGTGAGCGCCGGTTTACAACGACTGCAGAACTGGCAAGCTTTTAGCTACTGACCAACTGCCTTACGCACGAGCTTTGAAATCTGCTCTGCCACCGCTGGAGTGAATTCCAGAACCGCGAAACTGGTTGCGAACATCTGACCGTCATCCAGCTGCGCTGCCTCTTGGAACCCAAAGGTTGAGTAGCGAGATTCAAACTTCGAACCGGCCTGGAAGAAACAAACCACCTTGCCATCTAGGTAGTAGGCAGGCATGCCATACCAAGTCTGAGGCTTGAGCTTCGGCTCAATTGACAGCACCAGATCATGAATGCCCTGAGCGAGCTTCTTCTCATGGGGGTTCATCTCTGAAATCTTGCGGTTGACCTGCTCTTCACCAGACAGCTTTTTGAACTCGCGCTGCTCGCGAGCCCTTTCCTGCATGGCGGCTTTTTCGGCATCGCTAAAAGTAGGCACGGCACTTCCTTCTCAAAACTAAATCTGGCTATGAGTCTATGTGTCTGAGGGCTGGGTGCTTCGTGCCGATAACTCTCAGGAATTTCTAAGGATTTCATCTTTAGGAAACCTTTAGAGCGTCCAGTGTTCACTATTTGTCCGGACAGAGTTTGCTTCACTAATCGATAGTTTCTTCAAATGTCCATCAAAAAGGAGAACAAATGCGTAAATACATTGCTTTGTCGCTAATCCCGGCAGCAATTTTAGGTATGAGCATCCCAGCTTCGGCAAACTCAACCGAGCCTGTTTACCTAGAGTCAGTAAAGGCAACCGCAAAGCTTTCGGTGCTTGCAACATCTGGTAACACCTACGGCGGTAGCTGGGTAGTCCCAGGTATCCCAGACGGCATGGGTGCCTACACCCAGAACGGCAAGCTTCAGATCCTAATGAACCACGAGATCGCAGCATCAGGCATTGCAGCAAGCATCTCTCGCGCTGCAGGTGACGTGACCGGTGGTTCGACCATCACTCGCTTCACTGTTGACCCAGTAACCGGCAAGGTTCTAGAGGCCAAAGAGCACCTAAACGATGTCATCTGGTACGACTACGCAGCTGGCCTACACGCCTCTGCACCAACCGCTCCGGCGTTCGCTGCAGCTTCGACCGTGGAACACTCCCGCATGCTCAACCGCTTCTGCTCAGCAGGATTGGCAGCTGCCGGAGTACTTTCCTACAAGTCCGGTAAGACCACCATTGGTTACACCGGCAACGTATTCCTAACCGGTGAAGAAGCCGGCAACGAGTCACGCGCATTCGCTGCTAACGAAGCAGGTCAGCTAGTTCAGCTTCCTCGTCTGGGCCTAGCTTCATGGGAGTCCTTCCAGGTGGCTAACACCAAGACCGCAACCACTGTTGTAATTGGTGGCGAAGACGGACCTGAGCCTGACTCTCAGCTTTGGATGTATGTCGGAACCAAGAACAACAAGGGTCTATGGTTTGAAAAGGCTGGCCTAAACAACGGTAAGAACTACGTTTTGGGTATCAACGGCATCAAGACCGACACCGCATTCCGCGCTTCCTACTCGAAGAACGTATCCGTACCGGTTTCGTTCAACGAGATTAACTGGAAGACCAACGGAGTTGTTCAGAACGAATTCGCAAGGACCTTTGGTGTTGGTTTCTCCCGCGTTGAAGATGGCGCGTTTGACCCTAAGAACCCAAACGTCTACTACTTCGTAACCACTCAGTCCAACAAGGACCCAAAGGCTACCGCTCCAAACCCAGCGACCCCAACCGTCTCCCGTGACGGTGGCGCGCTATGGAAGCTGACCTTCAAGGACGTCAAGAAGCCGCTAGCTGGCGCAGAACTAACCATGCTGCTAGATGGCTCTGAGGCTCCTTACCTATCCAAGCCTGACAACATCGAGGTCGACGAGCTCGGCAACGTGTTGATCCAGGAGGACCCAGGTAACAACGCTCACCGTGCGCGTCTAGTGGCTTACAACACCAAGACCGCTCAGCTAGCAACCGTTCTACAGTTCAAGCAGCAGTACTTCGAAAAGGGTCAGGCAGCATTCATGACCGAAGACGAGGAGTCCAGCGGTGTTACCGATGTGACCAAGTTCTTCCGAAAGAGCACTAGCGACAAGAGCAGCTACTACATCTTGAACGCACAGATCCACGCTACCCCTGCAATCTCTAGACCAGACATCGCAGACGCAGCAACCAGCTTGGCAAGCATCATCGAGGGTGGACAGCTTTACGTCCTCGAGATCTCCGACTGGGCAGCAATCTACAACTAGTTCAAAGGGAAATGCCCCTCCTGAAAGGGAGGGGCATTTTCACATTTAAGCCTGGGCCTTAGCACTCCACTACATTCACGGCTAGGCCACCGGTAGAAGTCTCTTTGTACTTCGACGACATATCCAACCCCGTCTGGCGCATGGTCTCAATAACTGTGTCCAGCGAAATCTTGTGCACACCATCCCCCATTAGGGCAAGCCTCATTGCCGCCACTGCCGTCCCGGCCGCAATCGCATTTCGCTCGATGCATGGCAGCTGCACAAATCCACCAACAGGGTCACATGTCAGGCCCAGGTTGTGCTCCATGGCAATCTCAGCAGCGTTCTCAATCTGCTCTAAGGTCCCGCCCATGACGGCGGTAATGGCTGCCGCGGCCATCGAGCAGGCTGAACCCACCTCACCCTGACAACCGGCCTCAGCACCCGAGATCGAGGCGTTTCGTTTGTAGAGCGAGCCAATCGCGGCTGCTGTAAGAAGGTAATCAAAAGCAATTTTCTCGTCGCTCACGCCGCGAAACCGGTGGGCAAAATAGGCAACCGCTGGAATGATTCCGGCAGCTCCATTGGTCGGAGCAGTGACGACCCTGTTTCCGGCGGCGTTTTCCTCATTGACCGCAATGGCGAAAGCTTGCAGCCACTCCGCTGTCAGGTCTCCGACAGCGGTCCCGTCTTCCACCACGCGCTGCAGAGCGGCAGTCATCGACTTTGCCCTTCTGGGGACCTTGAGAAAACCGGGCAGGATTCCCTCGGCTTGAAGTCCGTTCTCGATGCAGTTGCGCATCGCCTCCCAGATGCTTTTGAGCTTCTGGTCGACAACATCTTTGGGGTGCATTGCGATCTCATTCGCATACGTCAGCTCGGCGATAGTCATCGAATGAGCTTTAGCCAACTGAATCAGCTCGACAGCCGATGCGAAGGGATATGGAACTTCGGTTCCACCCTCCTCCTGCTGCAATCCGAGGGTCTCAATGAAACCTCCCCCGACACTGAAGTAGGTCTGCTCCTTCACTACGTGACCTGCAAGCAGTGCCTGAAAGGTCATTCCATTTGAGTGATGAGAGAGTCTTTCTCGAGAGCGCAGTTCGAGGTTTTCTTCAGCGAATGGGACCTCTCGGCCCAAGATAGAAATCCTTCCGGATTCAATAGATCTTTGAAATGCCCCGCGAACCATCTCTGGGTCGCACAGCTCTGGGGTGTAACCGGCCAGACCAGCTGCCAGGGCGTCCTTCGTGCCATGTCCAACTCCGGTGGCCGCCAGTGAGCCGTAGAGAATCACCTGGACTCGATCTATTTCCTGGCCCTC
The DNA here is from genome assembly GCA_027491295.1 of Microbacteriaceae bacterium. GTDB lineage: Bacteria > Actinomycetota > Actinomycetes > Actinomycetales > Microbacteriaceae > Aquiluna. The sequence continues at coordinate 202,129 of JAIXWK010000001.1, forward strand.
CAGTAGATGGGCAAAGCGAAATGCTGCACGCATCGGACCCACGGTGTGGGATGAAGACGGTCCGATGCCGATGGTGAATAGATCTAGCGCGCCAATTTGTTTCATAGTCTTTCCTCGCGAAAAGCGGGCCGACAAAATTTGTCGACCCGCTTTCGCTATTGGAGTTACACCTACTTGGTGTTGTCTACTGCGTATTGCTCTTCCGGAGACATCACTAGGTTGTGACGGCCTCGAACAGCGAACGCAATCAGCATCACTATGTAAATCACAGCGATACCGGCGATTGCGGTCTGGAATGCAGGGTTAATTAGGTAGCCCACGAATGAGATACCAGCGATAACCGCAGCAATAACCGCTCCTGGGACTCCCCATGGAGAACGGTATGGACGGTCGATGTTTGGTAGGTTGCGACGAAGCAGTAGGAAGCTGATTGCCTGCATCATGTAGGCAAGCATTGCTCCCCAAACCGCGATGTTCAGAACGATTGCACCGGCAACTGCTCCGGCACCCTCGGCATCAACAGCGGTTAGTACCTCGATAGCCATCAGCGCTACGAAACCAATTACCGCTCCGGCAATCAATGCCACCAGTGGGGTTTTTGACCGGTTGGTAACCGAGAGGAACCTCGGGTAGTAACCCGCTCTGGATAGTGAGTACATGTTTCTACCGTAAGCAAACATGATTCCCTGCAGCGAGGCCAAGAGACCTATCAGTGCAACTAGACCCAGTACTGCAGCAGCCTGATCGCCCACCATCGCGCGGAAGCCATCCAAGAGCGGCTCACCTGCGACCCTAAGTTCCTCTGCGCCAACGATTCCGGTGTTCAAGAAAAGAATCAGTAGACCGAAGACAATTAGCGTGGTGCGAGCCCAAAGTCCAGCTCTTGGGATGTCACGAGCTGGATTGTGCGCCTCTTCCGCAGCCAGTGGCAATTCTTCGATACCAAGGAAGAACCAAACGCCAAACGGAATTGCCCAGAGGATTCCTTCCCAACCAAATGGCAAGAACGCGGTCTGGCCAGGGTCTGGGGCGATGTTGAAGAGGTTGTCCCATGAGAACAGACCCGATGCTGCGGCCATGATTGAGAAAACGAAAAGGATCGCGAGAGAAATAACCGCCACCACAATTGCAAATCTAAATGCGACCTTCGCGCCAGTAGCATTCAAGGCCACGAATACAACGTAGAGGATGATCCACCAAGCCCAGTTCGGGAGCGATACCCCGAACAGTTCGGAGAATATGCCGTCCGCGTAGCTTGCCGAGAAGAACACAATTACTGCGGTGGTAGCAACATAGGCAATGGTCTCCGCCAAGCCGGTGATGAAGCCACCCCAAGGTCCCATCGCAGATCTGGCGAATGAGTATGCGCCTCCGGTGTGAGGCATTGCTGCGGACATCTCACCGATTGAGAACATGAGACCGTAATACATGACGACGAGGATTGCGAAGGCGATCAGTAGACCGCCGAAACCACCAACGTCCAAACCGAAGTTCCAGCCGGAGAAGTCTCCGGAGATAACGGCTGCGATAGCCAATCCCCAAAGGCCATAAATTCCAGCCGCTCTTTTCAGCTGGCGCTTTTCAAAATAACCGTCCTCAGGACGCTTGTAGGTAGCGCCTGAGACTTTGACATGCTCTGAAGACATTTGCTTCCTAATCTGTCGCCACAGAAAAGTCCCCGAGTCGAGGGCTCTCCACGCACGACGTTGTGAATGGATGAAACAATTTCAATCTAGACCCAAAAGAGTGTGCCTTGCGTGTTGATTTCGCAATATCTGAAATATTCCTGAAGGCGCATCAGATTGTTATATTTTTTCGCTCTGAGGTCCAAAAGTAGCCAACGCGCATCCAGAGATAGTTGTAGTGTTTGGTCAAAGGTAGGAAATTCGACCTCAAAGAAGAGGGTGTTATGTCGAACAAAGGATTCATTAGCCTCGAGCAACTAAAGTCCCTTTATGAATCAGGTGAGATTGACACCGTGGTCATGGGCTTTACGGACATGCAGGGCCGCCTAATTGGCAAGCGAGCCTCTGCTCGTCACTTCATTGAGAATCTTGCTGGGCATGGCGCCGAGTGTTGCAACTACCTACTGGCGGTTGACATCGAGAACAACACCGTGCAGGGCTATGACATCAGCTCTTGGGACACCGGCTATGCAGATATGGCGATGATTCCCGACATGAGCACAATGCGAATGGCACCATGGCTTCCGGGCAGCGTCATCGTAAACACAGATCTCTACACCACCAGTCACGAGCTCATTGCCCAATCACCAAGGTCGATTTTGCTTCGTCAGGTTGAACGCCTAGAGAAGTTGGGGATGCGGGCATTTGTCGGCACGGAGCTGGAGTTCATTGTCTTTGACGACACCTACCGCGAGGCTTGGGCAAAGGGTTATAAGGACCTCAAGGCTTCGACCGATTACAACGTGGACTACGACATCTTGGCTTCCACCAGGCTAGAACCAATGCTGCGCGAAATTCGAAACTCAATGGATGCTGCCGGCATGTATTGCGAAGGCGTCAAGGGCGAGTGCAATCTCGGTCAGCAGGAAATCGCTTTCCTTTATGACGAGGTAGTGCGCACCTGCGATAACCATGGTGTCTACAAATCCGGAGCCAAGATAATCGCCGAGAAGCACGGCAAGTCACTTACCTTCATGGCCAAGTACAACGAGCGGGAGGGAAACTCCTGCCACATCCACATGTCTTTCCGAGGCCTCGACGGATCGGCGGTATTCGCTGATAAGTCCGACCCTAAAGGAATGTCCGCTACTTTCAAGAGCTTCCTTGCCGGACAGATGAAGCTAATGCGCGAGTTCTCGCTGCTCTACGCTCCTCAGATCAATTCTTACAAGCGCTACGTGGAGGGAAGCTTTGCTCCCACCGCGATTGCCTGGGGTCTTGACAATCGAACCTTGGCGCTGCGGGTTGTTGGCCAGGGGCACGGCATGCGGGTTGAGAATCGAGTGCCGGGTGGCGATGTAAATCAATACCTCGCGACTGCTGCCATGATCGCAGCGGGAATCTACGGGATTGAGAACAGTCTTGACCTTGAGGAAATGACGGTCGGAAATGGTTACGCATCTGACAAGCCGCGTATCCCCTCCAGCATGCCCGAGGCGATGGAGCTGTTCGCAAATTCGAAGATTGCCCGAGAGGTTTTTGGAGACGCAGTAGTAGATCACTATGTGCACTACGCGAAAACCGAGATCAGGGACTACAACTCCGCAGTGACAGAGTGGGAGCGAGTCAGGGGATTTGAGCGTGTCTAATCCACTTATTGGACTAACTAGCTACCGACAGCGTGGACAAACTGGGGTTTGGGACACCGAGATGGCCATGTTGCCAGCCTTCTACCTAGAGGGTGTATCCAGAGCCGGTGGCGTGCCTGTCATAGTCCCGCCGCAAGCACTTAGTGAAGCTGATGCCGCAGAAATTGTTTCAAGGCTCGACGGTCTGATTATTTGCGGCGGTCGCGACGTTGATTCAACCAGATATGGCCAGACCCCTCACCCAAATGCTGAGGATGCGGATTCGGTGCGCGATGAGATGGAGGACACGCTCCTAACCGCCGCCATAAAGGCGGAGCTGCCGCTGCTTGGAATCTGTCGAGGCGCTCAGATGCTCAATGTAAATCGTGGTGGAACACTGATTCAACACCTACCGGATGTTGTGGGCGATAACCGATACCAGCTCGGTGGCGGTGTATTCACGCACATGGATATAGATGTCCTGCCCGGCACAAAGCTGAGTCAATCAGTTTCAAGCCCGGTAGTTACGGGGGCAGCTCTTTATCACCACCAGGCAATTGACCAATTGGGCGAGGGCCTTGTTGTGTCGTCGAAGAGCCCAGACGGTGTGATTGAAGGAATCGAACTTGAGAATTACCCATTTGGAGTGGCTGTGCAGTGGCACCCGGAGCAGACACTCGACAACCTAGATCTATTCAAGGCAATAGTTGCCGCCGCTAGGGCGCACAGAGGAGCAAAGTGACCTTCCACGTAATCAATCCTGCGACCGAAGAGCAGATTGCATCAATCGAGCACACCACCGAGGAGCAGGTGGACAAAGCGGTTATTCGAGCTAAAACCGCCCAGCGCAAGTGGGCTGGTCTTGCACCATCCGAGCGCGCCCGCGGACTACATGACTTTGCTCGGGTTGTTGAGAAACACGTTGAGGAACTTGCGCAGCTGGAGGTAGCTAACTCTGGACACCCCATTTCTCAGGCTAGATGGGAAGCCAACCACGTTCGAAATGTGCTGGACTACTATGCTGCAGCACCGGAGCGCATGGCAGGCAAGCAAATTCCAGTTGCTAATGGAATGAGCATCACATTCCACGACCCAATTGGTGTCATTGGAATCATTACTCCCTGGAACTTTCCAATGACCATCGGTAGCTGGGGTTTTGCCCCGGCTTTGGCAGCGGGAAACGCTATATTGCTCAAGCCAGCGGAGTGGACTCCAATGACGAGTATCCGACTTGGTGAGCTAGCGCAAGAAGCGGGTCTACCCGAGGGTCTCTTCCAGGTACTACCTGGCAGCGGATCTGTAGTCGGATCTAGGTTTGTCACCCACCCAGAAATTGGAAAGGTTGTCTTCACAGGCTCAACCGAAGTGGGCAAGCAGGTAATGCGCGGGGCGGCCGATCAGGTGAAGCGGGTAACCCTTGAGCTCGGTGGAAAAAGCGCAAACATAGTCTTCGCGGATTCTGATGTCGCCAAGGCTGCTGCAACAGCGCCAAGTTCGGTGTTTGAAAACGCTGGCCAGGATTGCTGCGCACGTTCCAGAATTCTGGTCCAGCGCAGCGTGCTGGATGAATTCTTGAGTGGGTTGGAGACCTCGGTTAAAGCCTTCAAGGTCGGAGACCCCAGGGACGAGAGCACCGACATGGGGCCACTGGTTTCAAAGAAGCACTTTGACTCAGTTTCGGGCTACCTCGATGGCGCTGATGTCTTGTTCAAAGGCAGTGCGCCATCAGGGCCTGGGTATTTCATGGCGCCAACAGTTCTGATGGCAAAGGGTGAAAATGACCGCTGCTTCAAAGAGGAAGTATTCGGGCCGGTGGTTTCGGTATTGCCGTTCGAAGATGAGGCGGATGCAATCAGAATCGCCAACGATTCCATCTATGGACTAAGCGGATCGATCTGGACCAGGGATCTGGGTCGAGCGATTCGAGTGTCCAGGGGAATTGAAAGTGGAAATCTATCGGTGAATTCTCACTCCTCCGTTCGATACAACACCCCCTTTGGAGGAATGAAGCAGTCTGGACTTGGTCGCGAGCTAGGCCCAGACGCTCCGCTGCACTTCACAGAAGAAAAAACTGTTTACTACTCGGCTGAATAGGAGAAAGCAATGAGCATAAAGAAAATAGACCTGACCCAAAGACTGGCGGGCAAAGTCGCCGTGATCACTGGAGGTGCTTCAGGAATTGGTCTTGCCACCGCCAGAAGATTCGCGGCGGAGGGAGCAAAGGTTGTGATTGCCGACATGGATCCGGTAAGCGGCAAGCGCGCAGCCGATGAGGTCGGCGGTAACTTCGTGCAGGTCAACGTCGCGGACGAGGAGCAGGTGAACAACCTGTTTGAAACGGTCTTCAAAATGCACGGCAGCGTTGACGTTGCATTCAATAACGCGGGAATCTCACCACCGGATGACGACTCAATCGAGACCACCGAGATGCCTGCCTGGCAAAAAGTGCAGGACGTCAACCTAAAGAGTGTTTACCTATGCTGCCGAGCAGCCCTGAAGTACATGACCCAGCAGGGATCCGGCTCAATCATCAACACTGCCTCCTTTGTGGCAGTGATGGGTAGTGCTACCAGTCAGATCTCCTACACAGCATCCAAGGGTGGAGTGTTGGCCATGAGCCGCGAACTCGGAGTGCAGTTTGCTCGCCAGGGCATTCGAGTTAACGCCCTCTGCCCCGGCCCAGTGAATACTCCACTGCTTCAGGAGCTCTTTGCAAAAGACCCTGAGCGTGCAGCACGACGACTAATCCACATTCCGATGGGAAGGTTTGCAGACCCAGATGAGCTAGCGGCAGCTGTAGCGTTCTTGGCTTCGGATGACAGCTCATTTATTACCGGCTCTACCTTCTTGGTCGATGGTGGAATCTCAGGCCACTACGTAACACCCATGTGATGCAAGCCGAGACGGCAATACCTGACTCAGTTTTTGCTGTAGCAAACTCCACTCTGCTGTTGACCAGGATTCGCAGCGGAAACGTCTACGAAGAAACTGTGGAGCGGATTCTGCAAACAATAAAGCTCGGCTTTGCCTCGCCTGGACAAAAGCTTCCCGCGGAACGAGATCTCGCTGGGCTGATGGGAGTCTCTCGAGACACTGTGAGGGTGGCGATTTCCTCGCTGGTTGAGGCTGGTTTCTTGGAAATCAGTCGAGGTCGCTACGGAGGAACATTCGTCTCTGCATCGCTTCCTGAGCAAGTCAGGCCGCACGCCAAGTTCGAGTCAAAAGCGCTTGAGGAAGCCATTTTGTTTCGGGAAGTTGTGGAGTGCGGAGCGGCCTATCAGTCGGCTAAGTCTGACCTAAGCGCAGACCAGCAAAAAGCACTACATCAAGCACACCGGGACACCACCTTGTCATCGGCAGCTGACTACCGAAGATTTGATTCTCGATTTCACCTGCTAATCGCGGAGTCTTGTGGATCAAACAAACTGCTCGAAGAGGTGGCTTTCTCACGCTCAAGAATCAACGAGATGCTCGATCAAATTCCACTGCTGCCACCAAACATCGAGCACTCCAATGAGCAACACCGGGAGATTCTGGAAGCCATTATTAGCCGTAATCCAACCCTTGCCTCCGAACTCATGAGGACTCACCTAGAGGGATCGGCCGCATTGCTGCGAGGTTTTCTTTCATAGCGAAGCCCTGCGACTCGCTCTAGTCCTACCTGCTGCTAGATCTCGAATGGGTTTCCGATTCAACTTCCGAAGAGCCACCCAGGAGAATCGAACTCCTGACCTGCTCTTTACGAGGGAGCTGCTCTACCGACTGAGCTAGGGTGGCGCATGCCAGAGGCACGTCAAAAGTTTAGCGGCAAAGAAAAACAGCCAACTATTGAGGTTGACCGTTTCGCTAGGAGGCCTTTACCCGCTCGATCCGCCTGAGTGCCGCGTCTTCGATTGGAGACTCAGGACCGATGGCAAACCTCATGAGCGAGAGCATGCCTGTCGTGACGGGACGCAATAGCCAAAGTGGCGCAGATCGAATTCCAATTAGCGCTCGGAATCTTGGATCAAGGCTCGCGACCGCAGAGTAGAAAAGAAGTTTGTAGACGGGTTTAGTCAGTGGCGGCAGCGGCGCATTCCTAATCCACTTGATCACAGCACCGGTCTGGTCGGTGACTATTAGCTCCTCGGAAAACTCATCCAGCAACAGGTTGAGCTCTGCTTCCGAAGTTGGAACATCGTCCAGCCCCAGTGGGGCGACAGATTTGCCCCAGAGTCTCACGTAGGCATCTGCACCGCCCGGAATGGGAGCCTTGGAGTAGTTCTGATGAGACCTTAGGAAACTCTCCATAAAGGCGATGTGCACCCAAAGCAGAAGTCTTGGGTCAGCAGCTCGATAGCTTGTGGTTTCGCCCTGTGCGGTTTGGTACTCGCCGCTAACTCTGGTGTGCATGCGATTGACTCGGCCAGCTTCATTCTGAACAGCCTGGTTGGATCCGAAGGTCGTGATGGTCAGCCAGCGAATGGTTCCGGAGAGTCGTCCCAGTGGGTCCTGCTCATACCTTGAGTGCTGGGCAACGCCGGCAAGAGATCCCGGGTGAAGCGCCTGCATCAATAGCGCTCTGACTCCACCGACCAATGTGGAGAAGTCCCGGTGAATAATCCAGGGAGCATCAGTAGGGGAAAACATTCCGATGTCATCGCCTTCGGCGACCACCGAGAGCCACGGTGGGTTTCCATCGGTTGCTCCAGAGAGCAGCTTTCGAAAGCGAATTGAAAGCTTTTCTTGTAGCTTGGTGTTCTTACTAGGCATCTGTCTATATCTCCTGAAAGGGCAACCATGGAAACCTCGCAACTAATCCGAGAATTCAATACAAATCGCCTGCACCTGATTTTGGCCCAGCTGGCACCGACAGGACTATTGGCATTTGCTGCAATCGCTACCCCAGAAATTGCCGGCTCCAGCAATTATCTCAAGATTGGTTTCGCCCTGATTCTTCTGGCAAGCGGAATCCTTGGGGCACTTGCCGAGTATTCAGCTGCCTCGCAGGCCCAAGCAACCATCGACTCACTGAAGTTAGTAACCGACAAGAACCCACTGGTCGAGAGAATCATTAGCTTCAGACCGTGGCTTGAAATCGCCAAGTTTGTGACCCCGGCAATCTTCGTTGGAATCTTTATCGCGATTCTGCTGGGACTGTTCGCCTAAGAACTAACCGCAGATAAGTTCTGCCGATCCAAGATTTTCACCCAGCAGGTAATTCTCGACATGGTCATTTACGCAACTATCCGAGCCATAGGCAGTGTGACCTTCACCCTGGAATGTCAGTAGCGTCGCTCCACTTAGGATCTTCGCCAAGCTCACAGCCTGCTGATAAGGAGTTGCCGGATCTCCAGTTGTTCCAATCACCAACGGACCGACTTCTAGACCGACCGCGTAGTCAATTTCGACCATGGATTTGCCCTCAGGCCAACCAATGCAACCTAGTTCTGGGAAGGCGAAGTACTTGCCAAAGACTTGGCTGGCATCAAGCGCGGACTGCTTCACAATCGCAAAGTCCTCTGGGGCAACTCGCTCATCGGCGCAATTGATGGCGGTGTTTGCCTCATTGATATTGGAGAGGTAACCGCCCTCCGGGTCTTTGTCGTTGTAGAAGTCGGCAAGGAGCATTAGCGTCGAACCATCACCCTCAAACGCCTCTTCAAAAGCTTGGGTTAGATAAGGCCACGAAGCTTGCGAATAAAGCGCTGCAAAGATTCCATAGAGCGCAGCCGTCAGTCCAACCTCACGCTCATACTGACTGGACAGCTTGGTTGTTTGAAGATCTACTAAAAGCTCATCTACCCGCTTCAAAGCGTCGTCCAAGGTTCCTGTGAATGGGCATCCAGCTTGCGCGAGACAGTCCGCCAGGTAAGTCCTGAAGGCTTTGTCGAATCCCTCCACTTGCTTCACCGTTGACTCACCAGAACTCAGGGTTGGGTCAACTGCTCCGTCAAGCACGAACCTGCCAACTTGATTAGGGAAAAGTGCGATGTAGGTGGCACCGAGCTCTGTGCCGTAACTAAAACCTAGGTAATCCAGTTTCTCAACGCCAAGGGCAGAGCGAATCACATCCAAATCTCGCGCAGCCTGCTGGGTGTTGAAGTAAGCAACATCAAAACCGGATTCCTGACAGGAGGCGGCAAATCTCGTCAATAGATCTTTGGAGATTTCAATGTCTTGTTCCGATCCCAACGGGAAGCCGGACTCTTCGTAGTAAATCTGATCCTTCAGACTCAGATCGCTACAGGTCACTGGGGCTGACTCCCCCACTCCACGAGGATCAAAGCCAATCAGCTGGAAATTACTCCGAAGCTTTTCGGTGCCGAGGCTGTCATAGCTATCGCGAAGGTAAGCCACGCCACTAGCTCCCGGCCCGCCCGGGTTGATCAAAAGCGGAGAAAGGTCTTCTGTGCCGGTTTTCCTGATCAGCGCGAGTTCAAAAACCTGTCCATCCGGGTTTAGGTGATCGAGCGGAACAGCGACGGATGAGCACTCAAAGCCAGCATCACACGCCTCCCAGCTGATCTGCTGCTTCGAGAAATCAACGCCGGACTCAACCTGCTCTATTGGACTTGGGACTTGCGCTACGCAGCCGGTAAGTAACAGCAGCGCCGAGAGTGCCAGTCCACTAAGCCGCAAGGTGACCCCGGAAGATGAAGTTGGTGCAAAGAGCCTCTAGAACCAGCAGGTCTCTAACGTTGGAAGCTAGCCGTTGCCTGGATTGGGTAATGGCATCCAAGATAGCGATGGTTTGCTCAATCGAGGTGCCCTGTGATCGCTGAAGCAGATCCGCCTCAATCTCGGTATTCACAAGCTCTACTTCAGCGCCTAATTGCAGCGCCATCAAATCTCGATAAATCGACTCGGCATCTGTGAAGATTCGATCGATCCCGTCTCGAAGCGCTCTGGTTGCACGGCGCTTTTGGTTTTCCTCTAGCTCTTTGAATTGCGAGCGAAGGTTAGGTGGAAGCTTTTCGTCGACCGCCAAGCCGTATGCCTTCATAAGCGCGTCTTTTTCGACAGCATCTTTTTCTGCACTCGATGCTTCGGCATCGCGCTTAGCAACACCCAAAAGCTTCTCGGCGGCAACCATGGCAGAACTGAGATTGGAGATCGACATCAGGACCCTTAGGGTTTCTGACCTTCTCGACCTCGCATCCGAGGAGAGTGCGAGTCTTCTTGCCATGCCCACGTGGTTCTGTGCCAACAGCGCAGACTTTCTAGCCAAATCCAATGCCACGCCATCGCGCTGCACCAACAGGGTCGCAACCTCATCAACAGAAGGCAGTCTTAGGTTCACGTTGCGAGTTCTTGAACGAATGGTTGGTAGTAGATCCGAGACGCTTGGAGCACATAGGATCCAAACAACTTTCTCGGCAGGTTCCTCTAAAGCCTTAAGCAAAACATTTGAGGTGCGCTCCGTCATGCGATCGGCATCCTCGATGATGACCACTCGGTAATCACCAATGGTGGTCGACATCGAGGAGCGAGAAACCAAGTCCCTAACCTCTTCGATGCTGATGACCACTCGATCGGTGACCAACATGGCAACATCCGGGTGAGCATCTGCCTGCACCAGGCGACACTGCTGGCACTGACCACAGCCATCCTCGGCGCATTCCAAGGCAGCAGCAAAGCTCCTGGCTAGATTAGATCGACCTGATCCAGCGGGGCCGGTAAAAAGCCAGGCGTGATGAACCGAATCCGGCTTGCCTGCCACCGCTTTCTGAAGTTGCTCAATTGCCTCTGGCTGACCAAGCAGTTCATCCCAAACCGGGTGGCTCAACTCTTCTCCATGGTCAAAACTCGAGCTCTGATTTGCTCTTGAATCTCATCGATAGACAAGGTTGCATCGACCACTAAAAAGCGAGGCTCTTTTGCAAGTTCTAGATACTGCGAACGAGCTCTTTCAAAGAAATCAACCTTTTCGCGCTCAAGTCGATCTGGTTCGGTACCGGTTTTGTTTCTGCGCAAAATAGCAGCGTGGGCATCAAGATCCAAAAGAACCGTAAGGTCAGGAATCAGGTTGTCCACCGCCCAAAGCGAGATGTTTCTAACCTCGTTGACATCCAGCTCACGGGCTGCGCCCTGATAGGCAACAGATGAGTCGAAGTATCTATCGCTAAGAACCACTTTGCCGCTGGCTAAGGCAGGGCGAATTTTGGTGGCAACGTGGTGGGCGCGGTCAGCTGCATAGAGCAGTGCTTCGGCCCTCGCGGCAACATCGCCTTTGCGATGAAGTAATAGGTGCCTGATCTCTTGGCCGAGTTCGGTGCCACCGGGTTCAAGGGTTCTGACTACCTCGCGGCCACGGCCCTCAAGCCAGCTTTGCAATAGGTCTAACTGAGTTGACTTTCCAACTCCGTCGATACCCTCGAAAGTAATAAACACGTCAGCGCTTTTTCCTAGAACTCTTAGCCTTTGAAGTTTTTGGCACCTCTCCCGGTCCCACCCCAAGCTTCTCACGTCTAATCGCAAGCAGCTCGAAGGCACGGTCGTTGGAGATTTCATCCAATGGCTCGTCCTTTGGCACGGTGGCGTTGATCACGCCGTCGGTAACGTAGTTTCCGAATTGACCGGTCTTTGCAAAAACCGGCTGACCAGATGCTGGATCCTCACCAAACTCGCGAAGTGGAGTCGATGCAGTTCTGCGAGCGCCGTATTTTGGCTGCTTGTAGATCTCGACTGCCTCATCGAGGGTGAGTTCGAAGATTTGCTCCTCTGCGGTTAGCGATCGAGAGTCATTTCCGCGCTTGAGGTATGGACCGAACTTACCGTTTTGAGCGGTGATTTCAACTCCGGACTCTGGATCTAGTCCCAGCACCCTAGGTTGAGAGAGTAGCTTGATGGCTTCTTCCAGGCTGACGCTAGAAACAGTCATGGTCTTGAATAGTGAAGCGGTCTTTGGCTTTGGGTTGCCTTCATCGACCAGGGTCACGTATGCGCCGTAGCGACCGTCCTTGACGATGATGTCCAAACCGCTGGTCGGTTCAGCACCCAATACCCTGTCCTCAGCGGCTGGGGTATTGATTAGCTCAATTGCCTTCTCGTGAGTTAGCTCATCAGGGGTTAGGCCCTCAGGGATATTCACAAGCTTGCGCTCGCCATCCTCCATGACCTCAAGGTATGGGCCGTACTTTCCGGTTCGAAGCTGGATACCCTCGGCAATTTCGAAGCTATTGATCAGTCTCGGATCTGATTCCCCTAGCGACTCAACAGTGTTCTTGAGACCTGTCTCAGAGAAGTAGAAGTTCTTGAGCCAGCTGGATCGATCCAGCTCACCAAGGGCGATCCGGTCAAGATCCTCTTCCATCTTTGCAGTGAACTCAAAGTCCACCAGGTTGCCGAAGTTCTCCTCCAAAAAGCGAGTAACGGTGAAGGCGATCCACTCGGGAACCAAAGCGCTACCGCGCTTGACGACATAGCCCTTGGACAGAATGGTCGAGATGATTGCTGCATAGGTGGAAGGTCTTCCGATCCCCTGCTCCTCCAGAGCCTTCACCAGGGATGCTTCGGTATACCGGGCAGGTGGCTGAGTCTGGTGTGACTTAGCGGTTGCCTCAATTACGGCAATCTGGTCACCGACTGCTAGCTGAGGCAATTTAGCCTGCTCATCGCCATCGTCTTCACGAGTTTCGTCATAAACCGCAAGGAATCCCTTGTAGGTGACGGTCGTTCCACTTGCCGAGAGCTCTAGCTCTTCTCCGGAAAGGTTCACGCTGAACTTCACAGAAGTTGTCGAAAGCTTGGCATCTGCCATCTGAGATGCAACGGTTCTGCGCCAGATCAATTCGTATAGGGCAAGAGATCTTCCGTGAAGGACAGCTGCCAGCTCACTTGGGTGCTTGAACACCTCACCGGATGGGCGAACTGCCTCGTGGGCCTCTTGGGCATTTTTGGATTTTGAGCCGTAGATTCTTGGCGCATCGGCTACTAATTCTTTGCCAAACAGCTCAGCTGCCTGAGCGCGGGCCGCAGAAATTGCCTGCTGGGATAGCGCTGGGGAGTCAGTACGCATGTAGGTGATGTGGCCCTCTTGGTAAAGCTGCTGAGCAGTATCCATGGCCTGCTTGGCGCTCATACCCAACTTGCGAGACGCTTCCTGCTGCAAGGTAGAGGTGGTGAAAGGTGCGTATGGCTTGCGGGTCGAAGGTTTGGCCTCGACCTGCGACACGGTTAGCTGCTGAGAATTTAGAGCACTGGCTAATTGCTCCGCCTTGGCTGGAGCCAGCACCAGGGCCGAACCACTTAGTTTGCCGTTCTCGTCAAAGCTCTTGCCAGAAGCCAGCTTCTGCCCGTCGATTGCTGTGAGCTTTGCCTCAAAATCAATTTCAGATTTACTCAGCGCCGCGGTGACGCTCGAGTAGCCGGCGGTCACGAATGCCATACGCTCGCGCTCGCGCTGCACAATCATTCTGATCGCCGGAGACTGGACTCGACCGGCCGATAGCCCGCGGTTGATCTTCTTCCACAGCACCGGCGAAATCTCATAGCCAACCAAGCGGTCTACTACGCGCCTAGTCTCCTGAGCCTGAACTAAGTCATCGTTTAGAGCTCTGGTGTTATTCGCTGCCTCTTGGATCGCTTCCTTGGTGATTTCGTTGAACACCATGCGGCGAACCGGCACCTTTGGCTTTAGAACCTCCAGTAGGTGCCAGGCAATCGCCTCGCCCTCGCGGTCTTCATCGGTTGCGAGGTAGAGCTCGTCAGCTTTCTTGAGCGCGGCCTTTAGGTCGCTGACGGTCTTGGATTTACCCGGGGACACCACATAGAAAGGTAGAAAGTCATTGTCGACATCGATGGAGAACTTGCCCAGCGGACCCTTTTTCTTATCTGCCGGAATATCTTTTGGCTCAGCCAAATCGCGAATGTGGCCAACGGACGCAAGAACTTCAAAGTCACTGCCCAGATACTTGGCAATGGTTTTGGCCTTGGCCGGTGACTCAACAATCACCAATCTCTTTGGCAAAAAGCTCTCCTTATTACTTAGGTGGCCCAGCTAATGCCTGGGCTGTCAACCGAAATGGTGGCAAAGATTTTGACACCTTCACCAACGCACTGAAACCGACAATACGACATGTGTCAAGTTCTAAGTCAAATGCAGTGGCAATTTGTTCCGGGTTTTCGCAAGAGTAACCGGAGATTAACCCCCGCGCCGTTTCACTTGCCGTGAGGGCTGCCGCATCCGCCACCAATTGCACCTGCTGCTGCCAATAAGCCAGTTGAATAGCTAATCCACAGACCAGCAAGAAGCTCGGAAGGGCTGCCAGCAAGATCGCAAGTGATGCGGAAATACTGCCCGAATCTAACTTCCATGTTGGAAAAGACAAGCTGTTGCCTCCAAATCAATCGCAAGCCTTTTTTGGGCAACCACACATACCAATTGCCCGTCTCGATAGCTTTCGAACTGAGCTCCTTCGATTGGCAAAAGTGATTCTTTGATCGAAAGTTGCCTCGCCTGAGTAAACGCATCACGTGTTAGCTCCAGTTGCGCTACCCCGAGCTGGAACACCCCAAGTAATCCAGCCAGGGCCAGCACAACGGTTGGAAACAGCAGCATGAATTCTGCCGTCACGGCTCCTTTTTGATCACTGAATACCAAGAGCCCTGGCCACCAGTCCAAATAGCAAATCGCGTACCGCATCCGATCTCATAACCAGAATCAACAGCCCTGCAAATGCCACTCCTCCCAAAGTTGCGATTACATACTCGGCGGTGATGGCACCACGGTCACTTATTAATTGCTTCATTTTCTTTCCTTTCCTTAGAGCCCGAAACCGATCAGCATCGGGACGATTGTCAAAATCAAAAAAGCGGGCAGAACAGTTAGCGACATCGGAACCAGAAGCTCGATCGACATGCGCTTGGCTTTTGCCATCGACTCCTGCAGGGCACGTTGGGTGGTCAGTTCTATTTCGATCTCGACCAGCTCTTGCAGTGGGGCACCGGTAAGGCGACTGAGGTCCACCAGCTTTGACAGTGCATCAGGATGAGAGTTGCTCAGCGGCGAGCCCGCTGAAAGCAGCAGGCTGAATCTCAATAGCTCAAAGGCTGGATGCTCAGGTTCTTGTAGTAGTGGTCGAAGTAGCTTCCCCGACCATCGGATTCCTATCAAAATCAATACTCCAGCGATCGCGAGCGCTACCGCACCAAGCGGCTGCAAGATAGCGGCGAGAGTTCCAAACCCTGCGAGTTGGCCGACCACCAGCGAGAGCGCTGGTAGCCAAAGTAAAAGCTTCCTGGTGGCTATTGGCACGGCGTTGGCGGTTGCAAGTTCGGCTCGAAAACGCTCAAGGTCTAACTCAAAACCAACTAGTCGCTTGGCAACCTGACCAACTGGTGCGCCTGAGTAAATAGCCGATGACAGCAGTTTCTCGATCGGGCTTGACCCCGCTAGCTGCAGACCGGAGATCTCAAGCGCGGTTTTTATGCTCACCCCCGATGACATCAGGGCTCCGAAGTTTGCCACTGAACTCAAAGCACCACCTCGATGACGCTCAACTCTGCGGTAAGCCTTCCGATGTGAGTCAACTTGCGCAGCCCCGCAACCCGCTGCAGCTGGAGTACCAGATCGAATGATTGGCTAACCATTTGCACGGTTAGTTCCCTGTCAAAACCAGAGAGCAGTCCTAGCAATATCAATCGATTGGGCAGATCTGCAAGGCTCTTGGAGTGCAGGGTCGCCATAGTGCCGGTGTGACCGTTGTTCATGGCTTGCAGCAGCACTCCAAACTCGCTCCCCCTAACCTCACCCACCACGATTCGATCGGGTCTCATTCGTAGCGCTTCAATCACCAACTGCTGCATCGAAATCGCCCCTGCGCCCTCTTGGTTTGCCGATCGTTCGTGTAGTGATACGGCTGGCTCTGACACCATCAACTCTGGAATCTGCTCAATACATATGACCCGCTCATCAAGTTCTGCGATTAGAGCACCGAGCAAGGTGGTTTTGCCAGAGGAGGTTGCTCCGGCAACCACAATGTTTTGGCGCTGCATCAAAGCAGCTTCTAGAAACTCATGCTGAAGATGAGAGAGCATGCCTACCTCGACCAGGTGTTCCAATCGAATCACCGCATGCGGGTGTCTTCTGATTGAGACAAGTGGCTTTGAAGACACTCCTTGCCCAAGCACGGCATGGAATCTAAAGCCCTGAACCATAAAGTCCGAAATCGGCTTTGACATGTCAATCCGAGAACCGGTTTGAAACCCCAGCTCAATCAAAAACTCAAAGAGCTCGCGCTCTGACTCAAAAGGATTGCTGGTTCTGTGAAGTCCCTCACCGACATCTATATAGGTGTGAGCGTGGCCATTGAGAGTCAGATCGGTTAGCCCAGGCCGAGCCATTAATTCGGCTAGTGGTTTGGGTAACTGAAGCTCCATGACTAGATGGTGGACTGCTGCCGAGAGCTATTTAGCCAAGAAAGGTTTTCTGTGGAAAAAGAAGGGGCCGGCAGGTTTGGGGGAAACCTGCCGGCGAGCGACTGCGCATTGGGGGAACGCTGCAGTCGCCATCTGGCCGAAGCCAGAGATAAATGCTATTCGGTTATCACTACATTTGTCCCCCATTTGTGGAACTTTTTCGCCGAGTCGCCTCAATACTGATGTTTTTGGTGTTGACACCCCCGTATCTGGCATGATTTGAAAGTCAACACTTGGAGGGCAAAGATGTCTGCTGAACATGAGATTGAGAACCTGCTGCACGAGGAAAGACGCTTCGCACCGAGCAAGGAATTTGCTGCCAACGCGATTGCGCAGCCGGAAATCTATCAGCGCGCCAAGGCAGATCGCCTGGAGTTCTGGGCAGAACAGGCCAGAAATTTGCACTGGCACAAGCCCTTCACTCAAACCCTTGACTGGTCTAATGCCCCTTTTGCCAAGTGGTTTCACGAT
Source organism: Microbacteriaceae bacterium (assembly GCA_027491295.1). Classification (GTDB taxonomy): domain Bacteria; phylum Actinomycetota; class Actinomycetes; order Actinomycetales; family Microbacteriaceae; genus Aquiluna. Next base: position 219,254 of record JAIXWK010000001.1, read on the forward strand.
GGTGAATTGAATGTCAGCTACAACTGCCTAGATCGTCACGTTGAAGCCGGCTGGGGCAAGCGAGTGGCTTTGTTCTTTGAGGGCGAGAGAGGCGACACCAAGGTTTACACCTACCTTGATCTTCTTATCGAGGTCAAGAAAGCTGCCAACGTCCTTATCAAACTGGGTATTCAACCCGGTGACCGAGTAGCTCTCTACATGCCGATGATTCCAGAGGCCATCATCGCGATGCAAGCCGTTGCCCGCGTTGGCGCTGTGCACTCGGTCGTATTCGGTGGCTTCTCGGCAGACTCGCTAGCCTCTCGTATCCAGGATGCTGGGGCCAAGCTGGTTATCACCGCAGACGGTGGTTACCGCAAGGGTAAGGCCAGCTTGCTAAAGCCAGCCGTTGACGAAGCATTGGCTGACAACAAGTGCCCAACTGTCGAGAACGTTTTGGTCGTAAACCGCACCAACTCCGAGGTGGCCTGGGAAGAGGGACGCGATCTGTGGTGGGAAGAACAGCTCAACCTGGCAGATAGGGAGCACGTTGCTCAGGGCTTTAATGCGGAGCACCCGCTGTTTATTCTCTACACCTCAGGAACCACCGGAAAACCAAAGGGAATTCTGCACTCAAGCGGTGGCTATCTAACCCAGACTGCCTACACTCACAAGAATGTTTTTGACCTGCACGAAGGTCAGGATGTTTACTGGTGCACCGCGGATGTTGGTTGGATCACCGGTCATTCCTACGTTGTGTACGGACCACTTGCAAACGGCGCTACCCAGGTGATTTACGAAGGTACTCCGGATTCTCCAGACTGGGGAAGATGGTGGGACATCGTTCAGAAGTACCACGTGAACATCCTTTACACCGCACCTACCGCCATTCGCAGCTTTATGAAGATCGGCCAAAGCGTTACCACCCACTACGACCTAAGTTCAATCCGCGTGCTCGGTAGTGTTGGTGAGCCAATCAACCCTGAGGCTTGGATGTGGTACCGAGAGGTTATCGGTGGCAATAAGGCTCCAATTGTTGACACCTGGTGGCAGACCGAAACCGGTGCAATCATGGTGTCCCCACTGCCAGGTATCACGGCTACAAAGCCGGGTAGCGCGCATGTGGCGCTTCCAGGAATTGAGATCGGAATTGTCAATGATGAGGGTGTTGAGGTTGGCCCTGGTCACGGCGGTTACCTAACAATCAAAGAACCATGGCCTTCGATGCTGCGCGGAATCTGGGGTGACCCGGAGCGCTATAAGGAGACCTACTGGTCACGCTTTGAGGGTAAGTACTTTGCCGGCGACGGAGCAAAGTTCGACGCCGATGGCGACCTTTGGTTGCTAGGCCGAGTCGATGACGTGATGAATGTTTCTGGCCACCGACTATCAACCGCTGAGATTGAGTCGGCGTTGGTTTCCCATCCGTTTGTGGCTGAGGCCGCTGTGGTTGGTGCGAAGGATGAGACCACCGGCCAAGCCGTTGTGGCGTTCGTTATTTTGCGCAGTTCACACCAAGACCAGATCGGTTCGGATCAGGACACTTCCAAGATGCTGCGTGACCACGTTGCCAAGGAAATTGGGCCCATTGCAAAACCACGAACCATTTTTGTGGTGAGCGAATTACCAAAGACCCGCTCCGGCAAGATCATGCGCAGGCTACTGCGCGATGTTGCCGAAGACAGACCAATTGGTGATGTGACCACCCTGGCCGACAGCTCAGTGATGGACACCATCACCGGGCGCATCAACGCCGGGGCAAACGACTAATTCCTAGACGAATTCGACGATTAGTTCGACTTCGACTGGAGCATCAAGTGGCAGCGATGCCACCCCAACCGCGCTTCTAGCGTGCAGTCCGGCATCGCCAAACACCTTGCCCAGAAGTTCCGAAGCACCGTTAAGCACTCCCGGCTGACCCGTGAACTCTGGAGTGGAAGCGACAAAGCCAACTACTTTGACCACGCGCTTTACGCGAGAGAGGTCACCAAGCACGCTCTTGATGGCAGCCAGCGCATTTAGAGCACAGCGCTGAGCAATCTCCTTTGCAAACTCCGGAGAAATCTCATTTCCAACCTTGCCGGTCGCCATCAGGACACCATCAACCAGCGGAATCTGTCCGGCGGTGAACACTAGGTTGCCCGAGATCACAGCTGGGACATAAGCGCCAGCAGGAGTTGCAACACTTGGTAGCTCGAGTCCCAGCTCGGCTAGCTTCTGCTCGATGGTCATGCCTGAACCTGACGCTTGAAGAAGGCAATTAGGCCGCCCTGAGGGCCGGTGGTCACCTGAACCAGCTCCCAACCCTGGTTACCCCAGGTGTTCAAGATCTGAGTTTCTTTGTGAAGTAGCAGGGGGGTTGTGATGTATTCCCACTTAGTCATTAACAGCTCCGTTTCAGCAAGGGACAGGTAACCTAGAGTCTATGTCCGGAAAGAAATCTCAATCCGCGCTGACCAACTTACTGAAGTTTGGCTTACTCAGTGCAGTAGCCGGTGTGTTGTCGGTGGCAATCTTGGCTCCAATGGCAGCCGTTGCAGGTGTTACAGCATCTACCGGTGCTGGCCTATTCGAAGGCCTACCCGCCTACATCAAGCCGGTAAATGCCTCTCAGGCCTCGACCATCTATGCGCTACGCGATGGCAAGCCGGTCAAGATGGCGGATTTCTACCACGAGAACCGTATTGAGGTCCCTTTTGAGGAGATCTCCCCCAACTTGATAAACGCCGTTATCGCGGTTGAAGACCCAAGATTCTACGAGCACGGTGGTGTGGACATCATCTCGCTGTTACGAGCAACCCTTACCAACCTGGCCACCTTCGGTGAGGGCCCTGGCGCATCCACCATCACCATGCAGTACGTCCGCCAATCTCAGGTTGAGGTTGCGAACCTAACCGGTGATGCGGAAGCAATTGCCGCTGCAACTGAGGTAACTGTCGGTAGAAAGCTTAGAGAGATTCGCCTTGCCATCGCCTTGGAAAACGAAGTGGAAAAGAAGGAAATCCTCGCCGGTTACCTGAACCTGGTGTTCTTAGGGAACCAGATCAATGGTGTTGAGACCGCGAGCCAGTACTACTTTGGCACCAGCGCTAAGAACCTAAACGTGCCGCAGTCTGCCTACCTTGCCGCCATGCTGAAGTCTCCCAATGACTACAAGCCAGATAACTCCGAAAACTTAGAGCGCGGTATCGGTCGCCGAAACTATGTGATTCAAGCCATGGCCGATGAGGGCTTTATCACCCAGGTCGAAGCCGATGGCTACAAAGAGTCTCCGATTCAAACCAAAATCACCAAGACCCGACAGGGTTGCGAAGCAAATCAATCAACCGCCTTCTTCTGCGACTTTACGGTTTGGACGATTCGTAACTCAACCGAGTTTGGTGAGACTGCAGAAGACCGTGAAATGCTGCTTCGTCGCGGTGGGCTTGAGATTTACACAACATTGGACCTAGATGTCCAAGAGGTAGCCTTCAACGCCACCATGGACCAACTGCCAGGTGATAACGAGTGGGCCTTTGGCACCGCCTCGGTATCGGTTGAGGTTGGCACAGGACGTGTGCTAGCCATGGTTCAAAACCGATTCTTCGACCAGTCTGATAATCCAGAACCCGGTCGGACCTCAGTGAATTTCAACACCGACAAGCCATTCGGTGGCTCCTCTGGCTTCCAGCCCGGATCTACCTACAAGGTGTTTACCCTGGCCGAATGGCTAAAGAATGGCTACACCCTGGGAGACCATGTTGACGGTCGAATCTTCACCGGTGAAGACGTTGACCTTGATGGTGCAGCCGACAAGGTAAAGATCTGGAACGTGGAGAAGGATTTCCGCGCAAGCTGCGGTGGCGTGGTGGGACTCTGGGAAGTCAATAACTCCGGAGACCAGACCATCGATGATTTAAGTGTTCGTCAAGCCGTTGTTACATCGCAGAACACCGCATTCGCCGCCATGGCATCAAAGCTTGACCTCTGTGGCATTCGTGACACCGCAGCATCCTTTGGCGTGCACCGCGCGGATGGTACCGAGCTGCTTTATGTACCGGCAACCATTCTGGGAACCAATGAAATTGCGCCACTCACCATGGCAGCTGCTTACGCCGGTATCGCAAACAATGGAACAGTTTGCTCCCCGGTTGCAATCGACAAGGTAATTCTTAGAGGCAGCAACGAAGAACTTGAGGTTCCAAAGACCATCTGCTCGCAAGCGGTCAGCCCAGATATTGCGCACGCCATGGTTGAAGCCTTGCGTGGTGTGGTATCCGGTGGAACCGGTGCTGCTGCAAATCCAGGCGATGGCACACCGCTTGCCGGAAAGACCGGCACCACAGACAAGCGCATCCACACCTGGATGACTGGATTCTCCTCCAAGGTCGCAACCGCCACCTGGGTCGGAAATGTCTCGGGGCTCACCTCGCAGTCTTCCAAGAGTGTCAATGGCCGCGCAGTCTCGACAATTCGTCACTCGATCTGGAAAGCGATCATGACCGAGGTCAACAAGAGATACGTCGGTGAAGCCTTCCCTGCTGCGCTCCCGCAGTACACCGCAGCCACCATGATCACAATTCCAAACACCACAGGCAGTGATTTGGAATCGGCCAAACTAAACCTCACTGGTGCACAGCTAAACATCGCGATTCAAAAGAACGAGGTGTCCTCAACCGCCCCTGCCGGAACCGTTGCCTACACAGTTCCAGCCGCCGGTGAAACCATCGCCCGCGGTTCGATCGTGAAGGTCTTCATCTCAGCCGGTGGCAAGCAAATTGTCCCAACGGTCCGAGGGCTCGAGCTAAACCAGGCGAAGGCGAACCTAGAGGCTATGGGCTTCACGGTCTCTTTGCCGCAGTCCAGCCAAAGCCAGCTCAAGCAGTGTGATCCAGCTCTTGCCGAGGGCGTTGCCAACAGCACTCTGCCTGCCGCAGGTTCAGAAATCAGTGCCAACAGCGCGATTGTTTTGATACCGAACCAATGTGGCTAGCCGGCAACGCTGGGCCATTTGCGCTTAGAGAAGTAGAGCTTGCAATCGGTGTTGATAAGCCGATTCGCGTGCTTCACATTTCCGACATTCACTTCGCTCCCGGGCAAAGCAAAAAGGCCGGTTTCCTCAAGGAGCTAGCGGGACTGAATCCTGACCTGGTGGTAAACACTGGCGACAACCTTGGACACAAAGACGCCATAAACCCTTGCCTTGGCGCACTGCGACCACTTTTTGATTTCCCAGGTGTCTTTGTAAACGGATCAAACGATTACCGAGCACCAAAGTTTAGAAACCCACTGAGCTATTTCCAGGGACCTTCAAAGGTGCGAAACGAAGTGGATCTAGACACTAAACGATTCACCTCGGAACTCAGAGGTGCAGGCTGGTTAGATCTCAATAACCAGTCTGGATTGCTTGATGTAGCGGGCACAAAGCTTGGATTTATGGGCCTGGACGATCCTCATGAAAACCTTGACGATCTTGGCTCTCTAGCTATGCAAAAGCACTCGCTCACCGAAGCCGATCTTTGGATTGGTGTTGCCCACGCGCCATACCTGCGGGTAATCGAAGCCTTCACAAACCAAGAAGCCAGCGTGGTCTTTGCCGGACATACTCACGGTGGTCAGATTTGTTTGCCGGGTTCAAAAGCGTTGGTAACCAACTGTGATTTGCCAACCGAATACGCCCAAGGTGTCAGCGGTTGGGAGTTTGGCGAAAAGCAGAGCCTACTGCATGTTTCAGGTGGCATGGGTTGCTCGATATTTGCCCCGGTCAGGCTTTTCTGCCCACCAAGTGCAACGCTGATAACTATTAGTTAGCCAAGCTCCGCAGCTACCAGTTCGGCGATCTCGTAGGTGTTTAGCGCAGCACCCTTGCGAAGATTGTCGCCAACCACAAACAGGTCAATGGTGTTTGGGAAATCCTGTGCCTGGCGAATACGACCGACAAAGGTTGGGTCCTGACCGGCAACATGTGCTGGGGTTGGGTAGATGCCATTTGCTGGGTCATCCATCACAACCACAGTTGGCTGCTTCTCAAGCTCTGCACGAACCTCATCCGCGGTTAGCGGGTGAGCGAAGGTGGCGTGGACTGAGAGTGAGTGTGCAACCTGAACTGGAACACGAACGCAGGTGGCAGCAACCTTGAGGTCCTTGATGCCAAGAATCTTGCGAGATTCGTTGCGAACTTTTAGCTCCTCCGAGGAGTGTCCGTCTTCCTTTAGCGAACCTGCCATTGGAATCACGTTTAGCGCGATTGGGACCGGCCATGGCGAATCGGAAAGCGGTGCGCCATGAGCGTCAACGGTTGCGGTCACGTTGTCTGATACCAAACCAGCATCCTGGTTCTTAGCAACCGCCTGGATCTCACGCTGCAGGCGCTCAATTCCAGGAGCACCAGCACCCGATACTGCCTGGTAGGAAGATACGACCAACTCGGTTAGCTGCCACTTGCGGTGCAGCGCACCAAGGGCGGCCATCATGGTCAAGGTGGTGCAGTTAGGGTTTGCGATAATGCCCAGCGGACGCGACTTAGCTGCGTGTGGGTTGACCTCTGGAACCACAAGCGGAACCTCTGGGTTCATGCGGAAAGCTGCTGAGTTATCAACCGCGACAACGCCCTTTGCGGCAGCGATTGGAGCCCAGATCTCGCTGACCTCGTCTGGCACGTCAAACATTGCGATGTCGATGCCATCGAAGGCTTCTTCGCTTAGGGCAACAACGGTGTGAGGGGTGCCGTGAACCATAATCTCTTTACCAGCCGAGCGTGGAGATGCAATCAGGCGAATCTCGCCCCAAATGTTCTCTCGTGCGTTGATGATGTCAATCATCACGGTGCCAACGGCTCCGGTTGCTCCAACTAGTGCAAGATTTGGTTTTGACATTAGCTACCTTCCAGTGCCGGCGTAGATCACTGCGGTGTCTGCAGCGTCAAGTTCGAATGCGGTGTGGACAATGCGAGTAGCTTCCTTGAGCTGGTCTGCTCGAGTAACCACAGAGATGCGGATTTCAGAGGTTGAAATCATCTCGATGTTGATACCTGCACGAGCAAGCGCACCAAAGAACTTGGCAGAAACACCGGATGAGGTCTTCATACCAGCTCCAACAATTGAGAGCTTGCCAACCTCGTCATCGTATGAGACCGACTGGAACCCAACCTCTGCCTGCTTAGCCTTGAGGGCCTCAACAACCTTTGGACGGTCAACGTGTAGCAGGGTGAAGGAGATATCGCTGAGGTGGTTCTCGGTGGTTGAAACGTTCTGGACGATCATGTCGATGTTCGCACCCGACTCTGCGACCACCTGGAACACCTCGGCTGCCTTACCTGGACGGTCTGGCAATCCCACTACGGTGATCTTGGACTGGGTGTCATCTGATGCAACACCTGAAACGACTGGCTCTTCCACTTCATCTCCTGGCTGGTTGGTGTAAACGAGGGTGCCCGGGTCAAGGCTGAATGTTGAACGAACCCTAAGTGGTACCGAGTGACGGCGAGCGAACTCCACCGCACGAATGTAAAGAATCTTGGCTCCGGAAGAGGAGAGTTCCAGCATTGAATCAATATCGATCTGGAACAGCTTGTGTGCTCTTGGAACCACGCGAGGATCGGCGGTGTAAACACCGTCAACGTCAGAGTAAATCTCGCAAACGTCTGCCTTTAGTGATGCTGCCAGCGCAACTGCGGTGGTGTCAGATCCACCGCGACCCAAGGTCGTGGCGTCTCCGGTCTCAAAAGAAAAACCCTGGAATCCAGCAACGATTGCAACCTCGCCCGCTTCAAGCGCGGTGCGAATCCTGGATGGTTCAATCTTCCAAATTCTTGCCGAACCGTGGTTGGAGTCGGTCGAGATGCCTGCTTGAAAACCGGTAAAAGACTTAGCCTTTCCACCCATCTCCTGAATGGCCATCGCAAGTAGCGACATTGAAATACGCTCGCCGGCAGTAAGGAGCACGTCCATTTCCCGGCTACCGCGATCAATTGAAACTGAATCCGCCAGATCAATAAGCTCATCGGTGGTGTCGCCCATTGCTGAAACCACAACTACAACCTGGTTGCCCTCAGCCTGAGTATTCAAAACGCGCGCAGCGACATGCTTGATCTTCTCAGCGTCAGAGACGGAAGACCCACCGAATTTTTGCACGATTAGTGCCAAGGGGCGCTCCTTGGAAAAAAGGGGGATTCTACCTCCGTGGTAGTCTCCCAATTCTAGTTGACTCGGCGTCTACCCTCAAAGGCTCTGCCCAAAGTCATATCATCCGCATATTCCAGATCGCCACCCACAGGTAGCCCTGATGCGAGCTTGGTAACCGAGATCTCCATGGCACCAAGCAGTCTGGTTAGGTAGGTGGCGGTTGCCTCACCCTCAAGATTTGGGTTGGTTGCCAAAATGACTTCCTTGATGCTTGGGTCAGCCAAACGCTTCATCAAATCCTTGATGCGAAGCTGGTCGGGACCAACGCCAGCAATTGGCGAAATAGCTCCACCGAGGACGTGGTAGCTACCGCGGAATTCTCTGGTGCGCTCAATGGCGTTGATGTCCTTAGAGTCCTCAACCACACAGATAACGCTCAAATCGCGCTTAGGGTCAACGCAGATGCCACATTTTTGGTTCTCGGAAACATTGCCGCAGATCTCGCAAAAGCGAACCTTTTGCTTCACTTCGCGCAATACATCGGCCAACTTGTTCACCGATTCCAAATCGGATTCGATCAGGTGAAAAGCGATGCGCTGAGCAGACTTAGGGCCAACACCCGGTAGCCGACCAAGCTCGTCAATGAGTTCCTGAACAATGCCGTCGTACATTAGTTCTCATCACTCTTGATTGGAGTGGCACCTAAAACTTCGCGTAGGAAGAACTCCCCGGCTTGCTCTTCCTCTGCAGCCACCGGCTGCTGAATGACCTCGGTGGCTGGCTCTTGAGCTTCAATCTCTTCTTCGGTTACAAACTCTTCCGGAGCTGTTGGTTCGATTACCTCAGCGGTTACTGGAGCCGGAGCCTCTTCGGCAACCTTGGCTCGGTACTTCACGACCACACCAAGTTTTTCTTTGATGACGGTTCTTAGAACTTCAGAAGCACCCTGTGAGGTTTTGAATGCATCCACATCTCGCTGTGACTGGAACAAAAGGGTAAGTACATCGCCCTCAAAGTCCAAAACCTTGGTGGTGAATGCCACCGCCCAGGCTGAGCGTGATTTCTTCGCTAGCGCATCCAGAATGTCCTGCCAACCGCTCTTGAATGAAGCGGTGTTGAGTGGCCCCTGAGCAACCGGCTCTGGCTTTTGGGTAGCGACTTCAGGCGCTGCCTCAACCTTGACTGCTGGAGCCTTAGCAGGCGCTGCAATCTTTACAGGCTCGGAAGCCTGTGGCTGTGCGACTACCGGTGCGCTGCGCTTTACCGGAGCCTCGATAGCAGGTGCTAACACTCTTGCGCATAGAAGTTCAAGCTGAAGCCTTGGGTTCGATGCCGCAGAGGTATCTGCCAAAGCTTTTGAGGTGGCCTCAGCAGCAGAGGTGAGCTGGTTGAGACCGAAACGATTTGCCTGAATGGTCAAGATGTCAAACTGCTCCGGACCTAAGCCCCGAAGGATTGCGCGAGCGCCGTCCCCAAGCGATGAAACCAGCATCAGATCGCGAATTCGCTCCAGAAGATCCTCAAGGAATCGTCTAGCGTCCTGGCCGGACTGGATTACCTTGTCCACCGCAGCAAAAGCCTTTGCCGGATCAATCTCAGCGAAAGCATCAATGACTTCGCTCATCAGCTGATCGTGCGTGAAGCCCAAGAGGTTCACTGCCCGCTCGTAGGCAATCTCCTTGGTGTCGCTGCCGGCGATTAGTTGGTCCAACAAACTCAAGGCATCTCGCACCGAGCCGCCGGAAGCCCTAACCACAAGCGGCATTACGCCACCTTCTGCACTAAAGCCCTCTGACTCCAATACCGAGGTCAGGTACTCAAGCAGCTCCCCCGGTGGGACGAGTCGGAATGGGTAGTGGTGGGTGCGAGAACGGATGGTTCCAATAACTTTGTCTGGCTCAGTGGTGGCGAAGATGAACTTCACGTGGGCAGGTGGTTCTTCTACGATCTTTAGTAGTGCATTGAAGCCCTGGGTGGTAACCATGTGGGCCTCATCAAGAATAAAGATCTTGTAGCGGTCGCGAGCTGGAGCAAAGATTGCTCGCTCTCTTAGATCACGTGCATCGTCAACACCGTTGTGGCTGGCTGCGTCAATTTCGACAACATCCAAAGAGCCAGATCCACCACGAGAAAGATCAATGCAGGATGGGCACTTGCCACAAGGGGTATCGGTTGGACCCTCAGCGCAATTGAGGCACCGGGCCAAGATTCTTGCCGAGGTGGTCTTACCGCAACCTCTGGGACCCGAGAAGAGATAGGCGTGGTTTACGCGGTCTGCTCGAAGTGCAGACATCAGTGGCTCTACAACCTGAGTTTGCCCAATCAGCTCCGTAAAGGATTCTGGGCGATAGCGGCGGTAGAGGGCGGTAGTCACGCCCCAAGCCTAACCCCCAATTCAGACAAAGATTTGTCTTGCGGAAGGTGTGTGAATAAAGCGACTCCCCGTGCACCCGCCAGAGCTCAGTTACCCTTGCTACCTCTCGGTCCTGGGGGATTAGCCAAGGTGACGCCACACGAGGAGTCGCCTCAAATTCTACGGCAGATTAGCCCTGAGCACACCAGAGCGTAAATCCAGGCGGTCACGTTTAGTTCTGTGGGAAGCCTAGGTTGATGCCACCGTGGCTTGGATCAAGCCAGCGCGAAGTAATGACCTTGGTCTGGGTAAAGAATCTAAAGCCCTCTTCGCCGTGAGCTCTCGAGTCACCAAATAGGGAATGCTTCCAACCACCAAATGAGAAGTAAGCAACCGGAACCGGGATCGGCACGTTAATGCCGATCATGCCAACCTCAACCTCATGCTGGAAACGTCTTGCTGCTCCCCCATCGTTAGTGAAGATTGCGGTGCCATTACCAAAGGCTCCGGAGTTAATCAGATCCAAACCTTCTTGGTAGCTCTGCACTCGAACCACAGAAAGCACCGGACCAAAGATCTCCTCTTGGTACACCTTCGAAGACACTGGAACCTTGTCAATCAAGGTAGGTCCAAGCCAGAAACCATTCGGAGCACCATCGGCAACCACACCGCGGCCATCAACCACAATCTCGGCACCATCCTGGGCAGCAATTTCAATGTATGAGGCAACTTTGTCGCGGTGCACCTTGGTAACCAAAGGTCCCATGTCGCAGGAACGTCTGCCGTCACCGACCTTGATCTGCGCCATTCGAGAAGAGATCTTTGCAATTAGGTCGTCGGCTACCGGCTCAACTGCAACCACAACCGAGATTGCCATGCAGCGCTCACCGGCAGAACCAAAGCCAGCGTTCACCGCTGAGTCCGCAACCAGGTCAAGGTCAGCATCTGGCAATACCAGCATGTGGTTCTTTGCGCCTCCCAGTGCCTGGACTCGCTTGCCGTGGTGGGCAGCGGTTTCGTAAATGTACTGAGCAATTGGGGTGGAGCCAACAAACGAAATTGATGCCACATCAGGGTGAGTCAAAAGTCCATCTACGGCTTCTTTATCGCCTTGCAAGACATTGAAGACACCATCAGGTAGCCCTGCTTCTTTCCAGAGTTTGGCCAACCAAATTGCAGCCGAAGGATCCTTCTCGGATGGCTTTAGAACAACGCAGTTTCCAGCTGCAATTGCGACTGGGAAGAACCACATTGGAACCATGGCTGGGAAGTTGAATGGGCTGATGATTCCAACCACGCCTAAAGGCTGCTTTAGCGAGTAAACATCAACGTTGGTTGATGCGTTCTCGGAATACTCACCCTTCAGCATCTGCGGCATGCCGCAGGCAAACTCCACAACCTCTTGACCGCGGGTAATTTCACCCATGGCATCTGAGAGCACCTTGCCGTGCTCCTCGGTGATGATGGCTGCTAATTCACCTTTGCGAGCATCAAGCAGCTCGCGGAATTTGAAGATGATGCCCAGACGTTTCGCCAATGTGGCATCGCGCCAAGCTGGGAATGCGCCCCTTGCGGATGCGATGGTTTGGTTGATTTCACTCTGGTTGGCGAAGCCAACCTGCTTGGTGACCTCACCTAGGGCTGGGTCAAAGACATCGCCGAATCTTCCAGAATTTGAATAAACTTCCGCACCGGAAATCCAGTGTCCGACATGATTCATCTTTGAAACCGCCTAAGTCCTTTGGTCTGACTCAACTCTAGTCATGCGGAAATCATCCGTCTTCGATGATTAAAAAAGTCCTTGCACTATTACTTGACGGCGTAAACCTCGGCGCGAATGTTCTTGGCACTACTTGCTTGGACGACGGGAGAAAACACACTGCGGTTGACCACCAAGATCTCCACTCCGGGAAGCATGGCCTTCAATCGCTTTGCAACCAATGCACCGCGGGCGGTAGCGAGCCTAGACGAATTGATAGTTGGCTTTGAGCCGAGGAGGTTTGCGTGACCGGTAACGACCACCTTCTTGAATCCACCCGCCTTGAGTTGGGCCACCAATCGCTTCAATTGAGCTTCGAAGTTTGCGGAAGGCTGAGCGCTGTTTGGCACGAAGTTCAACTCACCAGTGAAGGAGAATTTATCGAAGAAATGCGTGCTTGGAGAAGTCGCACCATCACTGGAAACCACTTTGATTGAGTCGTATGGCAAGATCTGTCGCTTTGAGACACAGGAAGTGATCTTGGTTGCACAAACCTGCTTACCATTCACAAATACTTTGAAGATTGTGCCCGGTGCAGCCTTGGCTGGGAAGCTAATAAGGGTCTTGGCATCCCTGGTCGCATAGCGAACTGCGGCAGCACCAATTGTGGTCTTTGCAGTCACATTGAAGGAGGTGGCCGCAGTCTCAGAGCCACCCTCGCCGAGCGTAATTACTGTAATTCGACCCGCGTTGACGCTTTCAGGCAGGAGCATGGCTGAGCGGGAGGATGTGGCCTGGAACACCAACTTGCCCCCGACTGAGACTTGAATCCGATACCCGGCAATAAAACCATTCGGCTCGCTCCAGTCCAGCCCAAGTCGGCCATTTTCTTGGCGTGCGACATCAATCGCCCCTGGCTTATTCGGACGTGTGCTCACTACGGTTTGGTAGCTTGTTCCTTGTATTCCGGTTGCGGAATACGGAATAACCTCAAGCTTGTACTGGCGCCCCTTTGGCAGGTCAAGCAGAGTTGCCTCCAAGGCGGTCGCGCTCACGGTGAAACTGTAAATCTTTCCATTTGAGTCAACTGCCCTAATAACGGCGGTATTGACATCCTTGCCAGTCTTTAGGCCAACCACCAAACCGGTTGGGGTTTCAACAATTACCACTTCATCAATTTCAAGTTTTGGTGATGCCGTAACTACATCGGATTCGGTTGTAGCTACATCGTCACTGGCAGGACCCGGCTGGCTTGGCTGAACCGTGGCTGGGATTCGGCTCACCAGGCTCTGAATCTCGGGCAAGGTGTCTACCTCTTGAGATCCGATTCCTGCGACCAAATTGTTCATCGCGGCGAGTTTGCCGGCGGCCAAACCAGTTATGCCAAGGTTTTGATAGTCGGCGAGGGTTGGAGCAGGACCTTGCCCATCCGCGTAGTTGGTGATTGCGGTCACAGCGTTTGCTACCGAATTCACAAAGTTTTGCAGCTCAGTGCGAGTATCCACCTGATACCCCGACTTGCTTGCCAACATTACATTCACGAAGTAAAGCGCGGTCTCATCCACCTGAACGTTAGCGAGGCTGTAATCGATGGCCAATGGAGTTGCGCCACCGGTTTCAACAAAGTTGACAATTAGCGGAAGGCTGCTGGCCGCCGCAACTTCTGCAATTACAGCATCCACCATGGCCTTGAGTTCCGAATAACTATCGACGCCAGAACCATCGTCCGCTGACTCGCGGATTCTGACGGAAACCATCATTACGTGGTCATCAGTGACTTGAGAGAACCCGATTGCAGCGAAATGCTGAGAGGTCAAAGCGCTGGTTGAGCTTCCACCCGAGGCAATCACAATTATCTTCACAACAGAATCGATTGCCGCCTGCAACTCAGTTGGGGTGTCGACCTGAGTTAGGTACATGCGATCTAGCAGCGAGTTAAGCAAAGTTAGTTCCGCTGCAGCCAAGCTACGGGCATCCACCCCGAGCTGGTTTAGCTCGGCGACTGTGAGGGACAGTCCAGTTCCTGCCGTTCCATCGGCAAGGGCGTCAAGTTTGGTTACGGCATCGACAATCGCTTGAATCTTGGCAAAGCTGTTGGTTTCGATCCCCAAAGCCTGCGCCACAATTTGGTTGATTTGAGCGAGGTTGGAGCTGTCCACTCCAAATACACCAATAGCTGCGTAGTCGGTAGTGCTTGGGACGGTATTGGTTCCGTCGTAGGCCTGAATTATTGCCTGAGCAGCATCGGCTGCAGCCTGATTAGCTGCCGAAGTCGCCAACTGCTGCAACTTGGCAATTATGTTCAGTCCGCTGCCGTCATCGGCACTCTGGCTCAACTTGTTCAACACATCAGCCAAATTGCCGGAGTTGACTCCGGTAACCCCGAGCGACGAAAGATCATTAGCACTGAGCGCTGGAGAAGTTGTGCCGCCGGCTGCGACCGATAGCAAACCCTCGATGATTCTGGCAATCGCATTGAGTTCAGCGAAGGTGTCCAGCTCAGCCGTGGTCTTAGTCGATGCTACGTCGTTGAACAGCGTCCTGAAGTTTAGGTTGCTGCCTGCGGCAATATCGAGAGCCGCGAAATCGGCCTGGGTTAGTGCTGCCGAGGATTGCAGATTTGCGGACACTCCAGATCGGATCTTGTTCACAGCATTTACGGTGGCTTGAATTTCCGCAGCGGTGTTCGATTCATCAACCGACAACTGAGCGATGAAACTGTTCACCATCGAAAGGTTGCCGTCGGTGACATTGACGATGCCCGCCGTAGCAAAATCTAGGCGAGTGGGTGCCGTGTTGGATCCGTTAAACGTCGAGATCAGGGTAACGGCGGCGATTCGATCAAATTCAGCGATAGCGGAATTTACGACGCTTTGGAGCTCAGCCAAGCTATCTAGCTG
Source organism: Microbacteriaceae bacterium (assembly GCA_027491295.1). Classification (GTDB taxonomy): domain Bacteria; phylum Actinomycetota; class Actinomycetes; order Actinomycetales; family Microbacteriaceae; genus Aquiluna. The sequence goes on from JAIXWK010000001.1 coordinate 234,287, forward strand.
GGCTGGAGCGTAGGTAGCGAGCTGCCGAGTGACAAAGGCCAGGTTGGAAGTCGTGATTCCGGTGACGCCGATTAGGTCGAACTGTGCAACTGTGGCGCTCTGGTTCGGGTTTGCTTGAGCACCAACCACAAGGCGAACTGCGTTCACCAGAGCAGCTACCTCAGCGATGCTGTCTACTGAACCAAAACTCTTTCCATCAAGAGCTTGGTTGAAGAGGCTCATCACTTCGTTTGACTGACTGGATATTCCAAGAGCTATCAAATCGTTGTTGCTAACCAGTCCAGAAGAGTTGGCGCTCGAATCGGCTGCGGCCTGCAGGTCGTTGATGGCGTCAACTACTGCCTGGACTTTCTCGACGGTGTTAGATTGCGTCACACTCAAGTCGGCGAAGAATGAGTTGACGGTGGCGAGCGTGGCACTGGATACCGACGAGACCTGTCCTTCGACATAATCAGCTAACAGAGGGGCTTGGTTTGAGCCGTTGTAGTCGGTGATTACCTTAATGGCTTCTGCCTTCTTGGCATCAATGATTGCCAGGCTAACCAGTGCATTTATCTCGGCAACCGTATCCACGCCGCTACCGGAATCATGGCTCGCGAGAATTCGCTCTTTCAGGAATTGAACATTGCCAGCGGTAACCGAAGTAAAGCCAAGCGTCACCAGATCGGCCGCTGCAAGGCTAGTTGGAGCGGTGGCATTGGTGATTAGTGCCAGTGAAGCAAGTATTACGGCTCTAAGTTCGGAGTAGTCATCAACCTGGGAGAACTGGAATCCATCCAGCAGGTTGTTCAACAGGGCAAGCTCGGATGTGGAATCGAGCTGCGGGAAACCTAGTGCAGATAGATCGGCAGCGCTTAGTCCGACTCCATTGCCAGCTTGCCCATCGGCTAGGTTGCGCACCTTGTTTAGGGCATCGTTCACAGCCTGGATCTCGACCAAGGTGTCTGATTGAGTGGTTGAAAGTTGGGCGAAAACTCCGTTCAGCAGCGGAACCAGGGTGGGGCTCAGCGAAGTAACTCTTGCAGCAAGGTAGTCAGCCGCCGATAGCGCAGAACTCGAAGCGGTGAAATCACGAATCTTTGCTAGAGCATCCTGTTGGGCAATCAGGCTGTTTGCGGCTGTAACCAGAGCCTGTAGTTCGCTCGCGGAATCAATTCCCGAACCATCCGCTCCAGATGTTCTGATTAGCTCGGCAAGCACTGCGAGGTTGGTTGGAGTTACTCCGGTGATGCCCAAGCGCTCGAGGTTGGCAACAGTCAGAGCCGGTGAGGCCGAAGTAGCAGTCGCCGCTGATGTAAACAATGAATTGACCAGGTTGGCCAGCTGCTGCAGTTCTGCAGTGGTATCGACACTGGAGAGCGTTGCTCGGTCCAGTGCATTGTTGATAAGCGCTAGCTGTCCGGAGCTTGTGATGCCGGTGACTCCCAAGCTTGCGAAATCTTGGTTGGTTAGCGAAGCACTGTTGTCGGCGGTTGCGTTGGCTGCGGTTCTGAGTTTGTCAAGTGAATTCACTAGGTTCTGAAGCTCTAGACCAGAGTCAGTCTCAGCCGGCGTCAAAGTTGCAACCAGTTGGTTTACGAGCGTCAAATTGTCAACCGTCACGCCAGTCACACCCGCATTTAGATAGTCGAGTCTGGTTGGAACCGTGTTAGTGCCGTCGTAGGCCGCGATGCTAGCGGCGGCCTGATCGAATGTGAAACGCTGGATAGCCTCATCAACCAAAGTCTGTAACTTGGCAGGGTCGATGACCTTGGAGTTGGCCAAATCAGAGCTTCCTGGATCGGCAACAATCGCCGAAAGCACAGCGGTCAGGTTTTGCGGTGTGACGCCTGCAATACCCAGAAGCTCAAAGTTTGCAACTGTGAGCGCTTGAGATCCGGTTGGCGCATTTCCGCTGGTGGCATCTGCGGTGGCGATCAACTTCTCAACAATGCTTGCCAATGCTGCTAGTTCCGCGTAACTATCGATGCTTGACCTAGTCGATTCATCGACGAAGTTATTCATAACCGCAAGCTCTGCTGCCGATTCGATTCCGGCTGAACCTGCTGGGTTCACTCCCAGAGCGGAGTAATCCGCAGCGGAAAGGCTGGCGTTGCCATTGTCCAAACCATCTGCTCCCGCTAGCAACCGATTGGCGGCGTCAATCAGCTTTTGCACATCCGAAGCGTCTGCGGTCAAAGTTGCATCTGACTTCAGCAGATCGACAATCATCGCGAGGTTATTTGCGGTTACCGAAGATAAACCAGCCGCAGCGAAATCCTGAACCGTAATTGACGCGGTGGAGGTTGAATTCAGTGCCAGCAGAGCGTTGAGAGCTCCTTGCTCTTGACGGAGCGCAGCCGATTCCGCGATTGCCTGCTGAATATCTGCGATGCTGCTGAGATCCGAGAGGTCACTGCTGCCATTCGCAATAGCAGAAATCGCGTCAGCCAGGGTTGCTGGCGGTGAAACGCTAAGGCCAATCAGTGCTAGCTGATCGAGAGTTAGAGAGCTTGCCGGGGAAACCACTCCTGAAACTGACAGTGCGGCAAGTCGAGAAATCTCTCGAACGATTGAGGCCAACTCAAGTAGTTCAGTATCGCTATCCACGCTGGACAGTGCTTTACCGTCCAGCACAGCATTGAACAGAGCAACCTCGCCAGCGGATGAGATGGAGCCTGAAAGCCCCAGGATCGACAAATCTTGGGCGGTTAGTGCAGTCTCGCCATCCTTTGTTCCATCCGCAAGGTCTCGGATCTTCTCTGCGATGTCCACGACGTTGTTGATCTCGGTGACGGTGTCAGAATCCTGCGGTGCAACCATGGCTAGCAACTCATTCACCAGGGCGATGTTTGACGAAGTGACGCCTTGCACTCCCACGGTGTCAAAATCAGAAAGCGTTGGCGAGATGGTTGAGGAGCTTGAGTAATTTGCAATCAGATTCACTGCATTCTTCTTCGCGAGCGCCACGTTGATGATCGACTGGATCTCCGAGAAAGTGTCACGACCTGCCGCTGCGGCCGGATTGCTCGCTAGTTCGCTCCAAACCAAGGCAATGTCGTCCGAAGTGAGGTTGGTGAATCCAGCTGCTTGGAACTCGGCCAAGGTTGGAGTGGTTCCAGCGATCATCTTGCTAGCAAAGCTGGCGAGCACATTCAGCTCAGCCAGTGAATCCGCCTGGGCGAAATTCAAGTTGGCAATCAAATCACTAAGAAGATTCAACACCCGCTGATCTGTGATGGAGCAAAACGCGGATGTAGCTCCCGAGCAAACCGTATCCAGGTCACTCAAGGTCAGGGCAACGTATGAGCCATTTGTGTCATCGGCGATTGCCTTTATCTCATTTATCACCGAGACGATATTGTTCAATTCGCTGGGGAAGTCGTTTCGATCCGAAACGGGGAGCGAAGCAAGCAAATCGTTGAGCAGGTCCACGTTCTGCGGGCTGACACCATCGACACCGGCTGCTAGATAGCTGAATGTGGTCGGCTCAGGTGAAGAGGTAAAGCTCGAAATCAACTGCTGCGCTGCGAACTTCTCAGCGTAGGTAGTGAGCCAATAAGCGGTGAGCGTCGAGGTCTGGCTGACTCCAAAGTTTCCAAAGTCATCCGTGATGACAGCTTTCACCTGCACCGAAGCAGAGCTCGCGATTAGCGGTTCGAGAACTCCCTGCAGCTCCAGTTGAGAATTTGCATTTAGCGTGAAGGAGACCGAAGTCGCGTTTACCGCGTAAGACTGGGTGGAAATCAAGCTGGTGCCGAAGTAGAGCTTAACCATGCCCTGGTAGCTGCGAGCACCCAGGAAGTCCACAAAGAAACTCATCCTGGATGCAGAACTATCGACCACGGTTGTCGAGACTGTGATGTCAGTGTCGATTCTTGGAGCAGCTGGTGCCGTTGGCACGTCAGCTGCCACCGCCACGCCGTTGGCAAGTGCGGGAGTGAATGAGAGAACCGCGGCATTTCCAATGGCATCTGTTAGCGAACCGCTGAGTAGCAGCTGGTTACCGCTCTCCACCACATTTGAGCAGTCGTCGCCACTAACAGTTGTGCGGATAAAGGTGAGTCGAGTGCTTCCAGAGCCTGAGATGTAGGTTGCGTTCACGGCAGCACATTGATCGCCAGCAGTAATCGGAATACTCAGTGTGCCCGACAGCGAAACCTTCTCGCTAAATGCCACCTCAATAAGGAACGATTGGCTAACTCGGTAGCTAGTGCTGGCGGACAGATGTCTAACGCCGGTTATGGCAGGGCGAGTGGTGTCGGCTGTGCCGGTTAGCACATTTGATGCCAAAGAAGGGTTACCCGCCTGATCTTCGAAGTCTCCAGCCAGGGTTCTGATAGACCAATCCCCGTCGATATTTGGAGTAAAGGTTGCGGTGTAAACCGACCCACTGCCAGCAAAGTTGCTCAGTGTTCCGCCTGCCACTTGAACATCGGCCGCCGAGAAGTTGGATGAGCTTTCGCCGAGGGTAAAGGTGACGGTCGTACTCACGGTGGTAGCCGAAACCGTCGAGGTTGAAGCAGTGATCGATATTCCGGGAGACATGTAATCGATGGTCGGGCTAACGGTGGGGGAAGGCGCTGAGACATTGCCGCCGATTGAAACCAAGCGGACCGAGAGCACGGGCGAGTTCGTGAACAGTCCACGAATCGTCTCGTTGGATGCTGCACCCAAATTGAAGACCACGTTGGTGGTGTTGTTCACGGTCAGATGCTGCGCAATCACAGCGTCATTCAGCAACAGCTCTGCTCTAGCCAGGTTTACCTGAGATGAGATTGAGATCGCTGCCACCACATTTGTGGTGCGCGAATTGATCGCCACACCTTGCGACGTCGTGCCGACAAAAGCAGTCAACACTGGTGATGCGCTTGGCGCCGGAGGCTGAGCGCCGTCAATCACGATGTTGGAGTTAGTTGCCAGAGCCGATGCGCTGCTGAGCGAGAGATTGGCTGGGTTGTTAGCCAGGTCTGTGATGCTACCGGTCAGAGCGTTCAGGGCACTGGTTGCGAGGTCCAGACTGAAATCTCCAGCCCTAACAAAGTAGTCAAATCTCAGAGTTGCGGTGCCATTGCCTGCGGCAAGGCTAACTTGACGGTCGGTGTTGTTAGCGACCACGAGTGAAAGTGAAGCTGGGCCATCAACTCGAACCGCCTCATCAAACATCACATTGATGGAGACCCGGTCCCCTGCTCGGTAGGTGCCGTTAGCACTCAATGCTCGAACACTGACGACTTTAGGTTCAACCGTGTCGGCCATGCCGTTTAGAGAGATTAGTGCTGCCGGGTTACCCGCGCGGTCTTGCAGTAGACCCAGTGGCAAGGTAACCGACCAACCTCCCTGAACCTGAGGCGAGAAGGACAGCTGGATTGTGGACGAACCCGTTGTCGCTGACTGCGGCCATAGAACACAGGAGACCGTCCCGCCAACTCTGGTGAAGACGCTATTCGAGCAAGATTGGGCACTAAACAGCGCTGAATCCGAACTGGAGATAACAATGTTGGCAACCTCCTGGTAGCCCAAGGTGCGGTTTGGGGTTACCAGGGACGTAAGGCTAGGCGCAGCGTAATCGACATTCAGCGATTGCGAGCTGCTGCGAGAAGAGTTTCCAACCGCATCAAAGATCACAACCGAGAAAGTTGCCGCACCCTGGGATAGCACCTGTTGCAATTGTGGGTTGGTCTGAGTGCCAAAGTCCAAGGACATCGGAGACGGGCTGAGAGCGGAAATGATGCGACTTGCAATTACCTGATTACCAAGTTGAAGCTCAACTCGACCTCCGACCGCCTGGCTGACGGTTATGGAAACGGTGGCCAAAACATTCACATTGGTGCTGTTGACGAAGCCTGCGACCTGGTTACCTCCCACCCCAGCCAAAGAGACGATTCTCGGTGCGTCCGGAGCAATACCGTCAACCACCAGTGCCGCGCTCCCCGCCAAGCTCGCGGCGTTGTTGGTCGCAGGAAGCGTAAGGGTCGCCGAGTTGCTAGCGATGTCCCTGAGTACGAAGGAGCCCAAGTTCAAAGCTGTGGTTGAGCTGTAATTCAAATCAGCGCTGGAGTCGCCATTTTGCACCGTGTAACGGAATGTGATCGAGTCTGAGCTGGTGCCGGTGACAAATGCCCTCGCGCTAGTTGACGAATTCAACTGCACAAAAGGCGAGCTTGAGGTAAATCCACTCAGCGAAATTGGCTCGCTAAAGACGACTCTAAAGTCAATTGTGGATCCCAGCCCGTAATTGCCATCTGGGCTGATCTGCTCGACCTTGACCACGGTTGGAGCTTTCGAGTCCAACAGCAAGCTCAGCGGTGTGGCGGATGGCGCAGGGTTTCCTGCAGTGTCGAAGATGCCCGCAGATATATTGGAGGCCACCATTTCGACCTTGGCGATGCCCTCGACGTTTGACGCTGCTGTCACCGTTCTCGAATAAGTAGCGCCACTCTGCGAGCAACCAGTGCCGCTGAGGTTTGTGTAGGTGACATTTACCGCACAGTCAAAACCGGTGACTGTTTCGCTCCACCAGAAACTGGTAGTGAATTGACCTGCACCCAGCGGTGGCGGCACCGAGGCCGAAATCGTAACTCTTGGGGCGATGAAGTCAGCCGTACGGGTGGTTCCAGAACTCGTGGCATAGTTTCCAGCAGCATCGAAGACTCGAAGCCTGAACTCCACGCTGCCGCTAGGTATGAGCTGCTGAAGCGCTTGAGAGGTCGAGCTATCGAGGGAAACTAATACCGGTGAAGCCATATTTGAAGTTGAAGCAACCACAACTCCGTTGGCCAGCAACTCTGCCCTGCCGCCCAGGGTGTAGTCGGTGCTGGTCACCGCAACCTGAGCACTCAAACCCGTGTTGGTGCCGTTTATGTAATTAGTGACAACCTTGCCACCGGTGACGTTGATGGTTGGGCTTCCCGGGGCGGTGGGGGCGGTGGTATCGATTACCAAGTCAGCTTTTGACTTGAGTGATTCTGCAGAATTTAGATCTGGCAACGTCAGGATCGCCTGATTACCAGCAACGTCAGATATTGATGAGCCGGCAAAAACCAGTGCGGAATTACTCTGGTAGTTCAGATCGGTCGAGTTATCCCCCGGGCTTACCGTGTAGCGGAAAATGGCTTGGGACTGGGTGAATGAAACAAACACCGCATTTCGGTCTGTAGTTCCGGTCTCCAGAAGCAGCGTTGGCGAACCGCTCACTCTGATGTTCTCTGAGAAATTGACCGCGATATCGACACTTGAACTAGCTCCGTAGGCTCCATTGGCGGATACCCGATCCACAGAAAGAACTGTGGGAGCGACCATGTCAATTGGAATGACTAGGTCGGTAGATGCTCGATTGGCGTTGCCGGAATCCGAGGTGAATGCACCCGATTTGATTGAAAGCCGGCCATTCCCTTGGAAACCCGAAGTGGCAGTTAGGGTCGCAGAGAAGGTCTGGCCTGAACCAATAAAGTCCGTCAGCGTTCCGCCAACCACGGTTATGTCGTCAATAGTGAAGTTGCCCGAGCTTGGGAAGTCGATGCTGAACGAAATCGAAGATGGAGGACTGCTGCCGCCCAGAATTGCCCTCGACGAAGTCATGGTCACAGTTGGATTCGAACGATCCATGATGTAGCTCTGCACCGTGCCGGTTGGTGTTGTAGAGCCAAGTAAATTGCCAGCTAGGTCGGTGACCTGAGGGGAAGAAGTGAATGCCAAGCCAATTGGGCCTCGAATAGTTCCGATATCACCGCCAGAAATGGCGACTAACCACTGGTTCTTGTTCTGAGCGTTTTGCTGAACGCTGGTGACCTGGGCAGAGGTGGTCAGCACCTGGAAATCATTGGCCGAGAGATTTCTCATCTCTTCGGTGAAGGTAACCAACCAGGTGAGGATCGGTTCACCAGTTCGCTCTGCAGTTGGGTTGAAGCGAACTATCGATGAAATCGTTGGCCCGGTCAAGTCGATAGCGAGGGCCCTGACCATACTCTTGGCGCTAATTAGGCCCGAGACGCTCGACCGAGCTGATAGTGAGTAGCTACCTTCAGCAAGTGGTCCTGCTATCGCAAAGGAATACTTACCCTGATTGCTGGCGCGCGCCGTTCCAAGCAGCTGAGGTGAGGTCGAAGTCTCCTGATAAATCATGACGTCGGCATTGGGGTCTGCGACACCGGTGATGGTTGGTGAAGTTGAGTTGGTTACCTTTGGTAAAACAATCGAAGGCACACTGACTGCTCCGGGAGTAGGAATGAACCAGCTCACGATCTGCGAGGGGTCGGACTCATTGCCATTTTCATCAACCGCGGTGATGTAGTAGAAGTATGTAATTCCAGTCGCGACTACCAGCTGAGAAAATGTCGTGCTTGGTTTGGTCGACGTGCCAAGCTGCGAGAAGTTCTCCTGGTCCGTGGAGACGTAGATGCGGTACTCCCGGAGATCCGCCTCAGAGTTTGCAGTCCACTGCAAATCAATCTTGGTTGCACCTGAAACTGCGACTAGCTGGGGTGCAGCCGGCCTTGAGCCATCGATTACCAATCGCTTGGTGCCACTGAGCGAGTCACCGCTGCCTGGCGTCGGCAGGGTTAGTGACGCACTGTTTCCGGCTGGATCGGCGATAGTAGCTCCGGCTAGAGCTAGCGAGTTGGTACCAACCACGTCCAACCAAGTTCCAGTTCCGGTCACATCGCCAGGGAGGACTGTGTATTTAAACCTCAAAGCGGTCGTTCCGGACCCGGATATATAGGTGAGCTTCACAGGAGTTCTAGTTCCGGCATTCACATCCAAAGTTGGTGAGCCATCCACCAGGACTGGTTCGTTGAAATTGACATCTATGAATATGTCAGTTCCCGCCCGATAGGTACCGCTGGGAGCTGGAGTCGAAAGACCGGTGACAAATGGTGCTGCCGTGTCAATCGTGTAGCTGATAATCAATCGGCCATCGTTGGCGTTTGATGCCGCAGTGTATTGAACGTTTACGGCGCCAGGAGCAACCCAGCTGGATCCACCACCACCACCGTAGGTGCTGTAGCTCGAACCACCGATGTAGCCACCACCGCCGCCGCCACCATTGCGGGTGGAACTGGCACCAATACCTGGTGAGCCGGTCGTCCTCAGGCTTGGGTTGGTGGCATTGTTTGGCCAAATCACTGTTGCGCTTTGACCACCACCCGCCGAGAAGTCATTGGTGTCGCTGGTTCCGGTGAGGCCATTGTTGTAGCCACCCCAGGTGCCATTGACACCACCGCCACCACCGGCGACCAAGATGCGATCTGAGATGGCACTGCCGCGACGAATATCGGTTCCACCGCCACCGGCAGCGCCAATTCCGGCTGAGGTAGTTCCACCACCGTTGTAACCCCAGACCGGAAGGCTGTTCACGGTCTTTGGCTTGGTGCCGACGTGAATGTTCAAAATTTCACCGGGAGTAACCGGCAGCGATGCCTTTACGGTTCCGCCGGTGCCCCAAGGGCTGTTGACCTGACTAGCACCAGCACCCAGTGCTTCAACCTGTATCCAGGAAACTTGGGCCGGCACCTGGAAAGTTTGCAAACCACCGGTGGCTGCAAAATTCACAACCGTCACGTTGGTTGGAGTTGCAGTCACATCCTGGGATGAGGCACCGTTCAGAGTCGAAGAGTAAGGAACGACTCGGTAGTAGTAGGTTGTGCCGTTGGTCAGGGAATTGTGCTTATAAGTTGTTCCGGTTACGGTGGCAATTAGGGTCGCGGAATTTGCCGTGGTTCCGCCATAGATTTTGTACCCAGAAAGTGCGGTCATTTCATGCGGAGCCCAAGACAGGTCCACAGATTTGTTTCCCGCAATTGCTGCAAGGTTCTGAACCGGCTCGTTCATCACGTACGTCAGCGTGATCGAACCATCGGTGGTGCTTTGTTGAGTTTGGAAGTTCGTTGCTAGTGCGTCAGCGTAAGCAAAGCTTGATCCAGCACCACCGCCATAACTGGTGAAGGTTGAACCACCGTAGTAACCACCACCGCCGCCACCACCGCTGGCAGTCGATGAGGCTCCTTGACCAAGTCGTCCCGGCACGCGGGAAGAAGGAGCGGTTGC
>JAIXWK010000003.1 GCA_027491295.1 Microbacteriaceae bacterium
ACCCTGGTAGTCCACGCCGTAAACGGTGGGTGCTAGCTGTGGGCCACATTCCACGTGGTCCGTGACGAAGTTAACACATTAAGCACCCCGCCTGGGGAGTACGGCCGCAAGGCTAAAACTCAAAGGAATTGACGGGGGCCCGCACAAGCGGCGGAGCATGCGGATTAATTCGATGCAACGCGAAGAACCTTACCAAGGCTTGACATATACGAGAACGGGCTAGAAATAGTCAACTCTTTGGACACTCGTAAACAGGTGGTGCATGGTTGTCGTCAGCTCGTGTCGTGAGATGTTGGGTTAAGTCCCGCAACGAGCGCAACCCTCGTCCTATGTTGCCAGCACGTAATGGTGGGAACTCATGGGAGACTGCCGGGGTCAACTCGGAGGAAGGTGGGGATGACGTCAAATCATCATGCCCCTTATGTCTTGGGCTTCACGCATGCTACAATGGCCGGTACAGAGGGCTGCAATACCGTAAGGTGGAGCGAATCCCAAAAAGCCGGTCTCAGTTCGGATTGAGGTCTGCAACTCGACCTCATGAAGTCGGAGTCGCTAGTAATCGTAGATCAGCAACGCTACGGTGAATACGTTCCCGGGCCTTGTACACACCGCCCGTCAAGTCACGAAAGTCGGTAACACCCGAAGCCGGTGGCCTAACCGTAAGGAGGGAGCCGTCGAAGGTGGGATTGGTGATTGGGACTAAGTCGTAACAAGGTAGCCGTACCGGAAGGTGCGGCTGGATCACCTCCTTTCTAAGGAGCATCTCGAAGAACTTCGGTTCTTCACAAGAGAGCCATCTGCAGGCAAATGTTCTGTAGCTGGTTAGCTCATGGGTGGAACATCACATTGGAGCATAAAGAAATCTTTTGAGAAGTACGCCGCAAGGCTGGAAACTCTGGGATGGATTTTGACCTCAGCACGCTGTTGGGTCCTTGGAGATCGGAAACGAAATCCAGGGGCCATTTCGAGTTTGACTCATAATGGTCAGGTTCGTATTGAGAAGGGAAACCTTTGAATGCGGAACCGCCCGTACTTTGAGAACTACATAGTGGACGCGAGCATCTTTAGACCTGGATTTATCCAGGTCGACGATTTGTCACGTATTTATACGTGGTAGATCTTCTTTGTGTATCAAGTTTCAAAGAGCACACGGTGGATGCCTTGGCAATAGGAGCCGAAGAAGGACGTAGCAATCTGCGATAAGCCTCGGGGAGTCGATAAGCAGACTTTGATCCGAGGATGTCCGAATGGGGAAACCCAGCCAGACTTGATCTGGTTACTTCCCGCTGAATGTATAGGCGGGATAGAGGGAACGATGGGAAGTGAAACATCTCAGTACCATCAGGAAGAGAAAACAACAGTGATTCCGTTAGTAGTGGCGAGCGAACGCGGAAGAGGCCAAACCAATCATGTGTGATAGCCGGTAGGCGTTGCATGGTTGGGGTTGTGGGACTTCTACGGTGATCTACCGATCACCACAAGTATGTAAGCAGTGTAGACGAATGGTCTTGAACGGCCAGTCACAGAGGGTGCGAACCCCGTAGTCGAAACGCTGCCTCAGCTTGAGAAGGATCCCAAGTAGTACGGAACCCGTGAAATTCTGTGCGAATCTGCGAGGACCACCTCGTAAGCCTAAATACTACCTATTGACCGATAGCGGACAAGTACCGTGAGGGAAAGGTGAAAAGTACTGCGGGAGCAGAGTGAAATAGTACCTGAAACCGTGTGCTTACAATCCGTCGGAGCCAGCTTGTTCTGGTGACGGCGTGCCTTTTGAAGAATGATCCTGAGAGTTAGTGATCTGTGGCGAGCTTAACCCGTGAGGGGAAGGCGTAGCGAAAGCGAGTCTGAATAGGGCGATTCAGTCGCAGGTCCTAGACCCGAAGCGAGGTGATCTACCCATGGCCAGGTTGAAGCGACGGTAAGACGTCGTGGAGGACCGAACCCACTTCAGTTGAAAATGGAGGGGATGAGCTGTGGGTAGGGGTGAAAGGCCAATCAAACCTCGTGATAGCTGGTTCTCTCCGAAATGCATTTAGGTGCAGCGTCTTGTGTTTCTCTCTGGAGGTAGAGCTACTGGATGGCCGATGGGCCCTACAAGGTTACTGACGTCAGCCAAACTCCGAATGCCAGAGAGTGAGAACAAGGCAGTGAGACTGCGGGGGATAAGCTTCGTAGTCGAAAGGGAAACAGCCCAGACCACCAACTAAGGTCCCAAAGCGCTTGCTAAGTGGGAAAGGATGTGGAGTTGCACAGACAACCAGGATGTTGGCTTAGAAGCAGCCACCATTAAAAGAGTGCGTAATAGCTCACTGGTCAAGTGATTCCGCGCCGACAATATAACGGGGCTCAAGCAAGTCACCGAAGTTGTGGCATTTGTACATTGCTAGGCCGTAAGGTCCAGGCGTACAGATGGGTAGGAGAGCGTCGTGTGGCGAGCGAAGCGGCGGAGTGATCCAGCCGTGGATGCCACACGAGTGAGAATTCAGGAATGAGTAGCGAAATGCGGGTGAGAAACCCGCACTCCGGAAGACCAAGGGTTCCAGGGCCAGGCTAATCCGCCCTGGGTAAGTCGGGACCTAAGGCGAGGCCGACAGGCGTAGTCGATGGACAACGGGTTGATATTCCCGTACCGGCGAAGAACCGCCCAAACTAATCCAGTAATGCTAAGTAGCTGAAGCTATTTTTGAAGCCTTCGGGTGGATGGGATAGTGGAGCCTACGACCCTATTCTGGTGCGGTTAACGTATTAACAGGTGTGACGCAGGAAGGTAGCCTCCGCGGGGCGATGGTTGTCCCCGTTTAAGGACGTAGGGCGAGAGATAGGCAAATCCGTCTCTCATATAGCCTGAGATCTGATGATGAGTCCGTAAGGACGAAGTGGGTGATCCTATGCTGCCAAGAAAAGCATCGACGTGAGGTTCTAGCTGCCCGTACCCCAAACCGACTCAGGTGGTCAGGTAGAGAATACTAAGGAGATCGAGAGAATCGTGGTTAAGGAACTCGGCAAAATGCCCCCGTAACTTCGGGAGAAGGGGGGCCGGAGGCGTGTATGGATTTACTCCAAAAGCGCTGTAAGGCCGCAGAGACCAGTGAGTAGCGACTGTTTATCAAAAACACAGGTCCGTGCGAAGTTGCAAAACGATGTATACGGACTGACGCCTGCCCGGTGCTGGAAGGTTAAGAGGACTGGTTAGCAGTAATGCAAAGCTAGGAATTTAAGCCCCAGTAAACGGCGGTGGTAACTATAACCATCCTAAGGTAGCGAAATTCCTTGTCGGGTAAGTTCCGACCTGCACGAATGGCGTAACGACTTCTCAGCTGTCTCAACCACGAACTCGGCGAAATTGCACTATGAGTGAAGATGCTCATTACGCGCAGAAGGACGAAAAGACCCCGTGACCTTTACTATAGCTTGGTATTGGTGTTCGGTGTGGCATATGTAGGATAGGTGGGAGACTATGAAGCTTGGACGCTAGTTCAGGTGGAGTCATTGTTGAAATACCACTTTTGTCACCCTGGATATCTAACCACGAACCGTAATCCGGTTCTGGGACAGTGCCTGGTGGGTAGTTTAACTGGGGCGGTTGCCTCCTAAAAAGTAACGGAGGCGCCCAAAGGTTCCCTCAGCCTGGTTGGTAATCAGGTGTCGAGTGTAAGTGCACAAGGGAGCTTGACTGTGAGACTGACAAGTCGAGCAGGGACGAAAGTCGGGACTAGTGATCCGGCAGTGGCTTGTGGAAGCGCTGTCGCTCAACGGATAAAAGGTACCTCGGGGATAACAGGCTGATCTTGCCCAAGAGTCCATATCGACGGCATGGTTTGGCACCTCGATGTCGGCTCGTCGCATCCTGGGGCTGTAGTTGGTCCCAAGGGTTGGGCTGTTCGCCCATTAAAGCGGCACGCGAGCTGGGTTCAGAACGTCGTGAGACAGTTCGGTCTCTATCCTCTGCGCGCGCAGGAAATTTGAGAAGACCTGACCCTAGTACGAGAGGACCGGGTTGGACAAACCTCTGGTGTGTCAGTTGTACTGCCAAGTGCACCGCTGATTAGCTACGTTTGGGAGAGATAACCGCTGAAAGCATCTAAGCGGGAAGCTTGCTTCAAGATGAGATTTCCATGACTTTATGTCGAGAGGGCCGCAGCTAGATTACTGCGTTGATAGGCGGGATGTGGAAGTGCTGAAAGGCATGGAGCTGACCCGTACTAATAGCCCGATAACTTGATACAACTTCAAATTTGTGCTTGCGTCCACTGTGTGGTTCTCGAGGTATGGTCGAGAACCGAAGAATGATCTTCGATTCACATATCTCAATAGTGTTTCGGCGGCCATAGCGAGAGGGAAACGCCCGGTCACATTCCGAACCCGGAAGCTAAGACTCTCAGCGCCGATGGTACTGCAAGGGGGACCTTGTGGGAGAGTAGGACACCGCCGGACTTACTTTAGAAAAGGCCACTCCTTATGGGGTGGCCTTTTCCTTTTTAAGCTATCTTCAAGGAAGACAAACATATGGAATCCAGAAGACCAAGGCCTCAGGCCGACAAAGAAGGCCCATCGGGCCGCGGTGTTCGCCAGGAAGGCGATCGCCCAGTTTGGCAACAGCGCGTCGAGCGCACCAAGGACCTTGAAAAGTCCCCACTAATCCCATCGGAGATCACTCCGGAGGATTTGGACATGGGGGCAAGGGTTCAACTCAAGACCCTCACCGCAGAAAATGCCGAAATGGTTGCCAGGCACCTGGCAATGGTGTCGCTGCTTATCGACTCTGACGCCGATCTTGCTCATAAGCACGCGCTTGCTGCATCTCGCAGAGCGGGCCGCTTAGCTATCGTCCACGAAACACTTGGCATTACTGCCTATAAAACATCAGATTTCGCACTCGCTTTGCGCGAGTTACTTACCCACCGCAGACTTACCGGATCCAACGACCAACTGCCGCTGATTGTTGATTCTGAGCGCGGTATGGGAAGACCTGAACGCGCTTTGGAGGCAGTGTCGGGTCTTGACCGCAGCAAGCTTGCGGTTGGTATTCGCATCAACCTGGCTATCGCACTTTCTGGAGCGAGGCTTGACTTAGGTCAAGCCAAGGAAGCTAAGCAAGAGCTAGAAATTGCTGAACTTACCCCAAAAACCGTCTACCCGCAGTCGCCTCTTCTTTTCCGCAGTTATGCGGAAATCCTTCGCGAACTCGGTCAAGACGGAGCCGAGTGGGACACTCTGGCTGACCGTGCTGACCATGCGATTGACAATCAAGACGGCGAACTCTTTGATCTTGTTGAAGAGATTCACATTCCAACCAGCGAAGAATTCGACAGGACAGCAAAGCCGGAGCGCAAGTTCACACCACGCGATGGTGAACGTCGCGAACGTAGTGGCTCTCCTGATCGTGAGCGACGCGCGCCTGCCAGAGATGGAGAACGCAAGTTCACCCCACGTGAAGGCGAGAAGCGCGAGCGTCCAAGTGGCGATGGTGCACCAAGACCGGCTACCGGAAACGGCGAGCGTAAGTTCCCATCTCGCGATGGCGAACGTAAGCCATGGGTGAAAGATGGCGGTCCAAAGAAGTTTGGCGGCAGATCTCAAACCTCAGGTAAGGATTTCAAGCCAAGGGGAAACCGTGGCAAGACTGGTTGATGGTTACGACTCTCTGCTACTAGATCTTGACGGGGTCGTTTACGTTGGCGCAAAGGCCATTGATCATGCTGTCGAAAGCATCAACTCGGCTCAGTCGCAAGGTTTCAAGGTTGGCTACATAACCAACAACGCATCCCGCAAGCCTGACACCATCGCTAGTCAACTAGCGGGTTTCGGCTTGAATGTTGCACCAGACGAGGTCGTTGGCTCGGCTCGTGCGGCGGTGAAGATGCTCGCCGAACGAATCCCTGCAGGGGCCAAGGTTTTAGTTGTTGGGGGAGAAGGTCTGACCTCTGAGGTTGAGGCATTCGGATTCGAACTGGTTTCCGCTGCGGCAGATAAGCCGGCAGCTGTGATTCAGGGTTTTAGCCCCGAAGTTGGATGGAAGCACCTGGCGGAAGCGGCATTTGCCATTCAGGGTGGTGCTATTTGGCTTGCAACAAATCAAGACTGGACCATTCCTCGCGAGGGCGGGATCGCTCCTGGCAACGGGACTTTGGTATCCGCCGTACATACGGCAGTTGGAATACTTCCAGATTTTGCGGGTAAGCCTTTTCGTCCGATTTTTGAATCTGCGGTTTCGCAGCTAAACATTTCACGTCCACTAATGATTGGCGATCGCCTCGACACTGATATTCGAGGCGGCGTCGGCTTTGGCATTGATACCGCTTGTGTTCTTACCGGCATTGCATCGAGAAAAGACCTGATTGGTGCTCGTGAAGAGGACCGCCCAACCTTCATTCTCGAAGATTTACGCCAGCTGTTTGAGCCATACCCGGTTGTGAAAGTTACTAAGCGGGGAGTAAAGCTGGGAAAGACCGAAGTTCAGCTGATAGGCAATAAAGTGCTGGTAACCGAAGGCGATCCTCGTTCGCTCGAGGCCCTTCGCGCTGCTTGCTCGCTAATCTGGAGCTGCGGCACTCCGATTTACGGTCTGGACGTTGAAGCCGCCCTCTACGAATAGGAATCTGATGGATATCGAACAGCTACTTTCGGGGATTGACGAACTTGAGCCTCAGGCCCAGCTCGAGCGTTTGCAGGAGATTGTGAACGAGCTTGAGAAGCTTGTAAACCAGTGAGTGAACGCTTAGATATTGAGCTTGTGATTCGGTCAATTGCTCGCTCTCGATCCCACGCTGCGTCCTTGATTGAGCAATCTCGAGTGCTAGTAAATGGAAAAGCAGCTACCAAGCCTGCCCAGAAGATCTCGGAGGCCGATGAGTTGAGTTTGACCCAGGGGCCAGATTTTGTATCCAGGGCCGGGCAAAAACTCGACGATGCGTTAAAAGAGTTTGACATCTCCATTTCTGGCTGGTGCTTAGATGCCGGTGCGTCCACCGGTGGCTTCACACAGGTGCTGCTAGAAAGCGGTGCAACGGGTGTGGTGGCAGTCGATGTTGGGCACGATCAGTTAGTGGACTTACTCAGAAGCGATGACCGAGTTATCAGTCTCGAAGGCTGCAACCTAAGAGAACTGACGGTTGCAAAACTGAGTGAGCTAACCGGACGAACTTTTGATTTCTCGCATGTAGTGGCGGACCTAAGCTTCATCTCCTTGACTCTGGTCTTAGAGCAGCTCTCTCTCTTGGCACCGAAAGCGCCGATGGTGCTTTTGGTAAAGCCTCAATTTGAAGTTGGCAAGCACTCCCTAAATGCCTCGGGGATCGTGACTGACTGGCGCGATAGGCGCCGGGCGTTGGAGCAAGTAGTTGATTGCGTAGCAACGTTGGGTTATGAAATCTCGGGTTTAGTGGAATCTTCCATCAAGGGAACTCACGGCAATACCGAATACTTATTGTGGATAAGCCCAAATGGAGCCGATAATCGGCAACAATGGTCTGAAGCAATTTCTCAATTGGCCAAGAAGGAAAGATGAGTCGCAAGGTTCTGCTGGTATCCAGCCCTCAGTACTTAGATAAGGCTGAGCTGGTTTTGAGCGCGTGCAAACACCTTTCGCAGAATTCCATCACTGTCCTTCTTGAACAAGAGCACCTGGAGTCACTAACCAAGCTAGGGGTGGCTATTCCAAGCGACGTCAAAAGCTACGACGGATCCGAAGTGGAACTGGCAGTTGTTCTCGGTGGCGATGGCAGCATTCTTCGAGCCGCAGAGCTCCTACGCGGAACCAAAGCCCCAATCCTCGGCATAAACGCAGGACATTTTGGATTCATGGCCGAGGCTGAAAGCGGAAGCCTGATTTCGGCGTTAGACGTTGTGATATCTAAGCGATACCAGGTGCGCGATCGCCTTGCTATCGAAGTTGTGGTGACCAGCCAGGGCAAGGAAACCTACCGATCTTGGGCACTGAATGAAGTGGCACTTGAAAAAAGTGCTCGTGAGCGCATGCTCGAGGTGGTTATAGAGGTTGATTCACGTCCGGTTTCCTCTTTCGGTTGCGACGGTGTCGTAGTGTCCACCCCCACCGGCTCCACTGCCTATGCCTTTAGCGCAGGTGGCCCGGTAATTTGGCCAAACGTCGAAGCTCTAATGATGATTCCACTGAGCGCTCACGCTCTTTTTGCTAGGCCACTGGTAGTTGGCCCACAGACCCACCTCGCGATTGAGGTGCTGCGTCGCAGTTCCGGTGCGGGCGTGCTCTGGTGTGATGGCCGCAGGACATTTGAACTTCCCCCTGGTTCCCGCGTGGAGGTTCGTCAGAGTAGTGAGTCGGTACCGATGGTGGTTTTGCAAGACGAACCGTTTGCGGATCGAATTGTGAAGAAATTCTCGCTGCCGGTTACCAGCTGGAGAGGTCCAGACAGCGACAAGTGATTGAAGCAATCGGAATCCGCAATCTTGGTGTGATTGAATCCGCTCAACTTGAGCTAAAACCAGGTTTTACAGCCCTTACGGGTGAGACCGGTGCCGGCAAGACCATGGTTCTAAATGCCTTGAGCTTGCTGCTCGGAGGTAGAGCAGACTCCAGCTCAGTGAGAACCGGCCAGCAGCAACTCTTTGTAGAGGGAAGCTGGCACATCACAGATCCAGAGCTCATTCAAGCTGTTGAGGATCTCGGTGGGGAAGTCGATTCCCACACATTGCTGGTCAATCGCACAGTGACCGCTGATGGCCGATCCCGTGCCGCACTAGGAGGAGCTCAAGCCCCCGCTGGTGCCTTGGCGGAACTCGCATCAAAGTTAGTTACGGTCCACGGACAGTCTGACCAGCTCAGACTTCGGTCGCTTGCGGCCCAGCGCGATGCTCTTGATGAATTCGGAGGCATCGCGGTTCAGGCGGCTAAGGACTCTTATGCCGCCAGTTTTCAAACCTTCAAAGAATTACAGGCTCGGCTAGAGCGCTTGCAGTCCGCGGCATTCTCGGATCAGCGCAGGGTCACTGAACTTCGTGAGCTACTTTCCGAAATCGAAAAGCTTGCACCGGTTGAGGGAGAGCTCGAAGACATCGAAGAGCGAATCAATCGCCTCGCGAATGTGGAGTCGCTTCGGATCAATGCGGCAACTGCTCACGATGCCCTAGCCGAAGCTGAGCCCTCCGCGCTAGAGCTTCTTGGACTTGCATCCAGGGCCCTGGAACAATCCAGCGATAGCGAACTAAGGGAAATGGGAACTCGCCTAAGGGAGGCAACCGCAGCTTCTTCAGATGTTTCTGCAGACCTGGCTTCTTTTTTGATCGACCTCGAAGCAGATCCTGCTCAGTTAGAACAGCTTCAAATGCGCAAGGCGGCTCTTGTGCAGCTTGAACGCAAGGTCGGCATGGGGCTCGCCGAGCTTTTGGGTGCGATTTCAGGCTGGCAGGTGGAGCTTTTAGATCTAGACAGTTCAGATGAGCAAGTCGAGCGCTTGGAGGCTCAGCTTGCCTCAACCCTCAGTCAGCTCTCAATGGATGCAGCCAAACTGAGTCAAGTCAGGCAAGATGCTGCCCAGAGCCTTACGACCCGGGTTTCCACAGAGCTGAGTGATCTTGCGATGCAGGGGAGCCGATTTAGCGTAAACCTTGCTCCGCTTGGTGATTTTGAAGCTAGTGGTCGGGATCGAATTGAGTTTCTACTCGCCAATGCCGGTAGTGACCCAAGGCCTTTGGCCAAGGGAGCATCCGGCGGTGAACTTTCAAGAATCATGCTTGCCATTGAGTTGGTGCTAGCCGGTGACCACCCAATGCCGACCATGATTTTTGACGAGGTAGACGCCGGTGTTGGCGGTAAAGCCGCTGTTGAGCTCGGGAGAAGACTTCGCAGGCTCAGTGAAAACACTCAGGTGATTGTCGTAACTCACCTACCGCAGGTTGCTGCCTTTGCACACCAGCAGATCAAAGTTGCCAAAGAGGTTTCCGGGGAAATCACTAAGTCCTCGGTCCAGCTACTAGGTCCAGAAGATAGGACACGCGAGCTCGCGAGAATGCTTTCGGGCAACCCAGATTCTGAGGTTGCACTGCAACACGCAGAAGAACTTTTGAAATCTCACTAACAACTTTCGTGTCACAGGCTTTTTGAGCGCTTCCAGGTGATAAATTGAAGTTCCATGGCTCTAAGCTCTGGAATCCCCTCACACATCTTCGTAACCGGTGGCGTTGCGTCTTCACTAGGCAAGGGTTTGACCGCGGCATCGCTGGGCAATCTATTGACCGCAAGGGGATTGCGGGTCGTAATGCAAAAACTCGACCCCTATCTAAACGTAGACCCCGGAACCATGAATCCTTTTCAGCACGGAGAGGTTTTCGTTACCGATGACGGAGCTGAGACTGACTTAGATATCGGGCACTACGAGCGATTCTTGGACATCAACCTAAACTCGGCAGCAAACGTGACTACCGGTCAGGCCTATTCAAATGTCATTGCCAAAGAGCGTCGCGGTGAGTATCTGGGAGACACTGTTCAGGTCATTCCACACATCACCGATGAGATCAAACGCAGAATGCGCCTTCAGGCAAACCAGGAGCCAATTCCGGATGTGATTATCACCGAGATCGGTGGCACGGTTGGCGATATTGAGTCTCAGCCTTTTATGGAGGCCGCACGCCAGGTCAGAAGAGATATTGGGCGAGACAACGCTTTCTTTGTTCACGTCACGCTGGTTCCGTACCTAAAGCCATCGGGGGAGCTCAAGACCAAGCCAACCCAGCACTCGGTTGCACAGCTTCGCTCACTCGGTATTGCGCCAGATGCGATTGTCTGCCGCTCAGACCGAGAGCTACCGGATGCTATCAAGAACAAAATTGCAAACATGTGTGACGTCGACCGCGAAGCTGTTGTGACCGCAGCCGATGCCGCGTCCATCTATGACATTCCTAAGGTTTTGAATGCCGAAGGTCTTGATAGTTACATCATTAGAAAGCTAGGGCTGGAAGCAGGCGAAGTCGACTGGTCTAACTGGTCGCCGGTATTGGCAGCGGTTCACGAACCTAAGCACGAGGTGACCATTGGTTTGGTTGGTAAGTACATCGACCTACCAGATGCTTATCTTTCGGTAACTGAAGCGATCCGCGCAGGCGGATTTGCCGAGTCAACCAGTGTGAATATCCGCTGGATTCGCTCGGATGACTGCGAGTCTGAGGCCGGCGCCCGCGAACACCTGAGTGACCTAGACGCAATTTGTGTCCCAGGTGGCTTCGGTATCCGCGGCATCGAGGGCAAATTGGGTGCGCTGCGCTTCGCTAGAGAGAACCAGATCCCAACCCTTGGTCTTTGCTTAGGACTGCAGTGCATGGTGATCGAATACGCCAGAAACGTTGCTGGCATCGAGGGTGCGACCTCGAGTGAATTTGAGCCTGGTGCGCCACATCCGGTGATTGCAACCATGGCCGAGCAGGTTGATGTGCTTGCCGCGGGGGATATGGGCGGAACCATGAGACTTGGGCTTTACGAGGCCAAGCTGCAGGAGGGTTCGCAGGTTGCCAAGGTCTATGGCGCACTTACCGCCAGCGAACGCCACCGCCACCGCTACGAGGTCAACAACCACTACCGCGATCAAATCGCAGCGGCTGGACTGGTGTTCTCGGGAACCAGCGCGGACGGTCAGCTAGTTGAATATGTTGAACTTCCAAAGGATGTTCACCCCTACTACGTCTCCACCCAGGCTCACCCTGAGTTCAAGTCCCGTCCTACTAAGCCAAACCCTATGTTCCACGGTTTGGTTCAGGCGGCACTTGAGCGTCAAAAGCAGCAAAAGCTATTTGACGAGTCCTAAATGACAGCGCCGCTGGATGCCTACCTCCGGCACCTCGTCATTGAGCGAGGTCTGAGTAAGAACACCCTGAGCGCTTATAAGGCTGATCTCGCAAAATACCGAGACTATTTAGATCAAAACAACTTTTCGGAATTGAGCATCACTAGGTCGCAGCTCTCAGATTTCCTGCAGTGGCTTAATTCACAAAATCTAAGGGCGGCGTCATCGGCGAGAATCTTGGCTGCCGTCCGCGGTTACCAAAAGTATTTGCTTTTGGAAAACCTGCGAACCGATGACCCAAGCCAGCAGGTGAAAAGCCCCAAGCTTCCCAAGCGCTTACCCAAGGCCCTCACTCAGGCGCAGGTCATGTCGCTACTTACAGCATCCGGCCCCGAACCTGATGATGAAACCGCTGATGTCCTAAGGCTTAGAAACCGCGCAATTTTGGAGCTGATGTATTCCTCGGGCTGTCGCGTGAGTGAAGTTGCCCAATTGGATCTTGATGAGATGGTGCAGGGTGGCTGGGTCAGGATTCGAGGTAAGGGTTCCAAGGAGCGCTTGGTGCCGGTTGGATCATTTGCCCAGCGGGCCATAGATGCTTACCTGATTCGATCAAGGCCGTTACTTAGTGCCAAAGCTGGCGGTCCGGCTCTGTTTTTGAACCAACGCGGCTCCAGACTTTCTCGCCAGAGCATTTGGGAGATAATCCAGTCAGCCGGTGAGGGCTGTGGGTTGTCTGTCTCACCGCACTCACTCAGGCACTCATTTGCCACCCACTTGATTGAAGGTGGAGCGGATGTCAGGGTGGTCCAGGAGCTCTTAGGGCACGCATCGGTGGCCACAACCCAGATTTACACCTTGGTCACAATTGATACATTGCGCGAGGTTTATGCGTCTTCACACCCCCGTGCGCGGCGGTAGGCTAATGAGAGAAAAAGTTGGAGGCACCGGTGAATCTCTCTAAGAAGGAATTCCCAGTTCCGGCCAAGCTCAAAGAGCACGGTCCGGCACGCATTATTGCAATGTGCAATCAAAAAGGCGGCGTTGGTAAAACCACGACCACCATCAACCTGGCAGCATCGCTAGCTGACTACGGTCGCAAGATTTTGGTTGTCGACTTTGACCCGCAAGGTGCGCTATCGGTCAACCTTGATGCCGATTACCAAGATGCTGCAACCATCTATGACCTGATGATGAATGTCACCATGGATCCACACGATGCTATTCAGAAAACTTCAATCCCCAACCTAGATGTCATTCCAGCCAACATCGACCTATCGGCTGCCGAGATGAACCTGGTGACAGAGATGGGTCGCGAGCGAGTCCTCGATGGCATTTTGAACAAGGTCAAGGACGAATACGACGTAATCTTCATCGACTGTCAGCCATCTTTGGGCCTTTTGACTGTAAACGCCTTGACCGCGGCTCACGGAGTCTTGATTCCGATGGCAACCGAGTTCTTTGCGCTTCGCGGTGTTGCGCTTTTGGTGCAGACCATCGAGAAGGTCAAGGCCAGAACCAACCCAACTTTGCAGCTGGATGGCTTGATTCCAACCATGCACGATTCCAGGACCTTGCACTCACGCGAGGTTTTGGAGCGTTTGCAGGAAGCCTTTACCGGCAAAGTATTCCAAACTGCGATAGCAAGAACCGTGAAATTCCCTGACGCTACCGTAGCCAGAAAGCCAATTACCGATTTCGCACCTAGCTCTGATGCCGCCGAGGCTTACCGCCGGGTTGCAAGGGAGCTGGTGAGCCGTGGCTGTTCAGCTTGAGTCAGAGATTGACTTCCAGTTACAGCTAGAGAACTTCGAAGGTCCATTTGACCTCCTGCTTCGACTTATCGGCAAGCACGAGCTTGATATCACAACTGTCTCACTGGCCAAGGTGACCGACGACTTCATTCAATTTGTAAAAAAGCTCGACGAGCAAGCTGGCATCGAAAGTGCGTCGGAATTCCTAGTTGTAGCTGCAACCCTGCTTGATCTAAAGATCGCATCGCTTTTGCCACAGGGCGAGGTTGTAGACGCCGAAGACATTGCTCTGTTAGAGGCGCGAGATATCCTGTTTGCCAAGCTGCTGCAGTACCGCGCATTCAAGGAGATTGCCAGCTGGTTTGAAACTTCGCTGGAAATCGAGTCCACTCGCATTCCACGCGAGGTAAGACTTGAGGAGAGATTCCGCAATGCTCGACCGCAGCTGCAGTGGGAGACTTCGCTTGCGGAGTTTGGCCAAATAGCGCAGCTGGCATTCGCTCCTCGCGAGATTCCAGGAGTTGGGCTTACCCACCTGCACGCATCGAAGGTTTCGATTCGCGAACAGTCAAGAATCATGGTGGAGCGTCTTCGTAAATCCGGCAGCCTTACCTTCCGTGAATTGATATCCGATTGCGCTGACAGGGCAGAGCTGGTTGCAAGATTCTTGGGCATTTTGGAGCTCTACCGGGTGGGTGCGGCAAGTTTCCACCAGAGCGACCCATTCGCGGATTTCACGGTGGTCTGGGAGGATAAGACTTTTGCAATGGATTCACTTGGAATGTTAGGGGCGGACTATGGCGACTGACTTCGCCCTACGCGCAGCCCTTGAGGCGATTCTGACTGTCGCCGAGACTCCACTGAATCTTGTCACCCTCGCCGGAGCACTTGAAGTGCCGATTGCTCAGGTCAAGAACGAGCTTGACGGCTTGGTCGAGGAATACCAAAGTGCCAACGATGGCCATGGTCGTGGATTTGAACTGCGCGAAGTTGGCGGTGGCTGGCGGCTTTACGTTAGGCCGCAGCACGACTGGGCGGTAAAGCTTTTGGTTGCCAATGAGAATCCAGCCAAGCTATCTCAGGCTGCGCTTGAGACCTTGGCGGTTATTGCCTATCGGCAGCCGATTTCCCGCGGTCAGGTTTCTTCAATTCGTGGCGTAAACGTTGACTCGGTGGTTCGAACCCTGCTTTCAAGAGGTTTGATTACCGAGCTATACACCGATGCCGAGACTGGAGCTGCCATGTTCGGATCAACCGAGATGCTGCTTGAGGTTTTAGGTATTAATTCAATCGAGGAACTACCGGCCATCAGCCCGTATTTACCGGGACAGGATGACATTGACTGAGAACGAAGGCGTACGCCTACAAAAAGTATTGGCTGCCGCAGGAGTTGCATCACGGCGAGCCGTTGAGGAAATGATCGTCAAGGGTCGCATCAAGGTGAATGGCAAGGTCGTAAAGGAACTCGGCACCCGCATCTTCCCTGAGGCTGACCAGGTGATGGTTGATGGAAGGCCTTGGCAGTTAGACCCGGAGCGCATTTACCTCGCCTTCCACAAGCCAAAGGGTGTGGTTTCGACCATGGCGGACGAGAACGGCAGACCTTGTCTGGCCGACTACTTTATTGGCTTTGATCGAGTGTTCAACATCGGTCGGCTAGATGCCGAGACCACGGGGCTAATCCTGATGACCAATGACGGCGAACTAGCCAACGAGCTAGCGCACCCGTCGTTTGGTGTCCAGAAGCTTTATGTTGCCAAGGTGAGGGGCAAGATCACCAGGGTTGAGATGCAGAAGCTCAAGGATGGTGTGAAGCTGGAGGATGGGCTGGCTCAAGCGGACAGTGCGAGAGTGATAGACCAGAACGAACAGACCTCTTTGATCGAGCTAGTTTTGCATTCCGGTAAGAATCGAGTGGTTCGCCGCATGATGGAAGCTGTTGGCTTCCCGGTTTTGGAGCTAACTAGAAAGAGCTTTGGACCAATGCGCTTAGGTAATCTCAAGCCCGGTCAGTTCCGCGAGTTGAGTAAACTTGAGGTGAGCATGCTTATGGAAGCTGCCACCGGGAAAGAAGTAGCTAGAAAGAGGCGCTAATGGCCGTTCGCGCAATTAGGGGAGCCATCCAGATCAGTCAGGACGAGCGTTCTGAGCTACTCAAGGGCACCGCTGAACTGGTAACCAAGGTGCTGCATGAGAACAACCTCGATCTTGCAGACCTAATCTCAATCTGGTTTACCGCAACCCCTGACCTCGTGAGTGAGTTTCCGGCGCTCGCCGCTAGAGAGCTCGGTTTAGGTGATGTCCCACTTATGTGCTCGGTCGAAATGGCTGTCGCAGGCTCAATGCCAAGGGTTATTCGACTAATGATGCACATCGAGACCAAACTTTCCCGCTCTGAGATAAAGCACGTTTATTTGCGCGGGGCAACGGCACTTAGGGCTGATCTAGCCCAGTGAAAAACCCAGAAATCAAAATTGTTGGGGCTGGCCTTTTAGGCACCAGCCTTGGCTTGGCGTTGGCTAGGCAGTCAGTTGTTGCCACTCTGGAAGATCAGTCCAAGGCAAATTTGCGACTGGCTATTGAATACGGTGCCGGAGTCGAAACTGGCCCAGAGCCAGATCTAGTCATTGTTTGTGTGCCACCGGACCTAACCGCAGATGTCGTTATTGAGCAGCTCCAAAAGCATCCGGCGGCCACGGTTACCGATGTTGCTTCGGTCAAGAGCAAGGTTGCGCAGTATGTAGCGCTTGCGCTACCTGATCATTCTCACCGCTACATCGGTTCTCACCCGATGGCTGGTCGAGAAAAGGGCGGTCCTTCAGCTGCTCGTGCGGATTTATTTTTTGCCAGACCTTGGATCATCACAGCTTCAAAAGACTCATCACCGGAAGCTATCGAGCTAATCCGGGATGTGGCTTTGCGCCTAGGTGCGCTGCCGGTTGAACTCAGTGCCACCGAGCACGATGAGGCGGTGGCTATGGTTTCTCACCTGCCACAGCTGGTGGCATCGCTGTTGGCAAACAGGCTAAACCTTGGCACGCCTGAGCAGCTCGGGCTTTCGGGCCAGGGTCTGCGTGACACTTCGAGAATTGCCGCCAGCGACCCAGAGCTTTGGGTGCAGATAATCTCCCAGAATTCCCACTCGATCTCACCGCTACTTGCAATGCTGCAGGCGGACCTTGACCAGCTATCTGATTCGGTTGCACAGATTGACCAGGCTGGAAGCTTGGCCAAGATTCACGCCCTGTTGCAGGGCGGTAATTCTGGAGTTGCACGTATTCCAGGTAAGCACGGCGGCAAGAGCTCTAGTTACCAGGTCGTTACCGTGGTTATTGAGGATGCCCCGGGTGCCCTGGCAAGTCTCTTGACCTTCATTGGTGAGATCGGTGTCAACCTTGAGGATCTAAATCTTGAGCACTCACCGGGCGCGCCAATTGGTTTGGTTGAATTGCAGGTGCTGCCTGAGTTGGCAACCAAGCTGTCGGAGCAGCTCGTGTCGAACGGTTGGCGGTTGGTCTAGTGGCCGAGTTTGTAATTGCCATTGACGGACCAGCTGGCTCTGGTAAGTCCAGCGTCTCAAAAGAAGTTGCCAGGCGACTTGGGTTTGGCTACTTGGACACCGGTGCTGGCTATCGAGCCCTTGCGCTTCATGGCCTAAACAATCCCGGGCAAGAGATCCAGCAGCTGTTTGACACTTTCGACTATGCGATATCGCTTGATCCGGATCACCCAGAGGTGATGGTCGGTGACGAGGACGTGACAGCCGAGATTAGAACTGAGCGCATCGCCAGCGCGGTAAGCCAAATCGCAAAACTACCCGAGGTGCGACAGTTCCAGCTCGAAGATGCCAGGGCGCTTATTTCTGCCTGCAATATGCCTGGAATTGTGGTTGAGGGGCGGGATATCACAACCGTTGTTGCCCCAGATGCTCAGCTACGAATATTGCTTACTGCCAGTGAGGCCGTTAGGCTCGCTAGGAGAGGTTTAGAAAACAGCGAGAGCGCTGAGAACCTCAAGGCCCGTGACGCTTCCGATTCGAAGGTTGTCGAGTTCATGATTGCGGCCGAAGGTGTTTATTTAGTTGATACCACTGACTTGGATTTTGAATCCAGCGTGGCTGAAGTATTGAGATTGGTAGAGGTGGTGAAGCATGGTTGAAGAATTCGATCCAGTATTGGCCGAAGCTCAGGCGCAAGTTCTGCGCGAAGAGTTGACGCAGTATGACTTGGATGAGGAAGATTTTGGGCTCTTAGAGCTAGATCTAGACGAAGAGTATCAAGGCGGCTACCGCCCTGCTCCGCCGGTATTAGCAATTGTTGGAAGACCTAACGTGGGTAAGTCTGCGTTGGTGAACCGTATCCTCGGTCGTCGCGAGGCTGTCGTCGAAGACAAGCCCGGCATCACCCGCGACCGTGTTTCCTATCGTGCTGAGTGGAATGGCCGCTCAATCACCCTGGTGGACACCGGTGGCTGGGAGCACGATGCCTCTGGTATCGATGCGTCGGTAGCCGAGCAGGCCGAGATTGCAGTAGATCTGGCAGATGCAGTTTTGTTTGTGGTTGACGCTCTGGTTGGTCCTACCGCATCAGATGAACGCGTGGTCAAGATGCTGCGCGGTTCCGGTAAGCCGGTGCTTTTGGTTGCCAACAAGATTGATGACGCTCACCTAGACCCAGAGGCTCATGCACTTTGGAGCCTGGGACTAGGCGAGCCATACCCAGTTTCAGCGCTGCACGGTAGGGGAGTGGCAGACCTTTTGGACGCTGTCCTAAAGGTGCTTCCAGAAAAGTCAGCGATTGCGGCTGATGAATTCTCAGGACCGCGTCGAGTTGCCCTAATTGGTAGACCAAACGTTGGCAAGTCATCGCTTTTGAACAAGGCAACCGGAACCAACCGTGCCGTTGTGAACGAGATGGCAGGCACCACCCGTGACCCAATTGACGAGCAGGTTGAGATCTCCGGTCGCATATGGAGATTCATTGATACCGCAGGTATTAGACGAAAGATGCACCGCGTTGAAGGTGCTGATTTCTACGCATCACTTCGAACGGCAACCGCCTTGGAGCGTGCCGAGGTAGCTGTAGTGCTTTTCGATGTAACTGCAGCAATCAGCGAGGCCGACATCCGTATCGTGCAGCTTGGTCTTGATTCCGGTCGTGCACTGATTCTTGCATTCAACAAGTGGGACCTTCTTGATGAAGAGCGTCGCATCTACCTCGAGAAGGAAATCGATCGCGATCTCGCACACGTTGACTGGGCTCCGAGGGTAAACCTTTCGGCACTTACCGGTCGCCACCTGGAGAAGTTGGTTCCCGCTTTGGAGCTAGCGCTTGAATCATGGGACACCAGAATTCCAACCGGAAAACTAAATGCTTTCCTTCAGGAACTTCAGGCAGCAACCCCGCACCCAATTCGTGGCGGTAAGCAGCCTAGGATTCTGTTCGGAACCCAGGCAGCATCAAGGCCTCCAAAGTTCGTGCTCTTTGCAACCGGATTTATCGAAGCCGGTTACCGCCGCTTTATCATTCGTAAGCTTCGCGAGACCTATGGTTTTGAGGGCAGCCCAATCGAGATCGGCGTTCGAGTCAGAGAGCGCCGCAAGCGCGGCAAGTAATGTCCAAAATCTCTGTGGTAGGAGCAGGAGCTGTTGGAACCGCTACCGCTCAAGACTTTGGGCTACTGAGTATTTCTGGCTCTTCATTCATAGTCCCTGCTCTGACCAATAGACTGCTTATGTTGTTATGCAACGGGCTGTAGCGCAGCTTGGTAGCGCACTTGACTGGGGGTCAAGGGGTCGTGGGTTCAAATCCCGCCAGCCCGACGGGGGAACTTAGAGAATTCTGAAAGTGTTCTCGGCCTCAGTGAGAATGTCGGAACCGCAAGTTAGGCTATAACTACGGATACCCGAGCATCGGGGCTAAGCGGAGTTTGGATCAGGGGCGATATCGAATGTCGAGCCAGTCGATAACTTTGCTTGTCCGAAATCTTCGAGGTAGGGCAATCGCTCTGGTTCTTGCGATGCTAGCCCTGAGTTTTTCAGCTTTGCCTGCTAAGGCCGTGAGTAACCCCAATGCCGTAACCATCAACAACTCAATTTGCGACTTGACCTCCGCGGGCTATTTAGGCGCAGGTTCGGTAAACAACCCCTGGCAGATAAGTGACTCGGCTTCACTTTGGGAAACCGCCGATTGCGAAGCTCAAAATCCGGGCGGCAACTACGTGCTCACGCGAAGCATCGATTTGACTGGCGCCAGTGCTTTTACTCGACGTGCTATCGGCTACGTGTCTACGGGAAACATCTACCGCTTCCAGGGGAAGTTTGATGGCCAAGGACATAGCATTTCCAACCTAAATATTGAAGGCTTGTATGCGCCGACTGTCCCTATTCAAAATGTGGCGTCGGCAGGATTGTTTGCGTGGCTAAATGATGCTGAAATCAAGAACTTGGCCCTGTCAGGGACAGTTTCGGGAGCAATTAATAGCACCGTCAGCAACGACGAAGAATACTCAACTGGTTTGTTGGGAGCCCGATCATCTGGGAATTTGATTCTTTCAAACCTAACTATCTCGGGCAGCGTGTCGGGGTACAGCCGGGTTGGCAACTTGGTTGGCGTCGCGGAAAGCGTGTCAGCTACAACAGTTCATGTGACCGGCCGTGTCGCAGGTTATTCGTCGGTTGGGGCCTTTTTCGGCCATGTCTCGCAATCAGCAGCTATTTCACTGTCGTTGAATCAGGCCCTTATCGATGCTCAGTTCGCTCCCACAGCAATCTCTGCAGGAGGATTTATTGGATTCGGTCAGCAAATCGAGATCAGCCAATCGGTTAACTCAGGTTCGGTGAAGGGCATAGCCGAAACCGGCGGCTTGGTCGGATCTGCTGGAGTGGTGACTATTTCTGCATCGGTAAATTCCGGGGAAGTCATTGGTGGTTCCTTCGACCAAGGCGTTGCAGGAACTCAAGCTGCTGGCCTGGTCGGTTTTGCCACCCAGGCACATTTCTTTCAGAGCGCTAACCGAGGAAACGTCTCCATGTGGGGATCGGTTGCAGGTGGTCTCATTGGGCAAGTCACGCGCCTATCTGTCGAGCAAAGCCAAAATGCAGGCGTTCTCACGACAAGAGATGGAAACACCGGTGGAATTGTGGGTCGGGTCAACTTCCTCGATATTAAGAATTCGTACAACTCCGGCACAGTTGTGGCAAATACTTTTCTTGGCGGTTTAGCGTCGCGCGTCATTAGTACCGCTCGTATAGAGAGCACATACAACATCGGCACGCTGTCTCAATCCCCGCAGTGGTCGATCAATCGATGGCTTACTCCAGCTGTAACCGACATCGACGGCATGATAGCATTTGGTTCTGGATCAATAAGTTCCTCCTACACAATTCCGCCATCGTCCAAGGTTGGAACGTCAACGGTTTTGGAACTTAGGATGAAGGCCACCTACGCCGGTTGGGACTTTGTTTCGATTTGGGGTTTCGATTGCAATGATGCAATTGCCACCCCAAAACTTCGAGCACTTTCTGGAAACGCCACTTTGAGCAGTAACTCTTGCCCAATCGCCATTTCTAACCCAGGGTCCCCACCGCCTCTGCCCCCGTCCCCAAACGAGACCCCGCCGGGCGGGGCTTCTAACTCTTCGACAGTGAGTTCCACGTCGTCCTCAACGAGTTCCAATTCGGGGAATGCAGGCGGCAATCAAGGTTCAGGGGATCGCACGCCAGTCCTTTTGGGCACTTACACAACATCGCCCGGTTTGATTTTGAAGTTAGTGGGCACATCCCTTGATGTTGTGAATCGAGTTTTAATCGGCACAGTTAGTGTGACCATTTCCGCTTCAGCCTTGACCACTTTGAGTGTCATCGTTCCTATCTCAATACCGCTGGGGACCCACGATCTAACCTTGGAGTCGAATTCTGGCCGCTTTGTAAAAATAAAAGCGCTGACCGTTAAAGAAATCTCAAACTTGACCCAATCATCTCTTGTCGGGAGGACATTTGCGCTACCAAAATTCGCTGTTGGAAAAACAACTTTGAATTCTCGCCAGCGACAGTATGTCTCGAGACTCTTGTTGGACTCTGGTGTGTCGAAGGTGGTCTGCACCGGGCTGGTGCGGTCCGGAATGACTCACCACGCAAGAGTCCAAGTGAGACTGCGGGCAAAGGCTGCTTGCAACCAGGTGAAGTTCTTGCTTCCGAACTCAAGTGTCTGGGTTCAAAGTCGATCAACAAGCTCCAAACAAATGCTGGGTCGAGTAATTATCACCATTAGGGGCTAGTAAAGTTTCACAGCATTTAGAGTCGTCTTGCCTCGGTCACAGGGCGATCTGAACCAGAGCACAACGTGGGTCCCGAGCTGACCAGTTTTATAACCTCTCCCTATTAGAATCTGGCTCATGAGCCTTCGGCAAGAGTTGCGCAGCATTCCAAATATGCTGAGTATTTTGCGCCTTGTTTTGGTGCCGGTCTTTCTTTGGCTACTGCTGAATGACCACACGTTTTGGGCACTGGGAGTCTTAGCTTTTGCCGGAGCATCAGACTGGCTTGACGGCCAGATAGCTCGGCGCTTCAACCAGGTCACTGAGCTAGGCAGGGTCCTGGATCCGGCAGCCGACCGGCTATACATTTTTGCTAGCTTGATCGGCCTTGTGATCAACGGCAATGTGCCACTATGGCTTGCAATTGCAGTGATTGCCCGAGATGTTATGTTGCTTTTTGTCTACCCGGTTTTGGCTACTCACGGCTACGGGCCTCTGCCGGTGCATTTTCTCGGCAAAGCTGGAACCTTCGCACTGCTTTACGCGCTTCCTTTGATGCTATTGGCCGACCTTTGGCCAGAGGCCGAATTTGTGATCTTGCCGCTTTCTTGGGGCTTTGCTTTCTGGGGAGTCGGACTGTATTGGTTAGCAGGATTTATTTACGTCAAGCAAGTTAGAGATTTGGTTTCGAGCAAGGCTTAAATCCCCTAGCATTGTGGTTCAAGGGGAGGACACCGTGGTCAAGGATTTTCATTCAAGTGATGAAACTGCTCGCTTTGCAGAAGACCTAGTCCCGCAGGACTCAGACTCTCTTTCTCCAGAAGAACAATCAGCTGTTTCAGCTCTACCTGCAGGCTCTGCTCTTCTCATTGTTAGACGAGGAGCTGGCGTTGGCTCGAGATTCCTTTTGGACCAGGACTTGACAGTCGCAGGTCGTCACCCTGATGCTGACATCTTTTTAGACGACGTAACCGTCTCTCGCAAGCACGCTGAATTTATACGATCTGGTAACAGATTTAGCGTTACGGATTTGGGCTCCATGAATGGAACCTATGCTGATGGCTCAAGGGTCGATTCTGCGGATTTGAGCCACGGTGACGAAGTCCAGATTGGCAAGTTCCGGATGACCTTTTTTGCTTCGGATAAGGACAGGTAGTAATGGATAACGCCGTAAGGAAAATCCAAGACCACCTCAAGCTCTACACAATCGGTCAGGTGCTTGGGGTACTCAAGCCTGACTTCTCCGATCTAAGTCCTTCAAAGCTGCGCTTTCTGGAGGACCAGGGATTGATCACCCCAGACCGCACTGACTCTGGTTACCGTAAGTATTCCGAGTCGCAGATTGAGCGAATTCGAATCATTCTGACCCTGCAGCGTGACCAGTATCTGCCGCTAAAGGTTATTCGCGACTATCTCGATGAGATCGACGCCGGGCGTAAGCCACTTCTTCCTCCAACCAACCCGGGTTCTTTGCGTAAGGGTCAGCGGTTCTCAACGGCACAGCTCAAGGCAGAGACCGGATTGGGCGACCTGGCTTTCCGCGAAGGCGCCGAACTTGGACTCTTTGGTGCTCAGCCGCACTCATCCCACGAGGTCGAGATTGCATTTGCACTTGTTGGACTGGAGCAGTTCGGAATTCAGCCACGCCACCTCAGGGGTCTAAAGTCTGCTGCCGAGCGCGAAGTCGGAATCATTACCGGAGTTACAGAGCCGGTATTGAGAAAGAAAGCTCCAGAATCTGCTGCCAGGGCTGGGCATATTGCCCGCGAGATAGCAGAGCGCTTTGGTGCTATTCGCTCCCACCTAATCTCCGAGGCAATCGACTCAATCGAGAACTAGGTTTCGACACGCCGAGCTGTGGATAAACCATAAACCTCAGGTTGAAGGCAGACTTAACGCAACTTGACCACAGGGAGAAGGCAAAGTGGAGATTCAGTCCCCAATGCTGTTCACCGACGGCCTGCCAGCGCAGGACATCGGTTACCGTGGTGCGTCTGCAGCAGCAGCGGCTGGCATCTCTTACCGCCAGCTTGACTATTGGGACCGCACCGGTTTGGTAATCCCATCCATCCAAACCGCAACCGGTTCTGGATCTCAGCGTCTTTATGCTTTCCGCGACATATTGGTTCTAAAGCTGGTGAAGCGCTTGCTCGACACCGGAGTATCGCTACAGCAGATCCGATTTGCGGTTGAGCAGCTTCGTGCTGCCGGGATGAGCGATCTAAGCAACACCACACTTATGTCTGACGGCGCAAGGGTCTACCTCTGCACCTCGCAGGACGAAGTTATCGACCTTTTGGGCCAGGGCCAGGGCGTATTTGGAATTGCAGTTGGTCGCGTGCTTCGCGAAGTAGAGGCAACCTTGGTTGACTTTGCGGCTGAAGAGGCCAACATTCAAGATGAACTAGCAGCTCGCAGAGCTCGCAAGATTTCTTAGCGTCTAAACCAACGCTTCTTTTTGGCTTCTGCCCTTGACTTTGGGGCTTCCTCACTCGGCATCAATTCCGTAATTGGGTTAGCTCTGCCTCTGGTTGCGCGGCCAACAACTCCAACCCGATCGCGTCGTTCGGTGCCGTGCTCGATGTCAGAAACCGCTCCAGCCAATAGCCAGTCAAAGCTCTTTGCAATCTCGGCTGCACCTTCGGCCGGCCAGGCGTGAATTGGACGTGCGGCTCCGGTGGACTGCTGAATTGCGGCACGCTCCTCGAAGAACGGCATTAGTAGCTGCTCTCCAAACATCTCTCGCAGTTCCTTGATTCGGTACTCGTGTTCGTTGGACTGAGGGCGAAGTCGGTTTACGACAACTCCCAACAACTGAAGTCTTGGGGTCAGCTTGGCGCTAATCTCGGCGATTGCTTTACGTGCTCGGTCGGCTGCGATAACCGAATAGAGCGAAGGCTCGGTAACCAAAATGACCCTGTCCGATGCGACCCAGGCAGTCCTGGTGAGGGCATTTATCGAAGGTGGGGTGTCGATGATCACCAGTTCGTACTCGTCCTCAATTTGAGTTAGAACTTCTTCTAGCTTCCAGACATCCGCAACCGAAGGGGCCGGGTTGTCCAGTAGCAGTGACCGAGGGGACCCGACTAAGACATCCATCTTGGAGCTGGCATTCCATGGAGATGGCACGATGGCCCTGCGAATGATTGGAAGTTTGGGGGATTGCAACACTTCTGCAACCGAAGTTCCGAAGTCACTGACGGCACCTAAGCCGCTAGTTGCATCGCACTGAGGGTCAAGGTCGACCAGCAAAGTGTTCAAGCCCTTGTTCAGGGCGGCCGACGCCAGACCCAAAGCGACGGTAGTTTTTCCGACGCCACCTTTTAAAGAGCTCACACTTAGAACTTGCACTGCAATAGGCTACCTTTTTATAGTCGGGTTCGCCGAAGCACCCCACCGTTTCAGTGAGGTTCTATGTTCAAGAAAATTTTGGTTGCCAACCGCGGCGAGATTGCAGTGCGCGCATTCCGCGCTGCCTATGAGACCGGCGCTTCGACTGTTGCCGTCTATCCATTTGAAGATCGCAACTCCGTTCACCGCCTAAAAGCCGATGAGGCTTACGAAATTCACGCGGAAGGTTCACCGGTCAAGGCATACCTTTCGGTTTCAGAAATGATTCGCGTTGCCAAAGAAGCAGGCGCTGACGCAATTTACCCGGGCTATGGCTTTTTGTCTGAGAATCCAGACCTTGCGCGGGCGGCAAAGGAAAACGGAATCGTATTTGTAGGTCCCGGCCCAGAAGTTTTGGAGCTTGCCGGTGACAAGGTAAACGCCAAGTTGGCGGCCATCCGAGCTGGAGTGCCAGTTTTGGCATCGACCGAGTCTTCGGATGATGTGAATGTTTTGGTCCCACAGGCTCAAAAAATCGGATTCCCGCTGTTCGTGAAGGCCGTTGCCGGTGGTGGTGGTCGGGGAATGCGAAAGGTTGACCAAGAGTCTGAGCTATTGCAGTCCCTTGAGGCCGCAATGCGTGAGGCCGGCAGTGCTTTTGGCGATTCCAGAGTTTTCTTGGAGCAGGCAGTAATTCGCCCGCGTCACATTGAAGTCCAGATCCTTGCGGATATGCACGGCAACATCATTCACCTACACGAGCGCGACTGCAGCATCCAGCGCAGAAACCAAAAGGTCATCGAGATTGCCCCGGCTCCAAAGTTGGACGATGCTCTTAGGCAGCAGCTCTTCCGCGACGCAATTGCCTTTGCCAAGGAAATTGGTTACCAGAATGCTGGAACCGTTGAGTTTCTGATTGATACGGTCGGCCCGAATGCCGGCAAGCACGTCTTTATCGAGATGAACCCTCGTATCCAGGTGGAGCACACCGTGACCGAGGAAATCACCGATGTTGACCTAGTTCAGTCCCAAATGAGAATTGCAGCCGGTGCAACCCTTGAGGAGCTAGGTCTTCGCCAAGAGGACATCAAGCCTCACGGATTTGCACTTCAGTGCCGCATTACAACTGAGGATCCAAGCGCTGGCTTTAGGCCAGACACTGGAAAGATCACCACCTACCGCTCGCCAGGCGGTGCCGGCATTCGACTAGATGGTGGAACCGTGACCACCGGTGCCGAGGTTTCGCCGCACTTTGACTCGATGCTGGTAAAGCTTGTTGCAAGAGGTAGAGACTTTCACTCAGCGGTTGAAAGAGCCAAGCGCGCGCTAGCGGAATTCCGCGTGCGCGGGGTTGCTACCAACATCAACTTCCTGCAGGCAGTTTTGGATGACGAGACTTTTGCATCCGGTGAGCTCTCCACCCACTTCATCGACGAGCGTCCTGAACTTATGAACGGCAAGGTCTCCCAGGACCGCGGCACTAAGGTGCTGCAGTGGTTGGCCGAGGTAACGGTCAATAAGCCATGGGGTACTCGCGAGGGAAAGATTGACCCAGCGCTAAAGCTTCCAAATATCGACATATCGAGACCTGCCCCAGCCGGCACAAGGCAACTTCTTGCAGAACTAGGTCCTGAGGGATTTGCAAAGTGGATGCGCGATGAGCAGCGAATTTTGGTTACCGATTCAACTTTCCGCGATGCACACCAGTCCTTGCTCGCTACCCGCGTGCGCGGGCGTGACCTGGTTGCAGCAGCTCCATATGTTGCAAGGATGACCCCGGAGCTACTCTCTATCGAAGCCTGGGGTGGTGCGACTTATGACGTAGCTCTGAGATTCTTGGGGGAGGACCCATGGGATCGCCTGGCCCAGATCCGCGAGGCACTGCCGAACATATGCATCCAGATGCTGCTTCGCGGTCGCAACACCGTTGGCTACACGCCTTACCCAGAAGAGGTCACCAGAGCATTCGTTTTCGAGGCTGCCAGGACCGGAGTGGACATCTTCCGCATCTTTGATGCTCTAAACGATGTAGACCAGATGATTCCTGCCATCAAGGCAGTGAGAGAGACCGGCACCGCTTTGGCGGAAGTTGGCATGAGCTATACCGGCAACCTCGCTGACCCAAGTGAGACGCTTTACACCCTGGACTACTACCTAAATCTCGCCGACAAGATTGTTGCGGCCGGGGCACATGTGCTTGCGATCAAGGACATGGCAGGTTTGCTCAGGCCACAGGCGGCAAAGATTCTGGTCACCGCCCTAAGGGAGCGTTTTGACCTTCCAGTTCACATCCACACCCACGACACCGCCGGTGGTCAGTTGGCAACCCTATTGGCCGCTATTGAGGCAGGCGTTGACGCGGTCGATGTCGCAAGTGCTCCGATGGCTGGAACCACCTCCCAGCCTTCAGCCTCAGCTTTGGTGGCAGCCCTTGCCTTCACAGAGCGTGACACCACCATGGATTTGGACAAGGTCACCGACCTAGAACCTTATTGGGAGGCAGTGCGCAGAGTCTATGCACCGTTTGAGTCTGGACTTCCAGGACCAACCGGTCGTGTCTACCGACACGAGATCCCAGGCGGTCAGCTCTCTAATCTCAGGCAGCAGGCAATCGCACTTGGATTGGGCGACCGTTTCGAGCTGATTGAAGAAATGTATGCCGAGGCAAACCGTATTTTGGGCAGACCTCCAAAGGTAACGCCATCCTCCAAGGTGGTTGGCGATCTAGCTCTGCACCTGGTTGCAGTTGCGGCGGACCCAAAGGACTTTGAGCAAAACCCTCAGAACTATGACATCCCTCAGAGTGTTGTTGGATTTATGGCTGGGGAGCTTGGAGACCTTCCGGGTGGCTGGCCTGAGCCATTTAGATCCAAGGTGCTAAGCGGTCGAAACGTAGACATTTCAATTACTCCGGTTTCCGAGGAGGATTTGCTAAAGCTGAACTCCAAGAACTATGCCGACGTTCGTAGCACCCTGAACCGTCTGCTGTTCCCAGGTCCAACCAAGGATTTCCTGCGCACCAGCAACCTCTACGGTCAGCTCGACAAGCTCGCCACTCTCGACTACCTCTATGGTCTCGAGTCAGATGTTGAGCATGTAGTAGAACTGCGCAAGGGCATCCAGCTGTTTGTAGGTCTTGAAGCAATCGGCGAGGCAGATCTCAAGGGCTTCCGCTCGGTGATGGCAAAGCTGAATGGACAGCTGCGGCCAATCACAGTTCGCGACCACAGCATCCAGGTCGCAGTTGCCAGCGCAGAAAAGGCCGATCCAAACCAGCCGGGTCACGTTGCCGCACCATTCACCGGAGTAGTGACGCCTAAGGTCGTCATCGGTGACCCCGTGCTAATCGGCCAGCCGATTGCAAGCATTGAAGCGATGAAGATGGAAGCCAACATTGCAGCTCCTATTTCAGGTCGCGTGGTTCGACTAGGCGTTGCAGGTCCAACCCCGGTTGAAGGCGGAGACCTAATCGCGGTCATCGAGTAGGTTGCGGTGGCAGTAAGAGAAATTCGGCTATTTGGCGATCCAGTTCTGAAATCGCCAACCACTGAAATCAAAGATTTTGAGTCAGTCAAAGGGCTGATTCAGGACTTACTCGACACCACAGCCCTGCCCGGTCGTGCCGGAGTTGCAGCCACCCAGATCGGCGTTGGTCTTGCTGCTTTTTCTTATAACGTCGATGGCAACATCGGTTACCTAATCAACCCAGAAATCGTAAATGTTGAAGGCGAGATTGAACTTGTAGAAGAGGGTTGCCTCTCGGTGCCAGGACTGTGGCACATGACTCCGAGGTATCCGAAGGCCACGGCCCGTGGCTACCAGCTGGACGGAAGTCAAATTGAGGTTTCGGGGGAAGGGCTTATGGCCCAGGCACTGCAGCACGAGTGCGACCACCTCAAAGGACTCTTGTATTTAGATCGCCTAGAAAAAGAAGAACGCAGGTTGGCTTTCGCCAACCTGCGTCAACAGACCTGGTTTCTTCCCTAGCCGTAGATTCTGTCTACGTGAAGGGCAAAGTCAGACATAACCTTTGGTCGCTTGATCTTTAGCGATGGAGTCAAGTGACCAGAAGCTTCGGTTAGCTCGACATCCAGAATCTCGAACTCCTTGATTTGCTCAGCAGTTGAGAACTTCTTGTTCACAACGGCAATTGCGCCTGCAATCTCTTCACGAATCTTCGGGTGCTTGGCAGCTTCGGCAAGGGTCAACTTTTCAGCGATGCCATTATTTGCTGTCCAAACCGGAACCATGTCTGGGTCCAGGGAAATCAAAGCCGAGATGAATGGCTTTGCATCACCAATCACAACTACCTGCCCAACAAGTGGGTGTGCGCGGATTGGGTCCTCGATCGGAGCCGGGGCTACGTTCTTTCCACCTGCGGTGACCAAGATTTCCTTCTTGCGACCGGTAATGGTCAAGAAGCCATCTTCGTCCAACTCACCAATGTCTCCGGTGCGGAACCAGTCTTCAGAGAATGCCTCACGAGTAGCACTCTCGTTGCGCCAGTAGCCACGCATCATGTTGATGCCGCGAAGCCAAATCTCTCCGTCATCGGCAATCTTGATACCGGTGCCAGGAAGAGCTCGGCCTACCTTGCCGATCTTCTGCCAGCTGACGCGACCAATAACCGCAGCAGCTGCAGTCTCGGTTAGGCCATAGCCCTCAAGAACGATTAGGCCGATGCCGCGGAAGAAGTGACCTAGGCGAGCGCCCAGTGGGGCACCACCGGAGATGGCGTACTTGACCCCACCACCCATGGCAGCGCGAAGCTTGGAGTAAACCAGCTTGTCAAACAGTCCGTGCTTTACCTTCAAACCAAGCGATGGGCCACCCTTGGCATCAAGCGCCTTGCTGTATTCGATAGCAGTCTCTGCGGCAGCGCGGAAGATTTTGCCCTTGCCGGCAGCTTCAGCCTTTAGTTCAGCACCGTTGTAAACCTTCTCGAATACACGAGGCACTGCAAGCAAGAACGTCGGCTTGAATACTGGAAGCACTTCGCCAACCAACTTGGTGTCACCTAGGTGACCAACTCTGATGCCGGAGTAGATGCAAAGAACCGATACGTAACGAGCCAAGATGTGAGCCATTGGCAAGAAGATCAGTGAGTGCTGCTTGTCGTTAGCAATTTCAGGAAGCTCCGCCGCCGCATTTTTGCAGTGGTCAACTAGCGAGCGGTGAGTTAGCTCACAGCCCTTTGGGTTGCCAGTGGTACCAGAGGTGTACACGATGGTTGCCAAATCACCTAGCGACGCATTGGTGCGTGCGGTTTCTAAGACCTCGTCCGCTACGGTTTCGCCGGACTGGTGCAGCTTGGTGAAGTCTGACGAATCGATCTTCCAAACCTGGCTAACCCTAGGAGTGTTAGAGCGAATCTGGTCAACTCGCGGCTGGTGCTCCTCGTTCTCAATAAACAACGCCACAGCGTCTGAGTCTGAAAGGATCCATTCGATCTGTGAAGGGGAGCTCGACTCGTAGATAGGCACGGTTACAGCACCGGCAAACCAGATCGCAAAGTCGATCATCGACCACTCGTAGCGGGTCTTGGACATGATGGCCACAGCCTGTCCAGGCTTTATGCCAGCGGCAATCAATCCCTTAGCTAAGGTTCTTACCTCGGCCAGGAAGTCACCAGCGGTGACATCGCGCCAGCTCTTGTCTGGGTTCTGTCTTGAAAAAAGTGGGTGCTGTGGGTTCTTGGCAACCCGCTGAAGCAATAGATCCGTGGCATTTTCCTGTGGGTTTGATTCCACCAACAGCGGCACATCGTAAAACGTCATTGTTTTCTCCCATTCGAGTTTCAAATACTCTAATCGCCAGATTGAGTGTGAGAGCTACAACCTATGTAACTTTTTTCCTGTTTTTTTGTAACCTTCCCACAAAGCGGTAAAATTTAGCTTCGGCAATCTACGAGGTATAAATGCTGTCAGTCGGAATCGACATCGGTGGCACCAAGATTCTTGGTGCGCTAGTAGACGAGCACGGCCAGATTCTTTATGAAACCAAGGTGCCTTCTCCCGCGCAGGATCCTGATCTGATGGTTTCCACTGTCGTCAACGTGATCAAGGACGTCATGGCTAATGCCACCTCCGAGGTCGTCGGAGTAGGTGTTGCTGCTGCCGGGTTCATTGATGCAAGTCAGTCCACCATCTTGTACTCCCCAAATTTGAAGTGGCGCAATGAGCCATTTCGTGACCGCCTTCAGGTTCATCTGGATGTTCCGCTGGTGATTGAAAACGATGCCAATGCTGCAGGTTGGGCTGAATACAAATTTGGGGCAGGCCGCGGCACCAAAGACATGGTGATGCTCACCCTGGGCACCGGAGTTGGTGGCGCGGTTGTTGCTGACTACAAGCTTCGCCGCGGTGGCTTTGGAATTGCTGGCGAACTGGGGCACGTTCGAGTTGTCCAGGACGGCAAGCAGTGTGGTTGCGGTCGCAAGGGCTGCGTAGAGCAATACTCCTCAGGCACCGCGGTAGTAAAGGCGGCAAAGAAGCTTGCCGCAAGTTCTGGTCCTGCAGGGCAGAGATTGCGGGAACTCAAGGCCGAGTTCGGAGAGTTGACCGGCGCACAGGTTTACCAAGCCCTGTTGGAAGGCGACGCCGGTGTCTATTCCATCTTCCGCGAGGCCGGACGATACTTGGGTCAAGCGATGGCTACCATTACTGCGGTCTTGGACCCACAGGTTTACGTTATCGGGGGAGGCCTATCTGAGGCCGGCGAGATGATTCTCGAACCAATTCGAGAGAGTTTTCTGCAGGATCATCCAGCCCGAGGTTTTTGGCCAGAGGCCAAAATTGTGACGGCCGAGTTTACGAATCAGGCTGGAGTTATTGGAGCGGCCGACCTAGCGCGCGAGTCGCTCGCTAAGCTGTAAGCATCGCGACTGGAGCACAAATTGGCATATTTCATTATCAAGAACTTCATTCTTGGCCCAATTCTGCAGATTCTGTTTCGCCCCTGGGTTAAAGGCGCTAAAAACGTCCCGAATGCAGGTGGCGCAATTCTGGCCTCCAACCACCTATCTTTTTCTGACTCTATTTTTTTGCCGCTCAAGGTGAGAAGGCCAGTTACCTTCTTGGCCAAGAGCGACTACTTCACCGGCAAGGGTGTGAAGGGTGCGCTGATCCGTTGGTTCTTCAAGGCGACCGGCCAGCTCCCAATTGACCGCTCCGGTGGCAAGGCATCCGAGGATTCGCTAAACACCGGTCTCGGGGTTTTGGAGCGTGGGTTGCTGCTTGGCATCTACCCGGAGGGAACTCGATCCCCAGATGCAAAGCTTTACCGCGGTAGAACCGGAATTGCCCGCATGGTGCTGGAAGCCAAGGTCCCAGTTATTCCGGTAGCCATGATCGACACCGAAAAGGTGCAGCCAATCGGTTCCAAGTATCCAAAGATTCGCCGAGTTGGAGTCGTGATTGGCGAGCCAATGGACTTCACAAGATTTGCCGGCATGGAGGGTGAGCGCGCAGTGTTGCGCGCTGTCACCGATCTAATCGTTTACAACATCATGCAGCTGAGCAATCAGGAGTATGAAGACGTATACGCCTCCACCGTAAAGAACCGCATGGCTCGGGCCGCATAGCTAAAGGAACAGATTGACAGACTTCGGATTAGACAACTACCTCAAGCTAGAGGCTAAGCAGCAGCCAACCTGGGCCGATGCTCAGGTGCTAGAGCAGGTAAAGAAAGAACTCTCGGTTCAACCACCTTTGGTGTTCGCCGGTGAGGTAGACACCCTGCGAGAGCGCTTGGCTCAAGCAGCCAGTGGAAAGGCATTCCTATTGCAGGGCGGCGACTGCGCCGAGACCTTTGTGGATGCCACCGCAGATCGTATTCGTAACCGAATCAAGACCGTGCTGCAGATGGCAGTGGTTTTGATGTATGGCTCATCGCTACCTGTCATCAAAATGGGTCGCATGGCTGGACAGTTTGCCAAGCCAAGATCTTCTGATTTCGAAACCCGAGACGGCGTGACCCTTCCTGCCTACCGCGGCGATGCAGTCAATGGCTACGAATTCACCGAGGAGTCACGCAGTAACGATGCCAGACGCCTAATGCAGGCGTACCACACCTCTTCCAGCACCCTAAACCTGATCCGTGCCTTCACCACCGGTGGATTTGCTGATCTTCGTCAGGTGCACGCCTGGAACAAGGGCTTCACCGACAATCCTGCCAACAAGCAGTACGAGTCAATCGCCGGTGACATCGACCGCGCCATGAGGTTCATGGAGGCTTGCGGCGTTGATTCCGCGGAGCTTCGCGCTACCGAGTTCTTTGTCTCGCACGAGGGATTGCTGTTTGACTACGAGCGTCCGATGACCAGAATCGACTCTCGAACAGATACACCTTATGTGACCTCAGGTCACTTCATCTGGGTGGGCGAGCGCACCAGGCAGCTAGATGGTGCACACCTTGACTTCTTCTCTCGAGTCAGAAACCCACTTGGTGTAAAGCTTGGACCAACCACCTCGGTTGATGACCTAAAAAAGATCATCGAAAAGCTAGACCCAAACCAGGAGCCAGGTCGCTTGACTCTGATTTCCCGCATGGGTGCCGGCAAGATTCGCGAAGAGCTGCCAAAGCTAATCGAGGCAGCCAAGGCAACCGGCTCAACGCCACTTTGGATCACTGACCCAATGCACGGCAACGGCATGACCACCGCCAACGGCTACAAGTCGCGTCGATTTGAAGACGTCATGGACGAGGTTATGGGCTTCTTTGAGGTTCACCGCGCACTTGGCACTCACCCAGGTGGCCTGCATGTTGAGCTA
Organism: Microbacteriaceae bacterium; assembly: GCA_027491295.1. Classification (GTDB taxonomy): domain Bacteria; phylum Actinomycetota; class Actinomycetes; order Actinomycetales; family Microbacteriaceae; genus Aquiluna. Next base: position 33,868 of record JAIXWK010000003.1, read on the forward strand.
ACCGGTGACGATGTCGCCGAGTGCCTCGGTGGTTCAGAGATGATTGACGAAACTACTTTGGCTAAGCGCTACGAGTCGGTCTGCGATCCTCGCCTAAACCACATGCAGTCACTCGAGCTAGCATTCTTGGTTGCCGAGCAGCTCGTTCAAACTCAGAGGAGATAGTCGATGTCACTTCCAGGTGTCGATAGCTGGCTAACCATTGATGAGGCCGCTGAGCAACTAGGTATATCTGCATCCAAGGTGAGAAGGCTTATCGAGGAGCACGTGCTGTTTAGTGTCCGAGTTGATAAGCAGCCAATGATTCCTGCCCACCTAATTCAAAATGGTGAGCCGCTAGCAAGCATTCGTGGAACCTTGTTCCTTTTGCTTGACTGCAGTCTGACCCTCGATGAGGCAATCGAGTGGATTTATACCGAGAATGAGCACTTGGGTAGAACCCCGATTGCTGCGCTACTGGAGGGCCACAAGGCGCCAGTTAGAAGAGCCGCTCAGTCGCTGGGCTAAAGCCTTACTTACTGCGGTTGATTACCGCTTCAGTTAGATTCGCAAGTTCTTTACGACCCTGCTCTGAGATTTCCAGCTCGGCAAGAGCTTCAATGGCTCGGTCTGAGTACTGCTCGATCAAAGCTTCTGACTTGGCAAGGGCACCGGAGTCCACAATGGCATTACGCATGAAGTCGATCTGCTCGCTATCGAGATCTCCGCTAACCAAAAGCTCTTCAAAGATGTTCGCAACACTTACCGGCAGTGCTTCCAAGGTCAAACCAATCAAAACAGTTCGCTTGCCTTCGCGAAGGTCATCTCCGGCCGGCTTGCCGGTAACCTGAGGGTCACCAAAAACTCCAAGAATGTCGTCTCTGAGCTGGAATGCCAGTCCCAGCGGGATTCCGAAGTTACTCAGGCTCTTTAGCTCGGATTGGTGAGCACCACCGAGGGCAGCCCCAATCAACAGCGGCGCCTCCAGGCTGTATTTCGCGGTTTTATAGAGCATCACCTTGTTGGCTCTAGCCACTGCTTCAGACTTAGAACGAAGTGGAGCGGCATTTTCCTCTAGGACATCAAGGTACTGACCCGCCATAACCTCAAAACGCATCTTTGAGAACTCGGTTCGGCAGGCCGCTTCAATCACCTCGCCGGGGGAGTGCAGCAGGGCCTCGCCAAACAGTTCCGACGACCACGAAAGCATCATGTCGCCCACCAGAACCGAACCTGCGACTCCAAAGCGCTCAGCGCTTCCAGCAAATCGGCTGGATTGGTGCAGCGATTCAAAGCGCTTGTGGATCGCCGGCTTTCCTCTGCGGGTATCAGATTGGTCTAGTAGGTCATCGTGCACCAAGGCGGCCGCGTGAAACATTTCTAGTGCTGCCGCCACCGATACCACAGGGGTTTCAACGCTCAGTTTGGCGGCATCAACCTCCACCACCTGGTAGCCGGCCCAGGCCCAGAAGGCAAACAGGGCGCGGAATCGCTTGCCGCCGGCAAGTAGATCTTGGGTGTAGTCGATGATGGGCACTAAGTCATCTGAGATCTCAGTTAGCTCAGAACGCTTGAGGTCGCAATACACATCCAAACGGTGCTGGACCAGATTTAGTAGAAAACCTTGAGACATAGGGGATAGCCTAACTGAGCTTCGCTGTTTACAATTAGGGAAGACGGGAGTTCACAATGGGACTATCTGAGCGCGAGCAAAAACTGCTCGAAGAGATGGAACGCAACCTAATGGCGCAAGACGCCGAGTTTGCTAAGACCATTTCCAGCACCACCAGCGCCAATCAATCAGCGGGAAAGCTGGTGCTTGGCGTCTTGATCCTGCTCTCCGGCCTGGGACTTTTGGTCTTGGCCGTGGCCCTGCAGGTGGCATTTTTTGGCGTCGTTGCTTTCTTGGTGATGGTGATCGGGCTGGTTATTGCCAGTGCAAACTTCAGACTTCCGGAACTTCCAGCCGCAGGCGATAAGCCAAAGGCGACTTTCTTTGAGGATCGTTGGAATCAACGCTTCGGCAACGAATAGTAAAAACCTGACCTAACCCCGCTTCGGCGGGGTTTTTCTTTTAAAAAAAGGTGACCAAAACGTGATATAAATCACGCCAAAATAACCCAAAGTGGAGCAAAGTGGAGTAAAGTGGAGGAAACAGCTTGGGAAAGGGGTCGAAGTGCTACTTGGTACTCACACGCCCAAGCTGGACGAAAAGGGCCGCCTAATCCTTCCTGCCAAGTTCCGCGATGAGCTTGGTGAAGGTGTTGTTATCACCCGCGGCCAAGAGCGCTGCCTCTATGTCTTCTCCAGTAAAGAATTCGCCTCCGTGCACGACAAGATCCGCCAGGCACCTGTCACCAACGAGGAAGCTCGTCGCTACCTACGTGTTTTCCTCTCTGGTGCGACCGATGAGACCCCAGACAAGCAGGGTCGAGTGCTTTTACCTCAGCTACTACGCGACTACGCGAACCTTTCCAAAGAGTTGGTCATCATCGGTGTTGGCGCTAGAGCCGAGATCTGGGATGCACAGACCTGGAACGACTACCTAGCCCGCAACGAAGACGGTTTCTCCTCACAGGCGGAGGAGGTGATCCCAGGGTTGTTCTAACCCTGCAACTTGGCCCTTGGCCGTGTACCGGCTTTCTTCCCCGAAGTCGGAACAAGTGAAAACCAAGCTCACAAACGGACAAGGACCAAGTTGCAGGGCAGGACATAAGGGAATGTCATGATTCAAACTTCAGAACTTCACTCCCCAGTAATGCTTCAGCGTTGCCTAGACCTGCTACAGCCTGGCTTCACCGTTTCAAAGCCGGTAGCAATCGACTGCACCCTAGGTCTTGGCGGTCACACCGAAGCGCTACTGACTCAGAACCCAACCTTGACCGTGATCGGTATCGACCGCGACCCAAGCGCAATCACACTTGCATCTGAGCGCCTAGCGCCGTTTGGTGAGCGCTTTATCCCGGTACTTGCTGTCTACGACGAAATCGAGTCGATTTTGGACCGCCTAGAGATTCCTTCAGTGCACGGAATCCTGATGGACCTAGGCGTTAGCTCAATGCAGCTGGATGTTGCAGACCGCGGCTTCTCCTACGCTCAAGAGGCAGAGCTGGACATGCGTATGGATCAGACCAGAGGCAAAACCGCTGCTGACCTTCTAGCCAGCATGGATGAGAGCGAACTCGCTCGTATCTTCCGTCGCTACGGCGAGGAGAGATTTGCCGGACCAATCGCGAGACGCATTGTTCGCGAGCGTGCGACCCGTCCAATCACAACTTCAACCCAGCTGAACAAGATCGTCATCGATGTTGTGCCAGTTGCTCCAGGTAAGACCAACGGTCACCCTGCCAAGCGGATCTACCAGTCGCTAAGAATTGCCGTCAACGATGAGCTGGGTGTCCTAGAAGACGCCATGCCTCAGGCGATTGACGCGCTAGCTGTTGGCGGTCGCCTAGTGGTTATGTCTTACCACTCCCTGGAGGACGGGATTGTCAAAGATGCCCTCCAAGCGGCCGCCACAAGTTCTACTCCGGTTGACATGCCAGTCGAATTGCCTGGCACCGCACCGGTTTTGAAAATCATCACCCGTGGCGTAGAGCGCGCCACGGAATTGGAACTGGAGAAAAACCCAAGGTCTGCTTCGGCAAGGCTTCGGGCTGCAGAAAAACTGGAGGGTAACTAATGGCGGTTTACATGGTTTCGCAGGCTCAGGCCAGGCAGTTGCGTCCCAACATGACAGCGGGTCTGATCATCGTGGTTGGCATCATCGTGGTGCTACTGGGTCAGCTGGTGCTAAACATGGTCCTCACCCAGGATGCCTACCACCTACGTTCGCTAAAACTTGAAAAGCGCGACCTGGCAACTCAGGTTCAGATTCTGCAGGAAGAGGTCGACTCGCTTGCCTCGCCACAGAACCTAGCTGACGCTGCAAACCGCCTAGGCATGGTTGCCAACCCAGCTTCAGTGCTGCTAGACATCGAGAACGACCGGGTATTCGGTAAGCCTCGCCCTGCAAGTGCTGAAAATGCGGTTGTTGTCTCCGCAAACCTGGTTGCCAACTCTGCCATGGGAACCGTATCCGACTTCACCGCGGCAACTGTCGCCAGCGCCGAGGTATCCGAGAGTGTCGGAACGCAGAAACCTGCCCTTTCTGGCTTAGTTTTGGAGTCGGGTCTAATCCCAGCTTCACCAACCAGATAGGCCACCATGGGTACACACAGATCGCTGAGTCGCAGACTCGGCGTATTTGCCCTAATTCTCCTGGTGATGGTCCTAGGTCTTGGAATTCGCCTGGTCGACTACCAGGTCGTAAGAGCCGAGCAGATTCGCGAGGAATCTTTCAAGTCGCGCTCAATCACTCAAACCCTTCCCGCCCTCAGGGGTCAAATTCGCGATTCCTCTGGACAGGTGCTCGCAAGGACCGTCTTCCGCTACGACGTAAATGCCGCGCCAAAGAATGTCGGTAGCGTCTTTAAAATCGTTGATGGGGTTCGCACCGAGCGCACGGTCGAGCAAATCGTGGCGGAACTTGCTCCGCTGATTGAACTAACTCCTGAGGAATTGACCTTGCTGCTCGCCGGAGATAGCGAGTATTCGAACCTGGCGAAAAAGGTTGATGGCGAAACCTATAACGCCATCCGGGAGCTGAACATCCCTTGGATTTACTTTGATGCCTTTGCCGACCGGCTTTATCCAAACGGGGCAGTTGCTGGAAACGTGATTGGCTTTGTGGGTTCCGATGGTGAACCGCTAGCTGGGCTTGAGCGCCAATACAACACCTGCCTTGCGGGAATCGATGGCCAGGAAACTTTTGAGCGAAGTGCCGAGGGCGTTCGCATTCCAACTTCCAACGTCACCACCCAACCAACCCAAAACGGTGGAACCCTGAACTTGGCGATCGATGCCAACCTGCAGTTCTTTGCTCAGCAGGTTTTGGCTAACACCGTGAACGACCTGGGTGCGCAGTGGGCATCAGCGGTGGTAGTAGAGGTTGAAACCGGCAAACTTTTGGCCGCTGCCGAAGCGCCTTCGGTTGACCCAAATGACCCAGCCGCCTCGGATGCCAATAACCGCGGTTCAAAAATCTTCCAGGCGGCTTTTGAGCCGGGTTCGATTATGAAGGCGCTGACTACCGCCATCGTCTTGGACACCAAGACTGCAAACGCTTATGACACCGTTCGAGCACCCGATTACATGAAGCTGGACTTCGCCGGTGGCTGGATCAAGGACAGCTTTGGCCATGAGCCATTCAACCTGACCCTCGGTGGAGTTCTTCGATATTCCTCCAACACTGGAATGTCCAGCTTTGGAGTCAAGATTGACAAAGAAACCAGGTACAACTACCTGCAGAAGTTTGGTTTTGGTTCGGTTAGTCCGCTTCGATTCGAGGGTGAAAGCTCGGGAATCTTGCACGACTACAAAGACTGGGACAAGATGACCAACTACGCCACGACCTATGGGCAGGGTATTTCGATTACCGGAATTCAGATGGCCTACGCCTACCAGGCGATGGCTAACGAGGGCGTCAGGCTGGATCCGATTCTGGTGGAAAACTGCACCGCGGATGATGGCTCAATCATTTATCAACCCAAGCAAAATGCCACCAGAGTCCTCTCCAAGGAAACCGCCAAGCTGAACCTGAATCTGATGGAGAAAGTGGTTGAGTTCGGTGGCGTTGGTCGAAATGCTGCCATCGACGGCTATCGCGTCGCAGGCAAAACCGGTACCGCGCAGATCAAGGATGGCACTGGATATGGATCGCAGTTCGCAATTTCCTTCTATGGTCTAGCTCCGGCGGAGAATCCCAAGTTCATCGTAGGTATAACCATCTACAAGGCAGTTGGCGTATCGAACTCGCTTCAGGCGACCTTCCCATTCAAAGCGATCATGCAGCAGGCTCTCAAGACCTATCGCGTGCCACCATCGACCACGAAATCCCCAGACCTACCATCAGGATCCAACGGTGAAGTCGAACCTCGCAACTAGTCTTCTGGCTCAGAGATTTGGTCTTTCCCGAAGCGGTGACGATGTTGAGATCAGCTCAGTTGCTCTAGCCTCCAATTTGTGTCGACCAGGCTCGCTGTTTATTGCAACCCAGGGGCTAAAGCATCACGGTCTAGATTTTTTGGATCAGGCAATTGCCAATGGAGCCGTTGCAGTTTTTTCGGATAGGGAAGTATCCGGGATTCCAAGCCTTGTCGACTCGGATCCGAAGTCAATTGCCGGTGAGATCTCAGACCTGGTTTACGGAACCTCTGCCTCAGGGATGACGCTATTCGGTGTCACCGGAACCAACGGCAAGACCTCTGTCACGAACTACCTGCACCAGGTTTTGTTGGGCCTAGGAAAACCTGCCGGAATGAGTGCTTCCACCAGTCGAATCGTGGGTACCACCGAGCTGCCGGCCGCTCTTACCTCACCTGAGGTGACCGAATTGCACGATCTATTGGCACAGATGCGCGCATCTGGTGCGCTCCACGCGGCCATTGAGGTATCAGCACAAGCGCTTATACGACACCGAGTAGACGGTGTGTTATTCGACGTGGTCGGCTTTAGTAACCTCTCACGCGATCACTTAGATGACTTTTCAACCATGGAGCAATACCTAGCCGCAAAAGCAGCGCTCTTCACCAAGAAATACGCCAAGAAAGGCGTTGTTTTAGTCGAGGACGAGCATGCTCGCAAGCTTTTTGACACCGCAGAAATCCCTGTGGTTGGTATTGGCGAGGGATTGCAATACAGATATCGCTACCAGGCTGATCAGCTAAGAATTTTAGGCAAGCACGAGCTCAGTGTCCACTTTTCGCAAGGGGGACTGATGGCCAAGAACTTGGTGCTTGCACTGGTGATGCTTTTGGAGGCCGGATTTAGCCCAACTGAGCTTGAGGCAGCGGTTAGTGTCAGCGAGCTCTATGTTCCAGGGCGGTTGGAACTGGTTTCTGAATCCAAGCCACATGTATATGTCGACTATGCCCACACGCCTGCCGGGGTAGAGAGCGCCGTTGTGGAGATAAAAAAGCGTTATCCAACCCTCACCTTGGTGCTAGGTGCGTCAGGTAATCGGGACAAGGGCAAGCGCAGCGAAATGGGAATAGCAGGATCAAACGCCGATCTTTTGATCATCACCGATCAGCACCCGAGAGACGAAGACCCCGCGACTATTAGACACGCCCTTATCACCGCGGCCGCAACCAACATGGATGCGGGAAGAATCTTGGAGATTCCAGACCCAGCGCAAGCAATTAAGCGAGCAGTTTTAGAAACAGCTGAGGATTCCGCCGTGCTTTGGTGCGGTCCAGGGCACCTAACCTATCGAGAAATTGCCGGTCAGAAGGTTCCATTTGACGCGCGGAGAATCGCAAGAGAGTCGGTTGAGTCATGATTGCACTGACCCTCGCCGAGATTGCTTCCGCGATCAATGGAAAAGTAGTTCAAGGTGACGAGAATCTTGTGGTTCAAGGTGGAGCGGACACCGATTCAAGGACGCTAGAGCCCGGCGGAATCTTCTTCGCCAAGCTTGGAGAGCACGAGGATGGCCACCGCTACCTGGAGCAGGTCGCTGAGGTTGCCGCTCTTGCAGTGGTTTCCAGTCCAAACCCCTCGGTAAAAATCGCTCAGATACAGGTTGTGGACACGGTTGTCGCACTAACCGATTTGGCCAAGTACGTGCTGGCTCGAGTTCGGGCCGCTGGACAGCTTCAGGTCGTGGGAATCACAGGATCTAATGGCAAGACTTCCACCAAGAACATGCTCCGCGAGATTCTCTCTAGGGTTGGCGAAACGGTAGCTCCGAGAGATTCATTCAATAACGAGGTCGGACTTCCTCTCACCGTCTTGAAACTCCAAGCCACCACTAAATACCTAGTTTTGGAGCTCGGTGCAGCTGGTATCGGTTCAATCAAAGCCCTAGCCAGCTGGTGCCTGCCGGATATCGGTGTCGAGCTCAAAGTGGGTCTTGCTCACGCCGGTGTGTTTGGTGGAATCGAGGTCACCGCGCAAATCAAGCGCGAGATGATGCCTTTTATTCAACGCGTTGCGATCCTGAACGAAGACGACCCGGTCGTACGAGCCTTCGAGCCAAACCAAGGGGTCAAGCGCGTCGGATTTGGCTTTGCTAGAGAGGCCGATTTCGAAATCAAGTCCGCAGAGCTTAGCCTTGGCGGTACCAAACTTGCGATCTCTTACCCAGATGGACAAGTTTGTGAACTGACCCTGAAAATGCTGGGGGAGCACCAGGCGATGAACGTTTCCGCTGCGCTGGCGGTTGCCCAGGAGCTCGGTGTTCCAAGAGAGATTGCCGTCGAAGCGGTATCTGAGATGGAGATGGCAGAGCGCTGGCGCATGCAGCTGATTCGGCGTCATGACGGAGTATTCGTCATCAACGATGCCTACAACGCATCTCCGGATTCCATGAGGGCAGCTTTGCAAACCATGGCTACTTTGGGTCGCCAAGGTCACCGAACCATCGCGGTTCTAGGACACATGGCGGAACTTGGTGAGTATTCCGTGCAGGAGCACGATCAGCTAGGTCGGTTGGTGGTGAGATACAACATCGATCAGCTCTATGTGGTGGGTCAAGAGGCGAAGTTGATTCACTTGGGGGCTATGCAAGAGGGCAGCTGGGATGGCGAGTCTGTGTTTTGCGAGACAATCAGCGCGGCTTTTGATGCTATTCATGACAAGCTATCACCTGGCGATATTGTCTTGGTGAAATCCAGCAACATCGCGGGTTTGAGATTCTTAGGCGACGAGTTGGCGGGTGTGAAGTGAGAGCCTTACTTGCATCAGGCGGCATCGCGCTATTTATTTCGCTTTTCGCTACCCCAGGATTTATTTGGCTTTTTAGGAACCTGCAGTGGGGTCAGTTCATTCGCGATGACGGTCCGAAGACTCACCACACCAAGCGCGGCACTCCAACTATGGGTGGCATCGTCATCCTCTTGGCCGCAACCATTGGCTACTTTGTCGCAAAGCTCATAAACGGTGAATCACCATCGGCATCTGCCCTGCTTGTGATCCTGATGATGCTGGGACTTGGACTGGTTGGCTTTATAGATGACCTACTCAAGGTTCGCAATCAACGCAGCTTAGGCCTTACCGGATGGGCAAAGATCGCAGGCCAAGTTGCAGTTGCAATCGTCTTTGCGGTTCTCGCGCTTGGTTTCCCGGATGAAGACGGCTTGACGCCGGCATCAACCGCAATCTCTCTATTTAGAGACCTACCGATTGACCTGTTTATCTGGGGCTCGGTTATCGGTATGGGGCTGTTTGTCGCCTGGATTACACTTTTGGTTACCAGCGCCTCCAACGGTGTGAACATCGCAGACGGGTTGGATGGACTGGCATCGGGATCCGCAATCATGGCCATAGGCGCTTACGTGATCATCGGTTTTTGGCAGTTCAACCAAAGCTGTGCGACGGTTGTCGAGAATTTTGCATCCTGCTATAACGTGCGTGACCCGCTTGACCTGGCGGTAATTGCGGCCGCAATTGTTGGCGCTTGCGTTGGCTTTTTGTGGTGGAACACCTCACCAGCGCAGATCTTTATGGGCGATGTCGGGTCGCTTGGTCTAGGTGGTGCGCTAGCCGCGCTAGCAATCCTTTCCCGCACCGAGTTGCTACTTATTCTGATTGGTGGAATCTTCGTTATCGTCACCGGTTCGGTAGTGATTCAGCGAGTGTTCTTCAAGATCACCAAGTGGCGAACCGGAACCGGCAAGCGTGTCTTTTTGATGTCACCGCTGCACCACCACTTTGAACTCAAGGGTTGGGCTGAGATCACCATCGTTGTTCGCTTCTGGATCATTGCATCGCTGTGTGTGATTAGCGGCGTTGGCCTGTTCTACGTGGAGTGGATCTACGGCATATGATCCCGCAGCGCAGCTGGCACGACAATTGGGCTGGACTGCACGTTGCAGTCTTAGGTTTGGGTAAATCTGGATTCTCGGTAGCTGACACGCTTTGCGAATTAGGCGCAGAGGTAACGGTTTTTGCGAATTCCGCGAGCCCCGAATACTCCGAACTTCTGGAGGTCATTGGTGCAAAGCTAGTGCTCTCTGATGCAGTTTCTGAGCTGAGCAAATTGGCAAAGATTGACTTTGCGGTTATCTCTCCAGGTTTTGCACCATCACACCCGGCAGTTGGTTGGCTTAGAGAAAACGATATCCAGGTCCTAACGGATATCGATCTGGCTTTGCGACTTAGGGACAAAACCGATCGGGTAGCCAAGTGGATCACTATCACCGGCACCAACGGCAAAACCACCACCACTGAGCTGGTAACCCACATCCTGCAAACTGCTGGACTTCGCGCAGTGGCATGTGGCAACATCGGAAATCCCATTTTGGATGCCATCAGAGACCCAGAAGGTTTTGACTACCTAGTTGTTGAGATTTCCAGCTTCCAGCTTCACTACTCCGGGCAACTAGACCCGGTGGCCAGCGCATTTTTGAACCTGGCACCAGATCACATCGACTGGCACGGCAGCGAGCAGGCCTACTTTGAAGCTAAGGCAAAGGTTTTTGAAGGAACAGAGATTGCAATTGTCTATAACGCCCAAGACTCAAAGACCCTGGCGGCTGCGGAAAACGCTGAAGTTGTTGAAGGCTGCCGAGCCGTGGCCTTCACAACCGGGATGCCAAGTGTCAGCGCGGTTGGCTTCGTAGAGGAATTCTTGGTTGACCGAGCCTTTATTGCAGACCGCTATTCGGCAGCACTGGAAATAGCTCAAGATTCAGACTTGGAAGCCATTGGTGTCCTAAGCGACCACCTGCGGGCCAATGTCGCCGCCGCCACGGCGTTGTCCAGAGCAGTGGATGTTGAGCCCAAAGTCATCAAACAAGCCATCGCGACCTTCAAACTTGCTCCGCATCGAATTCAAAAAGTACTCGAGCAGCAGGGCATTGTCTTTATTGACGATTCAAAGGCCACTAATGCTCACGCAGCTAATGCGTCGCTGGCAAGCTTTGATTCAATCGTGTGGATTGTTGGGGGCCTGCTCAAAGGCGTTGACCCGACTCCGCTTTTGATTGATCACGGCTCGAAGCTAAAGGCCGCCATTGTTATTGGTGCCGACACGGTTGAACTTGAGGCATTGTTTGCCAAACACCTTCCAAACTTGCCTTTGAGGGTGATTTCGGGCGAGCAAACCATGTCCCAGGCCGTTAGCTCCGCTATGGAGTTTGCAGGATCAGGCGACACGGTTTTGCTTGCCCCGGCAGCAGCTTCGATGGATCAATTTCAGGACTATGCAGACCGCGGAAATCAGTTTCAGGCAGAGGTTAGAAGGCAGGTGAGTAAGTGACAAATCTAAAAGAGATGTTGCAGCCCCGCCTTCACGCGCAGTCTAGGCAATTCTTTTGGCTCTTGGGGCTAACCCTCGCAACCGTTGCAATTGGTCTCACTATGGTGGCGAGTGCATCGGCTGTAGACGCATTCAAAGAGACTTCGAATGCAGCTTCAATCTTTCTAAAGCAGGGCGGCTTTGCCATTATTGGCCTGACCCTGATGCTGATTGTCTCGAATCTCTCGCTTGACTTCATGCGCAGATTTGCCATGTTGGGACTTGCCATCACCATGGGCGCTCAGGCTGCAACCGTATTGTTTGGCCAAGAGATCAATGGAAACCGTAACTGGCTATCTTTTGGTGCCATCGGAGTGCAGCCGTCGGAGTTTCTCAAGCTCGGTTTGATTGTTGCGCTGTCTTTGCAGCTTTCACAACTGACCGGATTCTGGGATGAGGATTTGCCAACCTGGAAGCGGGTGTGGTTCTTCTCCGCGGTCGGTGTCGGCATGGTGTCGGTGCTAAGTAAGGACTTGGGTTCGGGCATCATCATGGTGGTCTTGCTGATGGGTCTCTACCTAATTGCCGGTATCAAGATGTCCTATTGGTATTCCATCATCGCGTTTGGCTCGGCACTGGCGTTTTTCCTGGTTTCCAGTTCGCCCTCTCGAAGAGTGCGCTTTGACGCCTGGATGAACCCGGCAGCCGCTGACCCAATGGGCGTGAATTGGCAATTTGAAAAGGGCACCTGGGCCCTTGCCTCCGGCGGCATTTTTGGCACAGGCCTTGGTCGCTCCAAGCTGAAATGGAGCTGGATCCCTGAGGTTGAAAACGACTTCATCTTCGCAATCATCGGCGAAGAGCTTGGGCTAATCGGAGCGCTGCTGGTGGTTGCGCTGTTCTTGGCGCTCGGTCTGGTGATGTTCCAAATCGCTAGGCAGCAAACCGACCCCTTCAACCGCAACCTGGTGGTGGGAGTGATGTTTTGGATTGTGATTCAGGCATTTATCAACATGGGTGTTGTGGTTGGACTGTTTCCGGTTCTCGGTGTTACCTTGCCGCTGGTTTCTGCCGGTGGCTCTTCGCTGATTGCATCACTTATGGCCATTGGCGTGGTGCTGGCAGTAGAGCGTGATCGAACGGCGAATCTAGGGCGCAGAAGGTGACCAAGTTCTTATTGGCCGGTGGCGGAACTGCCGGCCACGTAAACCCGATGTTGGCGCTGGCTCAGTCGTTGAGGGCTTTAGATCACGAGGTGCTGGCCCTTGGCACCAAAGAGGGGTTGGAGTCTCGCCTTGTTCCACAGCGCGGGTTTGAGCTACTAACGATTGCCAGGCTGCCATTTCCTCGCAAGCCCTCGCTCTATGCCTTGGCATTCCCGTTCCGATTTGCCGCGGCTGTTTTTGCGATTCTCAAGATGATCAAGGCGCACAAGATTGAGGCAGTGGTTGGGTTTGGTGGCTACGCATCCGCTCCCGCTTACCTCGCTGCCTTTATCGCGAGAAAACCGCTGGTGATCCATGAGGCAAACGCCCTGGCGGGTATTGCCAATCGCCTGGGTGCAAAATTCACCAAAAGCATCGCGGTGGCTTTTCCAAACAGTGATCTATCGCCAGCTGCCATCACGGGCATGCCGCTTCGCCCGGAAATTGTTGATTCTGTGTCTGGCTACGACAAAGAGCAGGCACGAATCGAATTGGGTCTGAATCCCTTTATGATAACGCTTTTGGTCACCGGAGGGTCTTTAGGAGCTAAGAGCATCAACGAGGCAATCATCGAGACCCGCAGCGTGCTAAATGCCGCAGGGATTCAAATCCTGCACATCGTGGGGGACAGGGCCAATCTCGCTGAGGTCTCAGAACCGGGTTATCGCCGGATGGCTTACTGCGACCGAATGGATGCTGCAATCGCAGCATCGGATTTGGCGGTATCGCGGGCTGGAAGCTCAACGGTCAGTGAGTTTGCTGCCTGTGGACTTCCGGCGATTTACATTCCATACCCGGTGGGTAACGGAGAGCAAAGATTCAACGCAGCAACCATTGTTGAAGCAGGCGGTGGCAAATTGGTTTCAGATAGTGAGTTCACAGCTAAGTACATAAGCTCCGAATTAATCCCACTGGTCAGCCACAGTTCGAGCATCAGAAAGATGTCTCAGGCGGCAAAGTCAGTGGGAATTCCCGACGCAACCGAGCGGCTACGCGATCTTGTGCTTGCGGCAGTGAATACTAAGACCCGTGATTAAGCCCGACTTCTCCCAGCCCATTCCTGACGATTTAGGTACCGTGCACTTTATTGGTATCGGGGGTTCTGGAATGTCGGGCATCGCCCGCCTCACCTTGGGAATGGGGCACAAGGTTACCGGCTCTGACCTCAGGGATTCTTCGAACGTCAAGGCACTGCAAGCACTAGGCGCCGTAATTCACATCGGTCACGCCGCCGAAAACCTTGGTGACCCTGACACTGTGGTTGTCACAAGTGCACTTTGGCCGACTAACCCTGAGTACGTCCTGGCTCAGGAGCGCGGAATACCAATCCTGCACCGCTCAGCACTTTTGGCGCACCTGGCATCAAAGGGCAAGCTCATCGCGGTAGCGGGAGCTCACGGAAAGACCACTTCGACCGGGATGGTGGTTACTGCCCTCAGCCGCCTCGGTGCTGACCCCAGCTTTGTGAACGGCGGTGTGATCCAGGAGTACGGAGCCTCAGCGGGATCTGGCAAGGGCGAACACTTTGTCATAGAAGCAGACGAGTCCGACAGTTCATTCCTGCACTACAAGACCGAAGTCGCACTAATCACCAACGTTGATCCAGATCACCTGGACCACTTTGGCTCACTCGATGCCTTCGAAGGTGAATTCGCAAAGTTTGCCGATGCCGCGGGTTCCCTAGTCGCCATTTCAAGTGATGACCCGGGTGCGGTGCGAGTAACTAAGCGCTTGAAACACAAGAACATAATCACCTTTGGAACCGCCAGCGATGCCTCGGTGCAGGTAAGAAACGTCGCTGCGCTAAGTGGAAACGTCTCGTTTGAACTCGGCTTTGGCCCCAAGAGCATTCAGGTTCAATTGCAGGTTCCAGGCCATCACAATGCGCTCAATGCTGCTGGTGCGGTGGCGGTCTTGGTTGGACTTGGCTTTGATTTTGAGGAATCGGCGAAGGCTGTTGCGCACTTCTCCGGCACCGAGCGCCGCTTCGAGCTGCACGGGGAGCGCCGCGGGGTGAAGGTCTACGACGACTACGCTCACCACCCCACCGAGGTTGCCGCCGCATTGAGCGCGGCTAGAGCGGTAGTGGGTTCGGGCAAGTTGATCACGGTTTTTCAACCGCATCTTTTTTCTAGAACTCGCATTTTCCAGTCCGAGTTCGCACAAGCATTAGCGCTGAGTGACCAGGTGGTTTGCCTGGATATCTATGCGGCCAGGGAAGACCCGGAACCAGGGGTCACCGGGGCACTAATTGCAGATCGCTTCGCAGATCAAGCCCGGATGCACTACGTGCCTGTGTGGGACGACGTGCCCGCCGTTGCCGCCAGCCTTGCCCAAAGCGGGGATTTCATAATCACGATGGGCTGTGGTGACATCTACCGCATGGTACCTGAGCTGCTAAGTGCCCTGGAGGCTTAGTTGAAGAAACCAGAGCGCGAACTTGTCGGCCGTGAAATAAAGCGCGTTAGACAAAGCGCTAAGCCCGCGAAGACTAAAGCTCCCCGTAGCTCTGGATTTCGAATTCTCGGTAGGACCTTGTTTATTGCGGGACCAATCGCCCTGGTGATTCTGGTGGTAGCCACTTTCTTCACACCGATGCTGGCCGTAGAGCAAATCAAAGTCAGCGGCAATGATCGAATTCAAGCCAGCAAGGTAATGGGAGCTCTGGAGGGACTGGTTGGAAAGCCCCTGACAACCATCTCCCAGGACAGTGTTGCCGACCTGTTGGCGGATTTTGCCCTGATCGAAACCTTCACGCTACAGGCGGAGCCGCCTCACACATTGACCGTGAAGATTCGCGAGCGCCAGCCGATTGTGATTTTGGTGCGAGGCGGGAAGAACTACCTCTATGACGCTGCTGGGGTTCGCATCGATGTGGCTGGTGCCAAAGATAAGTACCCGTTTTTCCGCTTCACCGCTGACCCTTTGAAGGACAAGAAGTATAAAACCGCTATGGAGGTCTTGCTTTCACTTCCGGTTGGCACCTACAAGAAGGTTTTCTCAATTCAGGTTTCCGAGCAGTTAACCTCAGATTTGATTTTGCGAAAGAGCGATACCCGCGTGATTTGGGGAAACGCCAAGCAGGGGCTGCTCAAAGCGGAGGTCTTGAACTCGCTTATGAAGACCGGTGTAAAACCCGGCGTCACCATCGATGTCTCATCTCCCAAAGCCCCCGTGGTTACTTACCAAGACTATTGATTCAACTCATTTGCGACACGCCCGAGGCCCTCGAGCGAATAGGGCTGGTCGGGGCCTAACTTCTTGGCGCAAACTGAATTCTTCTCAAAGGGTTAAGCCTCAGCCTTAACTTGAGAGTTTTCACAAGGAGGAACATCGTGGCTCAGACCCCGAACTATCAGGCAGTCATCAAGGTCGTTGGAGTTGGTGGCGGCGGTGTGAATGCGCTAAACCGCATGATCCAGTCTGGACTACGTGGAGTTGAGTTTGTAGCGGTGAACACCGACGCACAGGCCCTGCTAATGAGCGATGCCGATGTCAAGTTGGACATTGGTCGCGACATCACCCGTGGCCTTGGAGCAGGAGCCGACCCAGAGGTAGGTCGTCGCGCCGCTGAGGAGCACGAGAACGAGATTGAGTCAGCGCTGAAGGGTGCAGACATGGTATTCGTAACCGCCGGCGAGGGTGGCGGCACCGGAACCGGAGCAGCTCCGGTGGTAGCAAGAATTGCAAAGCGCCTAGGTGCTTTGACCGTGGGTGTGGTAACCCGCCCGTTCAACTTTGAGGGTAAGCGCCGTGCCGTGCAGGCCGATGAGGGTATCCGCGAACTTCGCACCGAGGTTGACACCCTAATCGTGGTTCCAAACCAGCGTCTACTTGAGATGTCAAACAAGAAGATTTCCGCCATCGAAGCCTTCATCACCGCCGACGACGTGCTTCGTGCCGGTGTGCAGGGCATTAGCGACCTGATCGTTATCCCAGGACTTATCAACCTTGACTTCAACGACGTGAAGTCCGTTATGCAGGGTGCCGGAAGTGCCCTTATGGGCATCGGTACCGCCAAGGGTGAAGACCGTGCGGTCCGTGCAGCAGAGATTGCCGTTTCTTCACCACTTCTTGAGGCAACCATCGAGGGTGCTCACGGAGTACTGCTTTTGGTTCAGGGTGCTTCAGACCTAGGGCTGCACGAAATCGACGACGCAGCTCGTTTGGTTCAGGAAGCAGTTCACCCAGAAGCCAACATCATCTTCGGTGCAACCATTGAGGACACCTTGGGTGACGAGGTCCGCATCACCGTTATCGCCGCTGGCTTTGATGGCGGCGAGCCGACCTACCGCAAGTTCGAGGCGCCAGCCGCCGTTGTTCTTCCAGTCGAGCAGGCTGTTGCGGCCCCAGCAGTTGAGGATTACGCAGTTGCCGAGGCGGCCCAGGAGCTTCCAACCAGCGAGCAGTTGATTCAGAGCGAGACCTTGGTTCCCGCCCACAGTGCGGCTCCTAACTCCAACGGTCAGTTCGGTGACGATTTGGATCTTCCTGAATTCTTCCGTTGAGCCAATTAGCTTCTAGATACGAACAGGTGCTGGCCAAAATGGCCAGTGCCTGTTCGGCTTCTGGCAGGTCATTGACCGATGTTGAGTTAGTGGCCATCACAAAGAACAACCCTGCCGAGGTGGTGGCCGAGTTAGTTGACCTAGGTCAGCTGCATTTTGGTGAAAACCGAGACCAGGAAGCCAGCCCAAAAAGCTTTCGACTCGCAGAATTGCGCCCGCAGGAGCAGGCTATTTGGCACTTTGTCGGGCAGTTGCAATCCAACAAGGTGAAATCGGTCCTGAAATACGCCAGGGTCATCCACTCAATCGACCGAGAATCGCTGGTTTCAGAACTAGCGAAGCAACTTCCAAAGTTTGAGGGAAACTTTTCAGGGTTTATCGAGCTAAACCTCACCAGTGACGAAGGTCGCGGGGGAGTGTTACCTGAGAATCTTGCGCCATTGGCCGAGTCCGTTTTGCAGCTACCAAACTTCGAGCTGCTAGGTGTTATGGCGGTTGCCGGACTTGGGATGGACCCGGCTGCGGAATTTGAAAAAGTTCTTATTGCCAGCGGCAAACTGCAGGAACTTGCACCCAAGGCTACAAAGCTATCGATTGGCATGAGCGAGGACTTCGAATTAGCGATTTCCATGGGTGCGACACACATAAGAGTTGGCTCGGCAATCACCGGCCCTAGGCCTTTGAACCCATAGTCTTGAAGCAATCTAAGGAGTAATGATGGGCGCAGTTAATTCAGTTATGACTTTCTTTGGTTTTGGATCAGCCGAACCTCAGAAAGTTGAAGCGAGCGCAAAGCCTCGTCCAGCCGCATCGAGACCACGTCGCGGCTCTGAAATGTCAGAAATCATCACGCTAGAACCAAAGACTTACGCAGATGGTAAGGAAGTTGCCTTCCACTACCGCCAAGGCGTTCCAGTGATTGTGAACATCGGCGGCATGAGCGAAGCCGATGCCAAGCGCATGCTGGACTTCATGCTGGGCCTCAAAGAAGCGCTCGAGGGTCAGATCCGCCGCGTCACCCCAAAGGTCTTCTTGCTAAGCCCAAGCCACGTTGAGGTAAACGACGGTGAGGCTGAGGCCACCGACGCCGACAACCTGCTCGACTAATTTATGGGTCTGATCGGTTTAGTTCTTTATTGGGCGTTGCAGCTTTTTGTCTATGCAATGTTTGCCAGGTTCATCGTTGAATTCGTAATGTCGGTCAATCGTGGCTGGCGACCACCTAGCATCTTGATGCCGATTGTTGATTTTGCATTCACAATCACCGATCCACCGATTAAGTTCGTAAGGCGCTTTGTACCGCCATTGCGACTGGGTGTAGTGGCGCTTGATTTGGCTTGGACAATTGTGCTTATTGCGGTACTTTTTGCGCAGGGCTTGGTTCGAACCCTCTAAAGCGAATAACATAGCGTGAGCGCTTTTGCGCTGTATCAGGAAGGTGCAACATGGCGCTGACGCCCGAAGAAGTTGTAAACAAGAGATTTACCATCGTCAAGTTCCGCGAGGGATATGACCAGGACGAGGTCGATGACTTTCTAGACGAGGTCGTTGTAGAGCTTCGAAAGCTCGGCGGCGAGAACGAAGAGCTTCGCCAGCAGCTAGAGGCCGCAAAGGCTCAGGCGCAGGCCGCTCCAGCTGCTTCAGCAGCAGACTTCCCAGTTGCACCGGTGGTTGCCGCATCGGTTCCAAGTGCTGCCGACGCCAGCAACTCACACAGCTTGCTAGAGCTTGCCCGCAAGTTGCATGAGGAGCACGTCCGCGAGGGTCTAACCAAGCGCGACCAGCTAATTCGTGATGGCCAGGAGAATGCAGCTCGCCTAGTGCGCGATGCAGAGGCTCAGGCCCGTGCAGTTTTGGGTCAGCTAGAGCTTGACAGCAAGGCAATTGAGAACACCATTGAGGAACTTCGCGAATTCGAGCATGACTACCGTGGTCGCTTGCGCGAATACATGGAGTCTCAGCTCACCACTTTGATCCGCGAGGAGTCCTTCGAGCAGCCGCTAGAGGCAGCTGCGAAGATTGAATTCGCCCAAATCACCGAGGTTGCGGCCGAGGTTATTGAGGTTGTAACGTCAGCAGCAGCTGAGGATGAAGACGAAACCTCAAGTGAGCGCAAGTAAAGCAAGAACCTTCCTTTTCCTTGGAATTGGCGTTTTCTTAGTTTTTCTTGATCAGCTAACCAAAGAGTTGGCAATTGCCGCCCTGTCTGACGGTTCTGCTATGCCTGTAATAGGTGACATTCTCAGATTCCGACTTGCCTACAACGACGCGGCTGCATTCTCGCTCGGCGTTGGCCAGACCTGGGTGCTAGCGATTATTGCCTGCTGTGCCGTGCTTGCGCTTTTGTGGTTTGGACCGAAGGCTAGAAATCTAACCTGGACCATCATCGCCGGTTTGGTGCTGGGCGGAGCTGCTGGAAATTTGGTTGACAGACTCACTCGCGCTCCAGGTTTCCTAAATGGGCATGTCGTGGATTTCATCTCGATTCCATTCAACTTCCCGATTTTCAACTTGGCTGACACCTTCTTGGTTGTCGGTGTATCACTGGCAATGCTCAGAACGCTTATGGGTGACGAACTGGGTGGCAAGGTTGGCAAGTAAGTATCTGCCGGTTCCGGACTCCCTATCGGGCGAGCGAGCCGATGCCGCCCTAGCAAAAATGCTTGGCATCAGCCGCTCTCAGGCGGCAGATTTACTTTCTGAGGGCAGTGTCACCAGAGCTGGGAAAGTAATTGGTAAATCCGATCGGCTAGAAATTAATCAGGTCATCGAGGTCGAGCTGGTCGAGCGCTCAAATGAGCCAGAGGTCGTTGCCGAGGATGTGGCAGAACTAAAGGTTGTTTTCCAAGATGAGCACATGATTGTGATTGACAAACCTGCCGGCGTTGTCTCGCACCCGTCTTTGGGCTTTGTGGGCCCAAGCGTCCCCGGTGTCTTGTTGGCCAGAGGCATCCAGCTAGCCACCTCCGGCGCTCAGGAGCGTCAGGGCATAGTCCAGCGACTCGATGTTGGAACCAGCGGGCTGATGGTCTTAGCAAAGGGCGAGCGGGCTTATTCGGTTTTGAAGCAGGCTTTTAGAGATAGAACTGTCAAAAAGACCTATCACGCCTTGGCCCAGGGGCATCCGGATCCAGCTCAGGGAACTATTGACACCCCAATCGCCAGAAGCACCAAGCACGATTACAAGTTCACAATCTCTGCAGATGGCAAAACTGCTGTCACCCACTACCGGACCATCGAGCTTTTGCCAACGGCTGCTCTTTTGGAAATTGGATTAGAGACTGGAAGAACCCACCAAATCAGGGTTCACCTTGCCCACTTTAGGCATCCTCTGGTCGGCGATCCGCTCTATGGGAGCGATCCTAAGCTGGCGGCTGCGCTCAAGTTGGACAGACAGTGGCTCCATGCCCATAAGCTTGCCTTTTCTCACCCAATTTCGGGGGAGTGGGTCGAATTCGAAAGCGAATATCCGCAAGATTTGGAACTCGCCCTGAACCGACTGCGGGAAGTAGATTTTCGGCTTTAGGCTAAGGGCCCGTCGATGAATAAGTGGAGGTGAAATGAGCGATTCGTTCGTCCATTTGCACAACCACACCGAGTATTCGATGCTCGACGGTGCTGCTCGAATCAAGCAATTGGTTGCCAAGGCCGCAGATCTTCAGATGCCTGCAATCGCCATGACCGACCACGGCAATGCTCACGGTGCATATGAATTTTGGAACCAGGCCACCTCGCACGGGATAAAGCCAATCATCGGCATTGAGGCCTACCTCGCCCCTGGAAGTCGCAAAGAGAAGTCCAAGGTTCGCTGGGGTGTCGGGGGAGAAGACGACGTTTCCGGTGGCGGTGCCTACTCACACATGACGATGTGGGCAACTGACAACAACTCGATGCAAAACCTGTTCCGGCTTTCATCCGAAAGCTATCTTTCTGGCTACTACTTCAAACCTCGCATGGATCGCGAGTTACTGCACAAATACGGCAAGGGTTTGATTGCAACCACCGGTTGCCCAGGTGGCGAGGTTCAGACTCGTATTCGCCTCGGACAATACAAAGAGGCTGTTGAGACAGCTGCTGAATTCCGTGACATCTTTGGCGAGGGTAATTTCTTTGTCGAGCTGATGGACCACTCACTGGATATCGAAAAGCGCGTTCGCGAGGACCTATTAAGACTTGCCAAAGATCTAAACCTGCCGCTGGTTGCCACCAATGACCTGCACTACACCGAGGCTGAGGATGCCACCGCCCACGACGCACTGCTGTGTGTCCAGGTGGGTTCAAATCTCTACGACGAGAATCGCTTCAAGTTTGAATCTCAGGAGTACTACCTGAAGTCCGCGCAGCAGATGCGCGAGATATTCAAAGAGCACCCGGAAGCCTGCGATAACACGCTGCTAATCGCCGAGAAGTGCGAAGTGAGTTTTGAGAAGCGTGATCTGATGCCCAGGTTCCCGGTTCCAGAGGGGGAAACCGAGAGTGGTTGGCTTGATAAAGAGGTGTGGCGCGGCATGGACCGCCGCTTCCCAAATGGTTATTCGGACCGATACAAGCAGCAGGCCTCTTACGAAATTGATGTGATTCGAAACATGGGTTTCCCGGGTTACTTCTTGGTGGTTGCGGACTTTATCGGCTGGGCTCGCCAGCAGGGAATTCGCGTAGGTCCCGGTCGTGGCTCAGCGGCGGGATCGCTGGTGGCGTATGCACTTGGCATTACCGAACTTGATCCAATTGTTCACAACTTGATCTTTGAGCGTTTTTTGAACCCGGAGCGTTTATCGCTGCCGGATATCGATGTCGACTTTGATGACCGCAGGCGTCCAGAGGTTATTCGCTACGTCACCGAGAAATACGGCGAAGACCGAGTGGCTCAGATCGTCACCTTCGGAACTATCAAGGCCAAGCAGGCCCTAAAGGATGCCGCCAGGGTATTGGCCATGCCCTATGCGGTGGGCGAAAAGCTAACTAAGGCAATGCCGCCAATGGTTTTAGGGCGCGATATTGCGCTGAATGAGTTGGTGGATCCAACCGCTGAGCGCTACTCAGAGGCAGCGGAATTCAGAGAGATCATCGAGAGTGACGAGGATAGCCAAAAGGTCTTTGATCTTGCCAAGGGGCTTGAGGGTCTAAAGCGCCAGTGGGGCGTTCACGCAGCCGGAGTAATCATGTCGGCCGAGCCGCTGATGGATGTCATTCCAATTATGAAGCGCGAGGAGGACGGCGCAATTATTACGCAATTTGACCAGCCTCCCTGTGAGTCGCTTGGTCTATTGAAGATGGACTTTTTGGGTCTTAGAAACCTGACCATGCTTGATGATGCACTGTTCAACATCAAGCTCAACCGCAATGAAACTGTGGTGCTCGAAGAGCTCGATCTCAATGCGGATGAGAAGACCTTCGAGCTGCTTTCTCGCGGTGACACCCTCGGGGTATTCCAGCTTGATGGTGATTCCATGCGTCAGCTACTGAGACTTTTGAAACCGTCTGAATTCGAGCACATCTCGGCAGTTATCGCGCTATACCGCCCGGGACCAATGGGTATGAATTCGCACATTAACTATGCCCAGCGTAAAAATGGTTTACAGGAGTCCGAGGGTGTGCACCCGGAGCTGATGGAGCCACTGAGTGAGATTTTGGATCCGACCTACGGCCTGATTGTGTACCAGGAGCAGGTGATGTCAGCCGCTCAGAAAGTCGCTGGTTACACGCTTGGTCAGGCTGACCTGCTTCGCCGAGCGATGGGTAAGAAAAAGCCCGAGGAGCTAGACAAGCAGCTTGAGGTCTTCCGATCGGGCATGAAGGGCAACGGCTTCTCAGATGGCGCCATCAAGGCCCTTTGGGACACGCTTTTGCCGTTTGCCGACTATGCGTTCAATAAGGCTCACTCAGCTGGTTACGCGGTACTTAGCTACTGGACCGCATACCTAAAGGCCAATTTCCCAGCCGAATACATGGCTGCTCTGCTGACCTCGGTCGGAGACTCCAAGGACAAGCTGGCGGTCTACCTCAATGAGTGTCGCAGGATGGGAATCCAGGTCCTACCTCCCGATGTGAATCAATCCATAAGTGGCTTTGCGGCGGTTGGAAACGATATTCGATTTGGCCTAAACGCGATTCGCAATGTTGGCAAAAACGTTGTCGATGCCATCGTCGAAGCTCGCGCAGAATCCCCGTTTGATTCTTTCCAGGATTACCTCACCAGGGTGGCATCGCAGGCAGCTACCAAGAGATGCGTTGAATCACTTATCAAGGCCGGTGCCTTTGACTCCCTTGGTAACACCAGACGCTCCCTAATTGCGGTGCACGAAGAGGCGATTGACTCCTCGGCGGTACTGAAGAAACAGGCGCTGAGCGGACAGGTCGATCTCTTCGGTGGCATGTTTGATGAGGATCCAGCTATGGTTCCGATCCCGAATCTTCCGGAGTGGACTAAGCGCGACCTGCTGGCTCACGAGCGAGAGATGCTAGGGCTATACGTCTCCGATCATCCGCTTGCCGGTCAAGAGGCGCTATTGATGCGGCACTCGGACATGGGAACAATTGCGCTCAAGGAGAGCGAGATCAAAGATGGCGAGTCGGTCACTCTGGCGGGCCTGATTACCCAGGTCCAGCACAAGGTAGCCAGAGCCTCGGGTAACCCTTACGGGCAAGTTGTTCTCGAGGACTTCTCCGGCGAAATCTCAATCATGTTCATGGGTAAGACCTACCTTGAAAATCGTGAGCTTCTAAAGGCTGACCAGACGGTCTCAATTCGCGGACGAATTCAAAGGCGAGACGAAGAGATAATGCTCTCGGCTTATTCCATTGAAGTGCTTGAAGCCGGTCGCGAGGCAGGCGGTGTTCTGATCATTACCGTGAAAGAAGCTCTCGCCACCAAGAGCAATTTGCAAAAGCTATCCGAAATCTTGAGCAAAAATCCTGGCCCGGTCGAGGTTCAGATCAAGATGCAAAACGGTGGGGACTCAAAGCACTTCTTACTCCCGCAGCGAATCTCCGTCGGACACGATCTCTTCGGAGAAATCAAGGCCCTGTTAGGCCAAGACGCGGTCAACTAGGAGTTGTCGGCCAACCGCTCGGTAGCGGTTAGGTAACCGCGCTTGTAGTAAAGCAGCGGACTGTCTTGTTGCAAAGCTTCGGTGCCGTGCAGGATGTCGAGCACCACAACCGCATTGGCTTCAACTTCAAAGCGCTCCCGCACCTTTCCGATCAGGATGCTTGAAGCACTTGGGAAAACTGGCAACTGGCCTACCAGCTGGTAATCACCTTCGATAAAGCGCTCTTCTTTGGGACCCGCCATGCGCTGGGCCAGCTCTAGGTTTGTGGCAGACAAGGTGTGAAGGGCAACATCACGCCCAACAACCAGATGTGGATAGCTCGAAGAGCCACGAGCGATGTTGAATGAGACTAGCGGCGGGTTTGAGCCCAATGAGGTCACCGACGTTGCGGTGAATCCAATCGGCTGACCGTCTTGGTCGTGGGAGGTAATTATCGCTACGCCAGAGGCGTGCATGCGAAAGGTCGCCTTTAGCGCATCTGAGCCAATCGCGGGGAAGTTCAAGGATTCTGTAGTCATCTCCCGATAAGGTTAGGGCATTACTTCTTTCGCAGCGAAAACCAGAGGTAAAGTGCGCGTTATAGAAATCACAGGTCCTATCACTCAGGATCAAATTCGCGGTGCACTGCCCAGGGCCTCAGTCAGCGTTGAGAAGGCTTTGGAAACGGTTTTGCCGCTGATTGAAGACGTAAAGACCAACTCCCTTTCTGCACTTTTGAATCAAGCTGAGCGCTTTGATGGAGTTCGTCCCGAGTTTGTTAGAGTGCCGCAAACGGTCATCGACCAGTCCGTTTCCCGGCTCAGCACTGAGCTCAGGGCAGCAATTGAGACTGCAATTGATCGGGTTCGGAAGGTATCGCTTGCGGGAGTCCCGCAAGATTTCGAAGTGGAGCTAGCTGAAGGCGCGCTGGTTTCCCAGCGTTATGTCCCAGTTGACTCGGTCGGGCTCTATGTCCCAGGCGGCAAGGCTGTTTACCCCTCGAGTGTTGTGATGAACGCGGTTGCCGCTCAGTCGGCCGGTGTGCCAAGAATTGCGATTGCGTCGCCACCACAAAAGGAATTTGGCGGATTACCGCACCCAACGATTTTGGCAACCGCAGCATTGCTAGGCGTCACTGAGGTTTACGCAATCGGGGGAGCGGCAGCGGTTGCGGCATTTGCCTATGGGGTGCGCGAAATCGAACTAGCCCCGGTTCGCATGGTGACCGGCCCTGGAAATGTCTATGTCGCGGCGGCTAAGCGAGCGCTCAGAGGTTTGATCGGAATTGACTCTGAGGCCGGTCCAACTGAGATTTTGATAATCGCGGATGACAGCGCTAACCCAAAGAGCATTGCGGCCGACCTGATTTCTCAAGCCGAGCACGACGAGAACGCTGCTGCGGTTCTGGTAACTGACAGTAGCGACCTAATCTCCGCAGTTCAGATCGAGCTTGCCGAACAGATTGCTGTTACCAAGAATGCGGAACGTGTTAAAGCCTCACTTGGCGGACTGCAGTCGGCGTTGGTTTTAGTGCCGGATTTGGCAACCGCGGTTGCAGTGAGCAACGAGTACGCCACCGAGCACCTTGAAATACAGACTAGAAATCCCAAAGCTCTGCTTCCAAAAATCACCAATGCCGGAGCAATTTTTCTGGGGGAGTTTTCTCCCGTTAGCCTTGGCGATTACCTGGCCGGTAGCAATCACGTTCTACCAACCGGCGAGCAGGCTAAATTTGGTCCAGGACTCGGTGTCCACACCTTCCTAAGGCCACAACAGGTAGTCGACTACTCTCAATCAGCCCTGGCTGAAGTGGCAAGCCAGCTTGATACCTTTGCGATTGCCGAAGGCTTGAGCGCACACGGCGATGCTGCCAAGATTAGATTCACCGGAGGTAACTAATGTTTTGCCCATTTTGCAGACATGCAGATTCCAGGGTTATTGACTCGAGAACCTCGGATGATGGATCAGCTATTCGTCGCAGAAGACAGTGTCCTGAGTGTCAGAAGCGCTTCACTACCTTAGAGACCGCCTCGCTCATGGTGACTAAGCGCAGCGGTGTAACCGAACCTTTTTCCAGGGACAAGATTGTTTCGGGTGTCCGCAAGGCTTGCCAGGGACGCCCCGTTACTGATGCTGACCTAGCTTTATTGGCCCAACAGGTCGAAGAGACGCTTCGTTCCTCGGGTGCTGCAACCATTGAGGCGCAGGACATTGGCCTTGCGATCCTGGAACCACTTCGTCAGTTGGACTACGTTGCGTTCATGCGCTTTGCCTCGGTTTACCAGGCTTGGGACTCGCTGGATGATTTTGAGCGGGCGATTTTGGATCTGCGGGGGAACTAACCCTTGTATCGGCTGCTCTTCAATCTCTTTTTCAAGCCGCTGGATGCGGAAACCTCCCACAAGATTGTTGACACCGCCCTGCGTCTAGCTTCCAAAGTCGGATTCCTTCGGGCAAGCAAGCGCGAGAAGACAGTAACTGTAATGGGTCTTGGCTTTGAGAACCGCCTTGGGCTTGGAGCGGGGTTTGACAAAAACGCCAAGTTGGTCAGGCCGCTGCACGCCTTAGGTTTTGGGCACGTCGAGGTCGGCACCGTGACTTTTCACGCTCAACCGGGAAATCCAAAACCTCGCTCCTTCCGTATTCCGCAATACGATGCCCTGATCAATCGAATGGGCTTCAATAATGACGGTGCTGCTGTTATCGGCAAGCGCCTAGAGAAGCTTCGCCGGGACTACACAAACCTTCCGGTGATTGGCGTAAATATCGGTAAGAGTCGAATTGTCGAGGCAAAAGATGCCGCCCATGACTATCGCGCCACCACCAAGCTGGTTGCCAGGGTTTCGGACTACCTGGCCGTAAACGTCTCATCGCCTAACACTCCAGGACTTAGGGATTTGCAGCAGGTTGAGTCGCTTAGGCCGATTTTGCAGGCGGTTTTGGATGAAAGCCAAGGCAAGCCGGTATTGGTGAAGGTTTCCCCAGATTTGGCCGATGACGACTTTATGGCGGTGCTAAAGCTGGTCCAGGACCTTGCGCTAACCGGTGTGATTATGACCAACACCACGACAAGACGTGACGGGGTTGGCGACTCTGAGGTCTTGAAAGAGGCCGGCGGTCTTTCCGGCCCAGTACTTGCTGCCCGCTCAATCGAAATGCTACGGATTGCCAAAAGAGAGCTGCCAAAAGAATTTGTAATCATCTCGGTGGGCGGAGTAAGTTCCGTGGTTCAAGCCGTCGAGCGCGTTCACCTAGGGGCAGATTTGGTGCAGGTTTACACCGGCTTGATCTACCAGGGCCCAGCCTGGCCTAGAAGACTTGCGAAAGCGCTAGCTAACTAGCAAAGCCTGGCTTCAGGACTCTTGGTCTTAGCAGGATCGCGCTCAATAACATCTCCAAGAACCTCATCGACTTTGGCCATGATCTCCTGAGGAATTACCACGCCGGAGGCTGCAAGGTTGGAAGTGATCTGCTCTGGCTTTGTGGCTCCAACAATCGCGGCAGCAACATTCTTGTTTTGGAGCACCCATGCGATTGCAAACTGAGCCATTGTGATTCCAAGCTCGTCTGCCAGCGGCTTTAGCCCCTGCACACGGGTCAAGGTGGTCTCAGACATGAACTTCTCGATGATTCCCGACAGATCCGGGTCTGCAGCTCTCGAACCTGCTGGGGCAGGTTGCCCAGGCAGGTACTTGCCGGTTAGTACACCCTGAGCCATTGGGGACCAGACAATTTGACTGAGCCCAAGCTCTTCAGAGGTCGGAACAACCTGTTCTTCGATTACTCGCCAAAGCATTGAGTACTGCGGTTGGTTGGAGATCACCTTGAAACCAAGCTCCTTAGCCAAACGCTGACCCTCACGAATCTGCTGAGCATTCCACTCGGAAACACCGACGTAAAGCACCTTGCCCATGCGAACCAGGTCTCCGAAGGCCTGCATGGTTTCTTCCAGCGGAGTCTCGAAGTCAAAGCGGTGAGCCTGGTAGAGGTCGACATAGTCGGTCTGAAGGCGCTCAAGAGAACCATTGATGGACTCCATGATGTGCTTGCGACTCAGACCGGTGTCATTTGGACCCTTGGCGGCAACCGGCCAGTAAACCTTGGTCAGAATCTCCAGACCTTCGCGGCGCTGACCCTTTAGTGCGTTACCCAGAACTGTCTCAGCAGCCTGGTTAGCGTAAGCATCGGCGGTGTCAAAGGTTGTTACGCCGCCTTCGAGGGCAGCCCTAACGGTGCTAAGTGCCTGCTCATCCGCCACTTGAGATGCGTGAGTCAGCCAGTTTCCGTAGATGATCTCGGAGACTTTGAGCCCGGAGTTTCCTAAGTAGCGGTGTTGCATTTTGAGCTCCCTTTGGGTTGATTACTTCTCTATTTTTGTGAAGCGGGAAACCTGTGGCTTTGGGATTCGAAGTGAGCGCATCTGAATCGAACGCATAGCTCCGTACCAGCCCAAGCCACCTTCAATGCGGTCAGCACCGAACTTTTGGGCGACACGCTTTTTGACCATGCGAGACACAAACCATGCATCGAGAGCGACAATTCCGAACAATCCCCACATCGCAAACAGAGTGATCAGCTGGACCATATAGGAGTCAATAAAAGTTGCTAGCACCACAACGAATAGTCCCGGCAGCACCATTTCACCAGCGGTAAAGCGAGCATCTACCAGGTCGCGCGCATACTTACGCTGCGGTCCGCGGTCACGCAGGGTTAGATAGCGCTCGTCGCCTGCCATCATGCCCTCGCGAGCCTTTGTGCGCTCCTCGCGGACCTTCTGGCGCTCTGCCTGCTTGGCTTCCTTACTGCGGTCTCCAACTAGCGGCCGGATTCTTGCCTGCTCCTGCTCTTTGCGGGACGGGGTTGGCTGGCCCTTTTTTGCTCCTGGAGTGCGGTTTTCGCTCATCATCGCCTTTCGAGATATGCCACTAGATTAGCGTCATGACATTTGCATCTAGACCACTTGACCCAGCACTTGTTGAACCGGTTGCGGGCTTCATTGGTGATTCCTTCCCTCAGGCGATTGGTCAATTGGGTGAAATGGTGAAGATTCCAGGTATTGCGTGGGAGGCATTTGATGCCAACAACCTTGAAAGATCAGCCGAGCTGGTTGCCAAGTACTTCTCAGACCTTGGCTTTTTTGACTGGGTGGAGATTCGTCGGGCACCAAAGCCAAGTGGCGAGATGGGGTCACCGGCGATTGTGGCTAGACGCGCTGGGAAGCCAGAGCGTCCACACGTTTTGCTTTACGCACACCATGATGTCCAGCCACCGGGGGATAGCGCACTTTGGGAGACCGACCCTTTCACCGCAACCCTCAAAGGCGATCGACTATTTGGTCGCGGTGTTTCAGACGATAAAAGCGGAATTATCACCCACCTCTACGCGATTCGCACCCTGCAGCAACTCGCTGACGAGATAGAACTGGGTATTTCGATCTTTATCGAAGGTGAAGAGGAAGCAGGCTCGGAGTCCTTTGACAACTTCCTAGCGGAAAATCGGGAAGATCTGGCTGCAGATCTAATCATCGTCGCTGACAGCGCCAACTGGTCAACCGAAATCCCAGCGCTCACCACCAGCCTCAGGGGAATGGTGTCACAGGTCTTGACGGTAAAAACCCTGGACCACGCCGTTCACTCCGGCATGTTCGGCGGACCCCTGCCAGATGCCATGACCGCCATGATCAAGTTGCTAGCCACGCTCACCACCGAGGCCGGCGATGTTGCCGTCAAGGGACTGAATTCAATCAAGTGTGATGATTTGCCACTCGAGGAAGCAGAGTTCGCCGCTCTGGCTGGCCTTTTGGAGGGCGTCAAGCCCATGGGAACCAAGTCTTTGGTTCAGCAGACCTGGGGCGAGCCAGCAATCACGGTAATCGGTATCGATGCACCAACTGTTGCACTCTCCTCAAATACCGCGCAGCCCTCAATCAGCGCCAAGATCTCAATGCGAATCGCACCGGACCAAGACCCACTAGAAGCGCTGAAGCTTTTACAGCAGCACCTGTTAGATCACGCACCGTTCGGAGCTCACGTTGAACTGGGCGCGATTGAAAAAGGCCCTGGCTACTTAGCTAAGGAGGGCTGGGGATCGACCCTGGCGCACGAAGTCTTTAGTGCAGCATGGCCTCAGAAGTCCGTGAACATTGGAATTGGCGGCTCGATACCGTTTATTTCGACCTTCGCAACGATGTTCCCAAATGCGGAAATCATGGTCACTGGAGTGGAAGAGCCAGATTCCAGAGCGCACTCGCCAAATGAATCGCAACACCTGCCAACTCTCAAACGAGCCATGACCGCGGAAGCATTGCTTTTGCTGCATGGGAATCAACTGACCCGGGATTAGTTAAACTAGATACAAATTGGAGGCAAAATGACCGAAGTACTAGCTCACGGAGTGAAGCTGACCGACACCGCGGTGTCAAAGGTTAAAGCGCTACTTGCTGCAGAGGGTCGCGACGACCTACGTCTGAGGGTTGCTGTTGAGCCCGGTGGCTGCTCTGGTTTGATCTATCAACTTTTCTTTGACGAACAGCTCGAGGAAGTCGACGCGGTTGTTGAATACAACGGCGTTGAGGTAGTGGTTGACCAGATGAGCGTGCCATATCTAGATGGCGCTTCGATTGATTTTGAAGACACAATCCAAAAGCAAGGTTTCACTATCGACAACCCGAACGCTGCCGGCAGCTGCGCTTGTGGAGATTCATTTAGCTAAAAGGGCGCAAACACGGCAAATTCCGGCCCCCGGCGGGCTAGAATTAGAGGAAATACTGCAGTGTTTAAGGATGCCTCATTGAGTAAGAATCGTCGTGGAATAGCCCTGGTGGCCACGTCTATAGCAAGCGTTTTGTTCCTAGCCGGCTGCAGCCCTCAACTTGAGCGTGGTTTCCTACCGGACGCCTCTGGCGTTACCAACCACACCGATCGAATTATTGGCCTTTGGACCACCTCTTGGATCGTGCTACTAGCTGTTGGATTCGTATCTTGGGCATTGATGGCATGGGCATTGGTTGTCTACCGCAGACGCAAGGGCGAGACCGGGATGCCAGCGCAGCTTCGATACAACATGCCAATCGAGACCCTGTTTACCGTTGTGCCACTGATTTTGGTTTTGGGCTTCTTCGCTTTTACCGCTCGCGACATGCAGGCCATTGAGGCCAAGAATGAGAACCCGGATATTTCCATTTCGGTCATCGCTAAGCAGTGGAGCTGGGACTTCAACTACGTAAACGAGCAGGTCTACTTCTCGGGCATCCAGGCTCAGTTCACCGGCGAAGAAGAGAACATCTCTGAGACGCTTCCAACCCTTTACCTCCCGGTCAACAAGACCGTAAAGATCGACCTGAGTTCGCGCGACGTGATCCACTCCTTCTGGGTAATTGACTTCTTGTATAAGAAAGACATGTTCCCCGGTCTTACCAACCACATGTATTTCACTCCTACCAAGGAGGGCACCTACGCGGGCAAATGTGCGGAGCTGTGTGGCGAATACCACTCAATGATGTTGTTCCAAGTAAAGGTCGTCTC
Organism: Microbacteriaceae bacterium; assembly: GCA_027491295.1. Classification (GTDB taxonomy): domain Bacteria; phylum Actinomycetota; class Actinomycetes; order Actinomycetales; family Microbacteriaceae; genus Aquiluna. The sequence continues at coordinate 65,395 of JAIXWK010000003.1, forward strand.
TGAACAAGAGTATGCCGCTTACATTGCTGAACTAGCGGCCAAGGGTAACGTCGGTCAGCTCTCAAATGATTACGACAGGAACCAAAACCTACCTGGCAATAACCCAGAGGTAAGGGGATAGGGCAAATGGCAACCACACTCACTCCAACGCTGACGAATCCAGTTTCGTTCACTCCTAAGCGTTCCAAGGGTCAGATCTTGGTCGACTGGCTAACCACCACCGACCACAAGAAAATCGGTTACCTGTACCTGATCACCTCTTTCCTTTACTTCATGATCGCTGGCGTCATGGCGCTGATCATTCGCGCCCAGCTCACCTTGCCTGGCCTTGACATCGTCGCTTCCAAAGAGCAGTACAACCAGCTATTCACCATGCACGGCACCATCATGCTTTTGATGTTCGCAACCCCACTTTTTGCCGGTTTTGCAAACGTTTTGATGCCGGTCCAGATTGGTGCACCAGATGTTGCCTTCCCTCGACTAAACGCGATCGCCTACTGGTTCTACAACTTCGGTAGCTTGATCGCCGTTTCCGGCTTCTTCACCCCGCAGGGTGCGGCGTCGTTTGGTTGGTTTGCCTACGCACCGCTTTCAAACACCACTTTCTCCCCGGGAATCGGTGGAGATCTATGGGTATTTGGCCTAGCTCTCTCTGGATTCGGAACAATTCTTGGTGGTGTGAACTTCATCACCACAATCATCACCATGCGTGCTCCTGGCATGACGATGTGGCGTATGCCGATCTTTACCTGGAACACCTTGGTGACTTCGATTCTGGTAATCATGTGTTTCCCACCGCTAGCTGCAGCGCTATTCGCTCTTGGTGCAGACCGTAAGTTTGGTGCGCACATCTTTGACCCCGAGAACGGTGGAGCCATGCTGTGGCAGCACCTGTTCTGGTTCTTTGGTCACCCAGAGGTTTACATCTTGGCCTTGCCGTTCTTTGGAATTGTTTCCGAGATTTTCCCGGTCTTCAGCCGAAAACCAATCTTTGGTTACAGGACCTTGGTCTACGCAACGATCTCGATTGCGGCTCTTTCGATGACGGTGTGGGCTCACCACATGTACGTAACCGGTCAGGTGCTACTGCCATTCTTCGCATTCACAACCATGCTGATTGCGGTCCCCACGGGTGTGAAGATCTTCAACTGGATTGGAACCATGTGGAAGGGGTCAATTACCTTCGAGACTCCGATGCTTTGGAGCTTGGGATTCTTGGTTAGCTTCGTGTTCGGTGGTCTAACCGGTGTGATTTTGGCATCGCCTGCTCTGGACTTCCACCTGTCAGACAGCTACTTCGTGGTGGCACACTTCCACTACGTGGTCTTTGGAACTGTGGTGTTTGCGATGTTCGCTGGCTTCTACTTCTGGTGGCCAAAATTCACCGGCAAGATGCTGAACGAGCGCCTGGGAAAGATTCACTTCTGGTTGCTGTTTATCGGCTTCCACGTCACGTTCTTGATCCAGCACTGGTTGGGTGTAATTGGCATGCCTCGTCGTTACGCTACCTACCTGCCAGAAGATGGCTTCACCGAGATGAATATGATTTCAACCCTCGGTGCTTCGATCCTCGCGCTGTCGATGATCCCATTCCTCTGGAATGTTTGGATTACCGCTCGCAAGGGCGTTAGGACAGAGCTGAAGGACCCTTGGGGTTACGGAAGATCTTTGGAGTGGGCAACTGATTCACCATTCCCTCGTCACAACTTCCACTCGATTCCAAGGATTCGTTCGGAGTCGCCTGCATTCGATTTGAACCACCCGGAGTATGCGTCTCCTGAAGCCAAGGAATCATATGCCAAGGAGGGCCGCATCTAATGCGTTCCAATGTTGTCATTCTGCTAGTGATGGGCGCGTACTTTACGATCGCCGACATAGCCTACGGCATCTGGAGCCACCTGGCATTTGGCCAGGTGGAGCCAATTGGCACCGCTGCAATTGCTCTTTTGGTAATTCTCTCCGTGTTCATCGCCTACTACCTATGGTCCGGCATGAGACGCTCGGGAACCTTGCCCGAGGACAACCTATTGGGCAACATTGAAGACGAGACCGGCGAGGTTGGTTTCTACTCACCGTGGAGCTGGTGGCCACTAATGCTAGGCGTTTCATGCGCTATGGCATTTGCATCTTTGGCCGTTGGTTGGTGGCTGTTCTTCATCGCCTTCCCATTCGCAATCGTTGCGCTGGTTGGCTTTGTTTACGAATACAGCCGCGGCGCACACGCTCACTAAGTCATTCATAACCTCTGGTCCGGTTCTAGTCGTCATCGACTCCCCAAAAGTACTGCACCCGTTCTAACTCAGCGCATTGTCAGCGGGTGCTGTTAGTATTGTGGCCTTGGCAGGTCCAAGACGTTACTACAAAAACTAAACATGGGGATGATCGGTTTCGACACTGCAGTGTTTGCGTGAATGAAGCGGGTCGAGGATGCACAGTTATCTCGTAAACGATCTGTGTAAAACAATAGGTGCCAATACAAAGCGCGCCGACTTCGCCCTAGCCGCATAAGCTAGCCCCGAAGTCCGTCTGACTAGGTTTGATTTCGTCCTAGACCCAGACGTCATTTAGAAATCTTGCTGGTTGAGCGCGTCACAGGATCAACCGGGACTTTTACTGTGACTGGGCCTGTCTGCGTAGTTGCTTCAGACAAATTCAGGGGCCGAGTAGAACGACTTATGAAGCTACACCCGTAGAAGAGTCACAATCTTTGCAATGGACGGGGGTTCAATTCCCCCCATCTCCACGTTAGAAAGCCCTGAGGCTCACCCCTCAGGGCTTTTGCCTTTAGGGCTGTCTTGCTTACTAACTTGAGCAATGAAAAACCCCCGATCAATTGACCGGGGGTTTTTCTAGCAGCAATTACTTCTTGCCGACCAGTTCTCGTGGCTTACGCTTTGGCTTCTCCACGCTTGGGGCAGGGGAGTGGTCAGCGTGTGCAAGTTCGTACTCGGCCTTTGATACCGGAGCAATTCGGTCTTCGAAGTAGAAGCTCGACAGTGCTGCGCGGATCTTGCTACCAAGGGTGATCTTGCCCTGAGCATTTGGACGAGCAAGAGTTGGCTGGTAGTCCTTGAAGTCAACTAGCTTCCATAGCTCATACTTGTCTACCTGCTCGTGAACCTCGATGTATTCGCCGTGTGGCAAGCGCACTACGCGACCGGTCTCGCGACCGTGAAGCGCGATTTCGCGGTCCTTACGCTGCAGTGCAAGGCAGGCACGCTTGGTAACCCAGTAGGCAATTACCGGTCCGATGATGAGCAGAATCTGCATGCTGGTTAGCACCTGGTTCAGGTTCATCTGGAAATTGGTAGCGATTAGGTCGGTAGATGCACCAGCCCATAGAACCGCGTAGAACATAACTCCAGCAGCACCGATAGCGGTTCTGGTTGGGGCGTTACGTGGGCGGTCTAGTACGTGGTGCTCGCGGTCGTCGCCGGTAACCCACTTCTCAATGAATGGGTAAGCGGCAACCACTGCAAGGAATGCCAGTGAGATAACCAGCGGCAGTAGCACACCGAATGGAAGAACGACGCCCAACAGCTCGACATCCATTCTCGATGGGGCTAGGCGCAATGCACCATCCAACCAACCGATGTACCAGTCAGGCTGGGTACCGGCGGAAACTGGTGAAGGGTCGTAAGGACCGTAGTTCCAGATCGGGTTGATGGTAAAGGTTGCGGCAATCGCCATCAGAACACCGAAGACTAGGAAGAAGAATCCACCGGCCTTAGCAACGTATACCGGCATCAGTGGGAAGCCAACGACGTTCTCGTCGGTCTTTCCAGGTCCCGAGTAGTGGGTGTGCTTGTGGATGATAACCATCATCAAGTGAACTGCCAGCAGCACAATGATTAGCGCTGGGATGATCATGATGTGAAGGCTGTATAGGCGCGCAACAATCTCATCACCAGGGAACTCGCCACCGAAGAGGCCAGAAGAGATTGATGGTCCGATGAACGGGATTGCCTTGAGCATTCCATCGATGATTCGAAGACCGTTACCAGATAGCAGGTCATCCGGTAGGGAGTAACCGGTGAATCCGCCACCCATAGCTGCAAGGAATAGGAAGAATCCAACTAGCCAGTTGAGCTCACGTGGCTTGCGGAATGCTCCGGTGAAGAACACGCGAAGCATGTGAAGACCCGCAGCTGCTACAAACAAAAGCGCGGCCCAGTGGTGAACCTGACGCATGAGCAGACCACCGCGGATGTCAAAGCTGATGTCCAAGCTCGATGCGTATGCAATCGACATCTCAGCACCCTTGAGCGGTGCGTAGCTGCCCTCGTAGTGGACCGAAGCCATTGATGGCTGGTAGAAGAAGGTTAGGAAGGTGCCGGAAATCAATAGCACCACGAATGAGTACATCGCCACCTCACCGAGCATGAAGCTCCAATGATCTGGGAACACCTTGCGGCCGAAGTTCTTTAGAACTCCGCCGAGGCTTAGACGCTCATCAAGGTAGTTTGCGGCTCCACCGATGAAGGTGGTTGGCTTCTGTTCAGTGTTAGTGCTCATTATGACTGCCTTATGTCCCAGAATGATGGCCCTACGGGCTCGGTGAAGTCGCCTTGTGCAACTAGGTATCCCTCAGCGTCAACTTCAATTGCCAACTGGGGGAGAGGCCTTGACGCCGGTCCAAAAATGACTTTGCAGTGATCTGCTAGGTCAAATGTGGACTGGTGGCAAGGGCAGAGCAGGTGGTGGGTCTGCTGCTCGTATAGAGCAACCGGGCAACCCACGTGGGTACAAATCTTGGAGTAGGCGACGATGCCGTCGTAGCTCCAGGAAGCCTTGGCAGGATCTTCTTTCAGGTCAGAAGGCTCTACTCGGACCAACAAAACCGCTGCTTTAGCCTTTTGGTTTAGCTTCTCAGCGTGATCTTCGATGTCCTTGAGGTTCTCAGGCACAACGTGGAAGACAGATCCAATTGTTACTTCGGATGCCTTGATTGCAGTACCACCCTCGTGAGAGTCACGAACTAGTCGGACACCTTTCTTCCAAATGGTGTGCTTCAAGGTGTTGCCAACCTGCGGCCCGAGGTCTCCAAAGATTACTAGCGCTGGAATCGGGAAGAACGCGAGTGCTCCGTAGAGCGAGCGTCTAATTAGCTTGCGTCGAGTGAAGCCCGACTCAGCGTCTGCGGTCTTGATGATTTCTATTGCCTTGGCACGAGACTCGTCATTGCTGCGTGCCTGGTGGCGTGCCTCGGAAACCTCGTGGTCTGGCATCAGGGTTTTGGCCCAGTGCACCGCACCAAAACCGATACCCAAAAGGCTTAGGCCCATGCCGATACCCATCCAAAGGGTGTTGTTTCTGGTGTCGGCCAAATCGGCGATTGGGAATGCTACGAATCCCCAGATTGCGATGATTGCTCCAATAATTGAGATTCCAAACATCACAGCTATCTGCTGCTCAGCTCCCTTGGCAGCCTTCTCACTCTTGTCTGTCAGGCGGACGCGGTGAGGCTCGATTCCTGGGTCAGCGATTGGCTTTTGGATGTTGGTGGCAAGACCCGCTCGGTAGACCTTCTCGACTTCACTCATTCGAATTCTCCCTAGTTAGCCTTGGCGCCAAGCCAAACGGTGATGGCAATTATGAAGCCCAAGCCAAAGATCCAAACGAACAGACCCTCGGCAACCGGACCGATTGACGCAAGTTCATAACCACCAACAGAGTCAGCTTCTTCCACATACTTCAAATAAGCGATGATGTCGCGTTTGTCTTCTGGGGTTAGGTTCGCATCGTTGAAAACTGGCATGTTCTGCGGACCGGTAACCATGGCCTCGTAGATGTGCTTCTCGGTTACACCGCCAAGAGCAGGTGCAAACTTGCCCTGGGTGAGTGCACCACCGGCACCAACGGCGTTGTGACACATTGCACAGTTGATGCGGAACAGCTCACTACCGTGAGTCATGTCGATGTCATCACCGGTGGTTCTTAGGTACTCGGCGTCTGGGATTGCAGGGCCAGGTGCTAAAGAGGCAACATAAGCGGCCATTGCAGAAATTTGCTCTTCAGTGAACTGAACTGGCTTCTTGTATAGCTGAGGGCCTGATGCCTGTCCTGGCATGCGGCCGGTGCCAACCTGGAAGTCAACCGATGCTGCTCCCACGCCGATCAAGCTTGGGCCGCCAATTGCACCCTCACCATTTGATCCGTGGCAGCTTGCACAGTTTGCCAAAAAGAGCTTGCGGCCCTCGGCAACCTGGTCAGCACTGGATACCTCAGCCTGCACCACGTTGGTTGCAGCGGCGTAGCCACCACCGGATAGCACGAGCCCTAGAAAGATTACGAAGCCAATCGCCCAAGGGCGACGGCGCATCGGCTTTTCCTGGTTCAAGAGTTTCTCCATTTATTTCAAGATGTAGACGACTACGAATAGTCCGATCCACACCACATCGACGAAGTGCCAGTAGTAAGAGACCACGATGGCGCTGGTGGCTTCTTTGTGGCCGAAGTTCTTGGCTGCATAGGCGCGACCAATAACAAGCAAAAATGCGATCAGACCGCCGGTTACGTGAAGTGCGTGGAAGCCGGTGGTGATGTAGAAAGCGGAACCGTAGGAGTTGGAACTCAGGGAAACGCCCTCTGAGATCAAAACTGCGTACTCCCAAACCTGACCTGCAACGAAGATTGCTCCCATTACGTAGGTTAGGAAGAACCACTCAACCATTCCCCATTTAGCAGGGGACCAGCCGGTGCGTTTTGGCTGTAGTCGCTCTGCCGCGAATACACCGAACTGCGCGGTAAATGAACTTGCAACCAGGATCAAGGTGTTCACCAGTGCGAATGGCACGTTCAGAATCTGAGTGTCATTGGCCCAAAGGTCCGGAGCACCCGCGCGGAGGCTGAAGTACATCGCGAATAGGCCAGCGAAGAACATAACTTCGCTACCAAGCCAAACGATCGTGCCGACGCTGGTCGCGTTCGGTCTGTTGATGGTCCCGCCGTGCACGGCGGGCAAAGTGGTTGCGGACATACCTAAAGTTTACCCCATCATCCTCGGCCGAGGCCCGCTGTAACAAGGGAATTTCGAACTATTTTTAGACCGATGGCCCTAAATTGCCTCGGTAGACTGCTGGCATGACCGAACAAAGCTGGCCGACCACCCTAAGTGCCCTTTTGGAGGGGGAGGACCTCTCTAGAACTGCCGCAAGCTGGGCACTGCGCGAAATCATGTCGGGAGAGGCATCTGAAGGGCAAATCGGTGCATTCATGATGGCTTTGCGCTCAAAAGGGGAGACCGTCTCTGAGCTTGCTGGTTTGGTCGACGTAATGCTTGACAATGCAGTTCTACTGAACACCGGCAGTGACGCCGTTGACATCGTCGGAACCGGGGGAGACCTGGTCGGAACCGTCAACATCAGCTCAATGGCCTCGGTAGTAACCGCAGCAGCTGGAATTCCGGTGCTAAAGCACGGTTCAAGGTCCGCATCGGGTAAGACCGGCTCTTCCGAGATGCTTGAAGTTTTGGGCATTCGCCTCGACTTGGCGCCAGCTCAGGTGGCAGAGGTTTTCAAAGAAGTCGGAATCACATTTTTCTTCGCTCCTGTTTTCCACCCCGCTATGCGGTTCGTCGCTCCCGTGAGAAAGCAGCTCGGAGTTCCCACCACATTCAACTTCCTAGGACCGCTGGCAAACCCAGCCCAGCCAATCGCAACCGCCTTGGGTGTATCAAATCCGGAGATTGCGCCCCTTATGGCACAAGAGCTTGCTCAGCGCGGCCGCACCGCCCTGGTCTTTAGATCCCTAGACGGCTTGGATGAGATCTCAGTCACCGCTCCAACTCAGATTTGGCAGGTTTCGGGCGGTCAGGTGCAGGAATTCATGGTTGAGAGGTTTGTAAATCCAGATATCAGGCTCGATCAGCTCCTTGGTGGCGATGCCAAGCACAACGCTGAGGTGGCAGCAGCACTATTTGCCGGTGAACTAAGCGGCAACTTCAAGGCGATTAAGGAAGTTGTCTTACTCAACAGCGCAGCCGGTATCGCTGCATATGAATTAGCTAAAGACTCGAACCTGGCGAGTAAGTCAATTGAAGACCGACTTCAGAGTGGATTCGACTTAGCTAAGAGCGCTCTGGAATCCGGCGCAGCGCACGAGAAGCTCGTGCAGTGGTCACACGCCACACAGATCAAGTAATTCGTATTCTCAACCGCTGGGAGCGGCATCAATAAACGCTAGTTGACATAATGTTTATTATCGGCTTTATGAACCGAGACCTGGCGCGGGCTACAGTCCCTGGATCCGTAAGCGTTCGATCAACAAATCAATTGCGCCCTGTGGCCCAACCCAGAGCTGCTCACCTATCACTTCATCGAGAGTCAACCAGCGGTGCATAACGGTGTCGCGATGTTCGTTTTCTGTCCAGTTTTCTGAACTTGGTTCAAAAGGCTCTGAAACTCTCAGCTCGAAAAAGTGAGCTTCTCCAGAATCATGCAGCCGGACATCGTCCATCGGATGGTGAATTCTTGTAATTTCCAAGAAATCGGCTGGATTGAAAATCTTCCCGGTCTCCTCAAAGACCTCGCGGATGATCCCTTGCAGCGGTTCCTCACCAGTTTCTAGTCCGCCTCCTGGAAAAACCCACTGCGGTGGCAATCCAGACCCTGGGTCAAAGTGGGAGAGAAACAGCAAGAACTTGTTCTCTGGGGTGATGATTAGCGCTCTGGTTGAGATTCTGTGTCGCGGATTCACAGCTTTCCTTTTTTGTCGACCAATTTAAACAGCCTGAGCCCAAGCTGGTTTAGATAGCCAATGGCAAAGGCGAAGATCAGCGTTCCTTCTCGAACCTGCCCGCCGAGTGCGAAACCAACCACAACAACCAGAACTTCGACAATTGACCTGGCCTGCCAAAACGGCAACTTAAAGCGTTGAGCGATACCGGTGTTTAGCCCATCACGTGGGCCTTTGCCCATACCGCAAGAAATGTAGAGCCCCGTGGCAAACGAGACAACTACCAAACCGAGTACAAACCAGATCAGTTGAGCCAAGTAGCTATCGAGCGTTGGCATCAGGGGCAGCCAGAAATCCGCGTAAACACCGAGAAGAACGGCATTGAGAATCGAACCTATGCCTGGTTTCACCCGAAGTGGAATCCACGCCATCAGCACCATGACGCTCACGGCGATAGTTGACTGTCCAAAACTCAATCCGGTTTGCTTTGAAATACCCTGCGCTAGCACATCCCATGGGGCCAGTCCGATCGATGCGTGAACCAGCATTGCAATGCCAATGCCGTAGACAAATAGCCCGACATTTAGCTTCAGGAAGCGATACACGAAATTAGACTGAACCACGTCTAAAGATTAGGGGTAGCCTTGCCAGATTCAGCATTGAAGCAGTATTTCGATACTGCTCGCCCACATCTTTTGGCCCACCGCGGACTCAATCAGCACCAGATGGGCATCGACGAAAACTCAATTGCTGCATTCGAGCAGGCATGGAAATTTGGAGCGACCCACATCGAGTCCGATGTGCACGCCACCAAGGATGGCGTTGCCGTCTTGTTCCATGATGACGACCTGGAGCGAGTGGCCGGACTCCCCCTAAAAATTAGCGATTTGACCTTTGCCGAGCTAAGCGAAATAGAGCTGACAAATGGTTCCAGGGTCCCAAGCCTCAAAGAAGTACTCCAGCACTTCCCCAGCCTGCGACTGAATCTAGACGTGAAGGCTGAGGCTGGCTGCGCAGCGACAGCAAAAGTGCTAAACGAGTTCAAGGCCTTCGACCGGGTCCTGGTATCTAGCTTCTCCAAGGCTCGAAAGCTTCAGACCCTGCGTCTTTTGGATGCCAAGGTGGCCACCAGCGCAGCCAGCACCGAGGTGCTTGGTCTTTGGGTTACCCACAAGCTCTTTGGCATTGGCTTTGGTCTAATTGCGAAGAACTTTGATGCGATTCAAATACCGCGCAGCTTTGGCCTAATTCAGCTCGATACCAAAAGCTTTATCAAGCGAGCCAGAAAGCACGGGCTCGAGGTCCACTTCTGGACCGTCAATGACCCTAAAGATGGAGCAGCTCTGATTGCCCTAGGTGCCACCGGTATCGTCTCTGACCGGGTAGATCTCTTCAAATTCTGAACGCTTCCTGTGAATCGGCGAGATTAGGAATTACCCCATAGCCTGTGGGGTTGGGACGCGTATGGCTGAATCTATGCGCGGTATGAGACTAGGAACACAATCCCTCGAGTCAGATCGTGGTGTGGCCCTTTCCAGCCGGCAAACTGCTGAGTTTCGTTGCGCTCAAGGGCACCAATTCCCCGTTGTTTTCTCCAGCGATGCAGAGCTCCCACAAACTTGGGAATGCGCAGCTTGCAGTTCTGTCGCCATTCGCTTCGAAAATGGGGCCGAAATTGAAGTTACCGGCCTAGATGTCGAACCAAAGCGCTCACACTTTGACATGGTGTTAGAGCGCAGGACTCGCGACGAGCTTGAAGAGTTGCTGGCCGAAGTGCTAGCCGAGATGCGCGATCGCCGCTCGAAAGGCCGACTTACCGCCTAGTCAGGCGAGTAATTCCCCACTTGGTCGCAAGCACAAAAGCCTCCAGAACAATAGCCAGCGTCATTTTGCTGACTCCGTTCTCGCGCTCCACGAACTCAATTGGAACCTCAGTAACTTTGCCGCCGATTGCCAACACGTTCTTTGTCATTTCAACTTGAAACCCATAACCCTGAGCGGCAACACTCTCCAGCGGAAGTTTAAGCAGCAGTTCTTTGCCGTAGACCCGAAACCCCGCTGTCAGGTCTCCGAGGTTTGAACCCAACATTCTGGCCGCGTAAAAGTTCCCAAACCTTGAAATCAACATTCGGTACCAGGGCCAGTTGCGCACCGCTCCCCCGGGAACCCAGCGCGAACCAATCACCAGCTGATCCAAGCCAGCTCTATCTAAAAGTTTTGGCAGGTCCTGAGCGCGGTGGCTGCCATCAGCATCCATCTGCACCAAAAACTCAAAGCCATTCGCAATCCCCCAGCTGATACCGGCTAGATAGGCCTTTCCAAGGCCCTCTTTGCCGCCTCGGTGCAGCACGTGCATTGCGGTAAGCGAGGCAGCGAGCCTTTCGGCGAGCGCTCCGGTGCCATCCGGAGAGTTGTCATCAATTACCAATAGCTCGACAGTTGGGTTGTGGATAAAGAGGTCGGATACCGATTTCTCCAAGGTTTCAATCTCGTTGTAGGTCGGCATCATGACCAGGGTCTTCATCGCTTGCGCCTAATCCCAAGTGCCAAAAAGCTAAGAGCGAGGGCTGCGTTTAGGCCATCAAACCAAAGACCCAATCCAGTTGCTGGGGTGCTTCCCTCAGTAAGTGGAACGTTTTGCACCATGGCATCAGCGGTGTACCACTCAAGCTCATCAAGCACAGCGCCATTGGGTAGGTAAATAGCACTAAGTCCAACGGTAGAGATGTTTACCACTGCCCTGCCGGTTTCAATTGCGCGCAATCTTGCAATCGCGGCCTGCTGATAGGTCTCGTCGCTGTAACCAAAGTCTGCGTTGTTGGTTTGAGAAAGAATTAGCTGCGCACCATCGAGTACCAAACCACGAGGAATGTCGTCCTCCGCTATTTCGAAGCAGATAAGACTTCCGGCTGTGAACTGGGAGTTAGTAAAGATGCCGTCTCTAGTGCCAAAGGAATAACCCCTTGGGACCAGGTCGATTAAATCCGGAGCAAGACTGCGCCAAAACGCGCGGTCTGGAACGTACTCAGCGAATGGCACCGGCCGCTTCTTATCGTAAAAATCTGTCGGCCCAATGCCCGGTTCCCAGAAGATCGTTGAGTTGAAAGCCTCTTCACCTCGGTAGGTGATGGTTCCAAACGCCAGTGGTGCTTGGTATTTCTCAACCAGAGTCTCGATCTCTGCCCTGGCCCCAGCTGAATCCAGCGGAGAAATGTCGCTGGCATTTTCAGGCCAGACAATTAGGTCTAGCTCTTCCCCTTCGGGAATCTGTGCGAAGCTGGCATCCAGGTGATTCTGCAAGATCGCACCACGCTCTTGGTTTGAAAAAAGCCCTGCCAGAGCATTGCCCTGCACCGCAGCGATCCTGATTTCACCGACCTGCTCAGTCCCAAGACCAATCGGGGTTATTGCAGGAATTAAGGCTACTGCTGCAGCGATAGCAGCCATGGGAATTAGCTTTGCTGGCCTCTTCTTGATCGATTCAAGCGAGATCAATATCAGCAGCATGGAGATAAGCACCAGCGCAAAACCTATAAGTGAAATTCCACCCCACCACGCGTAGTTTGCAAACCAACCATCGGCCTGGGTCATGCCCAATCGCGACCATGGAAATCCGCCGTAGGGGAAGTTTGAGCCAACCCACTCGCGCAAGGTCCAGATGCTGGCTGCGGCGAATGCGAAACCAACCAAGCCGTAGCCCTTGGGTTTCAGCCTTCGGTATAGCCAGGCGGTTGCTCCAACCCCAAGGGCGAAGAAGAAGGACATCAGAGTGCTCAGCGCAATCAGCGGTACCGGTCCCAGGTATAGCGCCAGCCACTCAATGTGAGAGATGTAGTAGGCCTGACCGGCGATAAACCCAACAGCGCTTGCGACCCAAAATCCAAGCCCTCGGGTTGCTAAGAAGATCAACCCTGGAATCAATACCGCAAGGATCCAAACGCCTTCGGTCGGAAACGCATAGAGTGCTAAACCAGCGGCAATAATCGCTAGCGGGATTCGCCACAGCAGTTGAATCATCACTTGAGAAGCCTAAAACCTAGACGTAGTAGCTGTAGGCAACAATGCCGCGTTTGACCTGATCCATCGCGTCATAGGCGGTCTTCGCAACCTCCGGGTCGGCACCCTTTGAAATCTGATCCAATAGGTCAATTAGCTGCTTGGTCCACCTGATAAAGTCACCTGGCAATTGCCCAGAGAGCTTCAGCACGTCATCGAGTCTGGCACCGGATGCCCAGCGGTAAATCGCCCAAGACATTCCAAGTTCTAATTGAGTCTCTTTTGGAAGTCGGTACTTGGTTTGTAATTCCAGAAGCTCTTCTTGAATCTCTTCGGTCTGGGCTAACACCTCTGCGAAGTTGCCCTTGGGAAGCTTTGGCTCGAATTCATTTTCTTCGCGACGTGCCTCATAAACCAGAGAAATCGCCATCGCCGCAAGGTTCGGTGCATCGAGTGTGCTCCAAACGCCTCGGTTTAGGCACTCCGCAATTAGCAGGTCTCGCTCACCGTAAATCTTTGCCAGACGATTGCCCTTGGCTGTGATTTCAAGGTCTTCTCCGTCCTGCACCATGTATTCCAAGTCAGTGAGTAGCAGGCAGATGCGCTGGAAGGTCTTGGCAACCTGGTTGGTGCGACCCTCGATAGCGGCGATGGTGCCCTCAATCTCTTTGCGCAGCTTCTGATAGCGCTCTCCCCACCTCGCGTGGGCTTCGCGATCCGAGCAGCCGTGGCAAGGGTGAGCTCGCATAGTCTTCTTCAAATCGGCAATGTCGCTATCAATGCGACGAAGTGAACGCGAGTTGCGGATGTCTTTCCCCGCCTTGTGCTTGCCGCTCACTCCACTGCGCTCAAGATCGCTCAGATCGCGACGAAGTGCCGAATACTCAACAAAGTCACCCAGGTGACACTGCATCGACTCTTCGTAGCCTTCGAGTGACTCTTGTTTTTCAGAGATAGACCTAGCAAGCCCCACCACTGATCGGTCGGCCTGGAATTGCGCAAAGGACTTCTCGAGAATCTTGCTGGCGCGATTAGCTCCAAAGGCTGCGGTTAGATTTACAGCCATGTTGTAGGTGGGTCGGAAGGAGCTGTTCAAGGGATAGGTGCGCTTAGATGCCAGACCAGCTACAACTGTTGGATCCAGTTGCGCTCCCCACAAAATCACGCTGTGACCCTCGGTGTCGATACCACGACGACCGGCACGACCGGTGAGCTGGGTGTACTCCCCCGGTGTAATTGCCACGCGAGACTCACCATTGAACTTATCTAGCCGCTCCAAAACCACTGTTCTGGCAGGCATGTTGATACCGAGAGCCAGTGTCTCGGTGGCAAAGACAACCTTGACCAGCTTTCTTAGAAACAGCTCCTCAACCACTTCCTTGAAGGCAGGCAGCATTCCAGCGTGGTGAGCGGCAAATCCACGCTCCAAAGACGCAAGCCAATCGAAGTACCCAAGGGTGTCGAGGTCTTCATCCTGGATCGATGAACAGCGCGCGTCAACCAGTCGCCTGATCTCTAGCTGCTCTTCTTTGTTAGTGAGCCTTATTCCATAGCGACGGCAGGCTTCAACGGCCTTTTCGCAGCCTGCGCGAGAGAAGATGAAGAAGATTGCCGGCAATAGCTCAAGAGTTTCTAGTTCCAGGACAACATCAGGCTTTTCAAGCTTTGGGAAAGCGCTCTGATTGCGGTTACGGTCAGTCGGCGAGTATTGCTTGCCTCCCCATTTACCGGTGCGCTTGATTGGACCCCTAGCCCTGGCCTGGTGCTTGCGCAGTAGCTCCGGGTTCACGATCCCCTTATTTGATCCAGATTCAAAAAGCTCCAGGATCTCATCGCCGAGCATTACATGCTGGTGTAGCGGCACCGGTCTGATCTCGGAGACAATGATTTGGGTGTTACCTCTGACCTCAGCAAGCCAGGCCCCAAACTCCTCGGCGTTTGAGACTGTGGCAGATAGTGAAACCACCTTGACGTCTTTGGGAAGGTGAAGAATCACCTCTTCCCAAACTGCTCCGCGGAACCGGTCGGCCAGGTAGTGAACCTCATCCATCACCACATAGCCAAGATCTCTAAGTGAGGTCGAGGTGGCATAGATCATGTTGCGCAATACCTCGGTGGTCATGACCACAATCTGTGCCTCGGAGTTGTTGTTGGCATCTCCGGTTAGAAGGCCTACCTTGTCCTTGCCGTAGCGTGCTGCAAGCTCCGCAAACTTCTGATTACTGAGCGCTTTAATCGGTGTGGTGTAAAAGACCTTTTGACCACTGGCAACAGCCAGGTGGATTGCAAACTCTCCAATAATGGTTTTACCAGCACCGGTTGGGGCTGCAACCAAGACTCCGGACCCGCTCTCGAGGGCAAGACAGGCTCGTTCCTGAAAGTCATCTAGGGGAAACTTCAGGCTTGAGATGAAACTTGTGAGTTCTTTGCCTTTTGATCGCGTTTTAGCTCGCTGATACCTCTCAGCAGCTGAAAGGTCAGTCAACTTCTAGCTCCTCGCCCAATAGCTTGGCATCGCGTCGAGCGCGGCGCTTGTCATTGAGCACCGCAATACCGACTGCGATGAAGTAAAGAGCGGCCAATGGGCCCATAAGTAGGAACATCGACATCGGGTCCGCTGTCGGGGTTGCGAGAGCAGAAACCAAAGCAATTACCAGAACGGCTACGCGCCAGCCCTTAAGAATTGCTTTACCGGTAACGATGTTGGCGAAGTTCATAAGAACAAGCAATACCGGCATTACAAAGGCCAAGCCAAAGACCAGCACGATGCGAATTGCAAACAGAATGTAGTCGCTGGCATTGATCACGTTCGAGCTGCCCTCGGGGGTGAAGCCAATCAGGACTATCACAAAGCTAGGTAGCGATGACCAAGCGATGTAGGCACCAGAAAGAAACAGCGGCACCGAGCTAAAAAGAAAACCTAATGTGAAACGGCGCTCGCGAGTTTTGAGGCCTGGGGACACAAAGGCCCACAGGTTGTATAGCCAAAATGGCGAGGTGATTATCACACCGAGAAATATCGAGACCTGGACGCGCAGGTCAAAGGCTGACACCACGGTTCCGAAGTTGACGACTGCCTCAATGCCACGAGCTTTGGTTACTTCGAGAAGTGGCGCCTGCAGGATCTTGAACACTGGTTCAAAAAGAAACCAACCAATAGCGGTTCCTACCACTAGGAAGCCCGCCGACCAAGAAAGTCTTACACGCAGCTCTTTAAGGTGAGAGCCAAGGGACATGCGGCGCTCTTTATCTTTGCGCCCAAACATTAGCCTTGCTTCTGCTCGCCCTCAGGTGTGGTCTCAGCCTGAGGCTTTGCCTCGCTGGCTTTCGGCTGGCCTTCGGTGCCAATTTCCTTCTTAAAGATTCTCAACGACTGAGCCATGCTCTTTGCAAGACCTGGGAGCTTAGGAGCACCCCAAAGAAGCAATACGATCGCCAGAATAATGATCCATTCCCAGCCCTGAAGTCTCATTGAATTACCTCTTGTCAATATCCATGTGGTCTAAACGTGCAATCAGTCTATTCGTTCTGGCTTCCTCGGCATCCTGCTTTGCACGCATGCGTTTCTTACGAGTCACTAACACCTCGCTAAGGTCTTCGGCCGCGGTGTTTTTGGCCGCTGTGAATTCTCTCTCGATTGGTTCTGCCAAGAGGTTCATTGATGCTTGAAGTGGCAAGGCTGCGGCCTGCAGTCCCTTCAAACTCAGGAATAGTCGGTAGCCAACTAAAACCAGCCAGTAGAGGCTGGCAGCAATCGCGCCGACCCCAATGATCCATGCCCAACTCACTCTTCGGTCACCACTTCCCCATCTAGGCTTCTTGCGGCAAAGTCCCGAACCGCATCACGAGCGGTAGAAGGTGCGATTACCTCAACCGCTCCCCCGTAGCGAACCACATGCCTGGCAATCGCTGCGATGTTTCCCACCTTTATAAAGCCGCGAGTTCTGCCAGCAACCTTGGTTAGCTGACCCTCAACAGGGAAGTTCCAGAAAATCTCTGCGGCCGAGGACTCCGCTGCAATTTCGACAATTTCGCCAACCCCTGTCCCATAGACCTCGTCAGGGATGATCTCCTGAGTTGCCTCTTTGGAAATTGGCAACTTGGTATCGGATAGGTTCGAGGTGCGCTCGATGCGGAAACTTCTTAGCTCTTTCGCATCCAGGCAATACCCGCGCAGATAGTGCTTGTTTCCAACCAGATCAATCCTCAGTGGGTCAACGCTTCGGTGGGAGTGCTTCCCCAACTGGTTTATGTAGTCGAACTCCACCCGGTGTGACGCCAAAATGGCGTCTCGCAGAACCCCTAGCTGGTCGAGGTTCAGGTTGGCATTCACAACAATCCGCTGCGTGACACTGCCGCTAAGGGCTGTGCGAAGCTCGGTTAGATCCTTGTTGGACTCAAACTCCGGAAGACTCGCTAAATACTCCAGCCCGATTGCCAGCGATGTTTGCTGGTAGCGACTTAGCACCGGGGCTTGGTCAAGGTGAGCAGATCCCCTGTTGAAGGCAACAATGCCCTCGTCAAAGGAATCAAAATCTAAGTAGAAGTGCGACTGCGGAGAGGTTAGGTCCTCGCTGTTGGTGATGGCATGGACCGCCTTTGCAATTGCCTTTTCGCTTACGTTGAAGTGCTTAGCCAGCTCAGCAATTTCAATGCCACCTTCTTGCATCACGAGTCCAACTATGGCTAGTGCAAGATTGAAAACTCCATCGCCGTCTATCTCCTGCTTAGGCATGCTGCTTGATCACCGCCTTCAGGGAAGCTCGCATCCGGCGCTTGAGCGACTCAGGCTCAATAACCTCGACATCTGTGCCAAATTCCAAGAGGTCCTCGGCCAACACCGCCTCGTCCATGTAATTCAGCTTGGCAATCCCTTCCTCGGAAGGGTTTAGCGCAAGCTCTGCCTCGGTGTCGCCGGTGACCTTGATGGTTGCAAGGTTTCCAAGCACGAAGTCGTTGAGCTCCTGTTCGACCTGCTGCAGCTCCTGATTGGTCAGTCGCTTAGCCTCGGCCTGCAAAACTTCCACCTCGGAGACGATTCGACGAAGCAAGAAATTCTTGCTTTGCCCTTCGTGAACTGCAAGCAGCACCCACTGGCCCTCGATTTGACGCAAGCGCTGAGGAGAGACGAGTCGGTCGGATAGCCCACCATCAGGCTTTTGGTATTTGAATGCGACCTGTAAAGAGTCTTCGATGGCCCTCGCAATTGGTGCAAATGCTGCGTGCCTGGTTAGTAATCTCGGCGTAAATGGGTTCAGGTCGGTGTTGCTGGCTACAAGTCCTAGGGACTTGAGTCTGGTCAGTCCACTCTGTGCGCTACCTTCGAGAACCTGGTTGTTCCAGGCTTTGGCTGCAAGCTCCAAAAGCTGCATTTTGGCGCTGTTGAGAGTCAGCTCTTTGGGCCATCGGAAGGATTCTTTTGCAATTCGATAGCGAGCAGCCTCAGCGTCTTCGAAACCGAAGTTGTTGATTACCTCGAGCTGTATGCCTGCGTCTTTCAGGGAAGTTTTATCACGCTCGAACAGCCTGTTGGCTGCCTCTTCAGTCTTCGAATCCTGATATCCGGGGACAGCTCGAAAAATGTCCTGCTTGCTAAGCCCCTTGATTTCGGTGCTGAGCAGGTAGCAGGTAAGCGTGAAGAGTCGCTCGGCGGGAGATTGCTTCATAACAAACCCCCGATCTTGCTATTCCTTGCCCAATACGTCAATTACAAAGATAAGGGTTGAGCTCGCAGGAATCGAGCCCTGAGCAGTGTCGCCGTATCCCAATTCTGGCGGAATCACTGCGACCACCTGTGAACCGATCTTGATTCCCTCAAGTGACTGCACAAAGCCCTGGATCACACTCTCGGCCGATACCTGGAAGGAAGTCGGGGCCATGTTCTCCCAAGAGCTGTCGAACTGCTCACCTTCCCAGGTCCAACCCGAGTAGTGAACCACCACGGTGTCGCCAATGGCGATTTCTGCTCCGGAACCTTCAATCAGCACGCTGCGCTCGAATTCGGTAGGAGCATCTCCAACTGGAATCTGAATTCCAGGCTGCCCGTTTGGCGCAAGAATTACGGTAGGTAGTCCGGCAACTGGTGCCTTGGTCTCTCCAACGGCGCGCTGCAGGTAGGCGTCTACTACGTCAAAGATGAAGACAATGGAATCATCTGGGCCAATTGCAAGGCTCTCAACACCCTGACCCTGGTGGGCGTTCTCGGCATCAAGCAGAACCGCAACGCGAGAACCAACCTCAACACCGGTTAGCGCCTTGCAGAAGTTTGGAATGCTGTCCACCATGATGTCCTGAATGATGTAGTCCTCGGTGCCGAATTCGCTGCCCTGGAACTGCTTGCCGGTGCTCGCGTTGTAACCGGTGAAGTGCAATGCGACTCGCTGGTTTCCTACCAACTTGCCACCGGTGCCCGCACTGATGACCTTGGTCTCAATACCGGTACCAACAAGTGGGGTTGGGAAAGTTGTGGTTGGCTCTTCGCCGAAAGCGCCCTCAACCTTGATTTGGTCAACAGCCTCGCCGCCCTTATAGGCTTCACAGGCGGCCTCACTACCCGCGCTCATGGCGGCATAGGAACCAGGCTCAGCAGCCGGAGCTTGCGAGCATCCTGTCAGTAGTAAAAGCGAGACAAGGGCTAGTGGGGTTAGTTTGCGCAATGGATTTCTTTCTTTCGGCAGCGTCTAATTCTCTCGCTGGTTTGCCTCGTTGGTGACCTTTCGGACAGTTTTTCTAAGTTTTTTCTCACTGATTGGTCTCTGGCCGATCGCGTCCGGCAACCAAATCTCAAAGTCTTCATCGGTGTATTCGGTCTTGGAGGCACGTTTTGCCTTGAATTGCGGCAATACCGTGCCGGGTGCAAGTCTGCGCGCAGAAAGTAAAAATCCAGTGTGACCAATCATTCGGTGATCTGGCCTGACGGCTAGGCCCTCGACGTGCCAACCCCTAACAATCGATTCCCAAGCTGTCGGAACGGTGAACTCACCCTGGTCCTTGATCGCCTCTATGGTTCTGGAGAGCTGGGTAACGGTCGCCACGTAGCAAATCATCAAGCCACCGGGCTTTAGGGCTTGGGCTACTTCACCAATGCACTCCCAGGGGGCAAGCATGTCCAAAACTGCGCGGTCCGCGGTGTGCGGCGCAATTACCTCGGGCAACTTGTCCTGCAGGTCACCAATGGTAACCAGCCAGTTTTTAGATGCTACGCCGAGGTGGTTCTGCACATTTGCCATAGCAATCTGCGCAAATTCCTCGCGACGCTCAAACGAGAACAACTTGCCGCCTTGGCCGATTGAGCGAAGCAGGTAGCTCGAGAGAGCTCCGGAACCAACACCGGCTTCGATGACAGTCGCACCAGGGAAGATATCTCCCTCAACAATGATTTGACCAGCATCCTTGGGGTAGACAATTGCTGCGCCACGCGGCATCGAGAGCACATAGTCGGTTAGTAGTGGTTTGAGCGCGAGGTACTCGACCCCGCTTTGATTTGCGATAACCGAGCCATCGGGCAGGCCGATGATGTCATCGTGCATTAGGTCACCCTTGTGGGTGCCAAATCTTGCACCTTCAACCAGGGTGATGGTGTTTAGCCGGCCTTTGGGTCCAGTTAGTTGAACGCGGTCCCCCGCCTTGAATTCGCTCACATCAAACCTCGCAGTGCATCTAGGTTCATTTCGGTCAAACTGTGTCGGATCACACGAGTGCCAGATTGTTCAAGTGGCATCATGTTTATGATTCCTAGCGGCAGGCAACCGGCGGCCTCGGCAGATCTAAGCCCAGTGATCGAATCTTCAATTGCTATGCATTCAGCCGGCTCAAACCCGAGTAGCGCAGCTGCCTTCTGATATGGCTCCGGGTGAGGCTTGCCGTGTGTTACGTCATCACCCGCCACAACTATGTCAAAAGCTTGGAAAGGAATCGCTTCAGCCACCGCCAATGCCATGCGACGCATCGACATTGTCACCAGTGCGGTCTTGACTCCGGCTTGCTTGAGCTCCATCAGTAGCTCTAGAGCACCGGGTCGCCAGGGCAGAGAGTGCTGCAGTTTTGAAAGAACCGAGTCGGTTAGTCGATCAACGATTTGCTGAGCGCTTAGGTCTTTGATGTCCAGGTGGTCCTTGAGAAATGCGGAGGATTCATAGAGCGACTTGCCAATTAGGTCATTGCCGTTTTCCTGGGTCCAAACTTTCCCATAGTCTTCGGCTAGGGCTGACTCGCTCAGTAACCAATAGGGTTCTGAGTCAACTAGCGTGCCATCCATATCCCACAGCACGGCTTTTGGAAGGCTTAATGTGGACATTGGCCTAAAGTCTAGTTGCGCTCTGAATTAGAGTTTGTAATTATCAAAAAAGGAGCCGCTTGCTTACTGGTCGCGTATTACTAATTGCTTTCGAGGGCTGGAACGATGCCACCGAGGGTGCTTCGGGCGCGCTGAAGGCTATTGCCGAGCAAATCGGGGCTCAAACCCTAGAGGCGGTCGACCCAGAGGATTACTACGACTTCCAGTTTTCTCGGCCCATGGTCGAAATAGACGAAGAGGGTAACCGAACAATTTCCTGGCCAGGTTCGGAGTTCATGCAGGCCGATCGCGAAAACATCGAAGCAAACCCTGCCCTTGAGCGCCTGTATCTTCTGATAGGCAGCGAACCTTCTCGGCGCTGGCTGAGCTTCGCCACAGAGGTCTTGGAGATGGTTCAAGATCGTGAGATTGAAGCTGTAATCATGCTTGGGTCGATGCTGGCTGATGTCCCCCACACCAGGCCGATGCCAGTTTTCAAGTCAAGTCAAAACGAGGCATTCAGATCGCGCTTTGACTTAGAGCCCTCCACCTACGAAGGCCCGGTTGGCATTTTGTCCATTCTTGCTCAAGCCTTTGAAGCCGAAGGCATTCCGGTGCTATCGCTCTGGGGTTCGGTCCCGCACTACGTTCACAACACCTCGAACCCAAAGGCCGCTTTGGGTTTCTTGGGAGAACTAACCACCTTGATTGGCATCAACTTTGACACCACCGCGCTTGCCGAACAGGCCTTTGAGTGGGAGCGATCGATTGATGATGTCGCCGAGGGTGATGAAGAGATGACCACCTATGTCTCGCAACTCGAGTCAAACCGGGACCAGCTCGAAAGCGAACAGGCATCCGGCGATGCACTTGCGAGAGAATTCGAGCGCTACCTAAACGAACGTAAAGACGGGGCTGGCGAAGGCTAGATAACCCCGGCCGCTAGGGCCACAAGCAGCAGCGAACCCACTGAAACTCGCCAGATCACAAATGGCATGTAAGAGCCTTTGACCAGGTATTTCAATAGCCAGGCGATTACCGCGTATCCGACTACAAAACTCACTACGGTCGCCGCAATTGTCGCTAGCAATAGATCCTGCGGCAGGTCCTGATAGGACTTTAGAAACTGATATCCCCCGGCAGCTAGGACCGCCGGTATCGCAAGCAGAAAGCTATACCGAGCGGCTGCCTCGCGGGTAAAACCCATCATCAAACCAACCGTGATGCTGCCACCGGATCTTGAAACACCGGGTATTAGCGCAAGGGCCTGGCCAAGTCCAAAGACCAAACCGGATTTCAGGTCGAGGTCCTCAATGCGGCGTTCCTTTTTGGCAAACCGATCTGCTAGGCCCAAGACAATTCCAAAGCCGATCAACATCACTGCGATCACCCAGAGCTGTCTAAGTTGGTTCTCAATCAGGTCTTGGAATGCCAGACCTAAAACGACGATCGGCAAGGTGCCAATGATGATTAGCCAACCCATCTTGGATTCGCTGGATTGGCTGGAAAAGGGTCTAAACCCTTGCGTGAAAAACGCCTTCAGGATTTCGATAATCGTCTTGAAGAAGTAGACAATGACCGCAAGTTCGGTTCCAATTTGGATGGTGGCAATAAAGGCGGTTAGTTCCGGTTTGCTGAGTTCACTGAGCCCCAAAAGCTCCTGTGCGATTTGCACGTGTGCAGATGATGAGATTGGAAGGAACTCGGTTAAACCTTGAATGATTCCGAGCAGAATCGCTTCAAAAGGACTCATTCATCCTCTGCAACGATCGGGAGATACTCCCCATAAACCGATTCCAAGACGTCTTCATATTTCTCGAAAGTCTGCGCTACCTGATCGTACGCCTCTTGAATTTCTTGGTCAGAACCAGGGCGCTTTGTTGCGCAAGTGTCGAGGTGACGCTCAAGCGCTGCTATCAGTTGCCTTAGGGCCAGTGCTGGTTCTTCATGCATGTTTCTTACGCTATCGCCCAAATGCCAATTCTCAAAGAACCCCGCAATGGATTGCTCAGGAAGTTCGTGATAGATTATTGGCTTGCTCGGCCTAGGTCGAGTGCATTGTCCGGGTGGCGGAATGGCAGACGCGCTAGCTTGAGGTGTTAGTCTCCGAAAGGAGGTAGGGGTTCAAGTCCCCTTTCGGACACAATGCTCTAAAGGAATTACTCTTCCTAAATCTTCAGGTTTGGTAACCAAACTAGAATTGGCAAATGCCCTCCGAATCAATCTCTTCTGCCATGGAATATGGCATCGAGCAAGCCCGCGATCTGCTGCGCGGCAAGGCGGTCCTAGCGCTCACCGGAGCAGGCATTTCAACCGACAGCGGCATTCCTGATTACAGAGGCGAAGGCCGAGTTGTTCGACACCCACTAACTTTTGATGACTTTATGGGCTCCAAGCAAAATCAAGCCAGGTATTGGGCAAGATCTTATGTCGGCTGGAGTCGAGTCGAGAAAGCTGTTCCTAACCCCGGCCACCTAGCCCTTGCCCAAGCAGAACTTTTAGGTCGAGTTTTTTCGATAATCACTCAAAATGTCGATGGCCTGCATCAAAAGGCGGGATCCAAGAAGGTTCTCGAACTTCACGGCCGGTTGGACCAAGTGCTCTGCACCGGTTGTGGCGACATCCTTTCAAGACCTGAACTTGACGCCAGAATTGCGAAGCTAAACCCAGAGATAAATCGCTCGCAGGATGTTGAATTCACCCCTGATGGCGACGCCGAGGTAGAGGTCGGTAAGAACTTTAGAGTCCCAGAATGTGGCTTTTGTGGTTCGCACTACAAACCAGATGTGGTCTTTTTTGGAGAACAGGTCCCACTCTCCAGAGTTGAGGCTGCCGAGGGGCTGTTGAATAGCGCTGAGGCTGTGCTGGTTGCCGGCACTTCGCTAACTGTGAATTCCGGTCTGAGGCTTGTGAAGCGAGCTCAAAAGCGCGGCATTCCGATTGTGATTGTGAACCTGGGTGAAACCAGAGCGGACCTGCTTGCAAATGTAAAACTCTCGGCTTCAACATCGAATTTGCTGGAGGCAATTCTCAATGACTAACAGCACCTTGGGTCTATTGCGTCATGGCCAGACCGACTGGAACATCGATCTTCGCCTGCAGGGCACAACCGATATTGCTATGAACCAAATTGGCATCGAACAAATCCAAATCGCTAGCAAGCACTTAGATCACGGCTGGGATGTAATTCTGAGCTCCCCACTTGGAAGGGCTCGGGAAAGTGCTGAGATCGTTGCGGCACAAATTGGAATTAGTGCAATCGCAATTGAGCCGCTGCTCTTAGAGCGAGCATTCGGCATTGGCGAGGGTCTCACATATGCCGAATGGGGAGAAAAATTCTCCAAATTGGACGATATTCCAGGAGCCGAGTCCAAGGCCAGTGTAAAAAAAAGAGCCCGCGACCTGCTAGCTCACATCGAATCCAACTATTCGGGTGCCAGAGTGTTGGCAGTGTCCCACGGGGCATTGATTCGCTTTGTACTAAGCGAAGTCTCAAACGGAACAATTCCGCCTGCTGGAGAGCGATTGCAGAACGCTTCGCTGCACCTATTGCATCACCGCGGATCTTGGGAGCTTGAAGGCTGGAAACCGCAGCCGCTGGGGTCAGACTCGGTTCAGTAGCTCAAACAAGTCCGATGCGGACTTTTGCCATGAGAACTTAGCTGCCTGCGCGATTGATTTCTGTGACGCGCTTCGCCAGGCACCCTCTTGCCCGAGGCGATTGATCTGATCGACAAATGACTGCGGGTCCGCAGGATTGAAAAAGCTCGCTGCATCACCGCCAATCTCTTTGAAGATCTCCAAGTTAGACACCACGGCGGGTGTGCCGCGCTCCATGGCTTCAATGACCGGAATGCCAAATCCCTCATCCTTGGATGCCGTCACAAGGGCCTGGGCTCTTATTAGCCAATGGTGATATTCGGCTTCGCTCACGCCGTTTTCGAATTGCACCCGAGCCCCTAGGGAATCCGCCAGTGCGGTCAGTTCCGCTTTTCGAGCAAGGGAAATGCGAGACAGGCAAACCAAGGTGTGCTCGGGAAGCAGCGAGACTCCCCTGATAAGCGCCTCAACGTCCTTGTAGCCGATAAAACTGCCCATGTAGACCAAGATTCGCGATCCAGAATTATCGCGCTCTGGAACCGCCTCTGCCGCGTCAGCCGCGTTGTAGATAACACTTATTGGTTTTTTGGTTAGTCGATGCTTGAGCATTTGATTTTTGGTGGTGTTTGAAACAGTGACCACCGCATCAGCACCATTCAGCACCATTCGCTGCGGTGTGAAGCTGAGGTGATAAAGCCACCAGACAGCCCGAACCAGAGGATTGAATTCCTTTGGTGGGGTGCGGTGACGGTAGTAAATCAAATCGTGAAGAGTGAGAACCAATTTGAATTTTCTTCCAAGTCCGGAGGTGGTTTGCATCGGGCTGAATAGCACGTCGATGCCAGTCTCATTGAGCCTTCTGGCGGTAAAGATTTCCATGGCCGAGGTTGGGTCCCCGGCCCACACGACCTCTACCCCTTTTGGAAGCTTTGCTTCAACCTTTGCGTCACACACCACAACCGTGAGCTCAGTCAACTTCGAGAGTTCTGCTATCAGCCCGAGGCTGAATCTGGAAATGCCATCTGGATGCTCGGGCTTTATGAACCTTGCGTCAAATGCAATCTTTCTCAAAGCTCACCCAAGAATTTGTCTATTGCCATACCAACTTCGGCCGAAGACTCGTAGTGCGTTAGGTGGCCAACCGAGGGCATGATCTCCAGCTTGGAGCCGGCAATCAGTGCCTGAAGCTTTATCTGGTTTGCCAATGGCGCGATCAGATCCTTCTCCCCCGCAATCAACAAAGTCGGCACCTTGAAGTCTTTGGCAAAATCCATAACGCTCGATGCAGAGGCCGCCGCGAATCCCTCGTGAGCGACTCTGTCACTGCGATAGGTAGAGAAGTGCTGATGGTGTTGATTGTGAATCCAGGAGCGCAGTTTCAAGCTCTTTGATGTTGCCATCGCGACCGACATGACGCGGACCACCAGCCAGCTTCGGAGAAGCCCCGACCCGAGTCTTCCAAGGGATATGGCAAGCGAGTAGAAGCTGCGTGCAATTTTGTTTGCAAGATCGTTCTGCTCGCTGGACCTGGCGGTAATCGGATTTTGAAGAACAATCGCCCTAGCCTTCATGCCCTGACTCACTGCTTTCGCGACCACAAGGGAACCGAAGCTGTGGCCAATCACGACCACGTCCGGACCGATCTGATCAACCAGTCCGATTAGCCAATTCGCATAGCTTTCTAGGTCGTGTTTCTGAAGTTCCGGGGTCTTGCCATATCCCGGTAGGTCTGGGATCAGCACCTCGTAGTCAACAAGTGCTCCAGCGATGGCTGCTAGACCGTGGTGGTCGCCTCGAAACCCATGAATAAAGAGCAACTTGCCTTTAGGTTCTGATGAGGGGTAGTGCCAAATTGCGGTCGTCCCGATATCGGTTCGGTGACCGCGTTCCGCTGCCAGAGTGGCAAGGGCGGGGGCAGGAAGATTTAGAACCGGCATGTGTCAAGTCTAGGAGTGTCGGTAAGCCTCGGTAGTCTGGGCGCAAGGAGAAGCCTTGTTAGATTTTGATTTTGATCCAAACCGCCCAGCCTGGAGTAAGCAGCTCGCGGTTTTTGACCTCGAAACCACCGGTCTAGATCTCGACACCTCGAGGATCGTGACTTCCACGGTCGCAGTTATCGATTCCAACGGTGAACCTACCGAGGTTCACGAGTGGCTAGTAAACCCTGGAATTGAAATTCCGGAGGCTGCGGCCAATGTGCATGGAATCACAACGGAGATCGCAAGAGCCAATGGCGTTGAGCCGGGGCCTGCTATCTCCGAAATGCTTGAGGTTCTTACCCTTCTGAATAAGTCAATGCCGCTAGTGGCATTCAATGCCCCATATGACTTTTCAATTTTGAAATCCGAGGCTGAAAGATATGACTTTCAGCCACTGTCTCCATTCCCGGTAATCGATCCGCTGGTTCTCGACCGTAAGCTCGTGAAGTTTCGCTCGGGCAAAGGTTCTCGGACCTTGATTGCACTTTGCCGTGACTATGGCGTTGAGCTATCCGATGCTCACAACTCAACTGCTGATGCTGTTGCCGCAGGACGTTTGGCCCAGCGCCAGGCAGCTAAGTTCCCTGCGTTGAATGTTTCTGCTGAAGAACTGCACGCCTCACAGGCTATGTGGTCAGATGAGCAGAGCCTCGAATTTGAGGCCTGGCTTAAACAACAAGACCGCCCGGATTACCGTGCGGTCTTGGGTTGGCCAATAAAGAATTAGCCGAAGTTCTTGTAACGCTCGTTGAAGCGCTCCACGCGACCTGCAGAGTCCATGATGCGCTGCTTACCGGTGTAGAACGGGTGGCTAGCAGAGCTGATTTCCACGTCGTAAACAGGGTAGGTCTTGCCATCTTCCCACTCAATGGTCTTTGAGCTGGTGATGGTAGCGCGGGTTAGAAATGCAACGCCAGATGCCAGGTCGCGAAATACGATTGGCTCGTAGGTTGGGTGAATTTCAGCCTTCATGGTTTCCTTCTTGTGAAATCTTTTTGCTAATGAGCAACAGCGGGAAAGCTTAGCAGCAAATTCCTTTGTCGTCTAGGACGCAATCGCAGAGAATCTACCGTCCTGGTAGCTCACCTGCAGTGGGAAACGGAAAGTTTCAGAGATAGCAGCACTGGTAATAGTTGCGCCGATCTCTCCCCTGGCCAAAATCTTGCCATCTTGCATCAGTAGGGCGTGAGTGAATCCGGCTGGGATTTCCTCTAGGTGGTGGGTCACCATTGCCATAGCTGGAGCCTGAGGGCTTGTGGCATAGCCGCTAAGTAGTCGCAGGGTAAGTTCTCGGGCTGCAAGATCAAGGCTTGCTACCGGCTCATCCAAAAGCATCAGTTCTGGATCAGTCATAACCGAACGGGCAATTTGAACGCGCTTGCGCTCGCCATCTGAGAGGGTGCCAAAAGGACGCTGGGCAAAATCTTCGAGCTGCCACTCTCTGAGCACCCGCATTGCACGACGCTCATCAATGGCATCGTAAGTCTCGTTCCAGCGGCCTGTGACTCCGTAGCTGGCGGTCATTACGGCGTTTAGAACGCTCTCGCTGTTTGGAATCTGGTTAGCCAAAGCACTGGATGCAAAGCCAATCCGGGTTCTGAGTTCAAAAACGTTTACTTCTCCCAGGCGCTGATCCAGGATTCTTGCCTGGCCCGAGGATGGATGAATCTGAGCAGCGCAAACCCTGAGCATGGTGGTTTTTCCAGCGCCATTTGCGCCCAAAATTACCCAGCGCTCATTTGAATTGGCAGAGAAGGTAACGGATTCTAGGATCGCTTTACCGCTGCGAAATACGCTGACATTTTGAAGATCAATTACCGGAGACATTGCAAAATAGCCTAGCTCTGAACTGCCCTGGAGTAGACCTCTAGCGTGCGAGTCGCAATGGACTCCCAGCTAAATTCTTCAACCGCTCTAATGCGTCCAGCTTCACCAAAAGACTTCAGGTTTCCTGACTCCAGCGCAGCCTTGAGGGCATTGCCCCAATCCGCAACAAACTTGTTTTCATCAACCGGTGTTCCGGAACCATCTTCAACCTGCTCAATTGGCACTAGCCATCCGGTCTTGCCATCGGCTACCACCTCGGGGATGCCGCCGGTTGCAGTTGAGATTACCGGTGCGCCACATGCCATTGCCTCCAGGTTGACGATTCCCAATGGTTCGTAAATCGAAGGACAAACAAAAGCATCAGCGTTACTCAGTAGCGCGGCCAACTTGGGTTGTGGGAGGTGTTCCGGTATCCAAACCACGCCTGAGCGGGTCTTAGAAAGTTCAGACACTAGGTGCTCGACCTCGGCTTTGATCTCTGGGGTATCCGGTGCTCCCGCGCAAAGTACCAACTGAACATCCTGCGGTAGCTGGCTTGCGGCCCTCAAAAAATACGGAAGACCTTTCTGCCGGGTGATTCGACCCACAAAAATAACCGAACGCTGATCGGGGTTTACACCCAGCGAGCGAACCATGTCTGCATCGTGAAGCGGCTGCCACTTCTGGGAGTCAATACCGTTGTAGACCACCTCAACCTTGTTTGGATCAAGTTCTGGATAAGCCTTGAGTATGTCTCTGCGCATGCCGTGAGACACCGCTATGACTCGCTTTGCCTGCTCGTAGGCTGCTCGCTCTATAAAGGAAGAGACCGCATACCCTCCCCCAAGCTGTTCCGCTTTCCAGGGGCGCAAAGGTTCTAACGAGTGGGCCGTGATCACGTGGGGTATACCGTGCAGCATCGATGCAATGTGACCGGCAAAGTTGGCATACCAGGTGTGAGAGTGCACTAGGTCTGCGCCTGCGATAGCCTGCACAATTTCAAGATCGGTAGCCATGGTTTGAATGGCTGGGTTCGCCTCCGAGTAGGCCGACGGAGTCTGGTAGCCAAATGTGTCGGCTTCTGGAATAGGGTCCCCAAATGCGTGAACTCGTGCCTGAATTCTGGATCGAAGGACCTTGACCAATTCGGTGATGTGCACGCCGGCTCCACCATAGATATTGGGCGGATACTCCTTGGTGACAAAATCCACGCGCATACCGAAATGCTAGTGTCTGCGCCACTTTTAACAACTAACATTTGGCTATGGGTCGAACAAGAGTCTTCGGAATGGTCCTCGCTGGTGGCGAGGGCAAGCGTTTGATGCCGCTGACCGCAGATCGAGCCAAGCCAGCCGTGCCTTTTGCCGGAAGCTATCGACTTATTGACTTCGCTCTTTCGAATCTGATCAACTCGGGACTCAGACGAATTGTGGTGCTAACCCAGTACAAGTCGCACTCACTTGACCGTCACGTCTCTCAAACTTGGCGCATGTCCCCGCTATTGGGTTCCTACGTGGCTTCGGTGCCTGCTCAGCAGCGCTTGGGCAAACGCTGGTACACCGGCAGTGCGGATGCGATTCTGCAGTCTATGAACGCCCTCAGCGATGAGAGACCTGACTACGTGGTTGTGGTCGGAGCCGACCACGTTTACCGTATGGACTTTGACCAGATGCTGCAGTCACACATCGACTCTGGCATGGAGGCAACAGTGGCTGCCATTAGACAGCCAATCGCTATTGCTCCGCAGTTTGGCGTTATTGAGGTTGATCCGGCCAACCCGGTAAAAATCTCAGCATTCCGTGAGAAGCCAATTGACCCTCAGCCAGTACCGGGAGATCCAACCCAGGCTCTGGTTTCGATGGGAAACTACATCTTCAACGCGCAGTCTTTGATTGATGCTATTGAACGTGATGGGGAAAACCCAGACTCATCGCACGACATGGGTGGGGACATCATTCCTTACTTTGTGAACCACGGCACGGCTGGTGCTTACGACTTCACCTTCAATGAGATTCCGGGTGCAACCGCCCGTGACAAGTCCTACTGGCGAGATGTGGGAACCATGGATTCCTACTACGACGCTCACATGGACCTAATCTCAACCATGCCAATCTTCAACCTCTACAACTCGGACTGGCCGGTCTACAACCAGCAGATTAACTTGCCACCGGCCAAGTTCATCCACGACTCAGAGGGCAACCAGGGTCGCACCCAGGATTCGATTGTGAGCTTGGGTGTTGTGGTTTCCGGAGGAATTGTTGATCGCTCGGTGCTATCCCCCAATGTCCGAGTCTCCTCGAGAACACTGATCACCGAGTCTGTCCTACTGGACGATGTTCAGGTTGGTCGCGATTGCACCATTCGCAAGGCGATTCTGGACAAGAACGTTGTGGTTTCAGATGGCGCAAGCATCGGTGTCAGCAAAGAGCGAGACCTGGAGCGCGGCTTCACAGTCACAGAAAGCGGCATAACCGTTGTCGCAAAGGGGCGGTTGGTTACACCTTGACAAAGTTCCTAGTGGTTTTTGATGTTGACTCAACCCTCATCAATGACGAAGCAATTGAATTACTGGCCGAGCGGGCTGGGAAAAGACAAGAGGTAGCCGAGGTCACAGAGCGCGCGATGCGCGGTGAACTTGACTTTGAAGACAGCCTCAGACAGCGCGTGCTAACCCTAAAGGGACTAGATGAAGCCGTTCTAGGCGAGGTGTCTCACCAGCTCTCCCCCACAAAAGGTGCTAAAGAGCTCATCGAGGCTATTCACAAGCGTGGCGGCAAGGCCGCAGCCGTATCGGGCGGGTTTATCCAGCTCCTAGCTCCAGTCAAGCAGCAGTTGAACTTTGATCTCGAGCGGGCAAACACTCTTGAGGTTGTCGATGGCAAGCTCACCGGCCATGTGATTGGCAGGGTAATTGACAGAGCCGCCAAGGCAGAAGCACTTGTGGAGTGGGCTAATCACTTAGGCGTTAGCCAACAACAGACCATTGCGGTCGGTGACGGTGCGAATGACCTTTGGATGATGGAAGTTGCTGGACTCTCGGTGGCATTCTGTGCGAAGCCAGTAGTTCAGCAGAAAGCAAAAATCGCGCTCAATGAGCGAGATCTAAGCCTGCTAATTCAGTTATTGCCCTAGGCACCGGTCGAGTGAAGTCCGCCATCAACGTGGATCATTTCACCTGTGGTCGCCGGGAACCAGTCACTCAATAGCGCAACCAAGCCCTTGGCAGCAGCCTCGGTGTCGGTTAGATCCCAACCAAGTGGTGCGCGGCCAGTCCAAAGCTCCTCCATGGTTGCAAAGCCAGGGATGCCCTTCGCGGCGGTAGTGCGAAGTGGTCCAGCAGAAATCAGGTTCACGCGGATTCCCTGGTCGCCTAGGTAGCGAGCCAGGTAGCGCGCGGTCGACTCAAACGCAGCCTTGGCAACGCCCATCCAGTCGTATACCGGCCAGGAAACGGTCGCATCGAAAGTCAAACCAACCACCGAGCTTGGGTTGTTGAGAACCGGCAGGCAGGCAGTGGTGATCGCCTTGAGTGAGTAAGCAGAGACCTCAACAGCAGTTGAAACGTCCGACCAAGGGGTCTGCATGAAGTTACCGCCGAGCGCGGTTTGCGGGGCAAAAGCGATGGCGTGGACAATGCCATCTAGCGAACCGAGGTGCTCCTTGACGTGACCTGCCAGCGCATCCAAGTTCTCCTGGTTGGTGGCATCGAGCTCGATGACCTTGACCGGCTTTGGCAAGCGCTCAGCAATCTTCTGAGTGATTGGAAGCATGCGACCGAAGGAGCTTAGAAGCACCTCGGCACCCTCTTCTTGTGCCAGCTTGGCTGCCGTGAAGGCAATTGAAGCCTCGGTTAGTACACCGGTCACGAGTATTTTCTTACCTTCGAGAATTCCCAAAGCCATCTCCTAAGTTGCGTTATGGAAAAAGTTACTACCTAATGGCCCATTCCAAGACCACCGTCAACCGGAATCACAGCTCCGGAAATGTATGCCGCGTCATCGGACGCCAACCAGCAAACAACTTTTGCTACCTCGCTCGGCGCTGCAAAGCGACCGGCTGGAATCTTCGCCTTGTAGGCGGTCTGCAGTTCTTCAGTTAGCTCTGCGGTCATGTCGGTGTCGATAAAGCCGGGGGCCACGACGTTTGCGGTGATGTTTCGACCACCAAGTTCGCGGGTGACAGACCTTGCTATTCCAACCAGTGCGCTCTTGGTCGCGGCGTAGTTCACCTGCCCTGCGCTTCCCAAAAGACCAACTACCGATCCAATCAAGATGACTCGACCAAATCTTGCCTTGATCATGCCCTTGGTTACCCTGCGAAGCACTCGGAAGACACCGGAGAGGTTGGTGTTTACAACCTCCTCGAACTCTTCGTCAGTCATTCTCATCAAAAGGGTGTCGCGGGTGATGCCAGCATTTGCTACTAAAACTTCAATCGGTCCGAGCTGCTGCTCAACTTCCAGTAGGGCAGCATCCAAGGAAGCTCCATCGGTCACATCGGCGCGAACGGTTAGTGCTCCAGTCGGACCTTGGCCAGAGCGAGCAGTGACAGCAACCTTGTAACCCTGAGCAACAAACTCCTCAGCAATTGCAAAACCAATTCCTCGGTTGCCACCGGTCACTAGAACTGTGCGGGACTGGTCCATTATTTGCTCCTTGCGGGAATACCATTGTCTTAATCGCGTTATGAATACCAAAGCCTAGCAATTGGGCCAACGGAAGAAGCGTAAGCAATGGCCAAGCGGCAAAGTGCGACATCACTCGAGCTCTCCCCCGATGAAGAGCGTCGCGTTCGCATGCGCAAGTACACAATTGCGATGAGTGTGCGCATGGTTTGCATCGTTGCGGGCGTTTTCACCACTGGCATTCTGATGTGGCTATTCTTTGCGCTAGCCATCTTTTTGCCCTACTTCGCGGTGATTATTGCCAACTCTCAAGGCGGGACCACAAAAGACAACTCCACCAAAATTGTGGCCCCGGCGGTTTCTATCCCGGCCAGCAAAATCAGAATTGTCGATGAAGAGTAAATGCTCTAGGGCAGGCTGCAGTGAGCCTGCCGAATTCCTAATCGAGTGGCGCAATCCCAAGATTCATGCCGCTGACCGCATAAAGCTCTGGTCTGCGTGTGAATCTCACCGCAGCTATCTGATTGACTATCTCCAGACCCGCAGCATGTATTTGGGAGTAAGAGACTTTGAATCTTCAGACGATTAGACGATGGGCGCCTTGGCTTGCGCTGGTCGTGCTATTCGCAATCGCCACAACGCTATTGAGCTGGTGGCAGTTTTCCCGTCGCGAAGAGCGAGTGGAGAAAATCAACCAGGTGATCGAGAACTATGAGGCCGAGGCGATAAATCTGGCAGATGTTTCCTGGATCGAAATTACAGGTGGACTTAGGGCTGACGAGTGGAAACCGGTGAATCTTGAGGGCAGCTATTTGCCAGCTGATGCCATTTTGGTTCGTAATCGTCCGCTGAGCGGAAGCCCTGGCTTTTTGCAACTGGTGCCATTTAGAACCACCGCCGGTGAGGTGCTGGTTATCGAGCGAGGCTGGATTCCTGCAGGGTCGGACATCAAAGAGCCACTGCTAAACCCCCTTCCAGCCAACGAAATCAAGCGATTGATCATTCGTTTACGCCAGGGCGAATCGGATTCCGGTAAGGACGCTGTTGTTGGTCGACTGGACACCATCGACCTAAATGAGTATTCAGCCCTTCACCCGGAACTCGATCTCGAAACCCGCTTCTACGGCCGGCTCGCAAGTGAGACTCCACAAGCTTCCGAAGCACCAATTCCGCAGCCAAAACCTTCGCTGGATGAGGGCAATCACCTTTCCTATGCACTGCAGTGGTTGCTGTTTGGAATCATGGCGTTTGGCGCATTCCTATGGGCTTATCGAAACGACAAGCGAGTGCGACTAGAGGAGCAGGGCTTAGTCGAAAAGCGAGTTAGAAAGCGAACACAGGCAAGCGACGATGCAGCCTTTGAGGACCAGAACTAATAGACTTTCCTAATAATCAAGAGAAGGAAATCTGATGACCATTGCCGCCGTAAACCTCATCGACCGCGTGATCCCTAGGTCTCGAGTAAATGACATCGTTCTAATTGCATCCGGTGCAGTGCTGACTGCCCTTGCAGCTCAGATTCAGATTCCAATGTTCCCAGTTCCAATGACCCTGCAGACCTTCGCTGTGCTGCTGGTTGCAGCCACCCTTGGTGCCGGTCGCGGAGCAATCTCCATGGCTACCTACCTTGCGATGGGCGCAGCTGGTCTTCCGGTATTTGCTTCTGCAAAGACCCTCTCCGGTGTGCTTCCAACCGCTGGCTACCTCATTGGATTCGTAGCAGCAGCCGTTCTAATCGGTGCACTTGCCAACCGCGGTTGGACTAAGAACCCACTCAAGCTTGCGCTTTCTTTCGCATTGGGTTCGGTTGTTATCTATGCCTTTGGTGTGAGCGGACTGATGATCACCCTGGGTCTGACCCTAGACCAGGCACTAGCCGGTGGCGTTTACCCGTTCTTGATTGGTGACCTAGTCAAGGCAGTAGCTGCAGCAGCGCTTGTGCCGATGGCATGGAAGCTTTTGAAGTAACCAAACAAGAAGTAGAAAACCCCTTGGAGAAATCCAAGGGGTTTTTCTTTAGATTGAGAAGCCGATTGCCCGCATCATTTCGCGACCGTCCTCGGTGATCTTTTCTGGACCCCATGGTGGCATCCACACCCAGTTGATTCTGAAGGCTTCGACCACGCCGTCTAGGGCATCACCAGTCTGCTCCTCGATAACGTCCGTCAGAGGGCAACCAGCGCTTGTGAGGGTCATGTTGATTAGCAGTGCGCCATCATCAGACTCCTGCAGACCGTAAACCAAACCTAGATCAACGATGTTGACACCGATCTCAGGGTCGATGATGTTCTTCATCGCCTCGATGACGCGGTCGTACTGCTCAGCGGAGAGCTCTTTAGGTTCGCTCATGCACTGGCCTTTAGGTAGCGGTCGTAACCCTCTGCCTCTAGACGCTCAGCTAGCTCCGGACCACCCTGCTCCGCAACCTTGCCGGCCACGAATACGTGAACGAAGTCTGGCTGGATGTAGCGCAGGATACGGGTGTAGTGAGTGATGAGTAGCACACCAAGGTCAGTGTTTGCCTTGGCGCGGTTTACACCCTCAGAAACAATCTTTAGTGCGTCGACGTCAAGGCCTGAGTCGGTCTCGTCCAAGATTGCGATTCTTGGCTTTAGAAGTTCCAGCTGCAAGATCTCGTGACGCTTCTTCTCGCCACCGGAAAATCCCTCGTTCACATTGCGCTCGGTGAAGTCCGAGTCCATGCGCAGGTTCTTCATTGCGGTCTTTAGGTCACCAACCCACTCGCGAAGTGCAGGAGCCTCTCCGCTGATTGCGGTCTTTGCGGTGCGAAGGAAGTTGGAGACTGATACGCCTGGAACCTCAACTGGGTACTGCATGGCCAAAAACAGTCCGGCACGAGCACGCTCGTCGACACTCATCTCAAGCACGTTCGCGCCATCTAGCAGGATCTCACCGTCGGTGATCTCATACTTTGGGTGACCGGCAACCGAGTAGGCCAGGGTTGACTTGCCGGAGCCGTTTGGGCCCATGACGGCGTGAGTCTCACCAGAGGAAATGGTTAGGTCCACTCCCCTAAGGATCTGCTTTGGACCCTGGTCGGTGTTTACCGAAACGTGGAGGTTCTTGATTTCTAGCTTTGACATGATTTCCTAACTAAGTCTTACTCTTCGATTTCTAAAAAGATGTCGCCGTTTTCGATTAGAACCTCGTAGGTTGCAACCGGCTCATAGGCAGGCAAGCTAAGTGGCTTACCGGTGTTGAGGTCAAACTTTGCACCGTGTGCCCAGCACTCGATGGTCTCGTTGTCTACAAAGCCCTCAGAGAGCGAGATTTCGCCGTGTGAACACTTGTCATCAAGTGCCTTGACGTCACCGTTTGGAGTTCTCACGACGGCAATTGCCAGATCGCCAACCTTTACGCGGATTGACTTACCGGGCTTGATGTCTTCCAGGGCGCAAATTCTCATTGCCATTTAGACCCCTACCTTTTCTAGCTCAAGCTCGATTGCACCAATCAAGCGCTGTTCGATTTCGTCGATCTCAATCTTTTGAATGATCTCGGACAAAAAGCCTCGCACTACCAACTTCTTGGCCTCGGTCTCATTTAGACCTCTGGCCTGTAAGTAGAACAATTGCTCGTCATCGAAACGACCAGACGCACTCGCGTGACCAGCACCTTCGATCTTTCCGGTTTCAATCTCAAGGTTTGGAACCGAGTCTGCTCTTGCGCCAGCGGTTAGCAATAGGTTGCGATTTAGCTCGTAGCTGTCGGTGCCGACTGCGGTCTCGCGAATTAGCACATCGCCAACCCAAACGGTGTGAGCACCAACGCCCTGCAGTGCGCCCTTGTAAGCCACGTTTGACTTGCAGTTCTCCGCAATGTGGTCAACGTATGGGCGGTGCTCGAAGTAGTTGCTGCTGTCAGCCAGGTAAACGCCGTACATGTTGATCTCAGCGCCCGGGCTAGATAGCTCAACCGCTGGGGTCACGCGCACTAGATCGCCACCTAAGGAAACAACCGTGTGACGAAGGTTTGAGTTGCGACCAAGCTTTGCAAACTGGGTTGAAACGTGGGTGGAGCCCTTATCCCAATCCTGAATGGTTACAAAGTTCAAGGTCGACTCATCGCCAAGCACAATCTCAACGTTCTCGCCCAAAACTCCAAGACCTGTGTGGTCTAGAACAATTGTGGTTTTGGCGTGGGTTCCGACGTTGATCAAAATGTGAGCTGCGGTTGCGGCGTCGCTATTTGGCTTGATTACCACAAAGCTCGGCTGGGACTGCTCAAGTTCTTTGGGAACATCAATCACCAAAGTCTTAGACGCGTTGGTCCAGGCAATTGCTGCAATTCGGTCTTCTGGAAGTCCTGCTGAACCAACCTTGGCCTTGGTGGTCTCAACCCAGTTGGCAGTTACACCCTCAGCAAGCTTGATCTCAACCGAGTCTTCGGTTAGCTCGCCAATGACGCTTTGGGTTAGGCCCTTTAGCTTGTCAATTGGTAGGTAGCGCCAGATCTCCTGCAGCTTTGAAACCTCTGCAAAGTCCTCGATGGAGGTAGAGCGCGGACGCTCGTTTCTGGTCTGAATTGGAACGCCAGCACCGTGTGAATGTTCCTTAATACCGTGCTGTGCCATTAACCAACAGCCCCTTCCATCTGCATTTCGATGAGCTTGTTGAGTTCCAGCGCGTACTCCATTGGAAGCTCCTTGGCGATTGGCTCGATAAAACCTCGAACGATCATCGCCATTGCCTCATCTTCTGCCATGCCGCGAGACTGCAGGTAGAAAAGCTGCTCTGCAGAAATAGCGGTAACGGTTGCTTCGTGACCCATCGAGACGTCATCCTCGCGGATGTCATTGGCCGGATAGGTGTCGGAGCGCGAAATGGTGTCTACCAACAGTGCATCACAGCGAACCGTGTTAGCCGAGTGGTGAGCACCTGGGTTCACGCGGATCTCGCCACGGTAAGAGGTGCGGCCACCACCACGGGCAATCGACTTAGAGACGATTGAGCTGGTGGTGTAAGGAGCTAGGTGAATCATCTTCGCACCAGCATCCTGGTGCTGACCTTCGCCAGCAAATGCAACCGACAGCGTCTCACCGCGAGCACGCTCACCGGCCAGAATCACCGATGGGTACTTCATGGTTACCTTCGAGCCGATGTTGCCATCGATCCACTCCATGGTTGCGCCCTCGTGCGCAATCGCACGCTTGGTAACCAGGTTGTAAACGTTGTTCGACCAGTTCTGAATGGTCGTGTAGCGAACGCGAGCGTTCTTCTTCACGATGATTTCCACAACCGCTGAGTGCAGTGAGTCGGACTGGTAAATCGGTGCTGTGCAACCCTCGATGTAGTGCACGTAGGAATCTTCATCCGCAATGATCAAGGTTCTTTCGAACTGACCCATGTTCTCGGTGTTGATTCGGAAGTAGGCCTGGAGTGGGATCTCAACCTTTACGCCCTTAGGAACGTAAACGAAAGAACCTCCGGACCAAACTGCAGTGTTTAGGGCAGCAAACTTGTTGTCACCGGTTGGAATAACGGTTCCGAAGTACTCCTGGAAAATCTCAGGGTGCTCCTTCAAAGCGGTGTCGGTATCCAGGAAGATAACGCCCTGTGCCTCTAGGTCCTCGCGAATCTGGTGGTAAACCACCTCGGACTCGTACTGAGCCGCAACACCTGCCACCAATCTCTGGCGCTCAGCCTCTGGAATTCCAAGGCGTTCGTAGGTCTGGCGGATATCTTCCGGAAGGTCTTCCCAGCTCTGGGCCTGCTTCTCGGTCGAGCGAACAAAGTACTTGATGTTGTCAAAATCGATTCCGCTGAGGTCAGAACCCCAGGTCGGCATTGGCTTCTGTAGGAAATACTGGTAGCCCTTCAGGCGACGCTCCAGCATCCAGTCCGGCTCACTCTTTTTACCGGAGATGTCCGTCACTACGTCTTCGTTGATACCGCGTCGAGCTGATTCGCCAGCCTTATCGCTGTCTGACCAACCAAACTCGTAGTTTCCCAGCTCATCAAGCTCTGGGCGGTCGATGATTTTCTCGGACATGTTCCTCCTGGTTTCAACAAGTTCAACCCACCTCGGCAATTGGTATTCCCGTATCAAAGGTTGATGGGAGAATTGTCTTGGCGTTTTCAAAGAGTAGCATTCGCTCTTGATTTGAAGCGCTTAGGTAAACCTAACTCGGAGTGATGTTGCAGCTGCTGAAAAACCTTTGGTTCGACACTTTGGTGAGCCCGGCACGAGTTCGCCTCTATGTCTGGTTTTCGCTTGTGACCCAGGTGCTGATTGTTGTCACCGGAGGGGCTGTTCGCCTCACTGCCTCTGGCCTTGGTTGCCCGACCTGGCCCAAGTGCACCGAGGACTCGCTCGTCACCACTGCGGAAATGGGTTTTCACGGAATCATCGAGTTTGGTAATCGCCTTTTGACCTTTGTGCTTTTGGTGATTGCACTTTTAACCTACGCCACCCTGCTCCGAATGCACGCTGCCAAGGACAGGCTGCTACTGCCAACCTTTATCTTCTTTGCCGCAGTTGTTGGACTTGCAGCCGGTATCTTGCTTCAGGCATTGATTGCCCTGAATGTCTTCACGGTAGCTCTGATTGCCATATCGGCAGCGGTAATGCTCTTCACTGCGTTCAACATTATTGTCACTGCTCGAGCTGTAGAGCTCGGTGGCTTAGTAGCGCCGGCCTTCTTACTCGGACTAGGAATCATCGCTCAGGCGGTTGTTGGCGGAATCACGGTTCTAACTGGCTTGAACTCCTGGATTGTTGGGATTCACTTTGTGATCTCTATCGGCCTTATTGCTATCGCAGCGATTTTGGTCTGGCGAGCCCTTCCTAAGCCAAGCGGTGAGATTGCACCGCTGAATAAGTTTCTCGCTTGGCCAACTGCCGCCGTGAGCCTAATCACAATCTTGTTCGGTGTCGTTGTTACCGGTGCCGGGCCTCACGCCGGAGACATTGATACGCCAAGAAATGGCTTAGATCTCGAGATCTGGCAGCACTATCACTCCTGGCCTGGCTATCTGATGCTCGGACTAATCACCCTGCAGTTTTTCAGCCAGTGGCTGGTTAGTCGGAAGCTGTGGGCCGACCTCGCAACTCGAATCCTGCTGCTGACTTTGGTTTTCTCCATACTTCAGGCGGTCGTGGGAATTTTGCAGGCCCGCATGGGGGTTCCAGCTCTTCTAGTTGGAATTCACATGTTTGGAGCTGCAAGCCTGAGTGCACTGGTCACCTTCCAGTTGCTATCGGCTCGCAAAATAAATAGATGACCGTAATCTTTTGGTTTCGCAGGGACCTCAGAGTTCAAGACAATGAGGCGCTGTCTGCTGCAATCAAGCGCGCGAGTAGCGATAACGCGAAGCTAGCCGCTGTCTATGTCTTTGGTAGCGGTTTTGACGAGCTCTCCCCTATTCGCCGTAACTCCCTAATCACCTCGGTCGCATCACTCTCCCAATCTCTGCCAAAGGGGTTACAACTAGTCAGCGGCGAGGCAGGCAAGAACCTGCTAGAGCTTTCGCAAGAGCTTCAAGCCAAAGTGGTTTATGCAACCCGTAGCTTTGACACTCACGGGATGTTGGAGCAATCCTCCGTTGCAGAACAGCTATACGCCCATGGCATCCCGCTGCAGTTGGTCGGGTCGAACTATGCCGTAGAGCCGGGAACTGTGAGAAAGGACGATCTCACTCCCCTGAAGGTCTACACGCCGTTTTATAAGCGCTGGTTAGGGCACCTAGGACAGCGTCCCTTCCAGGTTGATACCAGCGTTGTTGAATGGTTGCCGGGGAGCGGAGAGCTACCGACCCTATCCCCTGACTGCAAGATGCCGATAAAGGCTTCTGAGAGTTTCGCTTTAGAAACCTGGCAGAGGTTCAAAAAGCGTGCGCTGAGGGATTACTCAGAGAATCGAAACCGAACCGATCTATCTGGAACCTCTCACCTAAGCCATGCACTTGCACACGGCGAGATTCACCCTCGAACTCTGATGGCCGAGTTAGGTGATTCTCCTGGTGAAGAGGTATTCCGCAAAGAGCTAGCCTGGCGAGAGTTCTATGCCGATGTGCTATTCCACAACCCACACACCTATGACTCTTACTACGAACCCAAGTTTGAGAAGTTGCGCTACGACTCGGAGATTAACAATCAACAACTTGAGGCATGGAAGCAAGGAAAAACTGGGTACCCAATAGTTGATGCCGCAATGAGGCAGCTTTTGACAACGGGTTGGATGCACAATCGATCCCGCATGATTGTTGCGAGCTTTCTGGTAAAGGATCTACACCTCGAATGGCAGGTCGGCGCTCGCTGGTTTGAAGAGTTGCTAACCGATTTTGATCCAGCTTCAAACTCTCACGGTTGGCAGTGGACAGCTGGTTGCGGCACCGATGCCAGCCCCTACTACCGAGTATTCAACCCAACTCTGCAGGGATATAAGTTCGATCCAAATGGCGATTACGTTCGCAAGTACATTCCGGAGCTGCGCCACATCCCAGGGCCTGAGGTGCATGAGCCTTGGAAGCTAATCGATGGGCTGCAAAATGGCTACCCCGCGCCAATCCTTGATCACTTTGTCGAGCGCGATGAATCGCTAGCTCGACTTGAGGAAATTAAAGAGCGATAAACAAAAGCGGGTCGATCGCAACCGCCAAGAACAAAAGCGTTAAGTGAGTGATCGAAAGGTGGAAAAGTTTCATCGGATTCTTAGGAATCCCGCGCTTAGCCTCGTTGTATAAACGGTGTGACTCGAAGCTGAACCAAAGACCGGTAACCACAGCCACAACCGTGTAAATCCATCCCATCGGTGCAACTGGAATCAATAGCAGGGTGGATGCAAAGTAGGCCCAGGCGTACAAAATGATTTGTCTTCCGACGACCTCGTTTTTCGCCACCACCGGAAGCATTGGGACACCCGCATCGCGGTAGTCCTCCAAATACTTCATCGACAGCGGCCAGTAGTGCGGCGGAGTCCAGAGGAAGACAATCAGGAACAATACCCAGGCTGCGGCGGAGACTTCATTGGTGACAGCTGCCCAGCCGATTAGTGCCGGCATTGCACCTGCTGCCCCACCCCAGACGATGTTTTGCGGAGTGCGACGCTTGAGGCCGAGGGTGTAGACAAAGACGTAGAACAAAATTGCAGCCAGTGACAAAGCGGCGCTGAGCCAGTTGATCAACAAACCAAACCACAACACGCTAAGCACACCAATTACCCACGCAAAGACCAGGGCTTCGCGCTGAGTGAGCTCACCGGTAACCAATGGGCGGTTCTTGGTTCTGCCCATCAGCTTGTCGATGTCGGCATCGATGTAGCAGTTGAAGGCATTGGCACTGCCGGCGGAAAGTGCACCACCGAATAAAGTGGCGAGAATTAACCAGATCGACGGCATGCCCTTTCCGGCAAGAATCATCGCTGGAACGGTGGCAATTAGAAGTAGCTCAATAACCCGAGGCTTTGTGAGGGCAAAGTACGCCTTCAGCTTGGCTAGAAAGCGCGATTTAGCAGGGCTTTTAGTGTCGGGAGTCATTTCAGGAAATAGTCTAATCGGGGCGGGTCAAAACCCCAATTCGTTGTAGAGTTGTCCCATTCGCGTAGGCACTGTCGCCACGGCAATCCCCTGAAAAATCTGAAGAATTGGGCTCATTAAATGTTCGAATGGAACGAGATTGACGACCTTGCGGTAAAAACCGCCAAAGTTTTGGCTGCGGACGCAGTGGAGAAGGTTG
Source organism: Microbacteriaceae bacterium (assembly GCA_027491295.1). Taxonomy (GTDB): domain Bacteria; phylum Actinomycetota; class Actinomycetes; order Actinomycetales; family Microbacteriaceae; genus Aquiluna. Next base: position 108,047 of record JAIXWK010000003.1, read on the forward strand.
GCAATGGCCACCCGGGCACTGCCATTTCACTTGCCCCAGCGGCATACCTTTTGTTTCAGAAGGTCATGCGCCACGACCCAAAGGATGACCGCTGGATCGGTCGCGACCGCTTTATCCTTTCTGCCGGCCACTCCTCTCTAACCATCTACAACCAGCTTTACCTTGGCGGATTTGGCCTGGAGCTTGATGACATCAAGTCGCTGAGAACCTGGGGCTCTAAGACTCCTGGCCACCCAGAGTTTGGTCACACCGCCGGAGTCGAAATCACCACTGGCCCATTGGGACAGGGACTTGCCTCGGCAACCGGCTTTGCAATGTCCGCGCGTTTTGAGCGCGAGCTTCTAGACCCAAATGCCAAGGCTGGCGAGTCGGTATTTGATCACTTCATCTATGTCATCGCAGGCGATGGCGATGTGCAAGAGGGCGTTTCCGCTGAGTCGGCATCTATTGCCGGTCACCTAGGGCTGGGCAACCTAGTAGTGATTTATGACGCAAACCAGATCTCAATCGAAGATGACACCGACATCTCGTTCACCGAGGATGTTGCTGCTCGCTACCGTGCCTACGGCTGGCAAACCCTTGAGGTTGACTGGCGCAAGAACGGCAACTACCACGAAGATGTCGTAGCTTTGTACCAGGCGATTCAGGATGCGAAAGCCAACACTGATCAGCCAACTTTGATCACACTTCGCACCATCATCGGCTGGCCTTCCCCGAGTAAGCAGAACACTGGCAAGATCCACGGTTCCAAACTCGGCGGCGAGGAGCTTGCCGGTTTGAAGCAGGCACTTGGCTTTGATCCAGCTCAGAACTTTGAGGTATCGGACGAAGTTATCTCTCACACCCGCGCTTTGTTCACCCGCTCAGCGGTCGCAAGAAGCGAATGGGAGAAGAAGTTCTCCAGCTGGAAAACCCAAAACCCTGAGAACGCAGCGCTACTAGAGCGGCTAGTTTCCGCTGAATTGCCTGCCGGCCTCGAGGCAGCACTCCCAGTGTTTGAAGCTGGCACCGAGATTGCCACTCGAGCTGCAAGCGGCAAGGTAATCAACGCTATTGCAGCTGTTATGCCTGAGCTCTGGGGTGGTTCTGCAGACTTGGCAGAATCCAACAACACCACCATCGAGGGCGGTGGCTCGTTTGTTCCTGCTAAGTGGAAGGTGGCGCACTGGACTCCTACCAAGGCAGGTCGCATTTTGCACTTTGGTGTTCGCGAGCACGCCATGGGGGCAATCCTGAACGGAATCACTCTCTCTGGTCACACCAGGGTCTTTGGCGGCACCTTCTTGGTGTTCTCCGACTACATGCGCCCGGCGGTTCGATTGGCAGCACTCATGGGTGTGCCAGCAACTTACGTTTGGACTCACGACTCTGTTGCCTTGGGTGAAGACGGCCCAACCCACCAGCCAATTGAGCACCTAACCGCACTGCGCGCAATTCCAAACCTTGCTGTAGTTCGCCCGGCTGATGCCAACGAAACTTCATATGCATGGCTGGAGATCCTGAAGCGTAAGAACGCCCCTGCCGGAATAGTCCTCACCCGTCAGAACCTTCCCGTCTTCCAGCGCGATGCGAGCTCCGGTGCCCATCAGGTTGCTAAGGGTGCCTACATCCTTCAAGAAGCTTCGAATGGCAAGCCAGATGTGATTCTGATCGCCACCGGCAGTGAGGTGCAGTTTGCCGTTGCGGCTCGCACCGAGCTAGAGGCTCAGGGCATCTCTGCTCGAGTTGTCTCCGCACCTTGTTTGGAATGGTTCGAAGAACAGTCGGACAAGTATCGCGAGAGCGTGCTACCAAGCTCGGTAAAGGCTCGCGTCTCAATCGAGGCTGGATTGACCATGGGCTGGAGAAAGTACGTCGGCGACCAGGGCGCAAGCATCGGCATCGACCACTATGGAGCATCTGCGGACTACGCAACCCTCTACCGCGAATTTGGAATCACCACCGAGGCAGTAGTTGCTGCTGCAAAGAAAGCCCGCTAGGAGCCAAGATGACCAACCCACTTGCAAATGCAACCGCCAACGGAGTTTCAATCTGGCTGGATGACCTATCCCGTGAGCGCATCGAATCTGGAAACCTCAAGCACCTAATCGATAACTACAGCGTTCGCGGTGTAACCACTAACCCGAGCATTTTTGCCGCTGCACTGAAGGACCCTTTCTACTCGAAGGCTCTGGCCGAGGAAGCAGCACTTGGTCACGATGCCCTGCAGGCAATTGTGAACATCACTTCCACAGACGTGGCAGCAGCCTGCGATATCTTCCGCGGCATCTACGACAGCTCAAATGGCGTTGACGGCAGAGTCTCAATCGAGGTTGAACCGGGACTTGCTTTTGACACCGAGGGAACCATTGCTCAGGCACTTGATCTCTACAAGCTGGTAAATCGCGAGAACGTGATGATCAAGATTCCTGCGACCAAGGCTGGATTGCCTGCCATCACAGCTGTTACTGCTGCTGGAATCAGCGTCAATGTCACCTTGATCTTCTCGGTGGAGCGCTACCACGAGGTTATGGACGCTTACTTCGAGGGGCTTCGCCAGGCTCAAAACAACGGCAAGGACCTAAGCAAGATTCACTCGGTTGCATCGTTCTTCGTATCACGTGTTGACACCGAGGTTGACAAGCGCTTGGTCGCTCTAGGAAAGCCTGAACTCAAGAGCAAGGCAGCATTGGCTAATGCTCGCCTGGCTTACGCAGCCTTCCTGGAGCGCACCGCAAGTGATGAGTGGAAAGCATTGGAAGCCGGCGGAGCTCGCTACCAGCGTCCACTGATGGCATCCACCGGAGTCAAAGACCCAGCGCTTCCAGACACTCTGTATGTCACAGAGCTGATCGCCAAGAACCTGGTCAACACCATGCCGGAAAAGACCATGATGGCGACTTTCGACCACGGTGTTATTCCGCAGGATTCGATCACTTCCCTAATCCCTGCAGCACATGAGTTCATGGCTGAATTGGCGAATGCAGGTGTGGATATCGTTGATGTCACCAACTTGTTGGAAGAAGAGGGCGTTGACAAGTTCATCGTCTCCTGGAACGAGCTCGTGGAGTCAGTGGCGCAGGCCTTGGAGGCCGCTAAGTGAAGCTAACCCTCTCTGCCGGCAATCAAGCTGCTCTTGGGGTAGAGGTCCAAAAACTCATTTCCGCATCGGTCGCATCGCGTATTGCTTCGAAAGACGATTCGCTCTGGGGTGCGGCTGCTCAGCCGGAGGCATCAATTCGCTTGGGGTGGATTACAAGTGCCCATGACTCGCAGGTTTTGCTCCCTGAGATTTTCGCTGTGCGCGATGAGTTTGCAGCCAAGGGTGTAAACCGCTTTGTGCTTTGCGGCATGGGTGGATCTTCACTAGCCCCTGAGGTAATCACCAAGAACGCGAACGTTGATCTTGTGGTGCTGGATGCAACAGCTCCTGATCAGGTGGCTTCAGCTCTAATCCACCTTGAAAGAACTGCAGTTGTGGTCTCTTCAAAGTCCGGATCCACCGTCGAGACCGACTCGCAGAAGCGGGCTTTTAAGTCCGCATTCAAAGCATCCGGGATAGACCCTACCGAGCGGATTGTGATTGTTACCGATCCGGGCTCTCCGCTAGATGTGGCAAGTCGCGCTGCTGGTTATCGGGTATTCAACGCTGACCCAAATGTTGGCGGTCGCTACAGTGCGCTGACGGCTTTTGGTCTTGTGCCTTCTGGGCTCGCGGGAGTAGACGTCACAGAGCTATTGAGCTCAGCAGTTTCAGCAGCGGCCCTGCTGGGTTCTGATTCGAACGAAAACCCTGGGCTATGGCTTGGAGCGATGCTTGGACGCTCAGTGAATGGTTCTGGCCTCAAGGACAAATTCTTGATTGAGTGCGATGGGCTAAATGGCTTTGGCGACTGGGTAGAACAGTTGGTCGCAGAATCCTCCGGCAAGGAAGATAAGGGCATCCTTCCGGTTGTCGTTACTGCCAACGCCCCAGAGATCTCAGACCTGCCAGACGACACCTTGCTGATTCGCTTTGGAACTGAAGTTACCGGCAACACGGATGCGGTATTCAATGGCAGCCTTGGCGAGCTGTTCTTACTCTGGGAGTATTCGACCGTAATCGCAGGTTACCTGCAGGGAATCAATCCTTTTGACCAGCCAAACGTCGAAAGTGCAAAGATTGCAGCCAGGGCTCTGCTGGACTCCCCCGCATCTTCTACTCAGGTCGACTTTGTTGACGGCGGCATCGCTGTCAAGGGCTACGGTTTTGAGCTATCGGGATCCACTTTGGATTCTGCGGTTGAGCAGCTTTTGAGCCTTGTTGGAGATGCGAGCTACATCTCGGTGCACGCCTATTTGAACCGCATGGCATACCCGCAGCTCGAAACCCTCAGGGATGCACTTGCTAAGCGATCTGGTCGTCCAGTCACATTTGGTTGGGGCCCTAGGTTTTTGCACTCCACCGGTCAGTATCACAAGGGTGGCCCAAAGCAAGGCGTATTCCTGCAGCTAACTTCTGACTTCGCAAGCGATCTAGCTATCGAAGGTCGCCCATTTAGCTTCGGAAGTCTGATTCAGGCCCAGGCTGCTGGAGATGCAAACGTCCTGAAAGACAACGGCTTACCGGTATTGACCCTTCGCGTTAGTAATCCACTTGGCGATCTCGTGCGGCTGAAGAAGGTAATTGCTTCGTGACCCAAAACCCACTCCGCGACCCATTTGATCGCCGCATGCACAAGATAGCCGGACCATCCGGCTTGATTATGTTTGGCGTGACCGGCGATCTTTCGCGCAAGAAACTACTTCCTGCCATCTATGACTTGGCGAACCGCGGGCTATTGCCGCCAGCCTTCTCGCTGGTTGGTTTTGCGCGTCGCGACTGGAGCGAAGAAGACTTTGAGCAAATTGTTTACGAGGCAGTAAAGGCAAACGCCAGAACTACTTGGTCCGAGGATGTTTGGCAGCAGCTAAGCAAGGGAATTCGTTTTGTCGCCGGCCGTCACGATGACCCGGAAGCATTCAAGAAACTGCGCGAGACCGTTGATGAGCTTGACCGCGAACGCGGCACCGCCGGAAATCACGCTTTCTATCTTTCAATTCCACCGCGCGATTTCCCTTTGGTTGTTAACCAACTAGAGGCAGCCGGACTCACGCAAGCTGCCACCGGTCAGTTCCGTAGAGTTGTTATTGAGAAGCCATTTGGTTCAAACCTGGAAACCGCCAAAGAGCTAAACAGCGTTGTAGAACGAGTCTTTCCTGAGGACTCGGTGTTCCGAATTGACCACTACCTAGGCAAAGAGACCGTTCAAAACATCTTGGCACTTCGGTTTGCAAACCAGATGTTTGAGCCACTTTGGAACTCCAAATACATCGACCATGTTCAAATCACCATGGCCGAGGACATCGGCATCGGCGGTCGAGCAGGTTATTTCGACGGTATCGGCGCCGCTAGAGACGTAATACAAAACCACCTGCTGCAGCTTTTGGCGCTAACCGCCATGGAGCGTCCTGAGACTTTCGACGCCGCGGATCTTCGCGCCGCAAAAGAGCAGGTGCTGGCAGAGGTTGATATTCCTGCGGATCTCTCTCAGCACACCGCACGTGGGCAGTATGCCGGTGGCTGGCAAGGTGGCAGCGAGGTTCTTGGTTTCCTAGGTGAAGAGGGTATCAACCCGGATTCTGTGACCGAGACCTATGCCGCCATGCGACTTGACATCAACAATGCTCGTTGGCAAGGAGCTCCGTTCTACCTGCGTGCCGGCAAGCGACTAGGAAGACGAGTGACTGAAATCGCTATCGTCTTCAAGCGCGCCGGTCAGCAGCTTTTTGCACAAAACCAAATGTCGCTGCTTGGTGAGAACGCCCTAGTAATCAGGGTTCAACCCGATGAGGGTGTGACCATGAGATTTGGTTCGAAGGTTCCAGGTCCTGCGATGCAGGTTCGAGACGTCACCATGGACTTTGGCTACGGTCACGCCTTTACCGAGGACTCCCCTGAGGCTTACGAGCGTTTGATTTTGGATGTCTTGCTGGGTGAACCACCACTTTTCCCTCGCCAGCGCGAGGTGGAATTGAGTTGGGAGATTCTGGACCCTATTGTGTCTCACTGGGAGGCGTCTGGGCAGCCCGAGCAGTATGCACCGGGTAGCTGGGGACCAAGTTCTTCCGACGAAATGCTTGAGCGCGATGGCAGAAGCTGGAGGCGTCCATGATCGTTGACATGCCAAACACAACCTCGAGCAAAATTGGAAAAAAGCTTCAGGAGCTTAGAGAATCCGGTGGTGTCGTTGCGCTTGGTCGAGTACTGACGCTGCTGATTGAAACAGATTTTGCTCACATCGAAGAGGCGGTAAAGGCTGCCAATAGCGCAAGCCGACTTCACCCCTCGAGAATCATTTTGTTAGCCGATGACGATGAACCTCAGGGTGCCGCCTCATACCTGGACGCCGAGATTCGAGTTGGCGGTGACGCTGGTGCTTCGGAGGTGGTTATTCTCAAGGCTCATGGCGCGGCCGCCAGCAACCCTGAATCACTGGTTATGGGACTTCTCCTCCCGGATGCGCCTGTCGTGGCCTGGTGGCCATCCTCATGTGATCCAAACCCATCCCAGAGCGCAATCGGAAAGATTGCAACTCGTCGCATCGTAGATTCGGCCGAGCAGGCCGATGCACCCGCATTTTTGGCGGAATTTGCCAAGCACTATCGCCCGGGTGATGGTGATATGGCCTGGACTCGAATTACCCTTTGGAGAGCACAGATCGCAGCGCTTTTTGATCAGCACCTAAATCGCAAGGTGAGCGCTATCGAAGTCATTGGTTCCGATCTTTCTCCAAGTGCGGCACTTCTGGCAAACTGGCTGGAGCTGCGTTTAGGCGTAATAGTAAAGATCGAGCACAGACTTGACGGTGTGAATGTTGAAGGAATCGCCGGTGTCAGAATTCACTTCACCGATGGCGAGCTAGAGATTATCCGTCACGGCGAGGTTGCCGAGATTGAGCAGACCGGTGCTCCGAACTCATCTGTCCTACTCCCTCGTCGATCTAACCAAGACTGCCTAGTTGAGGACATGAGGTTCCTCGGCGAGGACGAAGTCTTTGGTGAGGTCCTTACCAAAGGCTACGGTCGATGATCGAGGTCAAGGAGTTTTCCTCCGAGGCAGCCCTCACGGCTCAAGCTGCTAGTGACATCGCTTTGTTGCTGGAGCAGGCAATCGCATTGCGCGGCAAGGCGAGACTTGTTCTAACCGGTGGCACTCTAGGCATAAAGATTCTTGGTGATTTCAAGACACTAGGGCTGGATCTCTCGAATGTTGAAAGCTTCTTTGGCGATGAGCGCTTTGTTGATCTGGAACACCCTGATCGAAATGAGCACCAGGGCATTGTTGCCTGGCCGGATCTCTCTGCAGCAAAGTTAAACCGTTTCCCCGCAGCGGATACGTCGCTGGAAGAAGCGGCCAGAGAGTTCAACTTGCACATTGAATCGCTATTTGGACCTCTTGGTGACTCGGCACCAGTCTTTGATGTTGTGATTTTGGGAATGGGGCCTGATGGGCACGTTGCTTCGCTGTTTCCTGGTCACCATCAGGCACAGAGCTGGATCATTGCGGAGAAGCTATCGCCTAAGCCTCCTGCGGAACGCTTATCTTTTAGCTACCAAGCGCTCAATCGCTCCAGGGCGGTCATTTTCTTGGCATCGGGAAGCGCCAAAGTAGAAGCAGCTCAGTGTGCGATTCAGAACCAAGCTTGTGATTTGCCAGCAGCAAAGGTCAAGGGATTAGAACTTACTCGTTGGTATGTAGACGAGGAAATTAGCCGCGAGCTTTAGCAGCCGCGGCTGCACGCTCACGACGCTCACGAATTGCTTGTAGCGCTTCATCAAGAATCTCGGCAGCCTCTTCGTCGGTGCGACGCTCTTTCACATAGGCCAGGTGAGTCTTGTAAGGCTCAATCTTTGCAACCTGTGGTGGGTTTGCCTTGTCCATGCCAGCTGGCAGGCCACAGTGAGGGCAGTCGATCTCACTAGGAACGTCTTCAGGGTTTACAGTTGCCGCGAAGAACTGGCTGGCGTGGTGATTGTTGGAGCAAAAGAAGTCTCTAGCAATTCGCTCGACCTTGTGGCCACGGTCCTGCTCGCCCATTGGGCCAGCACCAACGCGAGCACCTCTAATGGATGCTGAATTGGTCAATTTATACCCACTCAAATCTGGTGAATAGGCCTAGCACGATGATTACTACAAGCCAGATTAGACCAAGCACGATAGTGATTCGGTTGAGGTTGCGCTCGGCAACACCTGAGGAGCTCATAGTTGATGACATTCCGCCACCGAACATGTCTGCAACACCGCCGCCACGACCCTTGTGAAGCAGAATAAGCAAGATTAGTAGCACGCTGGTGATTGCCAGCAACACCAATAGTGCGGTTTGTAGAACAGCCATGAGGTTTCCTTAGGTTTGCGTATAAAACGCCTGTCAAATTATAGAACTATGTGCTTCTGAAAGCGCGAAATGCCTGCAAATTCTTCTGCATCCAAGCTAGCACCGCCAACTAGAACACCGTCTACCTCGCCAGATGCAAGGAAACCAGCCACGTTGTTGGCCTTTACCGAACCACCGTAAAGAATGCGGCTCTGGCCACTTTCTGCTCCGAAGTGCTCGGTGATCGCCTTACGGATAGCCTTGGAAACATCTTCGGCCTCCTGAGGGGTTGCTACCTTGCCGGTGCCAATCGCCCAGACTGGTTCGTAAGCAATCACAAACTCACCAAATGTTTCGTGTCCAGATAGCGCAGCAATTGTCTGTGCCACCGGAACTGCACTTTGTCCCTGAGTCTCAAGTTCTTCTAGAGTCTCGCCGACGCAGATGATTGGGACTAGGCCGTGCTTCCAGGCAGCCGCAACCTTGGCCTGAACGACCTCATTGTTCTCGCTGTGGTACTGGCGACGCTCACTGTGACCGATGAGCACGAACTTGCAAGCAAGCTTTGCCAAAAACGCACCGGATACTTCTCCGGTAAAGGCACCGGAGTCGTGACGTGAGATATCTTGAGCACCGAGTGCGATCTCAAACTTTTCAGCGTCGATCAGCGTCTGTGCGCTTCTGAGGTCAGTGAAAGGTGGGAACACTGCAACCTCAACCGCACGGTAGTCGTGGTCAGCATCGTTTAGAGTCCAGCACAGCTTCTGGATTAGAGCGATCGCCTGCATGTGATCCAGGTTCATCTTCCAGTTGCCGGCAATCAGCGGTATGCGGTTAGTCATTTAGGACCTCCAGTCCAGGCAAAACTTTTCCTTCAAGATACTCAAGCGATGCTCCACCACCGGTTGAAATGTGTCCAAATGCCGACTCGTCGAACCCGAGCGCCCTTACAGCTGCAGCTGAGTCTCCCCCGCCAACCACCGCAAGACCCTCAACCTCGGTCAGTGCTTGAGCAACTGCCTTGGTTCCGTGTGCGAAGTTCGCAAATTCAAACACACCCATCGGGCCATTCCAAAACACGGTAGCCGATGAGCTCACAGCCTGAGCAAATGCCTTTGCGGACTCCGGTCCAATGTCTAGACCTAATCCGTTTGCACCAAAACTTGAGCCTTCAATAGCATCCGCCGAGACAGTCTCAAACGGAGCGTCTGGTGAAAAACTTGCGGCAACCACGATGTCGGTTGGAAGAACAACCTCCACGCCTAGCTCTTTGGCTTGGCTAAGGAAAGTCTTCACGGTTTCGATCTGATCAGCTTCCAGAAGGCTCTTGCCTACCTTGTGACCAAGGGCAGCCAAGACTGTAAACACCATTCCGCCACCGATTACTAAGCGATCAACCTTTGGTAGCAGGTGTCCCAGAACTCCAAGCTTGTCGGAAACCTTTGATCCACCAAGAACCACGGTGTATGGACGCTTTGGCGACTCGGTTAGCTGCTTTAGCACCTCTAGCTCATTAGCAATTAGGTCACCTGCGTAGCTTGGCAGAAGCTCAGCTAGCTCGTAGACACTCGCCTGCTTGCGGTGAACAACGCCAAAACCATCGGAAACCAGAATGTCTCCCAGTACGGCAAGCGCTCTAGCGAAGGAATTGCGCTCTGCTGCGTCCTTTGATGCCTCACCAGGGTTGAACCTTAGATTCTCAAGGAGGCAAACTCCGCCGTCTTGCAGAATCTTCATAGCCGCCACAGCTTGCGCTCCGACGGTGTCCTGAGCGAATACCACCGGTTGACCAAGCAGTTCTTCTAGTCGAGTCGCTACCGGAGCCAGGGAGTATTCAGCGTCCGGTGCACCCTCTGGGCGTCCAAGGTGGGAGCAGATGGCAATTCGTGCTCCGGCCGCGATCAATCGCTTGATTGTTGGCACGGAGGCGCGAATACGACCATCGTCAGTAATAACGCCGTCCTTCAGCGGGACGTTTAGATCACAGCGGAGAATTACACGCTTACCGGCAAGATTCCCGGCGTTATCTAGACTGCGCAGCATTAGAGCTTTGAGGCAACCAGCTCGGTTAGCTCAACTAGGCGGTTGGAGTAACCCCACTCGTTGTCATACCAGCTGGAAAGCTTCACGGTGTTGTCGATAACACGAACCAGGCCCGCATCGAAGATCGAGGAGTGTGGGTCGGTAACGATGTCAGAGGAAACGATTGGGTCCTCGGTGTAAAGCAAGATGCCCTTTAGTGGACCCTCGGCAGCCGCCTTGTAGGCCGCCTTGATCTCTTCGACGGTAACCGGCTTCTCAGAAACAATGGTCAGGTCGGTGATCGAACCGGTAGGAACTGGAACGCGTAGTGCAAAGCCATCTAGCTTGCCCTTTAGTTCTGGAAGAACTAGACCGATTGCCTTTGCAGCACCGGTGGTGGAAGGAACGATGTTGATCGCAGCCGCACGTGCACGACGAAGGTCCTCGTGAGGTCCGTCCTGAAGGTTCTGGTCTGCGGTATAGGCGTGAACGGTAGTCATTAGGCCGTTCTTGATGCCCCACTTGTCATTGAACACCTTTGCTAGCGGAGCTAGGCAGTTGGTGGTGCAAGACGCGTTAGAGATGATGTGGTGGTTGGCTGGGTCGTATAGGTGCTCATTTACACCGATAACGAAAGTAGCGTCTTCGCCGGTTGCTGGCGCAGAAATGATTACCTTCTTGGCACCCGCATCTAGGTGCTTGCGGGCGTCATTCGCGTTGGTGAAGCGACCGGTTGACTCGATGACGATGTCAACGCCTAGGTTGCCCCAACCCAAGTTCGCAGGGTCACGCTCAGCTAGTACCTTGATGGACTTGCCGTTGACAACAATCGAGTCGCCCTCGACCGAAACGGCGGCGTCTAGACGACCGGTAACCGAGTCGTACTTTAGAAGGTGAGCCAGGCCCTTAGGGTCTGATAGGTCGTTTACAGCAACGATCTCTAGGTTTGAGTTCTGGGCCAAGGCGGCACGGAGGTAGTTACGTCCGATACGTCCAAAACCGTTAATACCAATGCGAGTCACGGGGATACTCCAGTCTAAAAAAAGGGATGTTCTTGCGCCCTACGCTTCATTGAGCGGACTGAGTCAGCCTAGCAGGAGAGAGCGGCTGTTCACCTTAACGGACGCAAACCTTGCCGCAACATCCTGCCAGTTGATGATGTTCCAGAAGGCCTTTACGTAGTTTGCTTTTACGTTCTGGTAGTCCAGGTAGAAAGCGTGCTCCCACATATCCAGCATCAATAGCGGCAGGGTTCCAATTGCTAGGTTTCCCTGCTGGTCGTATAGCTGTCCAATGATCATGCGGTTGCCAATTGAGTCCCAAGCTAGGTATGCCCAGCCCGAGCCCTGAATGGTCATCGCCGCTGCGGTGAAGTGAGCCTTGAAAGCGTCGTAAGAACCGAAGTACTCGCTAATTGCAGCCAGTAGCTCGCCTTCGGCATCGCCACCGTTTGGGGTTAGGTTCTTCCAGAACACGCTGTGGTTGATGTGACCACCTAGGTTGAAGGCCAGATCCTTCTCAAGCTTTGGAAGGTTTGCGAAGTTATTGGATGAGCGCGCCTCAGCCATCGCATCTAGCGCGGCGTTTGCGCCTGCGACGTAGGCTGCGTGGTGCTTGGAGTGGTGCAACTCCATGATGCGGGCCGAAATGTGAGGCTCGAGGCTTGCGTAGTCGTAGCTGAGCTCTGGAAGGGTGTAGGTCATTTGGTGCTCCTTAGTTTTCATCCAATAAATCTGTAATCGCGCTCTCGGTATCTGGAATTCCCAAATCCTGAGCCTTTCTATCGGCGGTAGCCAATAGGCGACGAATCCTTCCGGCAATCGCATCTTTGGTCATCGGCGGGTCTGCCAAACGACCAAGTTCATCAAGCGATGCATCGCGGTGTTGCAGACGAAGCTCCCCTGCGTATTTGAGGTGCTGCGGCGCATCTGGCCCCAAGATCTCAAGGGCACGCTGAACGCGAGCGCCAGCGGCAACGGCTGCCTGCGCGCTGCGGCGAAGATTCGCATCGTCGAAGTTAGCTAGACGGTTAGCCGCTCCCCTGACCTCGCGTCGGTTTCGAAGCTCTTCCCACTTCACAACCTGGTCGGTGCATCCCATTTGCTTCAGAACTTCGGTAATTCCCTCGCCATCACGAATCACCACGCGGTAAACGTTTCTTACCTCACGTGCCTTTGCGCTGACGCCGAGGCGTCTTGCAACGCCGACTAGCGCCATTGCCGATTCATTTCCAGGGGCGGTGATCTCCAGCGATGTGCTTCTGCCCGGATCGGTCAGCGTGCCGTGAGCCAAGAATGCTCCGCGCATAATTGCACGAGCTTCATCCATGGTCGAACTCACCAAAGTAGCTGGTAGGCCGCGGACAGGTCGGCCTCGGTTGTCGATCAGGCCAGTTTGGCGGGCCAAAAGCTCACCGTCTTTCAGGACGCGAATCTGGTAACCGCTGTGCTTGCGCAATCCTCCAGCTGAAACCACCGATAGTTCGGAGTGAATGCCATAGAGTTCCAGGATTGCTCTGGACATGCGTCGAGCCAGCGCCGCACTGTCTAGCTCTACCTCAATCGCTATGCGACCGGAGATTAAATGCAGACCACCGCAGAATCGCAGAATGGTAGCCAGCTCGGCCGCTCGCTCGAGACCCTTACCAAGCGGAGTGCGGGCAAGTTCTTCTTTGATCTCTTGCGTTAGTGCCATTTCTTACTCTCTACCCAAGTCTCGGTGCTTGACCGAGATTCTTACATCGGCCTCATCCGCAAGGATTTCGGCAATTCGGTTTGCAATTGCTACAGAGCGGTGCTTGCCGCCGGTGCATCCAATTGCGATGGTTGCAAAGCGCTTGTTCTCGGTTCTGTAGCCGGCCAAGGTTGTTCTCAGCACAGCCGCATAGTTGGTTATGAAATCCTGGACCCCAGGCTGTGCCAAAACGTATTCGGACACCGGTGCATCGTTTCCGGTCATGGCGCGAAGCTCGTCTTGCCAGTGCGGGTTTGGAATGAATCTGGCATCCGCGACCAAATCAGCATCGGTTGGAATGCCATATTTGAACCCAAAGCTCATCACATTGACCTTTAGGCCTCTCGCGTTGGTGGCAAAGGCTTCGGCTACGCGGTTTGTCAGCTGGTGAACATTCAGTTCAGTCGTGTCAAAAACAATGTCAGCCATCTCGCGAAGTGCCAGTAGCTCCTGGCGCTCGGCGGCAATGCCGTCGACGATGGTTCCCTCGCCCTGGAGCGGGTGGGGTCTGCGGACCGCTTCAAAGCGCTTGACGAGTGCGCCATCGTTGGCTTCTAGGAAAAGCAACTGAACATTGACATCCCTCGTGCGCAACTGTTCGATGTTGCCGATTAGCTCATTAAAGAACTCTCCTCCGCGAACATCGATGATTACCGCAATACGCGGGAGATTGGCCTTGCTGAGTGAAAAGAGGTCGGAAATCGGACCTAGTAACTGCGGTGGAAGGTTGTCGATGACATACCAACCCTGATCTTCCAAAGCGTTACCAACGGTGGATCGACCTGCGCCCGACATGCCGGTTACGATCAGCAGCTCCGGCTTGCGTGTCGTATCCATGTCACCCCTTGTTTTATGCGCTACCCAAGGTTAGTGCTTCGGCGTGTCGCGCAAGATAACAATTCAAGAATCGCTGAGTGCTTTTAGGACAATTTCTGCAATTTTTGGACCAAATCCCGGCAGCTGAGAGATCTCCTCAGCGCTAGCCAATTTGATTCGCTTCAATGACCCAAATTTGCGAAGCAGCAATCTTGCTCTGCGCTCCCCTAAACCATCGATTTCGAGCAGTTGACTGGAGATAGTTTTTGACCTGGATGCTCGCTGCGCTGTGATTGCAAAGCGGTGAGCCTCATCGCGGATGCGCTGCAGCAAAAAGAGCTCTTCGCTGGTTCTAGGGAGAATCAGCGGGAAGTCGTCCCCGTCTGTGTAGATCTCCTCTAGACGCTTTGCCAAAGTTGCGATGGTGATGCCTTCGACACCTGAGTCTTGAATCGCCCTAATGGCGGCATTTCGCTGCGGAAGGCCGCCGTCGATAAGCATCAGAGATGGTCGGTAGCTGAACTTCTCCCCCTGATCGTCCTGTGCAAGATACTTCAACCTGCGCATCAAGACCTGGTAAATTGACTCGGTATCGTCTGCGGTTTCAAGGTTAAAGCGACGGTACTGGTCTTTCTTCGGAAGGCCATCCTCGAAAACAACCATTGAGCCAACGGTCCCGGTGCCTCCAAGGTGAGAGATGTCGTAGCACTCGATGCGTAGCGGAGCGTTTTTCATCCTGAGGCTGCGTTGGATTCCGGAGAGTGCGTCTGCTCTGGCTGTGAAATCGGCTGAGCGCTTGAGTTTGTAACTCTTTAGGGCGTGGGAGGCATTGGTGCCAGCAGTCTCAAGCAGCTTCGCCTTATCTCCCCTGGTCGGATTTAGCACCTCGACCTTTGAACCGCGAAGTTCGCCGAGCCACTGCTCCAACTCTTTAGCGTCGTTTGGTTTGGTGCTGACCAATAGCTGTTTTGGAACTTCCAGGTGCTGACTGGACGTCGATGGGGTGTAAAGCTCCTGTATTACGTATTCCATGAGCTCGGAATTACTTCGGTCGAGCTCAAGGTCGACCACCATGGAGCGATTACCTCGGATGCGACCGCCACGAATAAAGAAAACCGAAACCGCAGCACTCAGTTCGTCCCTAGCGATGCTTATTAGATCTGCATCGGTTCTGTCATCAAAGACCAAAGTGCTTTTCTCGAGAACCTTTTCTAGGGCGAAGACATCGTCTCTAAGCTGTGCCGCAAGCTCATAGTTTTGATCTTCGGAGGCCTTTTTCATGCGCGAGCTGAGCTCTTTTATGTAGCTCTCATCTCCACTTGCCAGAAAGTCTCCGAGTCTTTTGGCAAGGGCTTTGTGATCGGGTTGACTGATGCGGTCAACACAGGGTGCTGAGCACTTACCGATATCGGCAAGTAGACACGGCCGATTCTGCTGCTTGGCTCGCTGGAAGATTCCAGCGGTGCAGCTTCGAACTGGGTAAACCTTGAGCAAGGTGTCTAACGTCTCGCGAATCGCCCAGGCCTGGGTATAAGGACCCAGAACTCTTGCGCCTTTGATTTCTCGATTGCGGGTAATAAATGCCCTTGGAACCGAATCGCTAACCGTTATCGCCAGATAGGGATAGCTCTTGTCATCTTTGAAGCGAACGTTGAACGGTGGATCGAACTCCTTGATCCACATAAATTCGAGCTGCAGAGCCTCATACTCGCTTGGAACAATGGTCCACTTCACGTCTCTAGCAGCCAGCAACATGCGCTGGGTGCGTTCGTGCAGTGATGCCAAAGGCCCGAAGTAATTACTTAGCCTTGCCCTAAGGTTCTTGGCTTTTCCGACGTAGAGAACTCGACCTGATTCATCAACAAAGCGATAGACACCTGGTTCAGTTGGTATCTCGCCGGTAGATGGCCGAAAGGCTAGGTCGTTGGCCATCTTCAGCCCAGAATCTCCGCCAGGTACTTTCCGGTGTGACTCTTTTTGACCTTGGCTACAGCCTCTGGAGTCCCCTCAGCAATAACCAAACCTCCACCTGAGCCACCCTCGGGACCTAGGTCAATTACCCAGTCCGAGCATCTAATGACATCGAGGTTGTGCTCGATAACCAGGACGGTATTGCCCTTCTCGACTAGGCCAGAAAGCACAATCAAGAGCTTCCGGACGTCCTCGAAATGCAGACCGGTGGTTGGCTCGTCGAGCACGTAAATGGTCTTACCAGTTGATCTGCGCTGCAGCTCAGTTGCCAACTTCACGCGCTGAGCCTCACCACCGGAAAGCGTGGTTGCGCTCTGGCCCAAGGTCACATAACCCAGACCGACATCCACCAGAGTATTTAGATACCTAGCGATGGAGTTAATCGGTGCAAAGAACTCAGCAGCCTCACTGATTGGCATATTCAGCACATCGCCGATTGACTTCCCCTTGTACTTCACCTGCAGGGTCTCGCGGTTGTAGCGTGCGCCCTTGCAGTCTTCACACATCACATAAACATCCGGTAGGAAGTTCATCTCGATACGAATGGTTCCATCGCCCGCACAGGTCTCACAGCGACCACCCTTGACGTTGAAGGAGAAGCGTCCCTGCAGGTAACCGCGAACCTTTGACTCCTGGGTATCTGCAAACAGCTTGCGAACGTGGTCGAAAACACCGGTGTAGGTTGCAGGGTTTGATCTAGGGGTGCGGCCAATCGGAGCCTGGTCAACGTGAACTACTTTGTCGAGATGCTCAAGGCCTTCGATGCGGGTGTGCTTTCCAGCAACCCCCTTGGCTCCATTTAGCTTGTTGGCAAGCACTTCGTAGAGCACGTCATTTACAAGTGACGACTTACCAGAACCGGATACTCCGGTGATTGCGGTCATTACTCCCAGCGGGAACTCAACATCAACATTTTGAAGATTGTTCTCGCGAGCACCAACCACCTTGATCTTGCGAGCCGGGTCAATTGGTCTGCGTTTCTTTGGAGTCTCAATCTTGATTCGACCTGCTAGGTAGTCACCGGTGATCGACTTCTTGTTCTCCAAAAGCGCCTTGTAGCTTCCAGAGTGAACAACTTCCCCACCGTTTAGCCCAGCACCGGGACCTATGTCCACGAGCCAGTCTGCGGTTCGGATGGTGTCCTCATCGTGCTCAACCACAATCAAGGTGTTTCCTAAGTTCTTGAGCTTTACCAGGGTTTCAATTAGGCGCAGGTTGTCTCTTTGGTGCAGGCCAATAGATGGCTCATCCAGCACGTAGAGGACGCCGGTAAGACCGGCGCCAATTTGAGTGGCCAAGCGAATTCGCTGAGCCTCGCCTCCTGAAAGGGATCCTGCAGCTCGCTCGAGAGACAGGTAGTCCAGGCCAACTGCCAAAAGGAAATCGAGTCTGGCTCTAATCTCCCTGAGTACCTGAGCCGCGATAGTGGCCTCACGGTCGGTTAGTTCAATGGTCTCGAAGAAACCGTGAGCGTTTCTTAGGCTCATGGCAGCAACATCGTGAATCGACTTCTCATGGACCTTCACGGCCAATACCTCAGGGCGAAGTCGTGAACCATCACACTCCGGGCACGGAATCTCTCTTAGGAACTCGGACCACTTGCCGCGTGCCCAGTCGGAGTCCGCTTCCAGGTAGCGTCTTTCGACGTATGGAAGCACTCCCTCGAAACCCGATGTGTAGCGCATTTCACGGCCGTACTTTGAGCGCCATTTCACCTGGACCTCAAAGTCATTGCCGTTCAGAATCGCGTCCTGAACCTCTTCGGCAAGGTCCTGCCAAGGAGTGTCGAGGGAGAAATCAAGATCTTGAGTCAAACCATCCAAAAGCCTTGTGAAGTAGCTGTAAAGGCCCTTTCCTTGGGTTGACCACGGCAGCAACACACCCTCGTTGATGCTGGCACCCTCATCGCCAATCACAAGCTGCGAGTCAACCGCCATCTTGACACCAAGACCCGAGCAGGCCGGGCAGGATCCAAATGGGGCGTTGAAGCTAAAGGTTCGAGGTTCAATCTCCGAAAGTGCGATATCGTGCTCATTTGGGCATGACAGTCGCTCTGAGAAGGTGCGCAGTTTGCCATCGTCGACAAAGTCCACAATCACTCGACCGTCGGCGAGCTTCAGCGCAGTCTCAACCGAGTCCGTCAGACGCGAAATGACATCGGACTTGATGGCTAGGCGGTCCACCACAACCGCGATGTCATGCTTGAAGCTCTTCTTGAGAGGCTTAGCCTCTGATAGCACAACGGTCTCGCCATCAACCACGGCTCTGGCATAACCCTGGGACTGCAATGATGCGAAAAGGTCTTGGAACTCGCCCTTTTTCTGCTGCACGATCGGTGCTAGCAGCTGGAACCTGGTGCCTTCTGGAAGGGTAAGCAGCTGGTCGACAATTGCCTGTGGGGTTTGCTTTGAAATAACCTCGCCGCAGATGTGGCAGTGTGGGACTCCAATTCGAGCCCAGAGCAATCTCAAGTAGTCGTGAATCTCTGTGATCGTGCCAACTGTTGAGCGCGGGTTTCTGTTGGTCGATTTTTGATCGATAGAAACCGCAGGACTCAGTCCCTCAATGAAATCAACATCTGGGCGGTCAACCTGTCCTAGAAACTGCCTGGCGTAAGCACTGAGTGACTCAACATAGCGTCGTTGACCCTCAGCAAAGATGGTGTCGAAGGCAAGTGAGGACTTACCCGAACCGGAAAGTCCGGTAAAAACAATCAGCGCATCCCTTGGAATCTCTAGGTTGAGGTTCTTGAGGTTGTGGACGCGTGCGCCCTTGATGGACAGCTTTGCGCCGGATGGGGTTTGAATACTCACCCTAGAAGTTTAGGCGTGTCCGGCTGACTCGATTTGCCTGAGCTCGCGCTTCAGCTCGGAAATTTCATCGCGGATTCTGGCAGCAAGTTCAAACTGCAACTCTGCTGCTGCACCCTTCATCTGAGCATCGAGATCCAAAATGGTGGAGAGCAGGGCATCCTTGCCGGCAGAACCGATGTTCGGGCGGCCTCGCATCGGAACGCTGGACTTACGCTTTGGTTCTTTTTTCAGTTCTTCAATCAGCTGGGCGGTGTCTACCTCTTCGCGCATTAGCTGGTCCGTGATGTCCGCAATCTTCTTTCGAAGTGGTGTTGGGTCAATGCCGTTGGCGAGGTTGTAGGCAACCTGCTTCTCTCGCCTGCGGTTGGTCTCATCGATTGCCTTGGCCATCGAATCTGTAACTCGATCGGCATACATGTGGACTTCACCGTTGATGTTACGTGCTGCTCTACCAATGGTCTGAATCAGCGATGTAGCAGATCTGAGGAAGCCCTCTTTATCGGCATCCAAGATTGCGACCAGCGATACCTCTGGAAGGTCCAGACCCTCTCGCAAGAGGTTGATACCGACTAGGACATCGAAGATGCCCTGTCTGAGTTCGCGAAGCAGCTCAACTCTTCGCAGGGTGTCAACGTCGGAGTGAAGGTAGCGTACCTTTATGCCCATCTCGGTGAAGTAGTCGGTCACCTCTTCGGCCAGACGTTTGGTAAGGGTTGTCACTAGGACACGTTCATTGCGTTCGGCGCGGAGCTTGATTTCCTCCAGTAGGTCATCAATCTGGCCTTTGGAAGGCTTCACGACAATCTGGGGATCAACAAGACCTGTTGGTCGAATGATCTGCTCCACTACCCCATCAGCTTTAGCAAGCTCATACTTTCCAGGCGTAGCAGATAGATAAAGAGTCTGACCGGTTCGCTCCAGGAATTCCTCAAACCGCAGCGGCCTGTTGTCTAGCGCCGAAGGTAGGCGGAAGCCGTGCTCAACCAGGGTGCGCTTTCTGGAGGCGTCTCCGGATGACATAGCGCCAATCTGTGGGACTGTGACGTGTGACTCGTCGATGACGGTTAGAAAGTCCTCGGGGAAGTAATCCAGTAGGCAAGCTGGTGGTTCGCCCGGTTCACGCTGGTCAATCTGTCTCGAGTAATTCTCAATACCGGAGCAGAAGCCAAGTTCGCGGATCATCTCGAGGTCAAAGGTGGTGCGCATTTTGATGCGCTGAGCCTCTAGAAGCTTTCCCTGCTGCTCGAATTCGCGGTAGCGACCTTCTAGTTCCTCCTCGATAGCTTCCATGGCCTGGGCCATGCGTTCGACAGGAGCCACGTAGTAGGAAGCAGGGTAGATTGCCACCGACTGGCGCTCCATCAAGATCTCACCGGTCAAAGGATGTATTCGGTAGATCTTTTCGATCTCGTCACCGAAGAACTCGATGCGGGTGGCCTCCTCATCGTAGACAGCGATGATCTCAACGGTGTCACCCTTGACGCGGAAGTTTCCACGAACGAACTCGATGTCATTTCTCTGGTACTGAATCTGAACCAGGCTACGAATCAGTTCATCGCGATCAATGCGCTGCCCAACCTGCAGTGGTAGCGACTGGGCCAAGTATTCTTTCGGAGCACCAAGACCGTAGATGCACGAAACCGTTGACACCACGATGACATCGCGTCTCGATAGCAAAGACATCGTCGCTGAGTAGCGAAGACGCTCGACCTCCTCGTTGATGGTTGAGTCCTTCTCAATGAATGTGTCAGTCTGAGGTACGTAAGCTTCTGGCTGGTAGTAGTCGTAATAGCTGACAAAGTACTCAACTGCGTTATCCGGGAACATCATGCGTAATTCGCTTGCTAGCTGGGCGGCCAAGGTTTTGTTGTGAGCAATTACCAGTGTTGGACGCTGTAGCTTCTCAATTACCCATGCGGTGGTGGCCGATTTTCCAGTACCAGTTGCACCTAACAGGACAACGTCGCGCTCCCCCGCAGTAATTCTCTCGGTTATCTCCCTGATAGCTTGCGGTTGATCACCGGAGGGCTCATATGGAGTTTCTGCGCGGAAGGGCCTGGCATCCTCTGGCGTCAAAACTGCTCCTTGAAGCCAAGGTAGATTGCGTCGGCCTTTTTGATTAGTTCCTCAAGCGAACAGTTCGAATCAATCACGAGGTCGGCAACTGCCTCGCGCTGGCTGTCGGTCGCTTGCGCAGCTATCCGGCTTTTTGCCTCAGCCTCGTTCATACCTCGCTGTTCGATGAGCCTGCTTACGCGAACCTCTTCATCGCAACTAATGGCGACAACCTTGTCGAACTGAAGTTTCGACTTACTCTCCACAAACAACGGGATTGTGTAGACGACGATGCCCTCTAGCTTGGATACCTTTTGTAGCGCGAGATCCTGGATCAGCGGGTGAAGAATACTTTCGAGCTTGACTCGATTGGCATCGTTAGCAAAGGCAATCTTGGCAAGTGCAGCTCGATCCAAGGTGCCGGACTGGGTTAAAACCGATGGCCCAAATTCTTTTGCGACTTGCTCTAGGCCGATGCTTCCCGGTTCAACAACTTCACGAGCTAGCAGGTCTGCATCGACTTCGGTTGCGCCAAGTTCGACCCAGCGTCGAGCCACGGTCGACTTACCGGATCCAATACCACCTGTTAGCGCAATCAGCACTGGCTAAGGATAAACGAAAGCGGGGGTGCTGTCGCACCCCCGCTTCGCTTTAGATAATTTACTTGTCGCCAGATAGCTTGTCGCGCAATGCCGCTAGGGACTCGTCGTCTGCCAAGGTGCCCTCGGTAGCTGCGGTTCCTGCAGAAGCGGTTGGCTCCTGAGCTGGGGTCGCTGGTGCCTCTGGTAGGGCAGCAAGCTGCGCACGAGTCGCCTTGACCTGTGACTTGTGAGTACCCCAACGAGTGTGAGCCTCGGCGTATTCTGCCTCCCACTTGGTGCGAGCCTCCTCGAATCCGGCCTTCCATTCGCTGGTGGCTGGGTCGAAGCCCTCTGGGTAACGGTAGTTGCCGTTCTCGTCGTAGTCTGCGCTCATGCCGTAAAGCACTGGGTTGAAGTCGCTGCCATCTGGGTCAACCTCGTCCAAAGCCTGCTTTAGCGATAGCGAAATGCGGCGACGCTCTAGGTCGATGTCGATCAACTTGACGAAGACGTCTTCGTTGACAGAAACAACCTGGTCAGCATGCTCAACGTGCTTGGAGGATAGCTCTGAGATGTGAACTAGACCCTCGATGCCGTCTGCAACGCGAACGAACGCACCGAATGGAACGATCTTGGTGACCTTGCCCGGGATGTACTGGCCAATGGCGTGAGTACGGGCAAATAGCTGCCATGGGTCTTCCTGAGTTGCCTTGAGCGAAAGCGATACACGCTCACGGTCGTTGTCAACTTCGAGAACCTCAACGGTGACCTCTTGGCCAACCTCAACTACCTCGCTGGCGTGCTCGATGTGCTTCCAGCTCAACTCGGAAACGTGGACTAGACCGTCTACGCCGCCTAGGTCGATGAATGCACCGAAGTTTACGATCGAGGAAACCACACCGGTACGAACCTGGCCCTTGGCTAGGTCGTTTAGGAATGTGGAGCGGTTAGCGCTCTGGCTCTCCTCCAAAAGTGCACGACGAGATAGCACAACGTTGTTGCGGTTCTTGTCTAGCTCAAGAATCTTGGCCTCAACCTCGGTACCAAGGTATGGTCCTAGGTCGCGAACGCGGCGAAGCTCGATTAGGGATGCCGGTAGGAAGCCTCGTAGACCAATGTCAACGATTACACCACCCTTAACAACCTCAATAACGACACCCTTGACCACGCCATCGGCTTCCTTGATCTTCTCAACGTCGCCCCAGGCACGCTCGTACTGAGCACGCTTCTTGGAAAGAATTAGTCGGCCTTCTTTGTCTTCTTTCTGAAGAACAAGGGCCTCGATTGCATCGCCAACCTTGACGATGTCATTTGGATCTGCATCCTGACGGATGGAAAGTTCGCGAATTGGGATTACACCCTCGGTTTTGTAACCGACGTCTACTAGGACTTCGTCGCGATCGATTTTTACGATAGTTCCAGAGATTAGGTCACCGTCGTTGAAGAACTTTAGTGTGGCCTCTACTGCAGCTAGGAAGTCTTCTGCTGAGCCAATATCGTTTACTGCTACCTGCTTTTTAGCGGTTTTGTTGGTTGCCATATGTGGTGTTATTCACTTTGTTTTACTCGGGCCGAGCAAGGGAAAACCTAAGGAAAAGCTTTCCGATTTGTCCGGCGATTGGACAGGGATTTGTGCCAAGTAGCACTCGCGCAAGCTTACAGGTATATCTAGTGCCCTGCTAGTTCCCAATTAGCGCCGACGCCGATGTGAACATCGAGCGGAACCGAGAGTTTCGCCACTTCACTCATAGCCTTGGTTGTGAGTGCCTTGAGCTGTTCCAACTCCCCCGGAGCCACAGCCAGCACCAACTCATCGTGCACCTGAAGCAGCAGCTGAGACTTGAGACCTTCAGCCAACATCGAATCGTGCACCCTGATCATTGCAAGTTTCATAATGTCAGCGGCCGTGCCCTGAATTGGGGCGTTTAGCGCGGCTCGTCTGGCAATCTCGCGAAGCTGGAAGATCTTAGAGTTGAGATCCGGGAAGGGCCTGCGACGTCCATAAACGGTTGTGGTGTAGCCCAGAGTCTTGGCTTTCTGGACAACTTGGTCGAGATAGGTCTTTACTCCACCAAAGCGGTCAAAGTAGTCAGACATCAGCTGCTTGGCTTCTTTGCTCTCAATGCGGAGCTGTCTCGCCAGACCGTACTCGCTCAGGCCGTATACCAAGCCATAGCTCATTGCCTTGACTTTGGATCGCATTTGAGAGGTAACTTCACTGGGCTCGACACCATAGATGCGAGCTCCAACAAAGCTGTGCAGGTCCTCACCCTGGTTGAAGGCTTCAATAAGTCCGGCATCCTGCGACAGGTGGGCCATGATGCGCATTTCGATCTGGGAGTAGTCCGCAGTCAGCAGCGTTTCGAAACCGGCTCCAGCCACAAATGCACTGCGCAGCTTCTGGCCCTTAGCCGTCTTGATCGGGATGTTCTGCAGGTTGGGGTTTTCGCTACTGAGGCGACCGGTAGCTGTTCCAACCTGCGAGTAGGTGGTGTGTATGCGTCCATCCGGCTCGATTGCCTTGATGAGGGTTTCTGCCATTTGGCGCAGCTTGGTGGAATCGCGGTGTGCAAGCAAACGCTCCAGAAACGGGTGCTCGGTTTGCTCAAAAAGTGTTGCGAGGGCTTCCGCGTTTGTTGAAAAACCGGTCTTCACGCTTCTGGTTCCCTGCATCCCCAACTCTTCGAACAAGACTGTTTGAAGCTGTTTTGGACTTGCGAGATTTACTTCGTGGCCAATCATGGCGTAGGCCTGCTTCGCCACCTCTTCAACTTCGGCACTTAGTTCATCGAATTGCTGTTCCAGGTTTGCCCTATCGATAGCAATTCCCCGCTGCTCCATTTGCGCAAGCGTCACGCTGGCTGGAAGCTCGATGTTCCGGTAGACGCCGAGCGAACCTTCGGCTTCCAACTGTGCGTTGGCGATTTTCGATAGCACCGCAAATACCCAGGCGTCCAGAGATGGATCGCTTTGGGCCAAAAGCTCATTTGGATCCTGGCGAACAATGTCGATACCTGCGTAGGTGCGAATTAGTGCGTCTGGGTTTAGGTCCTTGGTAAGCGGGTCAATGATGTAGCTAGCCAAAAGCGGGTCGTTGGTAATCGGACCAAGTGTCAATCCAATGGCCTTTAGCTGCTTTGACACTTCCTTGAAGTTCCAGGTGCCAAAACCACCTTTGGTGATTAGGTCCTTGGGATCAGCCTGTCCATCCCAGTTCATTCTTGCTTCTAGAGTTGCGGCACCAATTCCAACAATGCGATCATTTGCAATCTCAATCTTCAGGTGGGCATCCCCATTGGTGACCATCGCAGCGATCTCGCTGAGTGTCGCGGTACTTGTCTCAACCGGCTGCGAAGGTAGCTCTGAGATCAGCTCGCTGGCTGCGGAAGAAATAGGGTCAGCCGAAAGTGATTCCTGAACCTTTTCAGGCTCAATTTTTGCGCTGATTACCTTGTGCTGAGATCCATCGGTTCCGCGAAGTTTTAGAACCCTAGTCAGAAGTGTCCTGAATGAGAGCTTTGCAAAGACCTCTTTCACCTGCTCTTCATTCACTGAACCAAGCTCTAACTCATCAAGGGTGAATTCGAACTCTAGATCGCGCAGTAGGTGATTTAGCCTGCGATTTCTAACAGCAAGCTCTTTATGCTCCCTGAGGCTTTCGCCGACTTTGCCGGGTATCTGCTCAGCACCATCCAAAATGGCCTGCAGTGAACCAAACTCTTGAATCCACTTTGCCGCGGTCTTGGGACCGACTCCGGGGATGCCCTTTAGGTTGTCCGAAGTTTCCCCAACTAGCGCTGCTAGCTCTGGGTACTGCCTGGCGTGCACTCCGTACTTCTCGAGCACGGCGGCATCGTCCATGCGGGCAAGATTCATGACGCCTTTGACCGGGTACAAAATTGTCACTTCATCTGTAATGAGCTGGAAGGTGTCCCTATCACCCGAGACAACCAGCACCTTATAGCCGGCCTGCTCTCCCTTGACGCTAAGCGATGCCAATAGGTCATCGGCCTCAAACATTTCCCTAGAGACGCTGGTGATGTTCATTGCGGTCAGTGCTTCAACCAAAAGTTCAGTCTGGCCCATGAACTCAGGCGGCGTCTCTCCGCGAGTCCCCTTGTACTCCGGAAGCTCAATGGTTCTAAATGACTCTCTGGATACATCGAATGCCACACAGAGGTGGGTTGGCTTCTCCAGCTCAAGTATGTTCAGCATCATCGAGATAAAGCCGTGGACCGCGTTGGTGTGCTGACCGGCGGCATTTTTGAAGTTGTCCGGGCTCAGCGCGTAAAAGGCGCGAAATGCCAACGAGTGCCCGTCAATAAGTAAAAGGGTAGGCTTTTCGCTAGCGCTCATGCCCGCTAGCCTACTTCGCCAAGGAGTCAAATTATGTCCGACCAACCCATCAAAGCCTCAGATAGCGCTCTTGAACTTATGAAGCAGCGCGGGCTTGGCGCACTGGCAGAAAAGATGGGTATCGAGCTGGTTGAACTCAGCGCTGATCGAGCCATTGCCACCATGCCGGTAGCCGGCAACACGCAGCCAATTGGCCTTTTGCACGGTGGAGCTCACGTAGTACTTGCCGAATCACTGGGTTCTTTCGCTGCTAATGTTCACGCTCACCCATGGGGTTATGCAGTTGGTATCGAGCTGAACGCCACTCACCATGCATCAATCACCGAGGGTGTCGTCACTGGAACCTGCGTCGCAATCAAGCTTGGAAAGACCCTAACCAGCCATGAGATCACGATGACTGATGAATCGGGTCGACTGCTCTCTACAGTTCGCATTACGAACTACCTAAGGCCTAAGGGTCAGTAGTTACTTATCCCCAAGCTGTTCAATGACAGCTTTCGCGACCTGGGCCATCGTAAGCCTGCGATCCATAGACGCCTTTTGAATCCAGCGGAAAGACTCTGGCTCACTTAGCTTCATTTTGCTCTGCAGAAGGCCCTTGGCGCGGTCCATAAGCTTTCTAGTTTCAAGCCGATCGCTCAGATCTGCTATCTCAGCCTCGAGTGAAACCATTTCCTCGTGCCTGCTAAGGGCAATCTGGATGGCAGGGAGCAAGTCGGTCGGCTTGAATGGCTTGGTAACGTATGCCATTGCTCCGGCCTCTGCGGCCCTGGCTACTAGGTCAGACTGCGAAAAGGCGGTTAGCAGCACGACTGGAATCTTTAGTTCCGCGATCTTCTCAGCGGCACTAATTCCATCGAGCTTTGGCATCTTGATGTCCATCACGACTAGATCTGGCTCTAACTCGGTGGCGAGTTTTATTGCCTCTTCACCGTCTGCACCTTCACCGACCACCTCGTAGCCGGCCTCCTGCAAGGTAGCTACCACGTCCATGCGAATAAGGCCTTCGTCTTCAACGACTACTACTCTGAGTGCATCTGCCATGGGAATACCTTATAACTAGCGGTCCAACATCCACTAGAATTTACAAGCTTGCCGGGATGGCGGAATGGTAGACGCGTCGCACTCAAAATGCGATGTCCTCTGGGCGTGTGGGTTCGAGTCCCACTCTCGGTACAAAAGAAAAAGCGGTGGTCTCCCACCGCTTTTCTTTGTTTAACTCTCTTTAGTTGCCGTAACCAGGTGCTGCAAGGTGAACAGCATCCCCTACGCGGTGAACACGCAGGCTGTTGGTTGAACCTGGGATTCCCGGAGGGGAACCAGACACGATTACAACCTCATCGCCAACGCGGCACTTACCGCTGGAGAGCACGATCTCATCAACCTGGCGAATCATCTCGTCGGTGTGCTTGACCTTGTCCACCTTGAATGTGGTCGCTCCCCAAACTAGTGAAAGCTTGCGGCGCACCTCTTCGCTAGGGGTGAATGCCAGTACCGGAACACTTGAGCGCAGGCGTGAAACTCGACGCAGGGTGTCTCCAGACTCCGTGAAGACGCAGACAAACTTCGAACCCAACAGCTCAGCGATTTCCATCGCTGCTAGCACAACCGCACCAGAGTGAGTGTGAGGCTTAGTGCCAAGAGCAGGAATGCGATCCATGCCGTTCTCTTCGGTTGACTCGATGATGCGAGCCATGGTCTGAACGGTCTCAATTGGGTATTCGCCAACCGAGGTCTCACCCGAAAGCATTAGCGCGTCAGCGCCATCCAGCACAGCGTTGGCAACGTCAGAAGCCTCGGCACGAGTTGGGCGAGATGCGGTGATCATGGTCTCAAGCATCTGGGTCGCAACGATTACCGGTTTTGCCCAGCGGCGTGCAAGCTCAACAGCGCGCTTTTGCACCAGTGGAACCTGCTCCAAAGGAAGCTCCACACCGAGGTCACCGCGAGCAACCATCACGCCATCAAAGGCATCAATGATTTCCTCGAGGTTCTCAACTGCCTGTGGCTTCTCAATCTTGGCGATGGTTGGCACAAAGCGGCCTTCTTCGGCCATGATCTCGTGAACACGAACGATGTCCTTGGCGTTTCTCACAAAGCTAAGTGCGATCATGTCGGCACCAAGCTTTAGAGCCCAACGTAGGTCGTCCTCGTCTTTTTCGCTCAGGGCAGGAACGTTTACCGCAACACCTGGAAGGTTGATTCCCTTGTTGTTGGAAACCGGTCCGCCAATTTCAACCACACAGGTAACGGTGGTTGCATCTACTGCAGTTGCACGGAGGCCGATACGGCCATCATCGATTAGAAGCTGGTCGCCTGGCTTTACATCTCCCGGAAGACCCTTGTAGGTCGTCGAGCAAATGTTTACATCGCCCTGAATGTCATCGGTTGTGATCTTGAAAGTCGCACCGTTGACCAAGTTGACCTTGTCCTCGGCAAAGCGGCCCAGGCGGATCTTTGGTCCCTGGAGGTCAACCAAGATACCGACGCTCTTCCCGACGTCTGCTGCAGCCTTGCGAATGGTTGCATAAACAGCCTCGTGAACCTCGTGTGAGCCGTGGCTCAGGTTCATGCGGGCAACGTCAACACCCGCTTCAATGACGGCTTTAGCCTTGTCGTAGTCCGCAATAGCAGGACCGAATGTTGCCACAATTTTGGCGCGTCTCATTTATAACTACTTACCTTTTCAATTGGTTAGCTGTAAACCGAAATTGGTCTATCAGTTGGCTTCACTGGGAAGGGAAGCCCTGTCTCACCTTCGAGATATTCGTCGATCGCGGCAGCGGCGGCACGACCTTCGGCTATAGCCCAAACTATCAGGCTTTGGCCTCTTCCGGCGTCACCTGCAGCAAACAATCCATCGGCAACCTTGTATCGGCCGTCTCTAGCCACATTTCCCCTTGAATCCGTTGGGGTTTCTAGCTGAGTGGAAAGATCTTGAGTCTCAGGTCCAACGAACCCAAGCGCTAGGAAGACTAGATCTGCCGGCAAAATGCGCTCGGTTCCAGCCTTGGGCACTCGCTTGCCGTCCACAAACTCCGTGTCTGCAACCTTGACGCCTGTGAGAACGCCGTTCTCCCCCACGAACTCAACTGTCGAGTGCAGATACTTGCGCTCGCCAAACTCTTCGTGGGCAGAGGCAACCTCGAAGAGGTTTGGCATCATTGGCCATGGCTGGTCAGCGGTGCGCTCCAGCGGAGGCTGAGTTCCGATGGCCAAGGTGGTGACGCTAAGTGCCCCTTGGCGAGTTGCGGTGCCAAGGCAGTCTGCACCGGTGTCTCCACCGCCGAGGATGATGACGTGCTTTCCGGAAGCGTCGATCTGAGAAACGACCTCATCACCGGCAACAACCTTGTTGGCCTGAGCCAAGTAGTTCATTGCAAAGTGCACGCCATCTAGATCCCTACCGGTTACAGCAAGGTCCCTAGGAACCATTGCGCCGGTTGCTATCAAAACTGCGTCATATCGCTTCTGAAGTTCATCCCAGGTGATGTCGACACCAACGTTTACCGAGGTTCGGAAGCGAGTGCCTTCAGCTTCCATCTGGGCTACGCGGCGGTCGATAAGGTGCTTCTCCATCTTGAAATCTGGAATGCCATAGCGCAGCAAACCGCCGATGCGGTCATCGCGCTCATAAACTGCGACGGTGTGGCCGGCTCTGGTCAGCTGCTGTGCAGCAGCTAGTCCTGCAGGTCCTGAGCCAACCACCGCGATGGTCTTTCCAGTCAGGCGCTCTGGGATGCTCGGTGTTACAAAACCATTCTCAAATGCGTCATCGATGATCGATACTTCGATCTCCTTAATGGTGACCGCAGGCTGGTTGATCGCCAAAACGCAGGAGCTCTCGCATGGAGCCGGGCAAAGCCTTCCGGTGAACTC
Source organism: Microbacteriaceae bacterium (assembly GCA_027491295.1). Taxonomy (GTDB): domain Bacteria; phylum Actinomycetota; class Actinomycetes; order Actinomycetales; family Microbacteriaceae; genus Aquiluna. The sequence goes on from JAIXWK010000003.1 coordinate 137,648, forward strand.
CGGGAAGTTGTTGGTGGCGTGTAGGCGATCGATCGCCTCTTTGTTTCTGCCGCGGTGAGTTAGGTCGTTCCATTCCGGAATCAGGTTCCCGAGCGGGCAACCCTGGTGACAGAAAGGGATTCCGCAGTCCATGCAGCGAGATGCCTGACGAACGATGGTTTCACCGTTACGCTCGGCATAAACTTCCTTCCAGTCCTTGATTCGAACTGGTACTGGTCTGCGAGTTGCGGTTTCACGCTCGGTTACCTTGATAAAGCCCTTTGGATCAGCCACCGGTCACCTCCAGAATCTGGGTCCATACCTCTTCACCGTCAAGGTCAATGCCGTCGGCACTGGCGTTGCGTTGAATCTCCATTACGCGTGCGTAGTCACGAGGCAGTACTCTGACAAAGTTAGAAACCTCAGCATCAAAGTTTGCAAGAAGCGATTCACCCAGCGGCGATCCAGTCTTGGCGACATGAGAGTTCAAAAGCTCTCGCAGGGTGGCGATGTCATCGGCTTCTAGGTGGTCGAGTGAAATCTCTCCCGAAGCCAAGGCTTCGCGGTTCACTCGTGCTTCAGAGAGCTTGTACACGTAAGCCACACCTCCGGACATACCCGCACCGAGGTTTACACCTGAACGACCAAGAATCACGGCGGTTCCGCCGGTCATGTATTCCAGAGCGTGGTCACCAACACCCTCGACGACGGCCTCCACTCCAGAGTTTCGAACGAGGAATCTCTCCCCCACAATTCCGTTTAGGAATATCTGGCCGCTGGTCGCGCCATAACCAATTACGTTGCCAGCAATCACGTTCTTTTCGGCGACAAAGCCAGCACTGTGCTCAGGCTTTACGACGATAGTGCCCCCTGAGAGACCCTTGCCAACGTAGTCATTGCAATCGCCCTCGACCTCGATGGTGATGCCTCTAGGGACAAAAGCTCCGAGGGACTGTCCAGCAGAACCACGAAGTTTCAGAGTCAGTGTGCCGGGCTCTAGCCCCTGCTCACCCCAGCGCTTGGTTAGCTCGTTACCTAGCATGGTTCCAATTGCCTGGTTGGTGTTGTTGATTGCAATTTCGTGAGTCACTGGTTTGGCATCGCGAAGCGCCGCTTGGCTAAGTTCAATAAGTGGGTAATCGAAGTGTGACTCAAGCTCGTGATCTTGACTCGTGGTGTTACGAAGGTTCTGGTTTAGGTCGATGTCCTTGGCCGCAAAGATTGGCGAGAGGTCAAGACCATCTGCCTTGTAGTGAGATACGGCTCGGTTTACATCCAATAGATCCACTCGACCAACCGCATCCGCCAGGGTCCTAAAGCCAAGTTCCGCAAGGTACTCGCGGACCTCTTGAGCCAAGAACTCAAAGAAGTTCACTACGTGGTCGGCCTGGCCCTTGAATCTTGCGCGAAGATCTGGGTTCTGGGCAGCAACTCCAACCGGGCATGTGTCTAGGTGGCAGACGCGCATCAAGATACAGCCTTCAACCACCAAAGGAGCGGTGGCAAAACCATACTCTTCGGCTCCAAGCAGGGCTGCGATAACGACATCGCGACCTGTCTTCATCGAACCATCTACCTGAACCACAATGCGATCGCGTAGACCGTTCAGCAAAAGAGTCTGCTGAGCTTCTGCAAGTCCAAGCTCCCAAGGGGTACCGGCGTGCTTGAGCGAGTTCAAAGGGCTTGCACCAGTGCCACCATCGTGGCCAGAAATCAGTACCACATCGGCCTTCGCTTTTGCCACACCGGCTGCCACGGTTCCAACACCGAACTGGCTTACCAACTTGACGTGCACGCGTGCCGAGCGGTTTGCGCGCTTTAGGTCAAATATCAGTTGCTTGAGGTCTTCGATCGAGTAGATGTCGTGATGCGGGGGCGGTGAAATTAGTCCGACGCCAGGAGTTGAGTGACGAAGCTGCGCAATCCACGGGTAAACCTTGTGCGATGGAAGCTGTCCGCCCTCTCCTGGCTTGGCTCCCTGTGCCATCTTGATTTGAATGTCATCGGCGTGTGTCAGATACATCGAAGTTACGCCAAAACGTCCAGAAGCGACTTGCTTCACTGCGCTGCGGCGGTTGCGGTCCAATAGGCGCTCTACCGATTCGCCACCCTCGCCGGTGTTGCTCTTTGCGCCAATTCGGTTCATCGCGATGGCAAGCACCTCGTGTGCCTCTGGTGAAATAGCTCCAATTGACATGGCTCCCGTTGAGAAGCGCTTCACAATCTCAGAGACCGGCTCAACCTCTTCGATTGGGAGCGAAGGCCTAGCACCCTTGTTGAAAGCAAACATTCCACGAATGGTCATTAGGCGCTCTGATTGGTCATCGACGGCGTGGGTGTATTCCTTGAAGATGTCGTAGCGCTTTTGTTTTGTGGAGTGTTGCAGCTTGAAAATGGTTTCAGGGTTGAAAAGGTGCGGTGGCCCATCGCGGCGCCACTTCATCTCGCCACCAACCTCAAGCGGCAGGTGAATCTTGGAGGCACCTTCGATTGGGTAAGCAGCGCGGTGACGCTTCTCAATTTCCTGGTGCAAAATGTCCAGGCCTACGCCGCCAAGCTTGGTTGTGGTGCCGGTGAAGTACTTGTCAACTAGGTCTTGGCTAAGTCCAATTGCCTCAAAGCACTGCGCTCCACCGTAAGAAGCAACAGTAGAAATGCCCATCTTGGACATGATCTTGAGGATGCCTTTACCGAGCGCTTTAACCATGTTTTTACTCGAGCGCTCCGGAGTGATCCCGGTGATCAAGCCCTTAACCACTAGGTCCTCGGCGGTCTCGAGTGCAAGGTACGGGTTGATAGCCGCTGCGCCGTAGCCGATCAAAGTCGCCACGTGGTGCACGTCTCTGGCATCGCCACACTCAACTACCAGACCTACCTGCAAACGAGTTCCCTTGCGGATCAGGTGGTGGTGGACGCTGGAAAGTGCAAGCAGCGAAGGAATTGGAGCAAGTTCGCGGTTTGAGTCACGATCGCTAATGATGATGAAGGTGTTACCAGCCTCGATAGCCTCATCGACTTCGGTTGCCATTTCCGCTAAGCGCTCTTCCAGCGATTCAGCTCCGTCGTCAACGCGGTAAAGCGCTGAGATGGTTTCTGCCTTGCCGATGTTGTTTGCCTTGTCAATGTGCTTGATACGGGCAATCTCATCGTTGGTGAGAATTGGGAAGTCCATTACCAACTGCTTGGCATGCTCAGGAGTCGCACCCAAAAGGTTTAGCACCGGACCGATGGAGGCGGACATAGAGGTCACGACCTCTTCACGAATTGCGTCCAGCGGTGGGTTGGTCACCTGAGCGAACTGTTGGGTGAAGTAATCAAAGAGCAATCTGGAGTGCTGCGAGATCGCAGCGATCGGAGTGTCGGTTCCCATTGCACCAATAGGCTCTTGACCGGATCTGGCCATCGGAGCAATGAACTCCTTGAGGTCTTCTTCGGTGTATCCGAACACTCGCTGACGACGGTTGACCGAAGCACTGGAATAGCGAATGTGCTCTCGCTCTGGCAAATCGCGCAGGTTGATCATGTTCTCTTCAAGCCAGGTACTCCAAGGCTGAGCAGCGGCTACTTCGCTCTTGATCTGCTCATCCTCGATGATCTGACCGGAAGCGGTGTCGATCAGGAACATCTTGCCCGGCTGCAGTCTGCCCTTGCGAACGATCTTTTCGGCAGGGATGTTTGCAACACCAATTTCCGAGGCAAGGATGATGAATCCATCCTCGGTTACCACGAAGCGACCGGGGCGCAGACCATTGCGGTCCAATGTTGCACCAACCAATGTTCCATCGGTGAAGACAACTGCGGCTGGTCCATCCCAAGGCTCCATGATCATGGAGTGGTACTCGAAGAAGTCTCTGAGCTGTGGTTCAAGGTCGAGCTGCTTCTCCCAAGCGCCTGGAATCATCATCATCATGGCGTGAGGAAGGGAGCGGCCAGATAGCACCAGCAGTTCTAGAACTTCGTCAAAGGTGGCCGAGTCTGAAGCCCCTGCGGTCACAATCGGCTTGAGCTGCTCGATGTCTCCAAGCTGGTCGCTCTCAAGCTGTGATTCGCGAGCTCGCATCCAGTTTGCATTGCCCTTTACGGTGTTGATCTCACCGTTGTGAGCAATAAAGCGGAATGGGTGCGCGAGCGGCCAGGAGGGGAAAGTGTTGGTCGAGAACCTGGAGTGAACGAGGGCCAATTGCGATTCAAATTCTGCATCTGACAGGTCAGGGAAGAACGGCTCCAGCTGCAAAGTTGTTACCATGCCCTTGTAGACCATGGTGCGCATCGAGAGCGACGGGTGATAGATGCCGATCTCTCGCTCGCTGCGCTTGCGCAAGCGGAACAATCTTCGTTCAAGCTCTAGATCTGCTGCCTTATCAATTGCGGCTACAAATACCTGCTCAATAAGTGGCATTGCCGCACGTGCTAGATCTCCCAGAACCTCAGGACGGGTAGGAGGAGTTCTCCAGCCCAAAACCTCAAGCTTCTCTTCTTTGGCGAGTATTTCGAACTTTACTTTGTCGCTCTGTGCCTCCGGCTCGCTGAGGAACACTAGTCCTGCGCCATAGCTACCTCTAGCTGGCAGTTTGAAAGAAAGAACTTTTCTAAAGAATCGGTCTGGAATCTGCGTCAGGATTCCTGCTCCGTCACCGGTGCCAGCGTCAGAACCAACAGCTCCGCGGTGTTCGAGGTTTCTAAGCGAGGAAAGAGCCATGTCGACAATGTCGTGACCTGGAGTCCCACGCAAGGTTGCAACCATTGCCAGACCACAAGCATCCTTTTCCGCGCTTGGGTCATAAAGTCCCTGCGCGGAAGGACCAGCGTTAAAACGCTGGAAAGGGCTTAGGGCCGGCATGCTTGTCTCCTATCGAATAATCAAAAGGGACATCGTCGGCCCGGGTGGGTAAAACTAGCTTTCTGTTGGCTCTTTTACTGTCTTGCGCGGCTTTTTAGCCGGTTCCGCAACAGTTTCACGGCCTGGTAGCCAGATGCTCGGTTCAAGGCCGGGGTGTCGGCGGGACTGAACAATCAGGAGGGTAACTCCGATGGCGATTCCGATCAACGCTGACCAGATATTTACTCTGAGGCCAAGAATAATCTCACTTGGATCAATTCGGATAGTTTCTATCCAAAGTCGTCCAGTTGAATACAGGATCGCGTAAAGCGCAAACTGCTTACCCCACTGCAGATTCAAGCGCTTTCCAAGGTAGATAAGCAAACCGGCCGCGGCCAAGTTCCAGATCATTTCGTACAGGAAAGTCGGGTGAAAGGTCAAACCATCTGGCAATCCGGCTGGGTAGGTCGCGTTGGAAGAAGGAATCTCTAGCGCCCAAGGCAGATCGGTTGGCAATCCGTAGAGCTCTTGGTTGAAGTAGTTACCCAGCCTTCCGATCGCTTGTGCAATCAGTACTCCCGGGGCAACGGCGTCGGCAACGGTCCAGAATCTCAAGCCGGCTTGTCTTGCCCCGTACCAAAGACCGGCTGCACCAAAAAGCAATGCGCCATAGATGGCCATGCCGCCCTCCCATATACGGAAAACAGCTAGAAAGTCTGCACCCTCGTAGAAGTAGTCTCGCGGGTGGGTGATGACATGGTAGAAACGTCCACCGATAATTCCGGCTGGCACAGCCCAGAGCGCGATGTCTAGAAAAAGACCGCGCTCAGCACCGCGAGCATGCAGTCTGCGGTCCGCTAGCCATGAGGCGACAACAATGCCGGTCAGAATGAAAAGCGCATAGAAGTGAATGCGAAGCGGTCCTAGGTCAACAAAGCTGATCTCAGGAGAAGGAATGCTGGTAAGAAAATCCACTGGGCTATCCTAATCCGCCGGCGAGCTCTTTGGTCTTTGATACGAGTCCTGCAAGTCCGCCCTGCTGGTATGCCTTTACAAATGCAGTGCCAACGATCGCCCCATCGGCGTAGCTGTTTACTTCTCGGACCTGATCAGCCGTCGAAATGCCGACGCCAACGCAGGTTGGAGTGTCGCCCAGGCTCTTGACTCGGGACACTACAGACCTTGCAATGCGATCAAGTTCGGTGCGTTCACCGGTGATTCCCATGGTGGATACCGAGTAGACAAAACCCTTGGATGACTTTGAGTTGTTCTCAACACGGGCGTCCGAGCTGGAAGGAGCAACTAGGAACACTCGGTCTAGGTTGTGCTGATCGGATAGACCAATCCACTTTGACGCTTCGTCTGGAATTAGGTCTGGAGTGATCATGCCCTGAGCGCCAGAGCTAACCAGGTCCTCACTAAATTTTTCGACACCGTACGAAAGCACAGGGTTCCAATAGCTCATAACCAAAAGTGGAGTATCGACCTTCTCGCGGACACCCTTGATGATTTCGAACAGGTCTCGCAGTCTGAATCCGTTGGCAATCGCCTCTTCGGTGGCGTGCTGAATCACTAGCCCATCCATCGCCGGGTCGCTGTAGGGAACACCAATTTCGAGAATGTCGCAACCGTTTTCGGCCATTGCAACTAGCGAATCAATGCTGTCCTGCTTAGTTGGGTAACCAGCTGGGTAATAGCCAATTAGAGTGCCGCGACCAGATTCCTTGTTTCGCTCTAGAACGTCGTTTGTAATGCTCACTTATCCCCCAACAATCCAAAGTACTTACCTGCGGTTTCCATGTCCTTATCACCGCGTCCGGAGAGGTTCACCAGGATGTGTGCACCGGCTGGGAGAACCGTGGAGAGGTGCTTCATGCCAGCCAGTGCGTGCGCGGTTTCGATAGCCGGGATGATTCCCTCGGTCCTCGAGAGAAGTCGCATGGCATCCATTGCCTCTGCATCGCTGATGCCGAAGTAGTTTGCGCGACCAAGGTCCTTGAGCCAAGAGTGCTCAGGTCCTACACCCGGGTAATCCAATCCTGCCGAAATGGAGTGCGACTCCATGGTCTGACCATCTTCGTCCTGCAGCATGTAAGAACGAGCTCCGTGCAACACCCCTGGGCGGCCCCTAGAGAGCGTTGCAGCGTGCTTAGGGGTGTCGATTCCATCGCCAGCTGCTTCAAAACCCCAAAGTGCGACGTCTTGATCATCTAGGAAAGGGTGGAAGATTCCAATCGCGTTAGAGCCGCCACCAATACAGGCTGCTACAGCGTCCGGCAGGCGTCCGGTTAGTTCCAGCATTTGCGCGCGCGCTTCGATACCGATGACAGAGTGGAAGTCACGAACCATGGTTGGGAAAGGGTGCGGACCGGCGACTGTACCAAGTAGGTAGTGAGTATTGTCCACATTTGCAACCCAGTCGCGCAGAGCTTCATTAATGGCGTCCTTGAGGGTTCTGGAGCCGGTGGTAACTGGAATCACCTGAGCTCCGAGTAGCTTCATCCTCGCTACATTCAAGGCCTGACGTTCGGTGTCCACTTCGCCCATGTAGACCACACAGTCCAGCCCGAAATATGCAGCTGCCGTGGCGCTGGCAACACCGTGTTGCCCAGCTCCGGTCTCTGCAATGATTCGCTTTTTACCCATGCGCTTGGCAAGTAGGGCCTGACCCATGACGTTGTTGATCTTGTGACTACCGGTGTGGTTTAGGTCCTCGCGCTTTAGGAAAATGCGCATATCTCCAAACTGGCTGGCAAAGCGCTGCGCCTCGGTGATTATCGATGGACGGCCGGTGTAGGTCTTGTGCAGTTCAGCAAGTTCCGCGACAAAGCTCGGGTCGGCCTTCGCAGCTAGATAGGTCGCTTCAAGTTCGTCTAGGGCTGCAATCAGCGGTTCCGCAACAAACCTGCCGCCGAACTCGCCAAAGTATGGCCCAGCCTGAGAACGAAGATTTGTTTGCATTCTGTAAATCCTAGGCAACACTTACGAACTCTGGGATCAAAATCCCAGGATCGGATGTAACCAATGCCTCTCCGACGAGCGCAACGTCTGCTCCGGCGTTGCGGTATCGGATTACATCCTGCACATTCTTCACCGAAGATTCTGCGACCTTGATGGCGTCTTGGTTTAGGGCTTGAGCCATTTGCTCAAAGAGTCCGAGGTCAGTTTTGAAGGTTTGCAGATCCCTGGTGTTGATTCCAATTAGACGTGACCCCAGCTGGTTGGCAACAGCAATTTCCTCAAGCGTGTGGGTTTCAACCAAAACTCCCATTCCAAGCTCGTGGGCGAATCGATAGAGCTCGGCAAAGCGTCTTTCAGTCAACCAGGCCAAAATCAAAAGGACAAAGTCAGCACCGGCTGCCCTAGCCTCAAGAATTTGATACTCGGTGCTGATGAAGTCTTTACGAAGAAGTGGAATGCTCGCCTTGGTTCTTGCGTCAACCAAATCCTCGAGCCTGCCGCCAAACCCGGTCTCCTCGGTAAGAACAGAGATAGCGTGCGCACCGGATTGTTGGTAGAGCTCAGCCTGATCGGCAGCCGATGGAATGTCTGCGAGAAATCCCCGTGATGGGCTACGTCTTTTGATTTCGGCAATCAGCTTTATGTGACTGGATTTAGAAAGAGCCGCGTAAACGTCCAACGCGCTGCTTATTTTGGAAATGGTGTCGAGTAGGTCTTGCTCGCTGATCGCTAGCTCTCGCCTTTTAGATGCCTTTGCTGCTGCGTCAAAGAGTTGGTCAAGCACTAGTGCGCTTTGGTGTGCTCGCCGCCGACACCGTAGCCTGCGCGTCTTAGAATCCAGCCAACTACGGGGCCTAGCACAGCGAGCCCTGCTGAAGCCCAAACCATTGCAGCATTGTCAAGCCAGAAGAACAAGGTGCCAATGCCAAAGGCAACGATGATGATAATCACGCTGGTCCAAGCCGCTACTGAGCTTCCGTGGCCTGGTTCAGTTGAGTTCTGCGACATATTGTTCTCCTTCGACTAGCCAATTCTAGCAAGCATCAGTTCTGTTCATCCCATAGCGAGCGGTTGTCTTCCGTTTCATCGGACTTCGCACTGGCTAGTGACTTCGAACTAGTTCCAAAGAGGCTGATTGCGATGGCAAGCGCTGAGGCGATGCCAGCACCAATTGCTGCAAACTGACCCCAAAGATTCGAAATCGAGACTCCAGCTTCATGCGACTCCGGGTTCAGAACTCCACTGAGCCGCTCGAGCTCGGCAATCACAACAGCACTGGCTACAAGGTCTTGGCTGAATGAAAGATAGACACCCAAAGTGGTGGCGACCGCGGCCAGCACAAGAAGAGTTCTGCGAAGTTTGCCGTAGAAAGAAATGAACACCGCCGTCAAAACGATGGCAGGTAGCAGGTTTAGGACCGGAATCAATTGTCCGCCGGTGAATTCCTCCTCACCAACCGCAAGCCAGGGCAGATTTACTAGGACCCACCACAGCGCTAGGGCCATGACCACAAACGAGGATTTAGACCGCATTACCCATCGCATTCGCTGCGGCGATCGCCTTTAGCATGACGGCTGCCTTGGCCTTAGTCTCGGCGTATTCACTCTGCGGGACAGAATCCAACACGATTCCGGCACCCGCTTGGATCCTGGCGATGCCATCTCGTATGAAGGCAGTTCGGATTGCTATCGCTAGGTCGCTATTGCCCTGGAAATCAAAATAGCCAACAACACCACCGAACAGTCCTCGGTAGCTAGGCTCCAAATCGTGGATGATCTCAAGTGCTCTTGGCTTGGGTGCTCCGGAGAGAGTTCCAGCCGGGAATGTTGCGCGCAGCGCAGCTACCGGTCCCATATCCTTCCGTAGCTCCCCCTCGACGGTGGAAACCAGGTGCATGATGTGGCTAAACCGGTGAATTTGCATGAACTCAGTGACCTGCAGTGATGCCGGTTCGCAAACCTTGAGAAGATCATTGCGAGCAAGATCGACCAGCATCAGGTGTTCGCTCTGCTCCTTGGCATCCGCCAACAGCTCATCGGCCAAGCGAAGGTCTGTTGAGGTGTCAACTCCCCTTGGTCTTGAGCCGGCAATCGGATGCATGATTGCCTTGCCTTCACTGACCTTGACCAGCGCTTCTGGTGAGGAACCCACAATGGTGAAATCGCCGTCGCCATCTTGCCAACGGGTCAAATACATGTATGGGCTTGGGTTTAGTGCCCTCAGCGCTCGGTAAACCTCGATAACGTCGACCTCGACCTTTTGGTCAAATCTCTGTGAGAGGACAACCTGGAACACATCCCCAAGCCTTACGTGGTGCTTAGCCTTCTCGATTTGAGAAAGAAAGTCAGGTTCGCTAGTGCGCTTTTCAAATTCTGGCGCAGGCCAGATTGGCTCCGAAATCAATGCCGGGGTGGGCCTACGAAGCTGCGCTTCTGCGCCTGCTAATTCTGCAAGCACCCTGTTGTAGCTGGCCTCAAGGTCTGAGCCATCATCGAAAACAACACCAACCAGAATCAGTTCCGCACTTAGGTGGTCCATAACAATCAGCTGGCTGAACTGGTTGAAAGCTAGAAGTGGAACTTGATAGTCCGCGAGCTTTGACTCGGGCAAGCGCTCAAGTAAGTTGACCGCTCCCCAGCTAACAAAACCAACCAGACCGGAACTGAGGGGGAAGTCAACCGGTGAGGAGTGCCAGTTCGATTGGAGAGCTTCTAAGGCGTCAAGTGGTTCGCTTGGAAGTTCTCCCGAAGGCAGAGCGTTGTGTTCGGAGATCCATTGGACAGACTGTTCGGTTGCAACAAGCTGACCACGTGAGCGCACTCCAATGAAGGAGTAGCGACCCCATACGCCTTGCTCGGCGGATTCCAACAGGAAAGTGTTCGGTCTTGAATCGCAAAGCTTCTGATAGATCCCCATCGGGGTTTCTGTTCCGGCAAACAGCTTCTTGCTAATCGGAATGACGTTGAAGGACTTAGCTAGTTCTTTGACCTGTTCAAAGCTAAGCATCAGTCCTCCTCAAAACAAGTTGAGGTGCCATTGTGGCATGCTGGGCCGGATGTGTGAACCATGGCCAAGACGGTATCGCCGTCGCAGTCCAGGTTTAGCGAAGCGAGCTCTTGATAGTTTCCAGAGGTCTCACCCTTGAGCCAGCGCTGATTTCTGGATCTTGAGAAGTAGACCATTTTCTTGATCTCTAGTGACTCCAAGAGCGTCTCGCGATTGGCATAGGCGAGCATCAATACTTCTTTGGTGTGGGCGTCTTGAGTCACAACCGGAACTAACCCGCGCTCGTCAAATCTGACTTCGTCAATCTTTAGAGTTCTCATCTGACTTCCAATCCAGCTAAGCGCAGGAAATCTTTCACATCTGAAATCGTAAACAAGCCCTCGTGAAAAACGCTTGCGGCAAGCAAAGCATCTGCCCCGACATTGGCCGCAGCGACAAAGTGCTCAAGCTTTCCGGCTCCACCCGAAGCAATTACTGGAACGTGTGAAATCTTCTTGATTGCTTCGATTAGCTCTAGGTCGAAGCCATCTCTGGTGCCATCTGCATCGATGCTGTTTACCAACAGCTCGCCAGCTCCAAGGTCTTGGACCTTTCGAACCCAATCCAAAGCATCTAACTCCGTCATCTGACGTCCGCCATGAGAAGTGACACCAAAGCCGGATGAGGTAGGTGCTCGCTTGAGGTCAAGTGAAATCACGAGGACTTGATCGCCGTGTTCCTTTGAAATCTCAGCAAGCAGTTCAGGTCGCTTGATACCCGCGGAACCAACCGATACTTTATCCGCGCCTGATGCAAGTAATTCAGTGACATCCTGCATCTGGCGCACTCCACCACCAACGGTTAGTGGAATGAAGACCTGCTCGGCGCACCTGGTAACCATCTCGAGCATGGTGCCACGGTTTTCGTGAGTTGCGGCAACATCCAAAAAGGTGACCTCATCAGCCCCCTGCAGGTAGTAGCGACTGGCTAGCTCAACCGGGTCGCCGCTGTCCTTCAAATTCTGAAAGTTGACACCTTTGACCACGCGCCCGGCTGCAACATCAAGACAGGGAATTATGCGGATTGCTGGCACTAGATTCTCGCGGCGTGAATCGCGCTTACCAGAATGGCACGTGCGCCAATTTCATAGAGCTGGTCCATCACCAGATTGGTCTGATCCGCCTTTACTAGGGCTCTCACAGCAACCCAATCCTTATCCTCGAGAGGAGAAATGGTAGGTGACTCGATGCCAGGGGTGACCTTGGTCGCTGCCGATAGCAACGCGACCGGGCAGTCGTAATCGAAGATTACGTATTCTCTTGCGACGATTACTCCCTGGAGTCTTCTTAGAAGCTTTGCCGCCTCCTGTGACTTTCCAGGCGCCGAAATCAGTCTTGCGGTTGACTTCAGGATGACAGGACCAAAGATTGCAAGCCCGGCCTTGCGAAGGGTATTGCCCGTAGAGACCACGTCAGCGACTGCGTCAGCAACGCCAAGCTTCACCGCTGATTCGACAGCTCCGTCAAGCTTTACGATCTCGGCTCTTACTCCGTGCTCAGCTAGGTAGTCTGAAATTAGATTGGGGTATGCGGTAGCAAGACGCTTTCCCTGAAGATCTGAAACCGATTGAAATCCGGACTCTATAGGTGCGGCAAATCTAAATGTCGATGCTCCAAAACCTAGGTCAGCTACTTCATCCGCTTTCGATTGCGCGTCCTTCAGAAGGTCCAAACCAGTGAGACCAACATCCAGTGACCCGGAGCCGACATAGGTTGCAATGTCCCTTGGTCTTAGGTAGAAAAACTCAATCTGGTTCTGCTCGTCTACGAGGTGTAGTTCCGCAGTGTCTCTTCTTACGGCATAGCCGGCTTCCCGAAGCATCGAGATAGCTGAGTCGGACAGGATGCCCTTATTTGGGACCGCTACTTTAAGCATCAGAGCTGCTCCTCTACCTTGGAAAGCGGAATCCCGCGGGCGATCAAAATTAGTTGCAGGTGGTAGATCAATTGCGAAGCTTCTAGGGCTAATTGTTCGTCCGATTCGTGTTCTGCAGCCATCCAAACTTCGGCTGCTTCCTCCACAATCTTCTTTCCGATTGCATGAACTCCTAGTTCGAGCAAATCGGTCGATCGCGACCCCTCAGGGCGCTCCAAGTTTCGAATGCTGAGCTCTTCAAAGAGCTGTTCAAAGGATTTCATGGGACTAGGTTACCGCCCCGGCGCTAGTGAGAGTGGGCCAGTTCTCTCAGCTTGGCAATTTCTAGGTTGCGATTTTCCGCCCTAAAGACCGCGCTTCCTGCAACAAAAACATCCGCTCCGGCTTCGGCAAGCTGTGAAATGTTTGACTCCGTTACACCGCCATCGACCTGAATAGCTAATGACAGACCCCGTGAATCAAGTGCTTTTCTGGCTTGAGCGATCTTGACAATCGTCTCTGGAAGCAGCTTCTGACCGCCAAAACCGGGCTCAACGGTCATAACTAGCAGCATATCTATCTCAGGTAGAAGCTCTGCAACGGCTTCAAAAGGAGTGCCGGGCTTAATAGCGATTGCCGCCTTAGACCCGATGTCTCGAATCTTTCTGGCAAGACCTATTGGGTCGGTTGCCGCCTCAAGGTGGAAGGTCACTGATTCACAACCGAGCTCCGCGTAAGCAGGAGCCCAACGCTCTGGGTCGGAAATCATTAGGTGGATGTCGAGTGGCAGTTTTGAGACCTCAAACAACCTTGAAACAATCGGTAAACCCAGGGTCAGGTTTGGCACAAAGTGGTTATCCATGACATCGACGTGCGCGGCATCGGCGCTTGAGATCGTTGCTAGTTCGGCCTCGAGGTTCGCAAAGTCTGCGCTCAGAATCGAAGGGTGAATCTTCATACCGCGAGCTTACTTCTTGCGAAGGATTGCGATGAACATCGCATCTGTGGCGTGAAGGTGTGTCCAAAGCTGAGCCGTCTTACGATCTGTGCCCATTTGCAATTGTGGGGAGATTTCATTTAGAACTTCATTTGCATTTACTAGTTCCAGCTCTGGGTGATTGTCGAGCGCTTGTTTGATCTGGGTATTGGTCTCAAGAACTAGTGGTGAGCAGGTGGAATAGAGCAAATAGCCCCCAGGCTTGAGCGCGTCAGCTGCTGAATCAAGCAACTCTCCCTGCAACTTGGTGAGTCCGGTTAGCTGCTCGGTAGTCTTGCGCCAACGGGATTCTGGCTTTCGCCTTACTGATCCGAGCCCCGTACAAGGTGCATCAAGTAGAACCGCGTCGTATGTGCTCTTCTTGGCGTCCTGCCCATAACCAACCTTCACCGTCCCAGGGAGGTTTGGGTTCAGAGCAGATCTCACCAAGTCAGCGCGATTAGGTATTGGTTCAAGGCAGTCAAGCACTCCGCCATCGCTTGCGATTCCCGCCTGCAGCATCGCTGCTTTTCCGCCGGGACCGGAGCACATATCCAGCCAACGTCCAGATTTGTCCGCTATGGCAAGAAGTGCGAGAGCGACCAACTGAGAACCCTGATCTTGAACTCTGACTCCCGGAACTGATAGATACGGTTCTGGGTTACCTGTTGCCAAAAACGCAGTTGGAGCGGCTTCTCCAGGCTGCAACCCTTCACCTGTCAAGTATTCCGCCGCATTGGTGTTTGGTAGCGCTGCGAGATTCACGGTAGGTGTTTCGTTATTCGCTTCGAGCAGAGCTTCTAGCTGTTCCTTTTTACCGTCTAGCTCCAAAGCGCTACTTAGCGCTGCAATAACCCAGGTTGGATGCGAATAGCGAATCGCGAGCACCTCTTCCGGGCGTTTACCTTCACAGCAATCCTCTAGGAGTTTCTCAAAGCCTGCGCGCTCAGCGTTTCTAAGCACCGCATTGGCAAGCCCGGCTGCACTTTTCTCAAAGGTCTTGACCAGCTCAACGGTTTCGTGAATCGCAGCGTGTGCCGGAATTCGCATTCTAAAGAGCTGATGCATTCCAACTCTAAGAACGATACGGAGCTTTGGCGAAAGAGTTTTGCCGGTTGTGAAGTGGTCAATAAAACTGTCGTATTGAAGCTGCCAACGAAGGCTTCCGTAGCTGAGTTCCTGAATCAAACCACGATCGGAATCCGCAACATTTGCCTTGGTTAGAAAGCTAGGAAGAAGCAGATTTATGTAGCTGTCTGAATCCGCTACGCGAGTCAGTAGATCTATCGCAACCATTCTTGGGTTAGGCAAGATAAACCTCGTCGCCTAAGCCTCGGAACCAGTCGGCGGCGGCCATCGCTTGCTTCCCTGCGGGTTGCACGGAGACCAGTTCTAAACGACTGCCATCGGAACATTCCAGCAAAATCTTCTCCGCAGACTTGAAGACTTTGCCTTTAGTTGCGCTCTCAGTCCAAGTAGAAGACCCAAGTGACCTGGTTTCCAAGATTCTGATTGGGTTGCCATCAAGTTCGCACCAGGCCATTGGTTCAGGATTGAAAGCCATGACTGCCCTATGAACACTTAGCGCATTGTCACTTAGGTTCAAGCGCGCTGTCGATCGATTTAGCTTTGGTGCCAAGCTAGCGTCTCCGGTTTGTGGGGTTGGCACTGTTGGTTGCCCTGCGTGCTGCTGAAATAGATTCACACCGGCAATCGTGAATCGCTCAAGGGCCGCCGCAGTGGTCTCGTTCTCCCCCGGTGAAATCTCCTGGGAGGCGATTATTGGCCCGGTATCCATTCCTGCATCGAGCTCAAATAGAGTTACACCTGCACCGATTCCACCGGAGAGGATCGACTGCTGCAACGGAGATGCTCCCCGCCACTTTGGTAGCAAGCTGAAGTGTATGTTCCACCACGGCAAAGCATTCAGAGCAGCTTGCGGGATCAAGCTCCCAAAGGCAACAACTAAAGCAAGCTCCGCCTCGGCATCGTTGATTCTTGCTAACTCTTCTTCATTGATCCTATTCGCCTTCAATATGGGAAGGCCTAGTTCCATGGCCTTGGTAGCGACTGGAGATGGGGTAAGGATTCGCTTTCTGCCGATTTCGGAATCCGGGCGAGTGATCACCAGAACGACCTCATGGGTCTTAGAAACTAACTCCAGTGCAAGAGCGGCATTCACTGGAGTTCCAGCAAAGATTATTTTCATTCTCACATCACCTACAGCGCGCCCGGGTCATCCATGACGATTTTGAGCCCTCGTCGCTTGTTGGCTCCGACCAATCGAGCATTGGTTTTCAGAGCAAGTGCTTTGAGGCTAGCTGATACTTCGGCTCCCTGGCTGTAGCTGAAGCGGATCAGAGCGGATGCGCTCTCCGAAAGGTTACTGCGAAGAACAGTCGCACCTGCCTTGGTAGCCAGTTCTAGTGCCTGAGAAATAGTGTCCTGAATTCCCTCCAGAGTGGCTATTCGCGCAGCCGGCGGAAGCGAGAGTGAGTTCACTTCTCGGAAGGCGTTAGTTGCTAGTGCCCGATGTTGACCAAGTGACAGAGCTTGCCCCAAGTCTTGATCGACGCCGGCTATATGTGCCCGACCAGTGTCTGAGAGAAGCTCAATAGCCTCCATCCAGTCTCTAATTGCCGTCTGTTCGGATCTAAGCTGCGGCATTGCCAACCAAACATCCGAATCAAGAATTAGAAGGGCCGAATAACCCTGTTGGACTCTCGGAGCAGAGCCTGGGGTTGCCAGCACAAGGTGTTTGGATTTCTTGACTGCTGTTTGCTTTGTGTCTGAAGTGAACTCCGAAATGGTTATACCCGGGAATGCCTTGCCAAACTCCGCTGCGGTTCTGGTGCTTCCAGTTCGACCTCTGCGCAGTTTGTTTGAACCGCATGCTGCACAGCTGTGGCTAATGCCCTGGCAGACGCGACAGCGATACTCACCCTTTTCATTTTCCCAAATTGGACCCTTGCAGTTATTGCATACCAAACGCTGGTCGCATCCCGCGCAGTAAACAGTCGCAGAGTTTCCTTTTCGAGGAATCAATACCAAGACAGGACCGACCTCTAAGCCGTCGCGCATCAGTTTGAAGCTAGCCGCGTCCAAGCGTTGCGCCGGAGGCGAGTAGGAAATGCGTGCTGGTGGAAGCTTGATGTCCAAATCCTTCAGGTATCCAATCTCCACGAGGCGTTGAATCTCCAGTGATCGATAGTTAGCGGCGAAGAGTAATTTCACATCGTCAGTCGCCCTCATTAGTGCAATTTCTCTGGCGTGGGTATATGGCGACCCCTGCTCGCGAAGTGAATCATCACCGTCGTCAAGCAACGCAATCAAACCCAAGTCTCTAACTGGTGCATAAACAGCAGAACGGCTTCCAATAACAATTGAACGCTCTTGAATAAGCGCTCGGTGGAAGTTTGTAAAACGATCGGACTTCTTTGCTCCCGGCAGCCAAGTTGAGATTAGATCCTTCAAACCCATGCTGCTAAATAGAGCGGCAAGCTGACTAATTTGATCTCGCTCTGGGACTATCAGAATCGCTGACTTGCCAGATTCAATGGCCTCCACAGCAGCGCGAAGGAACAGCCAGCACCAGTCGGGATAGCGCAGTCCCGCATGAGTAAGTGACCTAGCGGAGGTAAGAATCGCGGACCTCTTTGGAAGTGAGGTTACTCCTGGAATGTCTGGGAGCTCGACTACAACCTCGGCAATTGGCTCGCTAACCGGCTTTGGAATTCTCGGCATGTGCTCGACGACTGCCTGCTGCAGGATCTCACCCACCGCCACCGCTTGCCGATTGGCAACCTGTCTAGCAAGTTTGAAGATCTCCTCTGTGACAACCGGTTCAAGGTCGACTATTTCAAACAGTTCCGATGTTGCGAATGAGCTTTCTAGTGGAAGCGATGAAATGAAACCAGAGGCTAGCTTCTTGGCTCTACCCAGCTGAAATCTGACTCGCTGTCCAACTCGAACGCTTTGGGAAAGGCTTTCCGGAACTAGGAAATCAAACTCTCTATCAAGTTGGAGCAGGTCCGACTCAACAACTACGCGCGCGTAGTTGGCCATCTAGCGACCTGCTGCCTCGCGGAGCGCATCGACACGATCGGTTCGCTCCCAAGTGAAGTCAGGGAGCTCGCGACCGAAGTGTCCGTAGGTGGCAGTCTTTGCGTAGATTGCGCGCTTGAGGTCAAGTTCCCGGATGATTGCAGCCGGCCTTAGGTCAAATACGCTGTGCACCGCGCGCTCAATAGCCTGGGTGTCTACCTTCTCGGTGCCAAATGTCTCAACGAAGACTGCTACCGGCTTCGCAACACCTATGGCATAAGCCACCTGGATCTCAGCTTTGTCCGCAAGTCCCGCGGCAACGATGTTTTTTGCAACCCAGCGCATGGCGTAGGCAGCAGATCTGTCAACCTTTGACGGATCCTTGCCGCTAAAGGCTCCGCCGCCGTGCCTTGCCATACCGCCATAGGTATCAACGATGATTTTGCGACCAGTTAGACCAGCATCTCCCTGCGGTCCACCGATAACAAAGCGACCTGAAGGATTGATAAAGAACTTTGTTTCCGAGCTGTCTAGCCCTGAATCTCTAAGGACTGGTTGGATGACCTGCTCCAGCACCAGGATCGCGAGGTCATCTTGTGAGATGTCTGGATGGTGCTGAGTGGAAAGCACAACTGTGTCGATTGAGACCGGAGTATTGCCGTCATAGTTGACGGATACCTGAGCTTTACCGTCTGGACGAATAAGTCCGTTGTTCAGTTCGCGACGAACTGTGCTTAAGCGCTCGGTGATTCTGTGGGAGAGAAGAATTGGGGTTGGCATCAAGACTTTGGTCTCGTTAGTTGCGTAGCCGAACATCATTCCCTGATCGCCAGCACCCAGTTGGCTGTCCTCGTCCGAGGATCCTGCTCTGGATTCGAGTGCAGTATCAACGCCGTGGGCAATGTCAGGAGATTGAGCGCCAATCGAGACCGAAACACCGCAACTGTTGCCATCAAAACCTATTTGCGATGAGTTGTAGCCGATGTCTACTAGCTTCTGACGCACCAGCTGTGGAATGTCAACGTATCCACTGGTGGTGACCTCGCCGGCGACATGAACTAGGCCGGTGGTAACTAGTGTCTCAACAGCTACACGTGCCTCTGGATCCTGCTCGAGCATGGCATCGAGGATGGTGTCGGAGATTTGATCACAGATCTTGTCTGGGTGACCTTCGGTCACGGATTCCGAGGTAAATGTGCGTAGCGTCATGGCAAAAAGTCTAATCGCTGGTTACTTATTTAGCCCAGCGACTAAATCAATAATCGAGGCGCTTACCTGAGCCTTGCTGCCGCTGAGTTCAACGGCGTCATCTGTGGTGACAAATTGAACCACTGTCTCTTTGCTACCCAGTGCTTCAAAGGAGTTTCCAACAACTGCGTTTACCGACTTATCGGAAAGTTTGCTGCGGGCTATCTCAATCAGTGGTTCCCCAGTTTCCTCAGCCAATGCAAATGCAATTTGGATGGTCTTCGGGCGGAGTGCAGCGTAGTTAGCGATCAGGTCTTTGGTTGGAGTCAGTGACAGGCTTAGGCCTTCAGAACGCTTTAGTTTTCCAAGATATGGATTCTCAACCCTGAAGTCAGAAACAGCTGCCGCCATGATCATCACGTCACAGTCCCGATCCATGGCCAGTTCAAGTTCATCCACGCTTCCCACGCGAGTGACCTCGATGCCTTTCGGAAGCGGAAGGTCAATGTTTGCAGCTATCAGGTGGACTGATGCTCCGGCGTCTCGGGCAGCTTTGGCAAGTTCAATCCCCATTCGGCCCGAGGATGAGTTTCCGATGTAGCGGACGGCGTCAATCGGCTCTCTGGTGCCTCCGGCGGTGACGATGACGCGCTTGCCTTTTAGAGCTCGATCTTGGAGTGCGAAGGCGATGATGTCTTCGG
Organism: Microbacteriaceae bacterium; assembly: GCA_027491295.1. Classification (GTDB taxonomy): domain Bacteria; phylum Actinomycetota; class Actinomycetes; order Actinomycetales; family Microbacteriaceae; genus Aquiluna. Next base: position 157,215 of record JAIXWK010000003.1, read on the forward strand.
TCTCTGGCAGTCTTCCAGGCCCAGTGTCATCTCCGGTTAGGCGTCCGGTTGCCGGTTCCATGACCCTTACTCCCCTGGCCTCAAGCGTTGCAACGTTTGTTTGAGTGGCTTCGTTCTGCCACATTTCTGTGTGCATCGCAGGGCACACGATTACTGGAGCCTTTGAAGCCAAGATCGCATTCAACATCAGGTCATCAGCAATACCCGCTGCGAATCTTGCAATAAATGATGCAGTGGCAGGTGCGATGAGAATTAGATCGGCCTGCTGGCCAAGCTCGACATGCCTGACTTGAGCGACATCCTGATACATGTCGGTTTCAATGGCGTGGCCACTTAGCGATTCAAGTGTTGGTTTGCCTATGAATTTCAGAGCATTCTCGGTTGGAACGACAGTTACGTCATGGCCTAGTTCACTCAGGCCGCGAATAAGGCCGGCGGCCTTGTAGGCAGCGATTCCGCCAGTGATGCCAAGCAGAATGCGCATGTTAAAAAATTAGTTAGCGGACTTCTTGATGAGTTTGCCCTCGTAAGCCTCGCGAAGCGCGATGCTAAGTGGCTTGTCATCAATTGAGGAGTCAACCAAAGGGCCAACGTAGTTGAACAGGCTTCCCTCATGCAGAGCGCTGTAGTACTCGTTGATCTGGCGAGCACGCTTGGATGCGAAGATAACTAGCTCGTAGTTTGAGCCAACCTTGGCCAACAACTCGTCGATTGGTGGGTAAACAATTCCCTCAAGCTTGTCGTTCATGATCCTCTTTCAGCTTCGTGAACCAATTCTACGACCTGACGGGCGCAAGCCTCTAGGTCCAAATTGGTTAGTTGGTAGTCAAACTCCCCCGCAGCTGCAAGTTCTGTGCGGGCTGTTGTAAGTCTAGTTTGTATTTGCTCTTCTGTCTCGGTTCCTCTTGATCTCAACCTTCTCTCAAGCTCCTCGAAGCTAGGTGGGTTGATGAAGATCATCAATGCACCTGGCAACTTCTCAGCTACCTGGCGGGCACCCTGCAGGTCAATCTCGAGAAGTAAGTGCTTGTTTTGCTCCTCTGCACGGGCCAATTCATTGAGTGGAGTGCCATATAGGTGGTTGCCGTGAACCTGAGCCCACTCCAACATTTGGCCGTCTTCGATTTGCTGCTCAAAAACAGATTTGGAAACGAAGTTGTAGTGAACCCCATCTACTTCTCCTGCCCTAGGGTCACGAGTTGTCGATGAAACCGAGAGCATAAAGTCCGGGTGGTTATCCAGAATCCATTTGACGATCGAGCCTTTACCGACTCCGGCAGGACCTGCTAATACCACCAGGCTCATAGCTTTGCCTTCGCTTTATCGATCAGTTGACCAATCTGTTCCGGGCCATTTTTAGTGAGCTCTCGAGACATTGATGCAACAACCCGCGGCGCGGATGCTCCGAAGATCGATTTCAGGTCTTCCAGCTTTGCGCCCTGTGCTCCAAAACCTGGAGCCAGAATAGGGATTTTGATGTCTTGCTCAGTCAGGAAGTCGATACCAAAGTCCTTCAGGTTCTGAGTGGCTCCAATAACGACACCCATCTCCCCCTGACCAATCTCCTTGGCGGCGTCAATCACTGTCCGTGAGACTGTGCGATCACCGATTAGTGCCTGCTGCAGTTGTGCTGCCTCAGGATTGGAGGTTGCGGCAAGGATAAACAGACCGCCCTGGACGTCCTGGGCATAGTTCAAAGTCTCGCGAAGTGATTCGGGGCCCAGGTAGCCGCTGACTGTAAGGGCATCAGATCGAAGTGGGGAATCATCACCAAACCAAGCTGACGCGTAACCGAGCATTGTGGAACCAATGTCGCCTCGCTTGGCATCCGCTATGACGATCAGCCCGGCGTCCTTAGCCTCGCGAATGATCTCTTCAAGGGTTTGGTAGCCAAGTGATCCGAATCTCTCGAAGAAGCCAACCTGTGGCTTTACGATGCCCAAACGCCCTTGCGCACTATCGATAATCCTTAGGCCATACTCTCGCGCTCCCGCAGCTGTATCAGGAAGCTCCCAGTTGTCCAGCTCGCTCTCCGATGGGTCAATGCCAATGCAAATCGGAGAGTGAGTCGCCATTGCCTCGGCGAGCCGGAGGGAAAACTTAGCCACTGATCATCGCCTTTCGCTCACGCGCATATTCTTGCAGTGGCTTGACCTTGAATTTACCCTCGCGGATAACTTCGAATGATCCAATAGCTGCGCTTAGCTGCGCCGCTGTGGTGAAGATTGGCTTATCGGCGGCGGTAGTTGCGGCTCTAATCTCATAGCCATCGATGCGAGCATCGGCACCGCTCGGTGTATTCACCACGACATCGACCTCACCAGCAGTGATCATGTCAACGATTGAGCGCTGTCCACCTGTGGCCTTGGAGTGCTTGATTACCGCCTCAGCCACAATGCCGTGTCTTCCGAGCATCTTCGCGGTTCCCTCGGTTGCCAGGATTCGATATCCCAGCTGAGAGAGCCTTCTAACTGGAAGCAGCAGCTGTGGCTTGTCTCGGTCGGCAACAGAAACAAACACAGTTCCACTTTTCGGCAGAGCAGAACCAGCTCCGGCCTGGCTTTTAGCAAACGCAGTTGGGAAGTCAACGTCGATCCCCATTACCTCGCCGGTTGAGCGCATTTCTGGGCCCAGTAGTGAATCAACAAAGCGTCCATCCTTGGTTGCAAAGCGCTTGAATGGAAGAACGGCTTCCTTTACGGAAATCGGAGTGCCAGCCGGTAGGTGTTTTCCATCCTGGGCTGGTAGGTGCCCTTCGGCAACCAATTTCTTGATGCTCCACCCGGCCATAACCAATGAGGCAGCCTTTGCCAGAGTGATACCTAGGGCTTTTGACACAAATGGCACGGTTCGCGATGCGCGTGGGTTGGCCTCGAGCACATACAGCACATCTGATGCCAGAGCGAACTGGACATTGATAAGGCCTCTAACCTGAAGGCCCCTCGCGATCTCTTCGGTTGCCTTTGCAACTCGATCAATCTGAGTTTCACTCAAAGTAATCGGTGGCAGCGTGCAGCTCGAATCGCCAGAGTGGATACCCGCCTCTTCGATGTGCTCCATGACGCCACCGACAAACAACTGCTCGCCATCGAAGATAGCATCGATGTCTATCTCGATTGCGTCATCTAGGAACCGATCAACCAATAGTGGGTGCTCGGAATCAACTAGGGCGTGGTTTGCGATTCGATCGAAGTAACCGTTCAAGGTGTTTTCGTCGTAAACGATCTCCATGCCACGGCCACCAAGTACAAACGATGGACGAACCAATACCGGGTATCCAATGCGGTTCGCGACAGCCACTGCCTCTTCCAAGTTGGTGGCCATGCCATTGGCTGGCGAGCGTAGTCCGGCAGCATCAAGAATCTGCTGGAACTGGCCGCGCTCCTCAGCCTGATCGATGGACTCGGGAGTTGTTCCAAGGATTGGAATGCCATAGGACTTTAGCCCTTTGGCAAGGCCCAAAGCTGTCTGTCCACCAAGCTGAACCATGACGCCAAGCAGTTCTCCGGATTGCGATTCCGCATGAATGACCTCGAGTACGTCCTCGAGAGTGAGCGGCTCGAAATAGAGCCGATCTGAGGTGTCGTAGTCGGTGGAAACAGTTTCAGGGTTGCAGTTGATCATGATGGTTTCAAAACCAGCGTCGCGTAGGGCAAAAGCTGCATGCACGCAGCTGTAGTCAAACTCAACGCCCTGACCGATGCGGTTTGGACCACTGCCGATGATCACTATCTTCTGGCGATCGGATGGGATCACCTCAGTCATTTGCTCATATGAGCTGTAGTGATAAGGAGTAAGGGCAGGAAACTCCCCCGCACAGGTGTCAACGGTCTTGAAGACTGGCCTAAGTTCCAGGCTGTAACGCAGCTCGCGAACATCCTTCTCGGTTAGTCCTCTAATCTGGCCAATCTGAATGTCAGAGAAACCATGCTGCTTGGCACGCTTCAGTGCATCTCTATCTATTGCATCGAGATCCTTGAGCCATTTCGCGATTTCGTTAATTAGAACGATCTGGTCGATGAACCATGGGTCTATTTTGGTTGCCTCAAAGGCTTGCTCCGGAGTGACTCCGAGTCGCAAGGCCTGTTGCAGCTGAACCACTCGCTCGTCGGTAGGGGTCTTTATCTTCTCGAGTAGCTCGGCTGCCGTAAGAGCTTGTGGGCCCCAGTGGAACGAGCTGCCACGCTTCTCAAGGGATCTAAGCGCCTTCTGCAGCGCTTGGGTAAAGGTTCTGCCGATTGCCATCGCCTCACCAACGCTCTTCATGGTGGTTGTGAGGGTTGGATCAGCCGCCGGGAACTTCTCAAAGGCAAAGCGAGGAGCCTTCACCACGATGTAATCCAGGGTTGGCTCGAATGAAGCAGGAGTCACACCGGTGATGTCATTAGGAATCTCATCCAAGGTGTAACCAATTGCTAGCTTCGCCGCAATCTTCGCGATCGGGAAACCAGTCGCCTTTGATGCTAGAGCGGAGGATCTTGATACACGGGGGTTCATCTCAATGACGATGATTCGACCATCAACTGGGTCAACCGCAAACTGAATGTTGCAACCACCGGTGTCAACACCAACCGCACGAATGATGTCGATTGAGATGTCACGAAGTCTTTGGTACTCGCGGTCAGTCAATGTCATAGCCGGGGCAACGGTGATCGAGTCGCCGGTGTGCACACCAACCGGGTCAAAGTTCTCGATGGAACAAACCACGACAGTGTTGTCGTGTCTGTCTCTCATGAGTTCTAGTTCGTACTCTTTCCAACCAAGGATGGATTCTTCAAGCAAGACTTCTGTAGTTGGAGATGCCTGTAGTCCAGCCCCCGCGATGCGTCTGAGGTCAGTCTCGTTGTATGCAAAACCAGAACCTAGACCACCCATTGTGAAACTTGGGCGAACCACCACCGGGTAACCAAGTTGGTTTGCACCCGCAATTACTTCATCGATGGTGTGGGCAATAACGCTCTTTGCAACATCAGCGCCGGCATCCAGCACCAGCTGCTTGAAGATCTGGCGGTCTTCGCCAGCGTTTATGGCAGCAACATTTGCACCAATAAGTTCGACGCCGTACTTCTCGAGTGACCCGCGGGCATGAAGTGCCATCGCCGCATTTAATGCGGTTTGACCACCAAGGGTAGGCAAGATTGCGTCAGGCTTCTCCTTTTCAATTATTGCCTCGATAACCTCAGGGGTAATCGGCTCAATGTAGGTGGCGTCTGCAAAGTCTGGATCGGTCATGATCGTGGCAGGGTTTGAGTTAATCAGGATTACCCTGATTCCCTCTTCCTGCAGCACGCGACAAGCTTGAGTTCCGGAGTAGTCAAATTCGCAAGCCTGACCGATCACGATGGGACCTGACCCGATTACCAATACGGATTTAATGTCACTGCGTTTTGGCATTAGCGGTGCTCCTCAATCATGCGAACAAACTTGTCAAAGAGGTAGTGGCTATCGTGTGGACCAGCAGCTGCCTCAGGGTGGTACTGAACTGAGAACGCAGGGATGTCCACACACTCAAGACCCTCAACGACCTGGTCGTTTAGTCCGCGGTGGCTTACGCGGACTTTTCCAAAGCCCTGGGGCGACTCTTGCTCATCGCCATAAACGCGCACAGCAAAACCGTGGTTGTGGGCGGTTACCTCCACGCGGCCGGTCTCAGCGTGCATCACAGGCTGGTTGATGCCACGGTGTCCGAAGGCGAGTTTGTAGGTTTCGAAACCAAGAGCTCTACCCAGTAGCTGGTTTCCAAAACAGATGCCGAAGAACGGAATACCGCGCTTGAGGACTTCTCTAAGCATCTCCACCTGAGAGCCACTGGCCTGAGGGTCACCAGGACCGTTTGAGAAGAACACCGCATTCGGCTTGCTCGCCAGAATCTCATCCGCGGAGGAGCTTGCTGGATGCACCTCAACCTCAAGGCCTCGTTCGGCGAGATGTTCGATTGTCGAGCGCTTGATTCCAAGGTCCAGGATTGCAACCTTGCCGATGCGGTTACCTACTGCAGGAACCGAGTAGATCTCCTTGGTTGTTACCTGGTTGCTAAAGCTTGCGCCCTTCATCTCAGGTGCCGCGGTTACCTTTGCAAGCATCTCGGCTTCGCTGGCAATCCTTTCTCCAGAGAAGATTCCTGCTCGCATCGCTCCTGAATCGCGAATCTGCAAAGTGATAGCTCTGGTATCAACATTGCAGATTCCGACGATGTGCTGCTCGATTAGGTCCTGGACCAAATCGCGCTCGGCGCGGAAGTTGCTGGACATTCTGGATGGTTCGCGAACCACGTAGCCTGCGACCCAGATTTGGCTTGATTCCTCATCACGCTGGTTGGTTCCGACTATGCCGATGTGGGGTGCGGTTTGCAACACGATCTGACCGGCGTAAGAAGGGTCGGTAATCGTCTCTTGGTAACCGGTCATACCTGTGGCAAATACCAGCTCCCCAAGGGTTTGCCCCTTTGCGCCGTAACTCTCGCCCTCAAAGACCAGTCCGTTCTCAAGAACTAGGTAAGCCTTATCCAATTTGTGCTCCAATCAATTGCAAGACCTTCTCTTCAAACTCTTTACGTTCTTCTGGTCTGGTGAACCTAAAGTGCGTTATGACCTTTGTGTCACCCAATGACCAGTGAATAGCCGTCAATCCGGATTTCTCGACAGCCTTGTCGATGGTCGCAGTAGCAGCCTCAACAAGGTGCAGGTCCTTGCGTGGAATCAGAAAGCTGTCCTCGCCGGCTCGGACAACCGACACACCTGATGAATCGACCGCAAGCTTGGCGTTGCCGCGCATGCCTAGTCCGTAAGCCCAGATGCGATCTAGGTGAGCTTGCTCAAAGACGGTGGATACGTATAGGGCAGAGAATTCACCCTGCGCAGTAGCCGATGAAGGTGCAGAGATGGATTGCTCTTGGACCTGTCGCTTTTTCTTGGTGCTTAGCCAAACACTAACCGCTATCACTACAACCAGTGAGATAGCTAGAAATCCGATTAGCTCGCGAGTCATTGTTGTTCCTGTATTTGGGTGTTTTTGAGAGTAAATCTGCCTTTGAAAATTGTGTGAACTATCCGTCCCGGCAACGTGATGCCCGCAAATGGGTTGTTCACGCTCTTCGAATTGGTTTGTCTTTCAATAACTCGCTTTGCGGTCGGGTCAATCAGTGCGATGTTCGCAATCGACCCAACACTTAGCTGGCCTTGGTGTTCAAGTCCCGCAATCTGTGCGGGCTTTACGCTCAGCACATTTGCGAAACGTTCCCAGCTCGCACCACTTTGAATTAGCACCTCTTGCAGAACGGATGCCGCGTGTTCAAGTCCAACCATTCCAAAGGCGGCGTTCTGCCACTCGCACTCCTTCTTTTCACGAGAGTGTGGGGCGTGATCTGTTCCAAGCACATCGATGGTGCCATCAAGCAGTGCCTCTCGTAACGCCAAGGTGTCCTCAAGTCTCCTAAGCGGCGGATTCACTTTGTAGACGGAGTCGTAGCCTCGAACTAACTCTTCGGTCAGCAGCAGGTGGTGCGGGGTTACCTCCGCTGTGATGTTTATGCCTCGAGCTTTTGCCCATCGAACTACCTCAACAGCACCGGCGGTAGTGAGGTGGCAGATATGAAGTCTTGAACCTGTTTGCTCAGCGAGCTCTGCGTCTCGTTTGATGATTGACTCTTCTGCCTCGGCAGGCCACCCGGCCATTCCCAATTCGGCTGCAAGAGCTCCGGCATTCATCTGAGCACCAACAGTCATGGTTGGGTCCTGCGCATGCTGAGCAATTACGCCGTTGAATGCCTTGACTGCAACTAGGGCCTGGCGCATTAGATCCTCATCAAAGACACAGACTCCGTCATCGCTGAACATTCGAACCTTCGAGCGAGATTCGGAGAGGCCCTGGATGTCTGAAAGCTCTGCCCCTTGGAGCCCCTTGGTTACAGAGCCAATAGGTTTCACCTCAACGAAGCCAGCTCTAACACCAGCATCCAGAATGAAATCCGCCACCTCGGCTGTGTCTGTGACTGGGCTGGTGTTAGCCATTGCCATTACAGCCGTGTAACCGCCTGCCGCTGCACTTCTGCTGCCACTAAGAATCGTTTCGCTCGCCTCAAATCCAGGCTCGCGAAGGTGAGTGTGGGCATCTACAAAGCCAGGCAGAGCTTGCAACCCAGCGCAATCAATACCAGAACCAGAAACGGAACCGATTTTGGTGATGCGACCCTTTTCAATCTCAATATCTGCTCCAGAGCCATTTGGCAGAGTGAGGTTTTTTAGAATCAAAGAGGTCATAGCTGCTCTCCGCTCAGACAGCGGTAGAGCACTGCCATTCTTACCGCTACCCCGTTAGAAACCTGCCTGAGTACCTGGGACCTTGGGTCATCGGCAGCCTCAGATGAAATCTCGAAACCTCTGTTCATGGGTCCCGGGTGGAGGATCAAGGCATCCTGTCCAACCATCGCTAACCGGTCACCCTCTAAGCTCCAAGCCTTGGAGTAAGCGGCGGTTGAGCTAAAGAACTCCCCCTGCATACGCTCTTTCTGAACGCGTAACATCATGACGACATCCGGCTTTGCACTCAGTGCATCCTCGAACGAGCTGTTGACCGTTGTCCCCATCTGCTCAATTCCAACAGGGATGAGAGTCCTAGGTCCAGCAACAGTCACAGTCGCTCCCAAAAGATTGAGAAGCAAAATGTTTGATCTTGCGACCCTGCTGTGAAGGATGTCACCAACAATCAGCACTTTGAGTCCAGAGAGGTCCTGGCTCAGGCCGAAACCCTGCCGGATAGTCAGAGCGTCCAGCAGTGCCTGGGTTGGGTGTTCATGGGATCCATCGCCTGCGTTGATTACACTCGCGGAAATCCAATCCTGCTCTGCCAGAAGCTTCGGAGCTCCCGATAGAGGATGCCTGATAACAATCGCGTCTGCACCTAAAGCTTCGAGAGTCTGGGCGGTGTCTTTGAGCGACTCTCCCTTTGATACCGAAGAGCTATCCGCTGAGAAGTTGATGACGTCTGCGCTAAGTCTTTTGGCTGCAACTTCGAAGCTGATGCGGGTTCTGGTGCTGTTCTCAAAGAATAGGTTTACAACTGTCTTGCCTCTAAGAGCTGGCAGCTTCTTGACCTCACGATCATTCACCTGAGAAAGCTGCTGGGCATTGTCTAACAGGCTGATCGCAGCGTCTTTGGTTAGTTCGCGTATCGAAGTTAGGTGCCTCATTAGCCGATCACCACCTGATCTTGTCCGTCAGTTTGGTTCAGCAGCACCCTCACTCGTTCGGTCTTTGCGGTCGGTAAGTTCTTCCCCACAAAGTCAGGTCGGATCGGAAGCTCTCGGTGGCCCCGATCCACTAGCACGGCAAGTTTTACCTGTCTTGGTCTACCAAAATCTGTAATCGCGTCAAGCGCAGCTCTTACGGTCCTTCCGGAATAGAGCACGTCATCAACCAAGACCACTACTTTGTCTGTGATGCCACACTCTGGAATTGAAGTGGTTTGAATCCTGCGCTCTGCATTAGTGGCGTCATCTCTATACATAGTGATGTCTAAAACGCCGCAATTGGCTTGGTATCCGGGGTCTATTTGACCAAGGAGGAAATTGATTCGCTCGGCAAGATACTTACCACGAGTCGGAATGCCGAGCAGAACTAGATCCTGAGGACCTTCGTTAGCTTCGAGAATTTCATGAGCAATGCGCTTTAGGGCCCGATCAATGTCGGGCGAATCGAGTACGACGCGCTTTTGCATTTGCAGTCCTTCTTCGCCTCACAGGACGAATTTAAAGGTGGTTTCTTGGAAAAGTATACTGCTATTAGAGAGCTTGGCGGCCTTTAGCTAGGCGTGCCAAAACACCATTGATGAACTTTGGCGATTCATCGGTTGAAAGCTCCCCCGCAAGACTTACTGCCTCGGAGATTGCGACCTCATTTGGCACCTCGCTGTTGTGAAGGATCTCCCAGGCGGCCATGCGCAAGATAGCTCTGTCTACTGCAGGCATGCGGTCAAGCGACCAGTTGTCCGCGAGCATTTGAATCTCAGAATCGATTTGGTAGGCGTTCTCTAGGTAACCGGTTACCAGCATCTCTGCGTAATCAAAGATTCCTTGCTGGTTTTGACGATCCAGCAGCTCGACCTCGGTTTGCCTAAGTAGCTCTAGTGCTTCTTCGCCTCGAACATCGGATGCATAGAGGGCATCAAGTGCGCGCTTTCGTGCTTTTGTTCTAGCGCTCACCTATTCGCTCACGCGACCCAGGTAGTCACCGGTTCTGGTGTCCACCTTTACTTTGGTGTTGTTCTCAATAAACAGTGGTACCTGGATCTGGAATCCAGTTTCCAAGGTTGCAGGCTTGGTTCCGCCGGTTGAGCGGTCTCCCTGCAAACCAGGCTCGGTGTATGTGATCTCTAGCACGACCGACGGTGGAAGTTCGACATAGAGTGGAGAACCCTCGTGAAGTGCAACGGTAGCGACCTGGTTCTCGAGCATGTAGTTAGCCACGTCGCCAACAGTCTCGGTGGAGATAGTGATCTGGTCGTAGGTGGTGTTGTCCATGAAGACGTAGCCGGTGCCATCGTTGTATAGGTACTGCATGTCGCGACGATCAACGGTTGCGGTGTCAATCTTTACTCCAGCGTTGAAAGTCTTCTCAACAACCTTGCCGGATAGCACGTGACGCATCTTGGTGCGAACGAAAGCTGGACCCTTTCCTGGCTTTACGTGCTGGAATTCGATAACCGACCACAGCTGTCCTTCCATGTTCAGGACCATGCCGTTTTTTAGATCGTTTGAGGTTGCCATTTTTCTCCTTGATAAACCTGTGAAATTCTAGTTGCGAGTAAGTTGCTGCAGAGCCAAAAGGTAACTATCGACTCCAAAGCCAGCGATCACTCCGTTAGCCACTGCTGAGATAACGCTGTTGTGACGGAAGGTCTCGCGAGCGTGCGGGTTAGAAATGTGAACCTCGATCAACCTTGAGCGCTCCTTGAGCATGGCACAGGCATCCCGCAGAGCGTATGAATAGTGAGTGAATGCCGCAGGGTTCAAAATTACGTCGGCCTTTTCCTCAAAGGCCTGGTGTAGCCAAGAGATGAGCTGGTCTTCACTGCCGCTCTGGCCAAAAACAAAATCAACTGCCGGAGCTTGCTTACGCATCTGGGCTTCAATGTCTGCAAGCTTCATGGTGCCGTAAACCTCTGGTTCGCGTGCGCCAAGCATGTTTAGGTTCGGACCGTTTAGGACGTATATCTTGCTCATGCGTAAACGCTATTCCACAATCGACTGAAATGCGGTGAACAGTAGCTCCGGAGTTGGAGCGCTGAGGATGCCTGGCTTGCCAATTCCATCCAGCACTACAAATCTAAGAGACCCTGCTCGACTCTTTTTGTCTCGCTGCATGGTGGCTAAAAGCTGATCCCAACGATCCGCCCGATAAGTCATTGGAAGACCCAGCTTTTTCAACACCGAACGGTGTCTTTCCACATCGGACTCTTTTAGGCGACCGCTGAGCATCGATAGTTCTGCAGCAAAAACCATTCCAATAGAGATAGCAGCCCCGTGGCGCCACTTATAGCGTTCAGCATGCTCGATGGCGTGGCCAAGAGTGTGACCGTAGTTTAGAAACTCACGCTGCCCAGACTCTCTAAAGTCTTCCGTTGTGATCTTTTCTTTGATGGCAACCGAACGACGAATGATCTCCGCGAAGGTATCACTCTTTATGTCAGTTGCTTCGTCTGAACTCTCGACAGCCTCGAGAATCCAGGGGTCAGAGATAAAGCCATACTTCACAACTTCTCCCATGCCAGCTAAAAGCTCATTTCGAGGGAGTGTTTCAAGAGTATCCAGATCGATGATTACGCGGTGTGGGAGGTGAAATGCACCAACCAGATTCTTACCCTCGGAGGTATTAATGCCCGTCTTACCGCCGATGGCAGCATCCACCATTCCCAAAAGCGTGGTTGGAATGAGGATGGACCTAATCCCGCGAAGCCAAGTTGCGGCCACGAAGCCAGCTAGGTCAGTAGTTGAACCTCCGCCGATACCCACGACTGCATCGTTGCGGTGGAAATCCGCTTGGCCCATAACTTGCCAGCAGAAGGAGGCGACTTCGATGCGCTTGGCGTCCTCTTCGTTGGGAACCTCTACCACCAGGGCTTCAAATCCTTTAGCGCGCAGGTCCTCCTGGACCAACAGTGCTGTGGCACTAAGCGCCTGTGGGTGAAGGATCAGAACTTTCTTTACGCCATCAAGCGAGTCACCAACTTCAGAAAGCAGTGATCTACCAATGATGGAAGTCATCTGGTTGCCTCCTGCTTGAGTTGGGAAATAAGTGCCTTGATTGGCTTACCGCCTGTGAAAACGGTAGCAGTAGCGCATTGCTCGTAGAGGGCCTTACGTTCTAGGTAAATGGCATCCCAGCGCTCCGGGTTGTCCTTTAGAAGTGGCCGTTTGCTCAAATTGATCTTGTCCAACACGTGCTCGCTTGATGTGTCCAGAAAAATGGTTCGGTAGCCCGAGAGCAACCTTCGGTTTTCCTCGCTGAGCACAATGCCACCGCCGGTGGCAATCACCCCACCATTTGCCAGCGCCTTGATCAAAGCACTGGTTTCGAGGGTCCTAAAGTGCTCTTCACCAAACTTGGCAAAAATGTCGACTATTGAACCGTGCTCTTTGGCAACCAATTTGTCGGTGTCTGCGAATGGGACCTCAAGTTCCTTGGCAAGTTTCTTGCCGAGGGTGGTTTTCCCTGAACCCATTGGTCCAATCAGGATCAAGGTATCCACTAGGGCTGCGCGATGCGGGACTTTAGAACGTCAGGAATGTTCTCGAGGTAAGAGGTTAGATTGCGCTTGGTCTCGGTAACTGAATCGCCACCGAATTTCTCCAAAACCGAGTTAGCAACAACCAGGGCAACCATGGCCTCAACAACTACACCTGCTGCCGGAACTGCGCAAACATCCGATCTCTGATGGTGAGCGGTGGCAGCATCACCGGTAGAGGTATCGATAGTTTGCAGAGCCTTAGGGACGGTGCTGATTGGCTTCATTCCAGCTCGAACTCTGATTACCTCGCCGTTGGACATTCCACCTTCAATACCGCCGGCTCGGTCAGTGATTCTGTGGACTGATCCATCTTCGCGAATCATTTCATCGTGAGCCACACTGCCTCTGCGTTTAGTGGTCTCGAGGCCATCTCCGATTTCGACGGACTTCATTGCTTGGATGCCCATGACAGCAGCTGCAAGCTGTGCATCTAGTCTTCGATCCCAGTGCACATATGAGCCAAGCCCAGGAGGGCAACCATAAACCAAAGTTTCGGTCACGCCACCGATGGTGTCCCCGGAGGAATGGCAGTCATCGATCTCCGCAATCATCAATGCGCTTGCGTCCTTGTCAAAGCACCGAACTGCGTTCTCGTCCAAGGTCTCGTTATCGCTTGGTCGTGGAAGAACCGTGCTGTTATTCAGAGCAGTACCAATGGCAACGGTGTGGGTAACCAACTCGATTCCGAGTTCGCTGAGAAAGTTCTTGGCAATTTGGCCAAGTGCGACCCTGGTGGCGGTTTCTCTTGCCGATGCCCGCTCGAGCACGGGTCGCGCTTCATCAAAGCCATACTTCTGCATGCCGGTGAAATCCGCATGCCCAGGCCTAGGCCTGGTTAGGGGTGCTCCCCTAGCGCCGGTTAGTTCGTCAGCTTCGATGGGTGCTGCGGACATAACGGTTTCCCATTTTGGCCACTCTGTATTTGCAATGCGAATCGCAATCGGCCCACCCTGAGTGAGCCCAAATCGAATTCCGGAGGAGAGAGTTACCTGGTCCTGCTCGAACTTCATGCGAGCTCCGCGCCCGTAGCCAAGTCTTCGCTGGGATAGTGCATCTTGGATGTCACTCGCCAAAACCGGCACGCCAGCAGGCAGACCCTCTATGACTCCAATGAGTTCAGGGCCATGAGATTCCCCAGCAGTGATCCAGCGCAACATCTGTCTATTTTGCCATGTCTAAGGCGCTTCGGATGGCCAAGAGCAATTCTTTCTCGCCCGGAAGGGATTCAGACAGGTCATTCCCAGCGAATAAACGCTGCTGTCCAACTGCCTGCCAGATCAGCATCTCGAGTCCCGAAACTGTTCTCTCAGGGCCCCATAGCCCTGCTGCCTTAGAGGGCCATGGATCGTAGGCGACATCTAGAAGCAAGCCACTTGGCTTTGCCAAAACAATATCCAGATGCTCATCAAGTCCACGCGGTGGGAGTGTTGATATGACCAAATCTGCCTGCACAGCCTTGTGAAGTAGTGGTTCGGTCCTGATCTCATACTCAGCCGTGAGTTGCTTGATTGCAGCTGAGTTTCTGCCCCAGATCACAACGCTCTTGTCTAACTCCTGCATGGCGACTATCGCACTTCGTGCGGTGGCGCCGGTGCCAAGGATTGCGACCGATCTAAATTTCTTACTCGCCAGCGCCATTTGGATGCCGAACACATCTGTGTTGTAGGCATCCCAGCCAGTATCTGTGCGTATCAGAGTATTAGCGGCACCGCTAGCTATTGCTACTGAATCGACTCGCGCTGCAAGATTCAGCGCTTCCTCTTTCAGCGGCATGGTGACGCTAAAGCCTCGGTAGTCGATCGACTTGGTGGCTAGGAATTCCTCCAGCGCACTGCTCACCTCGAATGAGCCATATTCCGCATCAACGCCTAGTGACGCGAACGCGGCGCTATGGATAACTGGGGACTTTGAATGAGAGATTGGTGATCCAAGCACCGCATATCGCTTAATCTTTCCACTCCGGATTCTCGCGCAACCAGGCGTAGAACTCCTGTGCTGCTCTCTCGTGTTCGGTTAGCGTGACGCTGAACTTAGTCTCACCGGTCTTGAGGTTGACAGTGACAAAGAACAGCCAGTCGCCATCGGCTGGCCTGAGCGCGGCCTCGATGGCTAGTTCCCCCGGGTTAGAAATAGGACCAGCTGGCAGGCCTGTATAAACATAGGTGTTGTAAGGACTCTTATCGGCCCGCTGGGCGTCTGTGGTGGTCACTGTCTTGCCATTGGTGCCGTAATTCACCGTCGCGTCGGACTGCAGCAGCATCCCAACATCCAAACGGTTCTGGAATACCCGCGCGACCTTGAAAAAGTCCTCTTCCAGTTTTGCCTCGGACTGGATCAGAGCCGCAAGATTCACAACATCAAATGAGTCCTTTAGAGCAATGTCGTACTGCTCGAGCTCCGCTTCTGCTCTATCAACCATTGTGTTGATTACGGTCTTGGCGGTAACCCCCGGATCGAAAGTGTAGGTTGCAGGAAATAGATACCCTTCCGCGTTGAGTGCTGCTTCCGGAAGACGCGGCATGATGGCCTCAATCGCCTGGGCAATGTCCTTCTCGTCGAGTTTCAGATCCGAAACCAATTGTGGAACGATCTCCCTAATTCGAAAGCCTTCTGGAATTGTGGTCTGCACGACGATTCGGTTCTTACCTTCGATAAGTATTTCTAGTGCTCGCTTGCCGGATAGCTTGGTGGGGAACTCATAGGTTCCTGGATAAATAATGAAATCGGTGGTCAGCATGTCCCGGTAGATAGCGTCAAAACTCAAGATGATGTCAGCTTCTACCATTTTGCGAGCGACAGCAGCACCGTCGTCGCCGGCTTCAATCACGATCGAGGTGGGAGCACGTGGTTCACCGGAGTAGTCCGCCACCTGGAAGCGCGAAATTAAATCCCTGATTGAATCTGTGGCAAACGTCGCGACACCTCCGACGATTCCGACTACCAATAGCAGCGCGAGCGAACCAACAAGCAGCCTTCGGCGCCTTTTATGGCTATCGGTCTGTGATGTCATCAAGTGCAACTCCCGCTAGGTTTCCACGCTCTGAGTTCAGCGCGAAGTCCAGAATAAGTGCAGCTGCCTGCGCATCGATGTATTCACGGGACTCTTTCACCTTCTTGCCAGATAAGTGAAGCATCTGCTGGGCTGATTTCGTGGTGAGGCGTTCGTCTATCATTCGAACGCTGATGCCGTGATTCGCTAAGAGTTTTGCGAAGTCAATTGCACTTTGGGTAGAAGCGGAGAAGTTGCCCTTTAGGTTCAGTGGCAGCCCGACGTAGACGACTAAGACCTGCTTTTGCTCCGCGATTTCAAGGACTCGAGCCACAGGATTATCGGTCGCGGAAATGCTCTCTAGCGGAAGTGCGAGCGTTCCTTCGCTAACTGCCACTCCGATTCGAGCACTCCCAACATCTATCGCAAGACGGCGGCTCACTTTATTGCGGCAACCGCTTCTTGGATAGCCTTCGCAAGTTTCGAGGTGTCTGTACCGCCACCCTGTGCGAAGTCAGCTTTCCCGCCACCGCCACCGCCTAGGACAGTAGCCGCGGTCTTTGCCAGCTCTCCAGCGCGAACGCCCTGCTGCTGCGCTGAAGCTCCAGAGGCAATCATCACTAGGGGCTTATCTGCAATAACTGCGCCAAGGATCACCACAGAATCTGCTCCAAGCTGCTCAGATGCTGTAGCCGTCAACGCCTTTAGCTGATCCGCGTTTACATCCTGGTCAATGTTCACCGCTACCACGTTGAGGCCTGCGATTTTTGTTGCAGCTGCAACCAAAGAAGGAAGTAGCTGCATTGCCTGCACTGACTCAAGCTCAGAAATTCGCTTCTGTGCAACCTTTAGCTCCTCGAGTGCGCTTGCAATGCGGGCCTCGATTTCAGAAGCTGGAGCCTTTAGGTTTGCAGCGAGTCTTCTGGTTAGTTCGCGTTCTGCAGTGAGAGATCGAAGCGCGTCAATACCAACGAGCGCTTCAATTCTTCTCGAGCCAGAGCCAACAGAAGACTCGGAAGTAACCGAGACCAAACCAATTTGCGATGAGCGCATGACGTGAGTTCCACCACAAAGCTCGCGCGACCAAGGACCACCGACCTGAACGACTCGAACATCTTCGTCGTAGGTTTCGCCAAAGAGTGCTATTGCTCCCCATTCGCGAGCAGCTGAAAGCGGCATGTACTGAGCACTCACTGCTAGGTCGGCCCTGATTGCAAGGTTTGAAACCTCTTCGATCTCGGACTTGGTTTCATCCGAGAGCGACTGGGTCCATGAGAAGTCAAGCCTCATGTAGCCAGGGCGGTTGTATGAACCCGACTGCAGCGCCTCTGGGCCTAGAACCTGCCTAAGGGCAGCATGAACCACGTGGGTTGCGGAGTGAGCTTGTGCGGCACCTAATCGCCAGTCTGCATCTACCAGGGTTTGGGCGTCGCTACCGACGATCACCTCACCGGAGACAACCCGAACCTTGTGCGAGAACAAGCCCTTGACTGGTTTCTGGACATCAAGCACTTCTAGCTCAAAGCCATCGCCAACGATCCAGCCCGCATCTGCGGCCTGTCCACCGGACTCCGCATACAAAGTGGTGCGATCTAGGAAGAGCTCACCAAGCTGCCCAGCCCTCAAACTCAATACGGACTCACCCTCGCGAATAAGACCCAAGACCTTACCCGAGGTCTTCAACCACTCGTATCCAAGGAACTGGGTTTCACCCAGGCTTCTGAACTCGCTGTAAACCTGAAGGCCTGTTCCTCCAGTCTTCTTTGACTTAGCGTCTTGCTTCGCGCGGTCCTTTTGCTCTTTCATCAGCTCGTCAAAGCTGTCGCGGTCGACGGTCAAGCCGTTCTCTTCCGCAATCTCGACAGTTAGATCAATTGGGAAACCATAGGTGTCGTGTAATAGGAATGCAGTCTCGGCAGAGAGGCTCGATTTGGAAGCAGCAATTGCCTCAGACAGGACGATTAGTCCCGAATCAAGGGTTCTCGAGAAACCAGTTTCCTCGGCGATGGCGGAACGAAGCACTCTTGGGAAGCTTTCTTCCAGTTCTGGGTAGGCCTCAACCATGGCGTTCTTGCTGGTAGTAAAGAGCTCTTCGAAGCAAGGCCTGTCAACACCAAGAAGTCGCAGAGAACGAACTGAACGGCGAAGCAATCGTCGCAAAACATATCCACGGCCTTCATTCGAAGGAGATACTCCGTCAGACATCAGCATTAGCGAAGAGCGAATGTGGTCCGCAATCACACGCATGCGGACATCGTCTGACTCGTCAGCACCGTAGGTCTTGCCGGAAAGCTTGGCTGATAGGTCAACTAGAGGTCTGACCTGGTCAATCTCGTAAATGTTCTCGACGCCTTGCAATAGGAAAGCTACGCGCTCAAGACCCATTCCGGTGTCAATGTTCTTCTTTGGCAAATCACCAAGAATCTCAAAGTGGTCCTTGGTGCCACCATCAGCACGCTCGTACTGCATGAATACGAGGTTCCAGATTTCGATGTAGCGATCTTCGTCCGCTTCTGGACCGCCCTCAAGCCCATACTCAGGACCGCGATCGTAGTAAATCTCCGAACAAGGACCGGCAGGACCTCGCTGACCAGTGGACCAGTAGTTGTCTCGCATACCGCGCTTCTGTATGCGCTCACGCGGCACGGATGATTGCTTTAGCCAGTACGCAATTGCTTCGTCATCGTCGTTATAGACGGTAACCCAAAGCCGCTCTGGATCAAATCCGAGGCCACCGTTCTCGAGCGAGCCAGTGAGCAGTTCCCAGGCGAATCCAATGGCTTCCTTTTTGAAGTAGTCACCGAAGGAGAAGTTGCCATTCATCTGGAAGAAGGTGCCGTGGCGGGTGGTCTTTCCTACCTCGTCAATATCTAGCGTGCGAACACACTTCTGAACGCTGGTGGCACGAGTGTATGGAGCCGGTAATACCCCGGTCATGTAGGGAATGAAGGGAACCATTCCAGCAACCACGAACATCAGGGTCGGGTCTTGGCTGATCAATGGAGCGCTTGGAACTACGGTGTGACCATTTCTTTCGAAGTAGTCAAGCCACCGCCGCTTAATCTCGGCAGTCTTCATTGTTTTTACTTCTTGGCTGGAGCAGGCTTTGCAGCAGCAGGTTTTACAGCCGCTGGCTTCTTGGCTGGAGCAGGCTTCTTGGCTGCAGCTTTATCAGCAGGCCCCTTAGCTGCGGCTCTTGCGGCTGGCTTTGCAGCTGGCTTAGTGAGCTCTGCTTCACGCTCTTGGTAGCCGGCAGCAACTGCCTGGCTAAAGTCTTTTGCGGCGGCAATCGCCTCATCTAGCGCAAGCTGCGCCTTTGGGTTGTCGCGAAGTTGAACTACGGCGAGTGCTCCAAGGCCAAGACCTGCTGCGAACCATCCGAGTTTTGACATTTCTACCTCCGTTTTCCAATGACTGAAAGCAGTCCCTTGGTGACACCAAAAAGTTTAGTAAGTGGGGCGCCGACTGAAGCTGTGAATACTGCAACCAGAGAGTTGATGTTCTCGGTGACCTGCTCGACATCTTCCGTGATCGAGTCAATTCGCTTTAGCTGGCGGTTCGCTTCGCCCAGGGTGACGCGAGCTTCTTGAAGCATTGGCTCAAGCTCTTTGTTGACTGTGCTAATGGTTCTAGCGCTCTCGTCAATGAGTTTGGCAAGCTTCACAAGTGGGAAGCCAAGAAAAAGGACAAGCACGGCGAAGCTGAGGGCAAAAATTATGCCGACAACCTCGCCACCGCTCATCTGACTTACTTATCTAGCTGCGTAGTACTCAACAACAAGCTGAACTTCACAGGTAACTGGAACTTCAGCGCGCTTTGGACGGCGAACAAGAGTCGCCTGCAACTTGTCTAGGTCAACGCTGATGTACTCAGGAGTCTTGTTTAGGACGTCTGAGTTTCCACCGGCTGCTGCGACCTGGAATGGCTCAACCTTCTCGCTCTTGGCGTGAACGTGAATCATCTGTCCTGGCTTTACGCGGAAAGATGGGCGGTCAACGCGCTCACCATCAACAAGGATGTGGCGGTGAACAACCATCTGGCGGGCCTGAGCCATGGTGCGAGCAAAGCCAGAGCGAAGCACTAGCGCGTCAAGACGCATCTCAAGTAGCTCAACTAGGTTCTCACCGGTTAGGCCTTCAGTGCGCTTGGCTTCCTGGAAGGTCTTACGAAGCTGTGCCTCACGGATACCGTACTGAGCCCTGAGGCGCTGCTTCTCGCGAAGACGAACTGCGTAGTCTGAATCAGACTTGCGCTTGGTGCGGCCGTGCTGGCCCGGTGCATACGGGCGCTTTTCCATGTACTTAGCAGCTTTAGGAGTTAGTGCAATGCCTAGGGCACGTGACAAACGGGTCTTGCTGCGGGTTCTAGTTGTCTTTGACAAAAAGTCACCTTTCGAATTTATCTATGGGATCTTGCTCTACGTCCCAGCCGCTGGAGCAGAGCAACCCTGAGAGCTTAGCAGTTTGAGTGTTGGCTGTCACTATCCTTCTAGGATTTCACGAATCGCCCTCAGGCGCTCAGAAATGACTTTTTCGTAGCCGTGGTTCGATGGTTCGTATAGCTGTCCGGAAATCTCGGCGTATTTCTGCGCGACGATTCCCTTTGGGTCATCGTGGGGGTAGCGATAGCCAACAGCACCGGTTGACCTCAGCGGTGCTGGAACCGCTGGGACCGCACCACTATTGAGATCTTCCAGCGCTTTATTGATGGCTAGATACGCTCGGTTTGATTTAGGAGCGGTGGCTAGGTAAATAGTGACTTCAGCCAGTGGGATCCTGCCCTCCGGCATTCCGATTCGTTCTACAACATCTGCACCTGCGCTTGCTACGACCAAGGCATTTGGGTCTGCCAGTCCGATGTCCTCCGCCGCCAAGATCATGAGCCTTCGCGCGATAAACCTGGGATCCTCTCCCCCGGCAATCATTCTTGCCAGATAGTGAATCGCGGCATCCACGTCAGAACCGCGAACGGACTTGATAAATGCGCTGATTGTGTCGTAGTGAGCATCGCCATTGGCGTCGTAAGCGATAGCTACCTCGCTGGCTTCTTTAGCAACCTCGAGGCTGATGTCTTTCTCGGCTTGTGATGCAGCAGCCTCTAGAAGTGTCAGGGCACGTCTGGCATCACCAGAGGAAATCTTCGCCAGGTAGCCAATGGCGTCTTCTGAGACCTTCTTGCCGTTCCAATCGCTTCTAGCTATCGCGCGCTTAAGTAGCGTCTCAACCTCAGTATCCGAAAGTGGATCAAGATGCAACACAAGGCATCGAGACACCAGTGGTTTGATAACGCAGAAGGAGGGATTCTCAGTCGTGGCTGCGATCAATGTGATCTGTCCGGATTCCACTGCCGCAAGCAGAGAGTCCTGCTGGCTTTTGGAGAATCTATGGATCTCGTCGAGAAACAAAATGGTGTTTCGCTCGTAAACCTCACGGAGCTTCTTAGCGGAATCAATGACCTCGCGGACATTGGCGACCGATGCTGAGATGGCACTCAGTTCAACGAAATTGGCGTCTCGTGATTGAGAGATTAGCCTTGCCAGTGTGGTCTTACCGGATCCAGGCGGCCCCCAAAGAATCAGTGAACTCAATGCGGCGCTCATATCGCTGGTTATTAGCCGATTGAGCGCAGAGCCCGGCTTTATGATCCGAGTTTGACCGACCACCTCTGCAAGTGAGGTTGGACGCATTCGAGATGCAAGGGGAACGGATACCACCTGTTGATTGTATGCAACACCTAGAATTACTAATCGCGGATAGACAAGGGTGTTATGAAGAACAACGACAAGCTAGCGAGTTTCCAAGCCAAGCAGGGTATCAAAGTGGCTCGTGAGGCTACCAATCGCAAGGACGACCGGCTGGTGTTGATCATCTCCGGTGGCGCTCTGGGCTTGGCTCTTCTAGGGCAGTTCCTCTACTTCTCAATCGGACCGGGTTTTGTTTCTCCAGTCGATGAGGTCGCTGTCGAGAGCGAGCAAACATCTATTAACTCTGATTTAGTTCCGGATCCTGCCCTCGCTGAAAACCGCACCTGGACTGGAGCACTGAACCTAAACGATCAGACCATCGGTTTGGAGCTCTATGGTGATCTGGCTCCACAGGCCACCGCTAACTTCATCTCGCTTGCGAAGTCCGGATACTTTGAGGGCGGTAACTGCCACAGGCTTACTACCGCAGGAATTTTCGTTTTGCAGTGTGGTGACCCAACTGGCACCGGTTCTGGTGACCCAGGCTACAAATTTGGACCAATTGAGAACGCTCCTTCCGATGACATGTACGGTGAGGGAGTTTTGGCGATGGCAAGAGTCGGTGGCGATGGCAACTCAATGGGAAGCCAGTTCTTCATCGTCTATGGAGAGTCGCAGATTCTGAGTGATGCCGCAGGTGGCTATACCGTTTTTGGCAAGGTCACCTCTGGACTTGACTCCGTCAAGGCTATTGCCGAGGCTGGGACTGCAGATGGTTCGAGCGATGGAGCTCCGATTAATGCCGTTTTGCTTAGCGGTATTTCGGTAGAGTAAAACCTCACACCTTAGGAGATCCCCGTGACCAGCAACGCATTCGGCCGCGTCGACAGCGAAAACAACGTATTCGTTATCGAAGCAGGCGTCGAAAGACACGTTGGCCAGTACCCAAACGTCAGCGAAGCTGACGCACTTGCCTACTTTGTCCGTAAGTATGAAGACCTAGAAGCTCAGGTTCGTATCCTCGAGCAGCGTCTAGCTTCCGGAGTCACGGATTCAAAAAGTCTGAAGGCTGGTTACGACCACCTGGTCACGGAGCTAAAAGAGCCAAAAGCAGTGGGAAACCTGGTTGGTTTGCGTGAGCGTCTTGCAAAAACTGAGACTTCCATCGCCGCCGCTGCCGAGAAGATCAGTGCAGAGCGCGAAGAGTCGATGACTCAGGCTCTAGCCGCTAAGGAAGAGATTGCCGTAAAGGCAGAGGCTTTGGTGTCTAAGTTGGACAACATCAACTGGAAGAAGTCTGCCGAGCAAATGACCGCACTGTTTGAGCAGTGGCAAAAGCTTCAGAAGGATGGCCCGAAGCTTCCTAAAGCAAAGACAGACCCGATCTGGAAGCGCTTCTCACAGGCCAGAGCAAAGTTTGAAAGCGGCCGCAGAGCCTACTTTGCGACCCTGGATTCGAAGTTCAAAGAAGCTAAATCAGCCAAGTCCAAGCTCGTGGAGGCGGCCGAAGCCTTGGTATCAAAGGGCGGTGACGCAGCAGCCACCTATCGCAAGCTGCAGGATGACTGGAAGCTAGCACCTCGCGCTGGCAAGGCTGAAGATGCGCTATGGGCACGCTTTAGGGCTGCCGGAGATGCAATCTTTGCAGCCAAGAAGGAAAAGGATTCAGAGCAGGCCACAGAGCACACCAGCAACCTCAAACTCAAGCTTGAACTGTTGAAGGAAGCGGAGAAGATCGACGTTTCAAATCTCGAAGCGGCGAAGAAGGCGATGTCTGACATTCAGTCGCGCTGGGTAAAAATCGGGCATGTCGCTAAGGACAAGGTCCGCGAGGTTGAAGACAAGCTTCGCAAGATCGAGAAAGCAATTTCGGAGGCCCAGGCAGACGCCTGGAAGCGCTCAGACCCTACGGCTAAGGCACGTAGCAGTTCTCTGGTTGCTCAGCTTGAGGAAGCAATTGCTGATCTCGAGACAGAGCTAAAGGTCGCTCCTGCTGCCAAAAAGAAGGACCTTCAGTCAGCTATCGACGCTCGTAAGTCTTGGCTAGACGCAGCAATCAAAGCTGTTGACTAAGAGCTTTTCACTCTAGACACTTCGTAAACTGCTTCGATTTTGCGCACCTGGTTCAACAGGTGGTCAAGGTGAGACGGATCTGCCATCTCAAACACAAAACGGCTCAGTGCGACGCGATCTCTTCCGGTGGAAACTGCGGCACTAAGGATGTTTACATGGTTCTCGCTCAGCACTCGAGTCACATCGGATAGCAATCCAGAGCGGTCCAGTGCTTCAATCTGAATCTGCACCATAAAGACCCCGCGTGAATCATCTGCCCAGGAAACTTCCACGACGCGCTGAGGGGTGAGGCTCTTGACGTTCTTGCAGTCTCCGCGGTGCACCGAGACTCCTTCGCCACGAGTGATAAAACCAATGATTTCATCACCGGGAACAGGTGTGCAGCAGCGTGCCATCTTGGTTAGGACATCTGGCGAACCCTTGACCAGTACGCCTTGGCTGGAACGCCTCGGACCCTTCAGCCCGCGAGGAGTTTGAGGAAGCGCAATCTCCTCAGTGTCAGGATCAGAGGTCAGGCCGCGAAGCTGCTTGATGCGCTCAATCACATTTGTAGTGGAGATCTGACCTTGACCAATGGCGGTGTACAGCGCATTGGTGTCTGAGAGCTTTTGCTCCCCAACAATCTGCAACAGTGTCTCGGAGTTCAAAAGACTTTGAATCGGCAATCCCTGGCGGCGAAGAGCCTTGACTAAGGCCTCCTTGCCGTCTTCAGTCGCGTGCTCTTTTCGTTCCTGACTGAACCAGTGCTTGATCTTGGCCTTGGCACTCGCGGAGCCTGCGATGTTCAGCCAATCCTTGCTGGGCCCAGCAGATTCTGACTTTGATGTCAGGATCTCGATTACATCTCCGGCTTGCAGCTTGCTCTCCAGAGGGACAAGGCGGCCATTAACCTTTGCACCAATAGTGCGGTGTCCAACTTCAGTGTGGACGGCGTAGGCGAAGTCAATCGGGGTTGAGCCACTTGAGAGTCCAACCACCTTGCCCTTAGGCGTGAATACATAGAGCTCTTTTGCTCCAATTTCAAATCTGAGGTTATCGAGGAACTCCCCCGGATCAGCTGTCTCTTCTTGCCAATCGCTTAGTTGCTTTAGCCACGCCAAATCAACCTCTTGGTCGCCGCTCTTGCTGGTTTGCGCTTTGTACTTCCAGTGCGCAGCAACACCGTACTCCGCTCTTTGGTCCATCTCCTGCGTTCTGATTTGTATCTCTACAGCTCTGCCTTCAGGTCCAACCACCGTTGTGTGCAGCGACTGGTAGAGATTGAACTTGGGCATCGCAATGTAATCCTTGAAGCGCCCAGGTAGCGGTGACCATTTGGCGTGAATGGCTCCCAGTGCGCCGTAGCAGTCCTTGACGCTGGAAACGATCACTCTGATGCCGACCAGGTCGTAGATGTCATCGAACTCTCTACCCCTGAGAACCATCTTCTGGTAGATGCTGTAGTACTGCTTTGGTCGACCGGAAAGCTTCGCCTTCACTTTTCCGTCGCGAAGTTCGCTGGAGATTTCATCTATGACTTTGTCGGTGTATTCGCTGCGCGAAGGGTTGCGCTGACCCACCAAGCTCACGATCTCTTCGTAGACCTTTGGATAAAGCACGGCAAAGCTAATGTCTTCGAGCTCCACCTTGATGGCACTGATACCGAGGCGGTGCGCCAGTGGCGCGTAAATCTCCAAGGTTTCCTGAGCTTTGCGCTTTGCTTGTTCTGGATTTACGAATCCCCAGGTCCTAGCGTTGTGAAGACGGTCTGCGAGTTTGATAACCAAAACTCGAACATCCTTTGACATCGCGACGACCATTTTGCGCATGGTCTCTGACTGCGCCGAGTCGCCGAACTTGACTTTGTCCAGCTTGGTCACGCCGTCGACCAAAAGCGCTACTTCGTCGCCGAAATCAACCTGCAGCTGTTCGATCGAGTAACTGGTGTCTTCAACAGTGTCATGCAGCAGTGCTGCTGCGATTGTTGCAGGACCTGACCCTAGATCAGCGAGGATACGCGCGACCGCTAGCGGGTGGGTGATGTACTCCTCACCGGACTTTCTCTTTTGTCCGGTGTGGTGAAGCTCAGCCATCTTGTAGGCCTTCTCAATGAAGGCTTGGTCAGTCTTTGGGTGGTTTAGTCGGACAATGCGAATCAGTTCGCCAAGATCAGTTGAATACGAGGTCGAAGACCTGGTGAAGATTCTCGGCAGTCTTGACCGAAGCGACGATGCGATGCTGTCGGTCAAATCCCACTCCTAATTCCGGTAGTGAGAAGTCTATTCGCGGTTGGCGGCAACCTTGTCAGCTGCGGACTTAAGCTTCTGCTCATTCTCGCGAAGGTGCACGTATACCGGAGCTGCGAGGAAGATCGAAGAGTAGGTACCCACGATAGTTCCTACGAATAGCGCCAGAGCGATGTCTCGTAGTGTTCCAGCACCCAAAAGTGTCGCGCCGACAAACAAGATAGATGCCACCGGTAATACCGCAACGATGGAGGTATTTATCGAGCGAACCAGGGTCTGGTTGACAGCAAGGTTGACCATTTCGGCGAATGTTCTAGTTTCGGAGAACTCAACGTCAAGAGTGTTTTCGCGAACCTTGTCAAAAACCACCACGGTGTCATAAAGCGAGTAGCTCAAAATCGTGAGGAATCCAATAACCGCAGCTGGCGTGATTTCAAAGCCAACTCCCGCATAGACTCCGATCGTCAGAATCAAGTCGTGCGCCAGTGCAATCAGTGCGGCGGCGGACATCTTCCAGGAACGGAAGTAGAAGGCCATCAAAAGCGAAACGAGGATCAAGAACACGATCAGGCCGGTTACTGCCTGTCGGGTCACGTCAGCGCCCCAGTTCGGTCCGATGAAGCTTGATGCAACGGCAGAACCCTCTACCTGATAAGCCTCCGCTAACGCCAAACGAGCAGCCTCAGACTCTTCGTCCTTTAGCTGTTCGGTCTGGATTCGAATGTCGGAGACACCAACTTCTGTGACAACTACCTCGACCTCGGGAACCACAGTGTGAATGGCTTGTTCTGCAAGATCAAGAGAGAGCTGCTGCGAGTTGGTCAAGCGAAATTCGCTACCACCGCGGAACTCGATACCAAAGTTGAATCCACCGCGAACGATCGGCAGCAGGACAGAAAGAATTACCAGTACGGCACCGATGGTGTACCAAATCTTGCGGCGACCAACGAAATCAAAGGAGCGCTCTCCTGAGTAGAGTTCGTTACCAATCTGCTTAAAACTAGTCATTAGCGGCCTCCGATGCCTTGCGTTCTGCAATTGTCTGGCGTTTTCTGGCTTCCTTAGATGCCTTCTCAGCCTTGCCCTCTGCTAAGCCATCGCTAACTCTGAATTCGGCACGACCCAAGTAGGCCGCCTTAGAGGCAGAGAGGTCAAACCCTGACCACTTGTGACCGGACGCGAAGAACTTGTTGCGGGCCAATAGCTGAAGCATTGGGTGAGTGAACAGTGCCACGACCAAGAGGTCAATGATCGTAGTTAGACCCAAAGTAAATGCGAAGCCTCGGACCGAGGAAGTGGTTAGCACGTAAAGCACAACCGCAGCTGTAAGGCTCACGGCATCCGAAACCAAGATGGTACGAAGTGCACGCTTCCAACCGGCTTCAACCGCAACCTCAAGGGTCTTACCCTCTCGGAGTTCATCTCGAACACGTTCAAAGTAAACAATGAAGGAGTCTGCGGTTATACCAATTGCCACGATTAGACCGGCAACACCGGCGAGTGATAGGCGATAGCCCTGTCTCCAGCTGAGGAAAGCGACCGCTAGATAGACAAGTAGTGCCACAACAATTAGCGATCCAAGAACCACCGAGGCTAAACCGCGGTAGGTAAAGGTCATGTAGACCACAACAACAATCAGACCAATCAAACCGGCAATCAATCCAGCCGAAAGCGAGTCCTCACCAAGGGTTGCGGAAACATTCTCCTGGGACTGAACTTCAAACCCGATAGGCAAGGCACCGTACTTCAGCTGATCTGCAAGAACGGTCGCTGTCTCCTGAGTGAAGGATCCTGTGATCTGCGCCTGTCCGTTAGTGATCACAGCGTTGGTAGCCGGCGCGGTAATCACCAGACCATCCAATGTGATGGCGAACTGGTTCTGTGGCGAAGGCAATGTGAATAGACGAGCCGTCACGGTTCCAAAAGCCTCGGTACCCTCGGCGTCAAACTCAAGGTTCACCGCCCAGTCATTGGTGCTTGCACCAGTCTGAGTGGTCACCGTTCCAGAAGATGCGTTTGAGATGTTTAGGCCGAAGACTTCAACAGGTCCAAGAATGTACTTGAAGCCTGACGTGTCATCACAGGTGACCAGCGGCTTGGCAGGGTCATCTACTTGACCTGCGGTCCGGAACGACTGCGTGCAATCCAGAGCCTCAAACTGTGCCTTAACTCTGTCAGTCACCCAGAGCGCATCTGAGCCATTAGCAGGCGTTGCACTTGGGGTGTCAGATAGCTGCGAAAAGTCAACTGCCGCAGATTCAGTAACAACTGTGTTTGCACCGTAAGTAATCACTGGGCGGAATTCCAAAAGCGCAGAGGCCTTGATCAACTGAAGTGTGTTGGCATCCGGGGTTCCAGGGATCGAAACCAGGATGTTCTGCTCGCCCTGGATGCTGACCTGCGCTTCGCTAACGCCGGTGCCGTCGATACGTTGACGAATGATCTCAAGTGCCTGGGTTAGCTGCTCTGGGTCAACGCTTTCGCCATCTGCGAGGGTCGGCGTCAAGATGATTGAGGTTCCACCTTGAAGATCCAAAGCTAGCTCTGGGGTGTAGGAGGCTCCAGGCTGGCCGGATGCAACTCCCCAAATAATTAGACCGGCGAAGAAGGCTGCAATGCCTCCGACCCAACCGAGCTTGCGCTTGGCTGATTGTGCCGTGGTGTTCTCAGCCATGGTTACTTTTCTTCTGTTACGGCTGGCGCGATGGCGCGAACTGCGCCTCTGACGACTACCAGCTTGGTCTTAGGGGTGGACTCGATAACCAGGTCATCACCATTGATTTCGGTTACGGTTCCCTTGATTCCAGAGTGCAGAATCACGCTAGCTCCAACAGTCAAGGAGGAGAGAAGGTTCTCTGTGTCCTTCTTGCGCTTGCGGTTCTGTGACACCAACAGCAAAATCATGACGGCGAGCACGCCAAGCAGAATGTAATCCAAGGTTTTTCCTTACCGAACAGGTCCCCCGAAATTATAGGCGGTCTGACTGGATTTCGCTCTAGCTCTGGCTAATGTGCTGGATTCCAGCCTGGGTAATCTCTCTACCCCTCGAGGTTCTCTGAATGTAGCCAATTCGTATCAAGTACGGCTCAATCACTGCTTCTATCGTGTCTGGCTCCTCGCCAATTGCCACCGCCAATGTGCTCAATCCCACCGGCTTAGCAGCAAATTGGGTTGCCAGCAGCCGGAGAATTTGACGATCGACACGGTCCAGGCCCTGACTATCAATTTCAAATAGCGCCATGGCTCCCGAGACGGACTCCAAATCCACGGTTGTGTGACCATTCACGGCAGCGAAGTCTCTGACTCTTCTTAGTAGGCGATTGGCTATGCGGGGGGTGCCTCTCGACCTAAGCGCCAGCGCAGCTATGGATTCGGAGGTGAGCTCGATCCCTAAACGCTTGGCTGAGCGTTCGATTACACCTTCAAGCTCGTCAGTCTCGTAGAACTCCAAGAAGGCCGTGAAACCGAACCGGTCCCTGAGCGGTGTAGGAAGCATTCCGCTTCGAGTTGTTGCCCCAACTAATGTAAATGGTGAGATGTCAAGTGAGATTGAAGTAGCACCGGGTCCTTTTCCAACCATCACGTCGACCCTGAAGTCCTCCATCGCAAGGTACAGCATCTCCTCAGCGCTTCTGGACATGCGATGGATCTCATCTATAAACAGCACATCCCCGCTCTCCAGCGCAGAGAGCATTGACGCCAAATCGCCGGAGGATTGGATTGCAGGACCCGAGGTGAGCCGCAGAGTTCGGTTGGACTCCTGGGCAACAATCATTGCAAGAGTGGTCTTACCAAGACCTGGAGGGCCAGCAAGCAAGATGTGGTCAGGAGTGCGATTGTGAAGCTTCGCAGCGGAGATTAGGAGCTCAATCTGGCTGACAACCTTCTTTTGACCGACGAACTCGCTCAGGTTGGAGGGTCG
This sequence comes from Microbacteriaceae bacterium, assembly GCA_027491295.1. Classification (GTDB taxonomy): domain Bacteria; phylum Actinomycetota; class Actinomycetes; order Actinomycetales; family Microbacteriaceae; genus Aquiluna. The sequence goes on from JAIXWK010000003.1 coordinate 186,890, forward strand.
CAGCGTCTGCTCGACCTCTCTCTCATCCGGAGTTGGCTCGATCATCGATCGCCCAATCTAGCTTTACCCAGCAGAGCCAGTGCTTGCTTTAGTGCGGCTGAATTATCTAAGTTCTCAGGAATTTGAGTCAGAATCTCTCGAGCCAGACCCTCATCGGTTCCTAGCTGAAGCAGAGCTTCCAGAACTTTGGAGCGAGGTGTCGATGAGGATAAGCCCACCTTGTTGGCGAGCGAAATCACAATCAGCTTTGCAGTCTTTGGGCCGATGCCTGAAACGGCTCTAAATGCAGCGTCATCTTGGGCGTTCACAGCATTTGCAATCGCTTGCGAATCCATACCGCTGAGCACCGTCATCGCGAGTTTTGGACCAATGCCGCTGACCGAGCAGAGAAGGTCAAAAGCCTCCTGCTCCCCCGCATTCTCAAATCCAAACAGAGATAGGTCATCCTCTCGAACAACAAGACGAGTTACCAATTCCAGTTCTTGATTTTGTTTGAGTTTCAAAGAGAACCGAGGTGTGATTGCAACGCGAAAACCAACTCCACCGACACTGAGGGTTAGCGAGTCTGAGGAGAGCCTTGAGACTCGTCCAGCAAGAAGTTCAATCACGTGCCTAACCTAGTCGGCGAGAGGCCTTTTTAGCCGCCGCGACCCACTGTTGCTGTGCAGAAGTGCCTACCGCAACACCGCGCTTTGATGCGCAAAGTGCGACGGCCAAAGCATCTGCCACGTCGGCTGGCCTGGGTACTTCCACAAGCTTCAAAATCCTGGTGACCATCATTGCAACTTGATCCTTGGTAGCCCTTCCGTTTCCGGTTACGGCGGCTTTTACCTCACTCGGGGTGAAGAACTGAAGAGGGATCTTTGCCTCATAGGCAATGGCCATCAAAGCTCCAGACACCTGCGCAACACCCATCACGGATCGAAGGTTGGACTGAGCAAAGACTCTTTCGAGGGCAATCAGTTCAGGCTTGTGTTGGGCAATCAGCTTTCTAAGCTCAGAGGCGATTGCGCCAACGCGATCACGAGAATCGCTGGATGGCAACGACTGGTACATTCCAAAATCCAATGCCTCAGTCTTTGCGGTATCGATCACGGCAAATCCACAGCGGGTAAGGCCTGGGTCGACACCGAGAATGATTGCCATTAAGCCTCTAGCGCTGCTAGCACCTCTGCCGAGATGTCCATGTTGGTGTAGACGCTCTGGACATCGTCTAGGTCTTCGATCGCATCAATCATCTTGATGACCTTGTTTGCAGTATCAGCATCGGCCTGAATCTTCATGGAGGAGACGAACTCAACATCTGCCGACTCATAGTCAATACCAGCTGATTGCAAAGCCGCGCGCGCGTCGACCATAGATGAAGGATCGCAGGTTAAAACGAAGCCATCGCCATTTGCAGAAAGGTCCTCGACATCGTGCTCAATCGTCGCCTCAAGAATTGCGTCCTCGTTGGCTCCGTCGACAACCACGATCACACCCTTGCGGGCAAACTGGTAGGAAACTGAGCCTGGGTCAGCCATGCTGCCACCGTTTTTAGTCACGGCAGTTCTTACCTCAGCGGCTGAGCGGTTCTTGTTGTCGGTTAGACACTCAATCAGTATTGCAATGCCATTTGGTCCGTAACCCTCATACATGATGTTCGTGTAATCGGCCGCATCACCTAAGGCGCCAGAGCCGCGCTTGATGGCACGGTCAATGTTGTCGCTTGGGACCGAGTTCTTTCGAGCTTTGTAAACAGCGTCGTAGAGAGTTGGGTTGCCTTCGATATCTGCTCCGCCGGTTCGGGTGGCGACCTCTATGTTTCGAATCAGTTTTGCCCAGAGCTTGGCGCGCTTGGAATCGTTAGCTGCCTTCTTGTGCTTGGTTGTTGCCCATTTGGAATGGCCTGACATGAATCCCTCTTCTTAGCTAATGCTCGCTAGGAAAAGCGAATGCAGTTTGGTGCCGCCTGTGATCTCAGGGTGAAAGGTTGCCCCAAAAAGGTTTCCTTGCCTAACGGCAACCGGTTCACCATTTAGAGAAGCAATCACTTCTGCTTTTCCTACCGCCAAAATTCTAGGGGCTCGAATCAAGGCGACTCGCTCTGACTCCCCCGAGATCTCAACATCGGCTTCAAAGCTGTAACTCTGTCCACCGTATGCATTTCGCGAGGACTCGATGTCTAACCCGCCGACGAATTCCTGACCCTCGGCTGCGCCTTGAACCTTGTCGGACAGCATGATCAGCCCGGCACAGGTGCCAAGGGTGGGCTTGTGCTTTACGAATTCGCGGAGCGCAGGGAACAGGCCGAAGCTTTTTGCAAGATTGGACATGGTGGTTGATTCGCCACCGGGGATAACTAAAGCATCGACTTGGTCGAGTTCTTGGCTTCGCCGAACAGGCAAAACTGCTGCCCCGAGCTTCTCCAGTAGAAGTTTGTGCTCTCGCCAATCACCTTGAAGCGCTAAGACGCCAACTAGCAACTACCAACCACGCTCGCTCAAACGGTGAGGAGCTGGAAGGTCGTTTACGTTGATGCCAACCATTGCCTCGCCGAGGCCACGGCTAACCTCTGCGATCACCTTAGGGTCGTCATAGAAAGTGGTTGCCTTCACAATTGCTGCGGCGCGAGCAGCTGGGTTGCCGCTCTTGAAGATTCCTGATCCAACAAATACACCGTCAGCACCAAGCTGCATCATCATGGCGGCATCTGCTGGAGTTGCAACACCACCGGCTACGAAAAGCACCACTGGCAACTTGCCAGTGTGGGCAACCTGCTTCACCAACTGGTAAGGGGCCTGTAGCTCCTTGGCGGCAACATACAGCTCGTCATCGTTCTTGGCTGCAAGTGCGCGGACCTCGGACAAGATGGTGCGAATGTGCTTGGTTGCCTCTGAGACGTCTCCGGTGCCGGCCTCACCCTTCGAGCGGATCATGGACGCGCCCTCAGTGATTCGTCTGAGCGCTTCACCCAGGTTGGTAGCGCCGCAAACGAAAGGGGTCTTAAAGCCCCACTTGTCGATGTGGTTCACGTAGTCGGCAGGGCTTAGAACCTCTGACTCGTCGATGTAATCCACTTCTAGCGACTCAAGAATCTGTGCCTCCACAAAGTGACCAATGCGGGCCTTGGCCATAACTGGGATGGAGACGGTCTTGATGATCTGGTCAATCAGGTCTGGGTCGCTCATGCGAGCCACGCCGCCCTGGGCACGGATGTCGGCAGGCACTCGCTCGAGTGCCATAACTGCGACAGCACCGGCATCTTCGGCGATCCTTGCCTGCTCAGCAGTTACGACGTCCATAATTACGCCGCCCTTTAGCATCTCTGCTAGGCCGCTTTTTACCAATGGGGTTGCATTTGACTTATCTGACATGTCTCAATTCTATTTCTCTGTTGACCAGTTGTTAGCAATTGTTTCTCTAACATCACTTAGCAACCTCGGCATTGCCTTAGTCTTTGCGATGATCGGGAAGAAGTTTGAATCGTGGCTCCAGCGAGGAACGATGTGCTGGTGCAGGTGGCCGGCAATGCCTGCTCCTGCAACCTCACCTTGATTCATCCCGATGTTAAACCCGTGAGTGCCAGAAACCTTCCTTAGAGTTCGCATTGCCTGCTGGGTAAGCAAAGCAATCTCGGCAACCTCCTCGTCAGTAGCAGCGTCATAGGTGTCAACGTGACGGTATGGGCAGACCAGCAAATGACCTGCGTTGTAGGGGAAGAGATTGAGCAGAACAAAACAAGTCTTCCCACGGAGAACAATCAGTGCATCCTCATCGGATTTCCCAGGTCCCAAGCAGAACGGGCATTCATCGTCCGGTGGCTGCTGTCCGGTTTGCAAATAGATAAGACGATGCGGAGTCCACAGCCGCTGAAAGTCGTCCTGCATCGATGACATTGATTCGAGAAAGTCGCTCATTAGACCTGCGTCTTAGATTCGATGGCGTTCAGGATCAAAGCAAGTGCTTGCTCCTTTGAAAGGTCATTCTCCTGCGATCCGTCTCGGTATCGGAAGCTGAAAGTTCCATTCTCAGCATCACGGCCGCCCGCTAGCAAAATGAACGGAACCTTCGCCAAAGTGTGGTCTCGGATCTTCTTCTGCATGCGGTTGTCTGAACGATCGACCTCCGCACGAACACCTAGAGTCCTAAGCTCCTGGGCGAAGTCGTCTAGGTAATCGGCGAACTCATCTGCGACCGGAACTCCAACTACCTGGACTGGCGCCAACCAAGGTGGGAAGTGGCCGGCATAGTGCTCAGTCAGCACCCCGAAGAATCGTTCGATGGAACCAAACAGCGCTCGGTGAATCATGATCGGGCGGTGGCGGTGACCGTCTGCGCCCACGTACTCAAGGTCAAAACGTTCGGGCAGGTTAAAGTCCAATTGAATGGTAGACATCTGCCAGGTGCGGCCAATCGCGTCTCTAGCTTGGACCGAAATCTTAGGTCCGTAAAATGCCGCTCCACCGGGATCTGGCACGAGGGCAAGACCTGACTTTTCGGCGACCTGGGCCAAGGTAGAGGTGGCTCGATCCCACAGTTCATCAGATCCCACAAACTTTGGGTTCTGTGGGTCCCTGGTCGAAAGCTCGAGGTAGAAATCATTCAAGCCGTAGTCACGAAGTAGCCCCAGCACAAAGTCAAGGACCTTCGTGAGTTCGGTCTCCAACTGCTCATTAGTGACGAAAAGGTGTGCGTCGTCCTGAGTCATTCCACGAACACGAGTCAGGCCGTGAAGCACGCCTGACTTTTCATAGCGGTAGACCGAGCCAAACTCGAACATTCTCAGCGGTAACTCGCGGTAACTCCTGGAGCGTGAGCGGAAGATCAAGATGTGAAAAGGGCAGTTCATTGGTTTGAGGTAGTAGTCCTGGCCTTGCTTGCGCAACACGCCGTCCTCGCCGTATTCCGCGTCCAGCTTCATAGCAGGGAACATGCCATCCGAATACCACTGCAGGTGACCGGAGATCTCAAAAAGATTTCCCTTGGTGATGTGCGGTGAATAAACGAACTCGTAGCCTGCCTCTTCGTGGCGCTTACGGCTGTAGTCCTCCATGACACGGCGGATCACACCACCCTTTGGATGGAATACCGCTAGTCCCGAACCAATTTCATCCGGGAAACTGAAAAGATCAAGCTCGACTCCTAGCTTGCGGTGGTCGCGACGTGCAGCCTCTTCTAGGCGCTCAAGGTGTGCATCGTGCTGTTCTTGAGTCGGCCATGCGGTTCCATAAATTCTCTGAAGCTGCTTGTTGTTCTCATTGCCGCGCCAGTAGGCGGCGGCAGAACGAGTAAGCGAGAAGCCCTTACCGATAGTCCTGGTGTTTGGCAGGTGAGGACCGCGGCAGAGGTCTCGCCAGGCGACAGTGCCGTCAGGATTGAGGTTCTCGTAGACCGAAAGCCCACCCTCGCCTACCTCGGCAGATCCTTCACCGACGTCAGCGCTCTTTAGGCCAATCAGCTCTAGCTTGTAAGGCTCGTCCTTCATAAGCAGCTTGGCTTCATCGTCGGAAACTTCACGGCGAACAAAGCGCTGAGATTTACCGACAAGTTCCTTCATACGCTTTTCGATGCGCTTTAGATCCTCGGGCTTGAATGCCTCGGTTACATCGAAGTCGAAGTAGAAACCGTCTTTGATCGGTGGACCAATGCCAAGGGTTGCGGGATCAAAAATCTCCTGGACAGCCTGAGCCATCACGTGGGCTGTGGAGTGACGAAGAATCGAGAGGCCGTCATCAGAGGCAATGTCTATACCCTCAACGACATCAGACTCTCTTAGCTTGTAGCTAAGGTCTCTCAGTTCGCCGTTCACCCTAAGGGCGATGATGGAGCGATCCTCGAATAGTCCAAAGCCATCCGCTCCCTCACTTACCTGGTGAGTTTTGCCTGCAAGTTCGATGTTCACACTCGCTCCTAACTCGGCAAGTCTAATCGCTATCGGTCAGGCGTGCCTTACTAGACAGCTAGTCAAAATTGCCGTTGAATGCCAATTATGGAAGCAGCTACTCGCGCATTAGAAAAGAAACTAAATTGGCTCCGAGCCGCTGTATTGGGCGCAAATGACGGCATCGTCTCGATCGCAGGTGTCGTTATCGGTGTTGCGAGTGCTGGTGCTGACAAAGGGAACATCCTGCTTGCAGGCGTTGCAGCCGTAGTTGCTGGAGCAATCTCAATGGGTGGTGGCGAGTACACCTCTGTTAGCGCTCAGAAAGACGCTGAACTTTCGCACGGCAAGAACCCCAAGAACACCGGTGCTAACCCGTGGGCTGCCGCACTCAGCTCATTCATCGCCTTTACCGCAGGAGCAGTTTTACCATTGCTGGCAATTCTTGGTCCCTGGGATAACTACCGGGTAGAAGTGACGAGTGCAGCGGTAGTCATCGCTTTGGCGATAACTGGATTCTGGGCTGCCAAAGTTGGTAATGCTCCGGTTGGAAAAAGCGTGTTGCGAAACGTTCTGGTTTCTGTCGTGACAGTTGGACTTTCTTACCTAATCGGTTCGATTCTGGGTGTAACTGTTCTCTAGGTAAGTTACCCTTTTACAGTGTCAAATTCGGAGCATTACGACCTAGCCCTTGTCGGTGGCGGGATTATGTCCGCAACCCTTGGCACTTTGATCAAGTTGGTGAACCCAAAAGCCAAGATCGTGCTCTTTGAGAGACTTGACCAAGTCGCCCTTGAGAGTTCGAACCCTTGGAATAACGCCGGAACCGGTCACGCAGCGCTGTGCGAACTGAACTACATGCCGGACAGTAAAGACGGCTCCCTTCCGGATCCAACCAAAGCAATCGACATCAACGAGCAATTTCAGGTGTCTAGGCAGTTCTGGGCATCGCTTGTTGAGCAGGGCATTCTCTCTGCCCCCGAGACCTTCATCCGCACCGTTCCACACATGACCTTTGTTCGCGGCGATAAAGATGTTGATTACCTAGCTAGACGTTTTGAAGCTCTGAAGACCCAGCCGCTATTCGCTGGAATTCAATTCAGCAAAGACCCGAAGCAGATTGCCAAGTGGTCACCGCTGATTATCGAGGGACGCGCTCAGGAGTCAATTGCCGCGACCTTCATTGACCAGGGCACTGACGTCGACTACGGGGCAATAACCCAGCAGTTGATCAACTGGCTCTCTAAGAAGTCGGTCCAGATTGAAACCGGAGTTGAGGTAAAGAATCTTTACCAGTACCAAGATGGCTCGTGGCAGCTCTCTCTCGGTGGGGAAAACTATCAAAGAATCGTCCGTGCTGACAAGGTTTTCGTAGGTGCAGGTGGATGGGCCTTAACACTTTTGCAGCGCTCTGGAATACCTGAGATCGATGGATATGGAACCTTCCCGGTTTCAGGCCATTTCCTAAGAACCGATAACCCGGAAATTGTTGCGCGGCACCAAGCCAAGGTCTACAGCCAGGCTCAGGTTGGCGCTCCCCCAATGTCAGTGCCGCATTTAGACACCAGGATTGTTGATGGCAAGGCATCGCTGCTGTTTGGTCCATTCGCTGGACTCAACCCCAAATTCCTAAAGCACGGGTCGATCTTGGACCTACCGCTATCGCTGAGGCCAAAGAACCTGATCCCTTACCTGAGCGTTGCTCTCAAGAACTTTGACCTGGTCACCTATCTCATAAAAGAGGTCACTAAATCACGCAAGCAAAAGATTGAGGGACTGCGCGAGTTCGTCCCCGGAGCCAAAGCCGAGGATTGGGTCCTATATGAAGCTGGACAACGTGCTCAGGTAATCAAGCCTGCAAAACGTGGCGGCACATTGCAGTTTGGGACCGAGGTAATTTCTTCAAAAGATGGCACGATCTCGGGCCTCCTCGGAGCCTCCCCTGGAGCGTCGGTTGCCGTCTCGGTAATGCTCGATGTAATTGAGAGAATGTACCCGCAGGAGTCGGCCGGGTGGTTTGAAACATTGAAGAAAACGATCCCTGGACTTGGTAAAAAGCTCAACGCCGACCCGCAACTCGCCAAGAAGGTCCTTGCCGACACCGCAAAGGCGCTAAAGCTCGCGTCTTAGCTTTTAGTTAAACGCAAAGCGGGGGTGGTTTCCCACCCCCGCTTTGCTATTGACTACTTGATGATTGTGATTCGTCCGTCGGTCGCCATTACGGTGACCTTGCCGGCGGTCAAATCCGCACGCAGAGCCTCTACTACGACATCTGCGTCACGGTCGCGGATTTGTAGCTTCGGAACACTGAACTGCGTGTATCCGTCGCCACCGTAACCGAGGAAGTCCAGGGTCGCGATGGTGTAGACCGTGGAGTCCTTAGCAATGGCGGTGCCGTTCGTGAGAGTTACCTTGGTGACTCGTTCACCCTTCGGCTTAGTCACGTCAGCGGTGAACTTCATACCGGCAACCTGAGGGAATCTTCCGTCGGTTGGGTAGTTGCTCACACCGTTCTCAAGAGCCGCCCAAAGCTGAGTTCCAGTGATGGTCGTGGTTGCGTAGTTGTTACCGAATGGGTTCACGGTGTAGGCGTCACCTAGGACGACATCCCATGGCCCGGTTACGCTCGCACTTGATGTAGGACGGCGAAGTGTGGTGTCTGCCGGTAGGTAGGTGGTAGCTGGGAAAGTGTCGCGAATTCCGCCACCGTTTAGCAGCACCAAATCAGTCTTGTACTTCGACTTCACGTAGTCCGCAAGCCAAGATCCGAAGGCCTGCTCTCCGCTTCGCTCAACTGGTGGAGTGCCACCGCGAGAAGTGCGGTTTGCGACGGTTCCAATCTTTACGTCCATCTTTGCAGTTAGCTGCGCCTTGTAGCCTGCAACCATTGCAGTTGCTGCGGCATCACGCTGAACGATTAGAACGGAAGGACGGGTCACAACCTCAACCGAGGAACCGATGACCTTGTTTGCCTTGGTGTCAACACAGAGCTGAGTTCTGGTGTACTCGGCGCCAGCGTTCTTGGTCTGAGCCACAGTGACGCCGTTTACAACTGCGTTGTAGGTCAGGTGAGAGTGACCACCGTAGATTGCAGCCAGACCCTTGAGTGACTTTGCGTAGTCAACTAGCGGACCAGTCGCCTTGCCCTCTTCGAACTGGCTGAATCCCTCGTGGATAAGACCAACCACTACGTCAGCGCCAGCCTTCTTAGCTGCGTCGATAGCGGATTGGATCTTGGCTGGGGAGGCTTGGATTTCGATCTCCTGGACCTTGCCACCTACGGTGAAGTTGAGGTTGCCTGGGAACACCTGCTCTTTGGTCTGAGCGGTGTTGACACCGATGACTCCAACCTTTACTCCACCTCTGTTGACGATGGAGAAGGTCTTTGCGCTCTTCGCAGGGGTTGGCTTTAGACCAGCCAGTGACGAGTAGTTGCTCGCAATCCACTGGAAGTTTGAGTTGACCATCATCTTGCGAAGGTGCTCTAGGTTGCGGTCGTGCTCGTGGTTACCAAACCCAGCAACGTCAAGCTTCATCGCGTTCAGGGTTTCGATGGTTGGAAGTTCTTCGAACTGTGAGGAGATCGGTGGAGCGGCGCCGAAGTTGTCTCCAGAGGTCATAGCGATTGTTGCCGGAACAACGCTGCGCTCGAGAGCAAATTGACCAGCAAGGCCATCGGCACCGAATAGCGCAGAAGTTCCTTCAAGTGCACCGTGGAAGTCAGAAAGCTGCAGCAGCTGCACTGACTTCAGATTGCTCGAAGCCTTTGACTTAGGAGTTGCAGGAACTCCAAAGAAATTGGAAGCTGACAGTCCGTACTCGTTGACAGCCTGGACCTTGACGTCAACATCTGTCATGGAGAGTACCGGCATGACCGCTGAGGTCTTTGATGCAGGGACCATGATCGGGCAGGAACCGGGTCCACCACTGATTATGTAGTGAGACACCTTTGGAAGAGCGGTAACTGGCTTCCATGAGACCTTGACGCCTCCAACAGCTGGCACGACGTCAATAACTTCTGGGGCAGTTGGGGAGGCGTAGGTGTTCGCCTGCGAAGGGGCTTGAGCCACTCCGAAAGTCAGCGCTAGCGCTGCAACGATGCTAACAATCTTGCGGGATATGGTTTTCATGACGAGAAAATAAAAGTTTGAACTGAATTTCAAGTAAACAATTAGCGAATGCCAAAAGAATTGGTGGGCGATACTGGGTTCGAACCAGTGACCTCTTCCGTGTCAGGGAAGCGCGCTACCACTGCGCCAATCGCCCGGGTTGTTGCTGAGAGGTGAAGACGGGATTCGAACCCGTGTACACGGCTTTGCAGGCCGCTGCCTCGCCTCTCGGCCACTTCACCGTCTGTACTTAGGTGCTAGAGAGCGGATGACGAGACTCGAACTCGCGACCCCAACCTTGGCAAGGTTGTGCGCTACCAACTGCGCTACATCCGCACGCTCTGTGAACAGAACTAGGAAATTATGACACAAAATTCAAAAGTGTGTGAAATCCAGAGCAACTTCACCCGCTAGACCTTCCAGCGAGGATCCTCTGCGTGGTAGCCGAGTTGACCATGTTGAATTGGGTCAATACCCGCTTCTTCATCGACAGACTGGACTCTAAATCCGATTGTCTTCTCGATTGCAAGAGCGATTAGATACGCCATAACGAAGCTGTAAAGACCAACGGCAAGAACTCCAATACCCTGTGCGATTAGCTGATCTGCGGAGTGGCCAAAGAACAGCCCCACTCCCCTGCCAAAGGTGCCGATGAACATGGTTCCGACAATTCCGCCCACCAGGTGAATACCAACGACATCGAGCGAGTCATCAAACCCAAGTGCAAACTTCAACTCGATCGCCCAAGCGCAAACAACACCTACTACTAAACCAAGCACGATGGCCCATATTGGATCTAGGAATGCACAGCTAGGGGTAATCGCTACCGCTCCAGCGATAGCTCCAGAAGCAATGCCAACCGCCGTTGGTTTACCTGAGGTGATTCGCTCAAAAGCGGCCCAGCTGAGCATCGCTGCGGCAGGAGCGACCAAGGTGTTCAAGAACGCAAGCGAGGCAATGCCATCAGCTGCCAGTTCGCTTCCGGCGTTGAAGGCGAACCATCCAAACCAGAGAATCCCGGCACCGATAAGAGTGAGTGGAACGTTGTGTGGCGCGTACATGCCCTTCCGAAAGCCAAATCTCTTACCGAGGACCAGTGCCACAGCGAGTGCTGCGGCTCCTGAGCCAACCTCAACGACGGTTCCACCAGCGAAGTCCAATAGTCCAACATCTTTTACTAGCCAACCGCCATCCACAATCGCTCCGGAGTCATCAAGTGTGAAGTTGAAGACCCAGCCGGCGATTGGGAAGTAGACCAAAGTCGCCCAGACGCCTGCGAACACCATCCATGAACCAAAGCGAGCCCTATCGGCAATTGCACCGGAAATCAGTGCAACGGTTATGACCGCAAAGGTGCCTTGGAACGCTGCGAAGACAAGGTCAAAGCTCATCCTCTCGTCAAGAAACTGATTCAGGAAAATGCTGCTGGTATCTATTCCGAGAATGCCATCGAACCCAAAGTAGGTAGCGGACCCTTCTCCGGAGAATGCCATGGCGTAGCCGTAAGCAATCCAGAGGATAGAGACCAATGCGAGAGCGCCAAAGGACATCATCATCATGGAGACAACCGATGATGCCCGGACCAAACCTCCATAGAAGAAGGCCAGCCCAGGCGTCATAAACAGCACCATCGCGATGCACGTAATCAAGAAGTAAATCTGGTCGCTTTGCATTGTTCCTCCTCACGCAAATACTCCCTCAGCCAGGCCGAGGGAGTATTTGAGCTATCTCCTTACTCTTTATCTGATCCGAAGCTGTAGGCGAGTTCACCGTGAACTACGGTGTCGATGCCGGCAATCTCATCCTCGGCTTTGACTCTGAAGCCGATGGTCTTTTCGATGGCGTAACCAATCAAGAGCGCCATTACGAAGCTGAAGACCAGAACCGCAACCGAACCAATTGCCTGGATTCCAAGCTGCTCCCAGCCGTATCCAAACGCGAGTCCAACTCCGTTGCCAAACAGGCCAATCCACAAGGTCCCGATGAGGCCACCCACAAGGTGGATTCCAACAACATCGAGTGAGTCATCGAACCCAAGGCTGAACTTGAGATCGATTGCCAAAGCACATATGACACCGGCTACTGCGCCAAGTGCAATTGCCCAGATTGGATCTACCGATGCACAAGCCGGAGTGATAGCTACAAGACCGGCAACAACACCAGAGGCAGCGCCGACGCTTGTTCCCTTGCCGTGCTTAATCTTCTCTACAGAAATCCAACCAAGCATCGCGGCTGCAGGAGCAGCGATTGTGTTTATAAAGGCAACTGTCGCAACGCCATCAGCAGCTAGCTCGCTGCCTGCGTTAAATCCAAACCAGCCAAACCAAAGAAGCGCAGCACCAATCAGGGTCAATGGCACGTTGTGAGGCTGCATTATTCCCTTGGAGAAACCAAAGCGTTTTCCGAGCACAATCGCAAGAGCAAGAGCTGCGGCGCCGGCATTGATGTGGACCGCTGTACCTCCGGCGAAGTCAATTGCACCCAGCTTGTCGACGATCCAACCACCCTGGTCTGAAGGAATGAAGTTGAACACCCAGCCGGCCACCGGGAAATAGACCAAGGTTGCCCAAAGCCCTGCGAAGACCATCCATGCACCAAACTTCGCACGGTCGGCAACCGCACCAGAGATTAGGGCAACTGTGATTATTGCGAAGGTAGCCTGGAAGGAAACGAAAGCAAGCTCAGGGAATGCGCCCACAGGAGCTGCCGCTTCGGCAACCTGGGCAGTAAGACCGATTGCGTTGGTGTCAATTCCAATGATGTGAGGGATGCCTACCCAACCGGCGTCATCAATGTCGGCAAAGGTGATCGCGTAACCGTAAAGCACCCAGAGCACGGCCACCAAGCCGAGCGAACCGAACGAAAGCATCATCATGCTGACAACGCTCTTAGCCTTTACCAGTCCTCCGTAGAAGAATGCCAAGCCCGGTGTCATCAACAACACAAATGCAGCCGAAAACAGGACGAAAGCTGTGTTTCCCTGATCCATAGTCTTACCCTCTCGTAAAGTTAGACGAAGTCAATTGAATGAGTTCGTGAGCACATTCTGACCAAGCGAAGTTTCGACTTTGTGCGTAGTTTTGTTTCGGGCTTGTAAAAAGATGGAGGACCAATGAAGAGCGAGCGCTCTGCTGCACTGGTCTTGATGGCGGCCGCGATAGCTGGTCTTGTGCTTGCAAACTCACCCCTGGGTGAGCAGCTTCTCAACTTCAAGAACCTTTACATAGGCATTGAATGGCTCGGGCTCAACCTAAGCCTCGAACATTGGGTTAGCGATCTACTACTCGCAACCTTCTTTTTGGTTGCCGGTCTTGAACTGAAGTACGAGCTTCGAAGCGGTGTTCTTTCAAGGCCATCCACAGCTTTAGTTCCGATTGTCGCAGCGCTCGGTGGTGTGATTGTTCCTGCCGCCATATTCACTTTTCTAAATGCCGGAACAGACGGCCTTAGGGGCTGGCCAATCCCCACGGCCACCGACATCGCTTTTGCACTTGGTGTGCTGGCAATCTTTGGTAGGGGGCTACCTAAGCAGGCCCGCATTTTCTTACTTGCACTGGCCATTTTCGATGACTTGATCGCGATAGTACTTATTGCCACCTTCTTCACTAGCGACCTGCAGGTGGGTTGGCTGCTACTTGCATGCGCCGTAGCCGCGCTTCACGCCCTCGCGGAACGATTCAAGCGGTTACCAATGAATCTGATTCGAGTAGTTAGCTTTTTAGTTCTCTGGTATTTCGTGCTCCAATCGGGTGTGCACCCAACAGTCGCCGGTGTGGCAATGGGGCTTTTGATTCCCGCACGCAAGGCGCACTCTCTTATCGAAAAGATGCAACCCTGGACTAATTCAGTCGTGCTGCCGCTATTCGCGTTCTTTGCAGTAGCCATAGCGCTACCAAACTTTTCGGATCAGACCTCAAATGTCTTTCTTGGGGTGCTTGTCGCCCTCCCAGTTGGGAAAATCCTCGGCATTACTCTTTTTGCTCTAATCGCTAATGGCATTGCGAGCAAGGAAGCTCGGTTAGAACTTGCGACGCTGGACTTCCTAGCGCTGTCTGCACTGGCAGGTGTTGGCTTCACGGTGTCAATGCTTATGGCCAAACTTGCATTTGAGGACCATCCAGAGCTTGCGCACGAGGCGACGCTAGCTGTGCTGTTGGGTTCGGTTATATCAATGACGATTGGTGCAGCAATTGCGCAATCTAGGGCAAAGTTCTACCGACAACTTGCGAATCAGTAGAGCTCGCAGAGCGCTCCGATTCGGGAAAGTGCCCTGAGATACTTCTTGCGATATCCACCAGAGATCATGGTGCTAGAAAAGACCTTGGTTGCCGAGATGTCTCCTGAGGTACGCAGTGGGATCTGCTGCTCGTAGAGCCGGTCTACTAGCGCTACGAGTCTCAGCGCAGCAACCTGGTCCTCGAGCTGGAAGACATCGTAAATTGCGAACGAGCCAACATCAGAAATCAACCTTCTGAACTTTGTTGGGTGCAGTTGACCAAGGAGGGTCAGTAACTCACTGAACTTCATAGCTGTTGGGTCTGGTTGATAACCGATCCAATCCTGAAGCTCTCGAATCGAAAGGTTGCGGGACTCTGCAGAGGAGTCACGGTGTCTGTAGTCCTCGCCATCAACGCTAATGATCTCAAAGCGCTCCCCCAGACCTTGGATTTCTCGCTTGAAATCCTCGGCGGCAAATCTTCCTTGACCGAGTGCGTTTGGCGGAGTGTTAGATGTTGCTGCGAACTTCACTCCGACGGCGGAAAGCTCCTTTAGAAAACGTGACATCAGCATGGTGTCGCCTGGATCGTCTAGTTCAAACTCATCTATGCAGATCAAGCCAAACTTTGAGAACTCCTTCACGGCAGTCTGGAAGCCGATGTATCCAACCAAGCTGGTGTACTCCAGAAAGCTACCAAATGCCTTGTGGCCTTGGAACTCGTGCCAAATCGAGGCGAGCAAGTGAGTTTTGCCCACACCAAAGCCGCCGTCAAGGTAAATCCCTGGAGCAGTAGAGGTCTTTGCAAACAGCTTGGCCCGTTTACCGGTTACGAATTGTTTCGCTATCTCAACTGCCTGCTGTTGGGAGGGGAAATTGGCGTCAGGACGGTAACTTTCAAACCTTGCCTTGGCAAATTCAGGCGGAGGCAGAAGTTGTTTGATTAGTTCATTAGGGGTTAAATCTGGGACAATTGAGGGAAGGGAATTAGCACCAGTTATGCGCTGTTCTAACAAATTGAATCCTCCCAGATTCGCCAGTTTAGACAATAGAGAAGGACCGTCATGTCAGAAACATCGAGAATCTCCGGTTATGCCCACCCAGATGTTCTAGTTACAACCGAATGGTTGGAGCAGAATTCCGCGAGTGTGAAGATCGTTGAGTGCGATGAGGACGTTTTGCTCTACGAAGTCGGTCACATTCCAGGTGCGGTCAAGCTTGACTGGCACACAGAGCTAAACGACCAGGACAAGCGTGACTACCTAACCGGTGCACAATTTGCAGAGCTTATGAAGGCAAAGGGCATCGACCGCAATGACACGATCGTGCTCTACGGAGACCGCTCGAACTGGTGGGCGACCTATGCGTTTTGGGTAATTAAGCTGTTTGGCCACGAGGACGTTCGAATCCTCAATGGTGGACGTGCCAAGTGGATCGCAGAAGGCCGAGATATCACCAAGTCGGTGCCTGCTGCAGCTGCAGTCAACTACCCGGTTATCGAGCGTGACGACAAGACCATCCGCGCGTTCCGAAATGAAGTCCTAGAGCACATTGGAAAGCCACTGGTAGATGTGCGCTCCAGACCTGAGTACACCGGTGAGCGCCTGCACATGCCTGACTATCCAAATGAAGGTGCTTCCAGAGGCGGTCACATCCCAACTGCAGCTTCAATCCCTTGGTCCTCTGCGATTTTGGAAGACGAAACTTTCAAGGATGTTGCGGACCTCAGACACATCTACTTCGATGCAACCGGCTTTGACCCAAGCGATGACTTCATTGCCTACTGCCGAATTGGTGAGCGTTCAAGCCACAGCTGGTTTGTGCTCAAGTACCTTCTTGGCGTCAAGAATGTCCGCAACTACGACGGATCCTGGACCGAGTGGGGCAATCTAGTCGGCGTTCCAATCGCCGTTGGCGAAGAGCCTGGGGTATTCGCCCGTTGAATTCCAACGCCCAAGCAGTGATAGATGATTTCACCTTCTTAGAGGAGCGAGATCGGCTTCAGCTGCTTTTGGAGTTCAGTGAGCAACTTCCAGACCTAGATGCTCGTTTCGGTGAAAACCCAGAGCTTTTGGAGCGAGTGGAAGAATGCCAATCGCCGGTCTTTATCGCTGTTGAGGGCAATTTGCAACGAGTTTCGCTTCACTTCTCGGCCCCCCAAGAGGCACCTACCACGAGAGGCTTTGCCTCAGTACTCAGCTCAGCTTTGAATGGTCAGAGCGCGCAGGAGATACTGGACCTTCCGGATGATTTCCCATCGATGCTGGGATTAGATCGACTGATCTCACCCCTGCGAGTCAGAGGTATGCGTGGAATGCTCTCAAGGATCAAGCGCAAGACTCGAGAGATCGTTGCCCAAGGTAACTGATTCCCTTGGGTCCTACCCAACGGCTGCTGGCGAATACTTCCGAGAGCTCGTATCGGGATTTGCAATCACCGCATCCTTAGTTTCAGACCAGCACGGCAACACTGTCTCGACTGAAGGAAGTTCAGCAGGACTCGGGAACTCAACCGATCTTTCCTTGCTTGTGGCGCTTAGGCGACAGTCCGAGGTAATCCTGACCAGCGGAAAAACGTTTAGAGCTGACAGGTATAAGTTCCCAAAGCACGCAGACCTAGCGGTCTTAACAAACCAAGAGCTAGACATCTCGGTCCCAGATGGCCAGAAGCTGATTCTCTCTCATCAGGGTTACCAACAGGCGCTGATGGACTTGCGGTCGAAAGGTTACAAGAGAGTGCACGTTGAATTCGGCATTACTGGGATTAGTGCCCTTTTAGAGGCAATGGCACTGGATGCTTTGCTGCTTAGCTCGAGAGAAGTATCTGGAGTTCTAGCACTGGCTACGCAGTTGAACTTAGAACCAATTCTGGTTGAGCTAGAAGACCTTTACGTTGGGTTGGTGGCGTGGCAACCTGGCGGTAACCAACTCGCCAGATAAATTTGCGAAGTGGAAATCGACCTCACTTCTCTAAGCCCGACCTTTGCTGGCATGCTCGAGGGATTTAGGAAGGTTGAATCCCGACCAGAGATTACCCTCAGTCAAATTCCCTCCCCGCAGGGTATTGCCCCCGAAGCGATCGCAATCGCCGCTGAGGTAAACCACGAGACAGCCAACGATCACGGAGTCTCACGCCTAGTGTTCTGCAGGGATTCCACTAGCCCTGAGGGCTGGAACTCAGAGTTTCGAATCATTGGCTACGCCAAGAGTCCAATTGAGCTAGAGATGGCCAAGGATGACTACCTTTCGGCTCTGCCATGGGAGTGGCTCAAAGACTCACTGACTCAAGCAGGTGCCAACTTTGCGCACGATGCCGGAACCACAACCACCGTTTTATCAACTGGACACGGTTCACTAATCGCGCAGCCGCAGCATGCCGAACTTGAAATTAGAGCATCATGGGCGCCGATGGATAGCAACCTGACCGCTCACCTTGAGGGTTGGGTAGAGCTACTGGCACTTATCTCTGGTCTCCCACCGAAAGATTCCAAAGTGGTGAGGCTTTCTTGAGGTTAGACAAGCCCAGGCTTCCAGTCCACACCGTGGACAGTAGTGAAGAGCTTCAGGTGCTGATCAAAGCCCTGTCAGATGTCGAGCAGGTCGCCATTGACGCAGAGCGAGCGAGCGGTTTCCGCTATAGCCAGAAGGCTTATCTAATTCAGATTGCGATTCGAGACCTGGGTATTTGGCTGGTTGATCCAGTTTCAGATCTTGATCTTTCGGAACTAATAGCCCCTTTGAATTCAAAGACCTGGTTGCTACACGCAGCCACCCAAGATCTGCCGTGTTTGGCGGAGCTAGGATTCCACCCCGCTGCCCTGATTGACACCGAACTTACGGCGAGAATCGCAGGCCTTGAGCGCGTCGGCCTAGGGTCAGTATGCGAGATCCTTCTGGAACTTGAACTTGCTAAAGAGCACTCAGCAGCTGACTGGTCACAACGTCCACTAACCGAGGAAATGCTCGACTACGCAGCCTTGGATGTCGATGTGATGTTTGAGCTCTGGGAAGCGCTGAAGACCCTGATCGAGGAATCTGGTAAGTCGACTTGGCTTGAGCAAGAGTTCACACACCTGCTTGATTTCAAGCCAAAGCCCCCGCTCGAAGAACCTTGGCGCGGACTGCCAGGCATAAGCCGAATAAAGGACCTCCCAAAGCTAAAGATTGCTGCAAGCCTGCACGCCGTAAGAGATGGCATAGCTATAGAGAAGGACATTGCGCCAGGACGATTGATTCCGGACCGATCGATTATGGCAGCCGTGAATCAGGCGCCAAAAACTAGAAGTGAACTTGCAAACAACAAGGAGTTCCAGGGCAGGGCGTCTAGGACACTGCTTTCAGTATGGTGGGATGCGATAGCCCAGTCCCCCGGTTTAGAGATCTCTATCGAGCCCGTAGAAAAGGGCAATGGCATTCCAAACCATAAGAGCTGGGAGCGAAGATTCCCAGAAGCTCACCACCGACTTGAAGTAGTTCGGCCAATGGTTCTCGAGCTCGCATCTGAACTAAAGATTCCTGTTGAAAACCTGCTTACCCCTGACTATCTCAGAAGAGTTTGCTTCGAGCCACATGATGACGTAGCGGCTCAGCTGAGTTCTTTTGGCGCGCGAAACTGGCAGGTCGAGCTAGTTACGACAGTGATTCAGAAGGGTCTACTGCAGGCAGCCCAGCCTCAATCGGCTTAGCGTGCGGGACCTTTGAGCCCACAACCTGCGCAACGATGTCACGTGCAATCGCCTTCGGGGTAAGTCCTAGACGCTCAAGGATTTCATCGCGCTCGGCATGCTCTAGGAACTCTGCGGGAATACCAACTTCATTCAGACCGGTGTCAACACCGTGAGCGCGAAGCTCCTGCCTAAACCTTGAACCAAAGCCACCCACCCTAACGCCGTCCTCAAGAGTGACAACGAGACGGTGAGCCTGAGCCATCTGCACTAAGGATTCCTTGATTGGCAAGATCCACCTTGGATCCACAACCGTGCAACCAATCCCCTGCGCGGCCAACAACTCAGCTACTGCCAAGGCGGTCTGTGCGAAACTTCCAACCGTCACCAATAGGACATCCTTGGCAGCAGCCTCAGCCAGCACGTCAGCTCCATCCGCGGTTTTGCGAAGTTCAGTAATCGGCGAAGGAATGTTGCCCTTAGGAAAGCGCACAACTGTCGGAGCGTCCTCGATGGAACAGGCTTCGCCTAGTAGCTCTCTGAGAGTCTTTTCATCCCTGGGAGCAGCCAATTGAATCCCTGGCACTACCTGCAATATGGAAAGGTCCCACATGCCGTGGTGCGATGCACCATCAGGGCCGGTGATTCCGGAGCGGTCTAGAACGAAGGTGACACCGGCTTTGTGGAGTGCAACATCCATAAGAACCTGGTCAAAAGCACGGTTCAAGAAAGTGGCGTAAATAGCGACAACCGGGTGAAGACCACCAAAAGCCATGCCAGCAGCCGCAGTTACAGCGTGTTGCTCTGCAATACCGACATCGAATACTCGATCTGGGAAGCGGTCAGCAAACTTATCAAGACCGACCGGGATCAACATTGCGCCAGTGATACCGACTAGTCGAGGATTACTCTCAGCTATTGAGGTCACCTCATCGGCGAAGACCGAGGTCCAGCTAGTCCCGTTTGAGGCTTTTAGTGCTAGACCGGTCTCGGGGTTGATCTTTCCAACCGCGTGGAACTGGTCGGCGAGGTCTGAGATCGCAGGGTCGTAGCCCTTACCCTTTTGGGTTATCGCGTGAACGATGACCGGTGCGCCATAATCTTTGGCCTGTCTAAGCGCGGTTTCCATGTCTTGAAGGTTGTGTCCATCTATTGGACCGATGTACTTGATGTCAAGGTTTGGGAAGATTCCCTTTGCCTGGCTGTCAACCGCAAAAGATTGGCCGGCGGCGTGCACAGAATCGAAGATTATGCGACCCAGCGGCCCCATCTTGTAGAACATGCGCTTGGACAGCGAATAGCTCTTGCGATACCAAGACTCGGTTCGAACAGCATTCAGGGTCTTAGCCAAGCCACCGATGGTAGGTGCGTAGGAGCGCCCATTGTCATTCACCACGATGACCAGATTGCGATCATTGTCGTCGGTGATGTTGTTCAGTGCCTCCCATGCCATTCCCCCGGTCAGAGCGCCATCACCAATGACGGCAACTACGTGCCGGTCCTTCTGATCAGTTGCCTTGAAGGCACGGGAGATACCATCAGCCCAAGACAGTGAGCTGGATGCGTGAGAGGACTCGACAATGTCGTGCACAGATTCACCGCGCTGCGGGTAACCAGCGATTCCGTCCTTTTGACGAAGGCTCGAAAGATCCCGTCTACCGGTTAGCAGTTTGTGCACGTAGGACTGGTGTCCCGTGTCAAAGACGATTGCATCTTTTGGGGAATCAAAGATTCGGTGAATTGCGACCGTAGTCTCAACTACACCGAGGTTTGGGCCTAGGTGACCACCGGTCTTGGAGACAGATTCAACCAAATAGGCGCGAATTTCGGCGCAGAGTTGCTGGAGTTCTTCCTTGGAAAGTCCATCCAGGTCTCTCGGCTGTGAGATTCGCTCTAGTTGAGTCATTTCAGTGTTAACCAGCTAAGTGGCCTAAGCCTTCCTAAGCAACCAAGCTTCGCAATACATACTGCAGGATGCCACCGTTGCGGTAGTAATCCGCTTCTCCCGGTGTGTCGATTCTTACGACCGCATCAAACACAATGATCTGCTTGCCGTTCTCCGAGTGAGCAGAAGGCTTAGCAGTCACGCGAACTGTCTTTGGTGTTGAGCCGTGGTTGAGAACTTCAATGCCCTCAAAGCTGAACTCCTCAGTGCCATCAAGACCCAAAGAATCTGCCGTCTCGCCCTTAGGGTACTGAAGTGGCAATACACCCATACCGATCAGGTTGCTACGGTGAATGCGCTCAAAGCTCTCAGCGATAACGACGCGGATTCCCAGCAGGCTGGTGCCCTTAGCTGCCCAGTCTCGAGAGGACCCCGAACCGTACTCTTTACCGGCGAGTGCAACAAGAGGGATTCCCTGCTCGCGGTAGTTCTCGGCTGCGTCAAAGATGAATGCTTGAGGAGCGTCGCTCTGGGTGAAGTCCCGGGTGTAGCTTCCCTCAACGTCAGTTAGCAGCTGGTTGCGAAGACGAATGTTTGCGAAGGTACCGCGAATCATCACCTCGTGGTTACCGCGGCGCGAGCCGTAGCTGTTGAAATCGACCCTTGCAACACCGTGCTCGGTTAGGTAGCGACCAGCAGGCGAATCAGCTTTGATCGATCCGGCTGGCGAGATGTGGTCAGTGGTTACCGAGTCGCCAAGCTTCACCAATACTCTCGCACCAGAGACATCAGTCACCGGCGAAGGCTTTAGCTGCATGTCGTCGAAGTAAGGGGCTTTTTTGACATAGGTCGACTTTTCGTCCCACTCAAAGATTGCGCCCTTAGGTGTAGGTAGTGACTTCCAGTGAGCGTCACCTTCGAAAACTGAGGCGTACTGAGTGGTAAACATCTCAGAGTTGATCGAGGAATCGATTGTGCTCTGGACCTCTTCAGGGGTTGGCCAGATGTCCGCTAGGAAAACATCGTTACCGGATGTGTCTTGACCCAAGGCTTCAGTATCGAAATCGAAGTCCATGGTTCCGGCCAAGGCGTATGCAATAACCAACGGTGGGGACGCGAGGTAGTTCATCTTCACGTCTGGGTTGATTCGACCCTCAAAGTTTCGGTTTCCAGAAAGCACAGCGGTAACAGCTAGATCGTTGAGGTTGATCGCCTCAGAGATCTCCTCTGCTAGCGGACCTGAGTTTCCAATACAGGTGGTGCAGCCGTAGCCAACCAGGTTAAACCCGAGTGCATTTAGATCGTCGGTAAGACCAGCCTTCTCGTAGTACTCGGTAACCACCTTGGAGCCTGGAGCCAATGAGGTCTTCACCCAAGGCTTAGCCTTTAGCCCCTTGGCGACTGCGTTTCGAGCAACTAGGCCTGCGGCCAGCATCACAGAAGGGTTCGAGGTGTTGGTGCAAGAGGTGATTGAGGCGATGGTTACTGCGCCGTTGTCAATTTTGTAATCCTTACCCTTGACGCTAGCTGGCTTTGACTTGACGTTTGAGTAGGTCTTGATCGCGGTGTCGAATGCACTTTTTGACTTGCTGAGCTCAATGCGGTCCTGAGGACGCTTTGGTCCTGCGATGCTAGGAACCACGGTTGAAAGGTCTAGCTCCAGGTATTCACTGAAAACCGGCTCAATGCTTGGGTTGTGCCATAGACCCTGGGCCTTGGAGTAAGCCTCAACTAATGCAATCTCATGCTCGGTGCGACCGGTAATTCTTAGGTAGTCCAAGGTGACTTCGTCAATCGGGAAGATTGCGACGGTCGATCCAAACTCCGGAGACATGTTTCCGATGGTTGCTCGGTTAGCCAGAGGCACCTTTGACACACCAGTGCCATAGAACTCAACGAACTTGCCAACAACGCCGTGCTTGCGCAGTACCTCGGTTATGGTGAGCACAACGTCGGTTGCAGTTGCTCCAGTAGGAATCTGCCCGGTTAGCTTGAACCCGACAACCTTTGGAATCAGCATGGATACCGGCTGTCCCAACATTGCGGCTTCGGCCTCTATACCGCCAACACCCCAACCAAGGACACCCAAACCATTCACCATGGTGGTGTGCGAATCGGTGCCAACGCAGGAGTCCGGGTAAGCAACCAATTCCCCGTTGACCTCACGAGTCATGACCGTACGCGCCAGATACTCGATGTTTACCTGGTGCACAATTCCGGTTCCAGGAGGAACCACCTTGAAGTTGTCGAATGCGGTCTGGCCCCAGCGCAGGAACTGGTAGCGCTCTGCATTGCGCTGGTATTCAAACTCAACGTTTCGCTCCGCGGCATCAGCGGTACCAGCCACATCAATAACGACAGAGTGGTCAATGACCATTTCCGCTGGAGCAAGCGGGTTGATCTTCTGAGGATCTCCCCCGAGGGCGGCAACTGCCTCGCGCATGGTTGCTAGGTCAACGATGCAAGGAACACCGGTGAAGTCCTGCATGATAACTCTGGCTGGGGAAAACTGAATCTCGGTGTCCGGCTCGGCGGTTGGATCCCAGTTCACTAAAGCGTTTACGTGGTCACGGGTAACGTTCGCGCCATCCTCGGTGCGAAGCATGTTTTCCAAGAGAATCTTGAGACTGTAGGGCAGCTTGTCCACACCAAGTTCAGGCATGGAGAAGTACTTATAGCTCTTTTCGCCAACCGAAAGATGCTTAGCGGAATTGAAGCTGTTACTCATGACTGAATCTCCTGATGTTTTCCTTGACTAATTTACTGCTTTTCTAGGGTGTTGAGGCGCTTAAGCATCACCCAGGTGAGCACCAACAGGCCCGCGTAAGCTGGTGCGCCGAGTACGACCTTTGAAGCGGCTAAAAGCTCAACTTGACCCGAGAAGTAAAGCGGCAGTTGCACCAGTAGCCTGAGTCCGAAAAAGCCCACCCATACCAGAGTCACAAGCCGTGCCCTGCGATAAACAACCTTGTTCTTACGCCAATTCTGAAATCCAAACAGCAACTGAGCAACAAAGCCCATGATCGGGTATCGAATAATTACCGAGAGCAACAAAACCGATCCATACGCTGCGTTTGTATAGAAACCCGGGATGAAGTAGTCCTGGGCGCTTCCACCATCCCGAAGGGCAAGGAAAGCCGCTAGGGCGATAGCGAGGGCTCCGGCAATTGCCTGGGTTACCGGCTGTTTTCTGAAAATTCTGATCAGGATAAAAAGTAGAGCCAATGCGCTTGCAACAGAGACGCTTGCAACAGCGGATTTGGTGACTGCAAAAACAACTGAGAAAGAAAAGGCCGGCACAATAGATTCAGCGATGCCAAGGGGGCCACCAATGGCATCCAACAGCGACTGGCGCGAGATGCTTGGACCGTTCTCGCCTTGAGAAATGCCTAGCTTTTTGGCAATTCGTTCGGAATCACTCACTGCTGCACCGGGATACTAAGCGGTAGAAGGTCACCGGGAGGTAGTGGCGTCTCTCCCCTGCTAACACAAACGGATCTGAACAGTTCAACTAGTGCTTGGTATCTCGGCTCGTGAGACAGGTCCGGACCGCTCAATACTCCGCGCAAGAACCAGCGCGGACCATCTACGCCCAAGAACCTCGACTCGCGCAGCAGGCGTAAGCCATCTTCAACGACTGGAACGCCGGCCTTGATTTCGGGACCGATAGCTCCATCCAGTCGCTCTACCGAACCGCCCTGGTCGACTACCGCCTGCTGAATTGCGGCCATGGTTGGTTCCCACAAGCCGTCAATCTTGCTGGCAGCAAAAGCTTGCAGCTGAAGCTTGTGGCCATCCTCTTCCAACGTGATTGCGACGACGCGCTTATTGACCTCATCGACATCAGCTCGAACAATCAGTCCTGGCTTTGGGGCAATACGGATCGAATCGAAGTCCAGGTAAGGCGTTAGCAGGCCAATCTCAGAGATGTCAAACGGTCCGTTTGATTCTCTGTCGAATGGGGCAATCTTTGGCACTAGTTCTTACCGCTCGATCCAAAGCCAGTTTCCCCACGGGTACTTTCTGGAAGCTCGGTGACTGCGATGAAGTTTGCGTGCTCAACTTTCTGGAACACCAACTGAGCAATTCTGTCACCGACTGAAATTGGGAAGTCTTCGGCCGAGGTATTCAATAGGGTAACCATGATTTCCCCTCGGTAACCTGCGTCAACAGTGCCGGGAGTATTCAAGACGGTGATTCCGTGCTTTACTGCCAAACCACTTCTCGGGTGAACTAAACCCACGTAGCCATCCGGCATAGCGATTTTGATGCCGGTCTTCACCAGCGCACGCTGCCCAGCGGCAAGTACCAACTCTTGCGTTGAGCGCAGATCACAACCGGCATCGCCAGGCTTTGCGTAAAAAGGCTCGAACCCAGGTTCGGCAACAATAAGAACTTCGAAACTCACCCCTAGAGCGTAATCTATTGAAGTGCAAACCCTGCAATTTGAAGAACGCCTATACCCATCGGTCGGCATGTACTTGGCATATTCGCTTCTGACACCCATGGTGGCGCTCGTTGCCGCTCCCTTTGGCTCGGCCTTGGCGATAACGCTTGGAGCCATAACCTTCGTAGCAAGCCTGGTTCTAGCCTCGGTGCTCAGCCCGCTGGTAGTAGTTGATGGGGTGCGGCTGATTGCCGGAAAAATGTCAATCCCGCTTGAGGCGATTGGTGAAGCAACTGAAGTAGCGACGCAGGATCTGAGAAATGAGCTTGGTCCATTGCTTGACGCAAGAGCACAGCTGCTGGTTCGCGGGGACATCAAGACTGCAGTCAAAGTTGAGATAACAGATGGGAATGACCCAACTCCCTATCTGGTGATTAGCACCAGAAGATCGAGTGAGTTAGTAGGCGCACTCCGAGCAAATAAGTCCAAGCTTGGTCTTTGAAGCCTTTTGTGACTGCGGCTTCACCAAGAAGCAGTTCATGCAGGTGAACTCATTCTCCTGCTGAGGCAAAATCAATACCTCAAGCTCTTCGTTTACAACATCAGGAATGGTGAATGAGTCAACATTGTCAACATCATCCTCGGAAATAGAAGGCTTTGAAGGGATGCGCTCTTTGATGGCTTCAATGGACTCGGTGTCGTCATCATTTTTGCGCTGAGCATCGTAATCTGTTGCCATGTGCGCCGCCTCTCTACTTCTACTTCGGCGTGAAGCATGCCCTAGAAGTCAAAAATTTGCAAATAAGGCTCGCCGTGAGCTAAAAGACTTAATCAACTCACCGAGGAAATAGAAGCCAAAAAGCCTCGTCTTTGCCAAACTCTTGGCTAAGGAGCGTAAATCATGGAGCTAAAGTTCGTGTCTCGCGAAGGTGATTACCTGGTATTCGAAACATCAGATGGCACTCGCGCTCAAGCCCTCATGGACGATCAGGTGCGCGACGCAATCCGCAAGGTCCAGCAGACCGAGAATCCTACGTTTACCCCGAGAGAAGTTCAGCAGCAAATTAGGGCTGGGTTTTCGCTAGCCGAGGTAGCAGCCAAGCTAGGAGCACCGGAGTCTGCGGTGGAGCCCTTTGCGCTTCCGATTCTCGACGAGATCCGCTACGTGCTTGATGCCGCTCTCAATACAACTTTGCCAGATGGTCCAACTATGAAGCGTTTCGAGGACATGGTCCTTGCCAGCGATCCAAGTGCAACCTTTAAAGCCATCAAGTCTGACCTCGGCTGGGAGATTATTGCCAAGGGAGCCGGCACCTACAACTGGCTATTTGATCCTCGCTCCAGAGTGATCGAGCCAAACGGTGAGAGTGCACGAAAGATAGGCAAAGCCGGCAGCATACGCGATTCAATCTTCGAGGCCCCTGCAAGGGAAGCAGCTCCAGAACCGGTGCAAGCTTTTGAGCCAGCCTACGAAAAGGAATCAGAGGGCGCTTCTGTACACGACCTGGTTCAGGAACTCAGAGCTCGACGCGAACAAAGTGCCGCAGAACTCAAGCCGCACTCGGCGAAGGGGCGAGCAGCGCTTCCGAGCTGGGATGAGATCGTGCTTGGAACTGGGTCGCTAGACACCGACGCGGATTAGCGGAATCCTCAGTTCGTTTGAACTGAGTCCGCCATGGTGGGCAATCATCTCAATGCTTCGCTTCTTTGAATAAACACTGTGAAACAGCGTGAAGTTAGATCGCGCTAAAAGCATTAGCTCCGGCAGCCTCTGTCTGGCTAACTCGCCCACCGGGCCAAACCAATTGGCATCGATTGCATCTTTGGTCAATACGGCCTGATACAGCGCACTCTGGGGTTCAAGCCTCTGCTGAAAATCCTTTGCTGCAGCTGGATCTTTTAGATAGAGATAACCAACTCGAGTGTCGCCGCCAAACCATTCCAGCAATCCTCCCTGCTCGACGGCATCGTCTATCACTAGGTGTTGATCCATTTCAGAATCAATCATCCCGTGGTCCGCAGTTACCACCAACGCGCAGTCTTTGGGCAGTGTCGCGGCAAGCTTGGCAAGCAGTCCATCAAGTTCTTCCAGCAGGTTCGCCCAGCCAGGTGATTGCCAACCAAATCGGTGACCGTATTTGTCTAACTCAGGGATGTATAGGTAGCTGATCGATTCACCAGGTGAGTTCAGGATATTTCGAGCGGCATCGAAGCGATCGACCATCGACTCGGCAGCTACGTATTCTGCTTTACGCATGGTGGCAACGGTGTAACCAGTATTTCGATACTCCTCGTGGCCTATGACGTTGCAACCTACGCCAGCATCAAATGCCATTTCACTCACGGTTTGATTTGGTTGCCAGAGAACTGGATCCGTGCGGTCATTCCAACCGGTAAGCAGGTTGATCTTCTCGTCAAAAACGCGGTCGAAAACCTGGTGACCGATTAGTCCATGCTCCCCCGGTGTTAGCCCAGTGGCAAAGGACGCGATGTTCGCGCTGGTGGTTGATGGGAAGCCGGCGTGAGATACGGCACCGGCTTTCACGTGTGCGCTTAGCCAAGGAGCGTGTCCGGATCTCTGAAGGATGTTCTCGGCACCCAGGCCATCAACCAGAACACAGATGATTCGCTTCGCACTTCTAAAGTTCAACGGGTTCGGCTTGCGCTGCACCGATAGCAGGCTGGAGGAAAACACGTGCCGCAGCTTCCCTAGGGCATTAGGAACAACAGGTAGAGTCGAGGGCACACTCAAGTTTGACACATCAGGGACCATGACCAATCCAGAAGAACGCATTGTTGACATTGATGTCGCCAAAGAAATGCGCGAGAGCTTCCTGGAGTACTCCTACTCGGTCATCTATTCCAGAGCCCTTCCGGACGCTAGGGACGGGCTAAAGCCGGTTCAACGCCGCATTGTTTACCAAATGGGAGAGATGGGCCTTAGACCCGATAAAGGTCATGTCAAATCGGCTCGTGTGACCGGTGAGGTAATGGGAAAACTCCACCCGCACGGTGATGGCGCTATCTATGACGCGCTTGTTCGTATGGCTCAACCATTTAGTCTTCGCATTCCCCTAATCGACGGTCACGGTAACTTTGGTTCCCTTGATGACGGGCCTGCAGCAGCGAGATATACCGAAGCTCGGCTTGCCCCGGCGGCACTATTGCTAAATGAATCCCTTGACGAAGACGTGGTTGACTTCCAACCAAACTATGACGCCCAGCTCAGTGAACCAGAGGTGCTGCCGGCGGCTTTCCCAAACCTATTGGTCAACGGAGCGGCCGGTATTGCAGTTGGTATGGCAACCAACATGGCGCCGCATAATCTCCGCGAGGTGATTAGCGCGCTCACTCTGCTAATCGATAACCCCGATGCCGATCTTTCAGAAGTGATGCAGGTATTGCCGGGTCCAGACTTCCCCACCGGCGGCGTTGCCTTGATCGCTGAAGGATTACTTGAGGCATACAGTCAAGGTAAGGGCACTATCAAGACTCGCGCCAAGGTAGCGGTTGAAACTGTAGGACCGCGCCGCACCGGCCTTGTGGTAACTGAGCTCCCCTACCTTGTAGGACCCGAGCGCGTGGTGGACAAGATTCGCGATGCTGTGAACTCTAAGAAGCTCGAAGGTATCCACAATGTTGTTGACCTAACAGATCGTGAGAATGGCCTACGGCTAGTCATCGAGCTAAAGACCGGATTTGATCCCGACTCCGTTTTAGAAGCGCTCTATAGGTTTACCCCTCTTGAGGAGACCTTCGGCATCAACAACATCGCTCTTGTAGCGGGCCGCCCGCAGCAGCTCGGTGTGATTGCACTACTTCAGGTTTACCTTTCGCACCGAATGGATGTTGTCCGGCGCAGATCAACGAATCGCCTGGACCGCAGAAATGCCAGGCTGCACCTTTTGGAAGGCCTTCAAATTGCGGTTCTCAATATCGATGAGATCATCGAGGTGATTCGCACCAGCGATACAGCTGATGGTGCCCGCACGCGCCTAATTCAGATTTTTGACCTCAGCGAACTGCAGGCCGAGCACATTCTTGAGCTCAGACTTCGCCGACTAACCAGGTTCAGCGTTATTGAACTCGAGACAGAGGCCGACCAGCTGCGCAAGGAGATTGAAGCGTTACAGGCCTTGCTCAGCTCTGAACAGCGCATCAAGCAGCAAATTCGCGCAGAGCTTGAAGAAGTATCGGAAAAGTATGGCGATGCTCGGCGCACCCAGCTGATCGATGCCTCAGGCATGGTGGTTGTCAAAAAAGCTCCGGTCGCAACAGAGCTCGAAGACGAACCAACCTTCGTCTGCGTGACCCCGAGCGGGAAGCTGTTTAGAACCACCACTCCCCCGGTTGACACCAATGATGCAAGATTGCGAGTTATCTCGACCAGTACTCGCTCTGACATTGGACTTGTCACCAGCGATGGTGTTGCACACGCCGTGCACGTTTCCGACCTACCTGTTACAACGGCAGGCCTGACTCCGCAGCTACCGACGCCGGAGTCAATCATCGGAGTCTTGAACACCCGGGTCGTTGGAGTCATTAGCTGGCGCGAAGCAGCAACCTATGCCCTTGGCACCTCACAGGGAACTGTAAAACGATTTAGTGGACCGCTTCCTGAAAAACAGGAGGTTTCCCTGATAGCTCTGAAGGAGATGGATGAGGTTATTGGCGTTGCAGTTTCTGGCGAGGACTCTGAGCTTGTCTTCATCACCAACGAAGCCAACCTCCTTGCCTTCCCGGCCTCCAGCGTGAGACCTCAAGGCCTTCCTGCAGGAGGTATGGCAGGAATGAACATTCCAAGCGGCAGAGCGATCTATTTCGGGGTAGCAAGCCACGACTCGGTAGTTGTCTCAGTTTCAAATTCCTCTATGGCACTGGGTGGAACAGACACGGGTTCGGTCAAGCTCACGCAACTTACTGCCTACCCGCGCAAGGGAAGAGGGGCGATGGGAGTCCGTTGCCACAAGTTCCTAAAAGGTGAAGACCAGCTCTACTTTGCATCCCTTGCAGCTTCGCAACCGACGCTTCTAGATCTAGACGAAAAGCCGATTACAGGTCCGGTCGTTGATCAGAGAAGAGATGGTTCCGGCACCGCTGCTAGCGACTATGTAGATAGCGCTTTCTAGGCGTCAATCTTCTCTCGGTCAAAGCTATCCGCCGAGTCAACAATGAAGTCCCTTCGCGGTGCGACATCGTTGCCCATTAGAAGTTCGAAAATCTCATCAGCGGCCTGAGCGTCCTTTGCTGTGATGCGTCTAAGCATTCGGTTATCAGGACTCATGGTCGTGTCTGCTAGCTGGTCGGCATCCATCTCGCCAAGTCCCTTATAGCGCTGAATTGGATTCTGGTAGGTCTTTCCAGACTTCTCAAGCTTCGCCAACAGGTCATGCAGTTCTTGCTGGCTATAGGTGTAAATCGGCTCTTTTGAGCGACCGGATTGCACCATAACTCGGTGCAGTGGTGGAACGGCTGCATACACCCTGCCAGCTTCGACCAGAGGCCTCATGTAGCGGAAGAACAGGGTGAGCAGCAGAGTGCGAATGTGAGCGCCATCGACGTCAGCATCGCTCATCAAAATGATCTTTTCGTATCTCACAGACTCTAAGTCGAAAGTCCTGCCCGACCCACCGCCAATAACTTGGATGATCGAGGCACACTCGGTGTTGGAAAGCATGTCTGCGATTGAGGCCTTTTGAACATTCAGAATCTTGCCTCGGATGGGCAAAAGCGCCTGGAACTTTGAGTCTCTGGCGAGCTTCGCAGTTCCAAGGGCGCTGTCACCCTCGACGATAAATAGTTCCGATCCTGCGGTCGCGTCCGCTCTGCAATCAACCAATTTGGTGGGC
This sequence comes from Microbacteriaceae bacterium, assembly GCA_027491295.1. Lineage (GTDB taxonomy): Bacteria > Actinomycetota > Actinomycetes > Actinomycetales > Microbacteriaceae > Aquiluna. Next base: position 217,862 of record JAIXWK010000003.1, read on the forward strand.
AGCGAAGAAGATTCGAGGGCATTCTTGCGGCGCTGAGTGTCCTTCAGGGTTCTGGCGCTGATTCGTGCCTTTGCCTCGTTGACCAACTTTTCCAATAGGTTGTCGACCTCTTGCTTGGTGCCGCGGATTGTTCCGGAAAGGTAGTTGTCGAGCCAGGCTCCAAGACCGTTGGCGACAATAGCCTTGACCGCAGGTGTCCCAAGGGTCTCCTTGGTTTGACCTTCAAACTGAGGCTCGGGAAGGCTTACGGTAACAACCGCCGTGAGACCCGCGTAAAGATCTTCGCGCTCGATTTTGAGACCAGTCGCCTTTAGTTTTCTGGAGTTGGCATCTATCACTGAGCGGAAGGATTTTAGAAGGGCCTGTTCGAAACCAACCTGGTGGCTTCCGCCCTTTGGGGTGGAGATGATGTTTACAAAGCTACGAAGCTCTGTGTCAAAACCGTTTCCCCAGCGAAGAGCGATGTCCACTGAGCATTCGCGTTCGACCTCCTTTGACACCATCGCTCCGTTGGCATCATCTAGCACCGGAACGGTTTCCACAAACGAAGACTTGAACTGGATGCGCTTAGTAGGCATAACAGCGATGTCCTTGGCTAAATGCTCTGCGTACTCCGCTATACCACCCTCGAACTTATAGTCCAGCTTGGAATTGGTGGAGTGCTCATGTGCTTGCAACCTAAGACCAGGCACCAAAAATGCCGTCTGACGAAGTCGATTTGCCAAATCCTCTAACGAGAAATCTGCCGATGCCTCAAAGATTTGTCGATCTGGCCAGTATCTAACCCTTGTGCCAGTTACACCCTTGGCGACTTTTCCGAATGTTCTGAGTTCGCTGCCGTCAATAAAAGGCTCAAAACTTGCGTCCGGACCTTCTCCAAAAAACTTTCCAGGCTCACCGCGCTTGAAAGACATCGCATAGGTCTGGCCATTTCTATCAACTTCGACATCTAAGCGTGAGGACAGCGCGTTCACAACCGAGGCACCAACACCGTGGAGTCCACCAGAAGCCGCGTAAGAACCTCCGCCAAACTTTCCGCCGGCATGCAGCTTGGTATAGACAACCTCGACACCGCTGAGTCCAGTCCTGGGCTCGATGTCTACCGGAACACCGCGACCTTGATCGCGAACCTCAATGGAGCCGTCTTCAAAAATCTCAACTTCTATGAGGTTTCCGTGTCCAGCAAGGGCTTCGTCCACTGAGTTGTCGATGATTTCCCACAGGCAGTGCATGAGACCACGAGCGTCGGTAGAACCGATATACATGCCAGGACGTTTGCGAACCGCCTCCAAGCCCTCAAGGACCGAGAGGTGTCTAGCTGAATAGGTTTCCACTTTGGCAATCTAACCGCAGCCACCATGAATTAACACTTGCCACTTCGCAGTTAGCGAAACTGGGTGCAACTGGGACTAATTTGTCGTGGGTAGGTGGTTGAATGTAACCAAATGGAAGATCTAAAAGAAACCACCAAGTTAGTAGCCGCAGACCGTTGTGATGTTTGTGGAGCCCAGGCATACATCCGAGTTGGCTTAGAGTCGGGTGACTTGCTTTTCTGCGCGCACCACGGCAACGCCAATAAATCCAAGCTGGAACCAATCACCATATCCTGGCACGACCAGTCAGAGGATCTTTCTAAAAGATAGTTGCCTCGCGCACATTGTTAGCTAGGTCGACACTACGTTCAAAGTAAGCACCCTTTAGTTCCACTCCGGAAGAACTGGCAATCATCTTTAGCAGCATCGGATTCTTTGCGAAAAGCGGACCAAAAAGAGTTGTCCCAATAAAAGACCCCGAGATTTGCAGGCGCGGTTCAACAACTGTTGAGTTGTGGTAACCAAATACCTCATGGTCTAGGACCCTAAGAGACACGAACTTTGACTCCCGCTCACCCTGCTTGAGATCAATACCCAAAAGCGGTGCAAAGTACTCGTAGCTTCTGCCCACCAATAGCGTTGGCTTTCCAGCCATCAAACGCATCTTCAGCACTGGCAGAAGATCAGAGAGTTCTGCCTCAAAGTGAGTTAGAACTGCAATCGAACAGTCACCAACCAAAAGGAAGTCGCTCCCCTGATAATCGTGACTGATTTCAAATTCAACATTCAGGGCTGAAAACTGTGCAGCTATGACCGCGAGGTTTCCCTGATCTCCGTTGTTGTCGAAGAACTCTGGCTTGAAAGTAGCAAGTTTGATCATTTAGCCAGCCCCAAATATCTCCTGGTACGTCTCATCGCATCGGCCGAGAAAACTATTGTGGGTTCCGAACCGGCCAATTTCGCAAAGTGCTCGTTAGCGAGATCGATTTTTGGTTCGACCAACCTCACCTCAACGCCTGAGTAGTGCAAACGGAGCGCAAGTTCATGGGCATTGAAACCAGATACGACATCGACACTATCTAGCTTTGAGAAGTCGACAGTCCAAAGCCAACTTGGGTCGTGAATGTCCCTACCGGCCATAATCATCAGAGGGTGAGGTGTGGTCTGCAATTTATCTAGGTTCAACTGGAAGCTCGTTGGGTTTTGCACCAGCATCAAACGCACAAGTCGATCTCTTACCAACGCCATCTCGTCGCGCGCAAACACAGGAGGCAGCGCCTCTATTGTGTGGGCAACAAGCTCAGTATCTATTTCAATCAGAGCATCAACGGCCAGCACTGCGGAGGCGACGTTCATGGCCTGAGAGAAATTCTCGTAATCGCCAGCAATCTCTAGGTCGGTTCCCTTGAGCATGATGAGCAATCTTTCGGCCGTCGCATGCTTTATCAGAGCCGAAGCAGAAAGCTCTGGCTTTTCTCCAAAGTTGATTGCGTAGGAAGGGCCCTCATCGATAAGTTCGGCGACCAGTCCAAAGCCGAATGCTTCTGGATGCCCGCTTGCGATTTGTGCAACATTGCGATCGTCACGATTTGCAATCACTGTGGCTGAGTTGTTGATAATCTCAGCAAGTTTTTCCTGGACGTAGATCGGGTCGACAAAACGGTCTAACTGATCAGAAAGCACGTTGGTAATTACGCTTAGTCGCGGCTTTAGTTCCTTCGCCAAGGCAGCCCCGTGACCCTCGTCCCACTCGAGCACAACAATGTCAGCGGCAATACGTCCTCGAAGATCACCGAACTGAAGAACTGATGCGTAGTAGCCCTGTTTGATGTTCGCAGTTGATGGGTTGGTGAAAACCCGAAGCCCATGTGCTTCAAAAAGCGCAACGATCAGCTTGGTGGTGCTCGATTTCCCGGCGGTGCCACTTACCACCACTAGCCCCTGCGGAGCGGATTGAATTGCTCGCTCAAGAAGTTTTGGTTGAATGGCCGCAGCTATGGTGCCTGGCAGAGATGATCCCCCACCGCGTCTAACTAGACGCAGTAGAAAACGAGAAGTTTTCCCAAGCGCCATCGCTAGGAAGGTGCGCATTAGCTATCTAGATAGTCGCGCAGTAGTTGAGAACGGGAAGGGTGGCGCAATTTGGACATGGTCTTTGACTCGATCTGGCGAATGCGCTCGCGAGTCACACCGAACTTCTCACCAATTTGGTCCAGGGTCATCTGAACACCGTCACCAAGACCGAATCTTGAGCGAATAACACCGGCTTCACGTGGGTGCAAGGAGTCGAGAACTCGTTCGAGCTCCTGCTGCAGCATTGTGAAACCAACAGCGTCCGCAGGGACAACCGCTTCGGTGTCTTCGATCAGGTCACCAAACTCACTGTCACCATCTTCACCCAGCGGAGTGGAGAGGGAGATTGGCTCACGGCCATACTTTTGAACCTCAACGACCTTTTCCGGGGTCATATCCAATTCAGCTGCCAGCTCTTCCGGGGTCGGTTCGCGACCTAGGTCCTGAAGGAGCTGGCGCTGAACGCGGGCAAGCTTGTTGATGACCTCAACCATGTGTACCGGGATTCGAATGGTTCGAGCCTGGTCCGCCATCGCTCTGGTGATTGCCTGACGAATCCACCAGGTTGCATAGGTAGAGAACTTGTAGCCCTTGGTGTAGTCGAACTTCTCAACCGCACGGATTAGGCCTAGGTTTCCCTCTTGAATCAAATCTAGGAACTGCATGCCGCGACCGGTGTAGCGCTTTGCAAGCGAGACCACAAGGCGAAGGTTTGCCTCAAGCAGGTGGCTCTTGGCGCGCGCACCATCCTTTACCACCCAGCTCAGGTCACGACGCTCCGCTGGAGCTAGGGACTTTGCAGTCGCTAGCTTCTCCTCGGCAAACAGGCCAGCCTCAATGCGCTTGGCAAGTTCGACCTCGAGCTCCGCATTAAGAAGTGCAACCTTACCGATCTGCTTGAGGTAGTCCTTAACGGGGTCAGCGGTTGCACCTGAAATGGTTAGGTTCTGGACTGGGATGTCATCATCGTCATCGCTCAGAACTAAAACGTCTGCAGGCAAGGCATTTATGTCAACGGCAGTCTCGGACTCATCGTCCTTGTGCTCTTCTACAACTACTTCCGCAACCTCGATAACCTCAATGACCTCGGCAACGATTTCATCTACAGTCTCGATTTCAATCTCGTCCTCGATGTCCTCTTCGTCATCTTCGACAACGGCAGCTTTAGCCTTGCTGGCTTTGCCAGCTGGCTTAGTTGCTTTGGCCTTGGCCTTGGACACAGTAGCGATAATTAACCTCTTTTTAGGCAGACTTTAAACCCTTGTCAAGTCGTTAGACCTGAAAGGGTTTGACTGCTAATTATGCCACTAAAAAGTGGCTCTAGTGGCTATGAACGCTTTTTTCCTTGGATTTATTCCGTGCTTGGGTCGTCTTTTGACATGTTGGCCAAGTACTTCTCAAGCTCCTCGGCAATCTCGTCTGCACTGGGCGGTATCGTCTGTGGCTTTCCGATCGGAGAGCGCGAGGGTCCGGTCCCGGAGTTGTAACTCTGCTCGAGTGTTGCAACCAGCTTGGCAAGCTCGGCATTTTCTTCGAGCTGTGCGTTCACCTTTGCCTCGAACTTTGCTGCCCGCTCTCTAATCTCATCGGTAGGGAAAACCAAGCCGGTTGCCGCAGTAATAAGTTCAAGACCCGTTAGTGCCGCGCCTGGAACCTCATTGTCGGCTAGATAGTGAGGAACTAGTAACACAAAACCCGTCGTGGTGAGCCCGGTCTGACCAAGTCTGTATTCCAACAGGTGGATTACGTTTCCAGGAACCTGAGTCTGGGGCTTCCACTCGGAGTACTTTTCGACCAGGTCCGCTCGGTTTCCCGAGACTGTAATGCCAACCGGGCGGGTGTGCGGGATCGGAAACGGTATGGAATGAACCCAGGTGAGCGAAGAGATTTCGAAGCGCTCTACCAAATCGGCAACGGCGGTTGCGAACGCATCCCAGCGAAAGTCCGGTTCGTAGCCCTCTAGAAGAAGGAACGGGCTGCCAGCCTCATCATGCGCCAAATACAAACCTAGAACCGGTGGCTCGTAAGACTCAATGTGGTCTTTCTCAAAGTAGAGCAATGGCCTTCTGGATCTGTAATCCAACAACTCGTCATTACTAAAACTGACGATCAGTTCATGATCGAGATGGGCGAACAAGTGCTCTGAAAGTTGAGAGATTGTTTGCCCTGAATCAGTGAACCCGGAAAGCATCGCGAGCATTGGGAGACCTTGAATCTGTTGCTCAGATTCGTAGATTCGATACAGCTCAGACATGTTGCGATACTAACTCAATAAGCTTGGCTAATGATTAATGTCACCGTCGCCACTTCATCCCCAACCAACGCGCACCAGTTCGCTGTTCCACTTTCTGAAAGCGGACTTTTGGTAAAGGAGGATTCCCTTACCCAGCAGGTCCTTGATCTGCACAAAGCTGATAAGACGCCGGGCTCGGCAGCCAGAGTAATGATTGGTGAGAATATCGCCCTGGTGATAGGTGTTGGTTCGGTTTACAAGGCTCGAGACTTTGCTGCCGCTGCCGTTAGAGCGGCCAGCGACAAAGCACCTCTGATTCTTATAGCGAGCAGCTCAGAAGAGGCGAAGGCTTTCGCCGAAGGAGCGGTACTTGGTCAAAAGACTCCAGCCAACTTCAAGAAAGATTCCAAGACGGACATTGACGTCCAAATCGTTTTCGATAAAAAAGTCGATGTCTCAAAAGAGCTGGGCGTTGCGCAAACAATTGTCGCGATCCGCGAGTTGATTAACATGCCAGCCAACGCGCTCTGGCCCGAGAAATTGGCTAAAGAAGCGAAATCGCTTGCTAAAGGCCTGCCGATAGATGTCGAAATCTGGGACGAAAAGCGACTTGAGAAAGAAAGATGCGGCGGAATTCTTGGCGTCGGCAAAGGATCAGTCCGCCCACCGAGACTTGTGAAACTCACCTATCGCGGCGGCGGAAAGCACATTGCCCTGGTGGGTAAGGGAATCACCTTCGACACCGGTGGTCTTTCTCTAAAGCAGCCACTTTCGATGATCGGTATGAAGTACGACATGGCAGGAGCTGCGTCAGTTCTTGGAGCAATCGTTGGTGCCGCCCAGCTTGGCATCAAGGCAAACATCACCGGCTTTATGTGCCTTGCTGAGAACATGCCCAGCGGTCAGGCGACTCGCCCTGGCGACGTTCTGACCATGCGCAACGGAAAGACTGTCGAAGTGCTAAACACCGATGCTGAAGGCAGGCTTGTTCTCGGCGACGGCCTATCGCTTGCCTCAGAGCTTGGACCAGATCACATCATTGACATCGCGACTCTGACTGGCGCCGCCACGGTGGCATTGGGCAAGCGCTATGCGGGTCTTATGGGTAAGGGCGATGCGATCGCACTTGCAAAAGAAGCTGCCGCGGCAGCGGATGAGCTGCTTTGGGAGATGCCACTGCCCGCAGAACTCCGCGAAATTCTGAAATCTGATGTTGCCGACATGGTTAACAGCCGAATTGGCGTTCCGTCCGGTTCCATGCTGGTTGGTGGACTATTCCTGTCAGAGTTCGTTCCAAAGGATTCGAGCTGGGCCCACATTGACATCGCCTCGAGTGCAAATAATGACGCAGCTCCCTACTCTGTGTACCCAAGTGGGGCGACCGGAGTAATGATTCGCACACTGATTGAGATGGCACGCCGCGCATAGGTCAGCTAGGCATTAGACTTGCTCTGTTTGGCGAGAACTTGGAGCAAATATTATGGCCGATCACAACTTTGACTTGGTAATCCTTGGCAGCGGAAGCGGCGGTTACGCGGCAGCGCTGAGAGGTGCACAGCTTGGCATGAGCGTTGCGCTAATTGAGCGTGACAAGCTCGGTGGCACCTGCCTGCACCGGGGATGTATTCCGACAAAAGCGCTACTTCACTCAGCTGAGGTTGCAGATGTAACCCGCGAAGCGGGATCGTACGGTGTGAACGCAACCTTCCAATCCATTGATATGACTGCGGTGAACAAGTACCGCGACTCAATCATCGAAAAGCTTTACAAGGGTCTAACCGGCCTAGTTGCAAGCAAGAACATCACCTTTGTTGTCGGTGAGGGCCACATGACCGGTCCAAAGACCATGACTGTCAACGGCGAGAACTACACCGGCAAGAACGTTGTCCTTGCCACCGGTTCCAACACCAGGACCTTGGGGATTGAGGTCACCGGCCGTGTAATCACCAGTGACCAGGCTTTGCAGATGGACTTCGTTCCAAACCGGGTTGCCGTCTTGGGTGGCGGCGTTATCGGTGTTGAGTTTGCATCTATCTGGCGTTCATTTGGCGCAGAGGTGGTAATCATCGAGGGTCTTGACCGCTTAGTTCCCAACGAGGATCCTGCAATGAGCAAGGTTCTAGAGCGCGCATACAAAAAGCGTGGAATTGAGTTCAAGCTTGGTAACCGCTTCAAGACCGTAACTCAGGACGATAACGGTGTAACCGTTGAACTTGAGAATGGTGAGCAGATTTCTGCAGAGCTACTGTTGGTAGCGGTAGGACGCGGTCCAAATGCAACTGGTTTTGGCTTTGAGGAGCAGGGCGTTGCCATGGATCGCGGCTTCGTTCCAACCAACGACCGTTTGCAGACCAACCTGCCAGGTGTCTATGCGGTCGGAGACATCGTTCCTGGATTGCAGCTAGCACACCGCGGATTTATGCACGGCATCTTTGTGGCCGAGGAAATCGCAGGTCTTAAGCCACTAAGAATTGACGAGTGGGGCATCCCACGCGTTACCTACTGTGAACCTGAAATCGCATCGGTGGGACTAACCGAGGCTCAAGCCCGTGAGAAGTTCGGCACCGACAGTGTCTCGATCTACGAGTACAACCTCGCAGGCAACGGTAAGAGCAACATTTTGGGAACCGCCGGAGTCGTAAAGCTGGTTCGCCAGAACAACGGTCCAGTTGTCGGCTTCCACATGATTGGATCTCGCGCAGGCGAGCAGGTCGGCGAGGCGCAGCTAATTGTGAACTGGGAAGCAACTCCAGAGGATGTTGCACCACACCTTCACGCTCACCCAACTATGAACGAAGCAATCGGCGAGGCGCACATGGCCCTTGCTGGCAAGCCACTACACGCACACGCCTAAAAGCAAAAGGACTAAGTCATGAGCGAAGTTGTTCTTCCAGCACTTGGAGAATCTGTAACCGAGGGAACTATCACCCGTTGGCTCAAGAAGGTCGGCGACACCGTTGCCGTTGACGAGCCACTGGTTGAGGTCTCGACCGACAAGGTCGACACCGAGATCCCATCGCCAGTAGCTGGCGTAGTTCAGCAGATATTGGTCCAAGAGGATGAGACCGTTGCTGTTGGCGCAGTTTTGGCTGTAATCGGCGATGGTGCCGCTGCAGCTTCAGCAGTAGTAGAGACTCCCGCTCCAGTGGCAGCTGCTCCGGCTCCAGTAGTTGAGGCACCAGTTGTTCCTGAACCTGTTGTCCCTGCCCCGGTTGCCGCAGTTCCTGTAGCCGCCCCTGTTGCTGCACCTGTGGCAGCACCGGTAGCTCCTGCCATGCCGGCCCCAGTTCCAGCTGTTGCGCCAGCACCAGTTGCTGCCGAGAGCGAATCAGACCCTAACTACATCACCCCGATCGTGCGCAAGCTTGCCCACGACATGGGTGTTGACCTAGCCGCCGTTCATGGCACAGGCGTGGGTGGCCGTATCCGCAAGGAAGACATTTTGGACTTTGGTTCAAGCGCCACTCAAAGCACACCTGCAGCCAGCGCGCCTGCGGTTGTCGAATCACCTCTTCGTGGCACCACCGAACCAATGTCACGCCTTCGCAAGGTATTGGCAGAGCGTGCTGTTGCATCAATGAACTCCAGCGCACAGCTAACCACCGTCGTTGAAGTAGATGTCACCAAGATTGCGAACCTGCGCAAGAGTGTCCAGGCGAACTTCCAGGCCAAGACCGGTGTGAAGTTGAACTTCATGCCGTTCTTCTGCCTGGCAGCAGCGGAAGGTCTTCAGGCTCACCCAAAGATCAACAGCTCTGTCGATGGCGAAAACATTGTTTACCACGGCACCGAGAATGTCAGCTTCGCAGTTGACACCGAGCGCGGATTGCTAACTCCAGTTATTCGTAATGCCGCTTCTCTCAACATCGCACAGACTGCTCAGCAGATTGCAGAGCTTGCGGACCGCACTCGCAACAACAAGTTGACTCCAGATGAGCTAAGCGGTGGAACGTTCACCCTTACCAACACCGGTTCACGTGGAGCACTCTTTGATACTCCTGTGGTGTTCTTGCCTCAGAGCGCGATCCTGGGAACAGGTGTCGTCACCAAGCGTCCGGTTGTAGTAACTGACGCAGACGGTAACGAGTCGATTGCTATTCGCTCAATGGTTTACCTCGCGCTTAGCTACGATCACCGTCACATCGATGGTGCCGATGCATCTCGCTACCTAACCGACGTCAAGGCTCGCCTTGAAGCTGGTGCATTCGAGGCAAACCTAGGTATCTAGTTCGCCATTACCCAGGAAGTGGCTAGCTGATTACCTGGTGATAGTTCACAAGGAGTATTGAGTGCCTGAGTTCATTGACCTTGCATTCGCCCCGAACTACATCAGCTATGACGACGCTTACCAAAAACAACTTGAGATTCATGCGCAGGTTGTGGCCGGAACAATCCCCAACACCGTCTTGCTGCTTGAGCACAGCTCGGTATACACAGCCGGTAAGCGCACAGAGGCGGAGGAACTGCCGCTAAACGGCAGTGATTTCGTTGAGACTAACCGCGGTGGGAAAATCACCTGGCATGGACCGGGTCAGTTGGTCGGCTACGCAATCATGCGACTCCCCCAGCCAATTGACGTTGTCAACTTCGTGCGTTGGATGGAGCAGGTTCTAATCGATGTTTTAGCCCGGCTTGGCGTAAAGGGCGAGCGCGTCGAAGGTAGAACCGGAGTTTGGTTCGAAACGGAAGACGGCTTCGAGAAAGTTGCCGCCATTGGAATTAGGGTTTCTGAGAAGGTCACGATGCACGGCTTCGCTTTGAACTGCAATAATTCTCTAGAGCCATACGAACACATAATTGCCTGTGGCATCTCTGATGCTAGGACGACAACCCTGAGCAGGATTCTCGGGCGCGATGTCAGCGTGACAGAGGCAGCTAACCTTGTAAAAGAACTGATGGGAGAGGTACCAAGTGCCAGAATCTAAGCCTGAGCGCAAGCTACTACGCCTTGAGGTTCGCAATAGCGAAACCCCAATCGAGCGCAAGCCACCGTGGATCAAGATCACGGCGAAGATGGGGCCTGAGTATCAGCAGCTGCACTCACTGGTGAAAGACCAGGGACTACACACAGTTTGCCAAGAAGCAGGTTGCCCAAACATCTTCGAATGCTGGGAAGACCGCGAGGCTACCTTCCTAATTGGTGGCTCGCAGTGCACCAGAAGATGCGACTTTTGTCAGATTGACACCGGTAAGCCGGCCGACTTTGACGCTGATGAGCCAAGACGTGTCGGTGAATCAGTAAAAACCATGAACCTGCGCTACGCGACCGTTACCGGTGTGGCACGAGATGACCTTGAAGATGAAGGTGCCTGGCTATACGCCGAGACCATCCGTCAGATTCACCAGCAGTCCCCCGGTACCGGTGTCGAGATTCTGATTCCTGACTTCAGCGGTAAGCCAGAACTTTTGCAATTGGTCTTCGACGCTAAACCAGAGGTGTTTGCCCACAATGTCGAAACTGTTCCAAGGATTTTCAAGCGCATCAGACCGGCATTCAACTATGAGCGATCTCTAGACGTAATTACCCAGGGCAGAAAAGCTGGGATGGTAACGAAGTCGAATCTGATTCTTGGCATGGGCGAGGAGCGCTCCGAGATTACTCAGGCGCTTCAGGATCTGCACGACGCGGGAACCGACATAATCACAATCACTCAATATCTGAGACCGACTCCACGCCACCACCCTGTTGAGCGCTGGGTCAAGCCAGAAGAATTTATCGAGATGGCAAGAGAGGCCGAAGAGATGGGCTTTTTGGGCGTGCTCTCCGGTCCATTGGTTCGTTCCAGTTACCGAGCTGGTCGACTTTGGGCAACGAGCATGTTGGCTAAAGGGCGTCCAATTCCTGAGCACCTACAACACTTGGCCGACAAGCTTGAGTTCGCTCAAGCCAGCGCGATTGCCTAGGTAAACTAGTCCCGTGGCTAAGAATCCAAAATCCCCTGGCAGAATGCGCCAGTTACTGCGTGTCTACAAGATCACCGCAAAGAATGACCCGACCGCGCTCTGGCTTGCCATTTTGGGCTTCCTTTTGGTGCTCGGTGCAAGCTTCCTAATCGGATTCTTGGTCAATGGCTTAGGAACTCTCGGTTTCTGGCTCTGGATCGCAACTGGTTTGCTCTCTGCCTTTTTGACCTTCATGATCGTGATGTCTAGACGCGCCGAACGCAATGCCTACATTCAGATTGAAGGTCAGGCAGGAGCAGTTGGAGCTGTGCTTGACTCTCAGATTCGCAGATCTTGGAGAGCCTCTCCAATGCCTATCGCCGTAAACCCAAAGAGTCGTGATGCGGTCTACCGCATGATCGGACCGGCAGGTGTTGTACTAATTGGCGAAGGACCTTCCGCACGAGTCCAGCAGATGCTTGAAGACGAGTCCCGCCGTATTGCTCGCAGCGCGCCTGGGGTTCAGATTCACAAGGTTCGTGTCGCAATCGATGGCGGAGTGCGGCTATACGAGCTACTGAAAACCGTGTACAAACTAAAGAAATCTCTCACCCGATCAGAGGTTAGCGCCGTGGCTAATCGTCTGGACTCGCTTGCAAACTCGACGGCATTACCTATCCCCAAGGGGATTGACCCGATGAGGGCAAGGCCGCCTAAGCGCAAGGCTTAACATTCCCGAAACATTTGGGATGTAACTTATCTTTATTCCGACCGGAATGTCGCACTACCTATGAGAGGGAACAGCCATGTTCAAAACTGCCTCTGAGGTGCTCGCATACATCAAGGAAAACGACGTTAAGTTCCTAGATGTTCGCTTCACCGACCTACCAGGCGTTCAGCAGCACTTCAACTTGCCAGTGTCTCAGATCAACGAGGAATTCTTTGCCAATGGGCAGCTCTTCGATGCATCCTCGATTCGCGGTTTTGCTTCAATCCACGAGTCAGACATGCAGTTGATTCCAGATGTGACCACTGCGTACATCGACCCATTCCGCATCGAGAAGACCTTGATCATCTCGTTCGACATTTATAACCCACGCAACGGTGAGCTTTACCACCGCGACCCTAGACAGGTTGCACACAAGGCAGAGCGCTACCTAGCCTCCACGGGCATCGCGGACACCGCGTTCTTCGCACCAGAAGCAGAATTCTTCATCTTCGATGAGGTTCGCTACGAGTACAAGGCCAACACCTCATTCCACATCGTGGACTCGGTCGAGGGTGCTTGGAACTCAGCCCGCCACGAAGAGGGTGGAAACCTTGGAAACAAGACTCCATTCAAGGGCGGTTACTTCCCGGTTTCCCCAGTTGACCACTTAGCTGACATCCGCGACACCATCGTGTTGGAGTTGGAAGCAGCAGGTCTTGACGTTGAGCGCAGCCACCACGAGGTCGGTACCGCGGGTCAGTGCGAGATCAACTACCGCTTCGACACCCTGGTGAAGTCTGCAGATGACGTATTGAAGTTCAAGTACATCGTGAAGAACGTAGCTCACCAGTACGGCAAGACCGCAACGTTTATGCCTAAGCCACTATTTGGTGACAACGGTTCCGGTATGCACGTTCACCAGTCGCTTTGGAAAGACGGCAAGCCTCTGTTCTACGATGAGTCCGGCTACGGAGGTCTATCTGACCTTGCCCGCTGGTACATCGGTGGATTGCTAAAGCACGCGCCAAGCTTGCTTGCATTCACCAACCCAACCGTTAACTCTTACCACCGTCTAGTTCCAGGCTTTGAAGCTCCGGTGAACTTGGTTTACTCGGCAGGTAACCGCTCGGCTGCTATCCGCATCCCGATGACCGGTTCGAACCCGAAGGCCAAGCGCATTGAGTTCCGCGCTCCTGATGCTTCCGGAAACCCATACCTTGCCTTCGCAGCAATGCTGATGGCTGGTCTTGACGGAATCAAGAACCGCACTGAGCCACACGCACCGGTTGACAAGGACCTATACGAGTTGCCACCAGAGGAAGCGAAGTCCATCCCTCAGGTTCCAGGCTCCCTCGAAGGAGTTCTGGATGCCTTAGAGCAGGACAACGAGTACCTCAAGCAGGGCAACGTCTTCACCGACGACCTAATTGAGACCTGGATCGACTACAAGCGTGAGAAGGAAATAAAGCCACTGGCTCTGCGCCCTCACCCTTACGAGTTCGAGCTTTACTACGGCGTCTAGTAAGTCAAATTGATCACAGGCGGGCCTTCGGGTCCGCCTGTTTTCGTTTAAGCGAAGTGCTTTTCGAACGAAGTTCTAGCCTTGCGCGTTATTGAAAGATAGTTCTCTTCAAGCAGTTGAGAATCCCCCGGCTGGTATTCGAGAATTCTTGCCATGGCATCGAGCTGGCGAAGATCGTTAGGTAACTGGTCAGTCCGCTTATCGCTCGCCAAAACCTCAGCACTGCGACATCTTGAAGCAATTAGCCAACCTGCGGCTAAGCGCTGAATGTCATCAGTCGGGATCAACCCTTGGAATCTTAGTGCCTCAAGCGCTTGGGAGGTCGAGGTTGTTTGCAATGCTGGGACCTTGTCTGCGTGCTGCAGTTGCCAAATCTGCACCAACCACTCGACATCTGAGATGGAGCCCCTGCCAAGTTTCAAATGTCTAGCCGGGTCTGCCCCCTGCGGCAGCCTTTCGGTCTCGACGCGGGCCTTTATTCGTCGAATCTCAATCAGGTTTGCCTTGGAGATGTCCTTGGGGTAGCGGTAGGGGTTTATCAGAGTCGTGAACTCCTCCTGGAGTTCTGTCGAGCCAACTAAAACTCTTGCTCGCAAGAGCGCTTGGAACTCCCAAGCGTCAGCCCAGCGCTCGTAATAGCCGGCATAGCCGGCTATAGAACGAACTCTGGGACCATTTTTTCCCTCGGGTCTTAGGTCTAAATCAAGTTCAAATTCCAGCAACAAATCCTTGGAGAGGGAAAGTAGCAGCGAAGACACTTTCTCTGCTTCAGCCTGCGCCGTCAGACCTTCGGATCTGTAAACCAGCATTCCATCAGCATCAGACCCAAACCCGAGCTCCATGCCACCCCAGCGGCCCATGGCGACCACTCCGAAGTCAATTTCTGTGCCAGCAGCTTGCTTGGCAAGTTCCACCATTGAAATAACGTAGGCGTCAGTAATCGCGGTTAGTCCTTCGGAAATCTGAGTCATCGTTGTCGCTCCCAAGACAGCAGAACTCGCAATACGAAGAATCTCGCGCCTTCTCACCTGCCTCAGGGCTTCTGCACACTGCTCAGTGTCAGTCGAGCGCTCAATAATCGCCGCCATCTCCTCGACAATGACTCCCCTCTCGAGCGGCATGAGGGAATCTTCGTCGCTGAACCAGACTGACGAATCTGGAATGTGCTCAAGCAGTCGTGCGATAAATGCCGAAGATGAAAGCACGCGCATCAACCGCTCTGCAGCGCCCGAGGAATCCCGGAGCATCTTGAGGAACCAGTGAGTCTCGCCGAGGCTCTCACTCAGTCTTCTGAAGGAAATCAGTGCCCTGTCTGGGTCTATCCCCTCGGCCATCCACCGTAACAACACCGGAAGCAGTGTCCGCTGGATAACCGCTCTGCGGGATACCCCTGAGGTAAGAGCGGCGATGTGAGAAACAGCACCCTTGGCATCGCTGAAACCTAGTGCGCTTAGACGATCAAGCACTTCCTCGTCGGTTAGCTGGACATCATTCGGGCTCAGGCTGGCCATAGCAGTCAACAGCGGCCGGTAGAAGACACTGTCATGCAGCGCAGCAACTTCGCCACGAACCCTGTTCCAGAGCTCCTCAAGGCTTGCCGTGGTGAGTCCCAAGCCCCTTGCGATTCGCCGGCGTTCTGAATCATCGACTGGGATTAGGTGGTCTCGACGGAGTTTAGAAAGCTGGACTCGGTGTTCGATGGCTCTAAGTGTTTGGTAGTGACTGGTGAAAACCCCGGCATCGTCTCTGCCGATCAATCCCGCTTCACTTAGTGCTCTAACAGCTGACAAGGTGTCCGGTACTCGAATTGATTCGTCTGTGACGCCGTGAACTAGCTGCAGTAACTGAGCTGTGAATTCGACATCTCTAAGCCCACCTCGACCGAGCTTTATCTCACGATCCTTTTCACCAGCCGGAATCAAATCAAGGACTCGCTTGCGCATGTTGCGAGCATTTTCAACGATTCCAGCGCGATCAGTGCGCTCCCATACCAAGGGTCTAATTGCCTGCTCGTATTGCCTTCCTAAGGTTTCGCTTCCAGCTACGAAACGAGCCTTGAGCAGTGCCTGGAACTCCCAGTCCTCGGCCCACTTTTGGTAGTAGCTCAGGTGAGCTTCGAGTCGACGCACCAAAGCTCCAGACTTTCCCTCAGGCCTTAGGTTTGGGTCCACTTCCCATAATCCAGGTTCAAGGCTTGGTTCCGAGATGATTCGAGCGAGCTTTGTGGCCAAGCGCGTGCCAATCTCGATGACATTGTCACCCTCCCCAGCAACCACGTAAATCACATCGACATCCGAGACATAGTTGAGTTCTCTGGCTCCACACTTACCCATTGAGATGACGGCGAGTTCGGTAGCTTGAATCTCTTCCGCTGAATAGCGAGCCTCTTCAACTGTTTCGCGGCGCGCAATCTTCAACGCTGCCTCCAGCGCTCCCGCAGCTAAGTCGCTCAGCGCCGCAGTTACTGCTTGGATCGGAGCCTTGTAGTCCGAGTGACCGAGGTCGAAATCTGTGATCCTTACAAGCTGGGTCAAATAGGAGACTTTCAGCGCGTCTTGGGATGAATCGTCAAGCAAAAGAAGCTGTTCAAGGGCAGGTATGCGAGCTGGGGATGCAAAAAGTGACAGCAACTGCGGGTGCCGAAGGAAAAAGTCAGACAGTCCATTGCTAGCGGCTACCACCCTGCAAAGACGTTCTGCTTGGTCGTGCTTTGCCAAAATCTTAGATGAACCTTTTGGTTCTATTTCTGCCAGCCGAATTAGAGAATCAAGGGCCCTATCAGGGGAAGAGCTTGCGGAGATTGCAGCAAGCGCTGCGTGGCCTCGATCTCCAACCAGTCTTACCAGCTGCTCAAGTTTCGGTACGGTTTCGCTCAGCGCTTCAAAGCCCAGACGGGCTAACTCGCTAAGCGATGAGCTTCTGGAATCCACCATCTAGAGCGTGCGGAGGTTTTGCTCAAGTTCGAATAGCGTCACCTGAGAGCGGTACTGCGCCCACTCGTTTCGCTTGTTGGCAAGCACGTAGCTGAAAACCGATTCGCCCAAGACCTCTGCAGCGAGCTCAGATGACTCCAACTTTCTAATTGCGTGATCAAGTGATTGTGGCAACGCTTCAATTCCCATGGCGCGGCGTTCCATGTCACTGAGCGACCAGACATCATCCTCAGTCTCAGCAGCCAGCTCATAGCCCTCCTCGATGCCCTTCAATCCCGCTGAAAGTAGCAGTGCGTAGGCAAGGTATGGGTTAGCGGCGGAATCCATTGCGCGATACTCGATGCGCGTGCTCTGACTCTTCTCAGGCTTGTGCAGTGGCACGCGAATCAGAGCGGAACGGTTGTTGTGACCCCAGCTGACATAGCTAGGAGCCTCTCCCCCGCCCCACAGGCGCTTGTAGCTGTTCACGTACTGGTTGGTGACCAAAGTCAATTCCGGAGCGTGACGAAGGATGCCAGCGATGAACTGACGTGCAACGTTGCTCAGGTGATACTTGGCAGCCGGATCGAAAAACGCGTTGCGATCGCCCTCAAACAGCGAGAAGTGCGTGTGCATGCCGGAACCCGGGTGGTTAGTAAATGGCTTTGGCATAAATGTCGCGTAGACACCCTGCTCGATAGCAACCTCTTTCACGACCGTTCTAAAGGTCATGATGTTGTCCGCCATCGAAAGCGCATCGGCATAACGAAGATCAATTTCGTTCTGTCCGGGACCTCCCTCGTGGTGGCTGAATTCGACTGAGATTCCCAGTTGCTCCAGCATCGTCACAGCGCGACGACGGAAGTCGTGGGCGGTGCCACCAGGAACATTGTCAAAGTAGCCTGCGGTGTCAACTGGAACTGGTTGACCGTTCTCGCCAAGCTCTGGGCTCTTCAGCAGGTAAAACTCAATCTCTGGGTGGACGTAGAAGCTAAAGCCCATTTTTGCGGCCTTGTCCAAAGCGCGGCGCAATACGTTTCTTGGGTCCGCCGCTGCCGGCTTGCCGTCTGGGGTTGCGACATCACAAAACATACGAGCGGCTGGGTCTACGGTTCCGCGCCAAGGCAGGATCTGGAAGGTTGATGGGTCTGGCATAGCCAACATGTCAGCTTCGCTTGTTCTGGCTAGTCCCTCGATGGCTGAACCATCGAAACCGATGCCCTCGGCGAAGGCTCCCTCGATCTCTGCAGGTGCCACGGCGACCGACTTTAGGGTGCCGGCTACGTCGGTAAACCATAGTCGGATGAACTTCACGCCACGCTCTTCAATGGTGCGAAGTACGAACTCTTGCTGCTTGTCCATTAGACCTCCTGCTACTAGCTAATAGGCTAGTGGCTGTGCCAGAAATAAAAGTGGGTTTAGCGCAGACAAACCCGGTCGTAGGAGACTACGAAAACAACGCTGCTGTGATCCACAGCGTGATGGCTCAAGCGCACTCCGAGGGGCTTGACCTAATCGTTTTTGGTGAGCTGGCACTCAATGGCTACCCGCTAGGAGATCTCAGCTACCGCAAGGATGTCATCGAGACTGGAGAACGAACTCTTGAGGACCTAATTGCCAAATCGGCTGCCTTTCCTGCACTCACGATTGTGCTTGGTCACGCAGCGCTGAGTGCGGCAGGACGCCCAGGAATACAGTCGTCTGATGCCATCGCCACCAACAGCGCCTCTGTATTTAGCGAGGGCAAGCTGATTGGGCGCTACGACAAGCAAAGACTTCCCAACTACGACGTGTTCGATGACTGGAGAAACTTCGTCCCTGGCAGCAATGAGCTGATCTTCGAGGTCGCGGGAACCAAGTGTGCAATTGCGATCTGCGAGGACATCTGGGATCAGGATTCAGCCCGCGGGGAAAAGCTAAAGGGTCTCGGTGTCGAGCTTGTCATCGTGCCAAATGGTTCTCCATACACGCGCGAAAAGAGCGTGCAGCGCAGAGCTGCTGCCAAGGCATTTGCTCAAGGCATTAGCCTCGCCTATGTGAATCTGGCCGGTGGTCAAGACGAACTAGTTTTTGATGGCGATAGCTTCCTTCTTGATAGCACAGGCAAAGAAATTGTCACAGCTGGCTTAAACCCTGGGCTCTATAGCAAATTCAATACTGCGGAAATCGAAGGGGATTCCTACGTCCAGCTTTTTGATGTCTTAGTTATTGGACTGAGGGACTACCTGCAAAAGACCGGGCAGCGAAAAGTGGTCCTTGGTCTGTCCGGTGGCATTGACTCCGCGCTTTGCGCCGCCATTGCCAAAGAAGCCGTCGGATCTGAGAATGTGACTGGCGTGCTCTTGCCATCTAGATATTCATCTGATCACTCACTCAGCGATGCCAGACAGCTTGCGCAAAACCTGGGCATCGATCATCGAACAATTGAAATCGACGCTGCCCACAAGGCATTTGAGTCAAGCCTTGCGCTCAGTGATCTGGCTCAGGAGAACATCCAGGCAAGAATCAGGGCCGTGATCCTGATGGGTATTTCAAACTCCGAGGGGCATCTTCTAGTTTCGACAGGAAACAAGTCAGAGGTGGCGGTTGGCTACAGCACCATGTATGGCGATGCGGCGGGCGGTTTTGCACCAATCAAAGATGTCTACAAGACCGATGTATGGAAACTTGCTGAGACCTACAACCAAATTCGAGGCTTCGATGCGATTCCTAGCAACTCAATAACCAAACCCCCGAGCGCGGAGCTAAGGCCTGGGCAACTGGATCAAGATTTACTGCCAGACTACGAGCTCTTGGATTCTATTTTGGCCCTTCTAATTGAGGGTAGACACACCGCTTCTGAGATCGTGGCTCAAGGATTCGACGCCCAGACGGTAGCAAAGATTGACGGAATGGTTAGGGCTTCGGAGTGGAAGCGTTCCCAGGGGGCAATTGGCACCAAGACAACTTCGATAGCCTTTGGCCGTGGTCGCCGAGTTCCTCTCACGACTAGATTTGGTGAGCTATGAAAATTAGAACTTCCACGCTTTCAGCCCTGAAGCAAAAGGGTCAGCGTTTTTCCTGCCTAACCAGCTACGACGCGCTCACTGCCGAGATCTTTGATCAGGCTGGTATCGAAGTGATTTTGGTCGGCGATTCCGCGAGCAACACCGTACTAGCAAACGACGGAACTGTTCCCATAACTCTGGACGAGATGTTGATCTTCGGTCGCGCTGTTTCAAGAAGCGTCAAAGACGCCTTGGTCGTGCTCGATATGCCCTTTGGAAGTTATGAAATCTCAGCGCTACAGGCTGTTGAAAACGGCATCAGAGCGATGAAGGAATCTGGCGCTGCGGCGATAAAGCTTGAGGGTGCTCGTGTTGAGCAAATCAAGGCTTTAGTGGATGCTGGAATTCCAGTGATGGGACACGTTGGCTTCACGCCGCAGTCGGTTCACGCCCTTGGCGGCTTCAAAGTCCAAGGACGGGGAGAGTCCGCAGACGATATTCTGAGAGACTGCTTAGCCATCCAGCAGGCTGGAGCCTTTGCAGTCGTGCTAGAAATGGTCCCCGCAGACCTTGCCGAGCGAATCACCAAAGAGCTAAGCATTCCAACTATTGGTATTGGCGCGGGCAACAAGACCGACGCGCAGATATTGGTATGGACGGACTTTGCCGGCCTAGGCGAAAAGGTTCCAACATTTGCCAAGCAATACCTAAGCCTTAGACAAGATCTATCAAATGCTGCGGTGAACTATCGCAGCGAGGTGCTCAACGGCGAGTTTCCAACCGCTGAGCAAAGTTTTAGCTAGACCACTTATCTGAGGTTTCATCCTCTTTACGAAGCGCTGCTGCTCGCCTAGCGATTATTTCAACCGCGTTCTCGGCTTCTTGCATAGATGCAAACGGTCCGAGTCGATCTAGCGATAGCGACTGCTTACCAATTTCCACCTCTTGGGTCTTGGTATTGAACCAATATTCGTCTTTCGCCATGGTCTGAGCCTAGTAACGCAAGAACGAAAATAGAATTGCGCTCGTGCCAAAAGACAAAAATGGAAAGCTTGTGCCCGGGAGGCTATCTCCGGCGAGAGCGGTACCTAGTGGCATCACAAGACCAGAGTATGTCGGGAAACCCGGACCTGCACCGCACGTCGGCGGTGATAAGTACGACCAAGACACCATCCAGCGCATCAGAATCGCCTCAAGGATTGCAGCCCAAGCCCTTGATCTTGTCCTCGAGAGCGCAAAGCCAGGCATGACGACCGATGACCTGGACCGAATTGGTCACGAGTTCCTAATCTCTCAGAACGCCTACCCATCCACCCTTGGGTATCGTGGCTTTCCAAAATCGCTTTGCAGCTCAATGAATGAAATCATCTGCCACGGGATACCAGACGACACTGTTTTAGAAGACGGGGATCTTCTAAACATCGACATCTCTGCATTTATCGGCGGAGTCCACGGCGATACCAACGGCACGGTCCTAATTGGTGAGGGCTCCGAGGAGTTGGCAAACTTGGTTTCCAGAACCAAAGAGGCGATGCATCGTGGAATCAGCGCGGCCATGCCAGGTCGACAGGTGAACATCATTGGTAGGGCTATCGAGACCTATGCCAAGCGATACAACTACGGAGTCGTAAAAGAATTCACCGGCCACGGCGTCGGCCCAAGTTTCCACACCGGATTGATAATCCCCCACTATGACGAACCTGAGTACGACAATTTGATTGAGGTTGGGATGGTCTTCACGGTTGAACCCATGATCACTTTAGGAACAGCAGACTGGGACATGTGGCAGGACGGCTGGACTGTAACCACAAAAGACAAGCAACACACCGCACAGTTTGAACACACCATCTTGATTACCGAAGATGGTCCAGAAATTCTTACGGAGGCATAAGTGGGAAAAAAAGCCATTGGCATCGACATCGGCGGCACCGGTATCAAAGCCGCACTCGTTGACATCAAGCGAGGCGAACTGGTCTCCGAGCGAGTCCGTGTCGAAACCCCAGCCGGTGGTGAACCAGAAGATATTGCGAATGCCTGCAAATCCATAATCGAATCGCTGGGCGTATCCCATCGAAACTATCCGGTGGGACTGTGCTTCCCCGCGGTGGTAAAGCACGGCTACACCCAATCCGCCGCGAATGTCTCAAAGCGTTGGATTGGCCTCAACGCAGATGAGCTATTTGATAGAACCCTTAATCGCCACACCCACGTCATAAACGACGCTGATGCCGCAGGTTTGGCAGAGGTTAAGTTCGGAGCCGGTAGAGGCTCTCACGGCCTTACCATCATGACCACACTCGGCACAGGCATTGGAACCGCATTGTTCTACAACGGCGTACTAATACCAAACGCCGAGCTTGGACACCTAGAGATTGAAGGTGTTGACTATGAAACCAAGGCCGCTTACAGCGCCATGGAGCGAGACGGACTTTCTTTTGAGCAGTGGGCTGAGCGTCTGCAGAAGTATTACTCCACGCTTGAGCGATTACTAGTTCCGGATCTATTCATCGTCGGTGGCGGCGTCTCTAAGAACCACGAGAAGTTTCTGCCGCTTTTGAACCTAAAAACCCCGATTGTTCCAGCCATCACCAAGAATTCCGCCGGCATTATTGGAGCAGCATCGCTGGCATACGCGTCCAGCGAAGATTAGTAGATGGGTCAACCGATACGCCGGGTTCTGTCGTGGACGATCATCTATCTCGACTTGCAATTGCTCACAAGTTCTAGCGACCTACCCGAAGGCTAAGCGAGCAGCTCATAGCGCCTTCTGCTTGGTCTTGCTCCCGATGAGGTTTACATAGCCAGCACAGTCACCTGCACTGCTGGTGGTCTCTTACACCACCGTTTCACCCTTACCCTTGCGGGCGGTTTACTTTCTGTTGCACTATCCCTCGGGTTACCCCGGGTGGGCGTTACCCACCATCGTGCTCTTTGGAGCCCGGACGTTCCTCGACTATGTCGCGACCGCCTGGTTGACCCATCTAGCTAAAGCCTACTTAGTTGGCAGATGTTGGCAAGAATTAATTGCAAAGACCTCTGCAAAATTTGGTCCGAAATACCTAACCACCGAGACCGAAGCCGGCGCGAACTGCAGGGTCCAGCTAAGCGAATTTGGGCCTGACAGCGCATGCCTGAGGATTGCTCGCAGCGGCATCATGTGGCTGACAATCGCTACGGTCTGACCATTGAATTCGGTAATTGCCTCAGTAAGTGCGGACCTGACCCTTAGTTCAAGCTCATCCACCGACTCTCCCTCGGGTGGCTTCGCACTCATTGATCCTCGCCAGTTGGAAATTTCCTGGGCGCTAGATGCTTCCATCTCGGCCACCGAGTGACCCTCCCAGTCGCCGAACCCAATCTCTTTTAATCTGGCATCGGACTTTGTGCCGACTTCGAAATGTTTTGCGACTGCGGTCGCGGTTTGCGCAGCACGAAGCTGCGGCGAGTGGAGCACCTTTGAGACCGTTGCCAAACCAAAGCGCGCTAGCAGCTCGTCGGCAGCTTTTGAGGCCAGATCTGCTTCCAGGAAACCTAGTTCGCTAAGGGTTGGATCCTCGCCGCTACTGCCGCTGATCAGGTTTGATTCAGTGTGCTGGGTGTGGCCGTGTCTTATGAGCACGAAAGTTGTTGGTTCAATGCTTTGCCTTGGGGCGCGGATGCTCTTGGGTTGAACTGAACTCAAAGTTAGCTCCGGCGAGTTTCCAAAATCGCCCTCATCCAAAGCCCTGTTGGCGGCAGCATCCGCTGCCGAATTCTGTTCTCTGGGAACCCACTGCAGTTCAACCGAGAGATTGCGCATGATGCGAATTGCTTCGTGGGCCAATTCTCTGAGTTCAGGGTGTTTGATCTGCCAGCGACCACTGAGTTGCTCGACAACTAACTTTGAGTCCATCCGCACCAGCACATTGGAACCCGGCGAGGTCGCTTCGATGTGCCTAAGTCCTGCGATTACCGCCTGATACTCGGCGTAATTGTTGGTCCTGATACCTAGGTTCTCCCCGAGTTCAGCAATTATATTGCCGGCGGTGTCGTAAATCACGGCACCAAATGCTGCTGGGCCGGGGTTACCGCGTGAGGCCCCATCGGCATAGAGAACGAAGTTCATCGAATCAAAATCGCCTGGCACACTGGGCAGCTAGCTAGCTCATCGGTCGGAACGTGATGAAGATCTGAAAGTGCAGTTGCGGTGATACTCATGTTGCATGCGGTGCAGGTGTTCTTCTGTAGCTTTCCGATCGCAATACCGCGCAGTAAGCGAGCTTCGAATCTCTCGAGCACCTCCTGTGAAACCTGCTTGCGTAGGTTGGCGGCGGCTTGAAAATTTGCCTGGTGCTTAGTTTTTAGCTCGGCTAGCTCCAGCTGCACACGTGCCTTGGTGATCTTGAAATCCTCTTCCAATTTCTCACCGAGCACTTCAAGTTCATGCATACGCATATCCGACTCGCTCTTTTGCTCGAGTAACTCGATCTCGGCATCTTCGAGGTCACTAGCCCTTTTAGCCAAGGTCTCAAGTTCGTGCTGGATACCTAGTGCGTCTCGGGCGACGGCGGTCTTAGTCAGCCGATCTTTATCGGTCGCTACTCGCTTGTTTACCAAAGCTAAGTCAGCCTCTAAGCGTTCGAGTTCACGAACCAGGGTCTCGTGCTGAGCTCGGGCCGCACTGATCTCTGCGGAGTTCGCTAGCTGGGCGTTCCTGGCGGATTCGAGGTCTGCCCCAGATGCTAGAAGCTTGGCATCCTGCTCGAGTTTACGGTTTTCGAAAATCAGCTCTTGTAGCGCAAAGAGGTTCTCTAAGTCGCCTTTGATTACCTTCATTGCATCACCGCAAACGTCCATGGGTCAGTATTGATTTCACTAACCACAAACTCTACTTGGCCATTTAGTTTCTCAAGCTCCGCCTTAGCGCTCTCGAGCCAAACCCACTCGGCAGCCCAGTGGGAGATGTCCATAAGTGCTGGGCCGCTTGACAACTTTGCCTGCTCCGCAAAGTCCTGCGCTGGGTGGTGGCGCAAATCTGAGGTTATGTAGAGATCTGCATCGGATTGCGCGACTGCGGTTAGGTAACCATCCCCCGCACCGGCAAGCACCGCAACCTTAGAGATCAAACGCTCTGGGTCTCCGGATACCTTCACACCTTGAGCAACCGCCGGGATCCGTTTGGCAACTGACCTTGCGAAATCTAAAAGCGTGAGCGCCTTTGGCATCTCACCCAAAACCACGTGGCCATTAGCCGCTACCAAAGGCGATAGGTTCTCAAGGCCCAAGGCCTTAGCCAAGGACTGAGTAACGCCATCGACCTGGAAATCTGCATTGGTGTGTGCGGCGAACACCGCGAGATTGTTTCTAATAGCAAACGAAGAATTAGCTCCCTTGAAGCCCAAGTCGGAGAATTCGAATGCTCCACGCAGAAACATCGGGTGATGGCTGACGACCAACTGGCAACCGAGCTCTGCGGCCTCACGTAGCACTTCGCCGGTGACATCGACCGTAAGAAGCACCTTGGTGACCTCTTGGCTGGGGGAACCAATCATGAGCCCAGGCTTGTCCCAATCCTCTTTATCCGCGTCGGGCCAAAGGGTTTCAAACTGAGAAATAAGTTTTTTGAGCAACATGACTACAAGCCAAGCAGATTATCGAGATTCATGTTGCGAATCTCGACATTTCGAATCTCACGGTCTTGCGATCTGATCACAAAGATTCGAAGCAGCGCAAAAATGAATCCGACTACCAGTCCAAAGATCAAAGCTAACTCCAAAGGCGTGAAGTCCGAATTGGGCACTATCAGCCTCTGAACGACTTCGACACCAAGCGGCGCAGCGGTCACTAGTCCAAGCCAGGTCACCAACTGGAAGGAGCCGTAGAAGCCGTAGCTTGTGTCAAGAGATGGAATATGCAGCGGTGTTCTTCGAACCAGCTGGTCCGAAAACAAAAGCACAATTAGTGCAGCAAGCACCGAGACCGCAGGGCCATTCACGAAATCCAATACCGGTAAGGCGATAACCGGAAGCAAGAATGAAGCCGCGGCCCATCGACCGATCGGCTTATCTGTCAGATCTCTCCCCGAGAGAGCGGTGGCCAGAAACACTGCAAAAAGAGTGACGAGCGATAGTTCAAGACTGGAGCCTAAGAAAACAAAGCCAACACCTATGCCGAAACCCAGTGGAGCCTGCAGTAAAAATGACCATGCTTTGCTTTGTCGATGCGGAAGGGCAAAAGAAAGCAGCACCACGCTCATCAGCGCAACAGCGAAACTTGCCCAGCCGATTTGCTGCCAATCTAAGATCGTCTCCGAGTCAAAAAAATCACCCGACAGCGGAGCATAGGCGAACCAATTCCTTTGGGTTGACACTCCCCCTCCGGTCACAAAAGCAACAGTTACTGCTGCCAGGCCGATGACTAGCAGCAATCTCAAATGCCATGAGCGGGGAAACAATTGACTCAAGACCAATGCAGCTAGGGCAGCGATAAGCACGTCTGATCGATAGCCCGGAATGGCGCCAATCACCAAGTCATCAGGAACGACGTGCAGCACACCCCCCAATACAACCAGGGTTGTAAATGCCAATGCCAAGGCTGAACCGAGGTAAACCCCCCAACCTCCAAACACCGCGGCCGAGCGAAGCAGGGGATGCAGGGTGTGTGACTTGAGGACCGCCAAAACCAGGCCTGCGACCCCTGAACCCAAACCAAAGGCGATAACGGACTCTACAAGAGTCAGCTCTAGCCAAGTCGAGATCAACAAGTTCAACAACCCCACAACCAACCAAGATGCCAAACCGGGGACCAGGCTTCTATAAATCTCGTTCCGATTAGTGCGCTGCCTGCGGCGGATGATTGGAATTTCAGTTGTGAAGATCGGCTCAGGTTGCTTTGCAGTAACCATGGGCTCGGACGCGTCTACTGCTTCGAGATTTGCCGGAAAGACCTCGAGAGCAATCTTTCGAAGCGCAGCCAAAGCCTGAGGTGAACCATCGGCCTGAAGCTCTTTTATCCAATTGCTCAGTGCCTCAGAATCCTGCTCTCTGAGGTTGGCCTGCTCTGAAATAAGTCGCTCAGAATTGGCAAGACCCTCCGCGGAAGAACCGAGGAGGGTTACGGCACGGTGCAATTCAACATCAGTAAGCGCTTTGCGCTTGGGAGGCTCGAATTCCACCATGCTTGCCTAACGGGGGGGGTCGAGTGGGCCCTACCGGGCTCGAACCGATGACATCCACGGTGTAAGCGTGGCGCTCTACCAACTGAGCTAAAGGCCCGAAGGAGAGCTTAGTGGTTTTTAACCGCTAAACCAACTCCAAAGCATTTTTGTAGTCGGAGAGCTTTCTTGGCTCGCCCGGGCTGGTCTCAAATTTGGCTACGACCTCCCCTGACTTGTCTAGCACAAAGGTTGCTCGGGTGGAGATGCCACGTTCCGCAATGAACACACCGTACTTTTCAGCAACTTCACCGTGTGGCCAAAAGTCAGAAAGCACGCTGAACTTATAGCCCTCCGACTCGGCGAATTTGGCCTGCACAAACTTGGAGTCCACGCTGATCGCCAGAAGCTCAATGCCATCGGATTCCAAGATATTCAAGTTGTCACGAAGTTCGCAAAGCTCACCGGTGCAAATTCCGCTGAAGGAAAGCGGGTAGAACACCAAGACCACTGGCTTCACCCCACGGAAATCGGAGAGGGTGACCTCTTCTCCGTGCTGGTTTGTAAGTGTGAAATCTGGTGCTAGGTCGCCAACGGTAATCATGTCTGCCTTTCGATGCTCAATAAAACCTACAACGTCAGCGAAATCATTCCAAGGCGAATAGACTTATCGAGCCCTAAAAGGGCAAATTCGGTACAGCAGCCACGAAAAGAGGCTTTGATGTCGTTTAACGACCAAGATGCATTCGCTCCAGCAGGTTCAGACCTCGATCCTCAGGAAACTGCTGAGTGGCTTGAGTCACTCGACGCAGTAGCTCAGCGTCACGGCAGAGGCCGCGCCAGAGAGATCATGCAGTCACTGCTTCGTCGCAGCCACGAACTTCAACTCAATGTGCCTTTGGTTCCAACCACCGACTACATCAACACCATCAGCCCCGAGGATGAGCCACAGTTCCCAGGCGATGAGGCTATCGAGCGCACCTACCGTGCTTGGATGCGTTGGAATGCCGCCGTCATGGTGCACCGCGCTCAGCGACCAGGAATCTCCGTGGGTGGCCACATTTCATCTTTCGCCTCTAGCGCATCGCTCTACGAGGTTGGCTTCAACCACTTCTTCAAAGGTCACGACCACCCACAAGGGCCAGACTCTATCTTCGTCCAGGGCCACGCCTCCCCTGGACCATACGCAAGAGCATTCCTTGAGGGCAGAATCTCTGCTAACGAGATGGACAATTTCCGTCAGGAGAAGTCCCGTCCAAAGCCGGGCCGCGGTCTTCCTAGCTATCCGCACCCACGTTTGATGCCTGACTTCTGGCAGTTCCCGACGGTTTCGATGGGACTTGGGCCTATCAATGCGATCTACCAGGCACAGTTCAATCGGTTCTTGGAGGGACGTGGCTTCAAAGACACATCCGGTCAGCACGTTTGGGCATTCCTAGGAGATGGTGAGCTCGACGAGGTTGAGAGCCGCGGAGCCCTGCAGCTAGCGGCCAATGAGCAGCTAGACAACCTAACCTTCGTTGTCAACGCAAACCTCCAGCGCCTTGACGGTCCAGTTCGAGGCAACGGCAAGATCATCCAGGAGCTTGAGTCGTTTTTCCGCGGTGCCGGTTGGAACGTCATCAAGGTCATTTGGGGACGCGAGTGGGACAGTCTTTTGGCCAACGACCACGAGGGCGCATTGGTCGACCTAATGAACCGCACACCAGATGGTGACTACCAGACCTACAAGACCGAGTCCGGCAAGTTTGTTCGCGAGAACTTCTTTGCCCGTGACCCGAAAGCTCTTCAGCTAGTTGAACACCTCTCTGACGACCAGGTTTGGGAGCTCAAGCGCGGTGGCCACGACTACAACAAGATCTATGCCGCCTACAAGGCTGCCATGAGCCACAAGGGCCAGCCAACCGTAATCATCGCGAAGACAATCAAGGGCTATGGCCTTGGCAAGAGCTTTGAGGGCAGAAACGCTACCCACCAGATGAAGAAGATGACCTTGGATAACCTCAAGGCCTTCCGCGATGCCATGCGTGTGCCAATTACAGATGCCCAGCTTGAGGCAGACCCTTATCAGCCTCCTTATTACAACCCAGGTAGCGACAGCCCTGAAATCCAGTACATGCACGAACGTCGTCGCGAACTCGGTGGGTACCTGCCTGAGCGTAGGACCAAGTACGTTGATTTTGCGTTGCCAGAAGAGAAGGCTTACGCGGTTCCACGCGCCGGCTCAGGCAACCAAGAAGTCGCGACCACCATGGCATTTGTTCGAATGCTCAAGGACCTACTGAAGTCAGATGGCACCGGTGAGCGCATTCAGATGATCATCCCTGACGAGGCCCGCACCTTTGGTATGGATGCATTCTTCCCAACCGCAAAGATCTACAACCCGAATGGCCAAAAGTACATGTCGGTTGATAGAGACCTACTACTTAGCTACAAGGAAGCAACCAACGGGCAGATCCTGCACACCGGTATAAACGAGGCTGGCTCTATGGCAGCTTTCACCGCATCGGGCACCAGCTACGCCACCCACGGACAGCCAATCATCCCGATTTATGTCTTCTACTCGATGTTCGGGTTCCAGCGAACCGCAGACCAGATCTGGCTGGCCGGAGACCAGATGGCTCGTGGCTTCATGATCGGTGCTACCGCCGGAAGAACCACTTTGACCGGTGAGGGCCTACAGCACGCCGATGGCCACTCGCTGGTTATTGCGAGCACTAACGCAGCGGTAGTTGCCTACGACCCTGCCTATGGATACGAGATTGCTCACATCACCAAGGCGGGTCTTGAGCGCATGTATGGCGGAAAGCACCAAGATCCAAACGTCATGTACTACCTCACCGTCTACAACGAGCCAATGCTTCAGCCTTCCGAGCCTGAGGATGTCGATGTCGATGGCATCCTGAGGGGTATGCACCTGATTTCCAAGAACTCTGCAGACGGGCACAAGGCTCAAATCCTTGCCTCGGGTGTCTCGGTTCCATGGGCACTAGAAGCACAGCAACTGCTTTTGGAGTGGGGCGTTTCCGCCGATGTTTGGTCGGTTACCAGCTGGGGCGAGCTTCGCCGAGATGGCTTGGCTGCCGATGAGCGCAAGTTCCTCTACCCGAACGAAGAGGCTCCAGTTTCCTATGTTGCCCAGAAGCTGGCCGATGCCAAGGGTCCAAAGCTAGGTGTCTCTGACTTCATGCACGCGGTTCCAGACATGATCCGGCCGTGGGTCCCAGGTTCCTTTGCAACTTTGGGTGCGGATGGTTTTGGCTTCTCTGACACCAGACCTGCTGCTAGAAGGCACTTCAAGATTGATGGTCCATCGATCGCGGTGCGAATTATTGAGCAGCTTGTCGAGAAGGACAAGATCGACCGTGCTGTCCCGCAGCAGGCAATTGATAAGTACCGTCTTTACGATGTAAACGCTGGCACCAGTGGATCGGCCGGTGGAGACGCCTAAGCATCTCGCCTGGCTGCAATCCATAGCTGGCGAGCTCGCAACGGCGACGCTGAGTCGCCTTGATGAAACCTTGCCCTGGTATAGATCAATGCCGCCGGCAAGACGTGCTGCCATCGGTTCTGTTGCTCAAAACGGCATAACGAGTTTCATTCAGTGGTATCAAGATCCATCCAGCCAACCCTGGGTAGCGGCCGATGTATTTGGAAGCGCACCTAGGGAACTACTTCGTTCAATCTCACTTCAGGAAACCCTGCAGTTGATTCAAGTTGTCGTGGAGATGGTTGAGGACCGGGTAGTGGCGGAACACCCGGATCTCACCGAGTCAGTTCTTCGCTACTCGAGGGACATCGCATTTAGCGCGGCAGATGTTTATGCCAAAGCTGCCGAAGCACGTGGGCTCTGGGACGCAAGGCTCGAAGCGCTAGTAGTTGACAGCATCATCTCCGGCGAAACCTCGCAAGAGATTAGCTCTCGAGTGGCAGCGCTTGGCTGGAGAAGCGATGGCCAGGTCGCCGTGCTACTTGGAATTGCAAATCCAGCTCCGGATCCTGATGCAATGCGAAAGATTTCCAGAAAAGCAGGAAGCGATTTACTTCTAGGCATTCAGGGCAGACGGCAGGTCGTCGTCATAGGCCTAATGACAGTCTCGGAAAAGCCAGATCAAGCAATCCAGCAGATTGCTACTCAGCTAGAGGGCTACTTTGGTCAGGGTCCGCTAATTCTCGGCACCACTGTCGCAACCGTTTCTGATGCCCCTAAAAGCGCGCGTAGCGCGCTAGCAGCTCACTCTGTGGCAGTTAGCATTGACGCCGTGAAGCGGCCTTTGGCGGCAGATGAACTCTTGCCAGAAAGAGCGTTGGCCGGAGATTCTCTGGCAAGGCAAACTCTGATTGAAACTTATTACCTCCC
The DNA here is from genome assembly GCA_027491295.1 of Microbacteriaceae bacterium. Lineage (GTDB taxonomy): Bacteria > Actinomycetota > Actinomycetes > Actinomycetales > Microbacteriaceae > Aquiluna. The sequence goes on from JAIXWK010000003.1 coordinate 248,986, forward strand.
GCTTGCAAAGAGTTCCCCAGAACTTCTCGGGACGCTGAGGGCATACCTGGAATGCGGCCGATCTTTGGAAACCACAGCGAAGTCGTTGTTTGTCCATGCCAACACTGTTCGCTATCGCCTAAAGCGCATATACGAAGAGATTTCGGCCGATCCAACCATCGCACGAACCGCGTTTGTGTTGCAGGTCGCTTTAATACTCGGCGCTATTAATGACAATGAATTTGGATTGAAAAGGTAGTTTGGACAGATGCGTATTTTGATGTGCCCGGGGCAAGGTTCCCAATCCGAAGGTTTCCTAACCGAGTGGTTCGCTAGTGTCCCAGGTTTCCAACAGAAGATCATTGAGCTAGGAGTTGCCGCAGGCAAAGACCTAGTGCGATTAGGCACGGTGGCTTCCGAAGACGAAATCAAGGCGACTGAGAACGCTCAGCCACTGATTGTTGCCGCATCCATCGCGGCAGCTCGAACCGCAATCAATCTCGCTGACTTTGACGGTGTTGTCGGGCACTCGGTTGGTGAATTCGCAGCCGCCGCAATTGCCGGAGTTCTCTCCGACGAAGATGCCATGAAGCTAGTAGCGGTGAGAGCTAATGCAATGGCTGAGGCTGCAAAGCTTGAAGTCACCTCGATGGCTGCGATCCTTGGAGGCGAGCAGGAGCAGGTGCTGACCTTACTTGCGGAGCTGGGTCTATCTGCGGCCAATTACAACGGTGCCGGTCAGATTGTGGCCGCTGGAAGCAAAGCCGCCATCGAACAGCTGGTTGCTACTCCCCCGGAGAAATCTCGAGTGATTGAACTCAAGGTTGCCGGTGCTTTCCACACTCATTTCATGCAGCCAGCGCTAGCAAGGCTCAGCGAAGCTGCTGAAACCGTTTCTGCAAGCAATCCCCTGATGAAGCTTTGGAGCAACGTTGACGGCGGCATGGTCACATCCGGCGAGCAGTTCCTAGCCTCACTGGTTTCACAGGTTTCAAACCCAGTTCGCTGGGATCTTTGCATGGCAAGCATTGACCAACTCTCTGCCTCGGTTATTGAACTCCCACCGGCTGGGGCGCTAGCTGGCCTTGCCAAGCGCGGTATGCCAAATTCAACGGCTGTAGCTCTAAAGAATCCAGCCGACCTCGAGAAAATCGGAGCGTAATGAAGACTCTCAATCAAACCAAGACAGTTGAATTCACCCGCATTTATGCGCTGGGGGCCTCAAGGGGACACCAGACCGTGACAAACGATGACGTGGCGGGCCCAATCGATTCTTCTGACGAGTGGATTAGGCAGCGCACCGGAATCGTAACGAGAGTTCGTGCTGACAAAGAGCAGTCACTTTTGGACATGGCGGTCGAGGCGTCGAACGAGGCAATCAAGAAATCTGGAATTTCTCCTTCAGACATTGGAACCGTGATTTTGGCTACCATCACATTCCCCTACCAAACGCCCTCAGGAGCTTCGCTTTTGGCAGAGAAGGTTGGCGCGCACGGCGCAGCTGCCTACGACATCTCGGCTGCTTGCGCAGGCTACTGCTACGGCATCGCCCAGGCAGACGCGTTGGTTAGGGCAGGAACCAGCAAGTATGTCCTTGTTGTCGGTGGCGAGAAACTCTCTGACTTTGTGGACCCTGCCGATCGCTCAATTAGCTTCTTGCTCGGCGATGGCGCTGGAGCTGCGATTGTCGGTCCCAGCGATCACCCCGGCATCTCAAAGTCCGTCTGGGGCTCTGATGGTGCCAACTGGGACAAGGTCGGTATGACCAGTTCAATTCTTGATTTCAGAGACGGCAAGGCACAGTGGCCAACACTGGTTCAGGAAGGTCAGTCGGTCTTCCGCTGGGCAGTTTGGGAAATGGCAAAGGTCGCTAAACAAGCACTCGCTGAATCGGGCCTAGAGGCTAGTGATCTGAGTGCGCTGGTTACCCACCAGGCCAACATGCGCATCATCGATGAACTCGCAAAGCAGCTTGAACTGCCAGACAGCGTTGTTGTCGCAAAAGACATCGTGGACACCGGAAACACCTCTGCCGCCTCAATTCCATTGGCAATGCACCGGCTTTTAGCCGAAGGCAAGGTAAAAAGTGGCGGCTACGCGCTTGAGATTGGCTTCGGCGCGGGGCTCGCCTTCGCGGCTCAAGTGGTAGAACTGCCGTAAAATAAAGCGACTCAATCACTTCAAGGAGAAACATGGCTCTTTCGCAGGCAGATGTCCTAGCAGGACTTGCAGAACTAGTAAACGACGAGACCGGTATTGCAACCGATGCAGTCCAAATGGACAAGTCTTTCACTGACGACCTAGACATCGACTCAATCTCGATGATGACCATCGTGGTAAACGCTGAGGACAAGTTCAGCGTCAAGATTCCAGACGAGGAAGTAAAGAACCTCATCACCGTAGCTGACGCGGTCAACTTCATCACCGCAGCACAGGCCTAGTAGCAGCATGCGTCGCGTCGTCGTCACCGGAATTGGTGCAACCACACCATTGGGTGGCGACGCCGCTTCCAGCTGGGCAAACCTGCTCAGCGGACAGTCCGGCATCTCCACTTTGGAACATGAGTGGGTAGCAAGATATGAACTTCCAGTTACATTCGCAGGCCAGGCCAGGGTTGCCGCAAGCGAAATTCTTCCCCCTCACGAGGCAAAGCGCCTCGATCCTTCTAGCCAGTTCGCGCTCATCGCAGCTCGCCAGGCTTGGGAGGATGCCGGTTCCCCAGAAGTTGAACCTGAGCGACTAGCTGTTGAGTTCGCTACCGGAATCGGTGGCGTGTGGACACTGTTGGATGCCTACGACACACTTCGTGAGCGCGGTCCAAGAAGAGTTCTTCCAATGACCGTGCCGATGCTGATGGCAAATGGACCGGCTGCTGCAATCGGTATGGACCTAGGTGCTAGAGCTGGTGTCCGCACCGCTGTTTCAGCCTGTGCATCGGGCAATGAATCAATTGCCAACGCATTCCACAGAATTCAGACCGGTGAAGCAGATGTGGTGGTAGCCGGTGGAGCGGAAGCTGCGATTCACCCACTTCCAATTGCTTCTTTTGCCGCGATGCACGCTCTGTCTAAGCGAAATGATGACCCAACCAAAGCCTCAAGGCCCTATGACACAGACCGTGATGGTTTTGTCATGGGCGAAGGTGCCGGAGCTCTTGTGCTTGAACCACTGGAATCCGCTTTGGCGCGTGGCGCAAAGATCTACTGCGAAATAGTAGGCGGCTCAGTTACCTCTGACGCCTATCACATCACAGCACCAGATCCTGAAGGTTCAGGTGCTGCTCGCGCTGTGCTAGCGGCGCTGGCACAGGCTGGAGCAGACATCAAGGATGTTGAGCACGTGAATGCCCACGCCACCTCCACTCCGGTTGGCGATATCGCCGAATACACCGCAATCAAGCGCGTATTTGGAGCTCACACCCAGAACCTGATAGTTGCCGCAACCAAGTCAGCTACCGGTCACCTACTCGGTGGTGCCGGGGCAATTGAAGCAGTGTTTACAATCTTGGCCCTGAGTCAGCAAATGGCTCCACCAACCATAAACCTAGACAACCAAGACCCTGCCATCGATCTAAATGTTCCTCGCACACCAACCAAGCTGGGCCGCCGTGATGCAATTGCTATCAGCAACAGCTTTGGTTTCGGCGGCCACAACGCAGTACTGGCGTTTAGAAACGTCTAGACGGCTCTAGGAAGCGCTATCGCGTATTCCGCGACCTTTCTATAGGGCTCTATCAAGTCAAGCCATGGAACGCCGGTAAGGCGTCTAAAGCCACGAGAGAAATCAGATAGGTTTCCGCGCGACTCCAAAAGCAACTGCTCTAACTGGCCGACTCTCACGACCACCTCGCCAGCCTGATCAAACTCGTTTCTGCAGACCCCGAGCGATGGGTGGTGCAGATAGCGCTCCGAGTAGTCAGCGAAGCTATTGAGCTCGAAGGTGGCCTTGGTCTTCGCCAGCGATGAGACAAGTTGTGGGATTAGATCGTCCGTGAGTTCTGCCTGGATTCGAAGCTGCACGGTGTTCACTTCAAGCGGTTGACCGTAAAAAGATCCGGATACGCCAAATTCGGCCAAAATGCTATTGATTTGGCCCATCGCTTCGACGGGTGCGCTAAACACCCATAAATCGACGTTTGGCAATTTCCTCCGATCCAGATCCGTCTTCCCCTACGTTCTGAACCGGTTTAGGAACGATAAACCCAAACCCTGAGAGTTGTCAAACAATCTCAGCTATCTCTCCTAGGATTTCTAGCGATGAGCAAACTATATTTCCGCTTCGGGGCAATGAACTCAGGCAAGAGCACTTCGCTACTCCAAGCAGCATTCAACTACGAGGAGCGCTCCCAGCATGTCTTGCTCACCAAGCCAGCGATTGACTCCAAAGGTGACCGCAGCATCGTCTCGCGCCTAGGAGTTACCCGCCAAGTTGATTTTCTGGTGGAGCCAAGGCAAAACCTCCGCACGTTATTTGCTGAGCACGTGACCGCCTTCAAGAAAGATTCCGGGGAATCAATTGCCTGCCTGCTGATCGATGAAGCACAGTTTCTCACCCGCGAGCAGGTTGACCAGTGCCTTGAGATCGCGGTCCTCGATGGTGTTCCGGTTTTGGCTTATGGGATCCGCACAGACTTCAGAACAGAAGCATTTCCAGGCTCAATGAGGCTGCTGGAGATCGCGCACTCGCTGGAGGAGCTTAAAACGATTTGTCGTTGCGGTCGCAAGGCGATGTTCAACGCCCGATTGCTAAACGGAGAATTCACCTTCGATGGAGACCAGGTCGCCATCGACGGCGACAAGGTCTCTTACGAATCACTTTGCGCCAGCTGCTACCTAGAAAAGCGCAACTAACTAAACCCTAAGAATTACTTTCCGATTGACAGCACCATCGTTGATTGAGCCGGGACAGTAATCGAACCAATGGCCTTAGTGGTTCGAATACCGGTCGCCTTCGCGACGAGCCCCTCCGCCAAGACTTTCCAGGCACCGCTCACGGGAAGCTTCACGACTTTTGCAACCTTGCCCGCGTTGTGGATTACGAATACTCGCTTAGCGCCATTGGTCTGCTTCGAGGCATCCAGCGAGTAAGCAATCAGGTCCTCAGATGTGCTGCTGAACTTCATCCCCTTAATTACATCGGTCGCTTTACTCATTCTGAAAGCTGGGTTCGCTTTACGAATAGCAATCAGTCCCTTGAAGTAACCAACCATGTCTTTATTCTTGGCAGCCTCATCCCACTTCAGGGAGTTCACGCTATCTGGTGATTTGTAGGAGTTCTCATCCCCACCCTTTGTCCTCATGAACTCTTGCCCGGCGTGAATAAATGGCACGCCCTGGGCAAGAATCGCCGTTGAGGATGCAAGCGCAAACACTCGCTTACGTTCCGCTGATGTTGAATTGGGCATCGAGACTACGAGCTTGTCGAAAAGCGTCAGATTGTCATGCGCCTCAACATAGCTAACCGACTGATCTGGATTCAAAGGACCCCATGAACCACGAATCTTGGTTCCAGAGGCGGTTTCCCCAGTGATTCCCTCCATAACCTGCACCTTGAGCGAGTTGCGACCTGATGCCCACCCGTTTTCGAGTGGCTTGAAAACATCACCCTTTAGCCCGTCTCGGATCCCATCGTTGAAGTGGGCGATTCTAGGCATTTTGAATGCATTAACCTGATTGGCCTTTTGGCTCGGTGCAAGTTTGTTGCCCATCTGCCAGCCCTCACCAATGATCAGGAAGGTGTTATCGATTTTGTCGACACCGACTCGGACTTGGTTCATGGTGTCTACATCAATAATGCCCATTAGGTCATATCTAAAGCCGTCGAGTTTGTACTCACTGGCCCAGTAGAGCGAGCTTTCGACAATGAACTTGCGTGCCATTGATCGGTCTGACGCGACTTCATTTCCAACACCAGTGCCATTTGCAAATGTCCCATCCGCCTCTTTCCGGAAGAAGTAACCGGGGACCAGCTTCTCAAAGCTGTGGCTACCGGCATCAAACACGTGGTTGTAGACAACGTCCATCACCACACGAATGCCCCTTGAGTGCAAGTACTGGATGGTTTGCTTCAGCTCAGTAATACGGTTCAGCGGGTCCGCTGGCTTTGTGGAGTAGGAACCCTCTGGGACATTGAAATTTAGTGGGTCATAGCCCCAGTTGAATTGATCATTACGAGATTCGTCAACGGTCTTGTAGTCGTAGATCGGCAACAGCTGAAGGTGAGTGATTCCAAGATCCACGATCGCATCAACACCGGTCTTGGTTTTGCCATCGGACGCTTTAGTGCCAGCCTCGGTGAGACCTAGGAACTTGCCCTTCTGAGCCACGTTGCTACTGGTATCAACGGAGAGGTCTCTGACGTGAAGCTCATAGAACACGGCATCTGTTGCCGAACCTGAGAACGCAGGCTTGTTGTGGTTGAGCCAACCGGCTGGGTTGGTCTTAGCAGCATCGAAGACCACACCCTTGGTGCCGTTGATGGTGGCAGCCTTCGCGTAGGGATCCACAGCTTCCACGAGTCGATCGCCCAACTTCACTTGGAAGTTGTAAATCGTCAAGTGCTGATCACCGGTCAGGGTAGCCACCCAGGTGCCATTTACAGACTTGGTCATCGGGATTGTCTGACCCGCAACCTTCTCAGAATCGTTGGCATAGACCAAGAGATCCGCTGCCGAAGCAGTAGGTGCCCAGACTCGGAACGAGGTAGCTGACGCAGTGTAGGTGAATCCTAGATCTGTCCCTGGATAGTGGAATGCCTTTTCAAACTCTGCACTGGCATAAAGGTCTCCCAGTTCCGCTGTCGCCGAACCATAAACCGGGTGGGAGACAGCCAAAGGGCCATCAAGCGCAAAGTCGGAGGCAAGCGTCACCAGAACTCGATTGGATGAGGTCGCACCGGTTGGGATGCTAGTGATTGAAGAAACAGCGAGAGGCTTCGAACCTGAGGTAACGCTAAGGCTTGAAGAGATCTCTGCCACTGAGGCTGCCCTATTTAGCGAAACTTCAATTGTTTTGAATGTCCTGGCCGTGGCGGTTACGAGCTTTGTAGTGATGCTCGGCTTTGACTGGTACAAAGTGGCATCCGACTGAACAATCCAAATCTCTGCTTTACCATCTTTGAAAGTCTTGATGAAACGATCTTCTGCCACATCTTTAGACAACCACTCGCCGAGGCGCACGATGATTCCAATCTCGTCAACCGATCCGGTTCCTGGCACTTTTACCTTGGCAACTTTTCCAAAAGAGTCATCTTCGGTGAAGGAGTAGGCGGATCCATTGCCGCCTTTTGGCCATAGCCAAAGATTCCAGTCCTTATAGTCCGCGTCGAAGCGGTGGTAGTGGATGGTTAGCTCAGTGCTTTCAGGGAGGGCCACCGCTGACGGGCTCGCTGTCAAAACCGCCGTTAGAAGGGCTAAAAGACCTGCTAGAAACTTACGCATTGGGACTCCATTCCTGAATTCAACCCTAGCAATCAGCTCAATTCAACATCCGACCGTCGAGCCCTAGTCGATAACGTTTGCCTAACAAGGCCGAGGGCTAAGAACCACTACTTCTTGGCGGAATTTACCTTTTCGAAAATAGCGCGTCCGACCAAGAACAATACGAAAACTGCGATCGCCGAGTAAGCAACGAAATCAATTACATTCGAGAACTCTTCGGCAGCCGACCAGTTTTCTCCCAACACAAATCCAGTGGTGATCCAAATGCTGTTCCAGATGCCACTGCCAAGAGCGGTGAAGAGAATGAATACCCACAGCTTCATTTTGGTCAGTCCCGCCGGGATGCTTACCAAGGAGCGAATGATGGGAATAAGTCTCCCAAAGAAAACCAGTGCTTTGCCATAGCGAGTGAACCAGTGCAAAGTCTTGTGGATGTCTGACTCCTTTAGGCCGACAAACTTCCCAAACTTACGAGTCAAACCAAAGACGCGGTCTTCCCCTATTGCCTTTGCGACGAAATACAGAAAAAGCGCACCTAGCACCGAAGCAAGGGTGGTCACTGCTATCGCTCCCTCAATCAAGAAGCGTCCCTCGGAAACATTGAATCCGGTTAACAACAGCACTAGCTCGGAAGGGATCGGGACCACTATCACTTCGATCGCGATCAGCAGCGCAGCTCCCCAAAGACCGATTGAGCCAATGAGGCCAACCGCAAATTCAACCAAGGAACACCCCTTATCGATGTTTGGTGGGGCGTGCGGGACTTGAACCCGCGACCGACGGATTATGAGTCCGCTGCTCTAACCGGCTGAGCTAACGCCCCATGCGATGTGAGTAAGTCTAACTATTTACGCTTACGTTTGATTCGTTTCGCGGCTTCGCTGATCTGCTCTTTAATCTCATCCTTGAAATCACTTAGCTGCTCGCTGACTTCTTCGCGAACTTCGTTCAGCTTTTCCAAAGCGTCCTGGGACATGTCTTCTGCTCGGCGACCAATCTCGACAGCGCTGTGGCGCCAGCTTTCTAAGCGGGTACTAATCGCCTCATTGAGCTTTCCAATTGGCTCCATGTAGTCAGGAGAGTTGTCATCGGTGGTCGAACTCTCGTCGCGAATACCGACGTAGAGATTCTCAAAGATTCTGATGGTCCGCTCGATATCATGGGATTGGATTAGGTGCAGGCTGTTCTCACTCAAGCGATCTAGTTCCTGCTGATCCGCATTCAAGATCAGTCTTAGGCGATCGGCTAGTGCATCCGCATCATCTGGTGGGAAAAGGTAACCATTATCACCATCGTGAACCAGGTGCGGGAGGGCCATTGCATCGGCTGCAATTACCGGGCGACCAGAGGCCATAGCCTCCATTGTGGCAATCGACTGTAGCTCTGCAATCGACGGCATCACGAAGGCTGTGCAGCGCTCATATGCCGCAGGGAGATCTTGGTCTGAGATGTGACCGGTAAAAATAACCCGATCCGCGATACCAAGGTCGGTGGCGAGTCTGGAAAGGTTCTCCCGCTCTCCCCCATCCCCAACAAGCTCCACGATGACGTTTGGGTGCTCGGTAAGTTTTGCAACCGCCTGGAGCAGAATGGGAATTCTCTTCTCGTCATCTAGACGACCGAGGAAAAGAAAACGCGGATTTTTGTTTGTTGTGGGAGTCTCATTAGCGAATCTGGAGGCATCGATGCCACAGCTAATCGCAAGCACACCAGTCACTCCAGCCGCACTCTCCAAAAGCTCAGCTGCGCGCCTGGTAGGGGTTGTCAGGGCGTCCATCTTGCGCAGGATACGACCGGCGTCAGCCCAGGTGATTCGCATGGCGGCCTTGTGAGTGAACTTTGGAAGTAGCGAATACTTGATCAGGTTCTCGGGCATCACGTGGTTGGTCGCAATCATTCTTAGCCCTGAGCCCTTAGCCGCCTGAATCGCAAAGCGCCCCATCAAAAGATGTGACTGAATGTGAAGCGCATCAGGCTTTACCTTGCGAAGAATTTTTCTAATCTCGGAACTGAGCCCAAGTGGCTGAGTCCAGCGCAGTGTTTTGTGCTGAGGGACTCGATGGCTCCTCATGCGGTGCACCATCATCTGAGAGCCGTCATGCATCTCGACTCGGGAACCATGGGATGAGTCGGTGCTAGCGGCAATAATGTGCACTTCGTGGCCGTGCCTTACAAGCCCAGAAGCGAGGCGCTCTGCAAACCTTGCGGCGCCATTAATGTCTGGAGCGAAGGTGTCACAAGCCATGACTACCTTGAGTTTTTCCAACGCTAGACCTCTTGTTTATTACTTAGTTGCGGGTGAACCTTTGAAAGTATTAAAACACCCAAAACGGCAACTAATCCCGATACACCGAACCCTAGCACCTGGCCAGCGGCAGCGCTTGATGCCTCTCCCAAGATGACAATTGCGATGCCTACCGCAACCGCGGGGTCAATCACAGTAAGTCCTGCAATCACTAAATCTGGTGGGCCGGCAGCATATGCGTTCTGCACGAACCAGCCGCCCAAAACCGCTGCGGCAAGTAGGGCAAATGTTGCCAACAAAGTCAGCCAGTTGATATCTCCCTGAATGATGCGCTGAATGACAACCTTGGCTAAAGAAGCCACAAAACCATAGAGCACACCAGCTCCAAAGATGTACTGCAGCGGTCCCACTCGACCCTTTGAGGTAGCGAACAGCACACCAAAAACCGCAACCACGGCAATTAGCACTCCCACGACCTGCAGCAGCATTGAATCGTCCAGCTTTACCTGGGTAGCGCTAGTGGCCGTGAACAGCACAAAACCAGATACCCCAAGCATGGTTAGGGCGATTGCTCCAAAGGTTCTGGGGTCAAGCTTGACCTTGTGGATACGGGCATTCAGAATGCTGGTAATTATCAGCGCAATTGCACCGATCGGCTGAACAACAATTAGTGGCGCTAGGGCTAGGGCCGATAGCTGAGAGACAATCGCAAGACCCATAAATATGGTTCCCGCAAGCCACCTCGGGCGACGTAAAAGGTCCAAAATCTGTTTGATATGTAGCGACTTTAGTTTGAGCTGCTTAGGTGCGTGATGTTCGGTTACAGCATCGTTTTGAAACTGCGCACCGAGTGCCAAAAAGATGGCTCCGACTACCGCCAGTGCAATTGCTATGGGGCGGGCAAGCTCTGGTTCGAACAACTGCTCCCCTAACCTAAAGTCCAGCCATGACAGCCTAAAGCAACTAGTTGTGAATTCCTTGAGTAACCTAAATGCGTGTCCATACGCCCAATAGTCATAACCGGTGATCCCGTCCTGCATGCCCGCGCGAAGGAAGTTTCAGAGATCACCGAGGACATCAAACAGCTTGTTGCGGACATGTATGAAACCATGGCGCTTGCGCCAGGTGTAGGGCTTGCCGCCACCCAGGTAGGGGTTGGACTCCGGATCTTTGTTTACGACTGGCACGATGGAGAAGCACACTACCGCGGCGAGGCTATCAACCCCAGCCTCGAGCTTTCAGCCATCAGTGATGAGTGGCCAGACGAGGACACCGAATCCGAAGGATGCCTGTCAATACCGGGTGAACGCTACCCTCTCAAGCGAGCCGACACGGCGATCCTGCGTGCCACGAATCTTGCGGGCGCCCAGTTCACAGTCGAAGCAAGTGGTTGGCTCGCTCGAATCTTTCAGCACGAATTCGATCACCTCGACGGTTTGCTTTACGCGGATCGACTGCTAAAGCCATACCAGCGAGAAATCAAGAAGGTAATCAAATTCGAAGGGTGGGGCGTTCCCGGAGAGAGTTGGACTCCAGGGGTTGATTACTTAGAACCCTAGGAGTCTCAAGCCAGCCGCAGTTCCGGCTGCGGTAATGACCACGACGATGTATGGCACTCTCAGCGCAAACAGGATTGCAGCAACGCCTAGGGCCGGAACTCGAGCATCGAACTCGACTTGATTGCCGGTGACCAAGGTCTGAACCGCAACCAAAGCGGTCAACAGCACAACCGTCACACGCTCACTGAATGCTCTAATGCCATCGGTAATCCACTTTTGAGGAATCAAATAGCCAAGCATTTTCCAGCTAAACACAGCCAAGGATGCGATGATCACGGTGAGGGTCACTTGGACCTCCCGGGAACAAGCGCTACAAGAACTGTTAGCAATACCGGCACACCGGCTGGCAGGAAGAGTGAGCAAACAACCGCTACCAGTGCTGCTGCCAAGGCCAGCACTTTGTTGTCCTTTAGCTTTGGCCAAACAAGCCCTAAGAAAGCAGCTGCAGCTGCAGCGTCAAGGCCCCAGGTCTCGGCAGACCCCAAGAAGTCACCGGCCAGTGCTCCCAGCAGGGTTGCTAGATTCCAGAAAACGAATACTGCAATGCCAGTAGCCCAAAAACCGTACCGCTGCGACTTGAGATCAGATTGAGCTGCGGAAACACCATTCGATTCATCAATGCTGAGCTGCGCAGCAATTACTTTCATCAAGCCCCTGGGGGACAAAACACTGTTCAAGCGCATGGCGTAGAAGCCATTTCTCACCCCAAGCAGCCAAGAAGACGTGATTGCCGAGATCGGAGCCCCGCCACCAGCTAGGACACCAATAAAGGCAAATTGACTGCCTCCGGAAAACATCAAAATGCTCAGCAACATGATTGATAGCAGGTCTAGACCGGCAACGGCAGCGAGAGCACCAAATGAGATTCCATAGAGGCCAGTGGCTAGACCAACTGAGATGGATGTGGAAAGAACTCGCTTCATACGATTCCTAAAATTTGGCTCCCCGGCTTGGACTCGAACCAAGAACCTATCGGTTAACAGCCGATTGCTCTGCCAATTGAGCTACCGAGGATTAGCGTCCTAAGACGCCTGAGAAAGATTAGCAGAAAAAACTATGACATGTAAGTTCTGCGTTCGGCCTCAAGTTCAACTAATTGTCGCTGAACTTGCGAGTAGGCCTCTGCCTGGGTAGCCATGTCAATACGCTTGAGTGCCGCTAGCAGGTCATTCTTTTCGCGAGCCAAAGCCTGCAGCATCGCGCCGTTTACAACGCCCCTGCAGTACTTCTGCAAATCTGCATCGTTAGCTGCTGGAAGTTCCGCCAGAGCGAGAGCCCGCAGGAGATCTAGCTGTTCACCGGATAGCTCGTTTGCCAGTTGATTCACCCAGTCGCTTGAGTTCAGCTGACTAGAGATGCGACTTGCAGCTTCTGCGACGCCAGCTAGTTCCGCTTGGGTAAAGCCTGCTCCGACAATTCTGGTGATTCGCTCTGCGTTGAAAGACTGCGGACGTTGCACCAGGACTTCGAGAACCTGGCGCTCAAACTTTGTAGCTGGGGTTTGCTCAACCGGCTTTGGCGCGCTAGTTCGAATCTGTTCCACTCGCTGCCCAACCTGCTGTCTGCCGACTTGAGCAATCAGCTGAGAGACCTCGGAGATTTCAAGCGAAACCCAATCTGCCAATTGCCTGGTGTAGCCGGCACGTAATGCCGGATCAACAATTTCTGCAACAACAGGCGCCGCTGCCCTGGCAGCCGCAGCACGAGAGTCGAGGTCATTGAGCGAGAATTTGCCAATCCGGTGGCGAATCACGAATTCAAATAGTGGCTTTCGCGCCTCTAGCATTTGCCCAATAGCGCCATCTCCTCGCTGCTGGCGAAGATCTGATGGGTCTAAGCCTTCAGGACCGGACGCGACAAAGGTAAGGGCATTGAACTTGGAAGTATCGCCATAGACCCTGAGGGCGGCCTTCTCCCCCGCAGCATCTGGGTCAAAGGTAAACACCACTGCGGCTGGGTCTTCGGAAGTGCCAAAAAGCCGGTTGATTATCTTGATGTGATCCTCGCCAAAAGCCGTGCCGCAAGTGGCAACAGCATTGGGGAATCCCGCTAGGTGGCAGGCCATCACATCGGTATAGCCCTCCACCACAATGATCTCTTTGCGCTTAATGATCTCTTTGCGGGCTAGATCAAGGCCGTAGAGCACCGAACCCTTGTGGTAGACCGGCGTCTCAGGAGTGTTAAGGTACTTAGGCCCCTGGTCGTCCTCGTAAAGCTTCCGCGCACCAAAGCCCAGCACCTGCGAGTTTGAGTCTCGAATGGGCCAAAGCACGCGGCCGCGGAATCGGTCGTAACCGCCTTTATCGCTCGCCATAGCAAGCCCTGCGGTGATTGCCTCTTCTACGGTGAAACCCTTTGCCTTGAGGTGATCAAGTAATCCCTGCCAACCCTTTGGCGCATAACCGATGCCAAACTGAGAAATCGCCTTTTGGTCAAAGCCTCTAGAGGCAAGAAATTTGACCGCGGTTTCGCCCTCGCTGGATTGCAGCTGCTCGCTGAAAAAAGCACTGGCCTCTTGGTTGGCTGCCAAAAGCCTGGCACGACCACTTGATTCTTGAGTGCTTCCCTCATCGTAGGTGAGTTGAAAGCCTGACTTCTCGGCAAGCTTCTCGATTGCCTCGGTGAAACCTACGTGCTCGATTTCTTGAATGAACTTATAGACGTCTCCACCAGCACCGCAACCGAAGCAGTGGTAAAAAGCTGGAGCTGATCGAACGTTAAAGCTTGGACTCTTCTCGGAGTGAAAAGGACACAAACCCTTGAAAGATCCTGCGCTAGCTGGCTTTAGCGAGACGTATCCAGCAACAACCTCAACGATGTCGAGTTTGGCTTTTAGCTCTTCAACATCACTCTGTCTCACCCGGCCGGCCATAGTGGAATCCTAAGCCTTTAGCTTCTGGTGCAAAGCGATTGCTGCGGGGTCAGTTAGTGAGGCCACCTGATCCACGATTACTCGCTTCCGAGCCTGATCACTTGATGCCTGAGCCCAGGCCTCGGCGCTGATTGAATCGAGGTGCTGTGCTCCGGTTTCCAATAGCCGATCTGCCAATTCAATTAGCAACTCGCGCTGATCTTCGTAGTAACTCTGACGTGAATTGTGGGTCATTACCTGCGAGGCAACAATGCCCTTCAATACCGCAATCTCGGATTTCACCTTGGATGGAATGATGACTCCGGCGCGGTAACGGGTAAGGCTCGCCCTGGATGCATTCTCCAAAATCGAATCAGTAGTCCTAGATACAAACGATCCAATCAGGTCAGATGTCAGGTTTTTGAGCTGCGCCAGCGACCGAGGTGAGCCATCAAAGCTGTAAAGCCAGTAGTGACTGTCCTGCAGCAGATCGAAGGCTTCCTCAAGCTGCACCCTGTCCAGCATGCCGCCTGACCATTTGCCAACCTCTTCAATCAGCTGGTTCCTGGCGCTTGGATCTGAAATGGCGGAGGGGTCTATAAAACCTTCGACGATTGCGTCTTCAAAGTCGTGCACGGAATAAGCCACATCATCGGCAAAGTCCATGATCTGAGCCTCAACACACTTAGCGCCCTCTGGGGCATTGTGCCGCATCCAGTGAAAGACCTCTAGATCGTCCTCGTATGTGCCGAACTTTACCGAGTTGCCAAAATCTTGGGCTTGGGAAAGCCGCCACGGGTATTTGGTGGCAGCATCCAGCGATGCTCTTGTGAGGTTCAAGCCCCGCGAATGACCTTGGTCGTCATAGATCTTAGGTTCAAGCCTGGTGAGGATTCGGAAGGTTTGGGCATTTCCCTCAAAGCCCCCAATATCAGCAGCCCAGAAGTTCAAAGCCGACTCACCGTTGTGACCAAATGCCGGGTGACCTAGATCGTGAGCCAAGCAGGCCATGTCAACCAGATCCGGGTCAACACCCAGGACCGATGCAAGCTCTCGACCCACCTGCGCCACCTCAAGCGAGTGAGTAAGTCGAGTTCTTGCAAAATCTCCAGATGATGGGGAAAGCACCTGGGTCTTAGCGCTTAGGCGCCTAAATGCTGCGGCGTGAAGCACTCTGGCGCGATCGCGAGCGAACTCGCCTCTGCGAAGCATCGAAGACCTTGGTTGCGCGATAAACCGCTCCCGGTCGAATTCTTCGTAACCGGGTTCGATGGGCGTAACTGGCTTCAACTACCCTCCCGAGACTGAAAGCTCTGCCTCTTGCAGTTGCAAGCGGTGTGAGCTGCTGAGCTCACGAGACTGGAGCCAGTTCTCTGGCAAGGCACAGCTCTTTACGGAACCGAGCCTACCTCTTGGGCCCTCGGCGTCATCGCCCGGGTATGGAATCTCTCTTTCCAAGTCTCCAAGAAGCTGTGCCATGTGATTCAGCGACTCGACCTGGGCTAACGCAGCTCTAAAATCGCCACCGACTGGGTAACCCTTGAAATACCAAGCGACATGCTTACGAATGTCGCGACAGGCCCTGCCTTCATCCTCAAAATATTCGACCAAGAGTTCGGTATGACGAACAAAGGCGTCTGCCACCTCACCCAAAGTAGGCATCACGATGTCGACGCTTGGGTTTTTATCGCCCTGCAGATAAGAGGCAATTGCCTTCTCGAGATCCGCAAACAACCATGGTCGTCCAAGGCAGCCACGTCCAACCACAACACCGTCTACTCCGGTTTGCTCCATCATCCGAACCGCATCTTGAGCGGACCAGATATCGCCATTTCCTAAAACCTGGACATCCGGTAGCTCTGCGCGCAGCTTTGCAATTGCGTCCCAGTCAGCGATCCCCGAGTAGTACTCCTCGGCTGTTCTGCCGTGGAGAGCAACCGCGGCAACGCCTGCGTCTCGTGCGGCCTTTCCGGCATCCAAATAGGTCAGGTGATCAGAGTCGATGCCCTTGCGCATTTTTACGGTTACTGGAATGTCACCAGCGGCATTCACGGCGGCTTTTACGATCGCATCAAAAAGATCCGACTTCCAAGGCAGAGCTGCTCCCCCGCCTTTACGGGTTACTTTCGGAACTGGGCAACCAAAATTCAGATCGATGTGATCTGCTCGGTCCTCGGCAACCAACATGGTCACGGCATTTGCAATGGTCTTTGGATCAACACCGTAGAGCTGCACCGAGCGAATATCCTCAGACTCGTGGTGACCGATAAGTCTCATCGACTCTGGAGTTCGCTCCACGAGAGCTCTGGAAGTAACCATCTCGGATACGAACAAACCGCCGCCATATTCACGGCAGAGCCTGCGGTAAGCGGTGTTGGTAATTCCAGCCATAGGTGCTAAAACCACCGGTATGGCAATCTCGTGCTTGCCGTACTTCAGAGACAAGCTAACCGTTGATTCTCTCGAAGATGTAATTGCGGACCTGAGAAAGCGCTACACGCTCTTGAGCCATGGAGTCGCGCTCACGAATGGTAACTGCCTGATCGTTTGGAGTGTCAAAGTCAACAGTGATACAGAAAGGGGTTCCGATCTCATCTTGACGACGGTAGCGACGACCAATTGCTCCAGAATCATCAAACTCAACATTCCAAACTGCTCGAAGCTCTGAAGCGAGGTCCTTGGCAATTGGGTTGAGTTCTTCGTTTCGGCTAAGCGGCAAAATTGCAGCCTTCACTGGAGCTAGTCGGTAGTCAAGGCGCAGCACGGTTCGAACATCAACGCCACCCTTGGTGTTAGGAGCTTCGTCTTCGGTGTAAGCGTCGACCAGGAATGCCATTAGTGATCTGGTGAGACCGGCTGCCGGCTCGATAACATAAGGCGTCCAGCGACGCTCTTCGGTTGGGTCGAAGTAGCTAAGGTCAACGCCGGAGTGCTCAGAGTGAGTCTTTAGGTCAAAGTCGGTTCGGTTAGCAACGCCCTCGAGTTCACCAAATTCACTGCCCTGGAAACCGAAGCGGTATTCGATGTCCACGGTGCGCTTTGAGTAGTGCGAAAGTTTTTCCTTCGGGTGGTCAAAGAGCCTTAGGTTGTCTGGGTTGATGCCCAGGTCGATGTACCAGTTATAGCGCTCATTGATCCAGTAGTCGTGCCACTGCTCGTCCTCACCGGGTTTGACGAAGAATTCCATCTCCATCTGCTCAAACTCACGGGTTCGGAAGATGAAGTTTCCTGGAGTGATCTCGTTGCGGAAGCTCTTGCCCATCTGACCAATGCCAAATGGCGGCTTCATTCGCGCAGCGTTGAGAACGTTGTTGAAGTTCACGAAGATACCCTGAGCGGTTTCCGGTCTTAGGTAGTGCATGCCGGATTCGTCGTCGACCGGACCGAGGCTAGTTTTCAATAGACCATTGAAGCTCTTCGGCTCAGTCCAGATGTCCTTGTTGCCGCAGTTTGGGCAGGCAATCTCAGACATCGAGGAAGGCGCACGGCCCTTCTTTTCCTCAAAAGCCTCTTCTAGGTGATCCTGGCGGAATCGCTTGTTGCAGCTGGTGCACTCGATTAGCGGGTCAACAAATGCCTCAACGTGGCCGGAAGCTTCCCAGACCTTTTTCGGAAGGATGATTGAGGAGTCAAGTCCAACCACATCTTCACGACCCGAAACCATCGAGCGCCACCACTGACGCTTGATGTTTTCCTTTAGCTCGACACCCAAAGGGCCATAGTCCCAAGCCGAGCGTGAACCACCGTAAATCTCTCCAGCCTGAAAGACAAAACCACGTCTCTTAGCTAACGAGATGACTTGATCTAGTTTCTGGGTTGCCATGGTTCTCCAATAAATCTTTGCCTTAGGCGTAAGCCCCTAGTTTAGCGGGAGGTCTGAAGCAGCGCCGAAGCGTCGATCACGATTCTGATAGGCCATGATCGCTTCCCAGAGCGTTTCCCTAGTGAAGTCTGGCCACAATTGCGGCATAAACATCATCTCGGCGTAGCTTGATTGCCAAAGCAAGAAGTTCGAGGTCCTCAGTTCTCCACTGGATCGAACAAATAAGTCCACATCTGGTAGTTCTGGAACGTAAAGTCTTGAAGCAATTGTTTTCTCGGTAATGGCCCCTGGCTTTAGTTTCCCACTTTGAACCTGCAGTGCAATTTGGTTCACGACATCGACTATTTCCTGGCGACCTCCGTAGTTCACCGCCATGGTCAAGGTGAGGCCAGTGTTCTTTGCCGTTAGCTCCTCAGCACTTTTGAGTTCTGAGATGACACTTGGCCAAAGCTTTGGTGTCCTTCCTGCCCAGCGGATTTTCACGTTCCAGCTATTGAGCAGATCCCTGCGACGCCTGAGAACTTCTTTGTTGTAGCCCATTAGAAAGCGAACCTCCTCCGGGGATCGCTTCCAGTTCTCCGTGCTAAACGCGTAGGCCGTGACGTGCGTGACACCAGCCTCTATTGCACCTGCCAAAACATCTAGCAGCGCTTGCTCTCCGGCCTTGTGGCCTTCGGTTCGGGTAAGACCTCTACTGTTGGCCCATCTTCCGTTGCCATCCATCACAATCGCAATGTGGCCGGGGACTTTGGAAAATGCAGGAGCTTTGCGCGCAGGGTCAAATAGTTCCACTAGGCCCGCTCCACCATGCTCATCGAACGCAACCCGCGCTCGAGTTGCCATTGCAAGTATGCCGAAATTACCGAACTCACGTTTGACTTCGCTCCGGGTTCGACAGTTGCCACCTCCGGCCAGTTTCCAGCCAAGAGGTTGCGCATGTGCATTAGCCCAGCGGAACCGAGTTTCACCGCTCCGGGAAGTGAGCATTCTCCGCAGCTGACGTGACCGGTGTGGACAGAAAATGCCACCGGGTTCTCACTTTGACAACTTTGGCAGCTGCCAAGTTCCGGCACCCAGCCCGAGAGCGATAGCGCTCTCAAAAGATATGAGTCCAAAACCTGGGAGCCCTCGTGTTCGGAACCCGAAAGTGCTCTGAGTCCTCCTAGCAAAAGTAAGTACTGCTGAGAGTTGGAGGATTCTCTCGTCAGTCTTTCAGCGGCCTCAACCATGGCATTTGCCGCGGTGTATTTGGGGTAATCCGCAACTATCTGAGCCCCGTAGCTGGCAAGTTGCTCAACCTGTGAAACCGTGTCCAGGTTCTTACCTTCAAAAAGCTGCAGATCCGCGACCATAAAGGGTTCAAGTCTTGCGCCGAAGCGGCTGGAGGTTTTTCTCACGCCCTTCGCAACCGCTCTAATCTGACCGTGTTCTTTGGTCAGGATTGTCAGGATGCGATCAACCTCACCCAGCTTGTGGGTGCGGAGAATGATTCCCTCATCGCGGTAGTGCGGCATGCAAGAAAGTATCGCTGAAGCTTGCCTGAAACCTGTTCAGGCTAGCTGCGAACCGCTCTATTGACTGCGGAGATCAAGGCCTTGATGGAAGCAATTGCGATGTCACCATCGATACCAACTCCCCAAAGCACTTTGCCATCCACAACCAACTCGGTGTAGGCAGCAGCCAATGCATCTCCTGATGCGCTGAGGGTGTGCTCAAGGTAGTCATTTACCTTTACGGAAACACCTTGCTTTGAAAGCACATCAATAAATGCCGATATTGGACCGTTACCGGTTCCGGAGACGGCAATCTCTTCGGCTCCATCGCGAAGCACAACCGCTAGGTTTACCACGCCGTCCATCTCGCTCTCAGTGCGCATGCGCTTGAGCTCGAATCGACCCCACTTGGTATCAACGTTCTGGCTTGGTAGGTATTCGTCCTGGAAAATTTCCCACAGCTGCTCGCTGGTAACTTCTCCACCTTGGCTGTCGGTGTGCTCTTGGACAACTCGAGAGAACTCAATCTGTAGCTTCCTAGGAAGTTCAAGGTTGTGATCTGCCTTTAGAAGGTAAGCGACGCCACCCTTACCGGATTGCGAGTTCACACGAATCACTGCCTCGTAGCTTCTGCCAACATCCTTTGGATCGATTGGAAGATATGGAATACCCCAGGTGTATTCATCAACACTGACTCCGGCTGCAGCAGCATCCTTTGCTAGGTGTTCGAAGCCCTTCTTGATTGCGTCCTGGTGGCTACCGGAGAAAGCGGTGTAAACCAAGTCGCCACCGTATGGTGAACGCTCTGGAACAGGTAGCTGGTTGCAGTATTCAACGGTGCGCTTGATCTGGTCGATGTCTGAGAAGTCGATCTGAGGATCGATTCCCTGGCTGAAGAGATTTAGGCCCAAAGTCACAAGGTCAACGTTTCCGGTTCTCTCGCCATTGCCAAATAGGCAGCCCTCAATGCGATCCGCTCCAGCCATGTAGCCAAGCTCCGCGGCAGCAACCGCGGTGCCGCGGTCGTTGTGTGGGTGTAGCGAAACGATGATGCTGTCGCGAGGAGTCAAGTTTCTGGACATCCACTCGATTGAGTCGGCATAGACATTTGGAGATGCCATCTCAACGGTTGCCGGCAGGTTGATAATTAGCTTCCGCTGTGGGGTTGGCTTGATGACCTCGGCAACCGCGTTGCAGACTTCAACCGCATATTCCAGTTCGGTTCCGGTATAAGACTCCGGTGAGTACTCGTAAAAGACTTCGGTCCCAGGAATGGTTGTCTCTAGTTCCAAGCACTTTCTAGCTGCAGAGAGTGCAATCTGCTTGATGCCTTCTTTGTCCTGCCCAAAAACCACCCTGCGCTGCAGGATCGAAGTTGAGTTGTAGAAGTGCACAATCGCACGCTTTGCACCCGCAATGGACTCATAGGTGCGCTCAATTAGATGATCTCTAGCCTGAGTTAGCACCTGGATAGTGACGTCATCCGGGATGTGGTTGTCATCGACCAAGATGCGAACAAAGTCAAAGTCAGTCTGAGAGGCCGAAGGAAATCCAACCTCAATCTCCTTGTAACCCATCTTCACCAAAAGCTTGAACATCTGAAGCTTGCGCTCAGGGCTCATCGGGTCGATTAGAGCTTGATTGCCATCACGTAGGTCAACCGCACACCAGCGCGGAGCTTTTTCAATGCGCTTGGTTGGCCAGGTTCGATCGGCAAGCTCGATCTTTACCTGCTCGTGAAAAGGCTTGTAACGCCGAAAAGGCATCTTTGAAGGTTTTTGATTGTTTTCCATTTTTTGCTCCCGCCTAAATTTTTTGGTGGCCGCACCTAGGCTCCGCGACGAGAATGGGCCGAATTAGGCCTCGTCGCGGCCACTAAGCAACAGAGCGGAACGCATACCCAAAATCTAGCACTAGAAGCCGAGTTTGCCTAGCTGCTTAGGGTTACGCTGCCAATCCGGAGCAACTCGGACCTGAATTGAGAGGTGCACCGGGTAACCGAGCAGGGTTTGAATTTGGGTTCTTGCCTCAGAGCCGATCTTCTTGAGCATCGAGCCTGCTTTGCCAATCACGATTCCCTTTTGGCTATCGCGCTCAACCCAGAGGCTGACGTGAATATTTGGCTTGTCGTCGCCTAGAACTATCTCATCCAGGGTAACCGCAAGCGAGTGTGGCAACTCGTCGTCAACTAATTCAAGCGCTGCTTCGCGAACTAGTTCGCAGATCAGGTCGTCGTCACTCTCACCGGTCTCAACATCGTCTGGGTAGAGCTTTGGGCTTACTGGAAGTTGCTTGAACAAAAGTTCTGACAGCAACTCCACCTGAATGCCTTTTAGGCCAGAGACCGGAACAATCTCAGCCCAATCACCCAGAGCCTGCACGTCCATTAGGTGCTCGGCCAAGCGCTCTTTGGAAACCGTGTCCACCTTGGTGACAATCGCAATTTTCCTGGATTTAGGAAAACGCTCGAGGTCTGCGACGATGTGCTTATCCCCCGGGCCCACTTTCTCGTTAGCGGGTGAGCAAAACGCAATTACATCAACATCGGTCAAGGTTGATGTGACCAAATCATTTAGGCGCTGGCCCAAAAGGGTTCTTGGTCGGTGCACACCGGGCAGGTCGACAATGATCAGCTGGGAATCTTCTCGATTCAAGATCGCCCTGATTGCCTTGCGGGTGGTTTGCGGTTTAGAACTTGTGATGGCGAATTTTTGACCGACAATCGCGTTCATGAGAGTGGATTTACCAACGTTTGGTCTTCCAACGAAGGACACAAACCCTGCTCTAAATTCAGTCATCGGTTTGCTCCAGCTTTCTAACTAACACACTAAGAATTCTTCCGCGCTTTGCATCAACGCGTTCTGCGGTTAGTTCGATGCCGGCAATCGCCACCACTTCACCACCCTTTGGCAGTTCGCCCAGTCCCTTGATCAGTAGACCTCCGACAGTGTCAACATCTTCGTCTTCAATCTCAACCTCGCACTGCTCGGACATCTCATCCAGAGTGACTCTTGGGTTCACCCGGTAAAGGTTTAGTCCAACCAAAACGATGTCTTCGGTTTCCCGGTCGTGCTCGTCACTAATCTCGCCAACAATCTCTTCGAGTAGGTCTTCAATTGTCGCGACACCCGCGACACCGCCGTATTCATCCGAGACGATTGCGATTTGAGTTCCTGATTTCTGCATTTGACGCAATAGCTGAGCAACCGAAATCGTCTCAGGAGTAAACAGAGCTGGGCGAGCTGCTTCCTTAGAGGAAGTGGTAGCTAAGAGCCCAGGGTCTTGGTGCGTGTACCTGGCAAGGTCTTTGAGATAAAGCACACCGACCACGTCATCAACGTCATCACCAATCACCGGAAGCCTTGAGTAACCGGTTGAAATGAATACCGCTAAAGCTTTCTCCAAAGAATCATCGGAGCTAACGATCTCCATATCGACTCGAGGAACCATTACCTCGCGAACCACAGTCTCGGAAAAATCTTCCACCGATTCGATTAGTTCCTGCTCGTATTCTTCGATTACCTCTGGGGTTGTGAGTCGAAGTGGAACGGCGTACTTTGACCAAAACTTTACGAAAGGCTCAAACTTCTCAGCCAATGACTCCGCGAAAGCTCTTTGTCCGAGGGTTCGACCTATCAACTGCTGCAGTAACCAAAGTGCCACCAAGGCAATTGCAAGAACCAGTGCAAAAGGTGCTTGGCTGGAAGAAAACGCCAGCCAGCTGGCTGCCAAAAGCACCAACAGCAACGTTCTAGCTATCGAGATCGCGCTGGAACGCGGGTCTTCGATGGCCTGCAGGTGAGCCTGAACAATGGATAGCAGCGAAATCAAAACCAGAGCTGTCAGGCCGAGCAGAATTTCAAGCATCGCTGGATTCGCTCTCGTAGAACTTCTCTAAGAGTTCTTTTTGAAGACCGAACATCTCTTTCTCTTCCTCAGGCTCGGCGTGGTCAAAACCAACCAGGTGCAACATGCCGTGAGTAACAAGTAAAAGAATCTCGTTGATAACCGGGTGGCCTGCGGTTTCGGCCTGCCTGGTAGCAACCTGAGGGCAAACCACGATATCTCCCAAAACACCCTCGGGTGATGGGACTAAGTCAGATCCTGGACGAAGTTCATCCATTGGGAAACTGAGTACGTCGGTCGATCCTGGCTCATCCATCCATTTGAGATGAAGATCGGTCATTGGGCCTTCGTCGACAAATATGACCCCGACATCAACCATTGGGTGCAGTTTCAAAGCATCGCGAACGCTTACCGCTAGTAACTGAACTCGCTCAACATCAACAACGATTTCCGACTCGTTGGAAATCTCAATGCTCAATGTCGCTCCTGTCGTAGGCCTCAACAATGCGGGTAACTAATTCGTGTCGAACCACATCTTTACTGCTCAGGGTAGCAATGTGTAGACCCTCGACCCCCGAAAGGATGTCGGTTGCGACCTTCAGTCCCGACTTTCCAAAAGGCAGGTCAACCTGGGTTGTGTCGCCGGTGATCACCATTTTGGAGTTGAAGCCGAGGCGGGTAAGGAACATCTTCATCTGCTCCGCGGTGGTGTTTTGCGCCTCATCCAAAATGATGAATGAGTCATTTAGCGTTCTTCCGCGCATGTAGGCAAGCGGTGCAACCTCAATAACACCGGCTTCAATCAAGCGATGTGTTGCCTCAGGTTCAAGCATTTCCTGAAGCGCATCGAACAGCGGCCGAAGATAAGGGTCGATCTTGTCGCTTAGTGTTCCAGGCAGGAATCCAAGACGCTCGCCAGCCTCGACAGCTGGCCTGGTCAAGATGATTCTGCTTACCTGTCGGCCGTAAAGAGCTGCCACGGCCTTTGCAACTGCCAAATAGGTCTTGCCGGTTCCCGCAGGTCCAATTCCAAAAGTGATGGTGTTTTGATCAATTGCCTCGAGATACTGCTTTTGACCAAGGGTCTTTGCTCGAACAGTTTTCCCCGGGGTGGTGATACCGCCAGCGCCAAGCACCTTGGATGGGGTCTCCTCGGGATTCTGCTCGATGATCCTCGCACTTTCAACAACTGATCTCTCATCCGGAGCAACGCCCTGCGCAACCAGATCGGCAAGTTCTAAAAGAGTGCGCTCAGCAGAAATCAGCTGCTCGTCCGAGCCCTCAAGCATGTATGAGGTGCCGCGGTTTTGAATCCTGAGTCCCGGGAACTCCTGCTCTAGCTTTTTCGCAATTTTGTCTTCAGGACCAAGAAGGTCAATGGCCGAAACCTTGGTTATCTCCAGTGTTTTCTGTGGCACTAGTTGGCCTGATTACTTAGCACGTGGGCGTGGGTGTGGAAAACCGATTGGCCCTCGCGGCTGCCGGTGTTGAACTGCAAGCGGAATTGACCATCGGTCTTGGTTTTAGCGACCTCGCGAATAAGTTCAAATAGCCCAAGCAGCTCTTGCGGATCTTCGAGCTCAGAAACATTTGAAGTGTGCGTTCTGGGCACAACAAGTATGTGGACCTTGGCCTGCGGGTTGATATCTAAAAATGCGACGGCGTGATCATTCTGAGCTACGAATTCCGTGCCAAATTCCCCACCAACAATCTTGCAAAAAATACAGTCCAACGAATCCTCCAGATTCAATACTAAGTCTCAGGCCCAGAGCCCTGAAGCGAATTGCAAAGCCGCCATTGCGGCAGGTCCGGCACTCGAGGTTCTAAGCACGCTTTGGCCTAGTCGCACTCGCTGAAAACCTTGTTCTTCAAGAAGTTGAAATTCGCTATCTGAAATGCCGCCCTCGGGTCCAACTACCAAGGTCACATCGTCCGTGAGCGGCATAAAGTCGTTGAGTGATTTGGTGGCCTTGGGATCCAAAACCAATGCGGTTTCGAAAGCACTGAGTTGCTTGGTGGTTGCAATTGGTTTCACCTCGCAGAGGAATGCCTGCTGGGACTGCTTCATCGCCTCGATGGCAATCTGCTGCCACCTCGTTTGATTCTTTGTCTCTTTGCCATCCCAGCGAACTATTGAACGATCTGAACTCCAAGGCGTGACACTACTTAGTCCCAGTTCAACGCAAGCTTGCATGGCTAGCTCATCACGATCAGCCTTGGCTAGAGCTTGCACTAGGTGAAAACGTGGGGTGCGCTGGCTGGTTTGCTGTAGCTCTGAAATCTCGTAGCCATCATCTGATGAAATCACGGCACTAGCGATCAAGCCCTTGCCATTGGTAATCGCAACCTGCTCCCCCACCCGAAGACGAAGCGACTTCGCGTGACTGGCTTCGCTCGCAGGCAAAGAAGTTGTTTGAGGAGAGAGTTGAGGGTCGTAAAGCCAGTGCACTAGAAGCGACCCTTGGCTCTTCTGGAACCTAGTCTCGGGACATCTTCGCGGTGAAGGTCGCGAAGCATTTTGAAGATGTCTTTACCCTTGCCATCAAGACGTGTTGGGGTCAGCACCTTCAGCTCAAGACGAAGGTCGCCCCTTCCCTTGCCGCGAATGCGAGAAGCTCCTAGCCCCTTGAGGGTAATCACATCACCGTGCTGAGCACCGGGCTTTGATTCAACTTTGACGTCGCCATCAAGTGACTCGATCTCAACCTCAAAACCTAAAGCGGCATCAGCCACCGGGACTTCCAACTGAGCAACTAGATCGTCACCATCGCGGCCGAAGATTGCGTGCGGTCGGACCGAAACCTCCAGGTAGATATCTCCCGCTGGACCTCCGGCGAATCCAACTTCGCCCTGGCCAGAAAGGTGAAGACGCATGCCATCGGCAACACCGGCTGGGATGTCCATGGTCAAATCGCGCTTTGAGCGCACTCTGCCCTGACCTCGGCAGGTTATGCATGGGTCAGGAATCACTTCACCGGTTCCTCGGCAAGATCCGCAGGGCGATGTGGTCACCATTACGCCCATGAAGGACTGAACCTGGCGCTGAATCTGACCTGAACCACGGCAAATATCACAGACGCGAACGCTGGTTCCGGGCTTGCAGCAGCTGCCCTGACAGGTATCGCAAAGGATTGCGGTATCGATGGTTAGGGTCTTCTCTGCGCCGAAAACTGCTTCCGCTAGATCTAAATCAACTCTTAGCAGTGCATCTTGCCCGCGCTGAGATCGGGACTGCGGACCACGGGATGTTCCGCCACCAAAGAATGACTCGAAAATATCTCCGAGCCCAAAGCCGCCATCGCCGCCTCTGTCATAACCAGCGCGCTGCTGAGGGTCAATAAGTACCTCATAGGCATGAGTAACCAACTTGAATCTCTCAGCAGCCTTAGGATCTGGGTTGATATCCGGGTGTAGTTCGCGGGCTAATTTGCGGTAAGCCTTTTTTATCTCGTCCTCACCTGCAGTCCGAGAGACGCCTAACACCTCATAGTGGTCGCTCAAGCGTTAGCCTCCAAAATCTTTGACAGATACCTTGCAACAGCGCGGACCGAAGCAATGTTTCCGGAATAGTCCATTCGGGTAGGTCCGAGTACTCCAAGTTTTGCCACCTCGGTACCGCGGTTCTCGTAACCGGTGACCATGATTGAAGCGCTCTTTAAACCCTCAACGCCAATTTCCGAGCCGATTCTGAGCCCGACACCGTGCTGATCGCTGTGTAATTCATCCAAGATCTTTAGCAGAACCACCTGCTCCTCGATTGCTTCTAGTACCGAGGAAAGATCACCGGAGAAATCCTGCTCTTGCTTTGCAAGATTGGCAGCCCCGGAGATGGTGAGTTTTTCCTGGCGGTTGGCATCGACCAGAGACTGCAGTGACTGGATAACCTGAAGCACAATCGGTCTGCGGTCAGGTGCAAATTCCGATTCCAGCGAAGTCAACTTACCTTTGACATCCGCCAGTGCAGAACCAGAGAGCATGCCATTTAGGCGACCGCGCAGTTCCTGAATCAGATCCTCCTGCATTGAGTTGGACTCAATCTGTAGCTGCTGGACTCGACCGGAGTCGGTGATCAACATCAACAACAGCCTGCTTGAGCCGATTGGTATTAGCTCAATGTGTCGCACGGTTGACTTACCGAGCGATGGGTACTGGACCATCGCAAGTGAGTTAGTGAGAAGTGCAAGCTGCCTAGCGCTTCGCTCGACGATTTCATCTAGGTCGTGTGCGCCGCCTAGAAAGCCCTCGATTGCTGCTTTTTCGCCAGTTGAAAGCGGTTTGAGATCAGCAAGTTTGTCTACAAAAAGCCGATAGCCCTTTTCGGTTGGGATTCTTCCAGCGCTGGTGTGAGGAGCAACAATTAGCTCCTCCTCCTCCAAAAGCGCCATGTCGTTTCTAATAGTCGCCGCTGAGACGCCTAACGGGTGTCTATCAAGCAGTGACTTTGAGCCAACCGGCTGCGAAGAAAAGATGAAGTCCTGCACGATCGCGCGCAGCACCTCTAAAGAGCGTTCTGGAATCATTGGCACTCACCTTCTTCGAGTGCCAATTCTAGGTCAAGCCTGGGATTTTGATAGAAAATCCAGCACCAGCCCATCAACCAATAGGCGCCCTGAAAGCGTTGCCTTGATTTGGTCATTCGAAGCTAATTCCAAGAGCCCGGAGGCGATCGCATTCGCTACCAACTCCGTGGGAACTCCAAGCTCCCTAAAAAGCGATCTTGGAACACCTTGGCTTGTGCGAAGCATGAGCAGAAGTCGCTCTTCCAATTGAGTTCTTTCATCAAGGTACTCAAAACCGGCAGCAGGGCTGCCTTTTTCCAAAGCGGCCGTGTAGGTCGCGGGGTGTTTTTGATTCCAGAACCTAGCCCCTGAAATATGTCCGTGAGCACCTGGGCCATACCCCCACCAGTCTTGCGATTGCCAGTAGGCCTGATTGTGAAGTGATGGATTACCCCAGTTCGAAACCTCGTAGTTCTTAAGTCCAGCTTTTCCAAGAAGCTCTTCGGTAAGCAAATACTTATCCGCGTTTAGGTCCTCATCGACCTCTGCTAGCTCCCCGCGGGCAATCTTCCGCGCAATGGCAGTTCCCTCTTCGATGATTAGCGAATAGGCGGAAACGTGCTCGACACCAAGCTCAATCGCCTGCTCCAAAGTCCGTCTCCAGCTCTCCAACGTCTCTCCGGGTGCGCCGTAGATCAAATCGACGCTGACTCTGAGTCCCAGCTCTCGAGCTTGCTTGACAGCCGCGATTACCTTGTCTTTGCTGTGAACTCGATCTAGAACGTCCAGCACCTTCTGGTCAAACGATTGAACTCCCAGACTTATTCGATTCACGCCAGCGGCTTTGAGCTCTTCAAGCTTTAGGTGATCCAGCCCTTCAGGGTTTGCTTCCAAAGTGATCTCGATGCCATCGGTGAAGCCGAAATTATCTTCTAACGACTCAAGAATCTGTGAAATCTGGCTTGCCTCAAACATCGATGGCGTTCCGCCACCGAAGAAGACGGTGGTCAATTCTCTAGCGGGGATTGCCCACTGCGAGAGCAGTTGCTTACTGAGGTTCACCTCTTGAATCAGCGGGATATGGAACTCGGCTTGCGATACACCGCGCAACTCTTTCGAGGTGTAGGTGTTGAAGTCGCAGTAACCACAGCGAACAGCGCAGAACGGGATGTGAACATAAGCGTGAAATGTTGCGCTTAGGTTTGGCGTCAGCTTGAGCTGATTGTCACCTGGCCAGCTAAGGCCCAACGGCAAGGACGCGGCCAACTACTTCTTCTTGTCAGTCTTTGGCTCTTCGGTGGAAAGCGCAGAGATGAATGCTTCTTGAGGCACTTCAACGCGACCGACCATCTTCATGCGCTTCTTTCCCTCTTTTTGCTTCTCGAGGAGCTTGCGCTTTCTGGAAATGTCGCCACCGTAGCACTTTGCCAAAACATCCTTGCGGATAGCTCGAATGGTCTCTCTGGCAATGATTCGTGCTCCAACCGCGGCCTGAATCGGAACCTCAAACTGCTGCCTTGGGATTAGTTCGCGCAGCTTTGCAGCAATCCTGGTGCCGTGGGCATAGGCCTTGTCCTTATGAACGATGGAGCTAAACGCGTCCACCTTTTCACCTTGGAGAAGGAGGTCAACTTTGACAAGGTCACCTTCTGCATAGCCATCTTCTTCGTAATCCAAAGATGCATAGCCCTGAGTCTTGCTCTTGAGCTGGTCAAAGAAGTCGAAGACGATTTCTGCCAGTGGCAACTTGTATCGCAGTTGAACGCGATCTTCACCCAGGTACTGCATGTCGATCATGCTGCCGCGCTTGGTCTGGCAAAGCTCCATTATGGTGCCAACGTAATCCTTCGGGCTGAGGATGGTCGCCCTGACCATAGGTTCCTGCACCTCGCGAATCTTGCCCTCTGGATACTCGGAGGGGTTGGTCACTATGTGTTGACTGCCGTCGTCGACGGTGACCTTGTAAACCACTGAAGGGGATGTAGCGATAAGAGACAGGTTGAACTCGCGCTCCAAGCGCTCGGTGATGATTTCAAGGTGCAAAAGCCCCAGGAATCCGCAGCGGAATCCAAAGCCCAACGCAGCCGAAGTCTCGGGCTCATAAACCAAGGATGCGTCAGAGAGTCGAAGCTTGTCCAACGCTTCACGTAAGTTTGGGTAATCGCTGCCGTCGATTGGGTAGATACCGGAGAAAACCATTGGCTTTGGTTCTGAGTAGCCCTTAAGCGCTTGGGTGGCTGGCTTGAGCTTTGTAGTGACGGTGTCACCTACCTTGGACTGACGGACATCCTTCACACCGGTGATTAGGTAACCAACCTCGCCAACGGACAATCCCTGAGTTGATTCGGGCTCAGGGGCGATAACTCCGATTTCCAAAAGCTCGTGAACCGCCTTGGTCGACATCATCTGGATCTGCTCACGAGGATGCAGGGTTCCATCAATCATTCGAACATAGGTCACTACACCTCGGTATGAGTCGTAGACCGAGTCAAAAATCATCGCTCTTGCAGGAGCGTTGGCATCCCCGACCGGAGCTGGAACAGTCCCGACAATCTTGTCCAAAAGCTCAGCTACACCGACTCCGGTTTTACCCGAGACTCTTAGGCAGTCCTCAGGGTTGCCACCGATCAAACTTGCCAACTCTTCGGCATACTTCTCTGGCTGGGCCGCTGGTAGGTCAATCTTGTTCAATACCGGAATGATTTGTAGATCGTTTTCCATGGCGAGATAGAGATTCGCAAGTGTCTGAGCTTCAATCCCCTGAGCTGCGTCAACCAGCAAAACTGCACCTTCGCAGGCTGCCAGTGAACGTGAAACTTCGTAGGTAAAGTCCACGTGTCCAGGGGTGTCGATCATATTCATGGCGTATGTCACGCCCTCAAATTCCCAAGGCAAGCGTACGGCCTGGCTTTTGATTGTGATTCCACGCTCGCGCTCAATATCCATGCGGTCCAAATACTGAGCACGCATGTCGCGGTCGCTAACAATTCCAGTGAGCTGAAGCATGCGGTCGGCCAGAGTGGATTTACCGTGGTCAATGTGCGCAATGATGCAGAAATTGCGGATTTGGCTAGGGGCCGTTTGAGACGGTACAAGGGCCTTTAGGGCGCGTGGCGACAAACTAACCTCTGCTTTGGGAATCTGGATGTAGGTATTCTCGCATGGTGCTTGCCCTTATTGCATCAAACTGATAGAGTTTCCCCTTGTTCTGAGGTCATTCACCTCAACAAAAGTTTTCGCCTAAGAAAGTGAAACATGGCAAACATCAAGTCGAACATCAAGCGCATCGGAACCAACCGCAAGGCCGAGGCACGCAACAAGGCTGTCCGCTCCGAGCTAAAGACTGCAATTCGCGCAGTTCGTGAGGCTACCGAGGGTGGCGACAAGACTGCTGCAGCAGCAGCTCTAGTGAACGCAACTCGCAAGCTAGACAAGGCTGTTTCAAAGGGTGTTGTTCACAAGAACCAGGCTGCTAACCGCAAGAGCGCTATCAGCAAGAAGGTTTCAGCTCTCTAAAGAGTTTTTTGAAAAGACCGGGCTTCGGCCCGGTTTTTTTATTTCCGGGCCATAGCAAACAGCAGCTTCTCAATAGAGAAGCCGGGATCACGACTTGCACCTTTAACGTCGGCATCGGTTTGTGCAGCCAACTGAACCAGCTTGATAAGTTGCGACTCTTCCCAGCCCGACAATTCTCTTCTGGCCTTTTCAAGCTGCCACGGCTGCATCCCTAAGGCTCCGGGTGATGCGTTTCTGTCGTTGAATAACCGCGCAAGCTGTCGAATCTTCATGGTGAGCGCAGCACTGAGTGCAACCGGGTCTATGCCGGTCGTAAAGCCGTGACGAAATAGTCGAATAGCCTCAGCCGCGTTGCCGCTTAGAGCGGCATCTGCAATCTTGAAGGCATTGGTTTCAACCCTGCCCTGGAATATCTGCTCGACAATCTCCAGGTTGATGGTTGCAGCTCCAGAAGTTGCCAACTGGGAGCATGCTCCACCAAGTTCGCCTAAGTCTTGGTTGAAGGCTGACAAAAGCGCTTTTAGGCCAGCAGCATCAATCTTCTTTCCCAAAGCTTGCAGTTCTGCTTTCACAAACTCAGCTTTTTCGGCATCTTTTTTGAGCTCCTCGCAGGAGACAACTAGAGACTTAGGCCCCAGGGCGGTTTTCACTTTTCCATTGTGACCAACGGCATTTGGCAACCTGACAACAACGGTGCAGTTATCTACCGGTTCCGCCACCAACTGCGTCAAATCCTCCAATAGACCTTCGGAGGCAGTCTGAATTATGACCAATCGTGGTTCGGCGAAAAGCGAAGGCGCTGCGACTGTGAAAAGCAGTCCCGGCGAATACTCCGACTCGGCGACTTCAGTGACTTCGAGATCGGGGTGCTGAGCCCTGAGCTTGGACTTGATGGAAGAGATTGCCCGAGATGCTAGATAGCTCTCGTTTCCAGTCACCAGAACAAGCGGAGCAGACTCTGCTTGATTCCAATAGACCGTTTTCCCGCTCACAGCGAAAGTTTACCTCCGGTAGAAGCAACCAGCCCTCCACCCTCGACCCTGATTGATATTGGGCCCTGTGAATCGGACCTCAGCACCTTCGCACCCAAGCCGTAAAGCAGCGACAGCGTCTTGGGTGAAGGATGTCCGTAGTCATTTCCCTGCCCCACGGAGAAGATCGCAACATCTGGCTGAATCAATTCATGCAACTGATCCGACTGATCCTTGGACCCGTGATGCGCAACCTTGAGTACCAGTGGCTTCTCTCGCAGGACCCAAAGTTGGGGCCAAGAATGCCGCAACAACCTCTGCTGACCAGGCTCCCCTAAATCGCCAAGCGTTAGAACACTGAATTCTTGAAGGTCAAAAGTCATCACGACCGATGCGTTATTTGAATCCTCAGCCTCAAGGGCATTGGATGTCGGGCTTAGAACCGACCACTGCATTCCCCCAAGCTCACCTGTCATTCCTCGATGCCCAATCTGAACTGAATCCGCTGACCTTGATAACACCTCAGACACCAAACTCACTAGCGGCCGGTCATCTTTGAAGCCTGAAATCAGAACCAGGCCTGCAGTTCTGTTTCGCATTGCACCCGCTATTCCGCCAATGTGATCTGCATCAAAGTGAGTTAGCACCAAGAGATCAATCCTTGCGATTCCAAGGCTCTTTAAGCAATTGTCGATGGGCTCATCTTCGCGGCCGACGTCGATTAGTGCGATTTGTCCTTGGCTACGAATCAGGAGCGCATCGCCCTGACCGACGTCGCAATTTAGAACCTGCCAGCCCTGATGGAATGATGACTGTCGATTTATGTCTGTTACAACCCATGCAATCGGTATCACAAAAACGGAAACAAAGATTGCGCCGAGAAGGCGCATATGGGGTTGTTTTGAGATTGCAAGCATGGTCAATCCCAAAACCAACAGCACGCTAAACCACACGCCGGTGGGTCCTGGCAACATTGGCACTCGAGTAAGCGGTAGTTGACTTAGGTGGTTTGCAACAACCTCAATCCACCAGGTTCCAAATGATGCAATCAGGGACAAGAGCTTTGCGAGTGGTGGGAAGAACGCGGCCGCCAACACCGCGAGAATTCCTAAAACAGTCACTGGCGCGACAACCAACTCCACGGCCAGATTTGCAAGCACTGAATAGAGCGGAATTGAAGGCTGAAGGATTAGTAGAACCGGCAAGGTATACAACTGAGCCGCTATAGAGGCCGATATTCCTATCGACAACCAAGTCCCAAGTCTGGGCTCAAGCCATTCATGCAGGCGGCCTGCAAGAAGCAGCAACCCTAAAGTCGCAAACGCCGAGAGCGCGAAACCGATGTCTACCGCAAGCCCTGGGTCAATAAGCAATAGAAGCAAGACTGCCCACGAAAGTGGCATCAACGGATGAACTTTTCGTCCAAGCCACCAACCCGCTAACACAAAAGCCGCCATGGCTCCGGCTCTTAGAACACTGGATTCAGGGCCAACTAAAACTATGTAGCAAGCAATAGCTATATAAGAAAGTGCGAATCTCCAGGATCTGCCAAAACCCAGCATTGATGCGGTAAGAAAAACAGCAGCCGCAACAATCGCAAGGTTTGCTCCACTTACCGCAACCAGGTGAGTAAGGGAAAGCTCCTTCATGTTTTCAGCCAATGCTTCGCTGATCAAGCCACGCTCACCAATAGCTAGTCCACCAACTAAGCCAGCGCTGTCCTGAGTTACTCCGGAGAGATTGAACAGGAAATTGGCTCGAAGCTCTTCAACAGCGTCAAACTTAGGAAAGCTCACCTTCAGGCTGGATTCCAGGCCCTCTTTTGCCGTAACCCAGATATAGAGCCAAGTGAGCCCAGCTAGGAATGGGATCACAACGTCAAGTCTTTAGAGATCTTCGCGTATAGCTTGTCGCCGATTCCTGAGACATCTTTTAGCTGGGTCAAATCAGAGAATGAGCCAATTGACTCGCGGTGTTCAATGATTCGTGAGGCCATCGCAGGACCTACTCCTGGCAATGACTCGAGCTGCTCCAGAGTCGCGTTATTGAGAGAGATGAACTGTGAATTGGTCCCGCCTGAACTCACCTGTGATTTGTCCAGAACGACAATCTGCTCGCCATCAGAGACCATTCGAGCCAGGTTCACACTCTGCTCAAATGCTGAGGAGGTCATGCCGCCCGCCAGCTCAATGGCGTCTTCAACCCTTGATCCAACCTCCACCGCATAAAGTCCGGGCTTTTTGACCTCACCAGCGACGTGCACAAATATTTGACTGCCTACTTGGCTTGATTCCGATGCGATGTCACCGACATAACTTAGATCTAGCTTGTTGGCCTGGTTTTCGGAACTAAAGGATGTGCCAAGCAAATAGAGAACAGCCACAGCCAATGCGCCAACCACAACTTTTTGGCTTAGCGATAAAGCGGTTAGCCAGTTCATAACTTTCTGCATGCAGCAAGGATGAAGTTAGGTTCAATGAGCCCAGTGGGCTCTGTCCCAATCGGTGGAAAAGTAGTTACTTGGTGGCGATGTTCACAAGTTTTGGAGCGCGAACAATCACTTGAGCGAGCTCTTTATCGCCGATAGCTCGCTTTACAGCCTCAGAGTTCAAGGCAAGTTCCCTTAGGTCTTGCTCTGAAATGTTTGAGGGCACCTCAAAACGGTCTCGAAGCTTTCCGTCGACCTGCGCAATTGCAACGACTGAATCCTCAACCAAAAGCGAAAGATCAGCTTCTCTAAACTGCGCGAGAGCAACACAAGGCTGGTGTCCCAGTAGCGACCACATGTCTTCAGAAGCGTAAGGTGCAAATAGTGACAGTGCCTTGGCTAGCTCTTCTGCGCCTTCACGGACCGCTGGATCCTTAGGTCCGCATCCCGAGTCAATCGCCTTTCGAAGCGCGTTGGTTAGCTCCATAGCTTTGGCGACGCCGACGTTGAACTTGAACGACTCGATAGCTTCTTTGAATCCTGCTAGGAATGTGTGGGTGGCTTTGCGCACCGTTGCATCGCCAGTGGTGACATCTATTCCGGAATCGGAATCTACATCCTGGGCAATTCTCCACGCTCGGGCAAGGAACTTAGAGCTTGCGCCAGGCGATACGTCGGCCCAGTCGATGTCGTCCTCTGGTGGGCCAGCGAACGCCATGGTTAGACGAATGGCATCAACACCGTGCTCATCCAGCTGCTCGGAGAGCCTTACAAGGTTTCCGCGCGACTTACTCATTGCCGAGCCGTTCATCAAGACCATGCCCTGGTTTAGCAATCTGGTGAATGGTTCTTCGAAATCGATCAGCCCGATATCGTGCAGCACCTTGGTGAAAAAACGAGCGTAAAGCAGGTGCAGAATCGCGTGAGTTACACCACCAACATATTGGTCAACCGGTGCCCAATCTTTGGCAGCTTGAGGGTCAAATGCAAACTCTTCGCTGGTTGGGTTTAGGTAGCGCAGGAAATACCAGGAGCTATCTACGAAGGTGTCCATGGTGTCGGAGTCGCGCCTGGCTGGCTTGCCACACTTAGGGCAGGAAACATTCACCCAGTCGCTTGCGGCACCAAGTGGTGAGGTGCCCTTCGGTGATAGGTCCAATCCAGCGCTATCCGGAAGTTCAACCGGTAGCTGATCCTGAGGAACCGGAACCTCACCGCAGGACTCACAGTGAATAATCGGGATTGGGGTGCCCCAGTAGCGCTGACGAGAGATCAGCCAATCGCGAAGCCGGAAGTTCTTGGCCCCATTGCCAACCTTGCGCTCTTCGATGATCTCGATTGCCTTAGCGATGGCAGCTTTTTTAGATAAGCCATTTAGTTCGCCGGAATTGATTATCACTCCGTCGCCAGATGTTGCAACTCGGGATACCGACGGTAGTTCATCGCCGGTATCGACCACGTCAATCACCGGAAGATCTAGTGCGTTGGCAAACGCCATGTCTCGATCATCGTGTGCAGGAACCGCCATGATGGCTCCGGTTCCGTAATCTGCCAGAACATAGTCCGATGCCCAGATTGGAATTCGAGCACCGCTGAGTGGATTGATCGCGAAGCGGTCCAAGAAGACCCCGGTCTTCTCGCGATCGGTGGACAAACGCTCGATGTCATTGGACTGCTTGACGTTATCCAGGTATGCCTGAAACTGCATCCGGGTGGCAGGTTCTGCCATGGAAGCCAGTTCGGCAGCCAAATTACTGTCGGCTGCAACGACCATAAATGTTGCACCGTAAAGCGTGTCTGGACGGGTGGTAAAGACGCTTAGGCGCTCTTCGCGACCTTCGATCTCAAAGTCAACATTGGCACCCTGTGATCTTCCGATCCAGTTGCGCTGCATGGTCAGCACCTTGGCTGGCCAGTTTCCCTCGAGAGTGTCTAGGTCATCCAGTAGGCGATCTGCGTAATCGGTTACCTTGAAGTACCACTGGGTAAGAGCTTTTTTGGTGACCTGAGAGTCGCAGCGCTCACAAAGCCCCTGCACAACCTGCTCATTTGCCAATACGGTTTGGCAACTTGGACACCAGTTCACATTTGAGTTCTTGCGATAGGCAAGCCCACGCTTATAAAACTCTAGAAACAGCCACTGGTTCCAACGGTAGTAGAGCGGATCGCAAGTTTGTAGCACTCGATCCCAGTCGAAGCTGGATGCATAGCGACGCATCGAAGACTTTTGCTGATCGATGTTTTCGTAGGTCCACTTGCGAGGATCTAGGCCACGCTTGATTGCCGCGTTCTCGGCAGGAAGTCCAAAGGCATCCCAACCAATTGGGTGCATCACGTTAAAGCCCTTTTGTGCCCAGTAGCGAGCAACCACATCGCCCAGTGCATAAGCCTCGGCGTGACCCATGTGAAGGTCGCCCGATGGGTATGGAAACATGTCAAGGACGTACTTCTTTGGACGCGCATCATCAGGGCTGGCAGAGTTGAATGGCTTTTGCTCATCCCAAACTGGAAGCCACTTATCTTGAATGGCGTGGAAGTTGTACTCAGTGCTCAATGAAAACCTCAAAACATCTAGGGTAGAAGGTTACCAACGCACGGCGGCAGAAAGGGCACTAACCAGTGCTTGAGCCTTGATTTGTATCTCCTGGTGTTCCGCCTCGGGCTCTGAACCGGAGGTGATTCCGCCGCCGATTCCGATTGTGACCCTCCCAGACTCAAATACCGCGGTCCTTATAACCATGCCCAAATCCAAGTTGCCATTGCCGCCAACCCAGCCAAGAGCTCCCGAGTATTCCCCGCGCTCTGATTCCTCTAGGTCGGAGATGATCTCCATGGCCCTAAGTTTTGGCGCTCCGGTCATAGAGCCGCCAGGGAAAAGCGCAGCGATTGCCTGAGAGGTGCTGACGCCCTCGCGAAGCTTCCCGCTGACATCGGAGACCAGTTGGTGAACCGTCGAATAGCTTTTTACCTTTAGTAGATCGCTAACCAGGATCGACTCTGGTGTGCAGATTACCGATAGGTCATTGCGAACCAGATCTACAATCATCAGGTTCTCAGCGCGTTCCTTATCGCTCTCACTCAGCTCTGCGGCTAATTGTGCATCTAAATCTTTATCCTCAGATCTCGGCCTGGTTCCCTTGATCGGACTCGAGGTTGCGGTCTGAGCGTCGATAGCTAAAAAGCGCTCTGGAGAGATGCTGACGAAAGATTTGCGGCCAACCCGAATAAAGGATGCGTAGGGAGCGGGGTTTTGCCGGCGCAGTCTTAGGAAATAGGACAGCTCATCGCCGAGGTATTCACCAACCAACCGGGTGGTTAGGCAGAGTTGATAAACATCACCCTTTGAGATGTGCTCCTTGGCGACTTCAATCTTTTGCTGATACTGGTCTTTGCTGTCTTCGCAAATCAACTCTGTGCTGGTGGCGGCCTGGTTATGAAGGGTGTAACTCGCAGAATCGCCGCCGATTAGGGCGAGCCGCAATAGCGCTGCATGGTGCCACTGGTCGAAATCGGCCCTGGTTTCAAAGCGGCCAATAAAGTACAAACGCTTTTTGGTGTGATCGTAGACAAAAGCTCGGTCAACCTTGAGCCAATCCCCCGAGCCAGAAAACTCTTCAGCGTCCGAATAATGCATTACTCCGACCAGCATTGGTCGGAATGAAAAGGGAAGTTCTAGATCGTCAAAACTTTCGTCCAGATCTATTTCTTGGCTTGGATACCCAATACCCATTATCGAGAACGGCGAGGTTGGGTGATGCTGCCTATCTAGCCAGAAAGCATTTGGTTGGTGGGCAAAAACTGAGCAAAAAATATCTTGAGCTGAGGTCCAAGATTGCAAAGATTCGCAATACAGCGGCATTGGACCTCCTTCAGGCACCTAATCTAGTTCAGATGAGCGTAGCTGGCGATTTCTACCAATACCGCGACAAGGAGCTTTGTCGCGTTGATGCCACACTCAGTGAAGCCCTAACCGTTGCAGACAGCTTTCTAGTACGAAACGGCCGAGTAAGGGCCTTGGATCAACACTTCGCAAGATTTCGGTCCTCAATATTCGACGATGAAACCCAAGGCGAGCTAGCGCCTTTTTTTGAATCACTGAAACTGCTTATTCCAACCGAGGGCGACTGGTTTCCGAGAGTGGAATATCGCGACCAACTCCCGGCTGGAGAGCGTTTGGTGTTTCGCCTGAGGGAATCACCGGAGCGAACCGAATCGCTCAGCCTTTGGAGTAGTGACGAGCCAGATCCAAGAAAGCAGTTCCAGATCAAAGGCCCAGACCTTTCTATCTGCCAGCAGATCAGACGTCGGGCAAACCTCAATGGAGCGGACGAGGCGGTATTGCTCAGTGAATCTGGGCACGTCGCCGATGGAGCACTGAGCTCAATTGTTTGGTGGCGAGACGACGTGCTTTACGGGCCAGATGATTCCACCAACTGGCTGCCTTCGATTACTCGAAACTTGGTTTTTGATCTGGCGAATCAAGCCGGCTATGAAACTGCCACCGAGCGGGCGACCCCGCAGCAGCTTTTGGACTGCGAGGTTTGGAGTCTTAGTTCGCTGCAGGGCATTCGCTATGTCACCGCCTGGGATGGTGTGCAGCTTGCTCCGCCGAGATTTGCCGGTTCTTTCGTGAAGCGACTGGAACTTTTGGCTCAACCAATCAGCTGAGTCGCATTGGTTGTGACAGGATTCTCGATATCAAAATTCGATTCGAAGGCTGGGACTGATTAGTTATGTGCGGTCGATTTGTAATTGCAAAGACCACGGACATGATTACAGAGCTGTTTGAAATAGATGAATTGGAAACCGATTCAGATTTCAGAAGCTTCAACGTTCCCCCAACCACTCAGATCCCCATGATTGTGGAGCGTGAAATTGACGGAATGCCATCCAGGCAGCTGCACTCCGCCCGCTGGGGACTTATCCCAAGCTGGGCAAAGGAAGTCTCAACCACGCCGCTGATCAACGCCAGAATCGAATCTGTGCTGGATAAGCCAAGTTTTCAAGAGTCAGCGCTCTCCAAGCGCTGTGCAATCCCAGCCGATGGCTATTTCGAGTGGCAGAGCACGATTGCCGATAGCAAGGTTCCCTACTTCATTTATCCAAGCGAAGGGATGCTGGCCTTCGCCGGTATCTATTCGTGGTGGCGAAACCCAGCCAAGGCTGCGGATGACCCAACCAGGTGGGTATTGACCGCATCGCTTCTAACCAAAGAGTCCGCTCCAGAGTTGGCCCAGATTCACAACCGCAACCCAGTGATGCTCTCCGAGGAGAATCTCAGCGCTTGGCTTGCCCCGGATTACCAGACCACCGCTGAGGTGTTGGCTGCGCTGAGCGATGAATCTGATGAGGTCGCAGCAGCGCTTGAATACCACGCTGTTTCTAGCGCCGTTGGTTCGGTTCAGAACAATTCCGCAGAACTTATTGCCAAAGTTAGCTAACTCATTTTGAAAATGTCGGTGCCACCAATACACTTCTAAGTATTCGAACATTTGTTCGATTTGCGAGAGGTTTGGGGAATGCGACTAGAGGAAATTACCGGCGTGATGCTGGATTTTGACGGTGCTCCAGTTGGCTTTAACTATCAGGGGAAATCGTTCCTGGTGGCCTCCAGACCGGTCCGCTGGTATTCCAGAAGATTGTGGTGGGAAGATGCTGCTGCGGCCCCCAAAGGGGCTGGAGCTGCTCTTTTAGAGGTGGAGATGTGGCGCTTGTGGGCAGCAAGCGGGGATGTTCGCTTTTTCTTCGAGCTCAGCCACCAACAACCAGATGATCGCTGGGAAGTGAACCAACTCAATAGCCAATGAGTTTTACCCACCTAAACGTATCTTCTGCATTTTCTGCCCACTACGGAGTCACTAGACCCGAACGTCTGGCTATTGCTGCCAAGGCGATGGGGTTTGATGCACTAGCCGTAACCGATCGAGATGGACTTTACGGAGCCATAAAACACATAGGTGCCTGTGTTCAGCTCGGCATCTCCCCGATCATCGGAGTAAACCTAAGGGTTGTGGATTTTGGCAGGGTCACCATCCTTGCTCACGGCCATGACAAAGGTATGGGTTGGGCTGGACTGTGCCGGATCATCTCTGCCGCGCAAACCGGGCGTGGAAAGCAAAAGAACATTGCTATCGATCTAAAGACGCTGGCCGAGCTAAGTAGGCACTGCACCATCTTGATAGGTGCCGAGAATATCGTTTCAGAGTCGGTGATTATCAATCCCGAACTGGCAAGACGGCGCCTTAGTGAACTGCAAAGCGAGCTTTCATCCCCCGGTCAATTGGCAATCGAGGTGGTCACCCACCTAACTCAGCCCGGGGCTGCGCTATCGATTGAGCACGCCAGGGCAATGTTGGAGCTGGCGCGAACCAGCAAATTGCCGAGCATATTGAGTAACGCCGTTAGGTACTTGGAGCCGGATGATGCCGTAACCGCGGATGTCTTAGATTCGGCGAGATTACTTGAGCCACTTGGGTTATTTGCACCGCAACCAAATGCTCAAGCATGGCTTAAGCCCAAATCCGAGATGGTGAGGTTGGCTCTTGAAATAACCGAAGACCCAAAGGGTTCAATTGAGCTATTGCGAAGCACCGCGAATCTGGCAGACCGCTGTCGATTGGAACCTGAGTCTGATTGCGGTTGGGGAAAACCTAAGACCCCGGAACAGTCAGCGCTTGGGATAACCGGCAACCCGTTTGAGGTGCTCTGGCAAAAAACTCACAGTGCCATTCATTGGCGCTACCCAAATGCACCGGCGGCAAAACTCGCCGAGATTCAACACCGCCTGAGTAAAGAGCTAATTGCGGTGAATCAGCTGGGATTTGCCACCTACTTCCTAACCGTTGCGGATGTGGCCCAGATGATTCGGGACATGAGCATTCGAATTGCAGCTAGAGGTTCTGGTGCCGGCTCGCTAATCAACTACCTGCTTGGAATCTCCGGGGTTGA
This sequence comes from Microbacteriaceae bacterium, assembly GCA_027491295.1. Taxonomy (GTDB): domain Bacteria; phylum Actinomycetota; class Actinomycetes; order Actinomycetales; family Microbacteriaceae; genus Aquiluna. The sequence goes on from JAIXWK010000003.1 coordinate 290,582, forward strand.
TCCAATCAGCGAGGGCTTGCTGTTTGAAAGGTTTCTATCTACCGAGCGCTCTACCCTGCCGGATATCGACATCGATGTCGAGTCGGCCCGTAGGCACGATATCTACAAGGCCATATTCCGCCGCTACGGTGGCGACCGAGTAACGCTGCTTTCGATGCAATCCACATACCGAGGACGCGGAGCGGTTAGGGATTCGGGACTCGCCCTTGGGATCGAAGAGGATCGAATTGATGAGATCGCCAAGAACATCTGGCGCTTTTCAGCCCGCAGCTTTCGCGAGGCAATGGCCAATAAGCCTGAGCTCGAGCAGTTTGCCAAACAATCAACCGAAGATAGAAAACTGAATCTGCTGGTGGATATCACTCAGCGTTTGGACAGGCTGCCAAGACACATCTCGATGCACCCGTGCGGGGTGATTTTAGGAAACAGCAATCTATTGAATCTGACTCCGACCGAACCAAGTGGAGTGGGGCTGCCGATGAGTCAGTTCGATAAAGACGATATGGATCCAATGGGTTTTCTCAAACTCGATGTTCTCGGGGTCAGAATGCAATCAGCCATGGCATACACGATTCAGGAGATAGCCAGGGTTAGTGAAAAGGCCGTGGACCTAGATTCGGTTGATAGAGCAGACCCCGAGGTTTACAAAACCATTCGGACAACCAACACCCTGGGTATGTTCCAGATCGAATCTCCGGGTCAGCGAGAACTCACCGGAAAGCATCAGCCAACCAAATTCAATGACCTCACCCTGCAGATTTCACTGTTTCGCCCAGGTCCGATGAAGGGCAACATGATTTCGCCATACCTTGATGGCAGACATGGTTTCCGCGAACCGGATTACATTCACCCTGATCTCAAGCCGATTCTGGAGGAAAGCTACGGGGTGGTGGTATTCCACGAGCAGTTGATGCGAATCATGCAGGTTATGACCGGCTGCACGCTGGCTCGCGCCGATGAGCATCGCAGGCAGTTAGCCAAGCCGGAAAGGTCCGTGAAAATTGGTGAATACTTCAAGAAATCGGCTGCCGCCAGGGGCTACTCCAAAGAGGTGATTGAAAGAGTTTGGTCGATCATCGAAGGCTTTGGTTCGTTTGGGTTCTGCAAGGCTCACGGTGCCGCCTTTGCGCTCCCGACCTACCAGTCGGCTTGGCTCAAGACTCATCACCCCACCGAGTTCATAGCGGGTCTACTCACCCACGACCCAGGCATGTATCCCAGACGTTTGCTGCTGGCAGAAGCCAGAAGGCTCGGAGTCAAGCTACTGCCGATAGATGTGAACTATTCAACCGATGAATATCGGGTTGAGCGAATCGGTGAGCAGATCGGCGTCAGGATGGCGCTGTCCGACATAGCCGGCATCTCGAAGCCGGAACTTGAACGCATCAAGGCCCAGCAGCCCTTTGTAAATCTTGGCGACTTCTACCTAAGGGCTAGGCCTTCGAGACGAACCCTGAGCCGGCTAGCCCTAATTGGTGCACTCGATACCCTTGCCAAGATCACGCCGCAAACCGACAGCAACCGCGGTGACCTGATGGTTCGAATAAGACAGCTAAGTGCTAAGGCTGCTCCGAAACTTGATCTGAACCAGATGGCATTTGATTTTGATGCCGAGGCGCCACTTGGCAAAGGTGGTCACAAGCCAAGCAGGCAGGAGCAAATCGAGCAGGAGTTATCAATCACCGGAATGGAGATATCCGGTCACCAGATCGAACAGTTCCAGCAGATGCTCGATGAGATGGGCGTGGTGCGGGCTAGCGAACTTATTTCGCTTCGCAGTAACACCGAGGTGCTAATTGCCGGGGTGAGAATCGCGACTCAATCCCCGCCAATGCGCAGTGGTAAGCGCGTGGTGTTTATCAGCCTGGACGATGGCTCTGGCTGTGCCGATGCAACTTTCTTTGACGAGTCTCAACGAAGGGCAAGCCAGGTGCTATTTCAAAATAAGTTGCTCCTGATATCAGGAAAGACCCGCCGCACCGGAGTGCGAGGGGTCTCGGTCCTGGCTGAGAATGCCTGGGATCTGCGACAGCTTTGGTCGCAGTGGCAATCAAAAGCTAGTTAGTCGTTGCTGTTGAAGATTGCTAGCAAACGAAGGATCTCAACGTAGAGCCAGATCAGGGTTGCGGTAAGGCCAAAGGCTGCTCGCCACTCCATGTCCTGCGGAAGGCGCTGTGCCACACCCTCCCGGATAGCCTCAAAGTCAAGGTTCAGAGTGAAGGCGGCAAGTCCGACACCAACTAGAGCGATAAGCCAACCAAATGGTGAGGAGTAAACGCTCATCCCGGCAAACATTGCAAAGCCGAAGTTGACCAAAGCAAATACGCCATAACCGATCAGAGAGAACATCATGATGCGAGTAAAGCGAGCATCAACCTTCACCCAGCCAAAACGGTAGGCCGCAAACATTGCACCTGCGGTTGCCAGGGTTCCAAGCACTGCGGTCTGAGCAATACCTGGGAACATTTCTTCAAAAATCATCGACAGTCCACCGATGAAAACACCCTGGGCTGCCGCATAAGCAAGCATTACGCCCGGGCGAACCTTCTTACCGAAAGTTGCCCAGAGTCCAAGACCTAGACCAACCAGCATCGCAGGCAGCAATAGACCTCTTAGGTCGAACATCCAAGTTGCGCCGGCTGCAATCGCAACCACAGCGAACATTCCCAAAACCTTGGCAGCAGTGCCCTCAATTGTCATTGGGGCGCCGGTTAGGCGAGAAAACTCTGAATCAACCTGCTGCTGGTCTAGCTGTGCACTGAGCTCGCCAGTTTGCATTGCTCGGTTGAAAATAGGATTGTGAGAGATAGCCAACCTGAATCCTTTCATAAAGATGTTTGTGAGAGCATAAGCGAGAAATCTGGAAATTTGCTGGAAGTTATACCGACTAAAGATCTGAGAAATAGAAAAGCCCGCCGTAGCGGGCTAATTCTTTGGTGGACCTGAGGGGATTTGAACCCCTGACCCCCTGCATGCCATGCAGGTGCGCTACCAGCTGCGCCACAGGCCCATGAACCCAATAAGTCTACACAACTATTACTTGATTGGCACAACCGGGCAGTCTCGCCAGAGCCTCTCGAGAGAGTAGTACTCACGCTCTTGTTCGTGCATGATGTGGACCACCAGATCGCCAAAATCCAGCAGGACCCAGCGGCCGGTTTGTCTACCTTCGCGGAAGCGGGTCTTGACTCCGGCCTTTAGCATTTCATCCTCAACGTTGTCAGAGATTGCCTGCACCTGGCGCTCATTCTTGGCAGATGCAATAAGGAAGATCTCGGCTAGAGCAAAAGGCTCTGAGACGTCAAGGGCTACGAGGTCTTCACCCAACTTGTCGGACGCTGCGGATGCTGCAATTTGAAGCTGTGCAATTGTTTCTTTGGTTGCGGACAAGTATTACGCTCCTAGCGCGTTCAAGATTGTGATGGTAGCAAAGATTGCTGCCACGGTCATGATTACTCCAGCAACGCCCATAGCCCAGGGACGCCACCATCCCTTGCGAAGCACCGATTTCGGGACAACTCCAACGTTTACTCGAGAGTTGATGATGTCCAGCGCTGAGATGGGCTCAACTATAGAAATCACACCGGTTACGGAATCCTGGCGATCGGCATTGTCAAGATCAATGCCATCCAAACCTGCGGTCATTGAACCGGTGTTTGGGTCGGTCAAGACTGTGATTGAGCCCGTGATTGCAATCTCACCGGTTTCAATCGGTAGGGCAATAGCTTCCGGGGCTACCTCCAAAACAATCGACTGCGTGCTTGGCTCAGCAAGCAAGTTGGTGCCGGTGAAATCAGCCGGGGGAAGATCTAGTGCGCTGAAATCTGAAACCACAATCTGCTCGAGCTCGGCAGACGCAACTTCTTTATCCTCAACCTCGATATCGGGAAGAGCTATCTCGACAGAGTCAGTTGCTGGCTTCGAAATCTCTGGCACCGGCTGAACTACAGGTGCCTTGCCTTGACGCTCAAGCTCACGTAACTCGCGTCGGGTGAGTCCTACTGGCGAAGAGACAACTGGCTGGTCCCTAACCTCTTGGACTACCTCGGCCACTGCCTCGGGCGCCTCGAAGATATCTTGCAAAGGTTCAAGTTCGATAACTGGCGCAGGCAACTGCCCAGAGCGCTCTAGCTCCCTGAGCTGTCTGCGAGTAAGTTGCTCGGTCAATTTTCACCTCGGTAGAGCTTGTGCTTACCAATGTATTGAACGACACCGTCTGGAACCAGGTACCAAACCGGTTTTCCATCGCTAATTCGGTCCCTGACATCTGAGGAAGAGATGGCAAGGGCCGGAACTTCAAGAATTGACATCGATGCTTCTGGGACTTCTGGTAGTTGAAGTTTGTGACCGGGTCTGGTGACGCCGATAAAGGTTGCGAGTGGCCAAAGTTTGTCGAGGTCTTTCCAGGCCAAAATCTGTGCGATTGCGTCAGCTCCGGAGATGAAGAACAGATCTGCACCCGGGTGGTCTTTGGCAATCTGAGACAGCGTGTCAACCGTGTAAGTGGTGCCTGGGCGATCAATTTCGACTCGAGAAACAGTGAACCTAGGGTTTGCTGCTGTTGCAATTACGGTCATTAGATAGCGGTGCTCCGCGGACATCACCGGGTTCTTGTGCCAAGGTTCTCCGGTTGGAACGAAGATAACCTCGTCCAACGCGAATGCATCCGCTACTTCACTGGCGGCAACTAGGTGGCCATTGTGGATTGGGTCGAAGGTTCCGCCCATTACCCCAATGCGTGGCCGCTTATTGGTCATGAGGTTTTAGTGGTGCGCCTGCTGCGAGGAGGTCTTGTGATCGTGACGGTTCGCAACGTTGCGGTATGAAAAAGTGATTCCAGCAAGTGCTAGGAATGCAACCATGGCAATTACCCCGAAGATAATTGCAGGGAAAGGTAGCTCGGTGTGATGCACCACAGCTTCGCTGGCAAGAATTGAAAGCACGTTATCTCCTTTTGCGTATTTGTAAGTTTAGTCTCGGACTTGGCCGTTGCCGCGAACCAACCACTTAGAACTTGTCAACTCGCGAAGGCCCATTGGGCCTCTAGCGTGGAGCTTTTGAGTTGAAATTCCGACCTCAGCGCCAAATCCAAACTCGCTACCGTCGGTAAATCTCGTGGAAGCATTCACCATCACCACCGCAGCATCTACCTCCTGCAGAAAACGTTCAGCGTTGGATTGGTCTTCGGTCACGATCGACTCGGTGTGACGGGTTGAAAACTTTGAAATGTGAGCAAGTGCCTGGTCCAAATCGGCAACCACCTTGACCGAGAGGTCAAGGCTGTAATACTCGGTTGACCAATCGGCATCGGTTGCTGCAACCCCGGAAATCAGCTTCAACGTCTTCTCGCAGCCGTGAATTGTGACGCCTTTGGCCTCAAGCTCAGCCGCAATTTTTGGTAGCGCAATAGCGGATATAGATTCGTGCACCAAGAGGGTCTCGAGTGCATTGCAAACCGAGGGCCGCTGCACCTTGGAGTTCACAATCATTGGAATAGCCTTGGCCAAATCAGCGGACTCGTCGATAAACATGTGAACCACACCATCGCCGGTTTCAATTACTGGAACCTTGGACTCGGTTACCACGGTTTGAATCAGCTGCGCCGAACCGCGAGGAATAAGGACATCGATAAGGCCACGCGCCTGCATCATCTCCACTGCACCTTCACGACCAAATGGATCAACGGTCTGGACAGCATCGGATGGCAAACCGGCAGTGCGTAACCCCGCTTGAATAAGCTCCACTAGCACTCGGTTGGTGTTCTCTGCAGCACTGCCACCTCTGAGCAATACGGCATTTCCACTTTTCAGGGCCAGGGCCGCGATATCAACGGTGACATTTGGTCTTGCCTCGTAAATCACACCGACGACTCCGAATGGCACTCTGATCTGCTGCAATTTCAAACCGTTCGGAAGTGTCATGCCTTCTAGATTCTGCCCGATAGGGTCCGGAAGGTTTATTACTAGGCGCAAAGCCGCAGCGAGTGAGCCAATGCGGTTCGCATCTAGTTTTAGACGATCCTGCAGGCCAACGGAAACTCCATTTTCCTGAGCGCTCGTTAGGTCTAGTGCGTTAGCCGCCAAAATGTGAGGGATGCTGTTTTCAAGCTCTAGCGCAATCTGCTCGAGAGCTGAATTCTTCAGGTTGGTGTTGGCCCGCGCCAGGTTGGAACTAGCCGCTTTGGCCGCACGAAATAGCTGAACAACACTCATTACGCAATCCTATCCGCAGGCTCAAACCAAGTGTTTCGGCAGTCTGCAGTGTCAATCACAGCGATGTTTGCGGTGCTGGTGAGAAGCACCCCGACTCCCCCGGATGTTGCTAGTTGGGCAGCAGCCAGTTTGGTTAGAGCGCCGCCGGTTCCGTAACCGGTTGAAGTTCCAGAAACTTCGAGCTCACTTAGGTCCTGACCATAGGAAACCACGGCAATTGGCTTAGCCCCTGGCTCGGTTGGCGGTTTGGTATACAGGGCGTCTATGTCGCTGAAGAGAATGAGCAGGTCAGCTGCAGCCAGAAGCGCCACCCGGGCAGCCAACTGGTCGTTGTCACCAAAGCGAATTTCTTGAGTTGCTACCGAGTCGTTCTCGTTGATGATTGGAATTACACCAATCTCCAAAAGCCGCTCGAGGGCTCGCAGGGCATTCTCACTACTTGATTCTTGATCGAGGTTATCTACCGTGAGCAGCATCTGCCCAGGCAATAGGTCATACCTGGCAAGGCTTCGCTCGTAGCGGCCCATTAGCTTCGCCTGACCAATACTTGCAAGTGCCTGAGAGGTCGCCAGGTCTTCGGAGCGAACCGTCAATCCAATGATTGGCATCGCAGTGGCAATCGCACCGGAAGATACCAGCACAACCTCTTTTCCAAGTTTTTGCAAACGAACCAAGAAGTCAACCAATAGGTCAAGATTCGACTCATTTGACCCGGTGATTGAGCTTGAGCCAACCTTGACGACAACGCGCCTGGAAACCTGAATTCGCTCAAAAGTCTGCATTACTCTTCATCCTCCGAGAACACACTTGCCTCTCGAACCGCCTCACGCTCCGCGCGACCCTGAGATCGCTGGTCCATCATCTGGTGATACTCCTGGCGACGATCCTGGTTGGTCCTGCGCTCATCGCTGACCAATTCCGCAACCGAGTCAACCAGAGGATCCCAGTCGAATACGACACCGTTCTGCTCTCCAATAATTACTGTAGAGCCGCGCTTAGCGCCCTTCTTGTAAAGCTCGTCCTCAATGCCAATCTTCTGCAAACGCTCGCCAAGGTATCCGACGGCATCCTGATTGCTGAAATCGCACTGCGCAACCCAACGTTCAGGCTTAGGGCCAATGATTCGGTAAATGATGTTCTCGCCCTGAGATTCGGTGCGAATCTCATATTTTGAATCGTCTTTCTTAGGCGGCAGAAGCGAAATACGTTTCGAAATCTGGGCAATTTGACTCTTGCGCTCCTCGGTAACCAACTGCCCCAGAGCGAAATTCAGCTCTCTGAGCCCCTGGTTGGTGGCGCTAGAAATCAAATAGACCGGGTATCCCCTGGCCTCAAACTCTCCCTTTACAAACTCCGCAAGCTCTAGCGCATCTGGAATGTCGATCTTGTTTAGCGCAACCAGCTGAGGACGCTCGATCAATGGTGTTTGACCCTCAGGCACCTGATATGCGGCCAGCTCAGCCAAAATCACATCGAGGTCGCTGATTGGATCGCGACCAGGCTCCAAGGTGGCACAGTCGATAACGTGCAGCAGAGCACTGCAGCGCTCCACATGTCTAAGGAACTCAAGTCCCAGTCCCTTACCCTGGCTTGCGCCTTCGATCAATCCAGGCACGTCAGCAATTGTGTAGCGCATTTCGCCGGCCTGAACCACACCGAGGTTTGGGTGCAGGGTGGTGAATGGATAGTCCGCAATCTTTGGACGAGCTGCGCTCATAGCTGCAATAAGAGAGGACTTTCCTGCAGATGGGAACCCAACCAGGGCTACATCCGCAACGGTCTTTAGCTCGAGGATTACATCGCCAGCCCAGCCAGGAACTCCAAGCAGGTGGAAGTTTGGAGCGATACGCATGCGGTTTGCAAGCGTCATGTTCCCCAGGCCACCTTGACCGCCCTCGGCGACCAAAAGCTCCATACCCGGCTCCGAGAGATCGGCAAGAATCTTGCCGTTTGCGTCCTTGACGACGGTTCCGACTGGAACTGGAAGCGTTAGGTCTTCACCCTTGGAGCCATTGCGGTAATCACCGGCACCTGAACCACCAGAGGTTGCCACACGGTGTGGGCGGTGGTGGTAGTCCAGAAGGGTTGTGACGTTATTGTCGGTAACCAGAGTGATTGACCCACCATCGCCACCATCAGCGCCATCAGGGCCAGCCAAAGGCTTGAACTTCTCACGCTTGATGGATGTGCAACCGTCACCGCCGTTTCCAGCGCGCAAATGGAGAGTTACCTGATCTACGAATGTAATCATGAACTGCTCCTAATACAGAAAGAGGCGGACCTCATGGCCCGCCTCCCTATTGAAAAACTAGTTACTGGGTAACGATGTTTACAACGCGGCGGCCAGCCTTTGAGCCAAACTCAACAGAGCCTGCAGCTAGTGCGAACAAGGTGTCATCCTTGCCGCGACCCACGTTTACGCCCGGGTGGAAGTGAGTTCCACGCTGACGAACCAAAATTTCACCGGCGTTTACAGCCTGACCGTCGTGGCGCTTTACGCCTAGACGCTGAGCGTTCGAGTCACGACCGTTGCGGGTGGAGCTAACTCCCTTTTTGGATGCCATTTCTACCTACTTACTTGATCTCGGTGACCTGGACACGGGTTAGGTCCTGGCGGTGGCCCTGACGCTTCTTGTAACCGGTCTTGTTCTTGTACTTCTGAATAATGATCTTCGGACCGCGTAGCTGGTCTAGAACTTCTGCTACTACCTTTACCTTGGCTAGGGCAGCAGCGTCGGTTACGACCTTGTCGCCATCAACAAGCAAAAGTGCGGGCATCTCAATGGTGCCTGAGGTAGCGGCAATGCGGTTCATGGTAACGATGGTTCCAACTGAAACCTTCTCCTGGCGACCACCGGCGCGAACAACTGCGTAAACCACTTCAAAACCTATCTGTCTTGGAATTTGAATCTGACCCATAACAAACCTATGGGCAACAGCGCCCCAGCCTAGCAAGAAACCTCGGTGGGGTCAACCTCATTCCTAGCTATTTTCGGACGAATCCAAACTCTCCGGGGCGCGGGTTGCACTTGTTACTCTGCGACGCTTTGGCTTCTGGGTAACTTGTGGCTCCGGTAGCGAATCCAAAACCGCATTCAGCATTTCAGTCTTACCTTCAGGCGCTTTGGATTCTTCGCTCTGGGCAGCCTGAGCGATCTGATTTACGACGTTTTTGAAGGCGTCTGCCTGCTCGGCAGTAACCACCTTTTTCACAACCTCAGTCTTTTCCTTGCCCTTTTGCTTGCCTCTTTGCTTGGAATTTGACTGCTCTGGCATCTTGAATCTTGGTTCGCTGTGGATAACAACACCGCGACCAGCACAGCAATCACAGGTCTCGCCGAAGGTCTCCAAAAGGCCAACGCCGATCTTCTTGCGAGTCATCTGCACAAGGCCCAGCGAGGTAACTTCACCGACCTGGTTCTTGGTGCGGTCGCGGCTTAGGCATTCCAGCAGGCGACGGCGAACCATCTCTTGGTTTGACTCCTGGATCATGTCAATGAAGTCGACCACGATAATGCCACCGATATCGCGCAATCTGAGCTGACGAACCAGCTCCTCAGCGGCCTCGAGGTTGTTCTTGGTAACGGTCTCTTCCAGGTTTCCACCGGATCCAATGAACTTTCCGGTGTTCACATCGACCACGGTCATGGCCTCGGTGCGATCAATCACCAGGGATCCACCGGAAGGTAGGTAAACCTTGCGATCAAGCGCCTTTACGATCTGGTCACCGATGCGGTAGAAGTCAAAGATATCTTCCTGAGAGGTGTATGCGCTTAGACGCTCGACCAGTTCAGGTGCAACCGAAGCCAGGTATTCGCTAATGGTTGTGAATGCTGAGTCACCGGAGATGACCAATTTCTGGAAGTCCTCGTTGAATACATCGCGGATGATCTTGACCAAAAGGTCTGGCTCGCTGTGAAGTGGCATCGGCGCTTTGCCATTGGCCACCTTCTCGTTGATCGACTCCCACTGAGCCTTTAGCCGCTCAACATCGTGGATCAATTGCTCCTCGGAAGCGCCCTCAGCTGCAGTTCGAACAATCACGCCGGCATCTTCTTCAAGGGCGTGCTTCAGAATCTGCTTTAGTCGCTGACGCTCACCTTCTGGAAGCTTGCGAGAGATACCTGACATGTTGCCGCCCGGCACATAAACCAAGAAGCGACCAGGCAGCGAGACCTGCGAGGTCAAACGAGCACCCTTTTGTCCAACCGGGTCCTTGGTTACCTGAACCAATACCTGGTCACCAGATTTGAGCGCAAGCTCGATGCGACGAGGCTGGTTGCCAGTCTCGGCGGCTTCCCAGTCAACTTCACCGGAGTACAAAACTGCGTTGCGGCCGCGGCCGATATCTACGAAAGCGGCCTCCATTGATGGCAAAACATTCTGGACTTTACCTAGGTAGACATTGCCAATAAGCGAGCCGCCCTGGCTTTCAGCCACGTAGTGCTCAACCAACATGCCGTCTTCTAAAACACCAATTTGGATTCTGTTGTCTTTTTCGCGAACCACCATGGTGCGCTCGACAGATTCGCGACGAGCTAGGAACTCAGATTCGGTAACCGAGGAGCGGCGTCTGCCGCCATCGCGGGAGTCGCGACGTCTCTGACGCTTGGCATCGACACGGGTTGAGCCGGTTTCTTTTTCAGATTCTTCCGGCTTTGCCTTTTCCTTTGGAGCCTGCTTTTCCCTTGGCACTCTGGCCTTAGGCTGCGGTTTTTCCTCAAGCTTCTCCTCTTCGGCAAGCTTTCCGCTGCGCGGGTTTACCTTGGGGGTTGGCAGATCGGGTGCCTGGAAAATTAGTTGGATTGCCGCCGGCTTAGCCGGTTCTTCTTTTTTCTTAACCAATTTGATGCCTCTTTATAGCCTCTGGGACACACCCGGTGGGCTATTTCTCGTGACCTAGACCGCAGCCGAGATCGAATTCTAAAAGCGTCAGAATCTAAATCTGACCAAACCTTCGATGCGAGTGTGTTCGCATCTAAGTCCGATTATGCCAGCATTCGCAAACAAATGCGATAATTCGAAGGTGGTATTTCCTATAACTCTGATCATCACCGGCATTTTGGGCTGGATTGCAAGCTTCGGCCTGACGCTAGAGCGTCTGCACGTGATGGCAAACCCGGCAGCAACAACAGCCTGTGACATCAGTCCATTCATTAGCTGCAAGTCCGTGATGCTTAGCGAGCAGGCGTCCCTCTTTGGTTTTCCTAACCCACTAATTGGTATCGCGGCGTTTTTTGCGCCAGTGCTTATTGGAGTCGCGATTTTGGCTGGGGCTAAGTTCAAAGGCTGGTTCTGGAACCTGTTTCTTGGTGGCACATTCCTGGCAATGATCTTTGTGGTCTGGCTATTGAGCCAGAGCGTTTACGTAATCGGATCACTTTGCATCTACTGCATGGTTGCCTGGACCGCCACAATTCCACTGTTCTGGACAGTCTTGGGCTACAACCTCAAAGAAGGTTTCTTCGGCGAGAAACTCAAAACCGCAGTGGTTTACGAGTGGACCTGGGTGATTGTGCTAGTGAACTACCTATTGTTCTGCCTACTGATCCTGATTCAGTTCTGGGACTTTTGGCCGACGCTGTTCTAGAACCAGAGCGCAAGCTCGCGCTCAGCGGACTCTGCAGAGTCCGAACCGTGCACCAAGTTCTGCACGACCTTTGTTCCCCAGTCGCGCGATAGATCGCCACGAATGGTTCCTGGAGCAGCAACCGTCGGATCGGTAGCTCCGGCAATAACCCGGAAGCCTTCGATTACTCGGTTTCCCTCAAGGCGAATTGCCACGATGTCACCGGAAAGCATGAACTCCATAAGTGGCTCGTAGAAAGACTTGCCCTCGTGCTCGGCGTAGTGCTTTGCCAATAGGTCCCTGGATGGGGAGATTTTCTTCAGGGCTGCAACGGTGTAGCCCTTTGCCTCGCAGCGCGAGATGATTTCACCAATCAGGTTCCTTCTAACACCGTCTGGCTTGATTAGTACCAAGGTTGCTTCTGACATCACTTTCTCCCAATCTCTACATCAAAGTAAATTCGCTTGGCGTTATCGATCGTTGCACCGGCAATAAGCGCCCAGATCCAAAGACCCGCAAGCATGACACCTATAACAAACATCCCCCACAACAAAACGCCCGAGGCAATCAGCAATACCTGCCACAAGCTTCCAACCCAGTAACCCCAGCGATAGCGCAAAACTGCCGGAGTCAAAATCATAAGTATCGAGACTGTTAGACCAACCGCCCAGACCAACGGTGCGTCAGCTACCTTCAGGCCAAAAGCGGCGAGGGTTGCAAAGAAAGCGACAAATGACTCGAAAGCCAAAACAATAGAAGCCAGCGTCTGTTTTGAAGACCTATTCCTCATCGTCCTCATCCAATCTCTGGTCCTGAATGTATTTCAAGACGTCACCAATTAGGTAAAGCGAACCCGTCACAAACAAGGCTGCCTTTTCCTCTGCTGCAAGCCTATTCGCTAACTTGTAGGCGGCGGTCACACTTGGCTCAATCGAGAGCACCTCGATGCCGTAATTCTCGCAAATTACCGCCAGCTCTTCCGCAGGAAGTCCTCGGGGAGACGTCGGCTGAGTGCAGATCACCTGGTCAAAGCTCTTAGCCATTTCCGCAATCGTGCCACTTAGGTCTTTATCTGAAAGCATCGCAACCAAACCAAGGGTCTTTGGGGCGTTGAAGCTCTCGTTAATCGCAGCGGTTAGTGATGCCATGCCCGCTGGATTGTGAGCTCCGTCGAGCACCACCAGTGGGTCTTTTGACACGACCTGCAACCTGCCTGGCGATACCGCATCAGCAAGAGCAGCTCTGAGAACCTCATCGGCAATAGGACGCAAACCCTCACCGAGGAACAGCTCGACCGCCGCGATTGCGGTAGCGGCATTTTGCGCCTGGTGGAAACCAATAATTGGCATCCAGACATGTGGGTAATCCGAAGCTAATCCTCGAACCGAGAACCGGGTTCCAAAACCGTCAGCCATGACATCGCCATACTCGAAGTCACGCCCAGAGAGCTTGAGGTTCGAACACCGGCTCTCGAGAACCTCAATCACGCTCGCATACTGCGGGCTGGAAACTACCAGGGACTTTTCCTTGATGATTCCAGCCTTGGTGGTCGCAATCTCCTCCACGGTGTTGCCTAAAGATTTTTGGTGGTCAAGATCGATAGCCGTGAAGACGGCGACGTCAGCATCCGCAACATTGGTGGCATCCCACTCGCCGCCCATGCCAACCTCAAGAACTAAGACATCGACCGGTGCATCCGAGAAAAGCTGGAATGCAAGAGCGGTGAAAGCCTCAAAGAAGGTGAGCGGTTGGTGACCTTCAGATATCAGTTGCTGGTCCACTAAGTCCATCAGTGGCTTGTTGTCTCGGTAGGTATCGACCAGCAATTCATCGCTGACCGGGTCACCATCAAGCGCAATTCGCTCGTTGAAATTCACCAGGTGTGGACTGGTGAGCCTGCCGGTGCGCAATCCATGCTCGCGCAGGATGCGTTCGATGATTCGAGAGGTAGAGGTCTTGCCGTTGGTGCCGGTGATGTGGATGATCCCATAATTTCTTTGCGGGTCTCCCATCAGACCTACAAGCCGGGCAGTTGGTTCAAGCCTTGGGCGAATGTGCTGCTCGGGTTGCCGGGCGTAAAGCTCGGCAAGTATCTGATCGAGATCGTGCTGCGCGGTCACTTCTTCGATAACTCAATCTCGATCAAACCAGCATCACCAATCGAAAGCTCTCCGGAAACCTCGGCTGCTACGACATCGAACTCCACAGCTAGGGTCTCGCTAGCAATGAATTCAGCGTGAGTCTTCAAGGCACCCAATGAGCCGCCATCGACTCGAAGCATCAACGAGATTCGATCTGAAACATCCAAGCCAGCATCCTTACGGGCCTGCTGAATGTGTCGAATCGCGTCTCGTGCAGCACCTTCAGCCTCAAGTTCCGGAGTCAAGACAGTGTTGAGCAAAACAAATCCGGTAGAGGTGATTCCAACCGCCTGATTGAGATCAGCCTGGTTTGCCACCATGGTGATCTCGAATTCACCTTCGAATAGCTCAGTGCCGTCAACCACGACAAGATCGCCGCGCACATTCCAGTTACCCGCCTTAGCCTCGCGAATAATGCGCTGTACTTCCCCACCAACGCGTGGTCCAAGTGTTCTGGCATTCACGCTCAGCGATTTTAGAAGTCCGAACTGGCTGGCAACCTCGTCCGATGCCTGAACCACCGTGACCTGCTTCACGTTTAGCTCTTCAGCAATCAGATCGGAATAGGCGCTGAGGCTCTGAGCATTTGGCGCAGCAATCGTTAGGTCACTCAAAGGCAAACGAACTCGCAAACCGGCTGACTTTCGAAGTGCCTGGGCAACCGAAGCTGCCTCACGGATGGCGTCCATGTCTTGAACCAGTTGCTCATCAGCTGGGAATTCGCTGGCTGCAGGCCAGCTCTCTAGGTGAACAGAGCGGCCATTGGTCAATCCGCGCCACATCTCCTCAGCGGTGAGTGGCAACAGTGGTGCTACGACTCTGAGCACGGCCTCTAGAACTGTGTAGAGAGTGTCGAAGGCATCTTTATCACCCTCCCAGAAGCGGTCTCTTGAACGGCGGACATACCAGTTGGTTAGCACCTCAGCGAAATCCCTTACCTTGGCGGATGCCTGGTAGCTATCAAAGACATCCAGATCGCTCTGAACATCCTCAATGAGTTTTCTGGTCTTGGCCATGATGTAGCGATCGAGCAGCTGAGACGAAGAGGTCGAAGGATATGCCTCGTAGTTTGCGGCATTTGCATAGAGCGCAAAGAAGTAATAGGTGTTCCACAGCGGCAAAAGCGCCTGTCGGACTCCCTCGCGAATACCCTGCTCGGTCACCGAGAGGTTTCCACCGCGAAGAATCGGGCTTGACATCAAGAACCATCTCATCGCGTCTGAACCATCGCGGTTGAAGACTTCATTCACATCCGGGTAGTTGCGCAGGCTCTTCGACATCTTCTGGCCATCATTACCGAGCACAATTCCGTGGCTGATGGCATTTTTGAAAGCCGGACGATCAAACAGTGCGGTAGCCAAAACGTGCAGCGTGTAGAACCAGCCTCTGGTTTGACCTACGTACTCCACGATGAAATCACCGGGGAAGTGTGAATCGAACCAGTCCTGGTTCTCAAATGGGTAGTGCACCTGAGCGAATGGCATAGAGCCTGATTCAAACCAGCAGTCCAAAACCTCTGGAACGCGGCGCATCATGGACTTGCCGGTTGGGTCATCTGGGTTTGGGCGAACTAGCTCGTCGATTACCGGACGGTGGAAGTCGGATGGGCGGACACCAAAATCGGCCTCAAGTTCTTCCATCGAGCCGTAAACATCTACACGCGGGTAGTTAGGGTCATCTGATTTCCAAACTGGAATCGGTGCACCCCAGAAACGGTTTCGAGAAATTGCCCAGTCGCGGACATTCTCCAGCCACTTACCAAAGCTGCCGTTTTTAGTGTGCTCAGGAACCCAGTTGATCTCTTGGTTGAGTTCCAGCATGCGATCGCGCAGCTTGGTGGTCTCAACAAACCACGAGGAAACTGCCTTGTAAATCAGCGGGTTCTTGCAGCGGTAGCAGTGCGGGTAGCTGTGCTCGTAAGAAGCTTGACGCAGTAGGCGACCCATGGTCTTTAGGTCCTGGGTGATTGGCTTGTTGGCATCAAAGACATGCTGTCCCTGATACGGGGCAATTACCGAGTTGAACTGTCCGCGCTCGTTGATCGAAACGTAGGTTGGGATGCCGGCGGCCTGACAAACGTTTTGGTCATCCTCACCGTAGGCAGGTGCCTGGTGCACAATTCCGGTGCCATCGGTATCGGCTACATAATCTGCAACCAATACCTGCCAAGCGTTAGCAACATCAAATAGCTCAGGGTTTGCGTAGAAGTCAAAAATACGCTCATACTTCAAACCGTTTAGCTCAGTACCCAGATAGGTATTGGTGACAGCAGCCTTTACCTCATCGGCGGATTCGTAGCCAAGCTCCTTGGCATAGCCGCCAATCAAAGAGGTTGCCATCAGGTAGCGTGCAGATCCATCCTTAGAGGGCGCAACTCCGTATTCAATCTTTGGACCAACCGCGAGTGCGAAGTTGGTAGGCAGTGTCCAGGGGGTGGTGGTCCAAGCCACCAGATTTACGCCATGAAGCTCGTGACCTGGGCTGGAAACCGGGAAGGTGACGCTGACCGACTGGTCCTGGCGGTTTTTGTAAACCTCGTCGTCCATGCGCAATTCATGATTCGAAAGTGGAGTTTCACATCTCCAGCAGTAAGCCAAAACCTTGAAGCCCTCGTATACCAAGCCCTTTTTGTAGAGCTCCTTGAATGCCCAAAGCACGCTCTCGGTGTAGTTGGTATCCAGAGTCTTGTAGTCGTTGTCAAAGTCGACCCAGCGGGCTTGGCGGGTGACATAGGTTCGCCAGTCCTCGGTGTACTTCAGCACCGAGGTCTTGCAGAACTCATTGAACTTGGCAACACCAAACTTCTCAATCTCAGGTCTACCCGAGATGCCAAGCAGGCGTTCTGCCTCAACCTCGGCAGGAAGACCGTGAGTGTCCCAACCAAAGCGGCGCTCAACGCGATTACCGCGCATGGTCTGGTATCTGGGGACTAGGTCTTTGGTGTAACCGGTCAGCAGGTGACCGTAGTGCGGAAGTCCATTAGCGAACGGAGGTCCGTCAAAAAAGACAAACTCTGGAGCGTCCTCGGCTTCCCTAATGTCAATCGAAGCCTGAAAGGTGTCGTCCTTAGCCCAGTATGCCAAGACCTCCTCTTCGACCTTTGGGAACGAGGGAGAGGCGAGCGGACCATCAGGTCCGTCAGAGTGCTTTGGATACATCACGGCTTTCGAAGAAGTTCTAGAACTTAACAATGTTAATCTAGAGCCCTGCAAACTCGGAGACGAAATAAGTGAACGCTTCAAAACCAGAACCACTAAGACCTGCCAACATCCCGGAAAAAGCCACTGTGGACGGCCTGGAAGCCAAGTGGGTGCCTAGCTGGGAGCAAAATCAAACTTTCGCGTTTAATGCAGCTGCGCCTAAAGAAAATGTTTTTTCTGTCGATACTCCCCCACCAACCGCCTCCGGATCGCTGCACGTTGGTCACGTTTTTAGCTACACCCACACCGATGTAATCGCTCGCTACCAGCGAATGCTCGGAAAAGATGTCTTCTATCCAATGGGTTGGGATGACAACGGTCTTCCAACCGAACGCCGCGTTCAGAACTACTACGGCGTGCGCTGCGACCCGACACTGCCCTACCAGGAGAGCTTCACTCCGCCTTACGAGGGTGGCGACAACAAGAGCTCAAAGGCAGCGGATCAGCTACCAATTTCGCGAAGAAACTTCATTGAACTTTGTGAGCGACTAACCGAAGAGGACGAGAAGGCATTTGAAAACCTCTGGCGCAACCTAGGAATCTCGGTTGATTGGGCTCAGACCTACCGAACCATCTCCAAAGAGGCTCAGCAGGTTTCGCAAGCAGCTTTCCTGAACAACCTCGCCCGTGGCGAGGCCTACCAGGCAATGGCTCCAACCCTCTGGGATGTCACCTTCCGGACCGCAGTAGCCCAGGCGGAGCTTGAGGACCGTGAGATGCCAGGGGCATACCACCGCATTGGATTTGATGGTCCAGAGGGCAAGATCTTCATCGAGACGACTCGCCCAGAGCTAATTCCGGCCTGTGTTGCGCTGGTTGCCCACCCAGATGATGAGCGTTACCAGCCATTTTTTGGTAAAACCGCAAGAACTCCACTGTTTGGAGTTGAGGTTCCGATCCTTGCTCACCGTCTGGCTCAGAAGGACAAGGGCTCTGGCATTGCAATGATCTGTACTTTCGGTGACGTTACCGACGTTATCTGGTGGCGTGAGCTAAACCTTCCCAACCGCGCCATGCTCGGGTTTGATGGTCGAATCCTGTCCGAAGCCCCAGATGCAATAGCTCAGAGCAAGGGTGCTGCGCTATTTGATGAGATCGCAGGAAAAACTGTCTTCAGCGCCAAGGAGATCTTGGTTGAGGCACTCAAGGCCGCAGGCGACATGATTGGCGATGCAAAGCCAATCTCTCACCCGGTCAAGTTTTTTGAAAAGGGCGACAAGCCGCTAGAAATCGTCTCAACCCGCCAGTGGTACATCACCAACGGCGGCAAGGACAAGGAGCTGTCTCAGCAGCTGATTTCTAAGGGTCGCGAGCTTCAGTTTCACCCAAGCTTTATGCGAGTGCGTCTAGAGGACTGGATCAACGGTCTAAATGGCGACTGGCTTATCTCTCGCCAAAGATTCTTCGGAGTTCCAATTCCGGTTTGGTACAAGCTCGACCAGGATGCAAGCCCGATATTCGATGAGCGCATTGTTCCAACTTTGGAGCAGCTTCCAGTTGACCCAAGTTCCGACGTTCCGGCTGGATTCAGTGAAGATCAGCGTGGCAAGCCACACGGCTTTATTGGCGAGCTGGACATCATGGACACCTGGGCAACCTCATCGCTAACCCCGCAGCTTGCCGGTGGCTGGCTATCCAAGCCAGAGCAGTTTGCCAAAGTGTTCCCATTTGATCTTCGCCCTCAGGGTCAGGACATCATTAGAACCTGGCTGTTCTCGACCCTGCTTAGAAGCGAACTCGAACACGGCGTTTTGCCATGGAAGAACGCGGCAATCTCGGGTTGGATCCTCGACCCAGATCGCAAGAAGATGTCAAAGTCAAAGGGCAACGTTGTAGTGCCAAACGAGCTTTTGGAGACCCACGGCTCTGATGCGGTTCGCTACTGGGCGGCCAGTGCACGATTGGGCACCGATGCAGCATTTGACGAAGGCCAAATGAAGATTGGTCGCAGACTTGCCAACAAGCTATTGAACGCCGGTCGCTTTGCACTTAGCTTCGAACTACCAAGTGGTGTTACTGAAGTTACCGAACCGATCGATCAGGCCATGCTGGCAGCACTGCGAGACGTCATTGAGAGCGCCACAAAGGCATTTGATGGCTACGACCACACCAAGGCATTAGAAACCACCGAAACCTTCTTCTGGACCTTCACAGACGATTACCTGGAATTGGTCAAGGAACGTGCCTACGGCAACTCTGGTCAGTCAGCTCAAGAAATTGGCTCGGCTGTTATCGCACTTCGCGAAGCACTGGCGATTTTGGTGAGGCTATTTGCACCTTTCATCCCATTCGCTGCAGAGGAAGTCTGGAGCTGGTGGCAGCAGGGCTCAGTGCACCTCAGCCCTTGGCCTCATAGCAACGAGATCAAGTTCCAGGACCCTAAATTGATGAAGGTTGCCAGCGAAGCGCTAGTTCAGATTCGCAAGTCAAAGTCCGATGCCAAGCTTTCTATGAAGGCTGAGATCAAGACCGCAACCCTTTCTGGTGCTCAAGAACTCTCACTAATTGCAGAAGACCTCAAGTCAGTTGGAAAGATTGCAGACCTGAAGTTGCTAATTGGCAACGAATTGGTACTTTCCGACTTGGAGTTCGCCTCAGAGGAATAGCATTTTGGGATGACTAATCCCCTAATGCAACCATCCCAGCTAGACAACGAGCTTCCAGATTTCGCAAACCTGCGTGACGAGCACTACCTGTCAGCCTTTGAGCGCGCGGTAGCTGAGCACAATAAAGAAATCTCAGCAATCCTGGCCCAGCCAACCGTAACCTTCGAGAACACTCTTGAGGCGATGGAGCGCTCGGGCGGGCTATTGAGCACGATGCTGATGGTCTTCTACAACAAGTCTTCAAGCGACACCAACGAGACCCTCCAGGAGCTGGAGGCAGAAATTGCGCCTCGATTTGCAGCCCACATGGACAGCATTCGCCTCAACCCAGCGCTTTACGCCCGCATCACAGAGCTTGACTCAAAGCGTTCAGAGCTCGGCCTCGATACCGCCAGCAATCGCCTCCTTAGCAAGTACTTAGAGGATTTCAATTTTGCGGGGGCTGGACTTAGCGAAGCATCTCGCAAGCGGGTAGCGCAGATCAATGAGCGCTTGAGCTCTTTAGAGGCAGAGTTTGACAAGAGACTGCTGGCCGACACCAACGACCTTGCTGTTGAACTCAGCGATGACTCCCGCCTAGGTGGTTTGACCAAGGATGAAATTGACAGCCTTGCGCAGGCTGCTACCGAGCGTGGCAAAACGGGCTTTATCATTCCACTTCTGAACTACTCCGGACACCCATTGATTGCTGCCCTGGAGGATCGTGAGCTTCGCCAGGAGCTAATGGAACGCACACTGTCCCGTGGCTCTCGAGGAAACTCGAATGACACCAGCAGCGTAATCAAGGAACTTTTGGACCTCAGACGCGAAAAGGCTGCGCTATTCGGCTTCGCCAACTACGCGCAGTACGTTCTTACTCAGCAAACCGCCAAGAGCCCGGACCGAGTTCACGAGGTTCTTCGCAAGATTGCCCCGGTTGCCAAGCGCAATGCCGTTGCCGAAGGCGAGGTATTGGCCTCACTAATGCAGCGTGAAGTCGGTGCGTCGGATCTTCGTTCTTGGGACTGGGATCGCTACACCGAGCAGCAGCGCAAGGAAAAGTACTCCATCGACACCTCGGTACTGAAGCCTTACTTTGAACTGACCCGAGTTCTAGAAGACGGTGTTTTCTTTGCCGCTGGTCAGCTATACGGCTTGAAGTTCACCAGACGCCCAGACCTTGTCGCCTACCACCCTGATGCAAATGTTTATCAGGTTGACTTCGAGGATGGTTCACGCTGTGGGCTTTACATCTTTGACCCATACGCGCGCCCATCCAAGCGCGGTGGCGCTTGGATGAATAACCTGGTTGACCAGTCACACCTGCTTGGTAAGTTGCCGGTTGTTGTGAACAACATGAACATTCCAAAACCAGCAACAGGCAACCCATCGCTTATGACTTTGGATGAGGTGAACACACTGTTCCATGAGTTTGGTCACACCCTGCACGGGTTGCTTTCCGACGTGAAGTATCCAAGATTCTCTGGCACCAGCGTTGAGCGGGACTTTGTTGAGTTCCCATCCCAGGTGAACGAGATGTGGATGCTTTGGCCAGAGGTGTTGCAGAACTACGCAATCCACCACAAGACCGGAGAGAAGCTCTCCCTGGATTGGATCGACAAGTTGCAGGCCACTGAAACCTTCAACCAGGGCTTTGCGACCACGCACTACCTACAGGCAGCCATCTTGGATCTTGCGATGCACGAAGCTACCGAGACCCCAGATGACATCGTGGCGTTTGAAGCCGCGGCGATCAAGGATTACGGGTTGGATTACGAGGCTGTGCCAACGAGGTACCGTCCGAACTACTTCGCCCACATCTTCGCCGGTGGCTACTCAGCTGGATACTACGGCTACATATGGTCTGAGGTTTTGGATGCCGAGAGCGTCAACTGGTACAAGTCACAGGGTGGCTTGAGTAGAAAGAATGGCCAGAAGTTTGCCGATTCACTGCTATCCCGCGGTGGTGAGACCGACTCAATGGAATTGGTTAGAGAGCTACTGGGTCGCGACCCAGAGATTACGCCGCTACTAAAGCGTCGTGGGTTGCTCTAAAACTCTTTTCTTTCCCACAAGCCAGACAATAACGCCGGTTAGTAGCGCCCAGAAGGCTCCACCGATACCCAATATGGTGACGCCTGCCGCACCGATTACAAAAGTGACTACCCCGGCAAGCCTGGTGGCATCATCCGAAACCGCTCCCCGGATAGCGCTAGCAAAGGTATTGATGAGCGCAATACCGGCAAGAGAAAGAAGAAGTTCGCGAGGCACTGCCAAAACAAAAGCAGCAAAAGGGGCGGCAAAAAGCGCGAACAAAATGTAAACCACACCACCCCAGCTCGAGGCAATCCATCTGCGAGCAGGGTCTTTGGCGGCATTCTCATCGGCGTTTAGAGCTGCGGTAATGGCAGCCAGGTTCAACCCAAACCCACCGAAGAATCCGGTTAACGCAGAGGCTGTGCCAGTGGCGGAGAAGACTTTGCCGGCGGGTACCTGGTATCCCAGTGAGGACATGATTGCCAGCCCAGGCAGGTTTTGGCTCGCCATCGTAATCAAATACAAAGGGACTCCGATCGCAATGATGGCAGCGATTTCGAACTGCGGTATGACCACCGCAAGTTCAGGCCAGAAGCTTCCAAACTGTGCATCACTTGCCTCCGGGGAGGATCCAATTAGCAAGAATCCAAGCCCAATGGCAATTGGAGAAGCCCAAAGCGGTAGGAAGCGGTTCACTATGAACCACACCACAACAACCGGCATGATCAAAGCTGGAAAGTCAACTGCCGAGTGGACTGTCGCAACCACGAACGGGAAGATCACACCGGCCAGCATCGCCGCGGAAATTTGCGGTGGGATTTTTCTAACTAACGCCCCAAGTGCTGGCCACAGCCCGGTTATCAAGACCAAAATACTGGCCACCATAAAGGCACCGACTGCTAGCTCGAATTTCAGCCCAAGGCCGGCACTCGCCGCCAAAAACGCTGCACCGGGGGTGCTCCAAACCACGCTGATCGGCATCTTTAGCCAAACGCTAAGCGCTATCGACATAACTCCGTAACCGACCAGCATCACAGCCAGTGCGGTGGTTATTTGAGAGTTCGAAGCACCCATTGCCGCAAGGCCTGCGATTGCAATGGCAAAGGTTGCGATTGAGCCGGTTATCGAAGCAACTGTTCCCGCTACAAACGGTGCCAGCCGCTGAGATTGAAGTTTGATTTTTATACCTAGGCAGTCTTGTCTTTGAGACGCTGAGGAAGCTGCTTCACCTGAGGCATGCTCTTGTTCTGGACGATTTCCTCTGTAATTACAACCAAGCCATTTTCGGTTGAACCAGGCAGCTCGAACATGATTGGTCCAAGGACCTCTTCCAGAATTGCCCTAAGGCCTCTTGCGCCAGTCTCGCGAGAAACAGCTAGGTCGGCAATCTTCTCGATTGCTGCCGGCTCAAACTCCAGCTCGAAACCATCAATCTCAAACATGCGCTGGTACTGCTTGATAAGAGCATTCTTTGGTTCGGTTAAAATCGCAATCAATGCTGCTCGATCTAGCTGTTCGACGGTTGCAATCACCGGTAGGCGACCAATGAACTCCGGAATCAGTCCGAACTTTCTAAGATCCTCAGGCTGAACCTGCTTGAAGACATCTTGATTGTCGCTCTTTTCCTTCAGCGGAGAACCAAAACCGATTCCCTTTTTGCCAGTTCGCTCACCAACGATGGTCTCAAGACCTGCGAAGGCACCTGCCACAATGAATAGCACATTGGTGGTGTCGATCTGGATGAACTCTTGCTGCGGGTGCTTACGACCACCCTGGGGAGGAACAGAGGCAATCGTGCCCTCGAGAATCTTTAGCAGTGCCTGCTGGACACCCTCACCGGAGACATCCCTGGTGATAGATGGGTTTTCAGCCTTGCGGGAAATCTTGTCGATCTCATCGATGTAGATGATGCCGGTCTCAGCCTTTTTGGGGTCGTAGTCTGCAGCTTGCAAGAGCTTCAGCAGGATGTTCTCGACATCCTCACCCACGTAGCCAGCCTCGGTCAATGCGGTGGCGTCCGCGACAGCGAACGGGACATTTAGGCGCTTAGCAAGGGTCTGAGCCAGATAAGTCTTGCCACAGCCGGTTGGCCCCATTAGCAAAATGTTCGACTTTGCGATTTCGATATCATCGTGGCTCTTGCCGCCGCGGGTCAGGGTGCCAGTGGCGCGAATTCTCTTGTAGTGGTTGTAAACCGCAACCGCTAACTGCTTTTTTGCGTTGTCCTGGCCGATGACATACTCATCCAAAAAGGCTTTGATTTCGCGCGGGTTTGGAAGATCCAGTGATTCGGTGGATTCCTTGGCTTGAGTACCAAGTTCCTCCTCAACGATCTCATTGCAGAGTTCAACGCACTCATCGCAAATGTAAACCGACGCCGGACCGGCAATAAGCTTTCGCACCTGGCGTTGGCTCTTACCGCAGAAGGTGCACTTCAGCAGTTCGCTGGTCTCGCTCAATGTCATGTAAAAACCCTATATCGGGTTAGAGACTTTTTGCTGGAGGCTGGGCTAGTTTCTAGCCCTTGCGTGAGGTTAGGACCTGGTCGATTAGACCGTATTCCAACGCTTCCTGAGCGGTAAGAATCTTGTCACGCTCGATGTCCTTGTTTATCTTGGAAATATCTTGACCGGAGTGCTTGGCCAAAGTTTCCTCCAGCCACTCACGCATGCGCATGATTTCTCTTGCCTGAATCTCGATATCTGACGCCTGACCAGAGCCACCGCCACCGGCAGCTGGCTGGTGAATCAAGACACGGGCGTTAGGAAGCGCTAGGCGCTTGCCCTTAGCTCCCGCGGCCAGCAATACGGCTGCAGCAGAAGCTGCTTGGCCCAGGCAAACGGTCTGAATCTGAGGCTTGATGTACTGCATGGTGTCGTAAATCGCGGTTAGCGCGGTGAAGGATCCACCTGGAGAGTTGATGTACATGGTGATATCGCGGTCTGGATCTTGAGATTCCAAAACCAGTAGCTGAGCCATGATGTCATCTGCAGATGCGTCGTCAACCTGCACGCCAAGAAAGACAATTCGGTCCTCAAACAACTTGGTGTATGGGTTGTGACGCTTAAACCCATAGGCGGTGCGCTCTTCAAATTCCGGAAGGATGTAGCGCGACTGTGGCATCGGAATGCGACCTGCGGCTGATTCTAGATAAGTCATCTTTAGGCCTTTCCTACACCCGTTGAGCGGTTTGCAAACTCTTGAATCTGGTCGATAAAGCCGTATTCCAAGGCTTCTTCGGCGGTAAACCAGCGGTCACGGTCACCGTCGAGCATTACCTCATCAACGGTCTTGCCTGTCTGGGCGGCGGTAATAGCAGCCAGCTGACGCTTCATTGACATGATCAACTCGGCCTGAGTCTGAATGTCTGATGCGGTTCCGCCGAAGCCACCGCTTGGTTGGTGCAACAAAACTCTGGTATTTGGGGTGGCGTATCGCTTGCCCTTGGTTCCAGAGGAAAGTAGGAACTGACCCATCGATGCGCACATGCCGATACCCACGGTCACGATGTCATTTGGCACGTACTGCATGGTGTCGTAGATGGCCATGCCGGCGGTGATAGAGCCACCTGGGGAGTTGATGTAGAGGAAGATGTCCTTTTCGGCATCTTCTGCAGCTAGCAGCAGGATCTTTGCGCAAATCTCGTTCGCCATGTCATCTCGAACTTCGCTGCCAAGCCAAACGATACGGTCCTTGAGCAATCTGTCAAAAACACCGTGACTTACAGTTTGTGGCTGTGCCATTGCAACTCCTTAGCTATCGAGAAACAAAGATAGCTTTGGTTTTCTAAAAAACTCGGCATGTTCGCCGTCGGCGTTAGCCTTCGACCGAGACCTTGTTTCCCTTGGCGTCGGTAATCTCTGCGTGAGCCACCAAAGCATCTACTGCCTTACGGCGAGATAGCTCGTCAACAAACATTGGAACCTGTCCAGCGTTTGCGACCTGCTTGATGAATTCGTTTGGATCCATGCCGTAGTTGCGGCTCTGCATCGCAAGGTACTCGATTAGTTCCTGGTCCTCGACCTTGATTGCCTCAGCCTCGACAACTGCATCTAGCAGCAGCTGAACGCGGAAGTTCTTCTCAGTCTCCTCGATAACCTCGACACGGTGAGGGTCATCCATCGCCTTGCCTTCGTTTTCCAAGTGAGAATCAACCTCGCGCTTTACGGCCTCATCCGATACTGGAATCTTTGCCTTCTCGACCAACTGGTCAACAATCTGGTCGCGCGCCTGAAGAATCTGCTTGCGAACAAAGTTCTGCTCAAGCTTCTTCTCGATGTCGTCCTTGAGCTCCGCAATGGTGTCAAACTCGCTGGCCAACTGAGCAAATGCGTCATCTGCCTTAGGAAGTTCGCTCTCCTTGACGGCGTTCAGGGTCACGGTTACCTCAGCTTCGCTGCCGGCCTGATCGCCACCAACTAGCTTGGAGCGGAAGGTGGTGGTCTCGCCTGCGGTCAGAGTCTCAAGAGCCTCATCGATGCCATCTAGTAGCTGACCGGAACCGATCTCGTAAGAGATGTCCTTAGCGGTGTCAATCTCGGCTCCACCGATCGAAGCGGTTAGATCGATAGAAGTGAAGTCGCCGTTCTTGGCTGGACGGTCAACGGTCTTCAGGGTTCCAAAACGTGCGCGCAGGGCATCAAGTTCAGACTCGATGTCCATCTTTGCGATCTTGACTGCGTCAACCTTGATCTTCAAACCCTTGTACTCAGGAAGCTTGAACTCTGGGCGAACCTCAACCTCTAGCTCAACAACTAGCTCATTGGTTGGCTCTTTAGCGTTTGGGGCGCTCTTGATGTCAGCCTGTGGGGTGGAAAGTGGCTTTAGGTTCTCTTGGATCAAAGCCTCACGGTAGAAGTCATCTAGACCGTCGTTTACCGCCTGAGCGATGATGGCATCCTTGCCAACGCGCTGATCCAGGATGGTTGCAGGAACCTTGCCCTTGCGGAAACCAGGGATGTTTACCTGGGAAGACACGGTCTCGTAGGCCTTTTGCAAGGCTGGCTTGAAGCCAGCGGCGTCAACGGTAATGGTCAGCTTTACGCGAGTTGGGGTAAGGCGCTCAACAGTGGTCTTCACTTTGTCTCCATGAATTAATCGATAGTACTTACCTACGTGGTCGGGATGACAGGATTTGAACCTGCAACCCCCTGTACCCAAAACAGGTGCGCTACCAAGTTGCGCTACATCCCGGGGGCGTTGCAACCCTTGAGTTGCGAACTGGAACACTCTACCCCATAGAATGGTGTCGCGTCCAACGCTTCGCGAGTGTAGCTCAATGGTAGAGCCTCAGTCTTCCAAACTGATTACGCGGGTTCGATTCCCGTCACTCGCTCCAAATCAAGGCTGGCAGCGACTGCAAAAATAGAGTTTTCGGGTCGCCAAAATCTCAATCGAAATCGCATTTCCACACTCACGGCAGGGTAAACCTTCACGCTTGTAGAGGTAATAGCGATCTATCTTTTTGGTCTTCGCGGTCAAAAAACCTTCGCGTGTGAGCATGTAGCCGGTTTTGACCCCCAGCGGCATCAAAGTGACCGCATCCTCCCAGATTGCGTCCACTATCTCCTTGCGCACTAACTTCCCTGGAGTGTGGGGATTTAGGTTTGCACGGAACAGCAGCTCCGCTCGATAAACGTTGCCAATCCCTGAGATCACCGACTGGTCCATTAAAAGCTGACCGATAGTTACCGAGGATTTGCCGACCTTGTCCACAAAACGCTGCTTGTCAGAATTAGGGTCAAGCGGGTCAGGACCTAGGCGATCTAGCACCTGCTGGTATTGCTCTAAAGACAGTAGGTCGCATGCGGTTGGACCGCGTAAGTCAGCGAGCTGATTGCCGTTTATGAACCTTGCTCGAACCTGACCTTTTGGTTCTGGCAGATCCTCAAACTCCTTGAATTGCCACTTGCCATAGATGCCGAGGTGAATGCGCAGGATTGCGGGTTCAAAAAATAGAAACAGCTGCTTGCCGATTGCTTTAGCGCTAACCAATTTGGTTCCACTAATCAGGGCTGAATCGGAGAACCTACCCTGCGGGGAAGTGACTAAAACTTCTGCCTTCGCAAACTTCTTATTGAAGTGGTTAGCTGTTCGATGAACGGTATGGCCTTCTGGCATTTAGTTAGTAAACGATCTCGCCAGTTTGTTCGAAGCTAGCAATTTTGCCAATGCGGCGAACATGACGCTCGTCGTTTGAAAAGTCCTTGCCGATGAAAATCTTTACCAGTTCCAGCACCTCTTGCTGGCTGTGTTGACGAGCACCCAGCGCGCAAACATTTGCATCGTTGTGATCACGGGCCAATGCGGCGGTGTCAACATTCCAAATCAACGCTGCCCTCACGCCTTTGACCTTATTTGCTGCGATCTGCTCGCCATTGCCGGATCCGCCAAGCACAATGCCCAGGGCATCAACGCCAGCTAATTGATCCGCAACTACCGCCTGCGCAGCAGCAATACAGAATCCTGGGTAGTCATCAAGTGCGTCATAGACCTTTGGTCCGTGATCGATAAGGGTGTGCCCGAGGGAAGAAAGTTCGGTCACCAAAAACGCGCTCAGCTCCATGCCGGCGTGGTCGGTCGCGATGTGAATGCGCATGACGCTCCTAGATCTTCGGAGTTATTGCAGCTATTAGGTTTTCCACCTGATTGCTACGAACCAAGATTACCTCGCCGGCTTTAGTGGTGATCTCAATAGCCGGGCCTTTAGATGGGATAAATGCAACTATTCCCTTAGCAAATCGAATCCCGAGTCCGCCAAACTGCGAAGGTTTTACCTCGGAAGCTTTTATTTGGGCGATTTCTTTATAGTCCAATCCCAGGAAGGTTATGCCCCAAAGCTGGATGCTGAGCTTGTCGGATAGTGAGACCTTAGGCATCGAAAGCATCATCGGAGTTAGGAGCAAAACCGGGAGTATGAACCAGAGGATCTCGAGCCCGAGTCGCACCGAACTTGCATCGGTTAGACCAATCTGAGCGGCAATTACGTAAATCATTAGACCGTAGATGAACAGTGCGAAGTAGCCGGTCAGCCCAAGCAGTAGCCTTCGCATAGCCGGGTGTATCTTGGGCAAAAGTCCCGAGACTGCAACCATTGCGCTACCTAGCAAAAGCGCAGCATTTGACCAAATTAGGTGTTCAGAAACCGAGGCAAAACCATCTGCTTTCCCTGATGCGCCCCAGTGGGTAGCGATGACTTCTGGAAGCAAACCTGCGGATGAGAGCCAATAGACCCATGCCGAATAAAGAACCGGTCCCAAAAAGGCCAATAACCAAAGTTTGCGCTTCATCGTTTTTCCAGACTACTGCGGGTAAATCTCAGCACCACCGAAGCCGCAAAGGCCGTGATGATCACATACGCTAGTGTAAGTGCTTGCAGCTCAACCTGGAGCACGATTGGAGCTGCCAGAGCTGCGATGACCATCGAGAACTCTCCCCTGGCGATCAAAAAGCCGGTGGCTCGCCAGGTGCTGAGCCTGTCTGACAAGTCTTTTGTGATCCACCAGCCAACCAGATACTTTCCTGCAATGCCTATAACTGCCAGCAAAATCGCCAGTGGCAAAACGGCAGGCAGTTGCGCAGGGTCGGTAGTGATACCAAAGAACAAGAAGAAAATTGCCGCAAAGATGTCTCGAATAGGACTAAGTCGAGCACGTGCGGTTTCGGCAACCTCACCGGTGAGTAGCAACCCAATCAAGAACGCTGCCACCACGCCGGAAAAACCAACCAAATCTGCCAATCCAGCGGCCAATAGCGCCGCACCAAAGACCGTGAGCAACAATCCACCGGGCTCACTCGGGTCAAGAATTTTTACCAGCTTGCTAGAGCCCTTGAAGCTGATAAGAATCACAAGCCCCGTGATTGCCAAGGCGAGCGCGACCGAAACCAAGCCGCTCCAAACTCCAACCCCAAGCACCACAGACGTCAGAAGTGGTAGGTAGGGAGCCAGCGCCAGATCCTCAAAGACCAGAATTCCATTTGCTCGCTTAGCGACCTCAGATCGTCGCCAACCCATTTCTTTGATCAGCTGTGCTGCGATACCAGAGGAGGATACGTAGGTTATGCCAGCCAGAGCCAACGCTCCGGCCACTCCCCAGCCCATAAGTATTCCAAGCACAAAGCCCGGTATTGAGTTGGCTAAAAAGTCAATCAAGCCAGCACCCTTGCGCTCTTTGAAGGCCTTTGAAAGGTCATATGCGCTGTATTCCAGACCGAGCAACAAAAGCAACATGATGGCTCCGATTTGAGAGCCGGTACTGAGAAATTCCTCACTCACGCTCATCGGGACAATGCCGCCCTCGCCGATGGCTAGGCCGATCAAAAGGTAGAGCGGAACGACTGAGAATTTCAAACGGTTAGCAATAAACGCAACTATTCCAAGCACCAGCAACGCCGCACCAATTTCAGTCAGCAGAATCGAGTCTGCTGGATTGGTGCTTGCGGCGGTTACAAATTGGAACATGTTCAATTATCCCTAAGTTATTCGCCGTAGGCTTACGTGAAACAGACTCTTTACAGGAGAGAACATGCCCGGCGAAAACCTAACTCGCGTTGAAGCTCAAAATCGCGCATCCATCATTGCCACCGAAAGCTATTTGGTTAAGCTAGATGTCACGAAGGACGACAAGACTTTTGACTCTGACACCACCATTGTGTTCAGCTGCAGTAAGCCGGGATCTGAGATCTTTGTTGACGCGATTACAGATTCGGTTTCGCTGATTGAGCTAAACGGCGTGTCGCTGGATGTGGCATCCCACTCCGATGGAATCCGCATCAGCGTTCCAAATCTCGCTAGCCACAACACCCTGAGAATTGTTGCCAAAGGCATCTATTCCAAAACCGGTGAGGGGCTTCACCGCTTTGTCGACCCGGTTGACGGTGAGGTCTACCTCTACACCCAGTTCGAGGTTCCAGACTCTCGCCGCATGTTCCCTGTTTTTGAGCAGCCAGACCTCAAGGCCACCTTCGAATTCCACGTGACCGCGCCATCAAACTGGCAGGTAATTTCTAACTCCCCTACCCCTGAGCCAATTGCTCTTGATGGCAAGAGCTCGGAGTGGAGATTTTCTCCAACCCCAAGAATCTCCAGTTACATCACCGCGCTTATCGCTGGTCCCTACTCAGTGTGGCGCGATCAACTCACCTCGCTAAATGGCAAGTCCATCCCGCTTGGCGTGTTCTGCCGAGGATCGCTTGCGCAATACATGGACCCTGAGTACATCTTTGAGAAGACCAAAGAGGGTTTCGAATACTTCGAGAAGGCATTTGCCTTCCCATACCCATTTGAGAAGTACGACCAGCTCTGGGTTCCAGACTTCAATGCCGGTGCCATGGAGAACGCTGGCGCTGTCACCTTTACCGAGAACTACGTTTTCCGCTCTGCAGTAACGGATGCTGTCCGCGAGCGCCGAGTAATCACGATCCTGCACGAACTAGCACACATGTGGTTTGGCGACCTGGTCACCATGAAATGGTGGAACGACCTATGGCTAAACGAATCATTTGCGGAGTACGCCTCGACCCTGGCTGTTGCAGAGGCCACCGAGTGGAAAAACACCTGGATCACCTTCGCAGCACTTGAGAAGAACTGGGCATACCGTCAGGACCAACTACCTTCCACCCACCCAATCGTTGCGACCATCAATGACCTGGAGGATGTGCAGGTCAACTTCGATGGCATTACCTACGCAAAGGGGGCTTCTGTTCTAAAGCAGCTTGTCGCCTGGGTAGGTCAGGAGCCATTCCTGCGTGGAGTCGGAAGTTACTTCCAGAAGCACCAGTGGAAAAACACCGAACTGAACGACCTGTTGGTGGAGCTAGAGCGCGAGTCGGGCCGAGATCTAACCAGCTGGTCCAAGCTCTGGCTTGAGACCGCCGGTGTAAACACTCTCAAGCCGGTCATCGAGCATGATGAAAACGGAGTGATTACCAAGTTCGAGGTAACACAGACCGCTATCGCTTCGCAGCCAACTCTTCGCCCTCACCGTTTGGGCATTGGCTATTTCAATCTTGAAGATGGAGTGCTGAAGCGCTCTCACTACCTAGAGACCGAGATCGATGGTCCTTCGACCTCCATTGCTGGGCTGATCGGAACCAAGCGACCTGACCTAGTGCTTGTCAATGACAAGGACCTCGCATACGCGAAGATTCGTCTGGATTCGCTATCCAACCAAACTGCGATGGCTAACGTGTCCCGCATTGAAGACCCGATGGCTAGGGCGTTGGTATGGACAGCAGCCTGTGATGCTGCCCGTGATGCTGAAACATCGAGTAGCGATTTCATCGAACTCGTTTTTGCTCACGTTGAGACTGAAAGCGAGTCGACTACCATCCAGACCATTTTGCGTCAGCTGGTTACCAACGGAAATCTATACATTCCTATCGGCACCAGACCTCAAGCGCTTGAGCGAATTGCGGATGGGCTGATTTATCTTGCAACCAAGGCAAAAGCTGGTTCTGACTCACAGCTGCAGTTCGTCAAGTTCTTGCCGATATTCGCAAGAAGCGCTCGCCAGCAGCAGTGGATGCATGATCTCCTCAGCGGAAAGAACCAGCTTGCTGGTTTCACCGTTGATCAGGATGTTCGTTGGGAGCTCACTACCGGTTTGGTTATGAACGGGGTATTCGGAGAGAGTGAGATTGCTGCAGAGCTTGCGCGCGATAACACCGCCAACGGCCAGCGTTTTGCCGCCGGTGCCAGAGCAGCAATTCCAACCCCAGCCAACAAGGAAGCAACTTGGAAGCTACTAGTTGAAACCAAGGAATACTCAAACACTTTGGTGCAGGCAGCATCCCTTGGGTTCCAGCGCGTAACCGATCTGAACTTGATTGCTCCATTCTCCAAGCGCTACCACGAGGCAGCGGTTGGAATCTGGGATCGCTTCAGCTACAAGATTGCCGAATACCTGCTGATCAACCTCTACCCTCTAAAACTCGCCTCAGAGGAACTTGCGGCTTCGACCAGAGAACTTATTGACTCGCCTGCGGTTAGAGAGAAGCCAGCACTTCGTCGAATCCTGGTGGAGAACCTGGCCGAGGTTGAGCGAGCACTGTCTGCCCAGAAGGCCGACTAGGTAAATCATGCAGTGGTTTGAGGTTCCAGAGGTCATCCAGCTGGTGATTCGAATTGTCGTAATTCTGGCAATCGCCATTACCTTGCGAGTAATACTCAAGGTGCTGGCAAATCGAGTGGTAAACAAACTTCGAAACAAGGCAGAAAAGGGCGGAGTCACCAGCGAACAGCGTTTAGTTTCTCGCTCGGCAACTATTGCTTCAATCAGCAATAACTTTGCGACCTGGGCAATTGCCATCACCACCTTGGTGATGATACTTAGCGAGTTAGGTGTCGACACCGGAGCACTTATTGCCGTGACGACCATTTTGGGAGCAGCACTTGGTTTTGGTGGTCAAGCCCTTGTGAAAGACGTGATCAGCGGAATCTTCATCGTTTTCGAAGACCAGTACGGCGTTGGTGACACCGTGAACCTAGATGGTGTGGTTGGCGTAATCGAAGCGGTTGAGCTGCGAGTTACTCGGGTAAGAGACGCCGATGGCACGCTCTGGTACGTGCGAAACGGTGAAATTCTCAAGGTCGGAAACGCCAGCCAAAAGCGTGGATAGCACTCGTTACGAACAATTCGGCGGAGAGCAGACCTTCGCCAAATTAGCAAAGCTGTTTTACCAAGGTGTTGCTCAAGATCCGATTCTCAAGCCGATGTACCCGGAAGAGGACTTAGGTCCGGCTGAACGTCGATTGAAGCTTTTCTTGGAGCAGTACTGGGGCGGACCTGACACCTACCAGCAAGAACGTGGTCACCCAAGACTTCGCATGCGGCACTCTCAGTTCAAGATCAATCCAGCGGCCAAAAATGCTTGGCTTGGGCACATGAGGGCAGCGGTTGATCAGTTGGAGCTTTCACCCCTAGATCACGCAGAACTATGGGATTACTTAGAGCGTGCTGCGCATGCCATGTTGAACACTTTCGAGGATTAAGTCGTCGATCCAAATCGGCACAACACGTGACCGTTTTCACTACTCAATCGCAACCAGCCAGGTGCCTGAAAGACCGCTATCTGCTCGTCTGGAGTCAAAAAGCCCAAGCCGGCCATAGCGAAAGCCGCCCCGGCCGGATACGGGGTCTCGGCGGCGATGAGCCTCCCCCAAACTTCCTGACGAACCTTGGAAGCTATCGAGCTACCGATGCTCTCCGGTAGCAAGCTTGCGACCTCAGCAATACCTAGTTTTGCTACCTCGGACAGCTGAGCTTGCGAGATACTTGCGACCCTTTCCCAACCATCGCGCGGGGGCGTGATGCCGGCCCACGGCACTTTCACGGTCGCAGCTGGAAGTTCTAGGGCAGAGGTCAAAAAGACAGTTGGCTTTGCCAAGCGGTCCAGAATTGCCGCTATTTCAAAATTTGCGTCAATTTGATATTCGCTTCGAAGTCGCAGGGTTCTAAGACCCAGCACCGTGGTTCCGCCACCCAGAAGCGATCCCGAGAAAATTGGAGAGACATAGACAGCCAATACATCGCCGGCGGCCTTGAACTTGACAATCCCAGAGTCGTCAAGTCTCTTCGCTCGCTCCAAGAAAGATTTAAGGTCCGAGAGATCGGCGGACTCTGAGAATGCAATTTTGGCTGACATGACGCTCTCTAAACTAGCTAACGAATCGAGGCCACAATGCAAGAACCAAAAATCCCCTCCGATCCAGTTGCTGATCTCATTGATGTTCTAGACATCCAGCGAAAAAGCGCGACCGAGTTTGTTGGCCGCACTCAGTGGATGCCACACGGGAGAGTCTTCGGTGGCCAAGTGCTAGCGCAAGCGTTGGTTGCCGCAATGCGGACCATGGTCGAGGGAAGAGCCCCGCACAGTCTGCACTCTTACTTTCTAAGACCGGGAGATATCCAGAAGGAAATCGCTTTCTCAGTAGAGGTGCTTCGAGATGGAAGAAGCTTTAGCGCTAGAAGAGTCCATGCTCTTCAGGATGGCCAGCCCATCTTTTCCATGATCGCCTCATTTCAAGACGAAGGCCCCGGAGTCGAGCACCAGAGCACTATGCCAGAAGGCGTGACTCCCCCGGAGCAATTACCCTCCGCAGCAGACCTGCTTGGAGCAATTGATCACCCTGCAACCAACTACTGGTCCAAAGCCAGGCCCTTTGATCTTCGCCACGCCAGTGAGCCGCTTTACCTTCAACCTGCCAAAGAGCACCTAGCCGAGCAGTTGATTTGGTTTAAAGCTCTCTCAAAACTTCCTGCTGACCCTCAGTTGCAGGCCGCCGCACTGGCGTATGCGAGCGACTACAGCATCTTGGAATCGATTCTTCGACGTCATGGCCTTAGCTGGGCCCACCCAGGTCTCGCCTCGGCAAGTCTTGACCACGCAATGTGGTTTCACAGACCTGCTCGAGTCGACGACTGGCTGCTCTATGTTCAAGACTCACCAAGCGCGCAAAATGGACGAGGTTTATCTCAGGGAAAGATCTTCGACCGTGAAGGTCGCCTGATCGCTTCGGTTGCGCAAGAGGGAATGATCAGGATTCCAGAGGTTTCCTAGTCGCGAGTTAGGCGACGGTAGGTGGAGCGATGTGGTTTAGCTGCATCCGCTCCAAGCCTCGAAACTTTGTTCTCTTCGTAAGAATCGAAGTTTCCTTCGAACCAATACCACTGGTCTGGCTTCTCGTCAGTGCCCTCGTAGGCCAAGATGTGAGTCGCGACTCGGTCTAGGAACCAACGATCGTGGGTAATCACAACGGCGCAACCTGGGAACTCAAGCAAAGCATTTTCCAATGAGGACAGGGTCTCGACGTCGAGGTCGTTAGTTGGCTCATCCAAAAGCAATAGGTTTCCACCCTGCTTCAAAGTCAAAGCGAGGTTCAAACGGTTACGCTCACCACCGGAGAGTACCCCTGCCTTCTTTTGCTGGTCAGCACCTTTAAATCCAAAGGCTGCAACGTAGGCACGGGATGGCATCTCAACCTGGCCAACCTGGATGTAGTCCAATCCTCCGGAAACTACTTCCCAGAGCGACTTGTTTGGGTCGATACCCTCACGAGACTGGTCAACGTAGCTAATCGCCACCGTCTCACCAATTTTCAGCTTTCCAGAATCTAGTTCGTGCAAACCGGTGATGCACTTAAACAGAGTCGACTTACCAACACCGTTTGGACCGATGATTCCGACGATGCCGTTTCGTGGCAGTGTGAAGCTCAGGTCCGAAAACAGTGGCCTGCCGTCAAATCCCTTGGCAATCTTTTCAGCTTCAATAACGATGTTTCCAAGACGAGGTCCAGGTGGAATCTGGATCTCTTCGAAGTCCAACTTGCGAGTCTTATCTGCCTCAGCAGCCATCTCCTCATAGCGAGCAAGACGAGCCTTGGACTTGGTCTGCTTGGCCTTTGGGGTGGAGCGAACCCACTCGAGTTCATCCTGCAAACGCTTTGCTAGCTTGGCGTCTTTCTTGCCGGCAACATCCAAACGCTCGGCTTTTTTCTCAAGGTAAGTCGAGTAGTTACCCTCGTATGGATAGGCACGACCGCGGTCAAGCTCCAAGATCCACTCGGCGACATTGTCCAAGAAGTATCTATCGTGAGTAACTGCCAATACCGCGCCCGGGTACTTAGCTAGGTGCTGCTCCAACCAAAGCACGCTCTCGGCGTCAAGGTGGTTGGTTGGCTCATCCAAGAGCAACAGGTCTGGCTTCTGCAGCAACAGCTTGCAAAGCGCAACGCGTCGGCGCTCACCACCGGAGAGGTGGGTTACTGACTCATCTCCTGGAGGGCAGCGAAGTGCATCCATTGCCTGCTCTAACTGGTTATCCAAATCCCAGCCGTCAGCGGCGTCAATCTGCTCCTGCAGCGTTCCCATCTCGGACAACAAAGTGTCATAGTCGGCGTCTGGATTTGCCAGTTCTGCCGAAATCTCGTTGAAGCGGTCGATCTTGCCCTTGAGTTCCGCAACAGCTTCTTCGACGTTTCCCAAAACGGTCTTCTCCTCATTCAGAGGAGGCTCCTGCATCAAAATGCCGACGGTGAAGCCTTGGCTTAGGCGTGCCTCACCGTTGGACGGAATATCCATGCCAGCCATGATCTTTAGAACAGAAGACTTACCAGAACCGTTTGGTCCGACGACACCGATCTTGGCTCCCGGGTAGAAAGCAAGGGTGACATCGTCGAGGATGACCTTGTCGCCATGCGCCTTGCGCGCCTTGATCATCTGATAAATAAATTCAGCCATTAGGAGTCCTTGGGATAGACGGCAAAAACCCTCTTTGCCGCATGCACTGGATAGTTTATCCGAGAGCTTTGGTAAAGAGGGTTTTGCTGACCCGAGCGAGCAAATGGGGGGTTGGGTCTCGGGTCAAGCCTTATGCCGTTTGAAGTTCCGGTTCGAGCTCGGCTTCTTCTTCATCTTCGGGTTCGGCGACAACCAGCGAGCGTCTCTCAAATGAGGAAGTTCCAAAGGTGAGGTCATGCCCGATAGCGGATGCCTCAACCTCAACGCTGGTTCCGGATCTCTCACCGTTGTCCCAGTCTCGAACCTTTAGGCGTCCAGAGACCACGATGCGCTCGCCTTTAGATATTGATTGCGAAACGTTAGCGGCGAGCTGACGAAAGGAGCTGATTGTGAACCAGTTGACATCGGAGTCCACCCAAACACCGGTCTCGGTATCGAGTTTCCGGGTGGTTGAAGCCAGCCGAAAAGAAGTTACCTCCAGGCCACTTTCGGTTGTGATGTGCCGTGGAGTGGTTGCGACCAGGCCGCGAAGCGTAATTGTGTCTGACATTGAATTCCTTTCCTTGAGTTGTAAGGAAAGTTTGCGGACCTAAGACCTAGGTCGTAAGTAGGCAATCAATATCTGTGGATAACTCGGGTCTACTTGAGTAGGTGAGTGAACTTTGAGCGCACCTTGCTTACCTTTGGCGCCACCACGGCAACGCAGTAACCCTGGTTCGGGTTCTTCGCGAAGAAATCCTGGTGATAAGGCTCAGCGTCAAAAAACTCTGGAAGTTGCGTCACTTCAGTCACGATTCCCCCACCCCAAATTTCTTTGGCGCGCTCAATCGCTTGAGTAAAAAGATCCTTCTGGGCATCATCTGCGTAATACATCGCCGAGCGATACTGGGTGCCGATGTCATGGCCCTGGCGGTTTAGCTGCGTTGGGTCGTGCAGGGTAAAGAAGATATCCAGAATGTCGCTGGAGGAGATCACGCTCTCGTCGAAACGAACCGACACCACCTCGGCGTGACCAGTGTTGCCATCGCAGACCTGCTCGTAGGTTGGGTTTGGGTTTTTGCCGCCCGTGTAACCACAGGTGACATCCTCGATGCCACGAAATTGCGAGTAAGCGGAGTCAAGGCACCAAAAGCAACCGCCAGCGAGCACGAATTCAGTCATAGCTATCTAAACTTTCAGTTATCGATTGTGATTCCAAATTGGTCTCACAAATCTGGAAGGTATGGCAGAAGCCTAATTGTCTCAAAAACACCCAACCCTTGGCGTGATCTTTGCACTTATCGCCGCAATCTTGTTTGGCCTAAACGCCTCAACCACCAAAGTCATCATCGAAGCCGGCATCAATGCTGAGCAAGTTGTGTTCATTCGTTCGCTGTTTTCCTTGGTGCTAGCACTGAGCTGGGCATTGATCTCCAATCGGAAAGAACTTCTTGTAAAGCCAAAGATGCTGCCAAAGCTGTTTGTCTTGGGTGTGATTGGTGTTGGCATGCTGCAGTACACATATTCGTTGTCTCTAGTTCGCCTGCCGGTTGGCATCGCACTTCTGATTGAGTACACCGCGGTGCTGTGGGTGCCAATTGTTGCGCTGGTTTTATTCAAGGAAAAAGTCAGCAAGGTTGTTTGGCTCGGTGCCGCTTTGGTAATCGGTGGCCTTGCAGTTGTCGCTCAGATCTGGGACACCCAGCTCGACCCTTACGGAATGCTGTTGGCTTTCGCTGCTGCCATCTCGCTAACGATTTACTTCATTACCGGTGAGCGAATCCAGCGAGTGCTACCCACCAACGTCGTCCTCGCCTACGGAATGTTCTTCGCGACGCTGTTCTTCTTACCGCTGAGCAATTTTGGCAGCTTCGACCTTGCAATCGTCTCCTCAAGCCTTGATCTAACCGGGAACCTTGCCGGAATGGAGGTTCCGATGTGGGGGGCTTTGATCTGGCTTGGAGTACTTGGCAGCTTCGTGCCAATGGCATTTAGCTATTTAGCCCTCAGGCACCTAAGTGCAACCGTGGTGGGAATCATCGCCACCAGCGAGACGATTTTGGCCTTTGGTTTTGCACTGGCTTGGTTGGGAGAACTGATTACCCTGACCCAGGCGCTGGGCGGTATCGTGGTCGTCATTGGAATTTTGATCGCACAGACCGCGCGGAAGCAATCAAGCGAGAAAGTAGTTGAGTAAATCATGGCAACTATGGAACTAACCCTTGAGTCTTTTGAGACCACCATCAAAGAAGAAGGCATCACAATTGTCGATTTCTGGGCAGAGTGGTGCGGCCCGTGCCGCATGTTTGGCCCAATCTTCGAAGATGCTTCCGATCAGAACCCCGAGATCCGTTTCGGCAAGGTTGACACCGAAGCCCAGCAGGAACTTGCCGGCATGGTGGGTATCTCCTCAATCCCAACTCTGATGATCTTTCGCGACGGAATCTTGCTGTTCAATCAGGCCGGTGCACTGCCTGCGCCTGCGCTTGCCGACCTAATCGGCAAGGTGAAGGATCTCAACATGGACGAGGTTCGAGCCGAGATGTCTAAGCAAGTCCAAAGCTAACGTCTTTGCGCAATAACTCCCTAGCCATGCTGGCCACCATTACCGGGGTCGGGATTTTGGCTTGGGCCATTGGCTTTTTCGATCCAACCACCTGCACACCGAGTGCGCAGCAGCCGGGTTGGACATCCTGTGAAGCGATCGCTCAAGAGCGAACTATCGCCCTTTGGGTACTGATTCTTGGAACCGTGGGAATCGTGGTCTTCCTATGGATTCGCGGACGCAAAAAGAACTAGGCGATAACCGACTCAATAGTTGCGGTGGCAAGCTCCGGGAACGCCTGGGAAACACCCGCGTTAGTAACCAATCCCTCGTGGGCATTCAGCCCAAGTGCCAACGCTGCATCGTCCCTAAGCGCTTTTTTCCAACCCTTTGAAGCAAGTGCTAACACGTATGGCAAAGTCGCATTGGTTAGCGCTCTGGTGGCGGTCGCAGGAACGGCACCTGGCATGTTTGCAACGCAGTAGTAAGTGGTGTTGTGAACCTTATAGGTCGGCTCATCGTGCGTGGTCGGACGAGAGTGCTCGAAGCAGCCACCTTGGTCAATCGCGATGTCAACCAAGACCGCACCCGGCTTCATCTTCTTCACCATCTCATCGGTAACCAGCTTTGGAGCGCGCTCGCCGGGGATCAACACCGAACCAATCACTAGGTCGGCGTCTTTCAGCTGCTCGGCAATTTCGTAGGCGGTAGAGACCCTGGTCTGAACCTCGGAGTTGAATCTTGCGTCTAGTTCGCGAAGACGAGGAAGAGATAGGTCGATAACGGTTACATCTGCACCCATGCCGTTAGCCACCAGTGCAGCCTCGGTTCCCGCTACACCGCCACCGATCACAACCACCTTGGCTCGAGGAGTTCCTGGAACTCCGCCCATTAGAACACCGGGACCACCGTTGGTCTTCATCAATTGGTAGGCACCGATCTGAGCCGACAACCTTCCGGCAACTTCGCTCATTGGCTGAAGTAGTGGCAACTGGCGATTAGCGAGCTGAACAGTTTCGTAGGCAATCGCAGTGGTTCCACTGGCGATGATTGCATCCGTGCAATCTTTCGAAGCAGCTAGGTGCAAGTAGGTGAAAAGCACCTGTCCCTTGCGCATGTGTGGATACTCGGCTGCGATTGGCTCTTTGACCTTCACAATCATCTCGGCTTGAGCCCAAACCTCTTTGGCAGTCTCCGCGATCTTCGCGCCAACGGCTAGGAAGTCCTGATTCGAAAAGCCCGAGCCAATACCGGCGCTAGTCTCAACCAAAACTTGGTGACCTCGGTTTACCAGTTCAAAAACACCAGCTGGCGTCATTGCCACGCGGTTCTCGTTGTTCTTGATCTCTTTTGGCACTCCAACTAGCACTTTGACTCCTTGATTCGATTCCTCTGATTCTCGCTAATAATTCGATATCAAGGATGTAAAATCGAAGAAGATTTACAACCACAGACTATTTACGTCATTTATTCTGAAAAGACAGGAAAAACATTGTTGGATTCGAAGAAAATTCAGGACTTTCCGGTTCTCGATGATTTGGACCGCTCAATCCTTGCCCTGCTGGCTCAAAACGGGCGCATATCTAACGCAGAACTGGCTGAACAGGTTGGGCTAGCGCAGTCCACCTGCCTGGGCCGCGTTAGGTCACTGGTTCAGTCCGGGGTCATTACATCTTTCACGGCCGAGATTGCTCCTGAAGCGCTTGGACTGCAACTGCAGGCGTTGATTTCTGTAACTCTTAGGGCAGGGGCTAGGGCTAACCTGAGTGAGTTCATGGCTCAAATGCGCAATAACCCCCAGGTCATCCAGATCTTTTTCCTAGGCGGAGCCGAGGATTTCATTGTTCACGTGGCGGTTCGAAACTCCGACGAGGTAAGGGAGTTTGTGCTCGAGCAGCTCTCGAATAACGCATCGGTTGCTAACACCAGAACGAACATCGTTTTTGATCACTTTCACAAGGGACCGCTTGGCTAAGTAGAGTAGGTAACCGTCGAAGGAGACCTGTGACAGACGCCATGCACCAATCTGGGCTAAGCCCGAGGGTGAGAAACGCCATATTCCACTACGCATCTGATCGCATAGATGTCGATCCACCGCTTGATGGGCCAAGGTCACTAGAAGAGCTAAACGAGCTCGCAGGGCAAACCATTACCGAACAGGGTCTTGGTGGCGAAGCAGCTTTGAAACTCTTTGCCGATGTCCTAGCCCCGGCAACCATTTCCACCGACCACCCGAATTACCTCTCCTTTATCCCAACTGCGCCGACTGAGCTTTCAACCATGTTTGACCTTGTGGTTTCTGCCAGCTCAATATACGGAGGTAGTTGGAAAGAAGGCGCTGGAGCAGTATTTGCCGAGAACCAGGTGCTGAGCTTTTTGGCTGCCGAGTGTGGTCTGCCAGAAGGCTCCGGTGGACTGTTTGTGCAGGGTGGAACCCTTGGCAACCTAAGTGCCCTGGTTACCGCTCGCGAAAAGGCAAAAACCAAACTTGGCAAACAGCACTGGGCAATTGTCTGCAGCTCTGAGGCGCACTCTTCTGTAAAGGCCGTAGCAAAGGTCATGGATTGCGAAGTTGTCATCGCACAAGCAGGCGAGAGCGGATCGCTTGGAAAAACTGCGGCCCTGCAAGCAGTAATCGAAGCCAAAGCCCAGGGGCTCACTCCATTTGCGATTGTCGGCACAGCGGGCACCACAAACTTTGGAATCGTCGATGATCTTGCAGGCATAAGCGAGGTTGCGAAAGAGCACGACCTTTGGTTCCACGTCGATGGCGCTTACGGCCTGGCCGGCATTTTGGCACCGGAGCTAAAGCATCTTTACAAAGGCGTAGAGCATGCGGACTCCTTTATTGTCGATCCGCACAAGTGGCTCTTTGCACCATTTGATGCCTGCGCACTGGTCTACCGCGAACCTGAGTATGCGCGCCTCGCCCACACGCAACACGGTGAATACCTTGAGGTGCTAAACCACGCTGGAGAATTCAACCCCAGCGACTACGGCTTTAATCTCACTCGCAGGGTTAGGGGCCTACCGCTTTGGTTCTCCATGGCCAGCCACGGCGTTGAGCTTTATCGCCAGGCGATTTCCGCAAACGTAGATTTGGCTCGTAAGATTGCTAAGGAAATTAGCTCGCGCAGTTACCTAAAGTTGGTGCGAGACCCACAGCTCTCGGTAGTGGTATTTGAGCGCAACGGTTGGGATTTAGCTGAATACGAAACTTGGTCCGAGAAGCTACTGAGTGACCAATTTGCCTTTGTGGTTCCCTCGAGTCACCTAGGGAAACCAAACACTCGCTTTGCTATCGTGAACCCGCTGACCAAGTATGAGGATCTGGTGAAGATCCTCGATTCAATGGAGTAATCATGAAGCTAACCATTGCCGATAACCTCCCATCCCCTGCTCGTAAGTCAGCACCCGAACGCGCTGTGGTGCGCGTTGCCGCGGTGCAGGTTAGCTGGCGCAGTGATGAAAACGAACACCGCGCAAACCTGGAACTCGGGATTCGAATGGCATGTGATGCCGGCGCAAAGATTGTTTTCCTGCCAGAGCTCACGCTCTCTAGATACCCAGCGGACGTGTGCCCAACCGGTATTCCAAGCGACACCGCAGAGCCACTGGTTGGTGGCGAGACCTTCCGGTTTGTTTCAACCCTTGCGAAAGAACTAGGTATCTTCATCCACGCATCGCTCTATGAGGCCACTGGCTTTGCAGATGGCCGAGGACTCAACACGGCAATCGTGATAGATGACCAAGGTCATCTAGTAGGCAAAACACCAAAGCTTCACATTCCGGTGACCGAAGGCTACTTCGAGGACAAGTACTTCCAAGAGGGCCCAAACAAAGACCCATATCCAACCTACGAGTTAGAACTTCCCGGCGCTCCTACGCTCGGCCTTCCAACCTGTTGGGACGAGTGGTTCCCGGAGGTTGCTCGCGCCTATGGACTTGCCGGAGCAGACATCCTTTGCTACCCAACCGCGATTGGTTCGGAACCAGACCATCCAGAATTCGACACCGAGCCGCTGTGGCGTCAGACCATCGTCGGACACGCCATCGCGAACGGGCTTTTCATCGTGGTGCCAAACCGATGGGGCAATGAGGGAATTCTCAACTTTTACGGTTCGAGCTTCATCGTCGATCCTTACGGTCGCATCTTGGCTCAGGCTGCCAGAGAGGGCGATGAGGTATTGGTTGCGGATCTGGATCTTGACCAACGCCGCGACTGGCTAGAACTGTTTCCATTTTTTGGCACCCGCAGACCCGACACCTACGCCCCACTAACCGCTCCTCGCATCAACGAGCGCACCGAGGGCGGCAAGGGCGTAAACGGTGGGATTCCGGGGCTGAGCAAATGACCTGGAAAATGCCAGCCGAATGGGAAAAGCACGAGCGCACCTGGCTAGCTTTCCCCACCTCCGGCTACACTCTCGGTGACACTGAGGACGAGCACGAAGCCGCAAGATCCACCTGGGCAAATGTTGCCAATCAGGCGAGCGAGTTTGAAAAAGTAACCGTGGTGGTAAACCCAGGCGATGAATCAATCG
The DNA here is from genome assembly GCA_027491295.1 of Microbacteriaceae bacterium. Classification (GTDB taxonomy): domain Bacteria; phylum Actinomycetota; class Actinomycetes; order Actinomycetales; family Microbacteriaceae; genus Aquiluna. Next base: position 334,633 of record JAIXWK010000003.1, read on the forward strand.
CTAAGAAATACCTCTCCGGCCAAATCGAACTAATGCCGATTCCAATCGATGATGCCTGGATGCGAGATACCGGTCCAACCTTCGTTGTAGAAAATGGCAAATTAGGTGCGGTGAACTGGGTCTTCAACGGTTGGGGCGCCCAAGGTTGGGCGGAGTTTGGCAAAGACTCCAAACTCGCAAGCGCGATTGCCCAAGAATCTGGAGCCACCCAAATCGACTCCGAGCTGGTAAACGAAGGTGGTGGAATCCACATCTCCGGCGATGGCACTGTCTTGCTCACTGAAACCGTGCAGCTTGGAAAAGGTAGAAACCCAAACTGGTCCAAGGATCAGGTTGAGCAAGAGATCCACCAAAAGCTCGGAACCAGCAAAGCGATTTGGCTAAAGCGGGGACTAACTCGTGACTATGAGGAATTTGGAACCCAGGGTCACGTCGACATCGTGGCGTGCTTTGCCCCCGATGGCCGAGTGCTCTACCACGATCAGAAAAATCAAAATCACCCGGACTACCTAGTTTCCTCCGAGGTTCGTGAGACTTTTATCCGCGCCGGAATTGAAGTTCTATCCATTCCAGCCCCCGACACACTTCGCGATGTTGAAGGTTTTGTGGATTACAGCTACATCAATCACTACGTGCTGAATGGCGCTGTTTTACTCGGTGCATTTGAAGATCAGCGTGACAAAGAGGCGCAGGCAATGCTGCGCGACATCTATCCCGGGCGAGAAATTGTGCTGGTTGATGCCAAAGAGTTATTTAAACGTGGTGGTGGAATTCACTGCATCACGCAGCAGCAACCGGCTTTTTAGTTGTTAACTGGTTTAATAAAACGGAAACAAAGATGTGGTCGGATGTTCTTCGACTGATTTCCCCTACCCGAGAGGCACCTACACCCAATGGCATTTACTTCACTCCGCAAGCGCATTTTCGCGCTGGTAGCAACCGCAGCGGTTGCATCCGTAGCACTATCTGGTTGCGCAGCAACCGAGAGCGCAACCGAGTCCGATTTTGGCAAGCTAGACGTTCAGTTCAGCTGGATTAAGAATGCCGAATTTGCTGGCGAGTACTTCGCCGACAGCAAGGGCTACTACACCGAGGCCGGCTTCTCCGAGGTCAACTTCATCGCAGGTCCTACCGCTACCACCGCGGTTGTGCTAGCTGGCGATGCGCTTGTTGGTCTAAGTGACGCAGTTGCAATCACCCCGGTCATCTTGGAAGAGGGCGCACCACTAAAGATCATTGGTGCCACCTATCAGAAGAACCCTTTCACCATCCTGTCCCTGAAGGACGGCGCCAACATCAAGACTGCTCAGGACCTTATTGGTAAGCGAATTGGTGTTCAGGCCGGTGGAAACGAGACTTTGTTTGACGCACTTCTAGCGGCAAATGGCATCGACGCATCTCAGGTAACCAAGGTTCCAGTTGAGTACGATCCATCACCACTGGTAAACGGCGAGGTTGACGGCTTCTTGGCATACGTGACCAACGAGTCAATCACCGTTGCGAACCAGGGCTTTGAGGTAACCAACTTGCTATTCGCTGACAACGGTCTTCCGTTTGTTGCCGAGGCGTTTGTTGTGACTCAGGACTCGATCGACAACAACCGTGAAGCGCTAAAGGCTTTCCTATACGCAACCATCAAGGGTTGGAAGGACGCCATCGCTGACCCTAACGAGGGTGCGCGACTAGCAGTTGATATTTACGGCAAGGACCTCGGTCTAGACATCGGTAAAGAGCAGCAGCAGTCTTCTGCCCAGAACGATCTACTGGTTGTGACTGATGAGACTCGTGCAAACGGTCTATTCACCATCTCCGAGGCACTTCAGCAGCAGAACATCGACACCTTGAAAGCAGCTGGCTACAACATCACTGCAGCTCAGTTGTTCGACATGTCACTACTTGCTGAGGTTTACGCAGAGCACCCAGAACTTCTGGACTAATCTCGTACCTTATGAGTTCAACTAATGCCGCTGCCCAGGACGATTCCGTTCTGGGCAGCGGCATTACCATTTCCGGACTATCCAAGACCTTCCAGCTTGGAAACCAATCCATCACCGCACTGCAGGACACCACCTTGCATTCCGATAAGGGAAGCTTTTTGTCACTGCTTGGCCCATCCGGCTGCGGTAAGTCAACAATTTTGCGAATCCTCGCTGGGCTAGAAACCCCGAGTGCTGGAACCGTGACGGTTGACGGCATGGAACCTCAAGAACTTCGTCGCGATCACCGCCTCGGTATCGCATTTCAGGATTCGGCCCTGATGCCTTGGCGTTCGGTTTCGCAAAACATCCGGTTGCCATTTGAACTTGCAAGAGTCGCCCCAGACGAAGAGTTGATCAAAGACCTAATCAAACTCGTTGGCCTTCAGGGCTTTGAGGATGCTAAGCCCGCTCAGCTCTCCGGCGGCATGAGACAGCGAGTCTCAATCGCCCGCGCATTGGTGGTTCAGCCATCTGTGCTACTACTCGATGAGCCATTTGGCGCACTTGACGATATGACCAGGCAGCGCCTAAACCTTGAGCTTTTGCGAATTTGGACCGAGAAGCCGGCAACCACTTTGATGGTTACCCACGGTATTTCCGAGGCAATCTTCCTAAGTGACCAGGTTGCTGTTATGAGCCCGAGGCCCGGCCGCATCAAGGAAATCATTGATGTCAACCTCCCAAGGCCTCGCACCCCCGAAATGATGCGCACACCGGAATTCCACGCATTGCACGACCGCGCCTCTGACCTACTGTTCGGTGCCGGTGGAGTCGTTCCACACGATGACTGAGCTTTTAGTAACCAACGGCAATAAGCGACTCCCCTCCTGGGCAACCGCAACAATCGGTGTTAGCGCAACAGTTGGTCTTTGGTGGCTGAGCGCCATCACAGTTTTTGCATCGGTTGGTCGCCGCCCGGATGGATCCGGTGGCGCGATTCCCACTCCTCCCGCGGTTATTGAGCAGTTGTTTGCGGATGGCTTTGAGTTCTACTGGCGGAATGCTTCGGTGACCCTGACCGAAGCAGCAATTGGTTTTCTATGGGGCAACTTGCTGGCGCTGGCATTTGCAGCGATTGCTCTAATTGTTCCGAAGCTTGAAAACCTAACCACTCAGATTGCGGTTATTACCTACTGCATCCCAATTGTCGCTATCGGACCGATTGTCCGCTTGGTTGTTGGAGCACCTGACTCTGGGGAGCCTGCTGGTGCAGCAATTGTTTTGGCTGCTCTTTCAGTTTTCTTTACGACCATGGTTGGCGCTCTAACGGGCGTTAAGCAAACCGATAGGCGCATGCTCGATGTTGTCACCGCATACGGCGGAGGTGCTTGGCAGCGCCTTGTGAAGGTGCAGCTACTTTCCGCCTTGCCATCGATCTTCGCAGCCTTCAAGATCGCAGCTCCGGCAGCCTTTTTGGGAGCGATCCTCGGTGAGTACGTCGGTGGCCCAGACCTGGGATTTGGTCCTGCAATGGTCAATGCTCAGCAGAGTTTGGAGATTGCCAGGGTCTGGGGTGTGGCACTGGTATCTGGATTGATTGCCGGAGCTGGCTACGCCCTTTTTGGTCAGATTGGCAAGTGGCTAACGCCTTGGGCTAAGGCGGGTGTGCGATGAACTTCAAGTTGGAAGATGCCTCTGACAAATCCTTGATAGCGCTTCGCTCGAAGGTCAGGCGCCAAGCCAATCGGGAAACTCTCAAGGTTGTTTACTCATCAGCCATCAACACCAGCATCTCGCTCGGTGTTGTGGTCTTGCTCTGGGTCTTTGCACTCTGGGCTTTGGATGTCACGCCATACATTGGCAAAGGGCCACTCGAAGTTTTTAACTGGATGTTCATCGAAGAAGATGCCGCAGAAAACCAAACCCTGGTCTGGACTGCACTGGGACAAACCCTCTATGACGCAACTATTGGGTTCGCATTTGGCTTGTTTTTTGCAACTCTGGTGTCAGCGATATTCACTATGTCTAAGTCGTTGGAGCAGGCACTAATGCCCATTGCGATGCTGCTTAGAAGCGTTCCGCTGATTGCCATGGCACCGATCTTGATTCTTATCTTCGGCCGCGAGCAGGCCACCGTCGCTGTTATGGGTGCAATTGTGGTGCTGTTTCCAGCACTTGTGAACATCGTCTTTGGTCTTCGAAGCGCATCGAGCGCCATGGTGGATGTCGCAACGGTTTATGGGGCAAACAAGCTGGCAGCGCTTCGCTACGTGGCTTTTCCGTCCTCGCTACCATCGTTCTTCGCTGCGGTGAAAATTTCGGTTCCAGGAGCCATCACCGGAGCACTATTGGTGGAGTGGCTAGCCACCGGCACCGGTATCGGCTACGGAATCATTTCTGCGGTTGGAAGGGCAAAAACCAACGAGGTTTGGGCTTACGTGGTGGTTATCACCGTGGTCTCGATTTTGCTATACAACCTGGTTGAACTACTTGAGGGTTATGTTCTTAAGCGTTTTGCACCTCAGCTTTGGAAAGCCCGCTAGAAAAATTCACCGGAACTTTGTGTCCCTCAAAACATAATTGCCGTAATCTTTTGGCTTTGATTGATTTTGAAAGTGAGTGTGATTGTCCGAGCACGCTTTTGGCGCAGCCACACTGCTAGATCCAAATGACCCAATGGGGCTTAGAAGCTCCGCACCATTGCTAGACGCGTGGATTAGAGACATCACATCCGAGAGATATTCTTTCCAAATCCCAGGCCACAAAGGCCGAACAGATCTTACGGGACCCGTTGTAGACGGCGATATTCCGGTGCTCCCAGGCAATCACCCAAATCGCATTAGCCCCTCGTTGATTCTGGAGGCAGAGGCACTGGCGGCGAAACTTTGGGGGGCAGACCTTTGCCGATTCGGCGTGAACGGATCTACCGGAACCAATCACGCGGCCGTGATGGCTGTTGCTGGTCCCGGCGACAAGGTCATTGTTTCCAGAACCCTGCACAAATCAGTTTTGGTCGGCATGGTTTACGCCGGAGTAGTCCCTGTTTGGGTAAGACCCGAGATAAACCCAGCAACTGGACTCCCAGAGTACCTGCGTTCCACGCGCCTGCGCGAGACGTTGGAAGAGCACCAAGATGCCAAAGCTGTCCTTATTGGGGAACCGAGCTATGTCGGAACCATGTCGAATATCCCAAGACTTTCGGCTGCCTGTCACGATTTTGGTATTCCACTGGTGGTTGATGCTGCCTGGGCAGCTCACTTTGGCTTCCACCCGGATTTGCCTAAGAACCCGCTGGATGAAGGTGCCGACATTGTCGTCACCAGCGCTCACAAGACGCTCCCTAGCTATTCACAAGCCTCTTTCGTGCTCGCAAAAGGTGACTTTGTTGACCTTTCAAGGCTGAATAAGACATTTGATTCCACCCAGACCACCTCGATGTCGGGCCGAATCCTGGCCTCGATTGATGCAGCACGTGCCCTGATGCAACGCCACGGCCATGAGCTTTTGGCACCGGTGATTGAGGCAACCGCGAGGGGAAGACAAGCTCTGCGCGCTGCCGGCATTCCAGTTATCGATGGCGAATACATCGATCCGCTAAAGATGGTCATCCTGCTTAGTGAAACTGGAGCGGATGGCAATTTGGTGGAGGCAGATTTACTTGCCGCAAACATTGACCTTGAGATGGCAAACAAAGACGTGATAATTCCGATGATTACCCTTGCCGACACCCCAGAGCGCATTGAGACACTGGTTACTCGAATTATTGCCCTGGTGGAGAAGTACCGCGGGGCACCTAGGCCAATCAAGATTGCAGCAGCGTTCGCAATTGAACCTGAGGTTGTCATCACTCCTCGTGAGGCATTTTTTGCCCCATACGAGGTGGTGTCTGCAGAAGATGCGGTTGGTCGAGTCAGCGCAGAGCTGATCTGCCCATACCCTCCAGGTGTTCCAGTGCTATCCCCCGGCGAGCGAATCACGCAGAGCGCGATGAACGCCCTTTTGGACGCACGTGATTCCGGCACTCGAATCGCATTTGTGGATGATCGAACCCTTGCCACCTTCAAGGTTCTCAAGGACTAAAAAGTATGGCAACATTGGGGGGTTGAAAGGACTCCGCAATGAAGCGTTTAGAAACTCAGATCGACCAGCTTGCCAACCAATTAGTCAAGGACGAAGCGGCCGCCTATCCATCGTTCGCCACATCTATCGGCTACCCAGGTGGCGAGGGAGACATGGATGATTACTCTCCAGAAGCCCTAGCTCAAGAGCAAACCGACATCAAGGCGGTAATTGCCAAGCTTGAAGCACTAACCCCGGCAGACGACATTGACATGGTTACCAAAGAGGCCATGCTTTTCTCACTCAAAGGCGAGATCGCTACCTATGACTCGGGCCTAGCTTTCCGCAGCCTGAATAACATCGCATCTGCTGCGCAGGGTGTTCGTGACGTCTTTGACATCTCCCCTACTTCAACTATTGAGGACTGGGAGAACTTGGCATCAAGGATGTCCAAGGTTGGCGAGTCACTTCGTGGCTATGCCCGCAGCCTAGAAGAGGGAGCTAAGCGCAATGATGCGCCAGCAGCCCGCCAGCTCACCGAGGTAATCAAGCAGGCTGAGCAGATCACCAACCCGGATGGCTTTTTCCACACCTTCGCAAAAAACGCCAAGGCAGAAAACGGTGAGCTTCCTGAGTCCCTGAAGAAGCAGCTAGCCGAGGCTGCCGTGTCAGCAACCGCAGGCTATGCGGAATTTGGTGACTACCTAAAGGGGCTGCTGCCTCGAAGCACCTCCCCGGACGCCATCGGACGCGAGCGCTACCAGATTCTTAGCCGTCGCTTCCTAGGGGCAACGGTTGACCTAGACGAGACCTACGAGTGGGGCAAGCAAGAACTAGCCCGCGTGGTCGCAGAGCAGACTGCGGTTGCAAACGAGATCCTGCCCGGCGCATCGGTTGCCGAGGCGGTAAAGCACCTCGAGAACGACCCGAGCACCAAGCTGCACGGCACCGATGCGCTTCAGAAGTGGATGCAGAAGCTCAGCGATGAAGCCATTGCCAAGCTATCTGGCACTCACTTTGAGATTGCAGATCCAATCAAGAAGCTCGAGTGCATGATTGCTCCAACGCAGCACGGTGGCATTTACTACACCGGTCCTTCCGACGACTTCTCCCGCCCGGGCAGAATGTGGTGGTCGGTACCGGTTGGCGTTACCGAGTTTGACACCTGGCGTGAAACCACCACCGTTTACCACGAGGGTGTTCCAGGTCACCACCTGCAGGTCGCACAGGCTACCTATATTCGCGACACCCTAAACGCTTGGCGCAGGCTCTCCTCCTGGACTTCTGGTCACGGTGAGGGCTGGGCACTGTATGCAGAGCGCTTGATGGAGGAACTTGGCTTCCTATCAAACCCTGCGGATCGCCTGGGCATGCTAGATGGTCAGCGTATGCGCGCTGCTCGCGTGGTGCTTGACATCGGTGTTCACCTTGGCAAGCAGAACCTAGAGGGCACCGGGGTTTGGGACTTTGACTACGCACTTGCCTTTATGCGCAGCAACGTAAACATGAGCCCAGAGTTCGTGCGCTTTGAGGTCACCAGGTACTTCGGCTGGCCAGCACAGGCCCCGAGCTACAAGGTCGGACAGCGCATTTGGGAGCAGATTCGCGATGACTACGCCGCTCGCAAGGGCGCAAGCTATGACATCAAGGAGTTCCACAAGACCGCACTGAACCTTGGTGGTCTAGGTCTGGATACCCTTCGAAGTGCAATGGCTAGGGCGTAACGGTCGGTTTTTCCGTTACCCTAGAGCCTGTGTCTAAGGTTCTAGCTTCTCTACCAGTTGGTCAAAAGGTCGGCATCGCATTTTCTGGCGGTCTCGACACCTCTGTCGCGGTCGCGTGGATGCGCGAAAAAGGTGCAATTCCTTACGCCTACACCGCCAACCTGGGTCAGTATGACGAGGACGACATCGACTCGATTCCGTCTCGCGCAACTGAGTACGGTGCTGAGGCTGGGCGATTGGTTGACTGCCGAGAGTCTCTGGCTGAAGAAGGTCTTGCGGCCATTGCATGCGGTGCTTTCCACATTCGCACCGGTGGCAAGGTTTACTTCAACACCACCCCGTTGGGACGAGTTGTAACCGGAACTCTTTTGGTTCGCGCAATGCGCGAAGACGGCGTCGAGATTTGGGGCGATGGCTCTACCTATAAGGGCAATGACATCGAGCGTTTCTACCGCTACGGCCTATTGGCAAACCCAAACTTAAAGATCTACAAGCCTTGGCTAGATACTGACTTTGTATCTGAACTTGGTGGTCGCCACGAAATGAGCGAGTGGTTGCAGGAGCGAAAGCTCCCCTACCGCGCCAGCAAAGAAAAGGCTTACTCAACCGATGCCAACATGCTTGGTGCCACTCACGAGGCAAAGTCCCTTGAGTTCCTGGATACCTCGTTTGAGATCGTGGAACCGATCATGGGTGTGAAGTTTTGGGACCCAAGTGTTGAGATCAAGACCGAAGATGTAAAGATCACCTTCTCGCAAGGTCGCCCAGTTGCTATCAACGGCAAGAAGCTGGATTCTGCGGCAGCGGTAATCATGGAGGCAAATGCTATTGGTGGCCGTCACGGGCTGGGCATGAGCGACCAGATTGAGAACCGAATCATCGAAGCCAAAAGTCGCGGTATCTACGAAGCGCCGGGTATGGCGCTGATTCACATTGCCTATGAGCGTCTAATGAGCGCAATCCACAACGAGGACACCATCGCGAACTACCACGCTGAGGGTCGTCGCATGGGCAGATTGCTTTACGAGGGCCGCTGGCTTGACCCGCAGACCCTCATGCTCCGCGAATCTTTAACCAAGTGGGTTGCCAGCGCCATCAACGGCTCGGTGACCCTGCGACTTCGTCGCGGCGATGACTACACGATTGTTTCCACCGAGGGTGAGAACTTTAGCTATCACCCAGAGAAGCTTTCGATGGAGCGCACCGAGGACTCCGCCTTTGGACCAGCTGATCGAATCGGCCAGCTCACCATGCGAAACCTAGATATTCAAGACACCCGCCAGAAACTCGATCTGTACCGCAAGCAGGGTCAGATCGAGGGCGGGCAGTTCGAGCTCACATGAGCACCCATATCTCAGCAAAGCCGGGAGAAATAGCGGAGATTATTTTGCTTCCCGGGGACCCGCTTCGGGCTAAGTGGATTGCCGAGAACCTGCTTGAGAATGCATCTCTCTACTCAAGCGTTCGCAACATGTTTGGCTATACAGGCCTTTATCAAGGCAAGCGCATCTCGGTGCAGGGCACCGGAATGGGTGCACCTTCGATTGGCATCTACGCTTACGAGCTGTTCCACGACTATGGGGTTCAAACCGCAATCCGCGTTGGTACCTCTGGTGGGTTACCACCTACCAAACTGCGCGATGTTGTAATTGCGATGGCAGCCTCAACCGACTCAGCTATCAATCGCCGAGCAACTAACGGACTCGACTTCTCCCCCATCGCTGATTATCAACTACTTGAAAAGGCAGTTGCCAAGGCGAGAACCATGGGAATCGACTTCCACGTCGGCGGTGTCGTATCGGGCGATCTCTTCTATGACGAAACTGATTCTCTTGAGCAGTGGAAGAAGCTCGGGATTTTGGCACTTGAGATGGAAACCAGCCAGCTGTACACCTTGGCCGCACGATTCGGAAGAAAAGCTCTTTCAATTCTGACCGTTTCCGACCTAATGGATGGCTCTGCCTCGACCTCCTCGGAAGAGCGCGAGAGTGGTTTTAGGAACATGGTTGAAATCGCGCTAGCAGCCGCAATCTAGCCATGCTTCCCAGCACATCCAACCTCACTGCTTTCTTAGTGCTGGCATTGGTAATCATCGTGGTGCCAGGGCCCGGCGTGCTGTTCACAATTGGTAGAGCGCTTATCTTGGGCACCAAAGCGGCACTGATGAGCGTTTTGGGCAATGCCTTCGGCGTTGGCATCCAGATAGTTGTGATTTCACTGGGACTTGGAGTGGCTATTCAGCAGTCTGAGCTGGTGTTTTTGGCAATTCGGGTTTTTGGTGCGGGGATGATCATTTACCTCGGAGTCAAAGCCATCCTCTCTCGTGCCGACTTTGATCTCGATGTGGAGGCAGAGACTAGCACCGCCTCGACGGTGGTTCGACAATCTTTTGTGGTGGGCATCACAAATGCCAAGACTTTTGTGTTCTTCATCGCAGCGCTGCCTTCATTCACTTCCCCAGAACTAGGTAATCCAGTCATCCAAATGTTGCTGCTGGGAGTCATTTTTAGCGTTATTGGTGTCCTCTCCGACTCGGTCTATGCAATTGCTGCCGGACAGGCAAGAAGCTGGCTTGCCAGTTCCCACCAGCGACTTGCGACCTTCCGTGGCATTGGTGGACTTGCACTCACGCTCCTGGGTCTCTACATGCTTTATGAGGCATTAGTTCACTAGCCGGTTGGCATGGAAGCCGAGCCCGGAAAAATAAACCTTCGGAAAAAGGCCCGCTCGACTAGGCTTTAGGTAATGAGCGGGAAACCGCAACATTGCGTCGTAGAACGCTTTTCCACATTCTGTGGATTCTCTCTTCCTTCGGCGAACGAATGCATCAAGTGATGCGTACGCCATTTCGAGCCAAAAGGCTCGTCCAACAAATCGATGCATTTGCCATCGAGTGAAAGCAATTACAAAACTTATGTCTCAAAAATCATTTATCGATCTTGGCGTGCCCGAAGCTATTGCTGCGGTGCTTAGCGCCCAGGGCATCGACTCACCATTCCCAATCCAGGTAGACACTTTGCCTGACACTCTTGCCGGCAGAGACGTTCTAGGTCGTGGTAAGACCGGGTCGGGCAAGACCCTTGCCTTCAGCATCCCAATGGTCGTAAGGCTTGCTGGAAAGCGTGCGAACGCAGAGCGCAAGCCTCGCGGCTTGGTGCTTGCGCCGACTAGAGAGCTTGCTACTCAGATCACCCAGACCCTGCAGCCACTCGCTGAGGCAATGAACCTTAGAGTCACCACGATCTTTGGTGGAATCTCTCAACAGCGCCAGGTTCAGGCTCTCAGGGCCGGCGTGGAAATCATCGTTGCCACCCCAGGTCGCGTTGAAGACCTAATGGCCCAGGGTTTTCTAAAACTCGACGCCATTGAGGTCACTGTTTTGGATGAAGCTGACCACATGGCAGACCTAGGCTTTTTGCCTGGTGTCACAAGAATCCTGAACGCCACCCCAACGGGCGGCCAGCGCCTATTGTTCTCGGCAACTTTGGACAACGGCGTGAACAAGCTCGTGGACAAGTTTCTTTCCAACCAGGTCATGCACTCGGTTGATGAGGTGAACTCTCCTGTTGCTCAGATGACTCACCACGTGTTTGAGGCAGTTGACGCACAGTCCAAGAAGCAACTGATCCACGCTCTTGCCTCAGGAACCGGAAGACGCATTCTGTTTATGCGCACCAAGCACACCGCCAAGAAGCTTGCAAGAACTTTGACCCAGGCAGGCATCCCAGCGGTTGACCTTCACGGAAACCTCTCGCAGCCAGCAAGAGATCGAAACCTAGCCGCCTTCAGCGAGGGCAAAGTGAAGGTCTTGGTTGCTACCGACGTGGCAGCTCGAGGCGTGCACGTTGACTTTGTTGACCTGGTTGTCCATGTTGACCCACCAGCCGAGCACAAGGCTTATCTTCACCGCTCCGGCAGAACTGCTCGCGCAGGTGCCGAGGGCGATGTGGTGACGATTACTCTGCCTGAGCAGCGCAAGGACGTCACAGACCTACTGAGAATGGCAAAGATCAACATGGTCCCGATGCGCGTTAGCGCGAAGTCCGATGAAGTTGTCGCCCTTATTGGCGAAGTTGCCCCTTACGTCAAGCCGGTCGCAGAAGCGCCTCAGCCTCAAGGTGGTGGCGGGACCTCTAACGGTCGCAATGCTCAGCGCAAGCGTGCCCTAAAGCAGGCTGGACAAGCTCAGCCAAAATCAGTGAGACCTAGTGTTCAAGGTGCTAACCAGGAGCGAACTGCGAAGCCTGCAAGGCCAGCAAATGCTAACCGCAATCGCCAACGCTCTCGCTAGAAACTAGCCTTTGTCGTCGGAGTTCTTACTCTGCTTTTTTGTGGCGTAGGCAAAGAGCGCAAGACCAGCAACTAGAGCTCCAGCGCCAACCCCGTACGAGATGACATCGGCACCACGCTTGGCGTCAACGAATATTCCGACAAAAACCACTGCAATAATCGCTACGACGACGCCGATCAGCTTCGATTTGAGGTCATCGAGGTCCCTAACCTGCAACCAGGCCGGAACCTCAATGTCAGCATCGACAAACAGCTCGTAGAGGCCATATCCAATAACCAGCAGAACTGTTCCCAGCAGGATTGCATCTACTGCGGTTAGAACCTCGACGATGGTGTCCTTGAGGTAGGCCTGGTTCACGACGGTGTCATAAACCACCTGAATCATGGCGACTGAGCCACGAAGCATCAGCAACAGTGCTCCGATGATGGAAGCAATCGCTGGGACGATAACCGCATAGCGGGTGAGGCCCAATAGTTTGCGCATGCTCTCATTTATAGCACCAAAGCGGACACATGCGAGTATGAAAAGCGCCCTCGGCAGGAATCGAACCTGCGACCAAGAGATTAGAAGGCTCTTGCTCTATCCACTGAGCTACGAGGGCAATGCCTACAAGTTAGGCGGTATTGAGTTTATCCCACAACCTCACAGAGCTTCTTATAAATGCAGGGAGCTACTGGCCCTTACTTCCCGAGAGAACTAACTCCAGGACACTCAATCCGGTCGCGGAGACTTTGATGGGGATTCCCCAGTCCTGCTGGTGGATATGACACTGTGCACCAAGCTCTGACTCATCGCAGGATGCGCCTTTGGCAGCAATATGCAAAACGCCTTCAGTAATTGCTGGATTCAGCACCACTGGTCTAGAAAGCTCAGTTGAATTCCCAGCACCCTCAAGAAGCAATTCCTTAGGGGTAGAACTGACGACCAGGAAGGTCGATGGTCCATAGCGATCGTCAAGCTTTTGCCCAGGAGGTGCACTGAAAGTGACATCGATGGTCAGATTCCCGGCTAAAACATCCAGGGCTGGTCTTGTGGTTCGCATCGCTGCACCTTGGACCAGTGCTCCAGGCTCGATCGCCAACAGTGTGATTCGGTTGGCAGCGGTTTCCACGATTGCAAGCTTTGGCCCGGTTGCGGTTTCTACAAGCTCCAAATCGCTCGGCTCCGAGAGGTCGCGGGCAATTGTTGTGACTTGGTTTGTGGCGGGTGAATACTTTCTAATGGCACGGTTGTAGGTGTCTGCAATTAGCAGGTTGCCATCTGGGAGTTCTAAAACGCCCAGTGGATGCTGAAGTAATGCCTGGCCCGCAGGGCCATCAACGTGACCAAAGTCAAATAGTCCCTTGCCAATCTGAGATGAGATCTTGCCACCTTCGGCCGCTCGAAGGGCAGAAGTCTCAGCGTCGATGATCCAAATCTTGCCGGGATTGATCTTAGACTGAACCAGAGCAGAGGGCTGGGCAAACCAAGCCTGCGCAAGATCTCCGTCAACTAGCCCTTCATTGGTTGTGCCAGCAAAGATGCCGAGAGTCTTATTTTGTAGATCGTATTTCCAGATCCTGTGCTCTCCAGCCATCGCAATAAGCAAATAGCCATCAAGTAGTTCTATGTCCCAAGGGGTTGAAATGTTTACCTCTAAAGCTGGACCAGAGGTTGCATCAGCCTGCATCCACTGCTCACCGGTGCCTGCGATTGTGAAAACCGTCTTGGTTTCTAGGTTGATTGCTCGAATCAGATGATTGGCGGTATCGGCAACCAAAAGGTGCGCACCAACTTGGCTAGCAAGTTGAGAATCTAAAAACACTGCCCCGTATGGCTCAGCGAAGCTGGCAGATTCAAAGCTGCCATCGTCCGACCCTCGTAAGCCTTGACCAATAGTGATTGTTGGTTTTGTCAGGTTCGCGGCGGTGAGGCCAACTAGGTTGTGAGCCCCGCTATTGCTGACCAGGAGCTCAGCTCCCCCAAGAAATTGCTGGTAATTCGCTGGAACCGCCACGATCTTTCCCGGTTGTTTCAAGGCAAGTGAACTTGGGGCTGGGGCCTTATAAATACCAGCACCGCGAGTCAATTCTCCGGTGGCTTCAAATTCCGGAACTAATTTGTCTAGCAGAGCCTCGATGGCGTGCGCGTGACCCTCACCAGAAAAGGTTGCGGTTATTTCGCCAGTTGGATCAACCAGCACCAGGGTTGGCCAGGCTCGAACTCCGTAAGCCTGCCATGTCGTCATGTTTGGGTCATTTAGAACCGGGTGGTGGATCTCGTGCCTATCGATAGCCGCTGCGACAGATTCAGGAAGTTTCTCGTGCTCAAACTTCGGTGAGTGAACCCCGACAACCGTAAGCACGTCTTTGAATTTCTCTTCAATCGGTCGAAGCTCAGCGAGCACGTGATGACAGTTAACGCAGCAGAGTGTCCAAAAATCAAGCAGTAGAAAGCGACCTTTGAAATCAGTGATGCTGATTGCGCGGTTTTCGGTTCCAAACCAGGTGTCACCGATTAGCTCAGGAGCTCTAGTCACTTCAAAGATCTTCTAGAACTAATCACGCCGGTGTTGAAGCCCGCGAGGTGTAATCCGCCATGGAATCGAGCATGCTCAATCTTGAGGCAGCGATTCATAACTACGTTCAGTCCGGCAGCGGCACCGCGTGCACTTACCTCATCGTTGGAAACTCCCAGCTGAAGCCAAATGGTCTTTGCACCCACGGCTATTGCTTCGTCCAGAATGCCAGGGGTATCAGATGCTTTTCTGAAGACGTCAACGATGTCTGGCGTCTCTGGAAGGTCGGCCAGTGAGTTGTAGACCTTTTCGTCAAACAAGGAGTCAATCATTGGGTTGACGTAGTAGACCTTGTAGTACTCGCCGCCTTTTAGGTAGCTGGCCACGAAATAGCTCGCCCTTGAACGGTTGGAGGAAACTCCAACCATTGCGACCACCTTGGAGGTTTGCAGAATCTCTAGACGCTGTTTGGCAGTTGGTTCTTGGTAGCTCATCGAGACCTCCCAGTAGCGGCCTCAAGCGCCTGGTCTAGATCCCAAAGAATGTCTTCGATATCTTCGATTCCTACGCTGATGCGAATCAGATCCTCCGGCACTCCAGCCGCTGCCAGCTGGTCAGGTCCCAACTGGCGATACAGGGTTGAGGCTGGGTGAATGATCAGGCTCTTAGCGTCGCCGATGTTGGCTAGATGGCTGATCAATTGAACGTTATTGATTAGCTTCTCGCTTGCCTTGCGGCCACCTTCGACTCCGAAGGAGAACACCGCGCCAGGACCTTCGGGTGCATACTTTTTGGCTAGCTTGTGATCCGGGTGAGACTTGAGGCCCGAGTAAGAAATCCAACTTACGCGCTTATCGGAATCCAGCCACTCGGCAACCGCCTTGGCGTTTGAGACGTGGTCCTTCATTCGCTGCGGCAGAGTCTCGATTCCCTGAAGCAGCTGGAATGCCGCCATTGGAGATAGTGACGGGCCGATATCGCGAAGCTGCTCACTGCGCAGTTTGGTCAGGAATCCAAATTCTCCGAAGTTGCCCCACCATTCCAAATCGCCATAGGCAGCTACCGGCTCGGTCATGAATGGGAACTTGCCGTTGTCCCATTGGAAGGTTCCGGCATCAACCACTACGCCGCCGAGGGTTGTTCCATGGCCACCCAAGAACTTGGTTGCAGAGTGAATCACAATGTCCGCACCGTGTTCAATTGGTCTTACCAAATATGGGGACGCTGTAGTGGAGTCAACGACCAGTGGGATTCCATTGCGGTGAGCAACTTCTGCCAGGCCTTCAATATCAGCAATCGCTGTTGAAGGGTTTGCGATTGACTCGGTGAAAATCAGTTTGGTGTTTGGCTTGATTGCGGCTTCAAAATCCTTTGGATTTGAGGAATCGACAAAGGTGCTTTCAATTCCAAAGCGCTTCAAGGTAACCGTTATCTGTGTCACGGTTCCGCCGTAAAGGCGAGAGGAGCTAACAATGTGATCGCCAGCACCGCAAAGGGCTGCGAAGGTTATGAATTCAGCAGACTGCCCGCTTGCGGTCGCGACCGCACCGATGCCTCCTTCAAGGCTTGCAACTCTCTCTTCAAAGGCTGCAACGGTTGGGTTTCCGATTCGAGAGTAAATGTTGCCGTACTTCTCCAATGCAAAAAGATTGGCGGCATCCTTGGTGTCCTCAAACACAAAAGAGGTGGTCTGGTAAATCGGAACGGCTCTGGCTCCGTATACCGGATCTGGCACGCTACCGGCGTGGAGCGCCCTTGTCTTGAACCCGAACTTCTTTTCTGACATGGTCTTCTCCTAGGTGTCTTCTGATTCTAAATCCAACGCAGTGCGCGTTTTTCAACTGTTGCGATAACGACATCGCTGAGCTTTCCCAAAAGGGCAAGCAAGATAATCGCCATAAACAAGATGTCGGTTCGGGCAGTGTTCTGACTATCCAGTAGCAAGAACCCAAGGCCCATAGAGCTTGCTATCAGCTCTGCGGCAACTAGGAATAACCACGCTTGGGCAAGTCCCAAGCGAAGACCCGAGAAGATAACCGGTGATGCCGCAGGAAGCAGCACCTTGGTGATCAGCTTCACTCCCTTTAGCCCGTAAGTTCTTCCAACCTCAATAAGGTTGCGATCTACCGCGGCCAGTCCTGCGGCAACGGTGGTGAAAACTGGAAAGAAGGCGCCAATGGCAACCAGGGTGATTTTGGGCTCTTCGTAGATGCCCATCCAAATAAGTAGTAGTGGAACCCATGCCAAAGATGGCACAGCTCGGACCGCTCCGATAGTTGGCAACAGCAGTTGACTAACAGTCTTGGATAAACCGACGGCGGAACCCAGTGCGATGCCCAAAACTGCACCGATAGCAAAGCCGGAAAATACGCGCTGGATGCTTATCGACAGGTGCTGCCAGAGGGTTCCTCTCTCCACCAGCCCTTGAGCCGCCTGTAAAACTTCTATCGGTGGCGGCAATTGACTGGCAGAGAAAGACCCGTTGGTGCTGAGGATCTGCCAAATGACAAGAATCAGAGCCGGCAGCAAAGCACCAATTGCGAGCCTGACCAAATTCTTGCGAACTTTGGCTTGCCGCTGTTGCTTGGTGTTTTGCTGCTCGACTCTGAATTCTGACATGGGTTAGTTGCCCAACTTCTTGGCAATCGAGTCGTCCAAGATCGTTGCAAGTGCCTCATCTGCCGCTGCTTGCGACTTGATTGCACCTTCAGCCACTAGAACCTTTGAGATGGTTGTCCAAACTGCCAACTGGGTAGCACCAGGCACGATCGAGACATCGATGTTGGTTCGCTCTAGAAGTACTGTGCTAGCAACGTCCTCATCTAGCTGTGCGTCTCTGGCAAGGATTGCCACAGCTGCATCTGGGTTAGCAAGAATCCACTGACGAGCCTTTTCGTACTGCTTGAGGACAACCTCAACAAGCTCTGGCTTCTCGGCTAGGAACTTGTCTGTCGCACTCAAAACACCCCAGGAGACAAATGCAGGGTTGTTGTAAATAATCTTGCTTCCAGCAGATTTCTCGCTGGTAGCGGTTAGTGGGTCAAGACCTGCCCAAGCATCAACATCGCCTGACTCCAGCGCCTTTTGTCCATCGGCGTGAATTAGGTTCACGATCTCAACGTCCGCTGCAGAAAGTCCGACCTCGTTTAGAGCCTGCAAAAGGTGGAAGTAAGGGTCAGTTCCGGACGCCGCTGCAATCTTCTTGCCCTTGAGCTCTAGAACAGAGGTGATGTCGCTGTCCTTGCCGACAACGATTGACGCCCAGTTCGGCTGCGAGAAAACGCCAACGGTAGTTAGCGCTACTCCATTTGCACGAGCAGAAAGTGCAGCCGCTCCAGCTGAGGATCCAATGTTGATTGCCTCAGCGTTTAGGTTTTCGATTGCCTTGCTAGATCCTGCAGAAAGAACCCACTCGACGGTGTAGCCATCGGCAGCGAGTTCCTCTTCCAACCAGCCCTGATCCTTAACAACAAGGCTTAGCGGATTCCAATAGGCGTAATCCAGCACTAGAACCTTGGAGTCGGTTGCGGCTGATTCGGTTGGTGCTGATTCGCCTGCTGCGCAACCAGCTAGCGCGAGAAGCGCGATAGATGCTGCGGCAACAGATTTAACCAGTCGGTTTAGTTTCTTTGAGGATGACATTTTGTTTTGTTCTCTTTCTTGATTTACGGATGTATTCCGAACTTGGACAACAGTTCAGTTCTAAGTGGTGCGAGTCCTGGGTGAGAGCGGTCTCTCGGTCTTGGGTGATTGACTTTCACAATTTCATCGATGCCCCGGCCTCGCTCAGCCAAAACCACAATTCGGTCGGCCAAGTGAAGTGCTTCATCGATATCGTGAGTCACCAAAACCACTGTTGCTCCGGTCGCGCCAGCGACCTCGAGCAATAGATCTTGCATCAACAGTCTGGTTAGAGCATCAAGCGCCGCGAAAGGCTCGTCCAGCAACAAAACTCCCGGGTGACCAGCAAGCCCTCTTGCAAGGGCAGTTCGCTGAGCCATTCCACCGGAGACTTGTCTCGGGATGTGCTTTTCAAATCCGGCTAATCCAACGCTGGCCAAAAGTTCGTGAATTTCGCGCTCACTTCTTTTACCTCTAGCTCCAATTGCGACATTGTCCTTCAAGCTAAGCCAAGGCAAAAGCCGTGGCTCCTGAAAAACAAAACCGCAACGTGGGTCAACACCCGATACCTGCTGTCCGTCAACTTCTACCTGCCCTTCGCTTGGGCTATCAAGCCCTGCGATTAGGCGAAGAAGAGTTGACTTACCGCAGCCGGAAGGTCCAAGAAGAACCAGCACCTCGCCGGCATGGATGTTTAGGTTGATGTCTCTTAGGACATCAACTCTTTTGACACCTTTACCGAAGTGCTTATTGACCTCAGTGATAGTCACAGAGGCAGGAGACACTTTCGGAGCGTCCGGTTGGATTGATTCAGCTATAGCCAATTAGGTTCACCTTTTGATGGCGATTGAGTCGATGGGATTTTGCGAGGCTTCACCCTCGCGGCTTAGTTCACCGTTAGAAACGTTAGAAGCTAAGCGTTTAGAGCATTCGCTCCATGGTCATCATTGACATACCCATAGCAAAGCCAGCGGAGTGCGAGAATCGCATTGCTGGCATTTCTAATCTCCTTGAGATCAAAGGTTCATCCAAGACAATAGTGGAAAATTTTGCGAGCTGCAAACGGCTTGCACCAGTGTTACGTATTTAGTCAAACTGAATTTCCTATAAACCTTTTTGATTTACTTTTCGTTCTCTGTTCTGGAAAGCCGCTGTGAAACGTAGACGGGAATCAGAGACAAAAGAATCACTACCGTGGCAACTACGTTCACAACCGATGCCTGATTAGGTCTTGCCATCTCCTTTAGTATCCAAAGCGGCAAGGTGTCGACCCCCGGTGGTGCGGTGAAAATGGTCACCACAACCTCATCAAAACTAAGCGCAAATGCCAACAGAGCGCCAGCGGCGAAAGCGGTTCTAAACTGCGGGAAGGTCACTAGGCGGAAGGTTCCCCAGAGACCCTCACCCAGGTCCATAGAGGCTTCTTGGAGGGATGGATTCATTCGCTTCAGGCGCGCAAACACGTTATTGAAAACCATCACAATACAAAAAGTTGCGTGAGCGACGATCATTCCAAAATACCCAAGCTGGATGCCTGCTGGGGTGAGGAAGTTTGAGTAGGTATTGCTAAAGGCAACGCCGGTAACAACACCGGGGAGGGCAATTGGCAATACCACTAAGAGATTTACCGTCCCCTTGCCAAAAAACTCATACTTGCTCAGCGCGAATGCGACCAGAGAGCCAAGCACCATGGCGATTAGCATCGCCCCGAAAGCGACAATCGCCGAGTTCAATAACGCCGCCCGGATCTCTTCTGATTCATAGGCGACGACCCACCATTTGAGTGAGAACTCCTGAATCGGCCATGCCGAAATTTGACGTTCATTGAATGCGTTCAAGATCAAAACCAATAGCGGTGCATACATGAAAATCAGCACTATTGAAACTATTGCCATGAGCGACCAGCGTGAACCTCTGGAGAATCTAAGCATCTTGCTACATCCTCTCCAGCGAGCCGGTTCGCCTTGCAATCACAAGGTACATAACGACAAATGCAATCGGGACCATCGAGAAGGCGGCCGCCACCGGCGGGTTCAAGTTGATATTCGAGGCGATGATGGAGCCAATCATCTGCGTGGATCCGCCGACGAACTTGGCTGCCAGGTAATCACCCAAGCTAAGCGAGAAGGTGAATACGCTGCCGGCAATGATTGCGGGCGTGATCAAAGGTAAAACCATGCGGAAGACCGTGGGCCAGCCCTTGGCCCCAAGGTCCGCTGATGCGTCAAAGAGATTGTGCGGCAGCTGCCTGATCGCGGTGAAAACAGGTAGCGCCATGTAGGGAAACCATAGGTAAGCCAGTGTCAGCACGGTCACCGGTATTCCAAAGCCTGGTCCAGTTATGCCAAACGGCTCCATCAGCCAGTTGAACAAACCTTGCTCGGTGAAAGTCAGTCGCATGGCCAAAAGTTTCACCAAATAGCCAGCCCAGAGCGGGAGTGTGATTGCAACCGCCAATAGGTTTCTAACCCAGGGTCTTGCAATCTTGGCCATAAAGATTCCAAGTGGAATAGCGAACAAAATGCAAACCAACGTCACCGCTAGCGCAATTGCCAGCGTCCTAATAGCAGTCGAAAAATATGCGGGGACGGTGAAAATGTTTATGAAGTTATCCAGGGTGAAACCCGGAATCACCTTCGAGGTGAATGGGTCGATGAACCACAGTGCTGTAACCAGCAGAAGAGCCAGCGAGATTATGTAAACGCCGATAAGCCAGGTCATTGGCAGGGCTAAAAGTGCGATCAGCCTGACGTTTGGTCTTTTGTGCAGGTAGGTGGAAACAGGGCGCTGCGGGGCCTTTTGAATTGCGCTCAATTTCTCACCTCTTAATTCAGTTCTTGTCTAGAAGATTGGTTTTGCCGGGTGGGGAATACCCCCCACCCGGCAAAGCGTTGGCGCTATCCCTTAACGGTTACCCACGCATTAGTCCAGTCTTGGAAACTGGTACACGTGACTTCGGTTCGACCGTCAACACACTCCTCAATTGGAGTGGTCCAAGGCCATACCTGGTCCCAGAACGCCTCGTCCTCTGCTGCGAACTGGTCACAGTGAGCCTGAGTGTCTGCATCGGTTGCACAGAAGGCAATGTTCGCAGGAGCCATACCAAAGTTCATGGCGATTGCTCCGTTGACGCTTGCCTGGCTGGTGTAGTCGATCCATGCGTAAGCACAGTTCGAGTTAGGTGTGGTTGAGGAGATCAACCAGGTGTCATACCAACCGGTGGATCCTTCGACAGGCAGGGTGGTCTTGAGGTTGTCCTGAGCTGCGAACTTCTTCAAGATTTCCCAGCTGGTGCCAACAACAGTGTTGCCACCTACGAAGGAAGTGATCTGAGCCACTGGGTCTGACCAGTACTCGCCGATGATGGCGTTCTGCTGCTTTAGCAGATCAACCGCGGCGGCAAGCTGAGTCTCGTCCAATGCATATGGGTTCTTGATCTCAAGCTCAGGCTTGTGGTACATCAAGTACACGGCTGCGTCAGCAATGTAAATAGGTGCGTCATAAGCGGTGATCTTGCCTGCATATGGGCTGTCGCTCTCCCAGACCACGTCCCAGCTCTCTGGAGCTGAGCCGGTCACGGTCTCGTTGTACTGCAATAGGTTTGCACCACGGCCAATTGGAACACCGTAAGGCTTGCCGTTTACAACGTCGTAGATCTGACCCTTCATACCCTCAGCAATTTCATCGCTGAAGTTAGGGATTAGTTCCATGTTCAATGGCTGAACGTCTCCACCGACGATTAGGCGAAGTGCCGCATCACCCGAGGCAGAGACGAGGTCGTACTCGCCAGTGCGCATCAGGGTAACCATTTCATCGCTGGTTCCGGCAACGCGGGAATTCACGACACAACCAGTCTCAGCTGTGAATGGGTCAACCCACTTTGGGTCCACAAAGCCAGACCAGTTAACAATGTTCAGTTCACCCTCAAAGGCACCAAGTTCAGTCTTCATTGGCACATCCGGAACCGTAAGGGTCAGTTCGCCTGTCGCTGCACAACCTGACAGCGCAAGTGCGCTAGCTGCTAGTAGCGCAGGAAAAGCTAGTTTGCTTCTTCTCATTTGCTTCCTCTCATTTATGGTTTGGAATCTTGGCCACATGTTCCTTTCGGAATGAGGCCAATACCCTGTCGCCGGATTCAAGACGAATGTCTTGTCCTGGTAACTCTTCATTCAGCCTGGTTGCGATCAGGCGCAAACCAGATTCGGATTCCAATACATAGAGCGTGTTGGCACCTGTGTAAGCCACATCTGTAATCATTGCGATTACGCCATGCTCGCCGGAGGCGAGTTGAGATTTTTCACTGGAAAGTTTGATTCGCTCAGGCCTGATGTTGAACATTTCTTCTGACCCGAACAAGCTCTTAGCGCTTGCGCCTGAGATCAGGTTTGAAACGCCCAAGAAGCTCGCCACAAATGCCGAGCTTGGGCTCTCGTAAACCTCGCGTGGTGCGCCAATTTGCTCTATTTTGCCGGCATTAAAAACGGCAATGCGGTCGCTCATGCGCATTGCTTCTTCTTGGTCGTGGGTAACAAAAATGAAGGTTATGCCGGCCTCGCGCTGGATTCTCTTCAGCTCCACCTGCATCTCTTCGCGAAGCTGCTTATCTAGAGCTCCAAGTGGCTCATCCAGCAGCAGCACCTTTGGTCGAAGTACCAGCGCACGAGCCAGCGCGATTCTCTGCCGCTGCCCTCCGGAAAGTTGGTGCGGTAAGCGATCAGCGAGGTGGGTTAGCTTGACAGACTCAATCGCCTCCGAAGCCAATTTGGCGCATTCGATTTTTGGAATCTTTCGTGCTCTGAGGCCATACTCGACGTTCTGCTGAATCGTCATATGTGGAAATAGCGCGTAGTCCTGGAAAACGGTATTCACATCTCTATCAAACGGTGCCAGCTCAGTAACGTCAGAGCCTTCCAGAATGACCTGTCCGTCGGTAGCCGTTTCAAAACCGGCAATGATTCTCAGAACTGTGGTTTTACCGGACCCAGATGGTCCAAGCATTGAAAAGAATTCACCATGCGGGATATCAAGATTTAGATTTTCTACCGCAATGACATTGCCGAAGCTCTTGTTTAGGTTTTTTAGGCTAACGGCGTAGCCGGATGTATTTTGCGAAACTTCTCGCTTGCCTGTGGCGGAGCTAGTGGTCAAGGTATCACCCAGTCAGTGTCGAACGGCAGTGTCCGAATCAGTAAAGAGTGTATCTGGAGACGCTATTTTGCTCTCTGGATAGTGGCGCTCCAAGGTATCAATTTTGTAAAGGTTTTACCGAGGGACGAATCGACCCGCCTGCTCAGCTTCAATTGGGCACCGATCGCGGGTGAGATTGTTAGAGTTGTCGTTGCAAACCATTCTTCTCACAAGGGGACCAATGTCGCTTTCCACAACTCAGATTCCCGCCATTCAAGGCCGAGAAGAACTGATCGAGGCGGCTATTGCCCTAACTCAAAACTGGATTGAAGAGGCAGCAAAGCTGCCAACTCCGCAGGCATCCAAGCGGCTAGCGGGACTGCTGCAAGATGCAAACGGTCTTGAATTTGCGGTTGGTTTCGTTGATGGCGTGATTCGCCCGGAAGATAAAAAGGTTGCGGCTCGCAACCTAAACCAGCTTCGCAAGCTAACCCCTAAGTTTTTACCCTTCGCACTGCGTTTTCTTATTGGCGTAGGAGCGGTATTCGCTCCGCTGTTCCCTCAAATAGTTGTTCCAATCGCTCGCAAAGTGCTCAGGAAAATGGTGAGCCACCTGGTAATCGACGCATCGATGGGAAAGCTAGGTCCCGCACTTCGACGCATCAAAGGAACTGGCGCAGCCCTCAACATCAACCTGCTCGGCGAAGCCGTGCTTGGAGATCTTGAGGCCAAGCGCAAACTCAATAAAACGGCAGAGCTTCTGAGCCGCAAGGATATTGACTACATCTCTCTAAAGGTTTCAGCAACCACTGCCCCACACTCCAAGTGGGCTTTCGATGAAAACGTCACCGAGGTCGTTGAGCGTCTTACCCCGCTCTACGAACTGGCAATGCGAGATGGTGCCAACAAGTTCATTAACTTGGACATGGAGGAATACCACGACCTAGATCTAACCATCGAGGTCTTCAAGCGCATTTTGTCCAAGCCTCAGTTCAAGTCGCTGTCAGCTGGAATCGTTTTGCAGGCTTATCTGCCAGATGCGCTGAGAGCGATGATCGACCTCCAGCAGTGGGCTGCTCTCAGGGTCCTAGCTGGCGGTGCCTCAATCAAGGTTCGCGTCGTAAAGGGCGCGAATCTGCCAATGGAGCAGGTCGATGCCGAAATGCATGGCTGGCCGCTGGCAACGGTTGAGTCAAAGGCTGCTGCCGATGCCAACTACAAGCGAGTGCTGAACTATGCATTGACTTCCGATCGCATTCGGAATGTTCGAATCGGTGTTGCCGGGCACAACCTCTTTGACCTTGCCTTTGCCTGGACACTGTCTCAGCAGCGCGGCATTGAAAACGGCATGGATGTCGAGATGCTGCTCGGCATGGCCCCAGCTCAGGCTGAGGTCGTTCGTAAAAGTGTCGGTTCACTGGTTCTCTACACCCCGGTTGTTCACCCGCAAGAGTTTGATGTTGCAATCGCCTATCTGATCCGCCGTCTCGAAGAGGGCGCGAGCAAAGAAAACTTCCTCTCCAATGCATTCCAGCTGAGTAAGCAAGAGTCGTTCGAGATTGAGAAGAATCGCTTTGTAGCTTCCATGTCGATGCTGGATGACCAGGTTCCTATTCCAAATCGTCTGCAGGATCGTCGCAATGATTCGGCAGTGATTCCAGCCACTGGATTCGAGAATGCACCAGACACTGACCCGGCTCTTGCTGGTAACAGAGTCTGGGCATACGAGATCATCAAGCGCAGTGGCTCTTCGCGACTTGGAAAGTCTGAGATTGAAAAGCAGTTCATCGAGACCGAGACCGCACTAAACGAAGCGATTGCTACCGCAGAACAAGCTGGTATTGAGTGGGGCAAACGTGACCCCTACGAGAGAGCGACCCTCCTACACCAAATTGGTGTGTTGCTAGAGCGCAACCGAGGCGACCTTATTGAGGTTGCGATGAGCGAGACCGGTAAGGGGTTTGACCAGGCCGATGCCGAGGTATCAGAGGCCATCGACTTTGCTCACTACTACGGCGAGCAGGCCAAGAAACTTGCAGAGATAGATGGTGCCGTCGCAAAGCCAAGAAGAGTAACTCTGGTCACCCCGCCTTGGAATTTTCCGATCGCCATCCCTGCCGGAAGCGCATTGGCTGCAATTGCCGCAGGATCAGCCGTGGTATTCAAACCAGCAGGTCAAGCTGCCAGATGCGGAGCTGTTGTTGCATCGCTTATGAATGAGGTTTTGCCAGCTGGAGTTTTGGTGCCGATTCAACTTCAGGAGCGAGCACTTGGTTCGCAGTTGATTGCTCACCCCGATGTTGATCAGGTGATCCTGACCGGTGGCTTTGAAACCGCTCAGCTATTCCGCAAGTTCAACCCGAACCTTAGATTGTTCGCAGAAACCAGCGGCAAGAACGCAATTATTGTTACTCCAAATGCCGACCTTGATCTTGCGGTCAAAGACATTGCCTACTCGGCATTTGGTCACGCAGGACAAAAGTGTTCTGCAGCTTCACTAGTGATTTTGGTTGGCTCGGTTGCCAAATCAAAGCGCTTTATGCGCCAGCTAGAAGATGCAGTCAAGTCGATTCACGTGGCTCACCCACAAGACCCTATGGCCCAAATGGGACCCGTTATCGAAGCGCCGCAGGGCAAGCTACTTAAGGGACTTACCAGTCTGGAACGCGGCGAAAGCTGGTTATTAGAGCCAAAGAAGTTAGATGACTCAGGCAAGCTTTGGTCTCCTGGAATTCGCGTAGGTGTTCGCCCCGGCTCCAAGTCACACAAAACCGAATACTTTGGACCGATGCTCTCGGTTATGACCTCGCGCAATCTAGAAGATGCGATTGAAATTCAGAATGCCGTTGACTACGGCCTAACCGCAGGCCTGCACTCACTAGATCCAATTGAAATCAACCAGTGGATTTCAAAGGTTGAGGCAGGAAACCTCTACGTAAACCGCACCATCACCGGTGCGATTGTGCAGCGCCAGCCATTTGGTGGCTGGAAGCGCAGCTCGATCGGTCCAACCGCTAAGGCTGGTGGCCCAAACTACCTGGCAACCCTGACCGACTTCGGGTCCAAGCCAGCGATCTTGCGCGAGGTAATCAAGAACAAGCAGCTGCTGCAGATTTTGGCCTTGGCCGCTGAGAGTGAGTTGACCGATTCTGAGGTTGAGTCCCTTACCCGCGGCTTGCAAAACGATATCGCCGTAAGGCGCGATTACTTCCCGCAGCGCACTGACCCAAGTGGTCTAGCAAGCGAAATCAACGTGCTTCGCTATGTTCCGGCAGGCTGCGAGCTACGAATCAGCGAGTCAGCGTCTCGCTACGACTCCTGGCGCTCAATTGCAACCATGGCAGCCCTCGGCAATGGAACAGTTTCAACCTTTGAAATCCCGCAGCGCTTGCTCAAGCCACTGAGGAAGCTTGGTGTGAGCGTAAAGATCGAATCGGAATCCCAGTGGCTTGCCAGAATTGGCGGCTCGCGGAGTCGCGTTCGCTGGATAGGCTCTACAACTCAGGTTGCCGCCGATTCTGCATTGGCAAGTTGCGAGATTGCGATTTACGACCAAAAACCGACCGAATCCGGCTATCTCGAGCTGCTCCCCTACTTCAAAGAGCAGGCAGTTGCAATCACCGCCCATCGCTTCGGTAATCCAGTTAGGTTCATAAAGGCTTTGGAGTTCTAGAAGCTCAACTTCTCCGCCCCGTTTGTTATCCCCAAGCTCAGAAAATAATGGCTTTTTGGGAGTATTCTTGCTATTTGGCTGTTTGAACTAGTCACATAAACATTCGAGGTTGAAGTTGTTCCTACTTTCCAAGCTTTCTCTTGCCAATCGCACCGTAGTCGCTCTAGTCACCGTGATCATCGCGGCTTTTGGAGTCTTGTCACTGGGTAGCCTCAAGCAAGAGCTAATTCCTTCTATTGAGATCCCATCTGCTGCGATTGTGACCAGCTACGCGGGAGCTTCCCCTGAGGTGGTTGACGAGCAGGTCTCGGTGCCAATTGAGAACGCGATTTTGAGCCTTGAGAACCTTGAATCCACCACCGTCACCTCGACCACTGGGCTATCAGTGATTCGAGTTTCTTTCGCGTTCGGAACTACCACCGCGCAGGCAAATGAGCGACTAAACAACGCCATCAGCAAGGTCCAGGGATCACTGCCACAGGGTGCTGAGCCTCAGGTTCTTTCAGGTTCTTTTGACTCTGTCCCAATCATCGTGCTTGCTGTTTCAGCGAACGACGGAGACAACGAAGCAATTGGCAAGGAGCTTGCGCAGAGCGCTCCTAGTATTTTCCAGCAGGTCGATGGAGTTCGCGATATTGCGGTTTCCGGTGCAATCACCAAGCAGATAAACCTAACTTTAAACCAGTTCCGTCTGGCATCAGCTGGGCTCAGCCAGCGCGATATTGCAACTGCACTTACCGCAAATGGTCTTGTGCTTCCGGTTGGAACCCTGGTAGATGACGCGGGTTCAATCGCTATCCAAATGGGCTCAGCGGTCAACACCGTTGAGGCAATCGAGTCTCTGCCGCTAGTTGGTGGCAGCTCATCCAGTGTTGTGACCATTGGTGATGTTGCCGATGTTGTCTACGAGGATTCTCCAGTCACCTCGATCGCAAGAACTAACGGAAAGCCATCGCTTGCTGTTTCAATCACCAAGACTCCAGATGCCAACACAGTTGCCGTCTCTAATGGTGTTCAGGATCTGATTCCAAAGCTGGAAGTTGCATTAGGTGGAGATGTAACCATAGTTACCACCTTGGACCAGGCTCCGTTTATTGAAAAGTCGATCAAGGACCTAACCACCGAGGGTCTTCTGGGTCTGACCTTCGCAGTGATCATCATCTTGATTTTCTTGTTCTCGGTGAAATCCACCTTGATCACCGCAATCTCGATCCCAACCTCTGTTTTGATTACCTTTATCGGACTGCAGACTGCGGACTACTCGCTAAACATTTTGACCCTTGGTGCTCTCACCATCGCGATTGGTCGCGTGGTTGATGACTCGATTGTTGTTATTGAGAACATCAACCGTCACCTCAGCTATGGCGAGTCACGCAAGCAGGCTGTGCTAACTGCAGTTCGTGAGGTATCGAGCGCTATTACTGCCTCCACCATCACGACCGTTGCGGTGTTCTTGCCAATCGCTTTGGTTGGTGGCCTTATCGGTGAGCTATTTAGGCCTTTCGCGTTCACCGTTGCAATCTCGCTTCTAGCATCACTATTGGTATCGCTAACCATCGTGCCGGTGCTTGCCTACTGGTTCCTCAGAATGCCAAAGCGTTTGGTTGCTATCAAGGAAGCCGATCCAAAGAAGTTTGAGAAGAAGCAGCGTCACGCTGAAGAAGAGCGTGAGCAGAAGAGCCTTCTGCAGCGCGGTTACCTACCGCTACTAAATGGGACTCGTCGTCACCCTTGGTTGACGCTTTTTGCATCCGTGCTAATTCTTGGCTACACCTTCTCCTTGGTTCCACAGCTCAAGACCAACTTCATCGACGGAGCTGGCTCTAGCCAGTTCATCGCTCGACTAGAGATGCCAGCGTCAACCACCTTTGAAGAACAAGACAAGGCATCGGATGAGCTTGAGCAGCAGATTCTTGCCGTTGAGGGCGTGACTGTCGTGCAGTCAACCGTTGGATCGGCGGCAGATGGCCGAGTGGCATTCGGTGCAGCAGCTTCCGGTATCTCGATCACGGTTCAGGTTGGTGAAGAGTTTGAAGTTGAAGCCATTAAGTCTCAGATTCTTGAACTTGAGGTGCCAAAGGATTCTGACCTCACCATCTCTTCCGGTGGTGGATTCGGTTCCTCCGAGACCATCGACATCGATGTTGCATCTAGCGACAACGGGTCATTGCAAGAGGCCGTAGACCTCATCACCGCCGAAATGGATGGCGTAGCCAACACCTCTGGTGTCACCAGCACATTGGATGCAGATGAGCGTGTGCTGGAAATCGTGGTCGACCGCGAAAAGGCAGCAAAGCTTGGCTTCACCGAGACTCAGGTGACCGGAATTGTTGCAGCACAGCTTCGCCCGAGCCCACTTGGTCGAGTCAGCATCGAAGGTGAGGACGTTTCGGTTTATGTGGCCGGCACGGACCTCCCTGAGAGCATCAGCGAAATCAAGGCCTTGGTTATCCCATCCTTTACCGGACTGGTTCGCTTGGACTCGATTGCTTCTGTTGAAGAGGTGCTAAAGCCAACCTCGATCACTTCCAAGGAAGGAAACCGCACCGCCAAGGTGTCGGTAGCTCCTGAGGGCGATGACCTAGGTGCAATTACCGTTGACATCACTTCCAAGCTTGATGCCATTGAGCTTCCAGCAGGCGTAACTGCAACCATCGGTGGAGCAGCAGCCGACCAGGCAGAGAGCTTTGAGCAACTTGGTCTGGCCCTACTTGCAGCGATCGCGATCGTTTACGTGGTCATGGTTGCAACCTTTGGTTCGCTAATCCAGCCACTGTTGCTCTTGGTATCAATCCCATTTGCCGCAACCGGTGCTCTTGGGCTATTGCTACTAACCGACACACCACTTGGCGTTCCAGCCCTGATCGGTATGTTGATGCTGATTGGAATCGTGGTAACCAACGCGATCGTGCTGATTGACCTTGTGAATCAGTATCGCAAGGAAGGTAGGTCGGTCGAAGACTCACTCATCTCTGGAGCACGTCAGCGACTGCGTCCAATTTTGATGACCGCACTCGCGACAATCTTCGCCCTAACCCCAATGGCGATTGGCCTAACCGGCGATTCGGGATTCATTTCCCAGCCGCTGGCAATCGTGGTTATTGGTGGTCTGTTCTCATCCACCCTATTGACCCTGCTTTTGGTGCCAACCCTCTACTGGTTGGTTGAAGGCCGCAAGGAACGTAAGGCAATTCGAGTCAAGCGCCGTGAGGCAAAGGCTGCAAAGCGGGCCGAAAAGAAGCAGGCCAAAGCGGAAACAAAGACTCTTGTTGCATCACCGGCAGTAGTCGAGGCTCCAAATAAGCAGCCGGCAGCTATTGCTGAGGTTGCATCAGAGGAAGTATCCGAGGATGCAATTGCTGACGCCATTGCTGAGTCCTTTACCCCTGCCCAGCCTGCCGAAACCCCAAATCTCTCTTGGTCAATCACTCAGGATGAGGTTGAGCTCGACAGTGAAGCAACCATGCAGTGGAATGAAGCTAAGACCGAGACAGCACCTATCGCGGCAATCCAGCCTGCCGATGAGTCGCTTGACTTTTTGACCAGCGAAAACCCAATTGTTAGCGGACCTTCGAAGCAGGACCTGAAGGCCCAGAAAAAAGCCGAGAAGGCGGATCGAAAGGCTCAGAAGAAGGCCGCTAAGAACTCCCGCCACTCCGGCGACTAAGGGATCTGGTTTGTCTGATTACATAGTTTGGGTTGACTGCGAGATGACCGGTCTCGAGATCACGGTTGACGAGATCTGCGAGATCGGTGTCGTGGTTACCGATGGCGAGCTAAATGTCCTCGATCCAGGGCTCCAGCTTGTAATCAAGCCAAGTCGTAAGGCGCTAAGAAATATGGGTGACTTTGTTCGTCAAATGCACACCGATTCTGGGTTACTTGAAGAGATCCCGAAGGGAATCTCGATGGCCAAGGCGGAAAAGCAAGTCCTCGAATACATCATGCAGTGGGTATCGGAGGAGCGCACCGCTCCCCTAGCCGGTAACTCGATTGGCACCGATCGCATGTTCCTAAATCGTCAAATGCCAAACCTCGATAAGTTCCTGCACTACCGCAACATCGATGTCAGCTCGCTGAAGGAGCTTTCTAGACGCTGGTTCCCAAGGGTTTACTTCCAACTTCCAAAAAAGACCGGCAATCACCGAGCCCTTGCGGACATTCTGGAGTCGATCCAGGAAATGCGTTATTACCGGAAGGCAATCTTGGTTGAGGCACCGGGTCCAGATTCAGAAACTGCAAAGGGTATAGCTAAATCCCTCAGCGCTGATAGAATCTAACCCGTTCTGGCTTGCCAGATATGGTGGGTATAGCTCAGCTGGTAGAGCACCTGGTTGTGGTCCAGGGGGCCGCGGGTTCAAGTCCCGTTACTCACCCCAATGAAAAAAGACCGAGGATTTCTCCTCGGTCTTTTTCCTTTAAATTACTTTGCTCGCTCGAGAATTAGCTCGCGCACTCTGGCGGCATCAACCTGACCGCGCATCGCCTGCATCACAGCACCGATGACAGCACCAGCGGCCTGAACCTTACCCTCGCGGATCTTCTCCAGAACATCCGGCTGCTTGGCTAGCGCTTCATCGATGGCTGCAATCAATGCACCATCGTCAGAAACGACCTTTAGGCCACGCTTTTCGATAACTGCCTCAGGATCACCCTCGCCTGCTAGCACGCCGGCAACAACGTCTCTTGCCATCCGGTCAGTTAGCTCACCAGAATCAATCAACTGCTGAATCTTTGCAACCTGGGTCGGGGTGATACTTAGGTCCTGGACTGCAACTTCTTGTGAGTTAGCAAGACGAGCAAGCTCTCCTGTCCACCACTTTCTAGCGGCCTGTGGGGCTGCTCCTGCAGCAACTGTCGCCTCAACCTGGTCTAGCAGGTCTGAGTTCACGACATCGCGGAACTCAAGCTCAGCAAAGCCCCAAGCCTCCATAAGGCGCTTACGGCGAAGGCCCGGGTTCTCAGGCAACGTAGCTCGAATCTCTTCGATCCAGGCCAAAGATGGCTGAACTGGAACTAGGTCTGGCTCTGGGAAGTAGCGGTAGTCGTCGGCATCAGATTTTGGTCGACCGGCCGAGGTGTAACCGCGGTCTTCGTGCCAGTGCCTAGTCTCCTGAGTGATGGTGCCGCCATTGGCCAAGATGTGAGCCTGGCGCTGAATCTCGTAGCGAACCGCGTTCTCAACCGAACGAAGCGAGTTCACGTTCTTGGTCTCGGTGCGGGTGCCGAGCTTTGTCTGACCATAAGGTCTGATCGAAACGTTCGCGTCACAGCGAACGTTGCCACGCTCCATGCGAGCGTCAGAAACATTCATGCTCTTGACGATCTCGCGAATTGCGTGAACGTAAGCAGCCGCAAGCTCAGGCGCTCTGGCACCTGCTCCATAAACCGGCTTGGTCACAATTTCAACCAGAGGAACACCTGCGCGGTTGTAGTCAACCAGCGAGTATTCCGCTCCCTGAATACGACCGGTTGCGCCACCGATGTGAGTGAGCTTTCCAGCATCCTCTTCCATGTGAGCACGCTCGATTAGAACCTCAAAAACAACGCCGTCCTCAAGCTCAATGTTGATCTTGCCCTCAGAGGCAATTGGCTCGTCGTACTGCGAGGTTTGGAAGTTCTTTGCAAGGTCAGGATAGAAGTAGTTCTTTCTCGAAAAACGACCGGTAGGTGCGATCTGGCATCCAAGTGCCAAGCCGATGGCGATTGATGACTCAACCGCCTTCTTGTTCACCGCAGGAAGCGATCCTGGAAGCCCGATACAGATTGGGCAAACATTGGTGTTTGGCTCGTTGCCGAAAATGTTTGCGCAACCGCAGAACATCTTTGACTTGGTGTTTAGCTCAACGTGAACCTCAAGACCAATAACAACCTCAAACTGCTCGATTGCCTGCTCGTAGGGCATAAGGGCTTCTTTAGCCATTAGAGCACCTCCAACTTCGGGGCCTTTGCAATAAGTGGGGCTCCCCACTCGGCCAGATACATCTGTTCGACAATCGATCCAACGCGGTACATCTGGGCATCCTGCATCGCAGGCGCAAGAATCTGAACTCCGGAAGGCAGCCCATCTTCGAAAGCCAAACCGTTTGGAACGCTCATGCCGGGGATTCCAGCAAGGTTTGCCGGAATGGTAGCGATGTCATTTAGATACATTGCGAGTGGGTCGTTGACCTTCTCGCCGATCTTGAATGCGGTGGTTGGTGCGGTTGGGGTAAGTAGCACATCAACCTGGCTAAATGCCTTCGCAAGATCCTGCTGAATCAAGGTTCTAACCTTCTGGGCCGAGCCGTAGTAAGCGTCGTAGTAACCCGAGGAAAGAGCGTAGGTGCCCAGAATGATTCTGCGCTTTACCTCAGGACCGAATCCCGCCTCGCGGGTCGCGGCCATAACGCGCTCGATAGTTGGGTTTCCATCTGGAATTACTCGAAGACCAAATCGAACCGAGTCAAACTTTGCAAGGTTAGAGGATGCCTCAGCAGGAAGAATTAGGTAGTAGGCCGCAATCGCATACTCGAAGCTTGGGCAGTCAACTGTGACAACCTCGGCGCCAGCTGCAACCAGCTTGGCGATGGTGTCATCGAAGCAAGCCTTTACGCCAGGCTGGAAAGCATCCGAGTCCAACTGCTTCACAACACCAACTCGAAGGCCCTTGACGTCTGCGCTTCTAACCGCATCTGCCATTGAGCCAAGCGACTGAGGCAACGAGGTTGAGTCGTGCTTGTCGTGGCCGGAAATGACATCTTGCAAAAGTGCGCTGTCCAAAACAGTGTTTGAGACCGGCCCAATCTGGTCTAGCGAGCTAGCAAGGGCAATCAGTCCGTAGCGGGAGACTGCTCCGTAGGTTGGTTTAGCACCCACCGAGCCGGTGACAGCAGCTGGGAAACGGATTGAGCCACCGGTGTCAGAACCAATTGCAATTGGAGCAAGGTGTCCGGAAACCGCTGAGCTGGAGCCACCACCGGAACCACCAGGGATACGGGTTAGGTCCCAAGGGTTCTTGGATGGGCCATAGGCCGAGTACTCGGTCGAGGAACCCATTGCAAACTCATCCATGTTGGTCTTACCCAAAATTGGAAGTCCGGCCTTGCGAAGCCTTGCCACTACGGTTGCGTCATACTGCGGCACCCAACCCTCGAGAATCTTCGAACCAGAGGTGGTCGGAGCATCGGTTGTGGTGAGGTTGTCCTTTACGGCAATTGGAACACCGTGCAGCGGAGAGAGCTTCTCGCCATTTGCCAGCGCAGCATCGGCAGCTTTGGCCGCAGCGATTGCAGTGTCACGGTTTAGGTAAAGGTATGAGTTGGTCTTTGGGTTCAGTTCCACCGAACGGTCAAAGAAAGCTGAGGTCACTTCCTCAGAAGAGATTGACTTGGATGCAATTAGGTCAGCTAGCTCGCTGGCTGATTTATGAATAAGGTCTGACACGTTTTTACTCCTCGTCCAAAATAGCTGCGACTCGGAAACGACCTTCTGCGCTGTCTGGAGCAGCAGAGAGTGCGGACTCTTGAGTAAGTGATGGCTCCACAACGTCCTCGCGGAAAACATTTGCCATAGGGATCGGGTGGCTGGTGGCCAAAACATCTCCCTTAACCGCTTGGGTTACAATCGCGATCGAGTCAACGATCACATTAAGTTCACCAGCGAGGGTTGCAACCTCTTCATCGGTGACCAAGATTCTCGACAGTGACGCCAAGTGGCGCACCAGGTCGGGAGTAATTTCAGACATTTACTTGCTCAATTCGTATAGAAAGCGAATAGCACAAGTTTACTTTGTGGATTGGGTCAATCTCACCAGGAATGTAGCTTCATCGATAACCTCAACCCCAAGCTCCTCGGCCTTGGCAAGCTTCGAGCCTGCCCCAGGGCCTGCGACCACAAAGTTGGTCTTCTTGGAAACCGAGGATGCCGCCTTGCCGCCTTGTTCAATTACCTTCGCCTCTGCCTCTTCACGAGTCATGCTGGTCATTGTGCCGGTGATGACAATTGAGAAGCCGGCAAAGATGCCTGTTTTTAGGACCGACCCCGGACCGGCATGACCTGGAGTTTCAAGTTGCACGCCAGCTGCTGCCCACTTGGTGAGAATTTCTTGGTGCCAAGGTTCTGCGTGCCAATCCTGAATCGACTGGGCCAAGGTTTGTCCCACGCCCTCGACTGCAGAAAGCTCTTCGAGGCTGGCAGCAAAGATCGCCTTTAGCGAGCCAAAGTGATCGCATAGCGCTCTGGCAGCGACAGGTCCAACATGGCGAATGGATAGCGAAACCAAAATTCTCCAAAGCGGTTTGCGCTTTGCTTCCTCAAGGTTCGCCAAAAGCTTGTGTGCGACCTCGGCCGCAGAGCCGTCTTTTTTGGCAAAGAAGTCGACAACCTTTGGGTCCCCGTTGGCATCGTGTTTCGGTAGTCCTGTGTCGGCGTCCAAAACCAAGGTTTTGATTGGAAGTAATTTCTCCAAGGTGAGATCAAACAGGTCAGCTTCAGAAGCGAGTGCCGGTTCTAGCGGAGGCAGTGGCTGAGTCAGGGCGGTTGCGCTTACATAGCCGAGAGCTTCGATGTCCAGTGCAGATCTCGATCCAATGTATGCAATTCGCTCTCGAAGCTGAGCTGGGCAACTGCGAGCATTCGAACAGCGCAGGTCGACATCACCTTCGGCTGCTGGAGCAAGCGGAGTTCCGCACTCTGGACAGTGCGATGGCATTTCAAATTCGCGTTCGGATCCATCTCTAAGTGCAATAACCGGACCGAGGATTTCCGGAATTACGTCTCCGGCTTTTCTGAGCACGATGGTGTCGCCAATGAGGACACCTTTGGATTTCACCTGTTCTTGATTGTGCAGGGTGGCGAATTCCACCTCGCTGCCGGCAACAAGGACTGGTGCTAGAACCGCGAATGGAGTTGCACGCCCGGTTCTACCAATCGACACCCGAATATCCAAAAGCTTGGTGTTCACCTGCTCCGGCGGAAATTTATAAGCGATCGCCCACCTTGGTGCCCGAGAGGTTTTACCCAGTTCGGCTTGGCGGGCCAGGCTATCGACCTTGATAACTACCCCGTCAATCTCGTGTTCAATCTCATGGCGAGTGTGATTTAGATTCTTGATGTATTCGAAAGCCTGAGCTGGGGACTCGACAACATCGAAACGCTCGGTGGTTGGTAATCCCCAGGCCTTGAGCTGGCTGTAAACCTCACTCTGGGATGCAATCTGGCCCTGCCAAAGCGCAAACCCGTGCACCAGCATGCGCAATGGTCTGGATGCTGTGACGCTCGGGTCCTTTTGCCTAAGCGAACCGGATGCGCTGTTCCTTGGGTTGGCAAATGGCTTGCCTCCAGCGGTAACAATCGAAGCATTTAGCTCAGCGAAATCCTCAATTCCGTAAAAAACTTCGCCGCGAATCTCAATCACCTCGGGGTGACTGTTGCCACTGAGGCGATGTGGGATGGCCTTGATGGTCAGCACATTTGCTGTGACGTCTTCGCCGACTTCTCCATCGCCACGTGTTGCAGCCTTGGTCAGGACTCCGTTTTCGTAAGTAAGCGATACTGCAAGTCCATCAATCTTCGGCTCGCATAAAAACGGCCCACCCTCAACCTTCTGGGTCCAAGCTAGAAACTCTTCTTCGCTAAAGGCATTATCCAGACTGAGCATCTGCTCGCGGTGACGGACCGGAGAAAAAACTTCGGATGCAGCACCCCCGACTTTTTGAGTTGGGCTTTCTTGCGCAAACTCCGGGTGCTCTGCCTCTAGCTGACGAAGCTCAATTTCCAGAGCGTCATATTCCGCATCTGAGATCAGGGTTTCGTTCTCTAGGTAATAGGCATTTCTAAAGCGCTCGATTTGTGTTCTGAGTTCTTCGATGCGCTCAGCAACGTTAGACATTCGCCACCGCAGCGCTAACGGTTCTATCAATCGTGGTTTGACCCAGGACTCGAGTTCCAAGATATAGAACTGCGGTCTGACCAGGTGCTACACCGATTAGCTTTTCCTTGAGGTTGATAACCAGTTCGCCATTTTCCAAGACAGCAGATGCTTCCATGGCATCGCCGTGAGCGCGGACCTGCACCTGGCAGTCAAATTCAATCTCTGGGTGCTCAGGGGCTTTTCCACACCAGGAGAATCTCGAGCCGGCAAGTTGTGCAATCTCAAGCGCTGCCTCGGGACCAACCACAACCTCTTTGGTCTTTGGTCGAATCTCGAGCACATACCGAGGCTTACCGTCCTTGGCAGGACGTCCGAGGTTTAGGCCCTTGCGCTGACCAATGGTGAAACCTACGTGTCCATCGTGAGTGCCAACCTGGTTGCCTTCCTCATCGATGATTACACCCGGTTCGGCGGAGGTGAAGTCCTTTAGCCAATCTCTGGTGTCACCCTCTGGGATAAAGCAAATGTCATAGGAGTCAGGCTTATTCGCGACACTAAGACCGCGCTCCTGAGCTTCTTTACGAACAAGATCCTTGGAGGCGGTAGCACCGAGTGGGAAAAGCGAGTGCTTGAGCTGCTCGGAAGTCAGAACTCCCAAAACATAGGACTGATCTTTAGCCATTTCCAAAGAGCGGTGAAGTTCTAGGTTTCCCAAATCATCTTCGAAAATCGATGCGTAGTGACCGGTGCAGACCGCATCAAAGCCAAGCGCTAAGCCCTTTTCCAAAAGTGCTGCAAATTTGATGCGCTCATTGCATCGCATGCAGGGGTTTGGGGTTCTGCCGGCTTGATACTCGGCAACAAAATCGTCCACCACATCGAGCTTGAACCGCTCTGAGAAATCCCAGACGTAAAAATCAATCCCAAGTTTTTTAGCTGCGCGCTGTGCATCCATGGAATCTTCGATGGTGCAGCAGCCTCTGGAGCCGGTTCTAAGCGTGCCCGGCATACGCGAGAGCGCTAGGTGAACACCAACAACTTCGTGCCCTAATTCGACAGCGCGGGCAGCGGCTACGGCGGAGTCAACCCCGCCACTCATTGCCGCTAAAACTCGCATTAGACAAGTCTAAATTGTCAAAGCCGCTAGCGGTTGAGTCCAGCCTTAAGTGCTGTGGCATAAACCTCGGCAACTAGGGATGTGAATTGGTCGATATCTGAAGGTTTCGTGCTGTGGCCAAGGGTTATTCGAACAACGGAAGAAGACTCTGCCTCTGAATATCCCATTGCCAAAAGCACATGCGATGCCCCTAGCACGCCTGCCTGGCAAGCACTACCCGCTGAAACACTAATTCCGTGTTGATCAAAAAGAAACAGCATCGAATCGCTTTGCACCCCGGGGAGCACAAAGCTTGAGGTGTGGCCAATGCGTGGACCGGAGATTGTCTTTTGCGCCTGCGGAATGGCCGCAAGCAGGCTCGCCTCAAGCGAGTCCCTAAGTTCTTCTAGCCTGGCCTCTCGCTCAGCCATATCTGCAACGGCTAGTCCTGCAGCAACCGCCAAGCTGAGTGCGTGGGGATAATTCATGGTTCCAGAGCGCAATCCACGCTCCTGACCGCCACCGTGAATGATGGAGATCGGCTTCTGGTCTCTTGCAACCAACAATGCTCCGACTCCGATTGGTGCACCAAGTTTGTGCCCAGAGATAGACATGGCAGCAAGGCCAGAGTCCCGGAAAGAAATTTCGGTGTGCCCAAAAGCCGCAACCGCATCGGAGTGAACAGGCACACCCTGGGCCTTGGCAAGTTCTGCAATAGCTGGGATGTCCCAAATGGCACCGGTTTCGTTATTCACCCACATCAGTGATACCAGAGCGATCTCGTCTCCGTATTTTGCTAGCCACTCTCTATAGACAGACATGTCCGGCTGACCATCCTTGGCAACAGGTAGCCACAGCGGCAGGGCACCCTCGTGCTTCTCTAGCCACTCGATCGGATCAATAACTGCGTGGTGCTCGGTAAGAGCCGAGATTATGTATTTGCGAGGCCGATCTAGCTGTCGCTGCCAGTAGATGCCCTTGATCGCGTGGTTATTTGATTCAGTGCCACCGGAGGTGAAAATCACCTCGGACTTATCGCAGAGGGCTGCCTTTGCCAATAGCTCACGAGCCTGCTCCAAAAGCTCCCTGGTTTCCCGACCGTGAGCGTGAACCGAAGAGGGGTTTCCCAGGTGCGCTAAAGCCTCAAGATAAGCTTCCAGCGCCTTTGGCCGCACCGGTGTGGTGGAGGCGTGGTCGAGAAAGACCGACATGGCTCAAGCCTAATTGCCCAAGGGGAGAATCTTTCGGTTGCTAGTGTGGAACTGATTGAGATGATGGATTCGCAAACCGAGAAATTGACCGAACCGCTTGGCATGTCCCTGTTGGATGGCGGCGGGGTTTTCTCAACCTGGTCAGAGACTGCAACCAACATCGAGCTGCACATTTTGGAGCACGAAGATGCTTCCGTCTCCCAACATGTATTGCCGCTTGAGCAAAGCGATGGCGGAATCTGGTCGGTCGGCGATGATCGCCTGCAAAACGGCATCAAATACGTGCTTCGGGCAAATGGCCCGGAGGGGCCAAGGCATGCATTTCAACCTGATCGCAATTTGCTTGACCCGTATGCCAAAGGCGTGGTTCGCGAATCCCCCAAGGACTACCACTGTGTTGCGGTTGATCGCGGATTTGACTG
Source organism: Microbacteriaceae bacterium (assembly GCA_027491295.1). Lineage (GTDB taxonomy): Bacteria > Actinomycetota > Actinomycetes > Actinomycetales > Microbacteriaceae > Aquiluna. The sequence continues at coordinate 374,126 of JAIXWK010000003.1, forward strand.
GGAGTCGGTTGCAAAGCCAGGCACTGCGATTTCAGAGTCTGTGATTTACGAGGCCCATGTTCGAGGAATGACCAGAATCAATCCGGCAATTCCGGAGGAGATTCGAGGTTCTTACGCAGCCCTTGGGCATCCCGCCACCATCGAGCACCTAACCAATCTGGGCATCACCGCCATTGAGCTACTGCCAATCCAAAGCTTTATCTCAGAACCAAGGCTGGTAAACCTGGGTCTTACCAATTACTGGGGCTACAACACCATCAACTACTTCTCCCCTCACCTCAGATACGGCTCGGAGGCAGCTCGTGCCCAGGGTCCAGAAAGCACTCTGCGGGAACTAAAGACTGCTATTCGAGAGCTGCATCGAGCAGGCATTGAAGTGATTATGGATGTGGTTTACAACCACACCGCAGAGGGCGGTTTCAAGGGCCTTACCTATTCTTACCGCGGCCTAGACAACTCGAGCTACTACCGCCAGGACGACGAAGGCAACTATCACGACACCACCGGCTGCGGTAACAGCTTGAACTTTGCAAACCCGATGGTGCAAAAACTCACCTTGGATTCGCTGCGCTACTGGACCGAAGAGCTTCAGATTGATGGCTATCGCTTTGACCTAGCTGCGACCCTGGCACGTGATGAGCACAACCACTTCGACAAAGAGCATCCACTTTTGAAGGCGATGAAGTCAGATCCGGTCATCTCCCAGGCCAAGTTGATTGTTGAGCCGTGGGATGTTGGCATGGGTGGCTGGCAAACCGGTAACTTCCCACCGGGATTTCCAGAGTGGAATGACAGATTCCGCGACTCGGTTCGAAGGTTCTGGCTGGCCGATGTCTCGCAGGCTCGCGATAGCGGCAATCACTCAAATGGAGTCCAGGAGCTGGCTGCTCGTATTGCCGGTTCCCAAGATTTGATGAACGAACGCGAAGGTCCCACTGCCGGCGTGAACTTCATCACCGCTCACGATGGCTTTACGCTTTGGGATTTGGTTTCCTATGGCGTCAAGCACAACTCCGCCAATGGCGAGGGTAGTCGCGACGGTGCAAACAACAACATCTCTTTCAACCACGGTTACGAGGGTGAAACCGCAAACCCATCAATTAGCTATGCCCGCCGCAAGGCCGCGAGAAACCTGATTGGAACGCTTCTGCTATCAGCTGGCGTTCCGATGATTACCGCTGGAGATGAGCGACTAAAGACTCAGGGCGGTAACAACAACTCTTACTGCCAAGACAATGCAATCACCTGGCAACACTGGGATCCAACTAGCCACCAGTTGGATTTTGAACAGACCGTTTCACACCTGATTTCGCTTAGAAAGCAGTATCCGGCGCTTAGGCCCAGGAATTTCACCAAGATAGATCAGCCGACAGCTGAGCATGATCAAATGCTTTGGTTCTCGGTGCGAGGCGATGAGATGACCATCGATGATTGGCACAACTCGGAACGCAGAACCTTGCAGCGCCTTGCCTACCACCTCATGGATGACGGCTCAAAGCAGGGTATTCACCTGGTCATAAATGGCACTGAAGCGGTCAAGAATGTGACCTTGCCCAAGGCCAAAGACATTGGGGAATACGAACTTTTATGGGACAGCGCTCAAGAACTCCCGCCCAAGGGCAGCCTCATTTTGCAGCCCGGGGCAATGCTTCGAATGGTGGAAACCAGCATGCAGCTTTTTATCGTTCGCTAACCAATTGCGTGGTTTACAACCCACTTGGACACAAAATCACTAAATTGACAACGTGGGTAAAGAAAATAAAGTCATTGGACGCATTCCAATCAGCAAGGTTTGGCCTGAGGTTGATGGCGGAGACTTTCCCGCCAAGGCCTTCGATGGTGAGGTAATCACCTTTGGAGCAACCTCATTCCGTGAGGGTCACGACCTGATCGCTGTTGAACTACTACTCACCTCTCCAAAGGGCGAAAGCCAAAGAATTCGTCTGCAAGAAGGTCGTTTGGGCCTTGATGAATGGACCACCCAGATTCTGCTCGACCAAATCGGCACCTGGAGCTTCCAGATCAGCGCGTGGGACGATGAGTACCACACCTGGCTGCACAACGCCGAGGTAAAGCTCGCGGCCTCGATCGACGAAGAGCTAATGATGCTGGAGGGGCAGAAGCTCCTAAATAGGCTGGCCGAGAGCGCTAAGGGCAAAGACAAAAAAGCCTTGGCAGATATTGCAACAAAACTTGTGACTTCAGGAACAACTCCGAGTGAGCGACTAAGCGCCGCTCTTGCATCTGGAATGTCAGAAATTGCCGATCGCAATCCACTCCGTAATCTTGAGACGCTGAGCGATTCAAGGTCCGTGCTTTGCGAGCGCCGTCTTGCAGGATCTGGTGCCTGGTATGAGTTCTTCCCAAGATCTGAAGGTGCCACTAGAAACAAGGACGGTGTGGTTGTCAGCGGCAACTTCAAGTCTGCTCAGAAGAGTCTTGCCCGAGTAAGTCAAATGGGCTTCGAGGTGCTGTATCTACCTCCTATTCACCCAATTGGCAGCTCACACCGCAAAGGTCCCAACAACACACTGACTGCCGGACCCAATGACCCTGGCTCTCCGTGGGCTATTGGTAACAGCGCAGGTGGTCACGACACCATTCACCCAGAATTGGGCACCGAGTCAGACTTCAAGTCTTTTGTGAAAGCCGCTAGCAAGCTAAACATCGAGATTGCCATGGACCTTGCCCTGCAGGCCTCTCCCGATCACCCCTGGGTCAAGACCGATCCGCAATGGTTCACCCAACGCGCCGATGGTTCGATCGCCTATGCCGAGAACCCACCAAAGAAGTACCAGGACATCTACCCGGTGAACTTTGACAATGACCCACAGGGCATCTTTGACGAGGCACTTCGGATTGTGAACAAGTGGGTGTCGTTTGGAATCAAGATCTTCCGTGTCGACAACCCTCACACCAAGCCGGTTGACTTCTGGCAACGTCTGATTGCAGAGGTGAACAGTAAAAACCCAGAGGTCATCTTCCTGGCCGAAGCATTTACGCGACCAGCGATGATGCATGCGCTTGGTAAAGCCGGTTTTCAGCAGTCCTACTGCTATTTCCCTTGGCGTAACCGCAAAGACGAATTGGTTGAGTACCTAAACGAACTTGCTCACCAAAGTGCCGATTTCTTTAGGCCTGCGCTTTGGGTAAACACCCCTGACATCCTCACCAGCTATCTGCAATTTGGTGGGAAGCCTGCATTCAAGATTCGAGCCACCATTGCCGCCACCGCAGGAGCTATCTGGGGCATGTATTCCGGCTTCGAGCTCTATGAGTCGGTTGCCCGCCCTGGCGCGGAAGAGAACATCGACAGCGAGAAATATGAACTCAAGGTTCGCGACTGGGCAACAGCTCTGAAGTCGCAAGACACTTTGATTCCAAGAGTGAGTCTTTTGAACAAGATCCGCAAGGAGAACCCGGCCTTGCAGCAGCTTCGAAACCTGGTGACTCACTACAGCGATGACCAAGAGGTTTTGGTCTACTCAAAGCACATTGCTGCCGAGCACAATGGCGGTAAGGCCAACACTGTGCTGGTAGTTGTGAACACCGACCCGCACTCGGTTCGCGAGACCACCGTGCACCTAAACCTTGAAGCCCTGGGTGTAAAGAGCGGACTCAAAGTTACGGACTTGATTACCGGCCAGAAGTTTGTCTGGGGCGAGCACAATTACGTGCGCCTAGACTCCTTCACAGAGCCAGCCCACATCCTGAGAGTTGAAGCATGAATCCAGAAGCCGAAGGGCTGCAGCTCTTAGCCGAATCTAGGCATCACAGCCCGCATTCGATTCTGGGTCTGCACCAAGACGGCAAGGACTGGGTAATTAGAACTCTTCGTCCATTCGCAAAAAGTGTTACCGCCAAGGGCAAAAAGGACAGCTTTGAACTAACCCATCGCTTTGGTGGGGTTTGGGAATATCAGGGCAAAGGCAAGCTCCCTGGTGACTACCGGTTGGTTGCGACTTACGCCTCTGCTCCGGATTGGGTTAGCGACGACCCTTATCGCTACCTGCCAATGATTGGTGATTTAGATCTACACCTAATTGGTGAGGGCAGACACGAGCAGCTCTGGCAAGCCCTCGGTGCACACTTTATTGAGCAGAAAGACACCCTGGGCGACACCTCGGGTGTGAGCTTTAAGGTTTGGGCTCCAAATGCTCAGGCGGTGCGCGTGGTTGGCGATTTCAACTCCTGGGATGGCACCAGCTACCCGATGCGTTCGATGGGCGGCACCGGTATTTGGGAGCTGTTTATCCCCGGGGTCAAACCAGGAGCGATGTATAAGTTTCAGATTCTCACCAAGGCTGGCAACTGGATCAGCAAGATTGACCCAATGGCTAGGCGCACCGAGGTGCCACCGGCAACCTCCTCAGTGGTAGATGTCAGTGACTACAAATGGCGCGATCAAGACTGGATGAACCAGCGCGCTCGCACCGATGCGCTGAAGTCTCCGATGACAATTTACGAACTGCACCTGGGATCTTGGCGCGGGCCGAAGAACTACCGTGATCTAGCACCAGAGCTCATTGGTCACGTGAAATACCTAGGTTTTACCCACGTTGAGTTCATGCCGTTAGCTGAACACCCATTTGGTGGCAGCTGGGGTTACCAGGTAACCGGCTATTACGCTCCAACCTCACGCTTTGGCACCCCCGATGACCTCAGGTTCCTAATCGATGAGCTTCACAACGCCGGCATCGGCGTGATTCTGGACTGGGTGCCGGCTCACTTCCCTAAGGATGAGTGGGCCCTTGCGAAGTATGACGGCGAGGCAATTTACGAAGATGCTGACCCGCGTCGCGGTGATCACCCGGATTGGGGCACGCACGTTTTCAACTTTGGTCGCACCGAGGTTAGAAACTTCCTAGTTGCCAACGCCAGCTACTGGCTTGAGGAATTCCACATCGACGCGCTGCGCGTCGATGCGGTGGCCTCAATGCTTTATTTGGATTACAGCCGCGAGGATGGCGAGTGGCTACCGAATATTCACGGCGGTCGCGAGAACCTTGACGCCATTAAGTTCCTGCAGGAAACCAATGCGACGGCGTATCGACGCAACCCAGGAATCATCATGATCGCCGAGGAATCAACAGCATTCCAGGGCGTTTCCGCCCCCACCGACTTTGGCGGTTTGGGCTTTGGGTTCAAGTGGAATATGGGCTGGATGCATGACTCGCTGGAATACATCCAGCGCGACCCAGCCTGGCGAAAGTATCACCACGGTGAAATCACTTTCTCGATGCTCTATGCCTATGACGAGAAGTTTGTGCTTCCAATCAGCCACGACGAGGTTGTCCACGGTAAGGGATCGCTTTTGGCCAAGATGCCGGGTGATCACTGGCAGAAGCTGGCAAACATGCGCGCGTATCTTGCGTTCATGTGGACTCACCCGGGCAAAAAACTGCTGTTTATGGGTCAGGAATTTGCCCAGCCAAGCGAGTGGAGCGAGTCGCGGGATTTGGATTGGTGGTTACTAGATCACCACCCACATCGGGGCATGCAGCAGCTGGTGAGCGATATGAACAAGCTCTATGTCGAAAACCCAAGTCTTTGGGAACTAGACCACGACCACGCTGGCTTCCAGTGGATAGATGGCGGCAATGCAGATCAAAACATTCTGAGCTTTTTGCGCTTTGATGCTGCCGGTAACCCAATTGCAGTGGTGGTGAACTTTGCCGGTCACCCGTATCACAACTTCAGACTCGGCCTTCCAAAGCCTGGCACCTGGAAAGAGATTATGAACACCGATGCCGAAGTTTACGGCGGCAGCGGTGTTGGTAACTTCGGTGGTGTGCAGACCCAGGAGCACCAAAGTCACGGACGACCATACTCAGCTGAGATCACCGTCCCACCACTGGGTTCGGTTTGGCTAAAGCTGTCCTAGAACATCAGCGAGGCAAGTTTGCGTCTTGCCGCCAATACTGCATCGTGAGAATCACCGGTCACGATGAATAGGTCGAGTAAGCGCTGCCTAATAAGATCGCGCAGCTCAAAATCGGTTGCAAAGCGGGCTAACAAAAGATCAAATGCCGCAGCAGCTTCACCGGTGATCAATACCTGGTCAGCCTCAGCGAATAACTTGTCTAGCTCAGTCTCTGTAACTGGATTTTGGAGCCTGTGTAGCAACTGGACTTGAGCTAAGCCGGCTTTGATCTCCTGATCGCTTGGATATTCGACCACCAACTTTTCGAACTTCGCCAGTGCGTCAACCAAATCACCGCGCTGAATGGCGTCGACGGCGGCTTGGTGGTCCGGATTGAGCTTTCTTTCGGGTGCCGCGGCGACCTCGGAGACAGTTACGGTTCCGGTGAGGTTAGATTGGGCAGCCAGCTGCAATACCTGTCCCAGCACCTGAACCAATTGCTCTTGGGTGACAACACCCTTGAAGAGTGGCGTTGGCGCACCCGCCAGGATTGCTGCCATGGCTGGAGCCTCAGTGACACCAATGGCCTGGGCAAGTTGCGGTGAAGTCCTAAGGTCCACTTGAATACCGGCAAAGCGACCCTTGGCGGCAGCAATAATCTGCTCCACAAGACCGCTAACGGCATTTGAGGCCTCAGATCCGTCAACGATAAGCATTAGGACTGGAACGCTCTCAGAGAGCTGCAGGTAGCGTCTGAGGACTTGTTCGTCGGCAGGAATTAGCCAGCCAGACACCACATTGCCGCTGCTCTGCGCTGGATTTTGGTTTGCCAGCTTCGATAGGTCGAAAGCCCCAGAAAAATTACTCATCGCTCACCCAAGGAGACTGCCGTGAGCAACTGCTGGGTTGCACCCAAAAGCCTGACTCGGGATTCCGATCCGGCGGCAGGCATATGGAATAGCAACATCGCACCGTACCTAGTTTCGATTCCGGTAGCACTTCCGCCAGCACCGAGTAGGATGGCTTCCTGGCCTGAGATGGCAACCGCATCGCCGGGCTCCTTAGGAATGATTGTGTAGGTGTCGATCATGTACATGCCTACCAAAGCTCCACCCTCACCGGATGTCAGTAGCACCATGCCATCATTTGAGAGCTTGTGGTCGAAGGTGACATTCGCGTTGCTGAGTGTTTCTGCCAGAGTGCGCTGAACCGAAGAAACATCGTTTATGTACTGGTTCTCGCCATCCATCAGAATACTCCAGGTGGAATCGGGGCCCTCGTTCAAAAGACTTCCGACCGCATTGGCAAGATCAGTTGGTGGCATAAGCAGGAATTTGCTGTCTTCCTTTACGGTGTTCGCTCCAACCTCTTCGCCGGCGACCTCAGGGAAATCGACCTCAGGCAAAATGTCCATGTACTGGTAGAGCTTGTACTGATCTCTGGCGCTGTCTTGACGCAGGACCAACATCGTAAGAGTCTGCTCCCCCGTTACAACCATTACCGAGCGTGGCCAGGTGTCGGTCGCGCTAGGTAAGAACAACTGAATTGGTTCCGCCAGAAGCGGTGCTGGAGGCGTCGGGGTTTCGGTTCGACGGGCAATGTTGTAGGCGGCTCTTCTTGCCACCAGTGCAGGTCCTGAAACCCTAACCTCGATGCTTTCGCGATCGAGTTCGGCATCGGCGAGCGCTACCACCTCGGTTATCTCACTCAGGATTCGCTTGAGCTGATCTTTGGTCATTACCGGAGTCAAAATGTCTTGTGCCGGAGAGGGGCTGGGGCTCAAAACTGGATTGACGTATTCCGGGGTGCAGCCGGCTAGCGCCGCTGGAATCAAAGCCAGCGCCACGAACTTGAGCGCTCTGGCCTGTCTTCTGGAGGTGATGGGAGCTTGAGGCTCGGGCTTCTTTTTTCCAAACTTCGGCAGTTTAGATTTTGCCCTTGGCCGCTTTGGTCCGCTCCAGTTTCTGGTGATTCGTGTCTTGCGATAGCTGGTTAGGAACAACCACAAACTCCAAAGTGCGCCGATGATCATCAGAGCCAATCCGATCAACGTGATTGGGGCAATTGGAGCACCCTGGTCTTCCAGGTCCCATTCGATCATGATCTTCCTTGGGGCTAGGTCGATTCCTTTGGCAGCAATCAAAACGCCAACCTCGTTACCCTCTGGGACGGATAGCTTGCCCTCGAAATTCTCTGCAACCTCGAGCCTCCAAAGATCAGAGCCGCGTGGGTCGGCAAGTTCTCCGCTACCGCTGCGCTCGGTCTCAGAGAGCAGCACCTGCTCTTTTTCCTGATTTACCGATAGCCGAGCCTCGGTGTATTGAGCCTTACCTATCCAGCCAACAATGTCCGACTCTCTGCCGGCGGCAAGGAAGACTTCGCCATCGTTATTGGCGGTGACTGAGACCTTGCCCGGGTAGGCGGTTAGCACCTTGTTGGGAATCATCACGTAAGTGGTTGGTGTGGTGAATTCCGTCTGGGCAACAATCAAGTTCAACGGCTGATTTTCCAGCTGGTTCACCAAGCCAATTGCGGTCAGCGTCAGTCCAACCACAAAGGTGGTCATGGAAAGCCAAAAACGCAGCAAACGAACTCCAAGGTCTGTATCAGTCGTGCAAGTTTACCGCGAGCACTGCAAACTTCTCTCAGCCACAGACCCCGCACTCGCGCATGACCAAAAACCCAATTAGGTAGTGGCAATCGGCCAGATTCGCTTGCAGGAGCGTAACTTTGTATCAAGCGCACTATCAAACGAGGGCTGATGGAACAGAAAACTAGACTCACCGGCGGATTCCAAACTGGTCTAACCGCGGGTCTAGGTGTCATGACCGCCATTTTGCTTGCCACCGCGGTCTCTCAGTTGGCAACCGTGATCACCTATGTGGTCTTTGCATTACTACTTGCCCTTGGACTTAACCCGATTGTGAAGTTGCTTCAAAAGATTAAGTTTCCAAAAATCCTGGCGATCACAGTTGTGGTGTTGGGATTCTTTGGCTCGTTGGCTTTGCTTATCTCGCTTGCCCTTCCGGTGGCAATTGAAGAGGCTGCAATATTCATCCAGCAGGTTCCAACCCTGATTTCTAACTTCTTTGCTCTGGATTTGATCTCGCAGTGGGATGCGCGGCTAGGCGGCTCGCTTACCAATGCCGGAAACGGACTAATCGACTTTGTCACAAACTCCGCGAACTGGCCGACACTGCTGGGTGGAGTATTTGAAGTCGGTCTTGGTGTTGTGAGTACTACATTCGGTGTGATTCTGGTTGGGATCCTCACGCTTTACTTCATGGCATCACTCGATCAAATACGTGAGTACCTGGGGAAGCTAGTTTCCAACTCAAAGCGAGAGTCATTCCTGAGCATTTCCGACCAGATCTCAACCTCAGTTGGTCGCTGGGTAATCGGACAACTTTCGATTGCGCTTATTCACGCAGCCGTGGTGTTCACCTTCCTGAGCATTGTGCAGGCACCGTTTGTGTTGCTACTGACCTTTATTGCTTTCCTATTTGCACTTATTCCACTGGTGGGACCGGTAATCGCATTTGTGCTAATCACATCGTTCTCGCTTTTGGCTGGGTTTGAAACCGCAATTGCGGTGGCGATTTTCTACCTGATCTACCTGCAGATTGATGCATACTTCATTGGCCCAAGGATCATGAAAAAGGCTGTTTCAATCCCATCGGCAGCGGTTGTTATTGCAGCCCTTGCAGGTGGAACCCTGATGGGTGTGCTTGGAGCGTTGATTGCTATTCCAATCGCTGCCAGCGTGCTATTGATTATTCGCGAGGTTTGGATGCCGAAGCAGGAACTTACCTAGTACTGAGTTGGTAGTGGTGCAGAGCCCGGCACCACGATCTCACTAATTGCATCAAGCGCTCTTCTTGTGGCGTTCTCGCCAATCCACAGATGCTTCTCGCCCTCAAACCCAGTGACTTGAGCTTTTGGAACTATTGCGAATCTCTTGGTCGCCTCCGCAGGCTGCAGGTAATCGTCATCTCCGGGAACCAGAGCGATCAGCGGCCTATCGAACTCATTCCAGCGAGCAAGGTCCTGGTCAGTAGCACGGTGCAGCGGAGGAGAAATCAAAATCGCACCTTGTATCTGGTGATCCGGTCCGTACTTGATTGCAAGCTCGGTTCCAAAACTCCAGCCGACTAACCAGAGATTCTCAAGACCACGCTCTTGGCAAAATGCCACCGCAGCTGCAACGTCATGTTCTTCAAGCACTCCCCCGTCGAAACTCCCCGTGGAGGTTCCCCGCGGTGAAGATGTGCCGCGGGTGTTGAAACGCAAAACAGCTACATCGATGAGCGCAGGTAGGCGATTGGCTGCCTTTCGGTAAAGGTGAGAATCCATAAAGCCACCGTGCGTTGGCAGCGGGTGCAAAGTAATCAAAGTGGCTTTTGGTGTTTTACCAAGCGGGGTTGCTAGTTCCCCAACTAAAACCTGTCCATCTTTGGTCGAGAGAGTTATCTCTTTTCTTAGGGCTGGCAATTGGGTTGTGGCGCGAATCTCTTCCATTACGGCAATAGCCCATCGAAAATCTTGAAGCAGTGGTTATGAAAGTGACGTCTGGTTTGGACTCCGCGGTGAGTGTCCCAGGCCACAGTGTGCATCATTCGCGGCTCGATAGAAATCACACAAACCGGGCATAGCCAGCTCTTACCCTCTTCAGCATTTGAACCACTGGTCTGCTGGACGGTGAATTCAACCCCGCGCTTTACAACGGTGTGGGGTAGAGACATCTTGAGCATTGAGAAATCAAGTTCGCGATACTGGGGCTCTGGGACTCCCCTGCGCCTTTTACCGCGCATGTTTAGTACCAGTTTTTGTCGTTTGAGTGAGCGAGTGCTCCACATGGGGACTGGTAGCGATTATCGATGTAACCGAGGCCCCACTTGATCTGAGTTTCCGGGTTAGTTCGCCAGTCAGGGCCAGCCGATGCCATCTTGCTGCCAGGTAGTGACTGCGGAATGCCATAGGCACCGGAAGAACTGTTCAGTGCATTCCAGCGCCAGTTGCTCTCGCGCTCCCAAAGCTTTACCAAACATGAGAACTGGTTGTAGTCCCAGCCCTTGTCAGTTACTAGCTTCAAAGCGATGCCCTTAGGGGTCCCGGGAACTGGAAACGGTGCTCCGTCAACAAAAAGCTTTGCAACACCCTCACCGGAGAGAATCTCAAATGAGCCTCGGGCATAACCCTCGCCATTAATGGCGACAAAAGTCAGCTGCTGATTTTGATCTTCAGAGGCCTCAAAAACCTGAACGGTGGCTGCAGATGCCATCGTTCCCGAGTATGGGTCTACCGCGGAAACCATCACCAAAGAGGCGGCGAAAAAGAAGCCAAGGGTTGGCAAAGCACGCGACTTAGCGCGCTTCTTTGAACCATGTCTACCCAAGGGACTCCTTATGTGCAGTCCCTAAGCCTAAACCGCTAAGCCGAAATCGGCAATTAGCCAAGAAGTTTTTGGCGGTGCAGAGCAGTCACGACAGCGCTTAGAAATTCATCAACTTGCTCGCGGTCAAACCCATTAGAAGACCTTCCAAGCGAAATGGTCCGCAGTTCAAAGGTCGATGGTGCAGTCAAGGTGCTGCGCTTGATTTCGATCCGCTTGATCAGGGAATTCACCATTCTTACGTTGTAACCCTTGGCTGATTTTTCAAATCGTTCCTTTGGTTCAGTCTCGATGACCTGCTTCAAAGCTCTGAGCAATGCTGCCAGGTCTGAAGAAGCTTTTGCCCGACCAAATTGACGCAATTCTCGCTCTACTTCGCGCACCTCTAATGCATCGGCAGCCTTTGCTATCGCCTCATCTACGGCTGGAATCTTGTATCCGGCTAGCACCAAATCAAATCGGGCCACTGCCACCACCGCGGCACTGAGAATCTCGCGGTCTGGGTTTTCAAGCTGAGAATTCACCCTTGCCATGAGTGTGTCAACTTGCCTAGGGTCATAGCCCTGCAGTTTGGCGCTGGCAACTGGGAAGTTCATTAGCTAAAACACTACGTGAGACAAAAGGTATGCCACAAAAGTTGATGGCAAAAGGGAATCTAATCGGTCCATCATGCCACCGTGCCCCGGCAAAACGTTACTCATGTCTTTAACCTCAAGATCTCGCTTGATAAGCGATTCGGATAGGTCCCCCATAACAGAACTGACCAGCAGTGCTGCTCCGAAAAGTAGACCAAACCAAAGTGACGCCCCGGTTACTAAAGCGGTAATAATTCCACCAAAAAGTCCACCCAGGATTGATGCGAAGAGGCCCTCCCAGGTCTTTTTGGGGCTAATCCTGGGTGAGAGCTTGGTTTTCCCAAAGAATCGACCAATCAAGTATCCAAAGGTATCGATTGAGGAAACTGTAATCACGAGCCCAAAGATCCACGCCGTGCCATTTGGCCGGTCGATCAGCAGTCCTCCGAAGCTAAGTAGCAGTGGGACATAGAACAGCGCCCAGTTGCCAGCGCCAAAGTCTCTCAGGGTCTGCCGAAGAGTTTGACGCTCTTTGTTGATAGCGAGGTACATAGCGCGCCAAAGCATCATCGCCGCGCTGAAAATTAGCACGGTCAACCACTGAGCAAAAGGCCCCCAAGTAAAAGCAATCCAGGGCAGCAGTAATCCGGCGAGTCCTACCAAGTACTTGGGCACGTGCCAGCCACCGCGTTTTAGAACACTTGCGAGCTCATAGCTGGCAACTGCGGTGGAGACCGAAAGCAAAGCAACAAAAAATAGTGGGTTGAGTAGAGAAAGTAGGAATATTCCGCCTAGCCCAAATCCCACGGCCAGTCTTGGCCCCAAGGTCTTGGACTTTGCGGTTTCCAACTAAACCTCGAGAAGCTCGGCTTCTTTGTTCTTTAGGGCTTCGTCAATCCTGTCGGTGTGGGCCTTAGTGATTGACTCGAGTTCCTTCTCGGCACGCTCGATGTCATCCTCGCCAGCGCCGCCATCCTTCTTTAGTGCTTCAAGGTCTTCCTTGGCACCGCGGCGGATGTTGCGAACCGAAACGCGGCCGTGCTCAGCCTTGTCGCGAGTTAGCTTTACGTATTCCTTACGACGCTCTTCGGTGAGCTCTGGAAGATTGATGCGAATAATTGAGCCATCATTGTTTGGCTGAGCGCCAAGGTTTGGCATCGCCATTAGCGCCTTCTCAATAGCCTGCAGCGCACTCTTGTCATAAGGGTTGATTATGATCGAGCGGGCTTCTGGGTTCTGAATTCCACCGAGCTGACCCAGCGGGGTCATGGTGCCGTAGTAATCGACCATGATCTTCTGGAACATTGCAGGGTTGGCACGACCGGTACGCACGGAAGCGAAGTCGTCCCTGGTAGCCTCAACGGCCTTGTCCATCTTGTCTTTGGCCTCGGCCATAATTTCGCTAATCATTTAGCACCTTCTCTTTTCTAAACTTCAGCTCTGACCGAGGTGCCAACCGGCTCACCCAAAAGGGCCTCGGAAATCTTTTCCATGCTGAATACGCGCATTGGCATTTTGTTGTCCATGCAGAGTGAGAACGCAGTCGCGTCGACAACCCTCAGACCCTTCACCAGCGCATCCTGGTAGCTGATCTCGGTCAACATCTTGGCGCCAGGGTCCTTGCGGGGATCTGCGGTGTAGACGCCATCGACGCCATTTTTGGCAACCAAAACCTCCTCGGCACCGATCTCCAAAGCACGCTGGGCGGCAACAGTGTCGGTTGAGAAATAGGGCAAACCTGCTCCGGCACCAAAGATCACGATGCGACCTTTTTCGAGGTGGCGAATTGCACGAAGTGGCAGGTAGGGCTCTGCAACCTGAGCCATGGTGATTGCGGTCTGAACTCTTACGTCAGCACCGGCCTGCTCGATAAAGTCCTGCAGTGCTAGCGCGTTCATAACGGTGCCCAACATACCCATGTAGTCGGCGCGACCGCGGTCCATGCCTCGGCTTGAAAGCTCTGCTCCACGGAAGAAGTTTCCACCACCGACGACTACGGCAATCTCTACTTTTTCGGCTGCCTTGGCAATATCTTTTGCAATCTCGGAGACCACGTCTGGATTTACACCCAGGGATCCGGCACCGAAGGCTTCACCTGAAAGCTTTAGCAATACCCTGCGCTTTTCACCCATGTGTTCCACCTTTTTTGCACCTGCGAATCGGCTCCGCATCGAGTCAATACTAGAGCCCAAAAAGATAGAGGGCCCGGTCTTTCGACCGAGCCCTCCAAAAGGTTTTTGCTTAGGCGCCGACGCGGAAGCGTAGGAAGCCGGTGACCTTTAGTCCTGCGTTCTCCAAGACCTTGCCAACGGACTGCTTTGAGTCCTTAGCGAAGTCCTGATCTAGCAAGCAAGTCTCCTTGAAGAAGCCGGTTACGCGGCCTTCAACGATTTTTGGAAGTGCAGCCTCAGGCTTGCCCTCGTCGCGCGCAGTTGCCTCAGCAATCTCGCGCTCCTTTGCAACAATGGCCGCTGGGACCTCGTCGCGGGTTAGGTAGCTTGGGCTGAATGCTGCGATGTGAACTGCAACATCGTGAGCGGTCTCTGCATCAGCGCCCTCGAAAGCAACCAAAACCCCAACCTGTGGAGGTAGGTCGCGGCTGGTGCGGTGCAGGTAAGCGTCAACGCCAGAAGCCGAAACGGTGGCAACCTTACGAAGTTCTACCTTTTCGCCCAAGATCGCTGCCTGGTCGGTGATTGCATCTGCAACGGTTGCGTTGCCGTGCTTGGCTGCAAGTGCAGACTCAACATCGGTAGCACCTGCTGCAACAACTGCATCCGCAACGGCGTCAGCCAGTGCGATGAAGTTGTCAGCCTTTGCAACAAAGTCGGTCTCGCAAGCAAGCTCAATCAAAGTTCCGGTGCCGCCAGAAACACGAGCAACGATAAGACCGTTGCTGGTGGTGCGACCCTCACGCTTGGAAACACCCTTTAGGCCCTTGAGTCTTAGCAGCTCAAATGCCTTTTCGATGTCGCCATCAGCCTCGTCTAGAGCGGACTTGCAGTCCATCATGCCTGCGCCGGACTTCTCGCGAAGTGCCTTTACGTCTGCGGCGGTGTAGTTAGCCATGTTTACGCGTCCTTCTCTGCTGGAGTCTCTTCAACGACTGGGGTTTCTTCTACTGCTGAAGCTTCTGCAACTACAGGGGTTTCCTCAACTGCTGGGGCTTCTTCCGCTGCTGATGCAGCCTCAGCGACAACTTCTGCGGCCTTTGCCTCGCCAGCCTCTAGAAGCTCGCGCTCCCACTCAGCTAGTGGCTCGGCCTCTTCGCCGCCCTTATTGTGTCGTGCAATCATGCCATCGGCAGCTGCATCTGCGATTACGCGAGTAAGAAGTTCAATTGAACGAATGGCGTCATCGTTACCAGGGATGCCGATGGTTACGTCGTCTGGGTCACAGTTGGTGTCCAAGATTGCGATAACTGGAATTCCAAGCTTCTTAGCCTCAGTGATGGCTAGGTGCTCCTTGTTGGTGTCGACCACCCAAAGTGCGCTTGGGGTCTTGGTCATGGTGCGGATACCGCCCAAAACCTTCTCCAACTTGTCCTTCTCACGGCGAAGGATCAAAAGTTCCTTCTTGGTGATGCCAGCCTTAGCGGCGTTTGTGAAGTCCATGGTCTCCAGCTCCTTTAGGCGCTGAATACGCTTGTTTACGGTGCCGAAGTTGGTCA
Source organism: Microbacteriaceae bacterium (assembly GCA_027491295.1). Lineage (GTDB taxonomy): Bacteria > Actinomycetota > Actinomycetes > Actinomycetales > Microbacteriaceae > Aquiluna. Next base: position 389,626 of record JAIXWK010000003.1, read on the forward strand.
GTAGACCACCCAACCAGCGCTCGTTGATGAATGGCTGACCAACGCGCTTGGCCTCATCGGCGACAACGCCCTGAGCCTGCTTTTTGGTGCCAACAAACATGATGGATCCACCGTTTGCGACGATGTCGCGAACGAAGTGGTATGCCTTGTCAATGTGGTCCACCGACTGCTGTAGGTCGATGATGTAGATGCCGGAACGCTCGGTAAGGATGAATCGCTTCATCTTTGGGTTCCAACGGCGGGTCTGGTGTCCGAAGTGGACACCGGCGTCAAGTAGCTGACGCATGTTGATAGTTGCCATGAGGCACTCCTTTTGGGCACACAAGTGTGCCCCTCAGTTTCATGACTTGACCATTTGGTCAAATCCCTGGCGTTCCTTCCGACACGACCAAGCCGAAACTTGGACCGAGGTGACGGGATTTGTTGGAACACGCGAATTCGATCTGAATTGCTTCAGACCGTGGACAACCATACCAGTAAATGCATCGCTTATCCACTACTTTCTTGGCCTCAATACTGGGCAAGAAGCGTTTTCAGACAATGGATTCATGAGTAGATCCGTCGGAGTGTTTTTAGTGCTGTCAAGTCTTGGAGGATTTGGGCTTCAGGCCGCAGTTTGGGAGGATCCTGCCGACATAACTAACTCGCACTGGCAGGCAGATTTTGAGGCACCAAAAAGCGAATTTGGCCCTGGGCATAGAGGCGTAGATCTCGTCCTGGAAGCCGGCTCAAAAATTTCCGCACCTGCAGCCGGAGTGCTTTATTTCAAGGGACTTGTGGTCGATCGGGAGGTTGTGACCATCCGCACCACCGATGGCTACCTAGCAAGTTTTGAACCCGCCTGCACCAACTTGGAAGTTGGGGATCGGGTCAAGCTGGGTCAGGAAATCGCTTGGCATTGCGAGCCGAGTGCGATTTACGAGTATCACTGCGACAGCTGTGTGCATTTTTCAGCCAGAACCCAATATGGCTACATATCGCCCGATTACCTGCTGGGAAATCTCAAACCGAGTGTGCTTCAGGGCTAGGCCCTGGGGTGGGCCTGCTCAAATGACTTCTTGAGGCGTTCGACCGAAACGTGTGTGTAGATCTGGGTGGTGCCCAAAGAAGCGTGACCAAGGATCTCTTGGACGGCTCTGAGGTCAGCCCCGTGGTCCAGCAAATGAGTTGCTGCAGAGTGCCTCAAGGTGTGAGGGCCGGCAGCTCCTGTGGGGGTGTCTTCGAGTTGTTTTGCAACCAGAGCATAGATCTGCCTGACTCCAATTCGCTTGCCGCGAGATGTGAGCAAAAGCGCATTTGGAGAATCCGGTAGGGCGTGCACATTTCTACCTGCACGCATCCAACGAGCTACTGCTTCGGCAGCCAAATCTCCATAGGGCAGCATGCGCTGTTTGTTTCCCTTACCGGTTACCCGCACCAGCTGCCTTGAGAAATCAAAGTCGTCGACATCGAGACCTGCAAGCTCGCTAACGCGCATCCCGGTGGCGTAAAGCAGCTCGAAGGCACACCAGTCACTTAGCGCAGAGGGCTTATCAGTGGTGGCCATATTCCTAAGGCGCTCTAAGACCTTAGATACCGAATCCTCGGTGGCAACCTTTGGCAGGTTACGTTCTAGTTTTGGGGACCTCAGCCTGAGGCCCGGATCAACATCGATCACCTCGCGCTCCAAAAGCCAAGCGGTGAAAGCTCTAACCGAGGATGACTTTCTAGCGATGGTGGACTTGGTGGCACCGGCATCGGTGAGCACCCAAAGCCATTGCCTAAGCGAGTTGAGGTCGAGATTTGATTTGCTGTCTTCCAAGAAGGTCAGAAACTCGGCAATGTCTTTACCGTAAGCCTTTTGAGTATGGGGAGAGTTTCCGCGCGCAACTAAAGCCTTTAGAAAGGCTTCTCGCTCTAAATCAAACCGCTGCACCTAGCCAGATTAGGTGCTAACTCGGTCAATTTGCTGCAGGTCCAAGCCGTCTAACTGCAAACGAAAAAGCTCGCGTCTAACCTCTTCGAGACCCAAGCCGGATTCACTGGCAATTGCAACTTGGTCCCTCGCCCCTTCTCGAAGTGCATCTTCGACACGTTTTTGATTGGAACTTGCCTCTACATTCCGATGTTTATCGAGGTACCAGGGTTTGGCCAAACCTTCTTTGATCATCGAGTTACAGCCCTGGGACGCCTTATCTGACCAACCTCCGGGGATGGCAAACACCTCTCGGCCGCAGGCTCTGGCATGGTTGGCGGTGTTCCTCGAGCCAGAGCGATATCCAGCTTCCACCACAAAGGTTGCCTGCGACGAAGCTGCAATCAACCGATTGCGGTTTAGGAACCGGAACCTACTTGGGGCTGTGAAAGGAACGGTTTCGCTGACAAGTGCACCCCCGCCTCGAACCATGTCGTGAAACAGCGGCCAATTCTGCGTCGGGTATGCACGATCTATCCCGCCGGCCATAAACGCCGCGGTTGGCAACTTATAGTCCAAAGCTGCCCTGTGGGCGGCAAAGTCGATGCCGGTTGCACCACCGGAAATAACCCCAACTCCGAGTTGCTTCACCAGCGCTCTGGTTCTTGCGACTCCCCCGCTGGTTGGGTTACGGGTTCCCACAATGGAATTGGCTTCCTGCGCAAAAACTTCCATCGATCCAGCCACCCACAATAGGTATGGCCGATGAAGTTCTAAGTCCGCAAACTGAGCCCAGAGCATGGGGTGTTGTTCGGGAAAAACTGGCCGAGCATTCCAGCGGATTGCTCGCTCGATAAGTGTTGGGGCATGGACCTTTGGCAACCTCAGTGCAAATCGTTCAAATAGCAGCGGAAGGCTCGCGGCATACTCAGGGGCATGCCGATGGATCTGCTCTGGCCAGATATTTCTGGCTTTGCCACTGCGGAATTGTTCGATGGCACCTGGTCCGTTGAAACCAAAGATTAGGTAGGCCAGCGCATCTCCAGGTTCAGAGAGAGCTGAGTAGGTGATTATGCGTTCTTGGTCGAGGGTTATCTGCATGCCAAAAGGCTTTCAAAGCCCGGGCAGCTGAGATTTAGAGTTGTTGAATCTGTTGAAAACTGAAGGCTATTCGCCTACTGCGAATTCCTTCGGAATCTCAAGCTCGCGGTTGCCAATCTCCTCAACGTTTACATCCTTGAAGGTCATGACTCTAACCTGCTTCACGAAGCGGTCGGTTCGGTAGATATCCCAAACCCAAACATCCTGCATGTTCAGCTCAAAATAGAAATCAGTGGCGGTGTCGACTCGCTTGAGCTCGACGTCATTGGCCAGGTAAAAACGGCGTTCGGTTTCAACAACAAATCGAAACATCTTCACTACGTCGCGGTACTCGCGATAGAGCGCTAGTTCAGCGTCTCTGTCGTAGTCTTCGAATTCGTTCTCATCCATAGTGCTGTAAGTCTATGCCTCAAAAAAGTGAATTTGCGTCGGCCAGAATTTTCCCTAGCCAGCTCAACCTGTGGTGTCTTGTCGGACCCAGAGACTGAATAGCTTTGATGTGTGTCTCTGATGCATAGCCCTTATTGCCAGCCCAGCCATAGTCCGGAAATTCTTCGTGCAGCTCACGCATGTGCCGATCTCTATCGACCTTTGCAATTAGTGCTGCTGCCGAGACGATTGCGCAGTCTCGGTCGGCCTTGACCTGCACGTGGTAGTCGACATCGAGTCCGGAGTCGTGCAGCCAGTTGTGGCTGCCATCTAGTAAAACGATGGTCTTTCCGCTGATCAACTGCGCTATCGCGCCGGTTGCTGCATCAGACAGCGACTTTGTAATGCCGTTTTGCTCGATATCCAAGACTGCGCTGTATCCAACCGCGTGCCTAACCCAGTCTCTGGACAGCTCCGCGATTGCATCGCGCTTGGATTCGGTTATGGCTTTACTGTCTCTAAGTTTCGCTGGGATTTCCAAAGAGGTCGTTCTAGAAAATGCTGCCGCACCAACCGCTACTGGTCCTGCTAGTGCACCACGACCAACCTCGTCAACCCCAATTACGGTGTCGTAGCGCTCCAGTAGAAGTTTTTCAACGTCAAGGCTTGGGAACATCTTTGAAGGTCTCTGAGAAGTTCTCCAGGAAGATCCAGTTAGTTACCGGCCAGGAAACCAAGATCGCTCTGCCGACCACATAGTCCTTGTTCACAAAACCACCCGACGGTAGGTCTTGGTGGTATCTGGAATCGGTGGAGTTCTGGCGGTTATCGCCCATTACCCAATAAGAGTCGGCAGGAACGGTCACCTTGAAGGCCATCTCGGATGGTAGTGATCCTGGAGCAAGATATGGCTCGCTTAGTGCCACTCCGTTGATCCAAACTCGGTCATCACCCTCGCGGCTCTCAACCACGTCTCCCGGCAAGCCGATAACGCGCTTCACAAGGTGTTCATCAGAATCTGGGGCAGTGATTCCAAAGGTTCCAAGCACAAAGTCCGATACCTCTTGAAGGTATGGCTTTTCTTCGGTTGGGATAGCACCCAACCAGCCACCTGGATCGCGGAATACCACCACGTCACCGTGCTCGAGTGGCATGACCTCAGGGGCCATGACATTCACGATGATGCGGTCGTTGATCTGCAGGGTCTCAAGCATTGAGCCGGAAGGAATGTAGAAGGAGCGAATCAGGAAGGCCTTGATTACCACCGAGAGCACAAGGGCGGTGCCGACGATAACTACAAAATCAAATAGCAACGCCACGAACCAGTTCTTCCTCGACCGCTTGGTGAAGCGGCGGATGGAAGCCATGATCGTGGCGCTGCGGGGTCTTAGTTCCCCGGAATCCTGCATGAGAAAAAGTTTACTTAGACGTTCTCGCGCTTTTCGCGAATCTTTGCAGCCTTACCGCGAAGATCGCGGAGGTAGTAAAGCTTCGCACGGCGAACAGCACCGCGGGAGACCAGCTCGATCTTCTCGATAACTGGGCTGTGTACTGGGAAGGTACGCTCTACGCCTACCTGGAATGAAACCTTACGAACGGTGAAGGTCTCGCGAATTCCGTGACCGGAAATTCGAATCACAACGCCCTGGAAAACCTGGACACGGCTGCGGTTACCTTCAACAATGTTTACGTGAACCTTCACGTTGTCACCAGCGCGGAAGTCTGGGATGTCGGTCTTTAGGTTGGCTGCGTCTACGACGTCAAGAATGTGCATTTCTTATCTTTCCTTTTGCGCGCAGGTCAAAACGGCTAGTAGTTACTTTGTTTGAGTCCTATGCTCCCCTGCGGCAGAGACGGCCGGACACAAGTGCCAAGTCTGCCACATCAATGCGGCAATGGCAACTATTCGGCTAGTAGATCGGGTCTTACAGCTTTGGTGCGCTCAACCGACTGAGCCTTTCGCCACTTGGCTATCTCCGCATGGTGACCAGAAAGCAAGATATCCGGCACCTCAAGCTCGCGCCAGACCTGTGGCTTGGTGTAGCTCGGGTACTCCAAAAGACCATCGGAGTGCGATTCTTCAACAATCGACTCGGCATTTCCCATAAAGCCCGGAATCAAGCGGGTGATCGCCTCAATCATGGCTAGAGCTGCAACCTCGCCACCGTTGAGAACGTAGTCTCCAAGTGAAACCTCAAGAACATCTGCCCGAGTCTTGGCATGCTCAACAACTCGCTGGTCGATGCCCTCGTAGCGGCCACAGGCAAAAACAATGTGCTCTTTGCTCGATAGTTCTTTGGCAAGTGCCTGGTTGAAGGGCCTGCCAGCAGGGGTGGTAAAGATCACCGTTGGTCGATTATCCGCAATCAGATCATCGAAGGCTTCGCCCCAAGGCTCTGGCTTCATGACCATGCCTGCGCCACCGCCATAAGGAGAGTCATCTACGGTCTTGTGGATATCGTGGGTCCAGTTGCGTAGGTCATGCGCTTGAAAACTGATTAGCCCCTGCTTTTGGGCTTTACCTAGTAGGGAGAGTTCTAGAACGTTGAAATAGTCAGGGAAGATTGAAACTGCATCAATTCGCATCAGCTTCCTCGATCTGTTCAAAAAGGCCACCCGGCGGGGTTATCTCAATTACACCAGCTTGAATGTCAACCTTTGGGACAAACACCTTCACAAACGGAAGCAATACTTCGGCTTCTTCGGTCTTGATGACCAATAGGTCCTGGGCCGGCATGTGCTCAACGCGCAACAAGGTTCCAATCTCAGCACCGTCGCGCACAACCTTTAGGCCAGCAAGCTGGTGGTCATACCAGGCATCTGGTTCTTGCGGGGAAACATCTAGTGGCTGCTCAACCAGCAAAATCGCCTTGATAAGGCTTTCTGCCTGAGTGCGGTCGGAAACGTCTTTGAGAAACAAAACTGGAGAACTGTTGAACCATTTGAGTTCAGAGACGGTTACGGACTTACCGAACCATGGGGATTCTTCGGGAACTTGAAGTTCTAAAACCGCGCCAGGAACAAAACGTTCATTTGGGCTATCGGTGTAGAGCTCTAACTTGATTGCTCCTTTGAGTCCGTGGGCTTTTAGAAACCTGCCAACTCGGAGCTTGGTGCTACTAGAAATCTGTATCCACCACGTCAACTCGGACGCGCTTGCCATCCGCAAGGGCGTTTACGACGGTTCTTAGAGCTGTTGCTGTGCGGCCGCTCTTGCCGATCACACGACCTAGGTCGTCTGGGTGCACGCGCACCTCCAGCAAATCGCCCTTGCCACCATTGCGGGAGGCTACGGTTGCGTCATCTGGGTTATCCACGATGGCGCGAACGATGTGCTGGAGGCTTGCTTGCAACATTTGAACTACTCTGCCTTTGGCTCTTCTGCTTCAGCTGTAGGTGCCTCTTCGGCAACTACCTCTTCTGCTGGTGCCTCGGCAACAACTTCTTCAGCTACTGCTTCTGCTTCGGCTGGAGCCTCTACGGTCTCAACCTCTGCTACTGCCTCAACTGCTACTTCTTCCGAAGCAGGAGCCTCAACAGCTGCCTCAGCCACAGGTGCTTCCTCAACTACTGGAGCCTTCTTCTCGACCTTTGGAAGAACAACTGACTTCTTTGCAGTGTCAATTACGAATGCTTCCTTGACCTTCTGAGGCTTCACGGTGTTCTTCTTCTCGCCCTTAGCGTTAGCTAGGTCACCGGTTAGCTTTAGTAGCACAGCAGCCTGCTCGGTTGGCTGAGCGCCAACTGATAGCCAATACTGGGCACGCTCTGAGTTGACCTCGATGATCGATGGGTCATTGGTCGGAACGTAACGACCGATTTCTTCAATTACACGACCGTCGCGGTGTGTGCGAGAGTCGGCTACCACGATGCGGTAGTGCGGGGTGCGCGTCTTGCCAATGCGCTTAAGGCGGATCTTTACAGCCACAATGCTCCTGTTATAGGTGTCTTTGGCGAGATTCTGCCGTGAGCGTGGGGGCACACTCGTCAGGTCTCAAATGGTTTCGAATAAGTCTGGATAGAGGGTCGAGACTTTTCGAACTCGGTTAGTCTGCCAGAAAATCTGGCGATTAGCTAGCTCTAAAGCCCAAATGCACTTCCCGAGCCGGAAGATTTTTCAGATCCGAAGTCCAAACCAGCGTTTTCAGCAGCTCGCTTGGCAGGGTTTCCACTCTTGGATCCCTTTTTCTTCTGGTCAACCTTCTTTTTCCCACCCGAGAATCCGCCGCCGCCCATAAGGGCCGGGTTAGTTCCAGGAATATTTGGCATGCCGCCTTTGGCAACGGTCTTCATCATCTTGGCTGCCTGCTCAAAGCGAGTAATAAGTTGGTTCACCTCGGTGACCGATGTGCCAGAGCCTCTTGCGATGCGCATTCTGCGAGCGCCGTTTAATACCTTTGGCTGAGTGCGCTCAAGCGGAGTCATCGAATAGATGATCGCCTCGGTGCGAGTGATTTCTTTCTCGTCAAATTCCTCAAGCTGCTTCTTCATTTGACCGACACCTGGAAGCATGCCCAAAAGGCCCTTCATGCTTCCCATCTTCTTGATCTGCTGCATCTGCTCTAAAAAGTCCTGCAGGGTGAACTGATCCTTGGCCATCTTCTCGGCCATGCGCTTGGACTCTTCTTCATCGAAGCTCTGCTGCGCTTTTTCGATAAGGCTGACAATGTCACCCATGTCCAGAATTCGGCTTGCCATTCGGTCTGGATAGAACGGCTCGAAGGCATCTAGCCCTTCACCGGTGGAGCTAAACAGAATCGGAGCACCGGTAATGGTTGCAACCGACAAAGCTGCACCACCGCGTGAGTCACCATCCAACTTGGTAAGCACGACACCGGATACACCAACGCCCTCGTGGAAGGCCTTGGCAACGTTTACCGCATCTTGACCGAGCATCGAGTCAACAACAAACAAGATCTCATCAGGTTCAACCGCATTGCGGATGTCCCTGGCCTGCTGCATCATCTCTTCGTCTACACCTAAGCGACCAGCGGTGTCGACAATCACAACCGAGTACTGCGACTTCTTAGCAAAGGCAATCGCGTCCTTAGAAACCTTTACCGGGTTACCAACACCATTACCTGCCTCAGGGGCAAAGACTGGAACTCCAACCTTCTCCCCCAGCACCTGCAGCTGGGTTACAGCGTTTGGACGCTGCAGGTCAGCTGCAACCAACAAAGGAGTGTGGTTTTGCTCTTTGAGCCACTTGGCTAATTTTCCAGCCAGGGTGGTCTTACCCGAACCCTGGAGACCTGCGAGCATGATTACCGTTGGTGGGTTTTTGGAGAAGGAAAGCTTTCGAGCTTCGCCACCCAGGATGGCCTTTAGCTCGTCATTTACGATCTGAACAACCTGCTGAGCTGGGTTTAGGGCCTTTGATACCTCATCGCCTAAAGCGCGCTCGCGGATCTTGCCGGTGAAGTCCTTGACTACCTCTAGGGATACGTCAGCCTCAAGCAGGGCCCTGCGGATATCCCTCAGCGTGCCATCGATATCGGCAGCAGAGAGACGACCCTTACCACGCAGGTTTTTGAAGGTGTCTGAGAGTCTGTCAGAGAGATTTCCGAACAACTAGCGCTCCTGTTTGTAGGCAACTAAACCTTTAGCAAATTCTTCTGGCGAGAAAAATGCAAAGTCATTTATACCCTCACCAACACCAACGAGCTTAACTGGTAGATCAAGCTGCTCCTGCAGTGAGTAGAGAATGCCGCCCTTTGCGGTGCCATCTAACTTGGTCATCACAATGCCGGTGACATCGGCAACCTCTGCGAAGGCTTTGGCCTGCGCCAGGGCGTTTTGCCCCATGGTTGAGTCGATAACCAGAAGCACCTCAGCGATGCTGGCCTGCTTCTCAACTGCTCTGCGAATTTTGCCGAGTTCGTCCATCAAGTCTTTTTTGTTCTGCAATCTGCCGGCGGTGTCGATGATTGCGATATCGGCATCGGTGGCAAGTGCAAGCTCAACGGTTTGGTAGGCAACCGAAGCTGGGTCCTGGCCCTCTTTCTCAGGTCTAACCAACTTGGCATCGGCACGGCTAGCCCAGGTGGCTAGCTGCTCAACTGCCGCGGCTCTGAAGGTGTCGGCAGCACCAAGCACGACATTCCAGTCGCCATCTCTAAGCCAACGCGAGAGCTTGCCGATGGTGGTGGTTTTTCCAGCGCCATTTACGCCAACCACCAAAATCACATACGGCAACTTGCCATCTGAGAGATTCAGCGCAGCATCTGAGCGAGTTAACTTTTTGGTGAGCAGATCCTTTAGCAAAAGCCTGAGCTCCGCATCTGATGATGCTCCGGCTCGATTTGCTTCACGCTTTAGCTCATCGGAAATCTCAAGGGCTGCGTCAACACCAAAGTCGGCGCGAATCAAGATATCTTCCAGATCATCTAGCTCAATAGCAAAGGAGAACAAGGAGCGAACACCATCTCCCAGGCTGCGTTTTGGTAGCTCTACTTCCTGGACCGCAACGGCTGGCTTTTCGACAGGCTTAGGCTTTTCTACCTTTTGGACTTCAGGTTTCGGAGCTTCAACCTTGACTTCTTCAACTACCGGCTCAGGGGCTATCTCAACAACTGGCTCAGCAACCAAGACCTCTTCAATTACCTCAGGGGTTTCAATTGGCTTATCGCGACGGAGTCGCTTTAGAAATTTAAACATCAGCGGACCTTCTCAAGCTTTTGGCCAACCACAGCACTCATGCCGTCTTGACGCATAGAAACACCATAGAGCGCATCTGCAATCTCCATGGTGCGCTTTTGGTGGGTCACGATAATCAGCTGTGAGGACTTGCGAAGTGACTCAATAACGTCAAGCAGTCTTCCGAGGTTGGCATCATCCAGTGCGGCTTCGACCTCATCCAATACATAGAAGGGGCTAGGTCGTGCTTTAAAGATTGCGATTAGCAGCGCAACTGCAGCAAGCGATCGCTCTCCACCGGAAAGCAGTGACATTCGCTCGATCCTCTTACCAACCGGGCGAACCGAAACCTCAATACCGGTGGCCATCAGGTCATCCGGCTCAGTTAGCGAGATAGAGCCGGTTCCACCTGGAAATAGCAATGGGAAGACTTTTTCGAACTCGCGTCTGGTGTCTTCAAATGCGCTAGCGAAGATGGTCTGCATCTTCTGATCCAGGTCCTTGATGATTCCCATTAGGTCAGCGCGTGCGCGAGCAAGATCCTCGAGCTGCTCGCTCATGTATTTGTGACGCTCTTCCAAAGCGGCGAACTCTTCGAGCGCTAGCGGGTTGAATGCACCAAGCTGCGAAAGCTTCTGATCCGCCTGGCGAACATCTTTCTCTAACTCCTCGCGGGTTTGAGATCCAAGTTCGGTTTCTTGAACCAGTGTCTCGACATCAATGTGAAGTTCAGTTGCTACGCGCTCAGTTAGGTTGGCAAGGTTCAGACGAAGCTCGTAGGTTTGCATTTCCACCTCGTGCACGCCCTGATTTAGTTCGTTGTAACGAGTCTCCAAGGTGGCAGCCGTTGCTCGAAACTGAGTCAAGCGTTCGGTGCGCTGGATTCGCTGAGCCTCTAGATCTCGAACCTGCGCGCGAACCTGGTTAGCCAATCGGCTGGCAGCATCAAGTGCCGCAGGAATTACGGCCAGAGCTTGTTCGGCCTTACCAAGCTGTGCAATCTTTTCCTCGGTCGCTTTTTTCTCGCGCTCTTGAGCTGCGGTAGCCTCAGAAAGCCTGCCCCTAAGAATTGCAACCGATTTGCTGGCTGCGATTCTTCGCTCCGAGAAGGTTCCGACATTGATTCGAATATCTAGCTCTGCCGAGCGCGTTGCTTCCAAGAGCGCAACCAACTCTGTGCGCTGAGAGTCGTTACTTTCCGCAGTCTCAGCTTCCGGCATGGTTTTGAGCTTTGCATCGGCGGCAGCCGCTTCTTGCTTGGCATTGGTCTCAGCCTCTGCAAGGGTTTCTAGCTCGCGCTCAATTCGAAGCTTTTCATTCTTCGCACTATCAACCTGAGCGATGATGCGACCGACACGTTCGGCCTTTGCCGCAAGTTCAGCATCGTGCTGCTGCAGCAAACTCAAGCTCTCTCGAACCTTGGCTTCAGCGTCGGTGACGGCAGTCTTTTGACCCTCGAGATCCTTGGTCAGTTTCTCAATGCTGCTTGCGAGTTCACCTAGGCGCTTTGCAGCGGATTCTTGCTCGGCTCGAAGCTCAAGTTTCGAAGGCTGCTTGGATCCACCACCTCGAATCAAAGACCTAGAGACCCAGTCTCCATCGATAGTAATTATGTTTGCACCGGTCAGCTCTTTGGAATCCAAAGCTTTGGCGGCCTGGTCCAAATCCTGCGCGAAGTAGAAACCACTTAGAACATCGAGTACAGCCTGTGGCGCGGTAACAACTGAGTCGGCTGCGACCAGAGAGGCAACCTCGCGCTTTTTGGCCTGGATCTTGGCACCCTCGGCAACTAAGAACTCAGCGCGACCTAATCCCTCAGACTTTAGATAGCGCAGCGCTGCAATTGCCTGCTCTTTGCTGGTTGCAACGATTGCATCAGCCAAGGTTCCAAGCGCTACCGCAACGGCAACCTCGTAACCCTTTTCAATGCTTACCGATTCTGCAAGAAGACCCTTGATACCGGCAAGCTGAGCATTTCTAACTTCTGAAGACCCGTCCTTTTGCTCAAGCGTCATTCCAAGTGCGGCATGCTTGGCAGCCACCGCATCGCGCTCACGCTCGGCGGAGTGGAGTGCTTCACGGGCTTGGTCTAACTTTGTGCGCTGAGCACTTTCCGCAACCTGAGACTTCTCGTAGGCAACTCGAAGTTCTTCGTCCGAGGTGCTGGTGGCGGTCGGCTGGATTTGTTCCTGCTCCAAAGAAAGCTGGGCAATCTTTGCGACTGCTTCTTTGAGTGAAATCTCAAGATTTTGCATTTGGCCGGCAAAACCTTCAGCCTTGGAGTTCAAAACCGAAACTTGGTTTGCAAGCAAGGAGCGCTCGCGTTCTTGATTCTCAAGCAGGCTGCGCTGGCGAAGAGCATCGGCCTCGAAGGCGGCCAGGCTAGCGGCTGCCCTAAGTCTCTCCGCTTCCCTCTCAGCCAAGACCTCTGCGGTTTTAGCAATCTCGGCTTCTAGAGAATCAAGGTCGGCTTCCGCTTGCTTGAGCTGGCTGCCGAGATCTGCAACTTCGATCTCTCGAGAAGAGAACTCCTGGCGACCAATAAGTGCGATGCGCTGCTGCGCAAGGTTTTGCAAGTTGCGCAGCTTGGTTTCTTGAGATTCAAATCCAAATAGCTGCTGACGCAGTGCATCTAGCTCGCCGGAAACCAGTTGAGTTTCTAGTTCCTGGATTCCGGTGCGAGTGGCTGTCAACTGAGACTGTGCGTAGGAAGACTCCGCACGTCTTTCGCTCTCAGACTTCGAAGCGCTTTCGAGCTGGTTCTTTAGTGCCGTGATCTGGAATGCCAAAAGCTTTGCCTTGGCTGCTCTTGCGATAGCGCTGATTTCCTTGGCGGCCCTGGCAACCTCTGCCTGGCGCCCAAGTGGCTTTAGGTTTCTGCGAAGTTCTGCGGTTAGGTCCGAAAGCCTTGTGAGGTTTGCTTGCATGGCCTCGAGCTTGCGCTCGGTCTTCTCTTTGCGTCTGCGGTATTTCAAAATACCGGCTGCCTCTTCGATGAACGCTCTGCGTTCAATCGGAGTAGCGCGCAAGACAGTGTCTAGCTGACCCTGACCCACGATTACGTGCATCTCGCGCCCCAAACCTGAGTCGCTTAGTAGTTCTTGAACATCCAAAAGCCTGCAGGTTTCGCCATTGATCGCGTATTCGCTCGCACCATTTCTAAACAGCACGCGCGAGATGGTTACTTCGGAATACTCAATTGGTAGAGCGCCATCCGCGTTGTCGATTGTGAGCTGAACTTCGGCACGACCAAGTGGACCTTTGGTTTCGGTGCCGGCAAAGATGACGTCTTCCATCTTTCCGCCGCGCAGAGTTTTAGCACCCTGCTCACCCATAACCCAGGCGAGTGCGTCAACCACATTTGACTTACCGGAACCGTTTGGGCCAACCACACAGGTGATGCCAGGCTCAAGATTTAGCGTCGTTGGGTGGGCAAAAGACTTAAAACCCTTAAGGGTGATGCTCTTCAGATACAAGCGTCGTCACCCCTTTCAATGAATTACAAGACTACCGAAGTCTTGAGTCGGTTAACCCGCTGTGCACCTTGGCAAAGTAAGATTGCAAAGTTGCCCTTTTGAGAGACGAATTATCCCTGTGAAACATAACGAAAACTTACGAAACGTTGCCATTGTGGCCCACGTAGACCACGGTAAGACCACCTTGGTCGACGCCATGCTAAAGCAGACCGGTGCGTTCTCAGCACACGCCGCGATGGATGAGCGAGTCATGGACTCGGGCGATCTTGAGCGCGAAAAGGGAATTACCATCCTCGCCAAGAACACCGCAATCACCTACGCAGGTCCAGCGGCCAAGGGTGAGCAGATTGTCATCAACGTAATTGACACCCCGGGTCACGCTGACTTCGGTGGCGAGGTTGAGCGCGGTCTATCCATGGTTGATGGCGTTGTGCTTTTGGTTGACGCATCAGAGGGTCCACTACCTCAGACCCGCTTTGTATTGCGCAAGGCACTTGAGGCTCGCCTGCCAGTTATTTTGCTTGTAAACAAAACCGACCGTCCAGATGCTCGCATCGACGAGGTTGTTGAAGAAAGCCACGACCTACTTTTGGGACTTGCTTCTGACCTACATGACACCGTGCCAGACCTAGACGTCGACGCAATCTTGGACCTACCGGTTATCTACGCATCCGGTCGAGCAGGACGTGCATCTCTAAATAAGCCAGCGGACGGCTCAATGCCTGACACCGACAACCTAGAGCCACTATTTGAGGCAATTCTCAAGTACATCCCGGCTCCTAGCTACGACGAGAGCATCCCGCTGCAGGCTCACGTCACCAACTTGGACGCTTCGCTATTCCTTGGCCGTTTGGCACTGCTACGTATTTACAACGGTGAGATCAAAAAGGGTCAGCAGGTTGCTTGGGTTCGCCAAGATGGCACCACTCAGACCGTAAAGATCACCGAGCTATTGGGAACCAAGGCGCTTGATCGCTACCCAATCGAAAAGGCTGGCCCTGGAGACATCGTGGCTGTTGCCGGTATCGAAGAGATCACCATTGGTGAGTCGCTCTGTGACCCAAACGACATTCGTCCACTGCCGCTAATCACCGTTGATGACCCGGCTATCTCGATGACCATCGGTATCAACACCTCCCCTATGGCAGGTCGTGTTAAGGGCGCAAAGGTCACCGCACGTTTGGTGAAGGACCGCCTAGACCGCGAGCTAATCGGTAACGTGTCGATCAAGGTTTTGCCTACCGAGCGTCCAGACGCATGGGAAGTACAGGGTCGTGGCGAGCTTGCTCTGGCGATCTTGGTTGAGCAGATGCGTCGTGAAGGCTACGAGCTAACCGTTGGTAAGCCTCAGGTTGTTACCCGCAAGGTCGATGGCAAGGTTCACGAGCCAGTTGAAGACCTAACCATTGACACTCCAGAGGAGTTCCTAGGCCCAGTTACTCAATTGCTAGCTGCTCGCAAGGGCCGCATGACCAACATGATCAACAATGGCACCGGTTGGGTTCGCATCGAATTCCGAGTTCCTTCCAGAGGTCTAATTGGATTTAGAACCGAATTCCTGACCACCACCAAGGGTGCAGGTATTGCTAACGCCCTATCTGCTGGTTACGAAGCCTGGGCTGGAGATATCTCGACACGTCAGAACGGTTCGATGGTTGCGGACCGTGCAGGTGTTGCAACTCCGTTCGCGATGATTGCCCTTCAGGAGCGCGGTGCGTTCTTTGTGGAGCCAACCAGCGAGGTTTACTGCGGCATGGTGGTTGGCGAGAACTCTCGCGCCGACGACATGGATGTCAACATCACCAAGGAGAAGCAGCTCACCAACATGCGTGCTGCATCTGCCGACAACTTTGTAGGCCTTACTCCTCCAAAGAAGCTCTCCCTCGAGGAGTGCTTGGAGTTTGCCCGCGAAGACGAGTGTGTTGAGGTAACCCCAGAGGCAACTCGTATTCGCAAGCTTGAGCTTGATCCAAACGTCAGAGCTCGTAACGCATCGGCGCGCAAGCGTGCCAGCCAGTCCTAGAAAGGCCCTCGGGCTTTTAGGGTCGGCGGTTGCCGGCGTATTCGTTGCTGTTGCTGGAACGGTTGCTCACCAAACTCAGGTGAGTGGCACTCCGGTTGGCTTAGTTGTAGCAGGCATTGTGGTGTTGGCATTTGCAATGCAATCAAGAATGATCACTGGCAAACTCGGCGCGATTGTCTTTGCTGCAGCGCTTGCCGCAACTATCTTTTGGACTGGGCTGGAATTCCACGAGGACAAGATGATCCCAGCGAATCAGCAGGGTTTGATCTGGTCCTACGGAGCAATCGGACTGGCTGCAATTGTTGTGATTTGGCCAAAGCTCTCTAAAACACTCTGGAGCAAAAAGATCTAAAGGTTGTAAAAACCATGGGCAATCTTTGCGACATCATCGGCATCTGCCTTGGTGCGAATAACTTCTCTATTGCGATCGGAGTGAGCTTGGTTTTCGGCAAGCTTTAGCCCCTCAAGAATTGCCTTCTGAACGCCTTCTAAGGTGATCCCTGTCACTTTCACACCAGAATCGGTAAACCATTCATCACAGCACGCGGTGGCGGTTTGAACCGGGATAGCACCCATTGCCATTGACTCCAGGAGCGAAGTGCTGATGCCATCCGATAGTGACAGCCCGACATAAACTTTAGACTCGGCAAACAACTCCAACATTTCTTCGTGCGTGAGAGCACCAATCAGGTGGGTGCTGATATCTAGCGATGTCGACTCGGCAAGGCTCGCGGCCGCCTTAGCGGTAACCGTGTTGCATGAGTAGAAAACAATCTTGTAATCCTTGAGTTCTGGCGCGATATTCCGAATTGCCTCAACTGCGGTCAGCGCCCTACCCACCCAGCCGTGGTATCCCTTTATGGCGATTACCTTTCGGTCGACGAGCAGCGGCACTGGTCGGCTCAGTAGCTCTTTGGAGAAACCTCCGGCGTTAGGGATGACCGGCATCACCTGACCTTGGAACCCAAGGCTCTTAGCAAGAGCAACATCTCTATTGCATTCGCAGGAGTAGTAGTCAGCAACAGAAAGAAGGTTCTTTAGCTTGTCGCGGTGCTTGGGGAATTGCTGGAACCAAAAGATATCGCTCCCCCAGTTTGTAGCAATCAACTTTGCAGACGACTGTGACGCCATTGCCTTCGTCGCGATGTAGCCAGCATTTTGCAATTCCATCGCGTGGACAAACTGCGGCTTGAATGACCTGATCGCACTTTTTACAAGAATGGACCTAAACCAGTTGTCGACGAACTTGTCCGCGATCCACAGTGGCAGGCCGAAGAGTTTGCTCAGCGGGAAGAGTTTGTAACTTGCCTTGCTAGAGCCCGAGACCAAGGCTTTTAGGTTCTTGTGTACTTTGCGATGCGGTGAAGATGGGAAAAGTAAGAATTCAATGTCTTGATCTTGAAACTGCGATAGCCACCTGGCGGAGTGAATGCTGTCATACATGCAGATGACAAGGATTCTCTTGCGCATTTTCTCCCCGGTCAAAGAATTCCCTTAGCCTAACGCTTTTGGCATTTTGGGCAGAAGTGTGAACCGCGGTTGGCCCAGGCTTCACGCTTTATCGGGGTGCCGCAGCGCTTACAAGGCAAACCGGTCATGCCATAGGCATTTAGTGACTGAGAGAAGTAGCCACTCTCACCGTTGACGTTCTTGTATTGCTCATCAAACGAGGTTCCGCCTTGAGCGACAGCCTTGCGAAGAACCTCGGCAGCAATCTCGATGAGTTCAAGGTGTTTCTTCTTCGAGATGCTGGAAGCCTGCTTGTCATAGTGAAGCTTTGCTAACCAAAGACTCTCATCGGCGTAGATGTTGCCGATTCCGCTGAGGAGATTTTGATCCAAAAGAACTCTTTTGATCCCGGAGTTCTTTTTGGCCATCTTCTCGGCGACAGCTGCGGCGTTGAAGTGTGGGTCTAGGAGGTCTCTTGAGATGTGAGCAACGGTTGAAGGGATGACCGCACTAGCCTCTGCTTCAGGCGAGAAGCCAGCGGGTAGTTGATCCGATGTTGGCACAAGATCATCGATCATTAGGCCGCCAAAAAGGCGCTGATCGACAAAGCGAATCTCGAGAGGGTCTCCGGCCTGAGTTTTTACGTGAATGACAACCCTGGTCTGGGGATCTGGAGCAAAGTCGGGGGTCCTAACCAGAATCTGTCCACTCATGCCTAGGTGACCAACCAGAGCTCGAGAATTTGAAATCGGCAACCAAAGAAACTTGCCGCGGCGGACAACAGATTCGAGCGTGGAGCCAGTTAGTTCTTGCACAAACCCCTGAACACCGGAGACATTGCGCTTGAGGGATCTGATGTCTGAGATCTCGATGCTTGAAACCGTGGCTCGCACCAGGTGCTCAGCGAGACCAGCGCGAACCGTCTCAACTTCTGGAAGTTCCGGCACTACTTCTCCGCCAATAATCTCAAAGCTGCGATAGCAGCCTGAGTCTCCGCACCGCGCTTAGTGGTGCCATCCCCTTGGCCAAGTTCCCTATCTCCAGAAAAGCAGGTTGCGGTGTAGATCATCTCGTGTTCTGGACCTGAACTTGTGACCTCATAACGTGAAGGTTCGAGCTTGAGCTTCTGGAGCTTCTCGAGCAGAGATGTTTTTGGGTCTGATGCCTCGCGGATAGCGTCTGGGTCATCGAGTAGCGGGACGATGTGCTTCTCAACTATTGCGGCAGCTGAATCGATACCAAAGGAGAGGTAGGCGGCTCCGAGGATTGCCTCAAAGGCATCTGCAAGCACGTTGACCTTGGTGCGGCCGCCGGTTTGCTCTTCACCTTTGCCGAGCAGCAAGAATTCACCAAGGCCGATGCGGTTGGCTGCGGTTGCCAGAGCTTGCGCTGAAACAACCCCGTTTTTTAGCTTGGTGAGTTCACCCTCATTTAGTGGGGCATGGTCCTTAAAAACTTGAACGGCTACCAAGTAACCGAGGATTGAATCCCCTAGAAACTCGAGCCGTTCGTTGTTTTCTCCGCCTTTTTCATAGGCGTAAGAAGAGTGGGTCAGGGCTAGTTGCAGAAGCTCGGGTGAGATGTTGCCCCCGAGCCGCGACTGCAGCTCGCTCAACGCCATTATTAGGCGTCTGCTACCTTGCGGCCCTTGTACTCCATGTAGAGCTCAGTGCCGACAGAGTCGGTTACGACCTTGGCGCGGTGAGGCAGGCTGTAAACGGTCTTACCGTTTTCGATGGTCTTTACCAGGGTTACTGGCGCAGCCTTCCACATTGAACGACGTGCGTGAGTGTTAGCACGTGACTTGCGTCTCTTTGGTACTGGCATGGCTACTCTTCCTTGCTAAGTAAGTCTTTTAGGGCTTCGAACCTGGGATCAACCACATTCTCATGCTTGTGTTCAGGCTCTTCGCTCAACCTAAATCCACATTCCACACACAAGCCAAGGCAGTCCTTGTTGCATACGGGTTGGAAAGGAAGACTCAAAACTACTGAATCTATGACTACCTGCTCTAAATCAATGTGTTCATTGGTAACAAGCAGCTCGTCATCCGAGGAGTAAGAATAGGCGAAAAGCTCCTGAAAATCCACCTCAATCTTCAGATTCATGTCTTCTAGACACCTCGAGCACATGGTTTTTGCCTCGGCGAAGATCTCACCTGTCGCCAAAATACCTTCGTGAACTGACTCAAGTCGCAATTCAAGTTCAACTTCAGCGCCTAGGGGAATAGCTACAACCTCGGTTCCGATTGGCTCAGCCAATGCGATTTCGAGCTCTAACTCACGCATCAAACCAGGACGCATCATAAGATCGTGAACTGGAACTAGAAAACTCACTTGCTCAACCTTTCAAAAAGCCTTTTGGCAACATCAGCACTTAGGTAACCCGAGACATCTCCTCCGAGGTTTGCAACCTCTTTGACCAGCGAAGAAGAAACATAGCCATGGCTTGGCTCAGCCGCCATAAACACCGTCTCCAAGTTTGCCAAATCCCTGTTCACCTGGGCCATTGGGAGCTCGTACTCGATATCTCCCGCGGTTCTGAATCCCTTGAGAATGACCTTGGCTCCCAAAGATTTTGCGTGTTGAACCAGTAAGCCCGACTCCAAAGCTGAAACTTCAACGTTTCCAAGGTGCTGAGTGCTCAGCTTGACCATTTCAAGACGCTCAGCAATTGAGAAAAGCGGTGTCTTGTTTGGGTTGTGAACAATCACCACGTGAAGTTTTGAGAATACGTCTGCGCCTCTTTCAATCACCGATTGGTGGCCAAGAGTTACCGGATCAAAAGACCCCGGGTAGATCGCAACTGAATTCACAAGGTAAAGGTTAGCTGCGCTTGAGCGCTGCCGCATCTGCTAGTTCTAATGCCTTTTGAGTTTCGGCAGGCAATCCGCCATCGATCAAGTCTTGAGCCAGCCCCTTGCACTGCTGAATAAGCTCGGCGTCCTTGATGACGCGCAAGAGCTTGAGCTGCGACTTTCCGCCAGATTGCAAGTTGCCAAGCACGTCGCCTTCGCCGCGAATTTCAAGATCCAATTCACTGAGCTTGAAGCCGTCAACAGTCGATGCAACTGCATCGAGTCTTTGCATAGCCAAAGATCCTGACTCACTGGCTGAAACCATTAGACAAACGCCCGGGTGAGCACCACGCCCCACTCGACCACGAAGCTGGTGCAGCTGAGAAATGCCAAACCGATCGGCATCCAAGATCACCATTGCTGTGGCATTAGGGACGTTCACACCAACCTCGATAACCGTGGTGGAAACCAAAACCTGCACTTCACCAGCGGTAAAGGCCTGCATCACCGCAGTTTTTTCCTCAAGCGATTGCCTGCCGTGCATAAGCCCAATGGTTAGCCCTGCCAAAGCCGGGTTTAGCTTGAGCGCTTCAACAACCTCGACCGCAGCAGCTGGAGTTGGCCCCTGCTCGACTTCTTCTTCGGATTCAGTCGGTTCAGAACCTTCTTCAACCAACTCGCCATCGATCCTCGGGCAGACCACAAAGGCCTGGCGACCCGCCTGAACCTCTTCTGCCACTCGTTGCCAGACTCTTGCTACCAGCGCCGGCTTTGCCAGCTCAACAACGTGAGTCGAGATTGGTTGCCTGCCCTTAGGGAGCTCTGCCAAGGTCGAAATTTCTAGGTCACCAAAGACCGTTATTGCCATGGTTCTTGGGATTGGAGTGGCGGTCATAGTTAGAACGTGTGGAGCAGTCTTGCCCTTGGCTCGAAGGGCTTCTCTTTGGCCAACACCAAAGCGATGCTGCTCGTCTACGACGACAAACGAGAGGTCGAAGAACTGAACCTTCTCGCTAATCAAGGCGTGAGTTCCTATTGCCAAAAGACACTTTCCACTGGCGATATCCAGCATCGCGATCTTGCGTTCAGCAGTAGACATTTGACCGGTGAGTAGGCGCAGTCCCAGGGCTCTAGACAGTTCGTCTCCGAGCGAATTCTTAATTGCCTCAAAGTGTTGTGATGCCAATACCTCTGTTGGTGCCAGCAGGGCACTCTGCCCACCGGATTGGGCAACTGTCAGAACCGCACGTAGCGCAACTAGCGTCTTACCGGATCCAACTTCGCCCTGCAAAAGTCTGTGCATGGGGTGGCCGGAGCAAAGGTCACCCTCAATCTCCCGCCCCACTATCCGCTGACCGTCTGTGAGCTCAAATGGCAATCGTTTATCAAATAGGCCGAGCAGGTCACCCGGGGTTCTAACCGAGGCCTCAACTTGATTTCGCTTTGACCTTGACTGCGCTAACTGGATTTGCAAGAGCATTGCCTCGTGAAAACGCAGTGAGTCCCTGGCGGCCTGCCACTCGCCATCAACCTTTGGGACGTGGATCTGATGGATAGCTTGTGAGAGGTTGAGGTGCTTGTGTTTTTTCAACAGGCTTGCAGGAAGAACTTCATTTATTTCGCCTATTGCCGAAAGTGCGAGCTCGACAGACTTTTGGATTTTCCAGGTGCTTAGGGTTCCAGATGCCGGATAGATAGGGATCGGTAGTTCCGCCCAAGCTTTTGCGTCTGAATCGTCAATCTCCTGTGAGAACAGCTCGTAATCCGGATGAGCAAGTTGCAGCTTGTTTGAAAAGACGCCGATTCGACCGCTGAAGAGTCCGCGGACGCCCGCGTGAAGTTCTTTCTCTCGCCAGTGCTGATTGAAAAATGCCAAAGTTAGAGTCTTGGAGCCATCAGTAATGACAACTTCGAGGAGGTTCCCAGTTCTTCCCTTGAGCCGTCTAGAGGATGTGGAAACCACCTCTCCGACCACGGTCACTACCTCGCCAATTGGCAAAGTTGAAATTGGAGTGAGTTCGCCACGTTTTGAATAACGCCTTGGGTAATGCTCTAAGAGCTCAGCAATAGTCGAGATTCCAAACTGCTTGACGAAAGCCTTAGCCGTTCGATCGCCAAGGATCGAATCCAGTTTCAAGGTTTCCTTAAGCAAGTTAGTCGGCGAATTCTGGTGAACTTGGACCTGAGGTAGAGGAAAGAGCTGGACGCAAATCCTTCAGTGCCTCAAGAAGAGTCGAGAGGCTAATCTCGAAACCCGCGTCTGGTACTTCGACTGCAATGCCTAAATTTAAGGCGCTTTCATCGACAACGTTCCTCAAAAAATCTAGGCACCAAGCCAGAGAATTTAGGCCTAAAAGATTTATCTGAATGTGCTTGACGAACCCGGTCTCTAGAAGGTCTCTTGCTTCGGAAAACGCCTGAAGTTTATCTTCAGTGTGATGCGAGAAATGATTTCCCAAGTCTAAACAAAAACCTATTTGGCCAATCGTTCCGTTGCTTCCGTGAGCAAGCGCTAATAATGAATGAACGCTTGAAAGTCCGTGGTTGTCGAATGAGGCCGGCAAGTTTTCAATCAATAACGAAACGCCTGCATCGAACGCTTGTCGGGCAAGTTCCAAATAGCCGCTTCGAATGTCGAGTTCGGACATAGGTGAAGTGAGCACTCTCGAACTTGGTGACCCAAGAATTAGAAATTCTGCATCGAGGTTCTTTGCAATCTGAGAGGCGGCAGCAACTTGGCCTTGCGCGGTAGAAAACCCCGGCTCTGTTATTGCTACGCATGAGTCTGTTCCAAAGAAAAAACCTTGGAGGCCCTTGATGCTAATGTTGCCGCTTTTCCAGGTTTTGAAAAAACCATCTCCCTCCCCCTCAGCCAAGGGCTTGAGCTGACCATACCTCGAAGGCATCAGGTCAATAAAATCGACTAAGTCAGTTACTCCTGAATCAATAAACGCGAGATCTTGTTTAGGGCCCCAAAAAGACTGCACGGCACCTAAGTCAATCAAGATAGTCCTCTACGGCAGACAGAGAATCCTCAAAACTCACAGCGTATCCACGATTAAAGTACTTACTCCTAACGTCGTAATGGACACTCGGGGCTTGTGGATTCAACTCTACGTTCGCGATTGATGCGATTTGGCTGAGAGCTAGGGGTGGCGCTGTCAGATTCACAATGGGACCAAACTTCTCAAAGTCTGGCGAGATGAATTCGTGGAGCTTCCTGAGGGGGAAGAATTGCATAGTAGTCGTCGGTGAGATTGCCTCTAACCGGTTGTGATGTTTTATGTCGTACACGGCGTTTTTCTTCAAGCCTTCTCCCACCAGCCCGCCGAGTCTGAAGATTTTCACTTGAGGAAATCTTGAAGTCAAGAATTCTTCCAGCAAACGTCTATGAAATCCATATGGTGAGCCTGAATCAGTGAGATCGGAGTCCTCGTCAGAGTTATTTGGATTTGCATAGACATCCACAGTACTCATGTGGATAACCTTCTCCAGCGTCATCGAATCCAGTCTTGAGATCAGCATCTTGACTTGATCTAAATCAGATTTCGGATCTAAGTTCGCCTTCCATTTTTCCGCCCCTGGGGCTGCAACTACTGCGAGGTCGAAATGGGACTCATCACTTGACGATTGGCTCGTTTGCATGACCTCAAAAGTGACCCTAGTGGCGATGGACTTGCCAACCAGTCCACCAGCTCCAATCAATACCTTTCTCATTGGTGCTGGAACTCCTTGATAATTTTTTCAATTTCTTTTTGGGCTGAAAAAATAGCATCGATTTTGCCCGCTCTGATAGCCGCTAGGTTGCCTTCGCGATGAACAAAAACACTACGGTCGGAACTAGATTGTGAGGTCTTGATTTTCTTGGCAATGAATCGTGGTTTTATGCTTGAGCAACTAGAAGCCAGCGAGGGGATGGTTTCGAGAACATGTCGTGCCATCTCATCAAGCCTCGTGCGAATAAGCCTCTCATCGGGTTCCGCTAGAAAGGCGTCGATCTCTGACTCATCCTCGGATTGTGCCAAAACGCTGAATTCAACATGCGAGAGGCTCATGAGCCCGTGGGTTTCGGTCGGATAGATTGACCAAAATGGACCATCAACAAGGGTCATAGCCCCGAATCCGAGATCCTGATCTAGGGTGAATTCGGCAATTAGAGTTGCTTCAAATAATGCATCGGGCAGCTTTGTTAGGCGGGATGAGTAAGTTGCATCCACAACAAGATCGAAGTCGTTTCTTAGCAATTCGAGATCTCTCGACTCGAGCGCTTCCCCAAAATCCACTTGCCCGTCTAGAAAATCACTGAAATGTCGTCGAGCGCGAGAGGGTAGAACAAGCCTCTCCTCGCTGAGAAGAAAACCTTCCATTCCAAGTATCGGTTCAAACTCGTGATTGCCTATTTCTTGGAACGGAATTCCGCTGCCATCGAGAATTATTTTGGCAGTTTCAAAATCGATGATGGATCTCGCGCTTGGCACAGCATAGATGTTTCTTTCAATTGAGGAAGACAGCTCAGGGTACTCAGACTTAAATTTTTGAAAGCCCTGCAACGACTGCCTTCGCGTTTCAGCGCTTCGAAGGTAGTGAAAACCAAGGTGCAGCCGCAATTGATTTTTATCTCCTGCCCCTGATAACAGGGCTTGCGATGCTTCCTTAATCCTGACGTCGTGACCGTCATTCAAGAGTGTTGAGGCTATGTGACAGCCGTACCAACCACCACCCACTACAAGTATCCTCATGGTGAACGCTTTCTCAATAAAGTAACGACTTGACCCTATCAACCGACCAGGACGCCAGGAGCTCGATTGTCAAGAATCATTGCCGGAACCATAGGGTCCTTGCAGCTCAAGCCCGCTGCAAAGGCAACCCGCCCAACCTCGGACCGAGTAAAAGAGAGCTTGTTCGCCAAGCTCGATTCGATGGGCGTAATCGAAGGTGCAAAGGTTCTAGATCTATTCGCTGGTACCGGCGCTTTAGGGCTTGAGTCGGCTTCTAGAGGCGCAGCCTCTGTCGAACTGGTTGAGCGCGATCGCAATGCATTTGGCTTACTTGAGCAGAATGTGAAAAGCAGCCTTAGCTCCTTTGAAAAGCAGGGAATCTCGACAAAGATTCAAGCCCACAACCTAGACGCGCAGCGCTACCTAAAGTCTGCATTCGCAGGCTTTGACCTTGTCTTTATTGACCCGCCCTACGACTTTCCCAATGCAGAGCTGGAGCAGCTCCTGCCAGCGGTCGCTGGCCTTTTGAGCGATGTGGGGCTTGTGGTCGTGGAGAGATCTAGTCGTAGCGAACAGCTTGAAATTGATGTTCTGGAGCTGCAAAGTTCAAAAACCTACGGCGACACCGCAGTTTGGATTTACGAAAAACCTTAGATTGAGCGCTCGGTGTGGCCGGTGTAGACCTGCTGTGGGCGACCGATTCTTGTGGTGGTATCTGCGTTCTGCTCGCGCCAGTGTGCAATCCAACCTGGCAGGCGTCCAACCGCAAACAATGGTGTGAACATCCTCGATGGGAAGCCCATCGCCTTGTAGATGACACCGGTGTAGAAGTCAACGTTTGGGTATAGCTTGCGCTCAACAAAGTAAGAATCAGCCAGAGCTGCAGCCTCAAGTTCTTTTGCGATATCCAGTAGCGGGTCAGAGACGCCTAGTTCTCGAAGAACCTCGTCAGCGTGAGACTTCACGATGGTTGCTCTTGGGTCGAAGGATTTATAGACGCGGTGACCGAAGCCCATAAGACGAATGCCGTCTTCTTTGTTCTTGACTCTCTCAACATACTTCTGAACCGAGTCACCGGATTCGTGAATAAAGGTGAGCATATCCAAAACAGCTTCGTTAGCACCACCGTGAAGCGGGCCTGACAAGGCGTTGATTCCGGAGGAGATAGAAGCAAACAAGTTTGCGTGCGAAGAGCCAACAAGTCTCACGGTTGAGGTGCTGCAGTTCTGCTCGTGATCTGCGTGCAACAACAGCAAAGTGTCTAGGGCTTTAGTCAAAACAGGGTTTGCAGACCACTCTTCGCCCTTGTGACCAAAGGTCATACGTAGGAAGTTCTCCACCAATGACAGCGACTTGTCCGGTTCAACAAAACTCTCCCCCACCAGTGACTTATAGGTGTAGGCGGTAATCACTGGAAGCTTGGCCAAAAGTCTTATCGTCGAAAGATCGACCTGCTCTGGGTCTCTAGCGTCAGTTGAGTCGTTGTAGAAGGTTGAAAGCACAGAAACCGCTGAGGACAGGATTGCCATCGGGTGAGCTGAATGCTCAAAAGCTTCGAAAAAGCGAACCATGTTTGGGTGAATCATCGAGCGCTCGCGCAGCTTTTCGTCGAAAGCTTCTAGCTCACTCGCAGTTGGTAGCTCGCCGTAAATCAATAGGTAGGCAACATCCAGGAAGCTCTTCTTCTCCGCAAGCTGCTCAATTGGGTAGCCGCGGTGGCGAAGAATGCCCTGGTCGCCGTCGATGAAGGTGATTGCGCTCTTGGTAGAGGAGGTGTTTACGAAACCCTGGTCATAAGAACTTAGCCCGGTTGTGGCAATGAGCTTTGAGATATCAATTCCGCCAGGACCCTCGGTCGCTTCAATTACAGAAAGTTCTGCCTCGTGGGCACCGTATCGAAGGGACACCTTCTCGTTAGAAGTCAAACGCTAGCTCCTTTGTGAGGGTTGGCTTTGCCCCTAGCCTAGAGCATTTTTGAGGCGGTTTGCAGCCTCAAAAACCTCTTGGTCAGTCGCAGTAATCGAGAAACGAACAAAGTTTTTGCCGGCCTCTCCATAAAACTCTCCAGGCACAGCCACAATGCCCAATTGAGCAAGTTCGGCGATGGTTTCCCAGCAATCTTGGCCCTTGGTTACCCACAAGTACAATCCAGCCTCTGAATCTTGAACCTCAAAGCCGTATGCCACAAGCGCTGGCAGCAAAACATCTCTGCGCTTACGGTAGATCTCCTTTTGCACAGCAACGTGCGACTCGTCGCCCAAGGCAGCAACCATGGCCTTCTGGACCGGCATCGGGACCATCATTCCGGAGTGCATTCGAAGGTTCACTAGGCCTTTGATTAATCGCTCATCACCGGCCGCAAAGGCAGCACGGTAGCCAGCAAGGTTTGACTGCTTGCTCAGTGAGTAAATAGAAAGAACATCGGTTAGGTCGCCACCGGTGACCTCAGGATCGAGCATGCATGGGACGTATTCATCCCATGGCGCATTCCAGCCCATCTCGGCGTAACACTCGTCGTTGACTATTACCGCTCCAAGTTCTCGAGCCCTAGCCAATGCTCGCTTGAGAAACTCAACTGAGTGCACTGAACCATTTGGGTTTCCTGGGCTGTTTAGCCAAATCAGCTTGGTGTTTACAGGCCATTCGGTTGGCTCATCACTAACAAAGATTTCAGCTCCAGCGAATGCTGCCCCAACTGCATATGCGGTGTAAGCAAAGCGAGGCTGAACAACGACGTCTCCAGCACCAATGCCGAGCATGATCGGTAGCCAGGAGATGAATTCTTTCGAGCCGATTGTGAGGAGCACTTGGTCAGGGGTGAGCCCCGGTGACTTTCTGCGCCTTGCATACCATTCGCAAACAGCTGCGCGCGCTGAAACCTCACCCCAGGTTGTTGGGTATCCCGGGGAGTCAGATGCAGCATCGAGAGCAGCTTGGATTACCTGTGGTGTTGGGTCAATAGGGTTGCCGACAGAAAGATCTATGGCGCCTTGAGGATTCTTAGCCGCAATCTCTCGGTATGGCTTGAGTTTTTGCCAAGGGTACTCCGGCAAACCTTGAAACACTATTCGCCCTGTGGTGGCAGTGCCGATATCAGCGGGTGGTCTCCAGGGACTGGTCCAACTTTGGCAGCCCCTCCTGGAGACCCAATCTCAGAGAAGAAGTCAACGTTTGCCTTGTAGTACTCGCTCCACTCACTAGGAAGATCGTCTTCGTAATAGATCGCCTCAACTGGGCAAACAGGCTCACACGCTCCGCAGTCCACACACTCATCCGGGTGGATGTAAAGCATGCGGTCACCCTCATAGATGCAGTCGACGGGACACTCATCGATGCAAGCCTTGTCTTTAACATCGACGCACGGAAGGGCAATTACATAAGTCACTTCTCTAGTGTAGCTTCTGCATTGTGATGAAAGAATTAAGGAAATTGATTTTCATTTCCCCCGGCCTAATCGAATTAGGAGATTCTGGGCACTACTCCACTTTGCACAAATCCTTGGAAAGAGGCTGCCTTCAGAATGGATTAACCTTGGCGATTTCAGGAGATCCAAAAAAAGTTCCCGCCAAAACGATGGGCGATGAAGGTCGTTATTGCGCCACATTAGTTTATGAAGGAAATCTGAGTCTCCTCCGTGACATTGTCGGCAGCCCACTCAATGTTCCTACCTACTTCAATTTCCTTAGGTCAAATGATTATTTGCTTATGTGGCTGTATCTCAAGATAAAGGGTTCGAGAAGCTTCGATGGAACCAGGAAGGTAATGAACGCCTTGATCCAAAAAGGTTGGGTGTTTTCCGCGGATTCAGGGAATTTAAAAACGCGATTATTGAGCATGGGGCTTCCGGTAAAGACTGCGTTTCCATTTTCATCAGCCTTCTCGGGAAAGAGAAATTTCAGACAAAGTGAATGGCAACTAGGGATGATGGCAGAATCCAGATTTGATTGGTATGTCAACTTTGCAATGGCAAGAGTTGTCTCGTTCTTGTGGCCAAAATTGAGAATCAAATTATTGAATACAAATAAAGATTTTTACACTTCCGGTAGGCAAAGGGCGGACTCAATGGTGATCATTACGCTTCCCGCCAAAGGTGAAGAGTATCTGGACAGGCTCTCGGCGCAATTTTGGTTTCTTCCGGGAAAATCAAGCCACCACATTTTTGGCAGCTCAGGAAGATCCCTCGACATAATGGCAAATCGTGGAATCGTTTTCACAAGAAAATTTAATTCCCTCGGAGCAGGCTCTTTGAACGAACAGGCGGCGTGCTTCCATACTCCTTTTCCAAGACTGCAAGCAATAATTTTTGCCATCAAACGTTTGAAAGATTCAGAATATCTAGATTCGTCTCTAGACAAACCCGATCGCACCGCCCAGCAAACAATTGCTTCTATCGCCGGAGAATTGCTTGAAAGACGGGATGGTCCCGATCCGACCGCTTTGGATTTAGAAGGGCTGAATAGGGAAATTGAAGAATTTGATTATTTCTGCTCTAAAAAGGGCACGGCTCTCCTTTTTCGCATCTTGCTTCGCCTGCCTCGACGAGCCTTATGGAAATTGACGAACAACTTGTTTGTTTAGGTACCTCTTCATAGGTCCAGAAATAAAAGTATGTGCCTGGGGAAGTCGGACTAGGTGCGGTGGTATCTTTTAAATTGAAGGTCCAGGGGCGACGGAAAAGGTGTGAATTGTCTAAAGTTTTGGTTACAGGCGGGGCAGGCTACGTCGGCGGCTATCTGGTGGACGCTGCTTTGGCGGCTGGGCATGAAGTTAGGGTCTACGACAAGCTGGTTTATGAGGATGCCTACCTCAAGAATATTGATTTTGTGTACGGCGACGTGAACGACATCGATTCGCTAAAGCCTCATCTTGACTGGGCAGATACCGTTGTTTGGCTTGCAGCATTCGTTGGAGATCCGGCCTGTGCGCTCAACCCAGAACTGACTATGGAAACAAATGTCGGGTCGGTCAAGAACCTAGTTGCAAACTTCTCCGGAAGAATCATTTTCCCTTCCACGTGCAGCGTTTACGGTGCTCAGGATGGCTTGTTAGATGAGGCAAGCCCGTTTGACCCACTTTCTCTGTACGCAGAATCAAAAATCGCGGCCGAGAAGGTGCTTCTTGCTGCCCCAAACGAGACCTTGATCTTCCGACTAGGAACGTTATTCGGTCTGAGTGACACTTACTCTCGCCTAAGAGTTGACCTCGTCCTAAACGTTCTTACCATTCGCGCGGTTCGCGAAAAGCAGATGAGTGTATTCGGGGGGCAGCAGTTCAGGCCCTTGTTGCACGTTCGAGATGTTGCTACCGCAATGGTTCCCCACATCGACACACACGCAACTGGTGTCTACAACCTGCACACTGAAAATCTAACCATCATTGAGTTGGCAGAACGTATTCAGGAAGTCGTTCCGGGGGCGGTTCTCAAGATTACGGAGTCCTCTTTCCAGGATGCCCGAAACTACGCCGTATCTAGCGACAAGGCTAGAAATGAATTGGGCTTCGCCCCAAAGTGGACCGTACTCGATGGGATCAACGAGATCTACAACGCTATTTCTCAGAACCGCATTCCGGATGTGAGTTTGCCGAGGTTCAGCAACGTTGCAGCCCTTCAGGGGTTGCTAGGAGCTAAGTAATGACCTCGAAAATTGAATTCGTTGCAGGTGGACTTGCAGTTGACGACAGAGGTTCGCTGAAGTTCATCAATGACTTTGCCTTGGCCGGCTACAAGCGTTTCTATGTGGTTGAGAATCACAAGCAAGGTTTCATTCGAGCTTGGCATGGGCACAAGCACGAGGCCAAGGCTGTGGTTTGTGTTCAAGGTTCTGCTCTCGTAGCCGGTGTGAAGGTCGACGACTGGGAAAACCCATCAAAGGACTTGCCGATTGAGAGATTTGTTCTTTCAGGCTCTAAGCCTGGGGCCTTGCTAATTCCTGCGGGCTACGCAAATGGCTTTATGTCTCTCTCTACGGATTCGATCCTGATGTTCTTCTCGAGTTCAACGCTTGCCGAGAGTGCAGCAGACGACATTAGATTCGAGTCTCGCCTTTGGGACCCATGGAAGATTGAAGAAAGATAGTTTTGCCAAAAATCTCTATGGTGCTCGGCATCAGACCTGATGTAATTCGTGCAAGCCTTATTATCAAGCACCTAAAGTCAGCACTTGGTAGCAACTTCGAATTTGTTTGGTCTGGACAGCACTACAGCGACAACATGAAGGACATCTTCTTCAGACAGTTAGAGGTTCCGCAGCCAGATGTAACCCTGCAACTCGATACGGCAT
This sequence comes from Microbacteriaceae bacterium, assembly GCA_027491295.1. Classification (GTDB taxonomy): domain Bacteria; phylum Actinomycetota; class Actinomycetes; order Actinomycetales; family Microbacteriaceae; genus Aquiluna. The sequence continues at coordinate 420,369 of JAIXWK010000003.1, forward strand.
CAGACCAATCCATGATTGGATCTCTAATCTCAAGCCTAGGTTCCTACCTGGACGAGGCAAAGCCCGACGCAGTTATCTTCCTTGGGGATACAAACACCGTCACTGGCTCAATTGCTGTGGCTGCCAAGAACATACCCATCGTGCACATCGAAGGTTGCATGAGGTCTTACGACTGGCGTATGCCGGAAGAGAAGTTCAGAACCGCCATCGATCACCTGGCCGATGTTATCTACGCGTACGTTGACGAATACAAGCAGCAGGGCGTAATCGAAGGTCTTGACCCTGACAACATAATCGTCACTGGCAATCCAATCGTCGATGTTCTAGAGCACTACTTCCGTTCCGGAAAAGTTCGGCTTTCGGACTCTGAGCGCTCGGAATTGTTCGCCTCCTACGGTTATGAGGGTGGCGAGCTTTGGTCTATGACATGCCACCGACGTGAGAACGTGGACAGCAAGGATTCCCTTTCACAAATTTTGAAACTTGCTTCCATGTGTCCAGGTATCGTCGTTTTTCCTGCTGGCTATCGCACACAGGCGCGTCTGAGAGAGTTTGGCCTAGACATTCCAGGAAACGTGAAGGTTATAGATCCGATTGGCTATGCGGAACTTATGGAGCTAATCAACTCGTCGACCGCTGTGCTCACTGATTCTGGAACTATTGTCGAAGAAGCAGCAGTGCTCGGTGTGCCTTCAGTTCAAATGAGGACCTCTACAGAGCGCCCCCAGGTTTATGACTGCGGAGGTTCAGTAAAGTTTGACCCTCACGCGACTCACACAGATGCAGAATTAGGGAGCATCATCGCCTCAGCAGCCGACAGGCGCGGCAACAGCTGGACCCATACTCTCGGAGACGGCAACGCCTCCCAGCGAATTGCGGAGGATCTAATTTCGCGTTTCAAGTCCGGAAATTGGTCTGGTCACGCACCAAACCCAAAGAGTCGGCCAATCTACCGAAACTACGGTTACGGAATTGGTGAGCTTGGAAGAGCCTAGATAGGCATTTGCTCGATCATCTTCTCGACAGTAGGCGCTTCTTCGTAGCCAGCATTCTTCCAGAGTCTCGCCACAACCTCAGGGTTGACAGTGCTGAGAGTTCTATCGATAACTTTGCCAGATGCCTTTGGGGTTACGGTAATGTCCGAGCGACCGGCACGGATGGCGATTGCTCGCACCAAGTTCTCCTTGGTCAAGGTTGAGCCTGGAATCACGTGGGTTACGCCAGAAACAAAGTCGTTGTGCTCAATGATTCCTCGACAGAGTCGACCAAAGTGATATGTGGTAACACCGTTCCAAACGTGGTCGGTGAAGCCGAAAATCTCTGCATCTTTTACTTGGTTTCTAACCCACTCGAAGAGGGAGGTGCTCCGACCGTGCTCCGGGCCAATAATCGAAACTCTCAAGTGCATCATCGATGATGATGGAACCTCGCCAAGGCTCTTTGTTTTTCCATAAACATCGAGGGCATCGAACTCATCGGTTTCTGAGTACTTTCCCTGCAGACCTGAATAAACGCAGTCAGTGGCAATCTGAATAACCTTTAGGCCGTGAGCGTCTGAGTAGCGTGCCAACTGATCAGGGAAAATGCCATTTACCAACATCGCTATCCTGCGCTGGTCAGCGTTGTCATCCTTGATGTGAGGCTTGATGATGCCGATGCAGTTGATAACCCAGTCACCAGCTGCAGCGATGGGATCCAACTTGCTCAAATCATCTTTGATGGCATCAAAATCAACGACTTTGATTGAGCCCAAATCGCTAGAGCTTGATCCAGCACGAGCCGTGCCTACAATCTCGTGCCCAGAGCCCTTGAACGCCTCAAGGACTCCTCTTCCCAGCATTCCGGTGACGCCAAGGATGATTACTTTAGACATTACTTTCCTTTTCTAAGGCTCAGTTGATTCAGCGAATCCTCTAGCGCTCTAGTCGTTGCTTCGATTGAGAACTTGGAATTCAAAACTTCTTTCTGAATTCTAATTTGCCGTGTCCTCTCAGGCTTGGAGGCGTGAAGTACTTCAATGGCTTTCGCGAGGACTTGGGACGAATTTTCCGTCCAGACAAGTCCAGACTCGTCACCAAAAGCTGCGTATAGTCCCTCGAGCTTGGTGCTCACCGTTGGAATCCCTACTGCCATGTATTGCAGGACCTTGTGAGGAAAGGCTGCTCCAGCAACGGTTGAGACCTGAAGAGGATTGATGGCCACGTTCCCAAGCGTCATGTATCTAGGGAGGTCATGGAAAGGAACAAATCCAGTGAAAACCACCTTTTCTTGAAGTTTGTGCTTTTCCACCAATTCGCGCAACAGGGCCTCTTGCTCGCCACCTCCAATCAATAGCAATTTGAGATCTGGAGTCGACAAAAGTTGCTCAGGCACTTTGTTTATGACGTCGTCAAGACCTGAGAAATAGAAAAAGCTTCCCATGTACATGACAACTTTGTCGGTAGTCGCAATTCCCAGGGCGGATGCAAGACTTTCGTCTCTGGGTGTTTGCCTAAAGATTCGCTCATCAAGGGGTGGGTAGTGCATAACAATCTTGTTCGCAAAACCACCGCCCATCAACTCAAGAACGTACTTGGACATGGCCGGATTGTTTGTTGAAACTTCGGTTGCCAATTTGAAGCAAACTTTCTCAAACAGAGCAATTAGAGGATTCCAAAGCGACTTTCGAATCTTGCTGGCTACGTCCAACGCACGTTGCAGGACTGGCACCTTGTAGAAACGTCCCAGAAGGCCCACCTGCAGTCCATAGGTCGGCACCGCATAGTTGAGAATGACGTCGAATTCGCCGTCCCTAATCAAGGTCCTGAGAGGTCGGATTGAGGAGAAAATTGCCCAAATGCGATCTAATCCAAAAATGCCAAGACGATGGGGCGTTACTAATCTAATCTTGGCCTGATTGTGAATTCGACCGCTGATAACTCGGTCTCTAGGGTCAGAAAGAGTGTCTCGAGTAGCACCCTCATCGAATTCAAAAAAGGTTACATCGTGCCCATTTAGGGCAAGTAGTTCGGGAAATTCATGAATCTCGTAAACAACTTTTCTCAGGTAGCTCACTTCATGAACGACGAGAATTTTCATGCTTTTAGTCTTGTCTCCATGTCATTCACAACGTACTCAGCGAAACTAAAGCATGAGGTCCATCCAGGTGAAACAGCATTCAACACCTGAGTCGAATCCTCATCACCTTCGATTACAAAGTCCATTTCCAGTTTGCCCTCGGTCTTGTCAAAAAGCTGTGCACGAATTCCCGGCTTTCCGGCAACAGTGAACTTCGAAACGTCGATCTTGGAGCTAAGTTTTGCAGCCTCGCCAAGAAGATGAGTTCTCGATAACTTTGGAAGCTCTGTCTTGACAAGAGACCAAACGTCGTGGTGCTTGGAGGCGATAAAACGAGGGTAGTTGGCCAGGATGCCGAGCATCTCGTTTAACTTGAGACCATCGAAGAGCCCATATTGCTCTCTGGACAAAACTGGAATAGCAGTTGGGCCGACCTTGACGTCTCCCGAGGCCGTTTTTGTGAAGTGCACACCCAAAAATGGATTTCTTGGATCCGGTGTTGGGTAAATATGCCTATTCAAAGTTCCCTTGAGGCTCGGTGCGTAGTAGTAGAGCCCGATGAACGGGATCATCGAATACTTGGATCCGAAACCAAGCTCCTTCGCGACGACATCCGAATAGAGCCCGGAGGCGTTGATGAGGTGGCCATACTCAAAGACCTCGCCTCCTTTAACATAAGCGCGTTTGTCGTGAATCTTTTCGACATGCATGTTGAAGAGAATTCGGACTCCAGATTTAATGAGCAATTCTTCAAGCTTGGTCGCAACAGACCCAGGGTCCGCAACCGCTGTGTTTGGCGACCACAGCGCCATGTCAATGGTTTCAGCTAGGGGTTCAAGCTCCGCAAGCCGGGCTGTGTCTACAAGTTCGACATCGACACCATTAGCGATGCCTCTTCTGTGAAGTTCAGTCAGAACTGGAACATCCTCTGGCTTTTGTGCGACGACAACTTTTCCATTTTGAGAGATAGGCAGGTTATTGTCTAGGCAGAAGCGTTTCATGCGCTCGTTGCCGTCCCTGGTTAGTTTTGCCTTGAGGGATTCTGGTGAATAGTAGAAACCGGCATGAATTACTCCGGAGTTTCGACCTGACGCGTGCAATGCGACACCCGACTCTTTTTCGAGAATCAAAACGCTCGCCGCTGGAAAGCGTGTGCGAATCTCCTGAGCTATAGCAAGCCCGACTATGCCACCGCCAACGATTAAGAAATCGGCCCTATTTGAGTCCATGATTACTCGGCGATCTTATGAAGCGTGTAACCCTCACCTGGAATCGTTTCAAGCACATTACCTGCGTATGTGAGATCACCATTTACGAGTACGTATTTTGTTCCCTCTGGAACCAGAGATGCATCCAAGACCGAAGCCGCCCCAAAAAGGTCATATTTGATCTTCGCCGAGTCTGCCCAGATCGCAACGTTGGTTGCTTCAAAACGCGAAGTCGCGACAATCCAGGTGGAGTCAACCTGCTCAGGTGTGAGGTTCGCCCTCAAATACTGACCCGCTTTGTCCTGAGCATTGAGCTCACCGCGGAACCCCTGGTACTGGTCCTGGATCTGATATCCAGTTCCAACCATGGTGACTGGCAATAGACCGATGAGAACTAGTGGCGTGTACTTCGGGAAGAATGCGAAAACAAGCAAAGAGGCAAAGCCAAACAGAGCTGCCGCATTGAAAACGTCTTGATTCACAACCAATCCAGCAAGGTTTGGAGCGTCAGCAATCTGAATAGTCAAGGTGCCAAAGAACCCAGAGAACGCAGGAGTGATAAGGACCAACATGACAACGGCAAGTGGAAGTCGAATCCAGATTTTGGTCTCAGCCATGAACTTGGACGTCAAGGCCGCAAGACCCGCCAGCGGCACCACAATAAACAAGAAGTCGTAGTAGCGCTCAAGAACACGTGTGGTGTGGTCGTCACCACCGCCTGTAATCCAACCGGTGAAGACAACTACTTCAATTACAAGACTGAACAGCCAGATGAACGCGAAAAGCGAGAGCGCTGTGACCTTTGTTAGCTCCTTGGTTCGCGCAAGCTCTATGACACCAACGGTGACACCAATAATGGCAACACCCATAAGCGCGGCAATGGTCAGCATGTGAATGTTGAATTGCGTGCCGAACAGGCTGAGCACTCCATTCATAGGAGTTGTGGCAACTGCAGAAGCGGGCGCTACTGAACCTGCGGGTGCGGTCACGCCAATTTGCTCAACTACTCCAGCATTTAGGTACTGACCAAAGAAGCTCAAGGCCTTCGGTCCAGCCACCAAGAATCCAATAATGACGCGACCAAGGATTGCGCCGACTGATATTGCGCCGACTGCCTTGAAAAGTGGGCCGAATCGATGCTTCGCGTTGGTCAAGCCCAAAACAACCAGGAAAATACCGATTGCAATAGCCGACAACCATGCGTGTGGCTTTACAAGTGATGTAACACCAATCAAAGCTCCAACTACCGCCCAGTCCTTCCATGCATAGGTGTCAGCAGCCTTCAAGACGGAAGCGAAAACCAAGCTGAGGAAGAAGAAGTACATCGATTCCGGTAGGAACATCGAGGTGTAAACACTGAGCGGTGAGAGCCCAGCCAAAATTGTGAATGCGAAGGCGATCCAGTAGTTCATATATCGCTTAGCGATGATGAAAACTACCGTCAAGAACCCAATAAAAAACAGAAGGTTCAGAAGCTTGCCGCAGGTATAGAAAGCATCGCCACAAACGTTGGTCGACGAATAGACCAAGTTGAAAAGGTAGTTGGAGAAGTCACCGGCCGGAGATGGGTCCCAAGGAGAGGCCTTGCGGGCATTGATCGAGTAAAGGTACTCGTCACCCAAGATAGCTGGGTTCACCATGGCAACTCTTGAGTAAACCCAGGCAGCTACCGCCAGCATTGAGCCAGCAAATGCCAGGTTTTTCCAGTCTTTCACAGCAACAAGTAGGTTCTTCAAACCAATCCTCGATTATCTCTTTTGTCTTGGAACCCTAGGTTCCGATTGAACGTCGTAAGACAAGAATGAAAGTAGCAGCTGAACCCCGAGAATCAGGGCAACCGCGGAGAGAGTCACCTGACCGGCAGTGGTAGCACGGCCAGCTTCAGACGCCTCTAGGTACCTCGCAATACCAAACCATGCACCGAAAACCGTGAAGCCAAATCCCAAAGGTAGTTCAATGCTGGCAACCGACCACTCGCGCAGGTAGTACTTGTAAAAAACTCGCTTCCACAGGTTCACGGTGTGGCGCCAAGGGAACTCCACCAAAACCTTGCCGATCTTTAGGTTGCTCTTCTCTTCTCCGTAAACGGCCTCCATTGGCACGTCAACCACTACAGCGTTTGTAATGTTGAGCCTGAATAGCAGATCGGACTCGAAGAAGTAGGTCTTACGAAGCTTGTCCAGGTGAATCGCAGTTAGTGCTTTGCGGTGAATTGCGGTAAAGCCATTGGTTGGATCAGTGATGGACCAGTATCCCGATGAAATTTTGGACCAAAGTGAGAGAACTGCATTTCCAAATATTCGGATCTTTGGCATGGCAAAGAGATTTTCAAGGCTGTCAAAACGATTTCCCTTGGCGTAGTCAGCTTCGCCGTTTAGAACAGGCCTTGCGATGGTTTCGATAAGGCTTGGGTCCATTTGCCCATCGCCGTCGACTTTTACAATGACATCCATGCCATCGGCTAAAGCTGCTCGGTATCCAGTAACAACCGCTCCGCCGACTCCCTGGTTCGTTTCATGGCGAATAACGGAGACCCGCTTGTCTTTGCACTTTTTGCGAACCAAGTCGCCTGAATTGTCCGGGCAGGCATCGTCAATCACATAAATGCGCTCTACCTCAGGCCCGATCCCGGCAAGAACGTCGAGAATGTGTGAGGTCACTCGGTATGACGGAACAACTACTGCAAGACGCACAATAATCTCCCCTACTTCGACGTTGTCTAACTCTACCGAGCCAATGAATCCAGACAAACCTCTAACAAACACTAATGTCTGGCTTTGGTAAACCTTAGGCTTGTCCTAATGAGCAAATTAAACGCGATGTCACTGCGGTCCCTGAGCGCAGTTTTGCCAAAACCGGCTGCTAGGAAGATCTATCTTTTTGCAGTGGCTAGGGTTTTGGCGAACTTGCTGGACATAATTGGACTCGCTGGAATCGCACTGCTAGCGACTTCCTTCGGGGCCTTCGCTTCAGGAAGCGGAAATGTTGCTCCCTTAAATTTGCCGGTAATCGGCACCTGGGTCATCACTGAAATGCAAGCAGTTCTTATTGCGCTTCTAATCGCAGGCACTTTTGTGCTCAAGTCAGGGTTTTCGATTTGGCTGAACTTGCGAACCTCACTTTTTGTTGCCTCGCTGGAAGCCGACCTGTCAAGGAAACTTGCGGCCGACTATTTCTTGGGCGGTAGCGAGGGTGAGAGTGGCTTCGGGGACAGTCTCAGTGAGTTTCAGAACATCGCCACGTACTCGACCGCTGCGCTATCTGCATTTATCAATGCCCGAATCTCATTGATAGCTGAGAGCTCTTTACTAATTGCCATGGTCGCTTCGTTTTTGCTCATCAACCCAGTCGCCACGTTGGCGATGTTCGTCTATCTCTCGGCTGTGCTATTCGCGCTGAGCAGAGTGGTAACGCAACGCATCAAGCGAAATGGCCAGAATCAGCTCCAAGGTTCCGAAATCGCCCTGCAGTCAAGTCGTGACTTATTTGGAATTCGCAGAGAGGCAAGGTCTTCCGGGGTATCTGGTTTGTGGATTGACAAATTCACCAAGGGAAGATCTCAGTGGTCGTCAAGTTCTGCGGTCATTTACACGCTTTCCAGCCTCCCCAGATATGTAATCGAGACTTCTCTCATTCTTGGAATTTTTGCATTCCTAGCTGGCATTGTCGTTTTCAGCGATCTTCCTTCGCAGGCGGTCACAATTGGAGTTTTCATGGCCGGCGGCCTAAGGCTTGTTGCTTCGCTCCTTCCACTCCAGGCGGCCATCAATTCCATGATCGACGGCGCTAACCGAGGACAGCCTGCGCTTGACAGACTGAAGGTAATTGCCGGCCGTGATCAGGCAGCATTGGACAACAAGGTTGAAGTGACTCGTGGGAAGCCACTTAGCCTAAAACTCTCCGAGGTGACCTTCGGCTTTTCCAAAGACCTTCCTGTCATTGAGGACATTAGCTTCGACATAGCTCCCGGCGCGAAGGTGGCAATTGTTGGACCTTCTGGTGCCGGTAAGACGACCTGCTTTGAGATTGCAACTGGCTTTAGGTTGCCTAACTCTGGAACTGCGCTGATCGACGGGCAAGACCCGCGACTGCTGCTTGAGTATGGACAAGGTGCCATTGGCATCGTGCCACAACGCCCACACTTGATCTCTGGCTCATTGGCAGAGAACGTGTCTCTTGCGAGTAGCTCACAAACTGACCTTGAAAAGGCTGCTGAGTGCCTAAAACTTGCGGGACTTCACGCCTACTCAAACCCTGGTGCCTTGGAGATGAATGTTGAGCCAGATGCTGGGCAACTCTCCGGTGGTGAGATTCAGCGCTTAGGCATTGCCCGTGCTCTCTACCGCGATCCAGGCATCTTGTTCCTGGACGAGGCAACCAGCGCGCTGGATGCTGAGACCGAGGCTCAGATTTCTAAGGTGCTGGATGGCTTGCGCGGCAAGATGACAGTTGTGCTGATTGCTCACAGGCTTTCAACCGTTATGAACTCAGACAAGATTATCTACCTGGACAAGGGTCGAGTTGTTGCCGAGGGCACCTTCTCAGAGCTTCAGAACAAGGTTCCCGACTTTGCTAAGGCAGTTGAGCTAATGGGTATTGCAAAGGGCTGATTAGCCCTTTCTTGCAAGTCTTCTTAGCTTCTGCTCTGCTGGGTCTGGCACTGGAACGGCCGAGATTAGCTTCTTGGTGTATTCCTCTTGTGGGTTTTTGAGGATCTGGTCACGATCACCAATCTCAACTAGCTTTCCGCGCTCCATAACTGCAATGCGGTGAGCCAGCATGTCCACAACCGCAAGGTCGTGAGAGATAAACAAGCAAGCAAACTTCAACTCATCCTGGAGCTCTAGCAATAGGTCTAGGAATCGTGCCTGAACCGATACGTCTAGCGCGCTGGTTGGCTCGTCGGCGATTAGCAGGTCTGGGCGAAGCGATAGTGCTCGCGCAATACCAACACGCTGACGCTGACCACCGGATAGTTCGTGTGGGTAGCGGTTGCGGTAGCTGCGTGGCAGCTCAACCGAGTCCAGTAGGTCCTCAACCATCTTGTTGAGATCATCGCCCTTGGCCTTGCCGGCCAAAAGAAGAGGCTCACCAATGCTCTCGCCGATTGGAAGGCGAGGGTTTAGCGAAGAACCTGGGTCCTGGAAGACAATTCCAGTGTGCTGGCGAACCTCGCGCAGCTGGCGCTGTGAGGCGTTAGAGATGTCCTTGCCAACTAGGTTGATCGAACCCTTAGAAATCGGCAACAGGCCGATTGCAGCGCGTCCCACGGTGGTCTTTCCAGAACCTGACTCACCAACAAGACCAAGGATTTCACCCGGGTAGATATCGAATGACACTCCGCTAGCTGCGGTGAACGCAGGAACACGGCCACGCTTTGGATAGGTGATCTCGACATCGCGAAGTGAGAGCACAGCCTCAGTCCTCTGAATGGTCACCGCACGCACTGCGGTGCTGCCAAGCTTTGGCACCGAGGCCAATAGTGCCTGGGTGTAAGGGTGCTGAGGGTTGTTGAAGATCTGGTCCGAGGTGCCCTGCTCGACGGTGTACCCATCCTTCATAACCAAGATTCGGTCTGCAAGATCGGCAACCACTCCCATGTCGTGGGTGATAAGAACGACAGCTGAGTTCAGCTTGTCCTTGAGGTTACGCATAAGGTCCAAGATCTCGGCCTGAACGGTTACGTCCAAAGCGGTGGTTGGCTCATCTGCGATTAGTAGGCCTGGGTCACAAGAAAGTGACTGAGCGATCATGGCTCGCTGGCGCTGACCACCGGAGAGCTGGTGTGGGTACTTGTCAAAGCTCTTCTCAGGGCTTGGAATCTCAACCAGTGCTAGCAGCTCAATCGCTCGCTTCTTGGCTTCCTTATTTGAAATTGTGTAGTGGTTCTTTAGCGCTTCAACGATCTGGAAACCGATCGTGTAGACCGGGTTTAGCGCGGTCATTGGCTCCTGGAAGATGTAAGCCACTTCGCGACCACGGAACTTACGAACCTGGTTGATTGGAACGCCAACCATCTCATTGCCACGGACCTTCACGGATCCTGTGACACGAGCATTAGATGCCAATAGCGACATCAAGCCCATCTGAGACGAGCTTTTACCAGAGCCTGACTCACCCACGATGGCGAGCACCTCACCGGCTGCCACCTCGTAGTTCATGTCGATAGCGGCTGGATACCAGACACCATCAACCCAAAACTCAACGTTGTATCCAGATACCTTTAGAACTGGCTCGTTACCCTGCGACATAGTTCGCCTCCTGACGTGAAAGAATCTGAGAATGAATAAGCGACCGACTTCTAGCTACGTAATTGCCATAGCGAGCCTTATCTTGGCTTCTTTGGCCATGGTTCAGGCCATTTGGTTCGATCAGCAAAACGGATTGAGAACTGGCGCAATTGTGCTGTTCCTGTTGGGACTGATTTGGGCTTACTACGTTTTCCCCAAGGTCGACATCAAATCCGACTCGGTTGAAATCACTAACCCATTGACCATAAGCGAAGTTGGCTTTGGCGCTATCGAAGATGTCGACACTCGATTCGCTCTGAAACTTGTTGGTGAGGGCAAAGCGGTCTCCGCCTGGGCAGCACCAGCTCCGGGTCGCCACAGACATCGTCACGCTTCGACCGATGACTTTAGATTCCTTGGCCTCAAAGAAGGACAGTCGGTTCGCCCCGGAGATCTCCCCAGCTCGGTTTCCGGATCCTTCGCGTACCAAATCAGAAAAGCCATCGAGGATGGAAATACTGGCAACTTGACCTGGAGCACCAAGCCCAACTGGCTTGGTGTCGCAGTTGTTGTTATTCCACTTATCGTTTTGATTGCTGTGCATCTTTAGGACTGCTTCTTCAATGCTCGCGCTTCGGTGCGGTCCTTGCGGCTAATTCGACGCTTCTGACGTGGGTCAAAGGCATCACGAAGACCATCACCGATGAAGTTGATGCAAAGTGCGATTGTCACGATAAATAGACCTGGCCACCAGAACAACCACGGGTAAACAGTAAATGCGTCCTGGTTGGCAGAGATCAATGCACCAAGAGATGTATCTGGAGCAACCACACCAAAGCCTAGGTAGGAAAGAGCGGTCTCCAGCAGAATTGCACCGGACATCAATAGCGTTACCGAAACAATCACAACACCGATGGCGTTAGGCAAGATGTGCTTGAAGATGATGCGAAGGTTTGATGCACCAGCTACTCGAGCGGCATCTACGAACTCACGCTCACGCAGGGTGAGGAACTCGCCACGAACCAAACGAGACAGACCGGTCCAAGACACCAGACCTAGGAACAGCGCAAGGAAGAACACACCTAGGTTTCCGATCTGGATACCGATAACGGCACCGATGATCAGGGTTGGGATGGTGATGATTAGGTCAACAAATCGCATGATTAGCTGGTCGATCCACTTGCCAAAGAAACCAGAGATTGCGCCCATTACTGTTCCTAGGAATGCGGCAACCGCACCGATGATGAACATAACCGTGATGGACTGCTGAGCTCCGCGGATAACAAGCGAGAAGTAGTCCTGACCAATGGAGTCCTGGCCAAAGGGGTGCTCACCGATTTGCATGCCGGTGCCATCGATGAATTCTGGGATGATGTCCAAAGTTGGCTCACCCATAACACCCTGCAGCGGTGGTAGGTCAGTAAAGTCCCACTGCCACCAACCCATGATGCGAATTGGGTTCTCAGTGTTGCCCAGTGCCAATCCACCAGCGGTGAATACGAACAGGATGATGAACACCAATACGAACAGCGAGATCATCGCTGCGCGGTGTCTTACAAAGCGACGAAGTACGATCTGACCCTGTGACAGGCCTGCGGTTTCGCGTTGCTCTAGAGAGTCCTCAGAACCCTTGGCTTCGTTGTCTAGATTCATGTCTTTTTCGCTCATTTACTTAGTCACTCGAATTCTTGGGTCTAGGGCTGAATAAACCAGGTCTGCAATTAGGTTGAAGACCAATGCGGAGACGCTTGTAATTAGCACCACAGACATAACTAGGTTTAGGTCGAACTTTGCCAAACCGGTATTGAACAGCGTTCCCATTCCTCGCCAGGCGAAGACCTGCTCGGTAATGATTGCGCCACCCAACAAGCCAGCAAAGTCAAACGCCATGATGGTGGTTAGTGGAATCAAAGAGTTGCGGAATGCGTGACGCATGATCACGGTGCGCTCGGTAAGACCCTTGGCACGTGCCGTGCGGATGTAGTCCTGGTTCAAAACCTCTAGAAGCGATGCTCTCGAGTAGCGCACGTAACCTGCCACCGAAATCAACATCAGTGCCGCGGTTGGTAGCAACAGGTGAGTGAAGGCGTCGACACCGGTCATCCAGTAGTCACCTTCAATCTCAGGAATGGAGTCACCAACAGTTGCAATCGGGCGACCGAAGATCCACTCGTTGTTGTAGTACTCGTCCCAGCTCTGCATAAAGCGGTCCAGGGCAATCAAGCCTGCACATAGGAAGGCCACGATCATTCCGGTGCGACCAGCAGCCGATCGGTCATCGCCACCGAATATGTAGCCGACGATGAAACCAACCGCAATAGTTCCAAGAGCTAGTAGCAACATCATCGAGCCATCAAATGCCTCGTTGAACATTGGCTGCAGCACAAAGTAGAACACCGGAGTTAGCGCCGCCAAGCCAAGCGAGATAAACAGCACTCGGCGGTTTGCGATACCGGTCGAAAGGTGAGTAATACCAAAAGCGATACCTAGCGCCATAACCGTGATTAGCAGCGGTCCTAGCGAAGGCGTGATTAGCCATCCGGTAGCGGAAATGTAGTACAAGGTTGCAAAGTTCAGCGCGAACGCTGCAGCAATGGTGATCAAGAATCGCTTGCGTCCTCCACCCACAATGCCGGCAAAGATAAATGCTCCGACAAAAGCCAACCCAATCATCCAATTGGTCGAGATAACGGGGTCATAGAGGAAGTTGTTGAACTCAATTGCGGCGAATTGTTTGAGCAAAACCGCCACCCAGAAGATTGGGAGAGAGAAGAACAAGAACGCGATAAAGGTAATCGAGTAGTCAAAGCGGCTGTACTGACGAAGTGCGCTGATGATACCGATTGAGATACCGATGACGATGGACAAAATGGTCGCGATGATTACCAATCGAATGGAGATTGGAATCGCCAGACCGATGATGTCGAGTACTTCGCTGCCCTCCACGGTTAATCCCATGGTCGGAGCAGCGCCACCAAGACCCAGGATGCCGATTAGCCAGTTGAAATAGCGAACCGGAGGGGGAACGTCAAGCTGAAGGTCTTCAATTGCCTTCTGAAGCAAGAACGCAGCGTTTGGCTCGGTGGAAATACGAAGATCTTCAAGCGGGTCACCAGAGATGGCCGTGAGGTTGTAGATCAAGAAGGTAGAGCCCAAAAGGACTAGCAAGAGCGCACCGACACGCCTAAGGATGTATTGAATCAAGACCGCACTGTCCTTAACTTTCCGTTAACTCAAAAGAGTATAGCCCAATCAGGTAAATGAAATGGCCCCGTGCAAGCACGGGGCCATTCGGTTAAATCAGCTATTGCCGATTAGTACTTCCACTCCCAGAAGTTCCAGACAACCTGAGGAGATAGGGCCGATGGCTTTACGTTCTTCAGGGTCTTGTTGGCAGCGATTAGCGATGCCCACTGGAACAGAGGTAGACCGACTGCATCCTTGAAGTATTCCTTCTCGAAGGTCTCGTTTACCTTGAATGCAGCATCTGCCGAAAGGATCTCATCGCTGTGACGGGCAAGAGCCTTGTCAACAGTTGGGTTGATCCAGTCGATGTAGTTCTGGGCGCGTGGTTCGCTACCAGTGCTTCCGTAGATGTTGCGCATTCCGGTGTAAACGGTCGAGGTCTGAGCCCATGCGAAGAACTGAAGGTCAGACTTGTTGTTTCCAAGTTCCTGGCTCCATACTGCGGATGGCTTGCTGGTGACCTCAATGCCTGCCTTAGCAGCGGCTGCAACGATTAGCGCAGAGGTGTTCTTGCGACGCTCGTTGGTTGGACCACCCCAGTGAAGGGTTAGCTTCAATGGGTTAGTGGTCGAGTAGCCGTGCTTTGCTAGCAGTGCCTTAGCCGCAGCTAGACGAGTTGCCTCTGCATCGGTGTAAGGCTTTACACCAGAGGTAGCAGACATCTTTGCGTGGCTTGGGGATGCGTTGAAGTAAGGGGTGATCGAGTTCAGAACCTTAGCCGCAGGGTTAATGGTCTTCACTAGCTTGTCAACGATCTCCTGACGAGGGATGGTTAGCAACAGTGCGCGACGTAGGTCGTTGGCCTTTGCTGCTGACATACCAGCCCAAGCTGGACCCTTTAGGTCAACGTCAAGGTGCTCGTAAGTTGCAGCACCGAAACCGTAAACCGTGGTGTTTGGCTGAGCTAGAAGAGAGTTGTTCAAAGCAGCAGTTGCCTGCGGAGCAATGATGTCAACCTCACCGTTTGCCAGTGCCTGACCCATAGCGGTCGAGTCTGGAATGGTGACTAGCTGGACGGTCTTGATGGTTGGCTTTGGACCAGTCTTGTATAGCGGGTTCGCTACCAAGGTCATGGACTTGCCAGGCACCGAGCTCTTGATGGTGTAAGCACCAGCAACGATCAACAGGTTAGGGTCGGTCGATTCATCAATTGGCTTGGTGTCGATGAAGTTGTAAGCAGTGTTCCATTGAGTAGCAAGAGCCTTCAGGACAGTCCAGTCCTTCTTCTTTACTGCAGTTACGAACTTAGCCTTTGCCTGACCGTCGCTCAAGGTTGGGTAAGCCAACTGAGTTAGGGCGTGAACTGGCTTGCCGATTCCGAAGAATAGCTCCCAAGCCGAGTCAAACTCGTCGAAGGTCCAGGTAACAGTAAGGCTGTCCTGAGAAATGGTTGGGAACTTGGTGATCTTCTCCATACCAGATTCTTTGGACACGTCATCCCAGTAAACACCCTTGGCCTCGTTGTCGTAGTAACCAGATGCGGTTACCCAACCTAGTAGCAAGTCGTAGGCGTCAATTGGAGCACCGTCAGACCATACAAGTCCCTTGTTTAGCTTGGTCTCGATGGTTAGTGGCTTCTCTTTGACGATTCGGTAGGTACCGAATCCGGTCTTCTTCACTAGCTGCGACTTGTTGTCGTAGTAGTTGAAACCGTCTCCAGTTAGATAGGCAACGGTGCCGTTTTCAACCAGGTTGTGGTCGCTGTGCGACGAGTTAAGCGAGGTACGGACGTTGCTTTCCGCAATTCTCACTAGGGTGCGGTCTGCCGCACCTGCAGGAGCTACAGCTAGACCGGAGGTGCCGAGGACACCTACAGCAGCGATAGCTACCGCGCGAATGATTCGCGAGAACTTCATGTTTCTCTCCTTTGAGTTAGGTACCGTTCCCCAATCATTAGGAGATCTAATGAAGGAAACTTGTTTGACATTACACCGAAAGTTGAGGGTTTGAAAACAGAAAATGCAATTTTTAGTCACTATTTGTTGTCCGGCTATTAACCTTCGACCTGTAAACGATTTCCGCCAAGTGTCTTCTAAGCCCAGCGCACTAGACTCAAACACGTGATTTCCCGCTCAGATAAGGCCGCGATGGCGGCCATAGTGCTATGGGCAACCTTGGCTCCAATGGGTTCGATCTTGGGCAATCTGCCACCATTTTTTGTTACCGGAACAGGCCTTCTAATTGGTTCCGTTTTGGCCTTATTTGTAAGCCGAGGTCAAATTTCCAAAATGAAAGTGCCTCCTCGCACTCTTTTGGTAGGTGTTTTTGGGCTGTTTGGCTTTCACGCGGCGCTGTTCTCAGCTCTCCAAATGGCACCTCCGGTCCAAGCGAACCTGGTCAATTACCTCTGGCCGCTGTTGATAGTGGTTTTAGCACCAATGTTTTTCCCTGGAACATCGCTGCGCCTGCGCCACGTGATTGCGGCCTTGGTTGGATTTGTAGGAGCTGCGCTCGCCATCGTGTCTGGCGGAGTGATAACCGGTGGCGGAGTTGTTGGTTACGTCTTCGCCTTCCTTGCGGCGATTATTTGGGCTTGCTATTCACTACTTACTAAGAAGCTTCCCCACTTCGATAGCTCGGCTGTCGGAGCATTCGCTCTGGTTTCCGGAATCCTGGCCGTTATTGCGCATCTTCTGTGGGAGGCACCGGTCAGCCCAACTACCACTCAGTGGCTAATTCTTATGGCTATTGGGCTTGGGCCATTGGGTGGCGCTTTTTATCTTTGGGATCTTGCGCTCAAATCTGGAGACCCACAGCGAATTGGGCTGCTCTCTTTCCTAACCCCACTAATTTCCACCACGCTGCTGCTATTGGTGACCGGCAAGCCGCTCACCTGGTTACTGGCTCTTGCCGGGGCGCTAATCATTGGGGCTGCTTACTATGGAAGCAGAAGTAGGGTGCAGAGTGACTGAGAATTTCAAAAAGCGCTCGCTTGCCCTGCCGGTCTATCTGCCATCACTGCTTTTTGAAGCTGCGCTGAGCTCGCTTCTCCCAATTCTTCCGGCAAGCGCAACCGAATACGGGGTCGATCTGGCAGCTGCCGGCGCGGTAACTGCGGCAGCAATGCTTGGAACCCTGCTCTTTGAGTTGCCGGCCTCCACGATCGTAAATCGATTGGGCGAGCGAACCTCAATGATTGTGGCGACCGTTATCGCGGCACTATTCGGATTCTTAGGATTCCTAAACCTTGGCTACTGGCCACTGTTGTTTATCGCCATGGGCTTTGGTGCGATGTTCTCACTCTTTGGTCTTTCTAGGCACTCACTGCTTGCCGCTCAGGTTCCAGTTAGTCACCGCGCCAAGGCGATGTCGCTGCTGGGTGGTTCATTTCGCGGTGGTGCAGCGCTCGGTCCAATTCTTGGCTCTTTGGCGGTGGCACAGTTCGGCACCGAAGCTGCTTATCTTGTCGCCAGCGCGCTGTGTTTGGTTGCCATGGTTGCCGTGACTTCGGTTCCCAAAAACAAACTGCATTCTCCGCCATCTGGGCAACACGGCAATGTTTGGGAAGTTGCCAAGCGCGAGCGAGCAAAGCTTCTCACCCTCGGCATGGCTTCCGCAATCATCTCCGCAGGTAGAACAATTCGAATGATTGGCTTGCCGCTGTTGGCGATTCAGCTTGGGATTGACCCTGCAACCGCATCGCTAATCTTTGGTGTCACAGGAATTATTGACTTTGCACTGTTTTATGCATCCGGGTTGATTATGAGCCGCTGGGGTAAGTTCTGGTCTTCTGTCCCGACACTTCTAGCCCTTGGCATCTCATACCTATTTGCATTTATGGTTACTGACCTCAGTTCATTTTGGATCCTGGCGGCCGTAACCGCCCTTGCTAGTGCCGCGAGCGCCGGCATAAACATGGTGCTGGGTGCTGACCTTGCTCCGGATGGAGCGCGCAGCGAGTTCCTAGCAGCATTTCGAATCATGACCTCTGGTGGTGTCGTGCTCGCGCCACTGATGATCACAACCCTCACCGCTCTAATAGCTCTGCCGGCAGCTCTCGCGATAACTGGGCTTTTGAATTTCTACGGAGCTTTTCTTTTCTGGAAGTACCTGCCGATTCACGCGCCAAATAAAAAGTCAATCGACTAAAAAACTCTCTGCACTAGCACTTTTGCAAATCATCCCGGGTAGATACCTACCTATTGGGTCCAGGTGACGGGCACAGAGCGTAAGAGATGACTTCACGCCGTTCACGTTGCTCGTCACGCTCATAACCTCAAGTTGCTCGCCACTTGGAGCATTGGTCAAAAAGACATCGACTGCACTTTCAAGTTTCTCCAAATTCGGAATGCCCTTGGTCACCGCTCGATCATGGGCATATAGCAGTGCGGAGTCTGTGACTCCCTGAATTCGGTTCTGGGCAACTAAACCAATCGCCACCGCGAATCCACCCAGAAAAAGCGTCAGCAGTAATCCAAGGTATCCAGCTATCAGTATGGCGAGACTCCCCCGGTCGTTCATTTGGGTAGTCCCATGGTTTGAATGGCGATTGCTTGACCGACCTGAATCTCTAACGTCACCAGGGAACAACCCAGACTGCACCAGTAGCGGTAATCGACATCCTGCACCTGCCAATCCTTTGAGAAGCGCTCAATGGCTGAGTCAAAACTCTGACTGGGCTTTTGCGGCGTGGAGAGCATGGCAAGCCTGAGCGAGTGCCTGGCAATTGACTCGGCTGCCAGCTCATTGGCTAGTTGTTGGTAGAGCCCAAGGGCGAGGCCTATTGGCATTACCAATAGCGCTGTCAGGGTGACAAGTTCGAGTGGGCTAGATCCTGATTCAGAGGATGGCTTCATTCGCTGCCGAGACTTCCACGCTCACATTGGTCAGCCCCGACAGAAATCCAAGCCCGGGAAGCTGCCCTTCGACGCGATAGCCAGTAACCGCTTCATCGGCGATCTCCACAACCCGAACCGAAACCATTGATGGAACGCGTTTTTGTATTAGACGAAGTAGGTATTCGTTCTTTGACGAAGATTTAGCTAGCGCGGCCTGCTGGGCGGAATCGATGGCGGCGTCTCTTATGACTAAGACATTTATTGCCGATAGCCCTAGCGCCAATGTGGTTAGCGTCACGGTGGTGGCGAGCGTTATTCCAGCGAGGGCAGAAATGACTGCACTTCCTCGATCGCTCAAAACTTAACCACCCGGTCCATGGCCTCATCGAATACACCCTGTAGCGCTGGAGCGGCAAACGCCCAGATCACAACCACCAGCCCTGCGGTCATGAGGGTTATCAGCACCCAGCCCGGCACATCGCCACGCTCGGAGGTAAGTAGATTTTTCATTTTCATTCCTTTCATTAGTAGGTGGATTGCAGAACAGCTAGGGATGGGAATACCGCGAATAGCACTGTCACCGGCAGTATCAAAAAGATGGTTGGAACCAGCATTTTGGTTTCGTTCTCGCCGGCCCTTTTGATAAGCCCGCGCAAGACCTGCTGTTGGGTTGATTGAGAGAGCTGGGAGATTTGGTGAGCGCTTGGGGTTCCGCGCTCAATTGAGATTTGAAGTTTTTGAGTGAACTCGATTACCTCAGCTAGTGGCATGCGCTCCGATAAAGCCTGCAGCTCTGCAATCAGATCAGCACCTAGGTCGAGGTTGTCTATCAGAAACCTAAAGTTCTGCTGCCAAACACCACTGAGTCTTGGTTCAAGCCATCGAATCGCGACAGACACGGGCAATCCGTTTTCTAGTAGCAGCCCAAAAGCCAGCGTGACATCCGCAAACTGTTTCGCCTCTTCTGAAAAATGACGCTTTGCCGACTTGGTCCGAATCCGGGCAACGAATCGCGAAAGATCTAAGCCGTTTGAAATTGCTTGCGGTGGCCTATGAGCCTGAAGCAAGCGCTCACTGAGCTCCATTTAGCACCCGCCCTGGAAGCGGCAGACGCCCCATACGATTCACCAGTGCGTAGGCGACCAAACTAAACGCTAATCCCAAAATCAAAATCGCAGCTCCGAGCTCGGTAGCAAATGCGGCTTTGTTTTGTGGCAGTTGAACCAGCACCAGTGCAACTAACCACGGAGCAAGCAGGGCCAGTTTTGCGCTCGATGAAACCCAGCCCTGTTTGGCTTGGAGCTGGGATATCTCCCCCTGTTCTTTTCTAACCTGGACCGCTGCCCGCTGGTAGGTCACGGCCATGCCGTGACCGCCAAGTTCGGAGTCGAGTTCAATCAGCAGCGCCAACAGATCGGCATATCGATTGGAGAACTGCAGCCGCAACTGCGGCATCAACCGATCCAGTTCATATCCCGAGTCATAAAGACCAAGCAGGTTGGCAAACTCCTTCCTCAGCGCTAAAGGCCCCTGCGCGGCGAGATAGTCCAACTGCTCCCTGAATCCAAGCCCACTGATGCTTGCGGACTGGAAGCTGTCAAAAACCTGCGGCCAGCAGGCATCAAACGCCCGTTGTCGAGCCTCGGCTTTCAACCGAAGCACCTCAATTGCAAGGGCCAGCGTCAATAGGGCAAGACAAAGCCCAAGACCCCAGACTCCGCTGACTAGGTATCCCGCAAGTCCAACTGCCAGAGAACTGGCCAGGATCACGAATCCCACTTGATTGACTCTCGCTGACAATCCAGCCTTCTCGATCAGCTCGCTATAGAACCGCATCGCTCACCTCCAAAATCTCGGAGACGATGCGTCTGCCATCCGGCAGTCGTTTGCAAAAAACCACCAGGTCAAATGCACCCAGCACGGTTGGACGTAGGAATTTGTCGGTGATGTTCTCGCCAGCTAAAAGGGGCAAGGTCAAAAGCTTCTGCAGCGCAGCGCTTGCAGAATCCGCGTGCAAGGTGCAGAGGCCTGGAATGCCGGAATTCAGGGCGACCAACATATCCAGTGCCTCTGCACCTCTCACCTCGCCAATCACCAAGCGTGAAGGCCGCATGCGAAGTGACTGTTTCACTAATTCACGAAGACCTATTTCTCTGGTGCCCTCGGCACTTGCCGGTCGCACCTGCATAGCCACCCAGTCGTCGTGCTCAATTGCTAGTTCAAAGGTGTCCTCGCAGGAGATCAATCGCTCTTGGGGTTCGAGTTCGGCCAAAAGCGCAGTCATCATGGTGGTCTTGCCAGCCTGGGTGGCACCGGCAATCAAGATGCTTTGCTGTGCCTTCATCGCGGATTCGAGCTTTTTGCGCTGCGCGGGCTTTAGCGTCCCCAGCCGCTCGAGCTCCAAAAGTGTGATTCGACCCGAGCGAAACTTACGAATATTTATTGCCCAGCTATCTCTGGTGAGCTCTGGGATCACAACGTGCAGTCTTGAGCCATCGGGCAAATTTGCGTCCACATAAGGGGTTAGGCGATCAACCCTTCTCCCGGAGTGCGCGAGCATGCGCAGCGTGATGTTTCTAATTTGGGGGGCTGTGAGATCGAGGTCAACAACATGGTGTTTATCGGAATAGTAATGAATCTGACCGGGGCGATTGATCCAGATTTCCTCAATTCCCGGGTCGTCTAGGAAGGGTTGCAGCACTCCAAATCCTGCCAACTCTTGCTTTGCTAATGCCTGCAGTTCGGACTCGTCAATTGGACCGGGAGCTCGCTCTGCAAGCTCGTCGACCGCCTTGGAAATAGCGCTTTCCAAAGCGACTTTGTTTGACACCGCGAGGCTTCTTGCCCGCTGCACCAATTCACCAAGCATCGACATGGTGGAAGTTTTCCAAGCGTTCAATATTCGTGCTTGGGGTTTTCCACAGCACTAAAAATCCGCTAAGCTATCTCAGTTCTATGCGGGTGTGGCGAAATTGGCAGACGCACCAGATTTAGGTTCTGGCGCCGAGAGGCGTGGGGGTTCAAGTCCCTTCACCCGCACAAGAAAAAACCCTGAGATTACTCTCGGGTTTTTTCTTTTTGATGGAGCTATCCTCCGAAGCGCTTAGCGTCGCAGATTGAGCGAGAGCAAGAAACTGCCAATTGGTTTTCCAAATCTGGTTCCCACCTTGGCCAGGTGTCCCTGTTCTTTGAAGCCGAGCTTGGTGTGCAGTGCGATTGAAGCGTCAGCCCCGCGATCTGCAATAACCGCAATCACCTCTTTTACATCGGCAGCTTTGCAGCGAACAATCAATTCTGTGAGCAACATGGCGCCCAAGCGCTTGCCGGTTGCCGGCGCTGAGAGGTAGATCGAGTTCTCAACAATTTTCAGGTAACCGCTTCGCTGTCGCCAAGGGGCAACGAATGCAAATCCAATCACCTCGATATCGCCTCGAACTAGAACCAAGAATGGCAATTCGAATTTAGCTATCAGCTCGTGTTTTTCTTGCCAGTAGGCAAGGTCGAGTGGCTTGTCGTCGAAGGTGACCACGGTATTGCGAATGAAGTAGTTGTAGAGATCTTTGATAGCTGGAAGGTCTTCGTATCTCACATCGCGAATGCTCACTTCTCGCTCAGGTTCGACGCCTCGCAGCTTCTGCCTGCGCACCATCCGCCAGCGGGTTTCGGAATCCACCACCTAAGCACTCCAATCGATTGGGCTAAGACCCAACTCTAAAAGCGCTGTGTTACAACGAGAAAACGGCCGAGAGCCAAAAAAGCCGCGATAGCTAGAGAGTGGTGATGGATGCGCAGAGGAGATAACGGTTGCCTGATTCAATAACGGCAGTAATTCGCCTGCCCGCTGGCCCCACAAAATTGCGACCAGCTTTGAACCCAATGCTTCCTGCAGGCCCGAAACAGCAGCCGTGGTGAACTGAGCCCAGCCAAGATCTAAGTGACCGGCGGTGTTATTCGCCTGGGTGGTGAGGTGCCTATTCAGCAGCATCACTCCGCGACTAGCCCACGGCGAGATATCGCCGGTTTTTACATATTGCTCACCCAGGTCACTTCTTAGCTCTTTGAAGATATTGCTCAAAGTTGGTGGTAACGGCTTGGTGCCTTGGGGAACTGCGAAGCTCAGCCCGATTGCGTGGTCTGGATTCGGGTAGGGGTCCTGACCGACAATTAGTACTCGGTAGTCCTGAGGTGGCAATTTGAATGCCCGAAGGATGTTCTCGGTCTTTGGAATGCTCAGCGGATCCGCTTTGACTCGAGCTTCGATATCAGCAAGCAATTCCAACTTGTCGGCAAGAATTTCTCGCCAGATTGGATGAAGTTGCTTTGCGAACATTCCTACATAGTAAAAGTGCCATGATGGTATCGCTAACAAAAAGGAGCAATGATGCCAAGTCCTGTCGAGCTTTTGCACGAGGCTGCCACTTACGCCGAGACCCTTACTCAGATCAGACGGGATTTGCACCAGATTCCCGAATTTGGCCTAGACCTTCCAAAGACCCAGGCACGGATCCTGGAATCAATTCACGGGCTTGGAGAAATCCACCTCGGCAAAGATCTCAATTCCATCGGTTTGGTCATCCGCGGCGGCAAGCCTGGACCAACAATTCTTTTGCGCGCTGACATGGACGCGCTTTCGGTCAAAGAAGAGACCGGTTTAGATTTTGCATCCACCAACGGCTTTATGCATGCCTGTGGTCACGATTTGCACATGGCCGCAGCCGTAGGGGCCGCACACCTATTGGCAACCCACAAGGCAGAGCTCTCAGGAACCGTTGTGATTTGGTTCCAGCCAGGTGAAGAGGGCCACCACGGCGCCGACGTCATGATCGAAGAGGGCTTCTTGGAGCTAAGCGGTGAGAGACCAATTGCGGCATATGGTCTGCACGTTTTCACAGCAATGCCAATTGGGGCGATTGCCTGCAAGCCCGGCCCACTTATGGCGAGCGCCGGCGATTTACACGTAACCTTCCACGGCTCTGGCGGTCACGGCTCAATGCCTTGGCTATCTAAAGATCCTGTCACCCCAATGATTGAGGCTATCTCCGCACTGCAGAACATGCTGAACAAGCGCTTCGACCAGTTTGACCCGGTAATCCTCAATGTCGGCTGGATCCGAGCAGGCGATGATGCCACCACCAACGTGATTGCCGATAGCGCAAGCTTTGGTGCGACGGTCAGGACCTTCTCGGAAAAGAGCACCGCACTGCTGCACGAACTTGCACCAAAGTTGATTCACTCCATCGCCGAGGGATTTGGCCTGACCGCAACCGTGGAGTTTGGTAGGGCGACCAAGGTGCTCATGAATGACGCTGCTGCTGTTGCCCGCGTAGAGAAGGTATCCAAGGCTCTGGTTGGCGAACACGGCTACATCCCGCTGCAGGTTCCAATGGCAGGTGGCGAAGACTTCGCATCGATCGTGCATGAGGTCCCAGGAGCATTCGTATTTGTTGGCGCTTGTCCGCCAGCGATTAACCACGAAACCGCTCCTACCAACCACAGTGCCAAGGCGATGTTTGATGACGCGGTACTGCCACTTTGCGCGAGCATTTTGGCAGGGCTAGCCTTTGACCATCTAGGGTAAAGTTACTTTTAGTTAAACCTTTAGTTGCCCAGAGTCGTGCAATCCTCCATAGTTTACGTACCACCAATAAACCTAAGGATTACACAATGTCAGATGCAGCTTCCTGGGGATTTGAGACCACTCAGATCCACGCCGGTGCAACACCAGACCCAGCAACCAACGCTCGCGCGGTTCCGATCTATAAGACCACCGCTTACACCTTCAACTCGGCCGAGCACGCTCGCAAGCTTTTTGGTCTAGCGGAATTTGGAAACATCTACACCCGCATCATGAACCCAACCCAGGATGTTGCAGAAAAGCGCATCGCTGCTCTAGAGGGCGGCACCGCAGCCCTGCTACTAGCCTCAGGTCAGGCAGCTGAGACCATTGCTATTTTGAACATCGCCGAAGCCGGAGATCACATCGTCTCCTCATCGACTTTGTACGGCGGTACCTACAACCTCTTCAAGTACACCTTTGCCAAGCTTGGCATCGAGGTCAGCTTCGTTGAGAACCAGGACGACGAAAACGAGTGGCAGGCAGCGGTTCGACCAAACACCAAGTTGTTCTTTGCTGAGACCATAGGAAACCCAAAGGTTTCGATTTTGGATATTCGCAAGGTCGCAGACGTCGCCCACAAAAACGGAGTCCCGCTGATTGTGGACAACACCGTTGCAACCCCATTTTTGATCAAGCCTTTTGAGCACGGTGCCGACATCGTGGTTCACTCAGCAACCAAGTTCCTCGGCGGTCACGGCACAGTAGTTGCCGGTGCAATTGTTGACGGCGGCAAGTTCGAGTGGTCAAAGTCCGACAAGTTCCCTGGCCTTACCCAGCCAGACCCTAGCTACCACGGTGTGGTCTACACCCAGGCACTGGGTGATGGCATTGCGTACATCATCAAGGCTCGCGTTCAACTACTTCGCGACATTGGTGCAGCAGTATCTCCTGACACCGCTTTCTCTTTGATTCAGGGCATCGAGACCCTGAGCCTTCGCATGGAGCGCCACGTCTCGAACGCCAACAAGGTTGCTCACTGGCTTGAGCAGCACCCGCAGGTAGCGAGCGTGAACTACGCAGGTCTTGCATCTTCCCCCTACAACAAGGTGCAGCAGCACTACTCCCCTAAGGGTGCCGGTGCGATTGTGTCCTTCGAAATTGTTGGCGGCGTTGAAGCGGGCATCAAGTTCGTTGATGGGCTGGAGCTGTTTAGCCACGTTGCAAACATCGGAGATGTTCGCTCATTGGTTATTCACCCGGCATCCACGACTCACTCTCAGCTGAGCGAGAAGGATCTTGCCACCACCGGTGTTACCCCTGGACTGGTTCGCCTATCCGTGGGGCTTGAGACCTACGAAGATCTAATTGCTGACCTGCAGAAGGGGTTTGCCAAGGCCAAGTAATGGACTTCCAGATATCTGAAGACTCTGCTCCCTCGGATTTTATATCCGAGGAGCAGCGTCGACAGTTGGTTGGACGGCCGCCGGCAACCGGTGCGTGGTTAGCCGGCGACTCACCTGGAGATCGACAGTTCACAGCAGTATTCGATTTGGCTTTGGAGTCTGGAACAACCCTCTCAAAAGCACGACTTGCCTATGAGAGCTGGGGCGAGCTAAATCCAGATCACTCCAACGCGATTTTGGTTTTGCATGCGCTTACCGGTGACAGTCACACCGTCGGCAATTCGTCGAAGGAGCACCCAACCGCTGGTTGGTGGAACGGGATTATCGGACCCGGGCTCGCAATCGATACCGACAAGTTCTTTGTTATCACCCCAAATGTTTTAGGTGGCTGCCAGGGTTCCACCGGGCCATCTTCGCTAAACAGTCGCGGCAACGAGTATGGCTCTAACTTCCCACAGCTCACGATTCGCGATCAGGCCAACTCCTTCGTGGAACTTGCAGCACAGCTCGAAATCGATAAGTGGTTTGCAATCATTGGCGGCTCAATGGCAGGAATGCACGCTTTAGAGATGGCCATCGAGAATCCTGATGTCACACAGCGTCTGGCCATCTTGGCGGCTCCGCCTTACTCAACCGCCGACCAGATTGCACTGAACACCGTGCAGCTGGAGGCGATTCGCTCGGACAGTAACTTCGCCGAGGGCAACTACTACGGAGCTAAGGCAGGCTTTGGCCCACACAAGGGACTGGCACTTGCCAGACGGATGGCGCTGTTGAACTATCGCTCGCCCAAGGAGCTAAACGACCGCTTTGGTCGCAGCTGGCAGTCCAAGGTCAGCCCGCTCACCGAAAAGGGTAAGTATGCGGTTGAGAGCTACCTGGATTTTCACGGAAACAAATTTGTCCGCCGTTTTGATGCCAACAGCTACATCACCTTGGTTTCTGCCATGAACTCGCACGATGTCGGTCGCGGTCGCGAATCGGTTGAGGCTGCGCTGAAGAAGATCAGCTGTCCGACCTTGGTATTGGGCCTTGATTCCGACCGACTTTTCCCACTTGCCGGGCAGGAGCTAATCGCAAAGCACATCTCTGGCGAGCTTTACGGCGGCGGATTGCAGGTTATCCAGAGTGAATACGGACACGATGGCTTCCTGATTGAAATTGAGGAAGTTGGAAGAAGGCTTGCCGGTCTGCTAGCCCTCTAGGCTATGAGGGTGAATTTACTGCTCTCCAAAATTGCCGTTTCCTTCTTTTTCGTATCCTGCGGATCGGCACTTGCTCTCTGGGCAGTGCACATCCCGCTAATCCAAGAAACCGTTGGCATTGACTACTCAACCCTCGGTTTGCTCCTAATGCTCTCCGCTATCGGTGGCTTTGGAGCCATGCAGTTATCGGGTTGGATGATCGACCACGTTGGAGCAAGGACCTCGACCCGCATTGGTGGTGTTGCGGTTGGATTGTCGCTTTTGGGTCCAGCATTCTCGACATCCCCTTGGACGCTTGGGCTAGCGATCATGGGGCTGGGCTTGGGTCTTGCCGGTCTTGACGTCGCAGTGAATGGGGCAGCTCTGCAGGTTGAAAAGGTCAATAAAAAAGCGATTTTCACTTTCTTCCACCTGTTTTGGTCGGTCGGTGGCCTGTTGGGTGCTGGTATTGGCTTTGTAACCATTTCGGCTGGATTTGTGCAATCCCAGACCCTGCCAATTTATGGAGCGCTGCTCTCGATCATTGGATTCTTTATGGCGAACTGGCTATTGCCGGATGAGCCAGTTGCAAACAGCGAGAACAAGGTGGCCAACAAGGCTGCCGGCAAGTCGAATCGCAGAGTGCTTGGTTTTGTGGTGCTCGCTGGTCTTATGGCTTCCTCCGGTGCAATCATCGAGGGCGTTGCCCAGGACTGGTCAGCGCTCTATTTGAAAGACGTTCAAAACGTATCGGTTGCTCTGGCCGCTTGGGGCCTTGCCGCTTTCAACATCGGCATGATTCTGGGTCGAATCTTTATCGACCGAATCGTCGAGCAGCGTGGACGAGGATTCGTGATTCGCTGGGGAGCACTGTTTAGCGCGGTTGCGATTGGCCTGCAGGCTATCGCTCCAAATTTTGAAGTATCGCTTTTCTTCTGGTTCCTTTTAGGTCTTGGCGTCTCAGGAGTTGTGCCGCAGCTGATTGCCTCTTCTGGCGAAATTGGCGAAGCCTCCCACTCCGGTAGAAACATGGCCAAGGTTGCCGGAATTACTTATGTCGGTGGGCTGGCTGGGCCATCAATCATTGGTCTTTTGACTCAATCACTACCACTTGAAGTTGCAATCGGGTGGGGCTCTCTCCTCGGTATCTTTATCGTGCTTTCATATTCACAACTACAGAAACTTCCAAAATGAGCAAACTCTTTAGCCCCATCCAAATCCGCAACCTGACGGTAAAGAACAGGTTGTGGGTCTCTCCGATGTGCATGTACTCCTGTGAGGACCGCGACGGCGTGGTTGGCGATTTCCACCTGGTTCACCTAGGTGCAAGGGCACTTGGTGGCGCAGGCTTGGTTATGGCAGAAGCCTCTGGCGTCAACGCCGAGGGTCGCATCACCCCCTGGTGCCCAGGGATATGGTCTAACGAGCAGGTCGATGCTTGGGCGAGGGTGAATAGGTTCATTCACGAGCAGGGTTCTGCAACCGCAATTCAGCTTGCTCACGCCGGCCGAAAAGCCAGCACCTATCGCATGCAATCTGGTTCCGGCTCAGTGCCACTTGATCAAGGTGGCTGGCAAAGTTACTCGGCGACCGATGAAGCCTTCACCGGATATGCAGCTCCGCGCATGCTTGAGACGGAAGAGATTCCTGGCTTGGTTAGTGACTTTGCCAAGGCGGCAGTAAAGGCAGTTGACGCCGGTTTTGATGCCCTGGAGATTCACGCCGCTCACGGCTACCTCTTGCACCAATTCCTGAGCCCTCTGAGCAATAAGCGAACTGACCAATACGGTGGTTCATTGGAAAACCGAGCCAGGTTCTTACTGGAGGTTTCCCAGCAGGTGCGGGCTGCTATCGGTGAGAGCGTGCCGCTGATGATTCGTTTTAGCGCAACCGATTATGTTGATGGCGGCTGGGACCAGGAGCAAACCAATCAGGTTGCCAGTTGGGCCAGTGAAGTCGGTGTTGATCTTTTTGACATTTCATCAGGCGGAATTATCACCGGAGTCAAGATCCCAACCGGCCCCGGCTACCAGGTAAATCTTGCGGAATCCGTTCGCGGTGCAACCGGGAGCGATGTTGCTGCAGTTGGTCAGATCACGAGCGCGGGCCAGGCGGAAGAAATTCTTCAGCGAGGTGAGGTCGATGTCATCATGGTTGCACGCGAGTTTTTGCGCGATCCGTTTTTAGGTCTTCGAGCTGCCCACGAACTTGGCGATGAGATTAGCTGGCCGGTTCAGTACGAACGCGGCAAGTGGCCTAACGCCTAGTAGAGTCCTCGATCTCGCCAACTAGCTCCTCGATAATGTCCTCGAGGAACAGGCAGCCGGTAATGGTTCCATCCGCTGTAAAACTGCGCGCGATGTGAGCACCCGAGCGTCGCATTTGCGCAAGTGCATCCTCAAGCTCTGCGGTCTCCGGAATCGAAATCATCGGGCGTAAACGCTTGGCTGGAAGTCTTTGCGCCATATCTTCTTCTGTGGCCGCAAGGGCATCCTTGATGTGCCAGTAGCCAACGATGTCGCCGGAGGTTCCCAGCACCGGATAGCGCGAGAATCCGTGCTCGCCAACAGCTAGCTGCAGGTCCTTTGCGGTTGAATCGGTGCTCAAGGTAATCAGCTGGTCAACCGAAACCGCTACATCCAAAACCTTTTTTTCCGTGAATTCGAAGGCCTTCAAGATCGTGCCGGAGTCATCTTCCAAGGTTCCGTGACGAGCCGATTCGTTCACGATGTTTTCAACTTCTTCGAGGGTGTAGGCGTTATCTGCCTCGTTGCGAGGAGTGAATCTAAACAGTCTCAAAATCAAGTTGGAAACCGCGTTCAAGGTCACAACGATCGGGCTGACCAGCTTTGCCACAAAGTAAAGCATCGGAGCTAGCACCAAAGCAGCTCTGTCCGGGATGGCAATCGCGATGTTCTTTGGAAGCATCTCGCCAAGCACAACGTGCAAATAGGTAACCAGCAAAAGTGCAGTGGTGAATGAAATTACCGACGTCAGATCATAAGGAACACCAACTGCCTTGAGCGGCACC
Source organism: Microbacteriaceae bacterium (assembly GCA_027491295.1). GTDB lineage: Bacteria > Actinomycetota > Actinomycetes > Actinomycetales > Microbacteriaceae > Aquiluna. Next base: position 450,063 of record JAIXWK010000003.1, read on the forward strand.
TCCAGCAGGTGGTGAATTGCAGGCTCTGCAATAAGCAAAATCAACAGCGAGGAAACGGTAATACCCAGCTGCGCTGTCGCCAGCATCAGCGAGACCTTTTCCATTGCGCGCAGTGTGATTTTCGCTGCGGTATTGCCGGCCTCGGCCTTCGGCTCAATCTGAGCACGACGTGCTGAAATCACCGCAAATTCGCTACCGACAAAGAATGCGTTTGCTGCCAGCAGCACAACCAACCAAATCAAGCCCTGAAGATCGCTATTCATCTTCCACCTCGATTGGCTCGAATCTGACTCGATCGACTCGTCGACCATCCATGCGGGTAACGGTTAGGAAACCAGCAGGGATTTTGACCTGGTCACCGGTCACCGGAATCTTCTCCAGCTCACTCATCATGAAACCCGAGACGGTGTCGTAGTCCTCATCCTCGGCAATAAACAGACCGTGTTCTCTAAGTTCTGCTGGTCGCAAAAGGCCAGAGAAAGCAAGCGATCCGTCTGAGAATCGAGTTACCGAGCTTCGAGCCTTATCGTGCTCATCATCAAGATCGCCAATCAGCTCCTCGATCGCATCTTCAAGTGTCACGATCCCGGCGGTGCCACCGTACTCGTCGATTACAACGCCAAATTGCAGCCCCTTGCCGCGAAGCTGAAGAATCAGGGCATCAAGCGGCATGGTTTCCGGAACCCTAAGCGGCTCTACCATAAGTGCGCTAACGGGAACCTGAGCTCTGCGCTCCAGTGGAATCGTGATGGCACGCTTGAGGTGAACAACACCGACAATGTCATCCTCATCTTCGCCGGCAACCGGGAAGCGAGAGTGTCCGGTAGTGCGAGCAAGCTCAATTAGGTCGGCCGCTGACTCTTCTCTTGAGAGCGAGAACATCTTTGGCCTCGGAGTCATCACATCGTTCGCGTTTAGCGAGGAAAGTGCGATGGTCTTTTCGATAAGTTCTGCGGTGTCCTGCTCCAAGGAGCCAAGGTGTGCGCTTCTTCGAACCAGAGAGGCCAGCTCCTCTGGGCCGCGCGCCGATGAAAGCTCTTCTTTTGGCTCAATGCCAAAGCGACGAACCAACCAGTTTCCGTTGGAGTTCAAAAAGCGAATAAGTGGACCAAATGTCCAAGTGAAGGCGACTTGGAAACCAACCACCAACTTCAATACCTTTAGCGGCTCGCTCAGCGCCATGTTCTTTGGCACCAGCTCGCCGATCAAAAAGCTAAAGATGGTGGCAATGGTCATGGCGATGGCAACGCCAATGGGTTGCAGCAGGTCTTCCCTAAGCCCTAGATCCAAAAGCCATGGACCCAAGAGCCTGGTTAGCGCAGGCTCCGCCACAAATCCAGTGAGCAGAGTGGTAAGGGTGATACCCAACTGGGCGGCAGATAGGTGGGTTGAAGTCTTGATTACGGCCTTGATCGGAAGGTCCAGGCCTTTTTTACCCGAGTCACGAAGTTTTTCGAGCTCAATTCGCTCAACGCTAATCAGAGAAAATTCGCTCGCTACAAAAAGTCCGGTGCCGATTGTTAGGAGAATGCCCACGGCTAACAGCAGGTAATCGGACATCTACCGATCCTGGATTTCGCTACGTTTACTGGGCTCCATATTCAACAAACACTATAGCCTCTGGCTCGGGTAGACTGGGGCTCGGTTTTCAAGTATTCGTTCAAAGGGGCACCCTTGTCGTCAACCGACAATCACTCATCCGAAGCAGATTTTGGCGCAAACGAATGGCTAGTTGCAGAAATGTACGGCCAATGGCTCGAAAACCCAGACTCGGTTGACCGGTCCTGGTGGCCAATCCTTGAGCGCTACCAGCTCACCCAGCAGCCTGAAAGTACTCCAGCAACAGCCTCGGCTCAAGTAATCCAGGCACCGGCTCCAGTCAGCGCGGACTCAACTGTGATTGCAAGCTATGACAGCTCGGCAGCCCCTGTGACAGAAGCCATCACCGTTCCAGTTGCCAGAGCATCGGTGACCAGTGCCGTAAACACACCGGTGCCAGCCAACCTGCCGGCCGCAACCGGAGCAATGTCAATTGTTGACGCCGAAGACGAGGACCAGCCTGAGGTAAATGTGCTTCGCGGTATGGCAAAAACCTTGGCTTCAAACATGGATGCTTCGCTGTCGGTCCCAACCGCAACCAGCGTTCGTCAGGTGGCAGCCAAGCTTTTGATCGACAACCGCATTGTCATCAACTCACATCTAAAGCGCACTAGAGGCGGCAAGGTTTCCTTCACCCACCTCATTGGATATGCGGTAGTCCAGGCACTCAAGGCATTCCCAAGCCAGAACGTCTTTTACGACGAGATCGATGGCAAGCCAGCCGCGATTACGCCAGCAAACATCAACTTCGGTCTTGCGATTGATATCCCTAAACCGGATGGCACCCGTGCGCTTTTGGTTCCAAACATCAAGCGCGCTCAGCGCTTGAACTTTGCCGAGTTCCTAGTCGCTTACGAGGAGCTAGTTAAGAAGGCTAGAGACAACAAGCTCACCGCAGAAGATTTTGCGGGCACCACCATCTCTTTGACTAATCCAGGCGGAATCGGAACCGTTCACTCAGTTCCTCGACTAACTCGCGGCCAGGGCTGCATCGTTGGCGTCGGAGCTTTGGATTACCCGGCTCAGTTCCAGGGCATGGCAGAAGAGATGCTGGCCGAGCAGGGAATTGGCAAGATTCTGACCCTCACCTCAACCTACGACCACCGAGTTATTCAAGGTGCCGGTAGCGGTGAGTTCCTAAAGATCATCAACGAAATGCTTTTGGGTGAGCGTGGCTTCTACGACCAGATCTTCGCTGACATTCGTGTTCCTTACACCCCGGTGGTTTGGGCCAGTGACTTCCACTGGGATCTTGCCGATGAAAACGGCAAGAACACCCGAATTCAGGAGTACATCAATGCGTTCCGCGTTCGCGGTCACCTAATTGCCGATATCGACCCGCTTGAGTACCAGCAGCGCTGGCACCCGGACCTAGATATCCGCTCCTATGGACTCAGCCTTTGGGATCTAGACCGCACCTTCAAAACCGGTGGTTTCGGTGGTCGATCAAAGGCCAAATTCCGCAACATGCTTGGTATTTTGCGTGACAGCTACTGCCGCACCATTGGTGTGGAGTACATGCACATTCAGGACCCTGCCGAGCGCAGCTGGTTCCAAGAGAAACTTGAGCTCCCTTACCAAAAGCCAACCAAGGAAGAGCAGTTCAGGGTTCTGAACAAGCTAAACGAGGCCGAGGCATTTGAGACCTTCCTGCAGACCAAGTTCGTCGGTCAGAAGCGCTTCTCGCTGGAAGGTAGCGAGTCGCTAATTCCATCGCTGGACGAGATTCTGCAGCAGGCAGCCCACGCCGGCATGAGCGAGGTTGCCATTGGTATGGCACACCGCGGTCGCCTAAACGTGCTCACCAACATCGCGGGTAAGACCTACGGTCAGGTATTCCGCGAGTTTGAGGGTTCTACCGATCTCACCAGCGTTCAGGGCTCGGGAGATGTGAAGTACCACATGGGCACCGAGGGTGTTGCATCCTTTAGCGATGGCACATCCGTCAAGGTTTCACTTGCCGCAAACCCATCTCACCTAGAAGCGGTAAACCCGGTTCTTGAGGGAATCGTTCGCGCCAAGCAGGATGCTCTAGGCAACCCAGAGACCTACCCGGTGCTTCCAGTTCTAATCCACGGTGATGCGGCATTTATTGGTCAGGGCGTTGTCCCAGAAACCATGCAGATGAGCCAGCTTGAGGGTTACAAGGTTGGTGGCACCATCCACATCGTGGTGAACAACCAGGTTGGATTTACAACCTTGCCAAAGGACTCCAGAACCTCGGTTTACTCAACCGATGTTGCAAAGTCAATTCAGGCTCCAATCTTCCACGTCAATGGCGATGACCCTGAGGCAGTGGTTCGAGTTTCCAAGTTGGCATTTGACTACCGCCAGGAATTCAAAAAAGACGTAGTAATCGACATCGTTTGCTACCGTCGCCGCGGCCACAACGAAGGTGATGACCCTTCGATGACCCAGCCACTGATGTACAACCTGATCGAGCACAAGCGCAGCGTTCGAACCCTGTACATGGAGAACCTAATCGGTAGGGGCGATATCACTCAGGAAGAGTTTGATGCCGCCAACTTGCAGTTCCAGCAGAGCTTGGAGAAGGCGTTTGTCGATGTCCACGAGGCCATGAGTAAGCCGGTAGAGCTACCAGAGCGTCCAGTTGGTATTGGAACCACCGCGAGCGAAAAGCAGCAGCTGGTTCGCCCAACTGCCATCGCAAAGGAAATGGTTGAGGCCATTGGTAATGCTCACGCTAACCAGCCTGAAGGTTTCAGCGTTCACCCAAAGCTTGCTCAGCTACTACAAAAGCGCGTTGAGATGAGCCGCGAGGGTGGCATCGACTGGGGATTCGGTGAGCTTTTGGCATTCGGATCGCTACTGGTTGAGGGCGTAAAGGTTCGTCTATCTGGTCAGGATGCCAGACGAGGCACCTTTGTGCAGCGCCACGCTTCATTCCATGACCGAATAACCGGCCAGGAGTGGATGCCGCTGCAGTACATCTCCGAGCAGCAGGCAAGGTTCCAGGTCTACAACTCGCTGCTGAGTGAGTATGCGGTAATGGGCTTCGAATACGGCTACTCGGTCGAAGATCCAAACTCACTTACTCTGTGGGAAGCCCAATTCGGTGACTTCGTAAACGGTGCTCAGACCGTGGTTGATGAATTCATTTCATCTGCCGAGCAGAAGTGGAACCAGTTCTCATCATTGGTATTGCTATTGCCTCACGGTTACGAGGGTCAGGGTCCTGACCACTCATCAGCAAGAATCGAGCGTTTCTTGCAGCTTTGTGCTGAGAACAACATGACCGTTGCTCAGCCATCGACTCCGGCATCACACTTCCACCTGCTTCGTCGCCAGGCCTTTACCTCGCCAAAGCGTCCTTTGATTGTCTTTGCCCCGAAGTCGATGCTCCGCCTAAAGGCGGCATCCTCTGCGGTTGCGGACTTTACGACCGGCAGCTTCCGTCCAGTAATCAATGACGAGCAAAACCTAGATGCCGCAAAGGTCACCAAGGTGCTGTTCTGCTCGGGCAAGGTCTACTGGGATCTTTTGGCTGAAAGCCAAAAGCGCAATGACGGCCAGACCGCAATTGTTCGTGTTGAGCAGCTCTACCCGACTCCGGTTGCAGAGATGCAGGCTGCCATCGCACAGTTCCCGAACGCTCAGTTGCGTTGGGTTCAGGATGAGCCGCTAAACCAGGGTCCTTGGACCTACATGGGTCTGTTCATGCCTAAATACGGCATCAGCTTCACTCCGGTTGCAAGACCAGCTTCGGCTTCTCCTGCATCTGGTTCTGCAAAGCGTCACGCTGCCGAGCAGGCTGACCTTGTCCAGCGAGCGTTCCAGGACTAATGCGCTCACTACGGGTTGTTATTTTGGGTGATGAGTTACTCACCGCATCTGGCGACCCCAAGGGACTTGGCTGGTTGGGCCGCGTGCAGGCTAGATTGCCGCAGGGCGAGGATGTTGCGTTCTTCCCACTGGCAATGGTGGGTGAGAGCACCTCTGACCTGTTAGAGCGCTGGAAAAGCGAGGCAATGCCTCGTTTCACCCCGCAAACCGAGAACTACCTGGTTTTGGCACTCGGCTCTCAGGACGTCAAGGCTCAGGTCACGATCTCTAGGTCCCGGTTGAATCTGGCTTCGCTACTGGACGATGCGCTGCGCGAGGGCGTAAAGGTTTTTGTGGTTGGACCAACTCCAACTGGGAATCCAGAAACCGATTACGAGATCGAGCACCTGTCCGCAGGTTTCGAAGACGTCGTTAGAAGACGCCAAATTCCTTATGTTGATTGCTTCAAGCCGCTTCGTGAGCACGAGGGTTGGCAACAGGAAACCAGCGCAAACCCTAGAGGCCTACCTGGACAGGTTGGCTATGGATTGGTTGCTTGGTTGGTGCTAAACCGCGGTTGGTTTGAGTGGCTGGGGCTTACTGAGCCACAAGATCAGTCGTGATCTTGAACTTCGCGTAGTCGCTGCATAACGCGCTGGGCTAGCTCTTCGGCTGGAGCCTCATCGCAGGAGCGCTGGATTACCTGGTTGAAAACAACCTCAATGTCGTAGTGCTCTTCGCAGGACTCGCAGTTGGCAAGGTGAGCGGTGATGTCCTCTTGCTGATCGCTTTGCATCTGGGCGTGGAGGAACTCGTGCACGTTGCGCTTGACGTCTTCGCAGTCAACTGGATTCACTTTTCCTCCTCCTCAACTCGGTAACCTTCTTGCTTTGCATAATCTGTCAACAAAGTTTTCAGCATTTTCTTCCCGCGATGCAATCTAGACATTACGGTTCCCACCGGAGTGTCCATAACTTCAGCTATTTCGGCGTATGGCAAACCCTCTACCACCGCGTAATAAACCACCATTCTGAACTCGTCAGGAATCTGATCTAGTGCATCGCGGATGATTTTAGACGGCAGATTATCCATCGCAACCGCTTCTGCGCTGCGCGTGTTGGAGGTGGTGAGCGACTCCCCCATTCCAACCTGCCAGTCCTCTAAATCATCCAGCGCGGTCTTGGCTTGGTCCTTGGCGCGCTTGTTGTAGAGGTTGATGTGGGTGTTAGTCATGATTCTAAAAAGCCAGGCTTTTAGGTTCGTGCCCTGCTCAAACTTTCCCCAAGCGCCATAGGCCTTAGCAAAAGTCTCTTGAACCAAATCCTCGGCATCGCTTGGGTTACGGGTCCAGCGCAGCGCGGCGCCGTAAAGCTGTGGCATAAGAGGGAGGGCTTGGGTTTCAAACGAGATTAGTTTCTCGGACTTGGGATTCTGCATTTGCACCCAGTCTATTGGGGTTTTGTTGGTTGGGCAGAGTAAAGCCCGGTCGAACAGTTGCAATGCGTATTGGGACGTGAGAAGTTCCAGAGGGCAGGATTCGTTGAGATTAGGTATCTTTGACCTAATGACTTCTTTGCACCCGTATTGGCCAGCCCCGCAAGGGCAAAACATCAATGCCACGGTTGCCCTTCCCGGTTCAAAATCACTCACTAATCGAGAGCTTTTACTTTCTGCAATTGCCAGCGAACCAACCCTTTTGATTGCACCTTTGGTTTCAAGGGACTCAAGCCTCATGATCTCAGCCCTTGAGTCGTTGGGTATTGAGTTTGAGTGGCAGGGCGATGACCTTTTGGTTACTCCTCAGCCCCTTATGGGTCCAGCAGCTATTGATTGCGGCCTAGCTGGAACCGTGATGCGCTTTGTGCCACCACTGAGCATGCTCGCAACCGGTGAAATTGCCTTTGACGGAGACGAAGGTGCAAGGCGTCGTCCGATGCACACCACCATTGATTCCATTCGAGCACTCGGCATTGAGGTGGCTGCAGAATCTGACTCGCTTCCCTTCAAAGTTTTTGGAACCGGCAAAGTGCAAGGTGGCGAACTCGCAATTGACGCTTCATCCTCCAGCCAGTTTGTTTCGGGGCTGCTTTTGGTGGCTGCCAAATTCGAGCAGGGTTTGACACTTCGGCACACCGGTGAGGAATTGCCATCGCTGCCACACATTGAAATGACGCTTGAGACACTGCGTCAGCGTGGGGTGGATGCCAAGACCATCGATGAGCGCACCTGGCGGGTTGAGCCGGGTTTTATTTCTGGTGGGCGAAAGGTAATTGAGCCGGATCTTTCCAACGCTGGTCCATTTCTTGCGGCAGCAATGGTTGCGGGTGGCAGTGTTCGAATCCCAAATTGGCCAAAGGTCACAACTCAGGTTGGTGCTGAATTCGAACGAATTCTGCCAATGATGGGCGCAAACTGTTTGCTCCAGGGTGACGTACTCACCATCTCTGGCGATGGCAACATCCATGGCATCGATATCGATCTCTCAATCGGCGGGGAACTAGCTCCGGTTATTGCAGTGCTTGCTGCACTGGCCAATTCACCTAGCCGAATTACCGGTATCGCTCATCTTCGCGGTCACGAAACCGACCGACTTAGCGCGCTAACACGGGAGCTAAACAACCTTGGCGGAGACGTTAGCGAATTGGAAGACGGTCTTGAAATCCGCCCAGCCCAATTGTCAGGCGGTAAGTGGCACAGCTATGAGGATCACCGCATGGCGACCGCAGGCGCAATTCTTGGACTTCGTATTCCAGGCATAGAGGTTGAGAACATCGCCACCACATCAAAGACCATGCCCGAATTCACAAAACTCTGGCAAGAGATGTTGGATGCTAAATGACCTGGATGTTTGAACCCGGTCCGGGAATGGACCTCGATGAGGATGATGTTCGTATCCGCCCCAACCCAAAGGGCTCTAAACCCAGAACCAAGCGTCGTCCAACTCACGATGACGCCTTGATGGGCATGGTGCTGGAAGTTCACTTAGCTCGATACAAGGTCTTGACCGAGGATGGCCGTGAGGTGCTTGCCACCTTGGCCAAGGAGCTTCGAAACAAGGGTTGTGTGACCTGCGATCGGGTCGCACTGGCTGGAGAGGTGTCTGACCAAAAAGGCACCCTTGCCAGAATTGTCAGGATCGAACCTCGCACCACAGAGCTCACTCGCTCAAGCGATGAGAGTGACACCGGAGACCAGACCATTGTCGCCAATGCGGATCAACTTGCAATTGTCATGGCAGCTACCAACCCGGAGCCAAAACCTCGTTTGGTGGATCGCTATTTGGTAGCAGCAATGCATGCGGGACTACAGCCAATTCTGATCATGACCAAGTGTGACCTTGCAGACCCAACAGATTTTATTCAGGGATTCGATGGCTTTGACCTAAAGGTCTTTAGGCACTCCCAAGCAAAACCAGACCTTGAGGGTCTGGAAGCGCTTCTTGCGGGAAAGACCACGGTTTTTGTTGGTCACAGCGGCGTCGGCAAGACATCATTGATCAACCTTTTAGCCCCGGAATATGTCCGCGCAACCGGCGAGGTAAACGAGGTGACCGGCAAGGGTAAGCACACCTCGAGTTCCGCCAAAGCGATTCCGGTGCGTGATGGCTGGATTGTTGACACCCCGGGCGTTAGAACCTTTGGTCTTGCGGGCATTGATGCGATTGGGCTTCTCAAGGGGTTTGCGGATCTCGATTCAGCGAGCGCTGAATGCCCAAGAGACTGCTCGCACCTAGCTGATTCTCCGGACTGCGAGTTGGATGTTGCGGTGGAAGCCGGAAAGCTTTCGGCATCGAGGTTAGATTCCTTCCGACGACTTGTCTTGGCAATTGGGTCGATAGATTAACTCTGATGATTAAAGATCTAGATCTTGCCCTGAAGTTGGCTGACCACGCTGATGAGATTTCACTCGAGCGTTTTCGCTCCCTAGGCCTTTTGGTCGAAACCAAGCCAGATCGCACGCCGGTAACTGATGCCGATCGAGCGGTTGAAGTCGAACTGCGCTCGATTGTCGCCGATTACCAGCCAACAGACAGCTTTATTGGCGAAGAGTTTGAGAACACCGGATCTTCAAACCGAAACTGGATTGTTGACCCAATCGATGGCACCGCCAACTACCTTAGGGGTGTTCCGATTTGGGCCACTCTGATTGCCTTACGAGTTGATGGCGTTATCACCACCAGTGTGGTCTCAGCGCCTGCCCTAGGGAGGCGTTGGTGGGCACAGCGTGGCAATGGCGCTTTCACCATGGATCTAGACGGCAGCGTGCGCTCGCTTCAGGTTTCAAAGATTTCCAAGCTCGAAGACTCTTCAATTTCTTATAACAGCCTGCAGCTTTGGGATCAGAGCGACAAGCTTCCTCAGCTGATTGACCTAAGTCGCAAGGTTTGGAGAACCAGGGCCTATGGCGATTTCTACAGCTACATGCTGCTTGCCGAAGGAAGCTTGGACCTGGTAGCCGAGCACGACCTAAAGATCTATGACATCGCTGCTCTTGTTCCGATTGTCGAAGAAGCCGGTGGGCAATTTAGCGACCTTGCAGGTCCCCTGAATGACCAGAGCTCTTCGGTGATGGCATCCAACGGTTTGCTGCACTCCCAGTTCCAGCAAGCACTGAAGTGAAGACCCAAAACCAATCCCGCTTTTTAGCAATCACCACGATTGCCCTTTTGGCAATAAACCTAAGAACTGCCGTTAGCTCGATTAGCCCGGTTGTGAGCTATATCCAGCAGGACATCTCGCTACCAATTGTGACTATTGGGCTTTTGGGAATCGCAGCACCGCTATCTTTTGCAATTGCCAGTTCACTTAGCTATCGCCCGGCAAGACTCTTGGGAGTCGAGAAGACCCTGATGCTCACGGTCTTGATGATCATCCTGGGGCATCTTTTGAGGGCATTCTCCTGGGATTCCACGGCCCTGTTCTTCGGATCGCTGCTGAGTCTTTTGGGTATGGGTATTGGCAATGTGCTGCTGCCGGTGATGGTTCGCAAATACTTTCCAAACCGAGTTGGTTTGGTATCTAGTTTTTATCTAACTCTCACAGCTCTATCAGCAACCATGGCCTCGTTTGTTGCGGTGCCAATCTCTGAGGTAGCGGGTTGGAGATTCTCACTCGGGCAGTGGGCAATTTTGGCGTTTTTGACAATTGCTCCCTTGAGTTTCCTACTTGGTAACTCAAAACCGGAGATCAAAGCAGAGAAGGTTGCGGGCGATAAAGCCATCTGGCGCTCACCCACTGCCGTTTCGATTGCCTTTATGCAGTCTGTGACATCAATCATCGGTTACGTGTCTTTCGCGTGGCTGCCGCTAATCCTGGTGGAACACCAGGGAGTGAGCGTTATCGAAGGTGGGTTGCTACTGAGCCTGTTTGCACTGATTGGCCTGCCTATTTCGCTGATCATGCCGATTCTCAGCACTCGTTACCCCAAGTCTCAGAGCTTGATAGTTTGGTTTTCGTTTGCCACTGGTGTCATCGGAACACTGGGCTTCCTGTTTGGAGATTCTTCGCTGACCTGGCTCTGGGTAATCGCACTCGGATTTGGGCCCTCCATGTTCCCGCTCGCTCTTACGCTTTTCAATCTTCGATCTCGCGAGCGCTCGACGGTTCTGGCAGTGAGCGCATTTGGACAGGGCGTTAGTTACACCACAGCATCCCTCGCCGTGTTTCTAGTGGGAGTGCTCAGAGAGGTCACTGGTGGCTGGGACGCGGGCCTGTGGCTATTGTTTGGATCTTGCCTTATGGCCATCCCGGTAGCCCTGCAAATCCGCAAGGGCCAGATGATTGACGATGAACTAGTGCGCTAGTTTGCGAACTCAACCCCAACAGCCGAACACTTCTCACCAATCGATGCGGTTAGCTCCGCAACCTTGGCCTTGGCGGTTTCAACCGATTCGGCAGATTCCACAATTGCAACCAAATCGGCTAGGTCTTGAGATAGCCCCGAGGAGAGCACTCCCCTAACCTGCTCGCCAATAAGTGCATCGACCTGGGTAATTAGGCCGGAGTCAACTAGCCCCTCTTGGTAGGCGGCAGCGGTGGCGGTTAGGGTCGATTCCATCGCGGTGCAGGCAGCCGCATCGGCAGCTGCGCTGACAAGGGCTTCTGGGCTGCAGGCAGTCAGGGTCAGGGTGGAAATAATGGCGGCGGAGGCGATCAGGATTCTCATAGTTTCCGAACCTATTTGAGAAACCTTATAAAAATCTGAGAGCCACGCGGAAACTATCGGTAACTCAAGGAAGGTTTGCCTCCCAGCGGGGTTAAACTTCCATGGTTTGCAAGTCTGGAGAAAAATGCGGGTCTATAACAACATCGCCGAGATTTTCGGTAACACACCTTTGGTAAAGCTAAATCGAGTTCTCGATGGAGCCAAGGCAAATGTCTATGCCAAGTTGGAGTTCTATAACCCTTCTTCCAGCGTGAAAGACCGGCTAGCCATTGCCATGGTGAACGCCGCCGAGGAATCTGGTGAGCTAAAGCCAGGTGGAACCATCATCGAGGCCACCAGCGGTAACACTGGTATCGGTCTTGCCATGGTTGGAGCCGCTCGCGGTTACCGCACCATCATTGTGATGCCGGACTCGATGAGCCTAGAGCGTAAGATTTTGATCCGTGCCTACGGTGCCGAGCTAGTGCTCACGCCAGCAGCTCAAGGCATGAAGGGTTCGGTTGCCACCTCAGAAGAACTAGGTAAGCAGATTCCAGGCGCGGTTTTGGTTCGTCAGTTTGACAACCCTGCGGGCCCAAAGATTCACCGCGAGACCACAGCTGAGGAAATCTGGCGCGATCTTGACGGTCAGGTCGATGCACTTGTTGCCGGCAGCGGCACCGGTGGCACAATCACCGGGACCGGTCAGCGACTAAGGGAGCTAAACCCAAACGTCAAGATCTTTGCGGTTCAGCCTGCATCTTCCCCACTTCTAACCGGCGGCGAAGCAGCCGGTCACCCACTTGCTGGAATCGGCCCAAACTTCATCCCATCAATCTTGGACACCACTGTTTATGACGAGGTGCTCTCATCTTCAAACGGCGACGCGTTTGAGTACTCACGTCGAGTCTCTGCCGAGGACGGCATCCTGGCGGGTATTTCTTCAGGTGCCGCTGTCTGGGCAGCGCGCGAGGTTGCTCACCGCGAGGAGTTCGCCGGCAAGAACATCGTGGTCATCATTCCATCGTTCGGAGAGCGATACGTATCGTCAACTCTCTACCGTGACCTGCAAGAGGAATACCAAAACAAACAGTGAGAATCTTCGAGGACATCAAGGTAGGACTTGAGCGCGATCCCGCTACCCGCAGCGCGCTCGAGCTAATTCTCACGTCTCCAGGACTTCATGCCATCTGGGCTTACCGCATCGCTCATGGGATGTGGAAGCTAAAGCTGCGCATTCTCAGTCGCATGCTCTCGAACTGGGCAAAACTTTGGACCGCAATCGAGATTCACCCTGGCGCTACCATTGGCCGACGTTTTGTGATTGACCACGGAGTTGGCGTTGTGATTGGCGAGACTGCAGTCATTGGCGAAGATGTTCTGATGTATCACGGCGTAACCCTTGGTGGAAAGACCTTGGAGGCAGTGAAGCGTCACCCGACCATCGGCGACAGAGTGACTTTGGGTGCCGGTGCAAAACTTATCGGCAACATCACCATCGGGAATGACTGCGCTGTTGGTGCAAATGCTGTGGTCACCAAGAGCATGCCGCCTGGAACCGTTGCAGTTGGCTTCAACGCAAGGTTGCTAAATCTAACCGGTGACGAGTTCTACGTAATTTAGTTTTCCGCTGTTCTTGAAGTACAGGCAGGACCAGTTTTTATCAATACCAACCTGCCTAGTGCCCTGTACCCCAGCTTGCCTCATGATCTTCCAGGTCATATCTCTAGATAGATCAGTTCCGAGGTGAGGCTTCTTTGGGTAGAAGACCCAAAACGTCAGCTTGCGTTCCCAAAGCATTTTGAGATCTGCCGCAGCCTTCTCGAGCTGAGCAGAGTTCTCAACAAAGTACAAAAGAGCAGAAGACTTGCCCTCGGCAACCAGCTCGGCTGCTGCCTCCAGGGAGGCGGCCCAGGGATGAATATCTCCCAGGTCAACATCTGCAGGAAGATTCACGCACGGTACCTGTATGCCGTCAGCAAGGAACATTTTCTTCGAAAGAGTCACGGAGAAATAGTAGGCAAACTTGAGTTTGTTTACCTGCCGTTAACCAAAGAATTCACTTAGTAAAGCTTGCGGTCCAAATCTGGACATTTCTCGCTGAACTCTTTGAGTCTCAGTTCTACTAGCTTCGAGGACGCAATTCCGCGACCATTGGGCAAACAAATGGGTCTACGTTGTTGCTTAGACCCACCTTGTTAAGGTGCTGCATGATCACCTTGTAGCTGGAGAGCAAGTTCATCTCAACCAGCGTGACGTCGTTCTGACGGCAGTACTCGGCAACTATCGCGTGAGTCTTTCGCAAGAACGGTCTGGCCATCGAAGGGAACAGGTGGTGTTCAACCTGGTAGTTCAATCCACCCATCAGGTTGTCCTTCAGCCAGCTGCCCTTGATGTTGCGAGAGGTTAGCACCTGGCGGGAGAAGAAGTCCAAGCTGGAATCTTTCTCAACCAGCGGCATGCCCTTGTGGTTGGGAGCAAAGGCTGCCCCCATAAAGAAACCAAAGCTCATCATCATTACAAACCACATAGCCACTGCCCAAAATGGACCAAACATGATCGCCAGCACAACGTAAGGTGCAAACTGACGAATCAGCATTAGCGAGAATTCCAAAACTCGAATACCAATGGAGCGATCTTTACGACCCATTCCGGCTACCGAGTCCAATAGCAAGTCAAAACCGGTGAATAGCAAAAGCAGTGGGAACAGGTAACCCTGGCGATCTGAGAACCAGCGCTCTATGCCCTTCTTGGACATTTTTGACTCGGTTGTGAAGCTCAAAACACGAATCGCAATATCTGGATCCTCGCCAATTTGGTTTGGTCGCTGGTGGTGCTTATTGTGTTTTTTTAGCCAAAAGCCGTAAGACAAACCAGCAAAGAGATTTGCCAAAATCAAACCAGTCCAGTCGTTTAGCTTGTTGTTTCTAAAGATCTGTCGGTGGGCTGCCTCGTGTGCGATAAAGCCGTACTGAGCGCTCATTACGCCAAGCAGCGCCACGATTGCGAAAGCCAGAACCATCCACCAACCGTTGAGAGTTGCTGCCCACGCTAGAAAGCCAGCACCGGTCCACAAAGCGGATGCAATCACGCTAATGACGACTAGTCGAATGATGTAGAAGCTTGGTTTCTTCTTGAGGTAGCCAGCGTCTCGAACCAGGTTTAGAACCTGGGAGAAATTGGAGTGAGTACCGGTAAGAGTTGCAGTCATTTACAGAGTCTATGCGAAGGGTCTGTTACCCATACCCCGACACAGCAAACTCACTGCTTATATGAATCGACTTCGATTTCGACCAGCATTTTGGGGTTGATGAACCTAAGCCCTGCAAGGATTGTGAGCGCTGGGCGGATCTCACTAAAAAGTTCGCCGTTCGCCTTACCGGCGCTATCCATGTCAGCTTCGTTTGCAAGGTAGATTCTGACACGGATTATGTCCTGGAGCGAGTGACCAGCCTGCGCCAGAGCCTTCTCAATAATCTCGAAGGCGACCTTGGTCTGACTATAGGCATCACCTTCGTGCTGAAGCACTCCATCAACGGTCGCGGTGGTTCCCGCAACATGAACAAACGGTCCGGTCACTGTGGCTCTGGAGTAACCAACCACCGACTCCCAAGGACCACCTGATGAAATCAATTTGTCTGCCGCCATGTGCCGCTCCTTCAAATCTAGAATGCCAAGAATAGCGGCCAAATAGGCGGGGATTTGCCGTCCCGCTTTCAGGCTGGAGTCGTGGTCGACTCCCTAGAGCTCATCTTTCATCTGGGTGAAATATGGAGTGAGCTTTTCATAGAAGCTGGTTGTGGAAAGGCCATAAGTCTTTTGGAAATTTGCCTCCCAGTCGGAAGACGATTCAAAAGACTTGTACAGTTCAGAAAATTTGTCGTGACCATACACACTTACCAATACTTCGCTGGCATAGCTCCCCAGCAGGTAGGCAAGGGCTGTGCTCGATGAACCTCGTGCACCGACCTCAATGAGCTTCATTAGCTGCACAGTGCTCGAAGCGCTTGCTGAGCTCATTACTTCCTTGAGGTTTTTGCTTTGGAAGTTGACCGAAACCAGAGAACTAGCGTCGCTAGCAAACTGGCGGTGCATACCTTTTCGGATTGACTTAGAGATGTCCGCGGGGAAGTATCCGGTGGCCTCGCCGTAAAACTGAGCACTTCCCTCTAAGAGCCACAGTGGCATTGAGTAAATATTTAATCCGGACAAATTTATCTGGGCAAGGTGGGTGAACTCATGACCCGCGGTGGCCTTATTCCAACCATTTCGATCCAGCATCATGCCTTGTTCAAAAATATAGGCACCGTTTCGTCCCGTGGTTGCGGTTGCGTTTCCGCAGAAGTTCAGAGTGCAGCTTGCGTTGATGCTGGACCATTCAACGGGATTGCCCGATTCGGATCGGTAGGTGGTTGCGGCCCATTCCAAATCTGGCTGAACGTACCAAATGATTGTGACGCGGTCGGTTGGACTAAAGGCAGGTCCCCAAAGGTCAATGGCTTTCTGCAGATCCAGCTTGACGGAATCCACAGTGCCCGCAGAAACGTTGGCCCCAACTAGGTACTTCACGTTTAGAGCGCTGGTTCCATTTTTCACGAGAGACTCGGCGACCGATGCTCTCGAGAAGTCGTAAACAGCTTTCGCATCAAGGCTGTCCAGGGTTGGTTTCGCAACAGGTGTTGGAGTCGGGGTCGGTGATGGGGTTGGCTTTTGTATGGTTACGGGCTTGTTCCATAATGATTTCTTACCGGTCTTGACACAGGTGTACTTCCTGGTTCCGACTACCTGAATCTTGCCAACCGGCTTACAAACCGCCCCGGTTTTTGGAGCAGGAGCGGGTTTTGGCGCAGCTCCCGAGCTAATCGGCGCGATAGAAAATGCGAGGACCGTTGCAAGAACCAGTCCCAGAATTCTCTTCACGATGTCCCCCGATGTTGACATTCAAAATACAGGAACTAGACGTTGAAGCGGAACTCCACCACGTCGCCGTCGTTCATGACGTATTCCTTGCCCTCCATGCGGACTTTGCCCGCAGCCTTGGCCTCAGCCATTGAGCCTGCTGCATCGAGATCTGCAAAGGAAACAACCTCTGCCTTGATAAAGCCGCGCTCGAAGTCGGTGTGGATTACACCGGCTGCCTGCGGAGCCTTCCAGCCCTTGCGGATGGTCCAAGCGCGGGACTCTTTAGGACCTGCGGTTAGGTAGGTCTGAAGTCCTAGGGTCTGGAATCCAACGTGAGCGAGCTGGTCTAGACCTGACTCTTCCTGACCCAGCGACTGCAATAGCTCCTGAGCCTCATCGTGGCTTAGGTCAATCAACTCAGACTCGACCTTGGCGTCTAGGAACACTGCCTGAGCCGGCGCTACCAGAGCTGCAAGCTCAGCACGCTTCTCTGGGCTGGTTAGCACAGCCTCATCAACGTTGAAAACAAACAAAATTGGCTTGGCGGTTAGCAGACCCAGGTCCTTGATTGGTCCGAGGTCCACCTTGCTCAAAGAGAGTGGAGTGCCATCGTTTAGAACTTTTAGCGCTTCATCGATGGTTTCTAAGACCTCAGGCTCAGCCTTCTTGCCTTTAACCTCTTTTTCAACACGAGGTCTGGTCTTCTCCAGGGTCTGAAGATCAGCCAGGATCAGCTCGGTGTTGATGGTTTCGATATCGCTTTTCGCGTCAACCTTGCCGTCAACGTGAACCACGTCTGAGTCTGCGAAGCCACGGACAACCTGGGCTATGGCGTCTGCCTCACGAATATTCGCTAGGAACTGGTTGCCCAATCCTTCACCTTCGCTTGCACCTCGAACGATGCCGGCGATGTCAACGAATGACACCGGGGCAGCCAGAATGCGCTCCGATCCAAAAATCTCAGCTAGGCGAGTGAGCCTGGCATCTGGAAGGTTCACGACACCAATATTTGGTTCGATGGTTGCGAATGGGTAGTTCGCCGCCAGAACGTTGTTCTTGGTTAGTGCGTTGAAGAGGGTCGACTTGCCAACATTTGGCAGTCCCACGATTCCGATAGTTAAGGCCACCGCGAAAGTTTATTGCTTCATAATTGCCTGATGGCCCTGGACTTTACGGCAATCGACTTTGAAACCGCTAACGGATCTCCCGCATCCCCTTGTGCGGTGGGCTTAGTGAGGGTTCGAGACGGTGAAATCCAAGAGTCACTTTCAATGTTGTTTCAGCCACCTTTTCCAAATAATTGGTTTCACGAGGGAAACATCCGGGTCCACGGGATTCAACCAGAAGATGTAATTGATGCTCCGAACTGGGAAAACGTTCTTCCGGATCTTTTGCTTTTCACCGAGGGACTGCCATTTGTGGCACACAACGCATCCTTTGATATGGGAGTGCTTAGAGCATCCGCGGAGGCGGTCAGCTTTGACCTGCCGGATCTCAGCTATGCCTGCAGCTTGCTGATGGCAAGGCGAACCTATGCGCTGGAAAGCTACCGACTAAACGCCGTGGCGTATGCGATCGGTCACGAGGAATTCAAGCACCACGACGCCCTGGCGGATGCCGATGCCTGCGCAAGAATTGTTATCCACATGGCCGGTCGTCACGAGGCCGAGACTATGGATGACCTTTTGAAAGCGACCCGTCAGGTGCTAAAACCGCTAAATGTCTGACGCCACTGCGATACTTCAAGCATGGAATTTCAGATTTGGATTGTTCTTAACGCGCTCATTATCGGAGTGGTGCTCGGCGCCATTTTTGGTTACGTATTCGGCAAGCGCAAAGCGGTAACTGCTAGCCCGGAGCTGGCAAGCAAGATCGCGGCGCTAGAAGCCACCGAGGTTGAGCTTCGAACTCAACTTGCCAAAGCAGATCTTTCCTTGGAGCAGCAGCGCATGCAGCAAGACCAAGAGAATAAAGTGCTGGTCCAGCTAGCCCCGGTGAAAGAACAGCTCACCAAGATGGGTGAGGTGGTTGCAAACCTCGAGAAAGAACGTGCCAGTCAGTTCAATACCATTTCCGAACAGCTCAGAAATGCTGTTCAGAGTGACGAAACACTTCGCAAGCAAACTCAGCAACTTGCCCAAGCCCTGAGTTCCAACTCCCTCAGAGGTGTCTGGGGTGAAACTCAACTCAGAAAGCTGATTGAGCTTTCAGGACTGATTAAGCACGCGGATTTCTCCGAGCAGGTGACCATCACCACCGAGGCCGGTCCCGGTCGAGTCGATGTTGTTATCAATTTGCCAAGTGGTAAAAAACTCGCCATCGATAGCAAGGTGCCCTTCAACTCCTACCAGGAGGCGAGTGCAATCTCGGAGTTGGCAACCGGAGAAGAATTAGCCAGGCGTGAGCGCTTGCTAGATGAGCACGTAAAGGCCTTCCGCAAGCACATCGACGATCTAGGGTCCAAGCAGTATTGGACTGGGCTCGATTCATCGCCAGATTTCACGATTTGCTTCGTACCAAGCGAATCCCTGCTCTCTGCGGCCCTAGAAAGCGATGCTGGCTTGTTGGAGTATGCCTTCAAGAAGAACGTTGCGGTCGCATCTCCGGTGACGCTCTACTCGGTGCTAAAAACCATTAGCCACATTTGGCGTCAAAATGCCGATGAGACTCAACTAAAGACCCTGCTGAAACTCGGTAAAGAGCTGTATGAGCGAGTTGGCAAAATTGCCCAGTTGGCAGACAAGCTTGGGCGATCTATGACCACCAGCGTTAAGGACTACAACACTTTTGTTTCCTCTTTGGAAACCAGAATGCTTGTCACCGCAAGGCGCCTAAACGACCTGGACGAGAACGAACTCGGCATCGAGACAATCGAGGCCCCAAAGGAAATCACCGAGGCTCCTTCAACAATTACCGCCAAGGAGATCGAAGGCTAGCCTTGGATGGTGGTTTATTGGCTATAGTGATTTCGGCGCCTACAACGATGTGAGTGCAAACTATGTTTTTCTCACATCTAGGAGCCCCTGATGGCTGGCATAAAATCGCCAATCGTTACTCTCACACCATCTCCAACGCTGGATCGAACCTACTTCGTAAAGAACTTGGTCGAAGGCGGGGTAAACCGCGCTGAGCGCGTTGGCGAGGAGCTTGCCGGTAAGGGCATAAACGTATCGCGCGGCCTTCGGCTTGCGAACATCCCAGCTCCTGGAGTGGTTCCAATTGGAAACGCTGACCCTACGGTTTTAGAGCGCACCGGCTCTGGGTTCATATCCCCGGTCTGGATTGAAGGAACCTTGCGAGTTTCAACCACGATCGTGGAGTATGACGGTCCAACCACCAAGATCAACGAGAGCCCAAGACCCCTGAAGCAAAGGGATTGGGACGCAGTTGTAGCACTTACCGAGAAGACCGTTTTGGACAACGATGCCAAGTGGCTCGTTGTTGCCGGCGCTCACCCTCAAATTGAAGAAACCGGCGAGATCATAGATCTCCACCCGCTTTTTGATCGCATGAAATCACTTGGCGTAAAGGTAATCCTGGACACGTCTGGTCCCGCACTTAGGTACTGGGCACAGCAGGGCAAGGCAACAATCATGAAGCCGAACGCTCACGAGCTTGCTGAGTGCGTTGGGCGAGACCTAAACACCCTGGGTGACGTCATCGATGCTGCCCGCGAACTAAATGGCTGGGGCGTTGACTGCGTCATGGCATCACTCGGCGTTGACGGCATAGTCGCAATCACCAAGACTCACGCAATTCACTCCTACACCCCAGCCGTAAAGGTCATCAACACCGTGGGTGCCGGCGACTCCACCATCGCTGGCTTTTTGGCTGCAGTCACAAATCACCCAGCAGATGCAGATGCCTTTGGTGTTGGCTTTGACGTTGCTGAGGGTATTGCCGCCGCCGTGCAGTGGGGTGCGGCCAAGGTTCAGCAGCCGACCAGTGGCTTGCAGTCGATTGAAAACTTGGTTGAACCAACCATAGAACTAATTCCAGATCGTGCTCGCCTACTTGGCGAGCCAGCTAAGGCCTAAGGAGGCACACATGGGTGTAGTAAACAGCGAACAGTATGTAGAGATGCTAAACCGCGCCAAGGCCGGCGGATTTGCCTATCCTGCGATCAACGTCTCCAGCTCCCAGACTCTAAACGCAGCACTTGCAGGATTGCAGGCTGCTGGTTCGGACGGTATTTTGCAGGTCACCACCGGTGGTGCTGACTACTGGTCCGGTCCAACCGTGAAGAACCGGGTTTCCGGAGCTTTGGGCTTTGCAGCATTCGCTCGCGAAGTTGCGAAGAACTACGACATCAAGGTTGCGCTACACACCGACCACTGCAACTTTGAGCAGCTCGACAGCTTTGTAAAGCCACTTATTGCGCTCTCCGAAGAAAGCGTGAAGGCTGGCGGCGAGGCTATCTTCAACTCCCACATGTGGGATGGTTCAGAGGTTCCGCTTGCTCAGAACCTTGAAATTGCCAAAGAGTTCCTAGCCCGCACCAAGAACATCGGATCGATCCTAGAGATCGAAGTCGGTGCAGTTGGTGGCGAGGAAGATGGCATTGAAGGTGCAATTGATGAGCACCTATACACCACAGTTGCCGACGGGTTTGCTACCGCTGAGGCGCTGGGGCTTGGCGAGAACGGTCGCTACATGGCGGCATTGACCTTCGGCAACGTGCACGGCGTCTACAAGCCAGGCAATGTCAAGCTGCGTCCAGAGCTGCTAAAGCAAATTCAGGATGAGGTTGGCGCAAAGTATGGCAAGCAGCTGCCATTTGACCTGGTCTTCCACGGTGGCTCTGGCTCGACCGAGCAAGAAATCTCTGACGCGGTGAAGTACGGCGTAATTAAGATGAACATCGATACCGACCTGCAGTATGCGTTCACCCGTCCAATTGTTGATCACATGCTCAAGAACTACGACGGGGTATTGCGCGTTGACGGTGAAGTTGGCAACAAGAAGCTTTATGACCCACGTGCCTGGGGCAAGTCCGCAGAAGCCGGAATGTCTACTCGAGTTGTAGAGGCAGCTTCTCAGCTCGGTTCAGCCGGAAAGTCTAAGTGGTAGAAAACCACCAAGAGCGAAGCCCCTTTTATGAAAACGGGCTTCCTCGGTTTAAGGGTGAATACCTAAAGGGTGAGATGCATGGACCCTGGGAGTTTTTCCGCAAAGACGGCAGCCTGATGCGAGCTGGCGAATTCAACCAAGGAGTCCAAATTGGAGTCTGGCGCACTTTTGACCGCGCTGGAAAACTGGTTTCAGAAAAGAATCTTGATTAGCTTCGAGGACCCTTGTTACTGACGTCTTCACCAGCAGCTTTTAGATCCTTGCGCAACTCCTTAGGCAGCGAGAACTGTACGTCTTCCTCGGCAGTGGTAACGGTCCTAACATCCCCATAACCACGCTCTGTAAGGTAAGCGAGCACTCCGTCAACCAAATCCTCTGGCACGCTCGCACCGGATGAGATACCGACAGTTTTCACGCCTTCGAACCACTTCTCTTCAATCTCAGTAGCATCGTCGACGCGGTAGGCAGCTTTAGCTCCAGCATCAAGGGCGACTTCGACCAGGCGAACTGTGTTGGAGGAGTTTGCGGAACCAACCACGATCACCAAATCACTTTCAGCGCCAACCTTTTTTATGGCAACCTGGCGGTTTTGTGTCGCGTAGCAAATGTCATCGCTTGGTGGGTTCTGCAGGGTTGGGAACTTCTCGCGAAGTTTTATAACCGTTTCCATAGTCTCATCCACCGACAAGGTGGTTTGGCTCAGCCAAATAACCTTGGATGGATCCTTAATCTTTGCCTTGGCAATACCTTCAGGGCCGTCGACCAACTGCACGGCGTGTGGTGCTTCACCGGCGGTGCCTTCGACCTCTTCGTGGCCCTCGTGGCCAACCAAGAGGATGTCGTAACCCTCTTTGTCAAAGCGCTGCACTTCGCGGTGAACCTTGGTTACTAGCGGGCAGGTGGCGTCGATGGTCTGCTGGTTTCGGGCTTCAGCGGCTTCGATAACCGCAGGAGAAACACCGTGAGCCGAGAAAACCATGATGCAGCCCTCAGGTGCCTCATCGACCTCATCCACAAAAATCGCTCCGCGTCGCTCTAGCGAGGCGACAACGTGCTTATTGTGCACAATCTGCTTGCGCACGTAAATCGGTGCTCCGTAGTGATCGAGAGCCTTCTCAACGGCAATTACTGCGCGGTCAACGCCCGCACAGTATCCGCGCGGAGCTGCCAACAGCACCTTGTTGGTGCCGAAACTGTCGGCCTGGTCGGTATCCTTGATGATAGTCACCACACAATTCTACGAAAGCGACCAAGGAGGCCGGATTGGAAACTAATTCGGTCACTGATAGTCAATCACGAGTTAGCACCGAGAATTCCCCTTGGCAGGTCTCCCAGCTATCAAAAAGCCTGCGGGATTGGATCGACAAGCTCGGTCGCGTCTGGGTAGAGGGTGAGTTACAGGCCTATTCAGAAAAACCAGCTGGAGTCTTCGCATCGATTCGCGATTTAGATGTCGAAATGTCAGTTGAGATCCACGCCTTTACTAACTCCGGGGCTGAGATCGCACCTGGACTTGCTCAGGGAGACCGAGTTGTTGCGCTACTGCAACCAACCTTCTGGCCCAAAAACGGCAAGCTCACAATGCGGGTTATGCAGATGCACAAGGTTGGTCTTGGAGAGCTTCTCGAGCGCCTAGAGCGTCTAAAAGTTCAACTTATTGCCGAGGGCTTAGCTGACCCAGCTCGAAAGAAGCCGCTTCCATTTTTGCCAAACAAAATTGGCTTGATTACTGGAGCGGACTCTGATGCGGAGAAAGATGTCCTGCAAAATGCCAAGCTTCGCTGGCCAGAGGTGCAGTTCCAGGTTCAGCACACCCACGTTCAGGGCGATAAAGCCGTCAACGAAATCCTGCTGGCCCTTGGCGTTTTAGATGCTGACCCCGAAGTTGATGTCATCATCATCGCGCGCGGTGGTGGCAGCTTCCAAGACCTACTCCCATTCAGCGATGAGCGATTGGTTAGGGCTGCAGCGAAACTAACCAAACCATTCGTTTCGGCTATCGGACACGAAAACGATCAACCGCTATTGGATCTGGTGGCAGACCTAAGAGCCTCCACCCCAACCGATGCTGCCAAGCGAGTGGTGCCAGATGTGGTTGAAGAGCGCCGCGGACTTGCAATATCGATTCAGCGCATGCGAGTTCGAGTGGGCAGCTACCTAGATTCTCAGTCGCAGCTTTTACAACAGCTAATCTCGCGACCAGTGATCGCTTCGCCCTATGGCTTTGTTGACGCCCAAGCCGAGGTGATTGCAACCAATACTCGCCGAATTCGGGAGATTTTTGACTTTAGATTGCAACGCGGTCAGGGAGAAATCAAACAGCTTCACGCTCAAACCCGCTCACTTTCGCCGCAATTGACCCTTGAGCGCGGTTACTCTGTTATCACTGACGAAAACGGTAAGCCGCTGAGCAAAATTGCCAAGTCCAAGAAACTTCTGATTAGAACCAGCAAGCAGGAAATTACCGCAACCGCAGATGAAGTTAGGGATATCAAATGAGCAAAGACATTTCAGCCTTGAGCTACGAAGAAGCCCGTGACGAGCTTCAGAAGGTGGTTGCTGAACTGGAACAGCAGAATGTCTCTCTAGAGGCCTCTATGGCACTCTGGGAGCGTGGTGAGGCACTTGCTAAGCACTGCGAGCAGTGGCTCAGCGGCGCAAGGAAGAAACTAGACGCTGCAATGCAGCAGAAAGACTCCAAGTGAGTATTAGCGCAGCCGAGCGCAGAGCTAAGCAAACTGTCCGCAACCTGATTTATTCACTGCTTGTGACATTGGCGTTGACTTTGGCCATTGTGATGATTGTTCCTCGTGACGATGGCAATCGAATTCAACCAATTGACTACAGCGCAATCACCGAAACCGTTCAGGCCTCGGTGACCGAAAAATTGATTGCTCCAAAACTTGAAGCAGACTGGTGGGCCAACGCTGCCCGCGTGGAAGAGGACTTGGGAGTCAAGACCTGGTACGTCGGTTACATCACGCCGGATGATCAGTACATCGGTCTGACGCAAGCCTTTGAATCGAATCCGTCGTGGCTTGCAAACAAATTGCAGGGGAACTGGCTTGATGTGACCGCGGAGATCGAGGGTAGAACCTGGGAGATTTGGCCAACTCTTATTCCTTCTGTTCCCAAAGGAACCAAGGAATACGCCATGGTTCACAGCTTTGACAAGCAGGCGGTAGTTATCTACGGCACCGCCTCCGAGGAAGATTTTCTAAAACTGGCCACGCAAATCAGCATCGACCTGAATAGCCAAAACTAGTGGGGCGGCCACAAACCGGCAGAGACGCATGGAAATTGCTGGTCGAAGGCAACCAGAACTTCGTTAGTGGCACTCCAGCACACCCTCGCCAGGATGCCGATGTCAGACGAGCCATTGCGAACAAGCAGACCCCTTTTGCAGCCCTATTTGGCTGCTCGGATTCCAGACTCGCAGGTGAAATGATCTTCGATGTTGGTCTGGGCGATTTGTTTGTGGTGCGCAATGCCGGTCAGGTGATTGCCGAGACAATCTTGGGCTCTCTGGAGTTTGCGGTTGAGGTGCTAAAGGTGCCGCTGATTTTGGTTTTAGGCCACGACGAGTGTGGGGCTGTGCGCGCCACCATGGATGCCGCAGCCGGAAAGCTCGAGCTGGAGGGCGAATTCATTCACAAGCTGGTTGACCGAATTATGCCAACTGTGGAACGCAGCCACGCCGCAGGAGACACCTCGATAGACGACATCACCGCCAGACACGTTGCCGACACAATAGAAGAACTGCTGGAGAGTTCTAATTTGATTTCTAACGCTGTGAAAACTGGCAAACTTGCTGTTGTAGGTGCCAACTACAAACTTGAACTGGGCGATATCCACATGGTGGTTTCGCACGGGGACCTCTAAAGAGAGATTAGAAAAGAGCCAAACATGGAATACCGCATTGAACACGACACAATGGGCGAGGTTAAAGTCCCAATCAATGCCCTCTATCGCGCCCAGACCCAGCGTGCGGTCGAGAACTTTCCTATCAGCGGATCCGGGCTAGAGAAAGAACACATCATCGCACTGGCCCGCATCAAAAAGGCCGCTGCCCAGGCGAACAACAAACTTGGCATCCTTGCCGATGACATCACCTCGGCCATTGTGGCAAGTGCCGACGAGGTTATATCCGGTCACCACCTAGACCACTTCCCGGTCGATGTTTTCCAGACCGGCAGCGGAACCAGCTCGAACATGAACATGAACGAAGTGCTGGCTACCCTTGCGACCAAGAAACTTGGCAAAGAAGTTCACCCGAATGACCACGTGAACGCTTCGCAGTCTTCCAACGATGTCTTCCCGACCTCGGTTCACGTTGCCGTGACCAACGCTTTGGTGAACGACCTGCTTCCTGCACTGGATTACCTGGCTGGCTTCCTAGAGGCAAAGGCCAAGGCTTGGGCTGGCTACGTAAAGCCGGGACGTACCCACCTGATGGATGCCACCCCGGTAACCTTCGGCCAGGAGTTTGCCGGCTACGCAGCGCAGATCCGCTATGGCATCGAGCGAATCAATTCGGCCCTTCCGAGAGTGGCAGAAGTTCCACAGGGTGGAACGGCGACCGGAACCGGTATCAATACCCCTAAGGGCTTTCCTCAGGAGGTAATCAGCCTTTTGGCTAAAGACACCGGCTTGCCAATTACCGAAGCCAGAGACCACTTTGAAGCTCAAGGAGCGCGTGACGCACTCGTCGAAGCCTCCGGTGCGCTCAAGGTCATTGCGGTCAGCCTTACCAAGATCAACAACGATTTGCGCTGGATGGGATCCGGTCCAAACACTGGACTTGCCGAGCTGAACATTCCTGACCTTCAGCCTGGAAGCTCAATCATGCCGGGCAAGGTAAACCCAGTAATCCCAGAGGCAGTGCTGATGGTTTGTGCTCGCGTAATCGGAAATGATGCGACCGTGACCTGGGCAGGAGCATCTGGAAACTTCGAGTTAAATGTTGCGATCCCCGTAATAGGTAATGCGCTACTGGAGTCCATCCGCTTGCTTTCAAACTCGATGCGCGTGCTCGCGGACAAGACCATCGCGGGACTTGAGGTAAACGTTGAGCGATCTAAGGCGCTTGCCGAGTCCAGCCCTTCGATTGTGACACCGCTAAACAAGTTCATTGGCTACGAGGCTGCAGCGAAGATCGCGAAGCACTCGGTGGCCAAGGGACTAACTGTTCGCGAAGCGACAATCGAACTCGGCTATGTCGATGGCGAGAAACTGACCATGGAGCAGTTGGACAAGGCGCTAGACGTCATGCCAATGACTCGCCCACCGCAGTAAGGATTCGCCAGCTTGGTGTAATTGCTGCAAGGCAAAAACCAAGAAGCAGAAAAGGCCCCAGAGCTATGTGCTCTTTGGGGTCTTTTTTCTTGATCCAAACTGCAATCGCAAATACGTTTGCCGCGATAAGTCCGATTGCCAGGGCAATTAGCACCAGCCAGCCATCATGCCAAGCCAGCCAGCCATTCAGTGAAATCAACAGCTTCACATCGCCCATGCCCAAGTCAGCGAAACGGGCCAGCAGCCAACCAATTAGGAACGTCAATGCCATTGCCAAACCGCTGGCCATGAGCTTTCCATACTGACCCAAAACTAGCCCGTATCCGGTCAGGGACAGGGCTGTGACGGCAATCAGTGGCACGGTGTAGTGATTGGGTAGGCGATGTTCTCTAAAGTCAGTCAAGGTCAGCGGAATGGCAAACGCAACAATGAGTGCAATTGGAATCAGAAGGACTAACTCAGCCATCCCAAAAAGCTAGTGAGAAACCCGCCTGATTGCCGCGGGCCCTCCACAGGCTAGTCGAGCAGGTTGGTAACCAGCGCCGCAATCTCGCTTCGCTCGGAGCGAGTGAGAGTGATGTGGCTGAACAGTTCCTGACCCTTGAGGGTTTCAACTACCGATGCGATTCCATCGTGACGACCAACCCTTAGGTTGTCACGCTGTGCAACATCGTGAGTCAAAACCACTCGAGACTTCTGACCAATTCTCGAAAGCATGGTCAGGAGAACATTGCGCTCAAGTGACTGGGCTTCGTCAACAATCACAAAGGTGTCGTGAAGTGAGCGGCCACGGATGTGGGTAAGTGGTAATACCTCGAGGATGCCGCGGTTCATCACCTCGTCGATGACCTCCTTGGAAACCAAAGCGCCCAAGGTGTCAAATACTGCTTGAGCCCAAGGGTTCATCTTCTCGGCTTCGGTACCAGGCAAGAAACCAAGCTCCTGGCCGCCCACTGCGTAAAGTGGTCGGAAAACCATGATCTTCTTGTGCTGACGACGCTCTAGAACCGACTCAAGTCCTGCGCACAGCGCCAACGCACTCTTACCGGTACCGGCACGGCCACCAATTGAAACAATGCCAATTTCTGGGTCTAGCAGGGCGTCAATGGCTAGGCGCTGTTCGGCAGAACGACCGTGAAGACCAAAGATGTCTCTATCGCCACGAACCAGCTTCACAGTCTTAGCTGCGGTCACGCGACCCAGAGCACTGCCGCGCTCAGAGTGAATGACCAAACCGGTGTTTATCGGAAGGTCCTTGGCATCCTTGTGCTTGATTTCTTCGGTGTCGTATAGGTCTGCCATCTCATCGCCAGAGAGATTTAGGTCGGCTAGACCGTCCCACTCTTCGCTGGCAAGCTCGTGCAGATACTCCTCGGCTCTCATTCCGATTGCGGACGCCTTGACTCGCATTGGCAAGTCTTTGGAAACAACCGTTACGTCAAAGCCTTCGCTCTTTAGATTGGCAGCAACCGCCAAAATCCTGGAGTCGTTGTCACCGAGCTGGAACCCGGTTGGCAAAATCGACTGGTCGATGTGGTTGAGCTCAACCCTGAGCGTTCCACCATCGCCGACCTCGACCGGAAAGTCGAGGCGCTCGTGCTTTTTGCGAAGGTCATCTAAAAAGCGCAGTGCCTTTCTCGCAAAGAAACCAATCTCGAGATCGTTGCGCTTTTTCTCGAGTTCGTTGATAACCACAATCGGCAAAACAACTTCGTGCTCTGCGAATCTAAACATTGCTTTCGGGTCAGATAGAAGAACCGATGTGTCGATTACAAACGTTCTGATCGCCGTTGCCTTGCTGGTGGATTTTGCCTTGCTGCTCACCGCCTCAGGGGAAACAGTCTTGGAACTTGATGACTTGGACCTGGGGCTTGAGTTAGCTGGCACCGGTTCTCCTTCTATGGGGACCTGATGTGAATCTACGCCTGGGTTTTGCTCTAGGGCAGTCGTGACACGCCCAAACTTTGGAGCGTTATCAAGCTGTTTACCTAGCTACCGAATCGTCGGTGGCGACGCTGGAAATCTCTGAGCGCTCGAAGGAAATCTACCCTTCTAAAATCAGGCCAAAGTGCCTCTGCAAAGTAAAACTCACTGTTGGCGCTTTGCCATAGCAAGAAGCCGCTGAGGCGTTGCTCACCTGAGGTACGAATCAATAAATCTGGATCTGGCTGGCCACCGGTGTAAAGGTGCTCGGTGATAAGTTCCGGGGTCAAAAATTCTGCAAGCTCGTCGATTGTGGTGCCCTGGTCGGAATGTTTTTTCAAGATTGAGCGCATCGCATCGGCAATCTCTTTTCGACCACCGTAGGCAACCGCGAGATTCACATGGGTGCCTGAGTTCTTGGCGGTCTTGCTCTCCACCTCAGCCAATCTGCGAGCCGCAGATTCTGGCAAGCTAGCGACATCTCCCACAACCTGAAGCTGCCATCGCCCTTTATTGGCTAGTTCTTCTGCCAGCGAGACGATGATCTCAATCAGATCCTCAAGCTCCTCCGAGTGCCTACCCTTTAGGTTGTCGGTTGAAAGCAAGTAGAGAGTGACGTGATCGATCCGTAAATCAGAGCACCAGCCCAAAAAATCGATGATCTTCTTGGCACCGGCTTGGTGACCCTGGCCCGCCTTTTCTAGACCCTGCAGGGACGCCCAGCGTCTGTTTCCGTCAACCATCACGCCGATGTGCCTGGGAAGATCCTTAGGGCGCAGTTTGCTCTCGATTTGCTTCTCATAGAACCGATAGAGGAGTTTCTGCACCCCTAAAGGGTATTGCAACTTCTATGGTGTTTAGGTGGCTTAGGGTAGCAATATGAGTTTCGAGCCAGACCCGTTACACCTTCCGCTTTCAAAGCTAAAGGGAGCAGTCCAGCAAACTGAGCTAAAGCCAAGCTGGCGAGGCTGGATACACACCGGAGTATTACCGCTGGTTGTCGCAGCCGGAATCCTGCTGATTGTTTTCTCTGACGGCTGGGTTGCAAAAACAGCGGCGGCTATTTACTTCGCAAGCTCGATTTTACTTTTTGGGAACTCCGCGCTTTACCACCGCTTTAACTGGCGACCAAGCATCAAAAAACTTCTCAAGCGAATCGACCACGCCAACATTTTCTTGCTGATTGCAGGCACCTACACGCCGCTGAGCGTCTCGGCACTAAGCGCCGATGATGGCACGCTTTTGCTAGCTGCAGTTTGGGTCATTGCGGTATTTGGCGTTGGGTTCCGGGTCTTTTGGATCAATGCCCCACGTTGGCTCTATGTCCCGATCTACCTAGCTCTGGGCTGGGCTGCTGTGTTTTACATCGGAGACTTCTTTGAAGCTAACTGGATAGTTATGTTGCTGGTCATAGCCGGTGGATTGCTGTATTCGGTGGGAGCTGTGGTTTACGGCCTAAAGCGGCCAAACCCAATTCCTAAGCATTTCGGATTTCACGAGATTTTCCACGCACTGACCGTGGCGGCATTCTTCTGCCACTGGGTGGCAGCGCTGCTGGTGGGACTCAGTCCGATTCCTGGTTCGCTCGGTTCGGTTTAGCCGGAGGAGCTGGGCGCTCTGGCTTTGCAACCTCCATGTTTAACAGCTCTTCGGCTGCTAGCTTCTGACGAATCTCGGAGCGGTAACGGGTGCGTCGAACCCTGCGGTTCATATCAAAAAACAATCCAACTGCAATCAGCGCAACTCCAAATGTGGCAATAAATCCGATTGTTCCAGGGGAGTTGTAGGTATCGTCAGGAACTGGTGTTGGGCTGGTAGTTACAGCCAGAAGCGCACTAAGCAAGAAGTCCATATCTCAAGTATCCCTCACCTGGCATAACCTAGAGGTATGGCAGCCCAAGAAAATGACCTTATGGCGAACCGCTACGGTCAAAAACCAAAGCTTTCGCGTGCGCGCTGGATCTGGATTTCTGCGGCTGGTGTGACGCTTATGGCACTTGGCGCATTTGTCGCAGCGATGGCAAATTTCAACCCGGTGCAATCCAAAGACATTGGTTTTTCGGTCAAAGGCCCAACCCAAGTGGTCTTGGATTTTGAGATTTCCAAGCCAAAAGCCGCCACCGCCATCTGCACGCTCGAGTCTCTCAATGAGCAATTTTCGCAGGTGGGCTTCAAGGAAATCGAAATAGGACCGCAGCCAACCGACACCGTGAGGCTAAGCGTGAGCATAAACACCACCGAATTGGCAACTACAGCCTTGGTAGATGAGTGCCGTCTCAAGTAGTATTTTGCAATCGCCCAGAATTGGGCAATCCCCGAAACCCCTCAAGAAGTGAACTATGACCGATTCAATGCTGCTAACCCAAGCCGCCTATGACCGTCTAAAGGACGAGCTGACCCACTTGATTACCGTTGGTCGCCACGACATCGCAAAGCGCATCCAGGACGCTCGTGAAGAGGGAGACCTCAAGGAGAACGGTGGCTATCACGCAGCCAAGGAGGAGCAGGGCAAGATCGAAGCGCGCATCAACCGCCTAGAAGAGATTCTTGCAACCTCTGAAATCGGCACCGCAGATGCCAGCGATGGCATTGTGAAGCAGGGCTTGATGATCAAGTGCAAGCTCAATGGTCGCCCAGCAGAGTTTTACCTTGGATCGCACGAGGCTTTTGAGGGCACCGAGTACGAAGTTCAGATCGAAGAGGGCGACCTCGATGTTTACAGCCCAGATTCCCCAATTGGTCAGCAAGTTTTGGGCAAGAAGGTCGGCGACCAGGTCAGCTATTCAGCACCCAACGGCAAAGAAATCACCGTTGAAATTGTTGCCGTGGAGAACTTTGAGTTCTAGTCTTCGTGCAGCTTCGGGTTTAGCCCGGCTGCCTTGAGCGACTTCATGAGGTCTTTGCGGTGCTGCTTGCCTCGGGTCTCCACACTCAGGTTCAACTCAACCTCAGAAATCTGAAGCCCATTGCCGTGTCTGGTGTGAAGCACTTCAACCACGTTGGCGTGAGCCGCCGCAACTGCCTCAGCGGTGCGCACCAGCTGACCTGGACGGTCAGGAAGCATCACCGAGATGTTTGTGTAGCGCTCGGAAGCTGCCAGGCCGTGGCGAATCACCCTCTGCATTAGAAGCGGATCGATGTTGCCACCGGAGAGCACGATTGCGGTGGTGCCCTTGAGCTTTAGTTTGCCGGCCAGAACCGCTGCAACCCCAACCACGCCACCAGCTTCAACTACGAGCTTTGAACGCTCCAAAACGGCGAGCATCGCCTTGGCAATCTCGTCCTCGGTAACAGTCACAATCTTGTCGACGTGCTCCAAAACCAAATCGAATGGGATCCTGCCTGGCTTTGCAACAGCAATGCCATCGGCGATGGTCGGCTGAATCTTGATCTCAACTGGCTTTCCTGCCTTCAGCGAGCCAGGCCAGCTGGCTGCTGCCTCCGCCTGAACGGCAAAGACCTTGACCTTGCGCCCAAGAGCTTGAGCTTTGAGTTTTGCTGCGGTTGCTACGCCTGCGGTAAGACCGCCGCCGCCGAGGCAAACCAGGATGTTATCTACCTCAGGAAGCTGCTCCATGATCTCTAGGGCAACTGTGCCCTGGCCGCGGATGATATCCAGATCATCAAACGGTGGGATAAACACAGCACCACTTTGAGCGGTGAATTCCTTTGCGGCTACAAGCGTCTCATCAAAGATTGCTCCGGTAAGCACGACATTGGCTCCGTAACCCAAGGTCGCCTCGTACTTTGGAAGCGATGCCCCTACCGGCATAAAGATTGTGGCTTTGACGCCAAGGATCTTGGCTGCAAGCGCCACGCCCTGGGCGTGATTTCCGGCGGATGCCGCAACTACTCCCCTGGCCTTCTCCTGATCAGAGAGCTGGCTCATCATGTTGTATGCACCGCGGAGTTTGTAAGCGCCGGTACGCTGCAGGTTTTCACACTTGAACCAAATTGGCGTTCCGGTTAGCTCCGAGAGCCAGTGGCTTTCCAGAACTGGAGTCTTAATCGCAATGGCGCGCACGTTTTCCAGGGCGTCGTAGAACTCGTTCAACGTTGGAGCTTTGCTGCTAGCCATTGGTCTACCTGCAATCTAAAGGTGTGTCAAAGTCTAGCGATTAGAACGAGGTGCCAATCTTGCTAAGTCGCTCAATACGCTTTGGGATTGGCGGGTGGGTTGAGAATGCGCGCTCCACAAAACCTGGCTTGATCGGGTCATTGATATACATGTGGGCCATCGAGCTTGATGCTCGGCGCATTGGTCGACCATATTCCCCGAGCTTTTGGAGTGCTGAGGCCAGCCCCTCCGGGAAACGGGTGATCTGCGCACCGGTGGCATCCGCTAGATACTCGCGCTGCCTAGAAACAGCGGCGGAAACCAGTGGGCCGATCAGTGCGGCGATTATCCAGCCGACCACGCCGACCAAGATCAAGACGATTTGTAGCTGACCCGCATCTCGGCTTCTACTCGCCCCCGAGAAAAAAGCCATACGAATCGCAAAGTCCGCCAGAATTCCGACCGCGGAAACCAAGCCGAAGACAATGGTGGAAACTCTGATGTCATAGTTTTTGACGTGTCCAAGCTCATGGGCCATTACGCCTTCAAGCTCACGATCGTTCATGATGTCCATTAACCCTGTGGTGGCAGCGACGACCGCATTTTTTGGATCACGCCCGGTTGCAAAGGCGTTTGGGGCCGGATCACTAATGATGTAGACCTTTGGCATTGGCATACCCTGCGAGATCGCTAAATTCTCAACCACTCTCCAAAGCCTTGGATTGTCAGCTTTCTGAATTTGATGCGCACCGCTCATCGCAATTGCAAGTGAGCTTGCGGCGAAGTATTGGAACAGCGCGTAGCCAAAGACAAACAAAATTATCCAAAGCGCACTCGATCCATTACCGCTGGCGGTTCCCCACCAATAGGCAAGTCCGCCAAGCAGCAGCACAAAGCCACCGACGATAAAGAATGTATTGCGCTTATTCGCGGCAATTGCCGAATACAAAGTGGCCTCTTAGAACTTGACCGTTGGAGGCTCTTGAATCGCAGCAGGATTCTCAACCTCAAAGAATTCACGAGAGGTAAAGCCAAGGGAACGGGCAAAGAAGTTAGTTGGGAACTGCTCAATCTTGGTGTTTAGCTCGCGCACGCCACCATTGAAAAAGCGGCGGGCAGCCATGATCTTGTCTTCGGTGTCGGTAAGTTCGCGCTGCAGCTCCAAGAAGTTGACCGATGCAACCAGTTGCGGGTAGGCCTCGGATACTGCAAACAAGCTCTTTAGAGCTCCCTGCAACTCACCTTCGGCTTTAGCTGCCTGGGCTGGGTGGGCTAGGGCCTCTGAGGAGACGGTAGCCGCGCGAGCTCGGGTTACAGACTCAAATACCTCACGCTCGTGCGTGGCGTAACCGCGAACGGTCTCGATCAGATTTGGAATCAGGTCCGCTCGGCGCTTTAGCTGGATAGTTATATCGCTCCAGGCTTCATCTAATCGAACCTTGAGGGTTACCAGTCCGTTGTATGTTGCCCATAGCCAAATACCGGCTACCACTACCAGGCCGAGAATGATCCAAATTGCAATGTCCACGAATACTCCTTGATTGAGACTTCTCTAGAGTATGCGAGATTTCTGGAAATTGGCTGGTAAGTGCCCCGAGTGGGACTCGAACCCACACTGTGACGATTTTAAGTCGTCTGCCTCTGCCATTGGGCTATCGGGGCAAAACTAAAGGCCCAGTTTCCTGGGCCTTTAGTTAGGTAAGTTTTTACTTACCCGGACGGGCTGCCCAGGTGGAGAAGAATAATCGCGGCGAGCGGACCTGCTCGAGCGAAACTAGATCACGACCCAGAACCATGTTCCAGAACCAGCCGGATACCACGCGAAGCTTGCGCTCCAAGGTAGGCATCGCCAGTCCGTGGTAACCGCGGTGGAAAATCCAAGCTACGAATCCGACAAGTCCTAGTTTTCCGGACTGGAATGCGCCAACGCCCATACCCAAACCTGCAACGGCTCCGAGGTTAGCGTGGCGGTACTCGCGAGGCTCCTCGCCGCGGATAGTCGCAGCCAAGTTCTTGGCAAGCAATTTTGCCTGGCGAACGGCGTTCTGGGCGTTTGGAACACAGTAGCCACCAACGCCGCCGCCGGATAGATCTGGGACTGCAGAAACGTCACCAGCAGTCCAAGCGTGACCGATTGGCTTGTCGCCATCAACGATCTGTAGCTTGGCATTCGCAGTGATGCGAAGGCGAGCATCGAGTGGGAAGGTGGTGTTCTTGGCCACCGGAGCAGCGGCAACACCCGCGGTCCAGATAACCAAATCAGACTCAAAGGTCTCACCGGTAGAAAGCTTAATTACGCCGCCTTCGGCAGACTCAAGCTGAGTGTTGAGGTGAATCCTCGCCGAACGCTTTTCTAGGTTCGCGATTACCCGCTCGCCAGTTGAAAGCGAAACCTCAGGCATGATTCGACCCATTGCCTCGATTAGGTGGAAGTGAATCTCATCGAAATCGATCTGTGGGTAGTAGCGCAGCAAGTAGGTGGCAGCGCTGCGGAGTTCTGCAAAGGTCTCGATTCCGGCGAAACCACCGCCCACCACAACAGTGGTCAACAGTCTCTGACGCAACTTGGAGCTCTTTGGAAGGGCTGCTGCGCGCTCAAAGTTACCAATCAAGCGGTTGCGAACCTCGACGGCCTCTTCAATGGTCTTCATGCCGATTGCGTTCTCGGCAACGCCCTTGATAGGGAAAGTTCTAGTTACTGCACCCGCGGTCATGATGATGTGGTCGTAATCCAGATTCACTGGCTTGCCACCTTCGATGGCGATGGTTGCCTTGCGGGTCTTGTGGTTCACCTTGGTGAGCTTGCCGGAGACCAGGGTGGTCTTTTTGAGGTGTTGGCGGTGAGAGACCACAACGTGGCGGGCCTCGATGGAACCGGCTGCAACCTCAGGCAGGAATGGCTGGTAGGTCATGTATGGCAGCGGGTCAACCAGAGTAACCTCCGCCTCACCGCGCTTTAGGGTTTTCTCCAGCTTCCAAGCAGTGTAGAAACCGGCATAGCCACCACCGATAATCAAGATGCGCTGAGTCGGCTTTGGGTTGAGAATTTCCTGAGCCACCTGAGGTGGAGTCACGGACTTAGTTGTCGCTACTGTCATGTTGCGGCTTACCTTTAGTTTTCTTCAAGGCCCCAGACTTACCCGTGCGCTTCCGACGCAGAACAATCCAGAGCAACGGTGCAAGGGGTGCTAACAGCCAATAGAGTATCGGATTCAGCCACGGTTCCGAGATAGATTGGCCAACTGGTTCAGGGTTTTCTTGGCTCGAGGTGCTTACATCCTCAGCGATAGGTTCTGGTTCACTCGGGGAAACCAGCTCGGACTGCTCCTCTTCCACTGCGGATCGGTATTGGGTAATCCAGTTTTTCAAAGAGCCCAGCGGGTTTTCGTCGGCCGTGGCGGTGGATGCAAGAGCTGCCACCGGATCGATTACTCCGTGTCCGTAGTTTGCATCAAAGCCAGGTTCGCCCAGGTCAGTTGCCGAAGTCAAAAGTCTCTCGATTAGGTCATTTGCACTGGCTTTTGGATCGGCCTGCTTCATCAGAGCGAGCAGTCCGGAAACCAATGGCGCTGCCGCTGATGAGCCGTCCCAGATTCGATAGCCCTCACCAGGATATGCTCCCAGCAGGTCCTCGGCGGGAGCCGAGATGGCAACCCCGAGACCAGCCGTTGAGGCTTCGGCTGGTTCTTGGTTTTTGGTCACTCCTCCTACCGAAACCACACCTGGAATAGTTGCCGGGGCAGATGGTCGTGATGATTTATCCGATCGATTTCCAGCGGCAGAAACCACCAAAACATCATTTTCAAAGGCGTAGCTAAATGACTCATCCCAGCTGCGTGGCCAAGTTTGCGAGTTTCGGGTCAGCGAGAGGTTGATGATGTCAGCATCATGATCCACCGCCCACCTAACAGCCTGGGCAATTTGGTCATCGGTATTTGAACCCGGTACACCTAGGCCAATTGAAATGGCGAGCAGTTTTACTTTGGGGGCGACGCCAATGACTCCAGAGCCGGTACTGCCCTGGCCCGCAATAAGCGATGCCACCATGGTGCCGTGGAAAGCCGAGCTGCCAACCCCGGACGTGCCATTTGGCACCCCGACAGTTGAGAAGTCAACACCGTCAATTACTGTCCCATGTAAATCTGGGTGGGAAGAATCGATTCCGGTGTCGATAACTGCAATGGTTACGCCGGATCCATCGAGCCGGGTTTGATCAAAGCCATAGCTTTGAATCCACCAGTTGTCAGCAATGGTTGCCGGTGCCAGCAGAAGACCCAGCACCAATAGCGCTATACGCACCGGCACACCTCAGGGGACCATTCCAAGGCCTTTAGAGCAAGATCGCCAATTGGATTTACACCCTCGCCTTTGGCTAGCGAATGACCAATTAGCGCGTGCAGGCACTTGACTCTGGTTGGCATCCCGCCGGCTGAAAAATCTGTTATCTCCTCAACAACTTCAATGGCTTCGCGCTCAGCCAAGTACTGCGAGTGAGCTGCCGAGTATGCCGCTGAAATCTCGCTGTCTGTCTGCAAGAGGTCCTGCAGCTCAACCATGTAGCCGGAGGCTTCGAGGGTTGAGACCGCTGCGGTTGCAGCCGGTTGGGTGAGGTAGTAGAGCGTTGGAAATGGCGTGCCGTTATCAAGCCGAGGCTTGGTCTTCACAACCAGTGGTCGACCGCAAACACACCGTGAGGCAATCGCCAGGATATCTCTGGCAGGTCTGCCGAGTTGCCTTGTTACCTCAATAATGTCTTCATTGGTGACTGAAGTTTCGGGCATTATTCACCCTCAGGCTGATCAAGAGCTGCCCTGAGTCCAGATTCGATAAGTGCATCCACCCAGTTTTCATTGGCTGCAGCAACCTCAAGTGAAATCTCGTCAGCATTGCGCTTGGCTGCAAGCAGGGCCCCGACGGTTCCGGAGGTATCGGTGAAATCGAGTCCCTCGGTGTCCATCACGAGGTAGGAAACCTCACCGGGGAGTACATAGTAGAGCCGGTCTCTAGCTTGAGATCGGATATACACCGGGTCTTGCCAGCGATCGCGCTCGGCCTGCATATCCTCAACCGCCTGCTCGGCCTGCTGAATGCTCACCTCCATCTCGGCGATCTGTCGGCGCTGATTCAAAAAAGCCTGAACGTCAGAAGAGATTAGAAAGGTGCCGGCAACAATCACCAGAATGATGCTGACAGTGACGCTATTGAGCTTGACCGCGCGCAGCATCAGTTTGCCCTGCGAAAGGGAAACTGGAACCTTTGCGTCCCGGGGATTAGTTGGTCTAGCCATAGCCACCCAAGTTTAAGTGCGAAAGCTCGGGGAGGCGTAATGCCTCACCCGAGCATTCGCTAAATGAAACTATCCCTGGTAACGAGGGAAAGCGCTGCGACCGGCGTAAACAGCGCCGTCAGCAAGCTCTTCCTCGATGCGCAGCAGCTGGTTGTACTTAGCAACGCGCTCAGATCGAGCTGGAGCACCAGTTTTGATCTGTCCGGCGTTGGTGGCAACCGCAAGGTCTGCAATGAAGGTGTCCTCGGTCTCACCGGAGCGGTGAGAAATGATTGCCTTCATGCCGTGACGCTGAGCTAGCGATACGGCATCCATGGTCTCGGTTAGAGTTCCGATCTGGTTTACCTTCACCAAAATCGCGTTACCGGCTGCAAGGTCAATGCCTTTTTGCAATCTGGTCGGGTTGGTTACGTAAAGGTCGTCTCCAACTAGCTGCACCTTGTCGCCAAGGGCTGCGGTGATTTTGGTCCAGCTCGCCCAGTCGTCCTCGGCTAGTGGGTCTTCAATCGAAACCAGTGGGAAACGAGCCACTAGGTCGGAGTAGTAGGCGATCATCTCGTCGCTGGAAAGCTGCTTGCCCTCGAAGCTGTACTTGCCGGTCTTCTCGTCGAAGAACTCGGTAGCCGCAACATCCAAAGCCAATGCGATCTCGGTTCCGAGCTTGTAACCGGCAAGGCCAATAGCCTCAGAGATTAGCTCTAGAGCTGCTGCGTTGTTTGGTAGGTCAGGAGCAAAGCCGCCCTCATCACCCAAACCGGTAGCTAGGCCCTTCTCGGAAAGAAGCTTCTTGAGCTGGTGGTAAACCTCAACGCCCCAGCGAAGTGCCTCTGAGAAAGACTCAGCACCGTGAGGGACAATCATGAATTCCTGGATGTCAACACCGGTGTCAGCGTGAGCTCCACCGTTGATGATGTTCATCAGTGGCACTGGAAGCACGTAGGCGTTTGAACCGCCTAGGTAGCGGTATAGCGGAAGGTTGGTCGACTCAGCAGCTGCACGAGCATTTGCTAGAGACACACCCAAGATTGCGTTTGCACCGAGATTGCTCTTGTTGTCGGTTCCATCGATTGCGATAAGCGCGGCATCCACCAAGCGCTGGTCGGCTGCATCGAAGTCAACGAGTGCCTCATCGATGGTTTCGATTACTGCGCGAACAGCGTTCTGAACACCCTTGCCTAAGTAGCGGGACTTGTCGCCGTCTCTAGATTCGTGTGCTTCGAAGGCACCGGTCGATGCGCCGGATGGGACAGCTGCGCGACCGAAGCTGTCGTCGGAAAGCAGAACTTCAACCTCAACGGTTGGGTTTCCACGAGAGTCAAGAATTTCGCGAGCGCCTACAGCGGTAATGATGGACAAGGTGTCTCCTTTGATTGCGACAATTCGCAGATTAAAAAGTGATTTGTTGGAGGCGAAAACGACGCTGTATTCAACCTAATTCTAATGCGATTAGCCAATTTGCTTGAAATCTAGACCGGAAAGGTCAGACACAGATTCGTCAACGATGGCGAATTGCTGATAGCCGCTTTCGGCAAGCTGCTCAAGCAATGCCTTTAGATTCTTCGGGCGAATTTCCAAGCGGACCTGTCGCCCGGATTTGATTAGCTGCTGCTGGATCGCAAGTCCCCGAGCCTCAGTGTTCGCCTCAAGAACTAACACAACAGATTCGCCCGAACTTTGTTGATCTGGAATCAAATCCACAATGCGCTCAATCCCTAGCGAAATTCCAACTGCCGGGGCATCGGTGCCGAGCCACTTTCCAACCATGCCGTCATAGCGACCGCCGCCGCCAATCGAAGAGCCTGACCCCGGGTGTTCGATTTCAAAAATTGATCCGGTGTAATAACCCATGCCACGAACCAAAGTTGGGTCAAAGCGCAGTGAGCTTGCATGATCGCCCAGTCCTTGCCAAATTGGCTTTAGTAGCTCTGGAATATCTGAGGCATCGATAGCGGAAAGCCAAGCTTGGGCCGCCTTTTGCACCGCCTCGCCAAATTTTTCACCGAGCTCTTTTGCAACTCCCTCGATGCCGACTTTGTCTAACTTGTCGATGGTGATCATCGCTGACAGGGCATCGGATGGGGAGATACCCAAAGCTTGAATATTCGC
Organism: Microbacteriaceae bacterium; assembly: GCA_027491295.1. GTDB lineage: Bacteria > Actinomycetota > Actinomycetes > Actinomycetales > Microbacteriaceae > Aquiluna. The sequence continues at coordinate 490,229 of JAIXWK010000003.1, forward strand.
GCGCAACAGCTCACGGTGGTTCACTCGAATCGTGGCATCTGTAATGCCGATAGCCGCCAAAGCTGAAAGCGAAGCCGAGAGCAGCTCTAGTTCGGCGAGAATCGAATCGTCACCAATAATGTCGATGTCACACTGAATGAACTGGCGATAGCGACCTTTTTGTGGTCTTTCTGCTCTGAAGACCGGACCGGTCTGAATAGCCTTGAAAACTCTTGGCAACTTCGCGTGATTCGATGCGTAGAAACGGGTTAGGGGAACCGTTAGGTCAAAGCGCAGGCCCAAATCTGCCAACTCTTCGCCTGCTTCCAGAGCCTGAGTAAATTCCTCGCCGCGTTTTTGAACTTTGAAAACAAGCTTTTCGTTATCGCCGCCCTGACCTGAGGTGAGTCGGTCAAGGTCTTCGAGCACCGGGGTCTCGATTTGCTGAAATCCACGAGCGGTGTAGCTATCAACCACAGCGGCAATCAAACGCTCACGCTTGATTTTGTCCTGCGGGAGAAAATCCCGCATTCCTCTCGGTGCATTTACTGGGTTGGCCACCGGACAAGTCTGGCACAGAAGCCGATAAATCCTTGGTTTACCGGCCGCCACGGCTAATGTTCAGAGCAATTAAGCTAAAGCGTCCAGCTCCCAAAGCATGGATGGCAAACCTAATCGGCAAAACCAATCACTCCGGCATCCGTCGCGGCAGAAATTTCATATGAGCGAATTTCAACCTGTAGTTCTTTAGTTGCTTCTCGAAGTGCTCGCTCCGGATCGAGACCTGCGGCCCTCGCGCTTGCTACTACCGCGAGCAACAGCTTTCCAAGCTCATCTTCTGTTTCCATCGGGATAGCCGGAGAATCTGCGGTTTCTAAAAGCCCAATCTTTTCCGCCTTGCCCATCACCTTCGAGGCGAGAGCGAGAGCCGGCATTGCCTGTGGTATGCCGTCAAGCACTGAGGTGCGATTTGGTTTTTCCTTTTTCTTATGTCCATCCCAGACCTGAACCACATCATCGCCGGTGGTTGCCCGATAGGTCTCTTTTTCTTCTTCGGTACCAAAAACATGTGGGTGCCTGGAGATCATCTTTTTCTCCATGTGACTTGCAACATCTTCAAGATCGAATGGTTCTCCCAGGGTGCCCTCGGATGCTAAATCCGAGTGAAAAATCACTTGATAGAGGACATCTCCCAGCTCCTCCAGAATCTCTTCGCGATTACCAGACTCAATTGCATCGATGAGCTCGTAGGTTTCCTCGAGCAGGTACTGAACTAGCGAACGGTGGGTTTGCTCGGCATCCCAAGGACACCCGCCGGGGATGCGTAGCTGGTGCATGGTCTGGATCAAGCTTTCAAGCTTTTGCAAAATTACCCCTTCGCAAAAATGATTTGGAATATCTTCCAGAGCCAGTCAACCATCTCTTGGTCTCGAAGTGGTTCGCCAGAACTCGATGTCGGAGAAGGCATGGTTAAAAGCTTTGAAGTTTGGAGATATCTCAAGCCTGGTATTTGGTGACTCAGTGCCACCAGGCGAGCTTCGTCTATCTCAACCGGCGCAAACTTTGCCTGCAATCCCAAAAGGTTTACGTCCTTGAGCCCCAGTCGATTAGCCTGCTGTCGAAGGTGAGTAACCTCAATCAGCGTTCTCACCGGCTGCGGAGCTTTACCGTAGCGGTCTTCAAGTTCCTGGAAGATTGCATCCAGTTTTGCTCGATCGCTCTTTGCACCGCTCTCGGAGGAGAGCTTGTGATATGCCTCAAGACGCAACCGCTCTGAGTCGACATACTCAGGCGGGATGCGCGCATCCACCGGCAACTCAAGCTTCAACTCAGCCGGGCTAGAGATATCCTCACCCTTGAATTCAGCAACCGCCTCGCCAATCATTCGAAGGTAAAGATCAAAGCCAACACCGGCGATGTGACCGGATTGCTCGCCACCCAAAAGGTTTCCGGCACCTCGAATCTCAAGGTCCTTCATTGCCACCTGCATGCCGCTACCAAGTTCATTATTTGAGGCGATTGTTGCAAGTCGGTCATATGCGGTCTCGGTCAAGGTCTTAGTTGGGTCGTAGAAGAAGTAGGCATAGCCGCGCTCTCTTGAACGTCCGACCCTTCCGCGAATCTGGTGCAGCTGGCTAAGGCCAAAGTTTTCGGCGCGATCAACGATCAGGGTGTTGGCGTTTGGAATATCAATTCCAGTTTCGATGATGGTTGTCGAGACCAAAACATCGAACTTTCGCTCCCAGAAATCCACCACCACTTGCTCTAGTTGGTGCTCTGGCATCTGGCCGTGGGCAACTGCAATTCTGGCCTCCGGGATTAGCTTTGCGAGATCTGCAGCAACTTTGTCGATGGTTGAAACGCGGTTGTGGACAAAGAAGACCTGCCCCTCTCGAATCAGCTCTCGCCGAATCGCTGCCGCCACCTGCTGCTCGCTGTAGCCACCGATGAAAGTGAGGATGGGGTGACGCTCTTCGGGTGGGGTGGCCAAGGTGGACATCTCTCGAATACCGGTAACCGCCATCTCTAGGGTTCTTGGAATTGGGGTAGCGCTCATTGCAAGCACATCGACGTTGTGCTTTAGATCCTTGAGCTTCTCTTTGTGCTCGACTCCAAAACGCTGCTCTTCGTCGATGATCACAAGACCTAGATCTTTGAACTTGACTCCCTGACCAAGCAGTCGGTGGGTGCCGATGATCATGTCCACTGCACCGTTTTCTAATCCGCGCAGGGTCTCTTTGATTGCTTTGTCGCTTTGGAATCGAGAGATTGGTTTTATGGTGATTGGGAATGCGCCGTAGCGCTCGGCGAAAGTGTCCAGATGCTGCCGCACCAACAAAGTTGTCGGCACCAGCATCGCAACCTGCTTGCCGTCTTGAATGGCTTTGAATGCTGCCCTAACCGCAACCTCGGTCTTGCCATAGCCAACATCACCGGCCAAAAGTCGATCCATCGGGATTGGCTTTTCCATATCCCGTTTGATTTCTTCGATAGTGGTCAGCTGATCGGGAGTTTCTTGGAACGTGAAGGCGTCTTCGAGCTCTTGTTGCCATGCGGTGTCCGGGCCAAAGGCATGGCCCTTGCTCTTCATGCGTGCCGAGTAGAGCTTCACGAGGTCGATGGCAATCTTGCGAACCGCTTTTCTGGCGTTGCCCTTTACCCTCGCCCAGTCGGTGCCACCCATTTTTGAAAGCACCGGTGCTTCACCGCCGACATATTTGGTGAGCATATCCAGCTGATCGGTTGGGACAAACAAAGTATCGGCCGGATAGGTGCGCTTGGGAGGTGCATATTCGATTAGCAAGTACTCGCGAAAATGCTGCCTGGCTCCGATGCCGCTTTGGCGCTGCACTAGCTCTTTGAATCTGCCGATGCCGTGGATTTCATGAACGACATAGTCGCCCTGCTTGAGACTTAGCGGGTCAACCTGCTGGCCCCTTCGGCGAGCAAGTTTGCGCTCGCTGGGAGCCAGGTAAGTAGATGTGACGCCAAAGAACTCCGCCTCAGTTAGTAGCACCAGCTTGCTGGCTAGAAAAGCAAAGCCATGGGCGAACTGCCCAACCGAAACGGTGATGTGCTCGGTTGCTAACTTGCCAATACTGGTGGTCAGAATTGCTGGCAGCTCTGACTTTGTAAGAACCTCAAGCACTCGCTCGGCGCTTCCGTGGCCGTGAGCCATGACCACTACCGTGTGCTTCTGATTCATCAGATCCGCCAGCCACTCGGTGGCTGGCTGCTCGGGTGTGAACCTAGGGATTTCGCGATAGCCGAGGTCGGTGGCAGATTCTCCCACCAGAGCACTCAGTGACACCAGGGTGTTGGACTGCTTTACCTTCGCTACAAACTCTTCGACCGTGAAGAAGTTTCCTCCGCTTAGATCAATCGGAGCTTGTGAACCGGAGATAGCTGCATCCCAAGCGGCATGCAAAAACTCTTCGTTGGTTTGAATCAGGCTCTCAGCGCGCTGCTCGATCTTTTGCGGGTCCTGCAAAATCACGATTGCATCTTTACCTAGGTAATCGGTAATCGGGCCGAGCTTCACACCAAGAGCGGGGGCGAGTGACTCCATACCTTCGACCGGCATGCCGTTGGAAATCTTCTCCAACATCTGAGTCAAATTTGGAAACTCGTGCGCCATTTCTCTTGCTCGAAGGGCAACCTGCGGAGTGATCAGTAGCTCGCGCGCCGGATAAATCTCTAGGTGGTCGACCTGACTTGCGATCGACCGTTGGTCAGCAACCGAGAACTCACGAACATCCTCAAGCTCATCACCAAAGAACTCCAAACGAAGAGCATGCTCACTGGTGGTTGCAAAGACATCCAAGATGCCACCGCGAATCGCAAACTCTCCGCGCTTGACCACCATGTCAACTCGCTGGTAGCCGATCTCTATCAGCTTCAGCGCCAATTCAGGAAGGAGATATTCCTCACCCCGAGAAATCATGAGTGGCGGGTGAGCCTCCATGCCACCGACCACCGGTTGCAGGGCAGCCCTCACCGACATCAAAACCAAATACGGCTTACTCTGCGACTTGAGTTCAAGCATGCGGTGCAGGGCCTTGAGCCTTCTTCCAACAGTCTCTGCGGCCGGACTGAGTCGCTCATGCGGAAGGGTTTCCCAGGACGGAAACTCGATGATTTCGATATTCGGAGACAACTCTTTCGTTGCAGCCGCAATCTCCTCGGCCTGCCTGGAAGAGGGAGTAACAACAATCAAGGGTGCTTTAGAACTCGCCAGCCACTGGTTTATCGCATAGGGGTGAGAGGTGACCGGAGCGAAGAATTCACCGCTTGCAATCTGATTTGGGTGCGACTGACCCACCTCTTGAATCAGCGGGTGGAGGGTCACGACGTTAGTCTAGGCGACCTTTTCCTCAACTTGATCAGCAGCAAGTTCCAGTAGAACCGGTAGCTCCTTGCGCTCAATCGTTGAGAAGTCCTGCAGCACAAAGGCTGCTACATCCATCTGCCCGGGCGGACGGCCGATGCCGAAGCGAATTCGGTGAAATTCCGCGCCGCAGCGAGCAATGATGTCTCGAAGTCCGTTGTGACCGGCATGGCCACCGGCAAGCTTCGATCTAATCTCTCCAAAAGGAATATCCAGTTCGTCATGAACCACCAAGACCTGCTCGATAGGAATCGAGTAGAACTTCATCAGAGCCTGAACCGGAGCACCGGATAGGTTCATAAAACCTGTGCTCTTGGCCAGGATTACCTTCTTGCCACCGGCAACAAAACGGCATTCGGCGGTAAGAGCCACAGACTTGTGGACTTTGAATTTAGCGTTGTGGCGCCTAGCCAAAACGTCGAGCACCATGTGCCCGACGTTGTGTCGATTTGATTGATAGCTGGGCCCGGGATTACCGAGCCCAACTACCAGCCAAACATCGTTACTCAGCTGCCGAACCAGCCTCTGGAGTATCTTCACCTGCAGCACCTGCCTTGGTCTCTACAACCGTGGCAACTAGCTCGCCTACGGCAATGTCCAGGGTGACTCCCTGAGGAAGAATTAGCTCGCCCGCTAGGTAGTGGTGACCAGCAGCAGCTTCCTTGGAGATGCGAAGCTCTACGAACTCAGGAACGTGAGTTGCCTCAGCCTCAAGCTTTACAGTCTTGTGCTCTAGGTCAACAACGGTGCCACTCATAGCCTCGCCAACCACGTGGACTGGAACTACGACGTGGACCTTCTCGCCCTTGATGACCTCAACTAGGTCAACGTGCTCGATGATCTGGGTTACTGGGTCCTTAGAAGCGCTCTTTACTAGAACTAGCTCGGTCTTGCCCTCAATGGACAGCTCCAAAAGAGCGTTCTTGTGGCGAAGAGCCAAAGCAATCTCGTGGGCTGGCAGTGAAACGTGGCGGGTTGCGTGTCCGTGACCGTAGATTACGGCTGGAGTCTGGTGGGTTGCGCGAAGCTTGCGTGCTGCACCCTTGCCGAAGTTCTCGCGAAGAGTTGCAACAATCTTGATCTCTGACATCTTTTCCTCATAGGTAATTGCAGCGAGGAAAAGGCACCCCGTCGATTACGGATACTTTGTATCCCTCGCCGCTGTTCGACCCAAAGCTTAGCGGCTTGTGCCTAGCTTTGCCAAGGCCAGTCGCAGGACAAAAAGCGCAGCCATGCCAATTGACCCGACCAAAATGGCCGAGACCGGCACTGAGAATGCCAGTGCCAAGCAAGCTATTAGCCCTAGAACGTTTAGCCACTTTGGCCTATTGGCATCAGCCCTAGGCTGCCTATAAGCGGCCCAGTTGGCGATTGCGTAGTAAATCAAGACACAGAATGAGGACAGGCTCACAACAAATTCGACGCTGTTTGTCAGAACCAGCAGCATTCCAATCAGGGCAATTATTGACTCAGCCAGCCATGGCACACCGTATGAGTTTCGTCGCACCAGCGATTTAGGTAATTCGCCATCCTCGGCCATGGTGCTGGCAGTTCTGCCCAGTCCTGCAAGGAGAGCCAATAGCGAGCCCAAAGATGCGGAAGCTGCAAAAATCCAGACCACATTGCCGTCAATCCCGGGTAGGACCAGCGTCGTCAGCTCTGCAATAGCGGTTAGGTCTCCGGACAATCCCCGGCCCAGCTGCATTGGAAGCACAATGGCAAGCGCAAGATAGATCAAGACCACGATGCCAAGCGAGATTCGGATCGCCTTTGGAATGGCAACGGCAGAATTTGCCACTTCGCTTCCCAGTGTTGCAACTCTCGCGTAACCCGCGAAAGCAAAGAAGATCAGTGCGGCAGCACTAAGCAATCCAAGGGGTTCAGGAGTCAATGGCTCAACCGCTGCGGCAGGGGTGAGGCTTGCTGCCAAAATGACCACAGCCAAAAAACCGATAGTTATCAGAGCAAGTATTTTGGAACCAAGTGCGGTTCGAGTGATGCCAAATATGTTCAATGTGGTCATGGTCACCAGCGCAGCAATAGCTGTAATTACCTCCGAGCCAGGTGTTAAAAATGTGGCAAAGGTTAGAGCAATCGCTGCCGTAGAGCCCAGTTTTCCAACCAGGAATGCCGCCCCGGCAATAAAGCCCACCGGGTTGGAAATGTAGTGCCTGGCGTAAGCATACGCACCACCTGATCGGGTGACGGTTCTCGCAAGCTGGGAGATCGACATCGCGTTGAGGTAAGCAATTGCGGCCGCAATCAATACAGCTATTGGAAGTAAAGATCCCGCGTAACTAGTCGCAGGGCCAAAAACCACAAAAACCCCGGCGCCGAGCATTGAGGCTAAGCCAACGTAAGTCGCTTGAGTTGTGGAAAGTTGCGACTTCACTTTTTAGGGCTACGCGTGGCCTGGGAAGAGCGAGTTGACGGAGTCGTCATAGAACACCGCAGCAATTGCCTTAGAGATAAGCGGTGCAATTGAAAGCACAGTCAACGTTGCGAATTCCTTGTCCGGGGTAATTGGCAGGGTGTTGGTGACAACCACTGAGTCAATAACCGGATCACTTAGTCGCTCAACCGCTGGGTGAGAGAAAACGCCGTGGGTGGCAGCAACGATTACTCGCTTTGCACCATTTGCCTTGAGAGCCTTGGCGGCGGCCAAGATGGTGCCACCGGTGTCGATCATGTCGTCAACCAATAGGCAGTCTCGACCGGCAACAGCACCAACAATTTCGTTTACCTGAACCTGGTTAGGGCGGTCTGGATCGCGACGCTTGTGAACAATCGCAAGCGGGCTGCCCAGGCGGTCTGCCCAAATATCTGCCACGCGAACGCGTCCAGAGTCGGGAGACACCACGGTCAAGTTCTCGGTGCCAAAGGTTTCCGCAATGTGGTCTGCAAGAAGCGGCAGAGCCCAAAGGTGGTCAACCGGTCCATCAAAGAAACCCTGGATCTGAGGTGAGTGAAGATCCACCGACATGATGCGAGTAGCTCCTGCTGCCTTGAACATATCGGTCACTAGACGCGCGGAAATTGGCTCACGTCCCTTGTGCTTCTTATCCTGGCGGGCGTAAGGGAAAAACGGGGCAACCACGGTGATGCGCTTAGCGCTCGCGCGCTTCATGGCATCCACCATCAAAAGCTGCTCCATGAGCCAGTGATTGATTGGTGCTGGGTGAGACTGAATGATGAAGGCATCAACGCCACGAACACTTCGTTCGTAGCGGACAAAGGTTTCACCGTTAGCAAAGTCATAAGCGGTTACTGGAACTAGCTCGGTCTGCAGCAGCTCTGCAACTTCTTGGGCAAGCGCTTGATGAGCCCTGCCGGATGCGATGACTAGTTGTTTACTTGCTGACTTTTCAACTGGCATCGCTGCTCCTTTTTGCTGCCTCTGCTGATTTCGAGCCGGGACGCTTGTCCAAAACCCAGCCAGCGAGATTTTTTTGCGGTGTTGTGTTCAATGCTAATGCTCCCGGCTCGACATCCCGGCGGATTGTCGAACCAGCCGCGGTGTAAGCGCCATCGCCGATAACAATTGGAGCAACAAACACGTTGCCGCTACCGGTTTTGGCGTGTGCACCGATGACTGTGCGGTGTTTATTTAGACCGTCGTAGTTAGCAAAAATGGTTCCGGCACCAATGTTTGTGCCCTCACCAATCTCGGCATCGCCAACGTAGGAAAGATGTGGGACTTTGGCTCCAGCACCGATCTTGGCGTTTTTGGTTTCGACAAAAGTACCGATCTTGCCGTCTTCACCGAGGTGAGTTCCAGGCCGAAGGTAGGCGAAAGGCCCGACACTGGCTCCGCTGTCAATCTGTGAAGAAGAGCCCTGAGTGCGACTGATGGTCACGTTTGAACCAACCTGGGTATCGGTCAGTGTGGTGTCTGGACCAATTACCGAACCCTCGCCAATCGAAGTGAAGCCATGCAATCTGGTGCTTGGCAACAAGTTGACGTCTTTGGCCAACTGGACGGTGACGTCGATCCAGGTGGTCGCAGGCTCTTGGATAGTCACACCGGCGTGCTGCCAAGCGCGAACGATCCTGGCGTTTAGTTCACTTGCAACCTCGCCCAGCTGAGCGCGGTCGTTGATACCGGCCACCAACCAGTTGTCTGAAATTGGGTGAGCCGAAACCTTCTGTCCCTGCTCCAACATCAAAGCCGCAACGTCGGTGAGGTACTTCTCTTTCTGAGAGTTTTCCAAGGTCACCTTGGAAAGAGCAGTCTTGAGGTGGGCTGCATCAAAGATATAGACGCCGGCATTTACCTCATTGATTTCAAGCTGTTCTGCGGTTGCATCTTTTTGCTCGACGATTCCAACAAAGTTCTCGCGTGATCTAACAATTCGTCCGTAGCCATTGGCATTGGCCATCACAGCGGAAATGAGAGTTCCGGAGTTCTCGCTTCCGCGGTGAATCTCAACTAGTTGCTCGATGCTTGCGACATCGAGTAGCGGCACATCCCCCGATAGCACGGCAACATCGCCATCGAAGTCACTAGGTAGCTGACCTAGAGCTGCCTCAACGGCACGGCCGGTGCCAGGAACTTCGTCCTGAAGGGCAACCACAGTGTTCGGGTAAAAGGCTTTTACGTAGTTTTCGATTCGTTCGCGCTCGTGCCTGAGCACCGCAACCACGTGGTTAGCTCCAAGCGAATGAGCGGTTGAGAGCACGTGTCCGATTAGTGGGAGACCTGCTATTTCGTGCAGCACTTTTGGAGTCGCGCTTTTCATGCGCGTGCCTTCTCCGGCTGATAGCACTACGACTGCGAGCTGACGCATGGTCCTCCAAATCAGTTGCTGCTCCGCCCCTAGGATTCGAACCTAGACCGGACGCCTCCAAAGAGCGCCGTGCTGCCGTTACACCAGAGCGGAACGAGGTTTGCACCTCGGCGATAAGTCTGCCAGATAGATTGCCTAGAGCTGAAGTTTCTCCAAAGTCTCTAGCCACAAAGTTTCGTTTTCCCCGAGCTGCCTGGTCAGTTCACGCTGGCGCTCAGCCAATTTCAACAACAGCTCATAATCAGACTGATCGGCAGTTGCGAGTTGAAGCGCAATTGCTTCCAGTTCTTGATTGCCCTTCGCCATTGCGCGCTCTAGTCGGGCGGATTCCTTCTCAAGATTGCGCTTTTCAGCGCCTGACAAAGCTGACTGAGGCTTGGCTGCGACAACGGTGGTCTGAGCTTCTGGTTGGGCCTTTCTAAGCTGCAAGAATTGCTCGACACCCTTTGGTAGGTGACGAAGTTTGCCATCACCCAAAAGCGCAAACTGCTGATCGGTAACTCGCTCGAGCAGGTAGCGGTCGTGGCTAACCACGATCAGCGTGCCGGGCCAGGTGTCAAGTAGGTCTTCCATGGCTGCCAGCATGTCGGTATCTAGGTCATTGGTCGGCTCATCCAAAATCAAAACGTTTGGCTCGGTGAACAGCAATCTCAATAGCTGAAAACGCCGTCTTTGCCCACCGGATAGTTCAGATATCGGGGTCTGCAACTGGACGGAATCAAAACCAAGTTGCTCAACCAGCTGACCGGTGCCGACTTCTTTCTTACCAACTGTGAAGGTCGTTTTTTCTCGTTTGATCATCGCGAAAATGCGGTCATCACCAAACTCATCCAGCTCTCGAACATCCTGGCTCAGGGTGGCAAACTTCACGGTCTTGCCAATCTTGATGCGTCCAGAATTTGGCGTGAGTTCGCCGGTCATCAACTGCAGCAAGGTGGTCTTGCCGGCACCATTCGCACCTAGTAATCCGATACGGTCACCAGGACCTAGGCGCCAGGTGACATCTTTTAGGATCGGCTTACCATCTTCGGTTTGGTAGCTGACATCCTCAAAATCCACCACATCTTTACCTAAGCGCTGGGTAGCCAACTTACTGAGCTCAAGTTGATCTCTAGGTGGTGGCTCGTTGGCAATCAAATTCAAAGCGGCGTCGATGCGGAACTTTGGCTTTGCAGTTCTAGCTGGCGCTCCCCTGCCTAACCAAGCAAGTTCCTTGCGAAGTAGGTTCTGTCTTCTTGCTTCACTCGATGCAGCTTGGCGATTTCGCTCGGCTCGCTGTAAAACGTAAGCGGCGTAACCGCCATCAAATGGCTCGATCTTTCCGCCGTAAACCTCCCAGGTGAGGTTACAAACCGCATCCAGGAACCAGCGGTCGTGGGTTACCACCAATAGGCCACCGGCGGTTTTGGACCAGCGATTCCCAAGGTGCTCGGCAAGCCATGCCACACCCTCAACGTCGAGGTGGTTGGTTGGCTCATCGAGCATCACGATGTCATAGTCACCAGCCAGTAGCGCGGCTAGTGCCACCCTTCGGCGTTGGCCGCCTGAGAGGGTCCCGACCTGCTGACTCCAGTCCAAATCTCCAAGCAGGCCCTGCAGCACGTCTCTAATCTTGGGGTCGGTGGCCCACTCGTGTTCTGGGCCCTCTCCGACCACGGCCTGTCCAATGCTGAGGGAGTTGTCGATCCTGTCCACCTGGGTCAAATAGCCGACCCGCAGTGACCCGCGATAGGTGACTCGACCGGAGTCTGGCTCCAGCTGCTTGGAGAGAATCTTCAATAGTGTCGACTTACCGTCACCGTTGCGACCAACAATTCCGATTCGGTCGCCCTCGTTCACGCCAACCGTGATGCCATCAAAAACCTGCTTGGTTGGAAATTCCAAATCAATTTGCTCTGCGCCCAAAAGATGCGCCATTAGATAAGCCTGCTGCCTTGATCGCTGGGGTGAGCGATTACCGCTTGGAAACCGGCGGTGCGGATATTCTCGGCACACACCAAAGCAGCTTTTTCATCAGCCGCCAAATACCAAAGTGTTGGTCCAGATCCCGACAGCAATCCAGCACCACAACCAAAGTCCTTTAGGGCAAGATTCGAAAGTTCAGGCAAAAGGCTAAAAGCAGCCTCGGTTAGCGAGTTCTTACCCAGCCAGCCAGTTTCGGTTTCAAAGTTTGGAACCTTCAAATCTTCGCCAAGTTCAAGGCGATCAAATTCTTGGAAGACGGATTTTGTGGAGAGTGATTTGTCGTTGATGAGCAAAACAATTGGTTGCGCAATCACGGCTGCGTGCGGGGTGAGCTCAATTCCGGTATCGCTACCAAGCGCTGTTCCACCCAAAATTGCAAATGGCACATCGGCACCAATGGTGCCGCCAACCTTCATCAACTCTGGCTGGTCAAGACCTAAGCACCACGCTTCATTTAGCGCTACCAGCGCTGCAGCCGCATCGGCAGAACCGCCAGCCATGCCACCTGCCACCGGCACCTGCTTTTGAATCTCAAATCGCATCGGCTGCGGATTCTCAATGCCCGCAAATTTTGCTAGGGCTTTTGCTGCCTTGACCACGAGGTTGGATTCATCGAGTGGGATTTCCCCAAGGTTAGGAAGATCTGAAACAACTCGAACCTCCCAGGAATCGCTTGGTTCAACACCAACGCGTTCCTGAAGATCAAGAGCTTGGTACAGGCTGACGACCGGGTGATAGCCATCTGGTTGCAGGTCTCCAACCTGGAAATACAGGTTGATTTTGCCCTGCGCTGCTGCCCAAATCACTTTGCGCTCGCAATCGCAATGAACTGCTCAATGTTTAGCTGCTCGCCTCTGGCCTGTGGGTCGACGCCTGCGCGGATCAGGATTTCCTCTGCTTCTGAGGCAGAGCCGGCCCAACCGGCAAGTGCCTGGCGAAGGGTTTTGCGACGCTGTAAGAACGCCTGATCGATGGCTGTGAAGGTTGGCTTCTGAAGGGCTGGATCGCGTTCAATGGTTCTTTGGAAATACACCAGAGCACTGTCGACTCCCGGCACCGGCCAAAAGATGTTTCTACCGATATTGCCCGCCAAACGAGCAGGTCCATACCAAGCCATTTTCAAAGATGGAACGCCATACTCCTTGCTATTTGGAGCAGCTGCCAATCGATGCGCGACCTCAGCCTGCACCATCACCAATCCCTTTTGAATAGATGGGAACTGGCTCATGAAGTGAAGTAGTACCGGAACCGATATGTTGTATGGCAAATTGGCAACCAACGCGGTTGGGGCACCAGGCAGTTCTTTTACCTTGAGAGCATCTGCAACTACTAGTTCGAGCTCTCTACCTGGTGCGTGCTTTGCGATCGTGCTAGGAAGCTCTTCCGCCAAGCGCTGGTCGATCTCGACTGCGATTACCTTTGGAACGATTTCTAGAATTCCAAGAGTCAGGGAACCTAACCCCGGGCCGATTTCAACCACCAGGTCATCACTACTTAGTTCCGCTGCCGAAACAATCCTGCGAATGGTGTTTGGGTCGATGACAAAATTCTGACCTAGCTTTTTAGTTGGTCGAATATCTAATTTCTCCGCCAGTTGACGGATTTCACCTGCACCCAGCATTAGCTAAGTCCTTCAGACCAAAGCCCATAGACCCGCTCGGTATTGGCATTGATTTGCATTGCGGTTTTTGCCTCATCCCAGCCCAACAGTGCGGCTATGAATCTCAGCGTGTGCGGCACAAGATACGGCGCATTTGGTCTTCCGCGCATAGGCTCCGGGGTCAAAAATGGTGCGTCGGTTTCAATTAGTAAGAGCTCAGGGGACACCGCCAGAAGTGAATCTCTGAGGTGCTGATTCTTCTTGAAGGTGATGTTGCCGGCAAAAGACAAATACCAACCGTTTTGCTGGCAAATTTCAGCAAGTTCAACATCACCCGAATAGCAGTGGAACACGGTCCGCTGTGGTGCTCCAACTCGCTTGAGGGTTTCTACTACCTCAGCGTGAGCTTCGCGGTCGTGAATCATCAGCGCAAGATCGTTCTCTTTGGCTATCGCAATGTGCTGCTCAAATGAGTAGGCCTGCGCCTCAAGCTCTGCATCACCCTGGGTTCTAAAAAAATCTAGGCCGGTCTCGCCGATGGCGCGAACCCTCGGCAACTTTGCGAGCTCTGCGATGCCGGCAATAGCGTCGTCTAGTTCTTTGCGGGTCTTATAAAGCGGTGCTTCATTTGGGTGAAGCGCAACCGCTGCCAGAAGCATTGGCTCTGACTTCGCCACCTCGGCAGACCAGATAGAACTCTCAAGGGTTACGCCAACCTGAACCGCTCCGAGCATATTCACCTGCCGCATTCTCTCTAGGTGCTCGGCGACCGACATTGGGTGCTCACCGTCGGCAATTTCCAGGTGCGTGTGGTTGTCGTAGGTGCCAACCTCAAGTGGTTCTGGTAAATCGGGGTAGTAAACCGGGCGGTTATCTAAACCGTCATAAGAGTTTCTGGTGCGAATCGGTTCGCTCATTGTTCCTCTACGCGAGGGAACAAAACCTCCAGCTCACCTAGCTTTGTGCCGGCTGGAAGCAATCCCCAGGCCGCCTGCTGGATCCGCTGCCCTGAGAGCTCACCAAGGCCGGTGCCGATTGAAGCCCAAAGCTTCTGAGCTGCCTTAGGAACAATTGGGTTCAGCAATACTGCAAGCAGGCGAAGTCCCTCGGCGGTTGTGTAAAGCACGGTTGCCAAACGATCGCGATCTGCTTCATCTTTCGCCAAAACCCAGGGGGCTTGCACGGTGATGTAGTTGTTGAGCTCATCAACCAAAGTCCAAACCTTGGCAATCGCCTCGTGAATTGCAACCTTGTCGATTGCTGCATTTGCACCATCCACTGCCTCCTGGGCAACCTTTTGGATAGCGAGGTCTGCTTCTTGGTAGTCGCTTGGAGCAGGGACCACTCCATCAAAGTACTTATTGATCATCGCGATAACTCGTGAGGCAAGGTTTCCAAAACCATTTGCGAGCTCGGAGTTGTATCGAGCACTTAGGTCCTCCCAGCTAAAGGAACCGTCAGAACCAAATCCAATTGCCTTCATGAAGTAGTAGCGGAATGCGTCCGAGCCAAAGATGTCAGTGATCTGAGTTGGCGCAATACCGGTGAGCTTGGACTTAGACATCTTCTCGCCGCCGACCAATAGCCAACCGTGGCCAAATACCTGCTTGGCTGGCGAAAGACCCGCAGCCATCAGCATTGCTGGCCAGATAACAGCGTGGAAGCGAAGGATGTCTTTTCCAACCACCTGGACATCTGCTGGCCAGAGCGAGTTGAGCTTGTCTTCGTCAGACCCGTATCCAATTGCCGTGATGTAGTTCAGCAGCGCATCAAACCAAACGTAGGTGATGTGCTGATCGTCCCAAGGAATGTCAATTCCCCAGTCAAATCTTTCCTTGGACCTTGAAATTGAGAGGTCGCTCAGGCCAGAGCGCACGAACGACACGACCTCGTTCTTGGCGCTTTCTGGCTGGATGAAGGTTGGGTTTGCTTCGTA
Organism: Microbacteriaceae bacterium; assembly: GCA_027491295.1. GTDB lineage: Bacteria > Actinomycetota > Actinomycetes > Actinomycetales > Microbacteriaceae > Aquiluna. The sequence goes on from JAIXWK010000003.1 coordinate 505,384, forward strand.
GTAAGCCAGCAGGCGATCTTGGAATTCGCTGAGCTTGAAAAAGTAGTTGGTTTCGTTCAGCTGCTCAACCGGCTTGGAATGAATGGCGCAGACTTTTTGGTCAGAGAAGTCGCCAGTGCCATCAATCAAATCTGATTCGTTTTTGTACTCTTCGCAGCCCACACAGTAATTGCCCTGGAATGAGCCCTGGTAGATAAAACCGGTGTCGTAAAGCTTTTGCAAAAACAGCTGCACAGCCTTCTCGTGGCGAGGCTCGGTAGTTCTAATGAAGTCTTGGTTGTCGATGTCGATGGTTTCCAAAAGTGGCAACCAAGACTCGGTCACCAACTTGTCAGTCCAGCTCTTCGGGTCGGTGTTGTTTCCAAGTGCGGTGCGCAAAACTTTCTCACCGTGCTCATCGGTTCCGGTGAGTAGGAACGAGTTCTCACCCCTGGAGCGGTGCCATCTGGTCAGCACATCCGAGGCCACCTCGGTATAGGCGTGGCCAATGTGAGGGGCATCGTTCACGTAGAAGATGGGGGTGGTTACATAAAAGGACTTGGACACCCTTGATATCTTAGGGTTTGTGCAAAAGCGCTTCAGCGTAAATTGCGCTCTTTGACGCACCGCTGGCTTCTGCAAGGTCCGCGCAAGCCTGCTTTAGGCCCATTCCAGAGGCTGCTAGTGCCAAGGCTTTTTGTCCAAGATCTGCAATGTCGAAGGTTTTTGGCGCAGCGCCAGCGATGATCAGAACCATTTCACCCTTTGGGGAACTAGTGGCCCAGACAATTAGATCGGCGAGCGTTCCTCGCTCGGTGTGCTCAAACTTTTTTGTGAGCTCGCGTGAAACTGTTCCGAGACGCTCTTCCCCAAACACGGATGCCGCATCCACCAGTGACTCGTGAATTCGATGCGGAGCTTCAAAAAACACCATGGTGCGGGCTTCATCTTTGAGGCTGGTAAACACCCGCACTCGCTCGCCCTGTTTCCTAGGGAGAAAGCCTTCGAAGCTAAATCGGTCGGTCGGTAATCCGGAGACAGCGAGCGCCGAGATAACTGCAGACGGTCCAGGGATTGCGATGATCTCGATTCCCGCTTGCGCGCAGTCACGCACCAATTGGTAGCCCGGGTCAGAGATGGTTGGCATTCCGGCATCTGAGACCACCAATAGATCGTGATCACGGGCAATCTCAACCAAAAGCGCGGTGCGCTCAAGGTCACTGTGCTCGTGAAGGCTGTAGAGCCTAGCGTGAAGACGAATTCCCAGTCCTGAGGCCAGCTGCTTGAGGGTTCTGGTGTCCTCCGCGGCAATGTGCTCACTTGATGTGAGCACATCCCTAAGACGCTGAGAGGCGTCAGAGAGATTACCAATGGGAGTCGCAGCAAGAATCAACACGCTAAGCAAACTAGCATCTAAGGGTGATTTACGGGCTGCTTACATTGACCAAACGCGCAGCTGCCAGCCGTTTTTTTACTCCTATCAGCACCCTGCTGATCACCGCGCTGGGAGCACTGCTTAGATTTGGCAATCTTGCGAACCCGCAGCTATTGGTATTCGACGAGACCTACTACGTAAAAGATGCCTTTACCCTCGGGTTATTCGGCCATGAGAAGCAGTGGCCGGATGGTGCGAATACCGCCTTTGAAGCTGGGGACGTATCCGGCTTTATGCAAGATGGTGCCTATGTTGTCCACCCACCGGTTGGTAAGTGGATCATCTGGCTCGGTATGCAGCTATTTGGAGCGGACTCGAGCTTTGGCTGGCGATTCTCAGTCGCACTGCTTGGCACCTTGGCAATTCCCCTGATTATTGCCGCAGCCAGACTATTAATCGGCAATCGAGTCTTTGCAGCTCTCGCAGGATTGTTCTTGGCCATCGAGGGTCAATCGATTGTGATGTCCAGGACCTCGATCCTCGATGGAATCCTCGCGTTTTTTGTTCTGCTGGCTTTTTACTTCCTGCTTCGAGATCGGGCCGCGATCTCTCGAACTTTGAACAAAGCCGCGGTGTTGAAGCGGGACTTTGTGCTCTCTCTGCGACCTTGGCTTTGGGCAATGGCTCTGACCCTGGGGGTTGCTTCCTCGGTGAAGTGGTCTGGACTTTACTTTTTGGCAGCATTTGGTCTCTACAGCTTTATTGCCGACTGGATTTCGAGGCATCGCCTGGGGCTAAAGGTAATGCCGGCAGTATTACAAGCCGCACTCAATGCTTTGTCGATGCTGGCTATCGCGCTTTGCACCTATGTTGCCGGCTGGTCCGGCTGGATTTTGAGTCAGGGCGGTTGGGGCCGCGAAGCAAATGAGAACTGGCTTATCGCGCTGTGGAAATATCACACCAATGCCTACAGTTTCCACACCGGCCTAAGTGCCGAGCATCCCTATGCCGCCAATGCATTGCAGTGGCTATTGAATATTCGACCGACCGCGTTCTATTTCGATAGCTTCACCGGGGAAAACTGCGGCCTGCTAGAAAGCTGCAGCATCGCCATCACGCCATTGCCACACCCGTTGATTTGGCTCGGTTCCGTTTTGGCGATGATTTGGGTTGGTGTGCGGTTTTTCAAAAAGGCGGATATTGCTTCGGGGGCAATCTTCATCGCTTTCCTAGCCGGCTGGGCACCTTGGCTGATCTACCTGAGTCGAACCACCTTCCAGTTCTATGCAGTGGTCTTCACGCCGTTTTTGCTATTGGCTTTGAGCTATGCCCTGCAAAGTTTCTGGCGCAAAGGTGTGGTGCTTCGCAGGGCTGCGGAACGCGAGTGGGCAATAACACTCTTCGTAGTGGTAACTTTGGTCCTGGCAGCATTCTTCGCATCCCTTTGGATGGGATTGCCGGTCCCCCACTGGTACTGGCGAATACAAATGTGGCTGCCCTCTTGGATTTAGGGGATTAAGTGGCTCTGGGCATTTATGCGCTAAAAGCGGCTCCAGAGGCAATTGCGGTTTTGATCTCGCAGCTATTTGCGCGTTTCCCATTCGGCATGCTCAGCATCGCATTTGTCATCCATATTCAGGCGGTTACCGGCTCCTACGCAATTGCTGGAATTGCTCTGGGTGCTGAAACCATTGGCGCCAGCATTTCGGGCCCACTGTTGGCACGGCTGATGGCGGATTTTGGGATGCGAAGAGTCATCATCATCAGCACATCGATCTCGGTCGCTGCGCTTGTTAGCTTGGCATTTGTGCCTCCGGAAGCAATTTGGTTAGTGGCGCTTTCGTTTCTAGTTGGCTTTTCATCGCCGCCTATTCAGCCTGCGGCAAGATCGATTTACCCGCAGATCACCCCGAAGAAGCTAATGCCGGCACTGTATTCACTTGATGCCACCTCCCAGGAGATCATTTGGGTGCTTGGACCTTTGGTGGCAACCTTGGTGGCGGCTAGCTTTGGCAACGTACCGATGTTGTTTACCGTCGCATTGATTCAAGTTTTCGGCACCATCTGGTTCCTATTGAATAAGTCCGTTGGCTCGATCAAGATTCCGAAGAATTTGAATGCCCTGGGCAAGGCACTGCGCAACCCGAGGGTTGCCGCCGTGACAGTGCTGGGGCTATTGTTTGTTGGCTCCTTTGCCGGAGTCGAGGTTGGGTCTGTAGCACTATTTGGTAAGACTCTGGCTGGCTTAATGTTTGCTGTTTTCTCACTTGGTTCGATCGTTGGCGGTTTGCTAATTGCTCCAAGATTTAAAGGTCCGAACGCACTAGCTGTGTTCATAGTAATTTCCCTGGTTGGTTATTCAGCCATTTTGATAGCCCCAGAGAATCCAGTCTGGGCAGCAATTAGCCTGTTTATCGCCGGGCTCGGGGTGGCACCTGTGCTTGGAACGCTCTCACTAATGATTGCCACCGGCACCTCTGGGAGCGAGACCGTTGAGGCCTACGGTTGGACAACAGCCGGTCAGCTGGTTGGATTCTCCGCCGGAAGTGCGTTAGCAGGCATTGCGATTGACATAGTCAACCCAATAGCCGCGCTTCTGGTTTCAGTGGTCTTCATCGTTTTCACGCTGATTGCATCACTTTTGATTACTAGAACAGCAAAGCGTTCGAGCTAAGCCTTCTTCTTGGAATTCTTGCCGGTGACGGCAAGCGACCAGATAGTTGTGATCACCAAGGTGATGATGATTACCGCTAGTGATAGCTCGGTGGAAATCTCCGGAATGATCTCAACGTGCTTACCGCCATTGATAAATGGCAGCTCGTTCTTGTGAAGCGCATGCACAACCAGCTTCACACCAATCCAAGCCAAGATGATGCTCAGGCCAACTGAAAGGTACTTCAATCGCTCCATGAGGCCACCGAGCAAGAAGTAGAGCTGGCGAAGACCCAAAAGTGCAAAGGCGTTTGCCACAAACACGATGTATGGCTCATTGGTAAGTCCGTAAACGGCCGGGATTGAATCGAGCGCGAACAGGATGTCGGTAAATCCAATTGAGATCATGACCAACAAGAGCGGGGTGTATACCCACTTGCCGTTTTGCTTGATGCGGTACTTGTCGTCGTGGTACTCGGTGGTGGTTGGAATGAATCTGGAAACGAACTTGGTCATTCCACCAGGTTCACTGTTGTCTTTTTCGCCCTTGTGGAAGGTCTCGAGAACCAGCTTGATGGCGGTAAAGATCAAGAATGCTCCAAAGACGTAGAACGCCCAGCTGAAGCGCTCAATAAAGGCGGCACCAAGAATGATGAAGATGAAGCGCAGGATCAGCGCAATCGCGATACCGATCAGCAGCACCTGGCTGCGCAGCCGCTTTGGCACCGCGAACTGAGTGAAGATGATCAAAAATACGAAGATGTTGTCCACCGACAAGCTGTACTCGGTTACCCAGCCGGCAATGTATTCAGCCGCGTACCGCGGGCCCCAAACTCCACCGACCACGAAGGTAAATAGCAGTGCCAGCGAGATGTAAACGCTGACCTGAATTGCAGACTCGCGGAAGGTTGGCTCGTGAGGGCGGCGAAGCTGGACAACAAAGTCCGTTACCAAAATAACGCTTAGAACGGCGATCGTAACTGCCCAGACCCAGAGCTCTACCTGCATTATTTCCATTCCAATTCCGCTAGAGCGGAATAATCGTCCGACACCAATTGTAAGTATTAATACAAGATTGCGAGGGAGCTCAGTGAAAGTCCTTATTTCCGGAGCATCCGGCCTAATTGGCACCGAATTAAACCTGCAACTAAAAGCCCAAGGCCACCAAGTTGTGAGACTGGTGCGCCGTCCAGCCCGCTCTGCCGAAGAGCTTTCCTGGAGCCCGGGACTTGCCCCGCTTGAACCAGCTGCTCTGTCAGATGTCGATGCGGTTATCAACCTGGCCGGCGCGACCACAGGGAAAATCCCCTGGACCAAAAAGTATGAAAAAGAATTGATTGCCTCCCGGCTCGACTCCACCAAGACGCTGGTCGATGCGATTAACGCCTGCCCTAATCCACCACAGGTTTTGATCTCTGGCTCAGCATCTGGAATCTACGGCGACCAGGGGGATGCATGGCTGGACGAGTCATCACCAAAGGGTGAAGGATTTCTAGCCGATCTTGCCTACCAATGGGAAGAGTCAGCCAAGCTGGCCAGGACCCGTGTTGTGCTAGTTAGAACAACCATGGTGATGAGCAAGAAACTCGGTGCGCTGGGAAAGCTCTTGCCACTGATCAAACTCGGCATTGGCGGAGCACTTGGCTCAGGTAAGCAGTGGTGGGCATGGATCTCACTTGAAGACGAGGCCCGAGCAATCATTCACCTGATAGAAAACGAAACCGCATCAGGTGCATACAACTTGACTGCTCCTGAACCTGCAACTTGCGAGCAGATCATCAAGGAGCTGGGTCGTCGACTTCACAGACCTACGCTCCTCAAGGTTCCAGCATTTGCAATGAGACTGTTGATCGGCAAAGCAGCCGATGAGCTTTTACTTTGCTCACAGAAAATGAAATCCCACCGACTCGAGAAGACGGGGTTTGTTTTCAAGCACCCGACCCTCACCGAATCGGTGGGATACGTTCTGAACTAATTACTTAGCTGCAGGCTTTCTGGCCGCTGGCTTCTTCGCTACAGGCTTCTTTGCAACTGGCTTCTTTGCAACTGGCTTCTTCGCTACAGGCTTCTTTGCAACTGGCTTCTTTGCTGCAGTGGTCGCCTTAGCAGCCGCTGGCTTGGCAGCAGGCTTAGCAGCTGGCTTCTTTGCTACAGGCTTCTTTGCAACTGGCTTCTTCGCTGCAGTGGTCGCCTTGGCAGCAGGCTTAGCTGCTGGCTTCTTTGCTACAGGCTTCTTTGCTGCGGTGGTCTTTGTAGCCGCAGGCTTTTTGGCAGCCGTTGCTGGCTTCTTGGCAGCAGGCTTCTTAGCCGCTGGCTTCTTGGCTGCTGGCTTCTTGGCTGCGGTGGTGGTCTTCTTCTTTGCAGCTGAAGCTCCCTTTGCAACAGCGTTAGCTGCCTTCTCTACCTCGGCTAGGGCCTCAGCAGCAAACTTGGTGCCAGCCTTACGTGCATCTTCAGCAGCCTTGGTCGCGGCCTTGCCTGCCTCGTCAGCAAGAATGCCAGCTTCCTTTACGGTTACCGCAGAAGTCTTTTGAAAAAATCTCTTTACGTCGTCTAAAAGTCCCATTGTTTTGCGCGCTCCATTTGTCTTTGTATTGGGGGTTAACTGTGTTTTAGCTTAACGCCAGAATTAGATTGCGCGGCGTCTTGCGAGTATCGCGTCTAATTCTTTACTTTGCAAAATATTTGCAGGTCTTTGAATCTCGACTACATCGGCCAGGTTGTTAACTAGCTCTCCAACCTTTGGCTGGTTCAGCGGAGCAGGAATTGGGTTTGGTGCCCAATCGCGATTCTCAAGAAGCGGTCGCTTTGTGGAGGCTTTCTTTCTCAGCTCTTGGCGAGTGCGGTGAAGTTTAGACGCGAGCGATGACGCCTGGACCGACGCCGCCCTTGAGACCAAGATGCTCAAAATCGCAAGAATCCCAACCGCTATAGAAAGCACCCACCAGCCGGCGTTTGTTGTTGCTGCCAAGGCCGCGGAGATGCTGCCGATAAGGAAAATCGCAAACAGCACCGAGAAAAATCGTTGAGTGTTGACTAGGCGATTTAGCTTCTCATCCGAAGTCATCGGCAACTTTGCCTGGGCAACTTTGACGTCGCGCTTTACGATGCTGGAGTTGGCTCTGAGTTCAGATCGCTTGGAAAATCCTGGGACGAAAATCGCCAACCAGACAATGGCCGCAACCACCAAAGTGATTCCACCCAAGCCCACCGAATTTTCCATAGCTTCAAGATATGCCTAGGGGTTCCCAAACGGCGTTATTCAGAGCGCGTGTTCGCCAGTCGGTTCAACATCGAGCCGGTTTTTTCCTCCGCTGTGATGGCAAAAATCTTGTGGTCTCGCCATGCACCATCGATATGAATGAAGCGTTCCTTTAGACCTTCTTGCCTGAGACCCAATTTTTCAACAACTCGGAGGCTTGGCAAATTCTCCGGCCGAATGTCAATTTCAACTCGATGGAGCCCTACGTCATCCATCAAAAAATCAATCGCTAATGCGACAGCGGTCGGCATGATGTTTTGCCCCGCGGTGGATTTTGCGATCCAGTAACCGATTGTTGCCGAGGACACTGACCCGTGTTGAACATTGGCCACATTGAGTTGACCCACCACCAAGCCATCTTTCAAAATCACAAACCCATACCCGGTTCCGCGCCTGGCCTGCGCTCTCAGACTGGAAATCATCCAGCGGGCATTCACCACGGTTCTAAGTCCCGGTGTGGTTGCCTCCCAGGGCTCTAGCCAATCTCGGTCTTGAGTAAGCAGCTGCTGCAAGCGCCAATAATCTCTTCGTCCGACTGGACGAAGCGAGATTGCTCCATGGGCGATTGGGCGAAATGGGTTCACGCTGGCAAGATTACCTCTATGGAATCCCTCGAAAGCAAATCTGAGATCAGACAGCGCTGCCTTGCGGCTAGGCCTCAGTCTTCGGAAGGACTTGCAGCCAATCTGGTGCGACTCACCCTTGAGCTCAATGCAAGCGTGATAGCCAGCTATCAGCCACTTGCCAATGAGCCCGATGTCGAAGAGTTCAACAGCTGGGTGATTGCGATGGGCAAGACTTTGCTTTTGCCAAGAATCTCAGGTGATGAATTGGTATTTGCTTCTGGGGATTTGGAACCGGGCAGCCATGGCATTTTGGAGCCGCAGGGCGAGGCTAGCGATATTTCCGAGTGCGAACTAATTCTTGTCCCAGCTTTGGCTGTGGATGGCGTCGGTAACAGACTTGGCAAAGGTAAGGGCTTCTACGACCGAGCGCTCTTGTCAGTTACGGGCATCCCGCGCTACGCGGTGGTGTTTGACTCAGAGGTGCTGGCGGCAATCCCAGCAGAAGCTCACGATGTTTGGGTGACCGGTGCTGTTACGCCAACAGCAATCCATCACTTTCGCGCATCGGCAATCAGTTAAAATCTTCTCGGAGGAAACATGCCAACTTATTCATACGTCTGCAAAGAGTGTGAACATGCATTTGAGATTCAACAGTCTTTCTCAGATGCTGCTTTGACCAGCTGCACAAAGTGCAAGGGTGAACTGCGCAAGCAATTTGGCAATCTTGGAGTCAGCTTCAAAGGATCCGGTTTCTATCGAACTGACTCACAGCCTTCTAGCTCTGCCAGCGACTAACCCCAATGCGGTGGGCGCTCGTCATTTAGACGATTGTCGTTATTGTCATCCGGGTCTCCCCAGGCACGACCGGTGTCCTCAAAAGCCTTGTCCTCAAATAGTGGTTGCGCTTTACGCTCAAGATCAAGGCCCAATTGCTTGGCAATTCGATTAGCTACCTCTTGCGGCTGGGCGAAGATTTCAAGGGCGTGGACGCGGATGTAGGTCCAGCCCATCGCACGCAAAAGTCCTGGCCTGAGCCAAAGCTTCTCGTCCCAGTTCTCGCCTCTAAGCGCCCAGTCGGCATCGATCACAGCCGCTTTGTTCCCGAGCGACACCGCGAGCCCAATTCGATCGCCAAAGTTCAGTGCGACGTTGCAACCAATCTTTTCCAACCTTCTGGCAAGGTCTGCCAAAAGTGGGTCTGGTTCGCCACTTCGAATATCGCTTAGGAAACTTGGAGCGATTAGGTCTTTTAGCCAGCTTTGATTATCCGGAAGTTTTCCGGCAGCAAAGTCCTCGAAGTTGTAGCAAGAGACCACGGTCAGTCGTTTTCTTGCAGACACGATCGTGTTGACCATCCAGTGGGAGGCGAATTCCGAATTGAAATCGCCAAGTGTTCCCGAAATTCGACCCTCTGGAGTTTTACCAAAACCAACCGAGAAGATAACTCGATCTGCGAGTCGGTGGGTGAACTGGCTCATTGTGGCGACCTGGAAACGCTCGCGACCGTGGGCGTCAAAGAACTCTGCGAGATTTGCCTGATCCTTCAGCGCTAAAGCCACCGACTGTTCAATGCGGTCGGCGTGTGCTGCGGACGCGGTAACAACGCAGAGCGACTGCTCAGGCGTCCACCTGGCGTGGTTTAGCACCAGTTCTGCGACCTTAGCTACCTCAGCGTCCATCGACTCGGTGGCACCTTCAATAGTCGAGGTTGCAACTGCCCCCTCAAGAATTTGAACATGTTCGAAGTTGTGAGAACCAAACAGCTGCCCGGCTGCCGGTTCCAAAATCAAACGCTCGCTATAGAAGTTTTGGTTTAGGTAGCTGCCCAAAACTTGACCCTCGGTGCGATAGCTGTGGGTGATGGAGATTGACCCGAAGCGCTTCGAAATTGCGTCATAGCTTGACTCACGCTTTGGAGCAACATGGCCCTGATTTGGCCTTGCCACTGTGTCAAAGTCCTCAACCAGTGCAAGGGTCGGATCACCAAAAACAATCACCTGATTTGCTCGAGCTATTGCTGGAAGTGCCTCCGCCATGGCGGTGGAAGCGGCGTCCAGAATAATCACCACATCAAATATCTCGTCCTTAGCCAACTCGTGCATGCGATAGGGAGATAGCAGTACCGCGCTAGCCAGCGCATTCCACAGCGGTCCAGCTTCTTGATATCCGGATTTGAGGTTGAGCTCTCTGGCTCTAAGTAGATTGCGAAGTTTGTCGGCTTGGGCTGGGTGCTTGGTAATTGCGATGGTCCAGCGCTTACCCAAACGATCTTTAACCTCGGCGTTTCCGTGGTCAATCAGTTGCGTTGCACAGCGTTCGAATTCGGTTTCCAGCTTTGCAATCTCAGTTGCTGAGTACTGCAGGATGGCCGGGTTACGATTCACGATCGCCTCAAGTGCAGACTGCCACCAGGCCAATTCAAATTCGCTCTCAACCTGCTCAAGACTTGGATGCAGTTTGCACAGCTCCACAACTAAAGATCCGAGCCCTAGCTGTTCAAGCTGAGCCACCTTTGGTTCACGCTCCAGCAGTCGATCGAGAATCTCGGTCTTGGAGGCAAGTTCATTGACCTTAGCCTCAAGGTCATCAAGGCTCAATCGAGTCAACAGTTCGATGTCTGGATTTGGGTCAAGGTGGCGCTGCAACAGATCCAGCACCGAGGTGATTCGCTCGTACTTTTCCTGAACATCGCTAAGCCCTAGCGGAACCGTCGGCGGGGCCTGGGTTTGGTTGAGCTCCAGCCAACCAATTCGCTGCTGCTCCGCAAGCTGGAGCGAAAGATATAGGTTGCTTATCGATGCACCCGGGCGAATGAATTCTTTAGCGAGTTTTTTGAATCTGCGACGCTGTGAACCTGAGAGCTGGCCGCGCTCAGTTCTAGGTGCGGTTGCTTCAATCATCTGGGCAAGCGATCGGTCATAGATTGAAGGTAGGAACTTATCCAGGGTCTCACGTATACCAAGGAGTAACCGCAGCTGTCTTGCCCACTGCTCGACGCTTTCGCACTGAACCAGCTTTTGATCGCCCAGGTACCGATTGATCTGGTAGCGAAGGGTCCGGAATTCCTCGCCGGAGATTGACCTAACCGCACTAAGTGCAGCATCTATCTCAAGCTGGTTTTCAAAGCGAGCAGCGAACCAAGGTGAGTCTTGCGGTCCGTAATTAAACACTTCGAGTTCGAAGGCATTTCGAAGAGCTGGGAGCGCGGTCTCGGAAAGTCCAGGCAAAAGATCTGTGCGAATTCTTGCGTTGTTTACAGCTGGCACCGGCTTGCCGGCCAGCGCTGCCAGCTCTCGCATTGCGTCGATCAAACTGACATTAAGCTCTTGGTCTGGATGACCCACCAGCTCGAAATACTTTGCTATTTGAGCTTCTGCTTGCTTCTTGGCAGACAAAGCGTCAGCGAGGGCAACGGGTTGGGCTTTCTCATTCCGAGAAATTGCACTCACCGCATCGGTCCAACTGTGAGATTCACGGATGGCAAGACCAGCAAGGCCTGCGGCACCAAGACGTTCTGCCATTTCATCCAAGGTCTGCTGCCTGGGTCCAATAATCAGTGCTCGCTTTGAGGCGTAGGCAAGATTTGCAACTAGGTTCACCGCGGTCTGCAGATAGCCACAACCCGGCAGTGTTTCAACCGCAAAGGAATTGCCCGCTAGGGCCCTGGTCAAGACCTCTCGCTGTGAGTTGTCGGCGTTTGCGACCAAAACCACTTCGTGAGTCGAAGTCAGTAGTGGAACTTCTTCCTCGCCAGTTAGCAAGTTTGAAATTGACTCGTCGAGCGAGTACTCCTGCAACTGGGTCATTAGAAGATCCGGCACAAAGTTTCCCAGCACCAAAAGCTTTTCAATTTCAACTCTTTGGCCCGACAGAATTTCAGAAACCAAAGACAAAACCGAAAGCGGAATTAGATCGCCCTGTCCAACCGAGACTGCCAAGAGGTCATTCGGGCTGAAACTCTTTCTGACCGAACTGATTAGTTTTGAAACCGCCGGGTTCAACTGCGGTCTTGGGTCGATTCGAATTTCGTAGTCTTCACCCTTGGAAATTAGGTGGGTTGGCCAAAGCAAAATCGGGAGCTTTTGACCGCTGTCGAGATCCTGTACCAAACCACCGGCAATGAAAATTGATGCGATGCCAAAGTTGTCTTGGATTCTTGCCGCTTTGAGTTTTATGCGACGCACCGTGCTGTGAGCTCGAGCCTGGGCGACTCCATCACGAACCAGGTTGCTGAGCGTTGTGCTTCTGGAGGTAACTAGCTGAGCAAGACCCCCTGGGTGGGATCTAGCAAGGTCCACCTGACCGAAGCTGGAAAGCTCAAACGAAACTAAGGGGTTGGTTCCACCAATTCCCGAAAGTTCATCGCGCCAAGCGCGGATGATAGCGTGCGCTTCCACGCGCAAATCCTAAGAGCGAAACTCTGTAATCCTCGGTTGGCTCTCGGGCCGCCAGCTAAACAGTTATCAAGCCAAAATCCAACTGGCAATTGCGAGTAACCTAGTAGTAGCTTTTTGGCTTCGTAGCTCAGTGGATAGAGCAACGGTTTCCTAAACCGTGTGTCGTAGGTTCGATTCCTATCGAGGCCACTTATGCAGCTTGGCGCTGCATCCCCAAAAACGGCTCCCACTGCGGGTCTTCTTTTTCAACTCCACGAACCGTCCAAATCAAACCGCTAGGCATCTTGGGTGTGACCTTGAGTTCCCAGCCCATCTCTGCCGGAGTCTTATCGCTCTTGTTGTTATTGCAGCGTAGGCAGCAGGCAACTAGGTTTTCCCAGCTGTCGGCTCCTCCACGAGATTTAGGAAGAATGTGATCAATCGTGTTAGCAGTCTTACCGCAGTAGCCGCAGCGGTGACTGTCCCTTCTCAGGACTCCTCGCCTTGAAACCGGGATCTTCCGTGAGCCTGGAATTCTTACGTAGCGCTGCAGCAGGATCACGGTTGGTAACTCGAACTCGCGATCTGCGCTGTGGACCTTACCCTTCTCAGCACCGGCAAGAATGGTGGCCTTTTGGTTCAGCACCAAGATCAAAGCTCGCTTGAATGACACCACGGCTAGCGGTTCGTAACCCGCGTTTAGGACTAATGTGCGCAACTGACTGCTCCTTTATCGAAACCACCCGCACGGCCTGCGGGATTTCGGTGTGACTGCCGGGCAATAAAAAACGCGCCGCAAAATGCGACGCGCGAAATTTCCCGGCTAGATATACAGGGATGCTGGTGCAAATGGATCCAATTGCCGTGCTTGGAGAGCAAACCATTGGGCATCTTGCACCTCCTCCCCAATAATCGAGCCAACACTTGATGGAAGATTACGACGGACAAGTAAAAAACTGCGCAGAAACGCAGAAACAAAAAATGAAGTTTTGGTATCGATTAACTGTTGATGTCAACCAGGCGGATGATGTGGAATCGAGGAGTGAAGATTGGGGCTAGCTTCACGCGGTCACCAGGCTGTGGTGCGTGGTAGAAGTTACCGTTACCCGCGTAGATTCCATTGTGGCTGTAGTCGTTGAAAACCACGATGTCACCCGGAACTGCATCCTCAATATCGATCTTTACACCCAGCTTGGACTGCTGGTAAACACTGTGAGGCAGTGGGACGCCAAACTGCGAGTAAACAAACAGCACGTAGCCAGAGCAGTCAAAGCCAGCTGGGGTCTCGCCGCCGTAAACGTATGGAACACCGACCAATTCGGCGGATGTCTTCATCAAAAGTGCGGAGCTGAAGTTGCTGAATCGTGGCTTGGCCCAGTAATCCTCAGCGAGCATTCCTGTGTAGGTGCGACTTCTGGAGGTCTTGACTTCAAATTCTGATGCTTCGGCAGGCTTGTAGTCTCCGCGCGAGAATTCGACAGCACGAACAGTTGCAACTGATAGGCCTTGGGATTCCGTTGTGAATTGCACCAAAGCGTTGTCGCGGGTTAGCCCACTAAGCGCGGTGGTCTCCGGGTCAAAACCGTAGGAAGGGAGAACGGAAGTAGCAAGCAGGCCAATTGTCGCGATCATCGTCACGGGCGTGCGAACACTGCCAGTGCGACGAACGCGCTTGGGCTGGGCCTGCTGCTTACGCATCTCTTTACGAGATACCAGCTGAACCTCTGCGGTTGGATGGGTCAAAAGGAATCCTCCGAAAACTTCATTGGAACTTCCGCGTCAAGAGTATAACCGAGGATTTGCTAGCCAACGAAAAGATGTGACGCAATCAATTCATCTAGCAGCAATCCCTCAGTTTTGGACGTTGCGCTGAGTAGCCAGCCAGTTTTTTCGACCGTGACAACCACTTTTGCACCCGGCACAAGGCCAAGCTCTGCAAGCTGAAGCAAGAACTCTTGATCGACCTGAACCGGTTCACCAATGCGAATTAGTTCATACTCTCCAGAGCCAACTGAAGAGATCGGCTTACAGGACCTGGGATTAGCTGCGGTAAGCCCTAAAAGCTCCAGACCCGGCACCGGCATACCGAAAGGTGAGTGAGTTACATCGCTAAGCAAAAGCGCAATCTTGCGCTCAACAGCCTCACTCATCACGTGCTCCCAGCGGCAGGCCTCATCGTGCACCAGGTGCCAATCCAAACCAATTACTTCCAGAAGCAATCGCTCGGCTAGTCGGTGTTTGCGCATCACCTCAACTGCAGTGAGGCGACCAGCTTCAGTGAATTCCAATTGCCGGTCGTCTCCGACTCGCAATAAACCATCGCGCTCCATGCGAGCTACGGTTTGAGAAACAGTTGGGCCAGAGTGATCAAGACGTTCTGCGATTCGAGCGCGCATTGGGATAATGCCGTCTTCTTCAAGCTCCAAGATGGCCTTGAGATACATCTCTGTGGTGTCAATTAGATCCGTCATGATGCCCCCTTTGGCTTAGCAAGACTAATGCTAAATCAAAGCTAAACTTGGCCCATGGCCGAGATCAAAATTCCTACTGAACTGCTCCCTCAAGACGGACGATTCGGCTGTGGACCATCTCGCACCAGAGCTAGCCAATTCAGCAACTTTATGACCGAGGGCGCAGCCCTAATGGGCACTAGCCACCGGCAAGCCCCCGTAAAGAACCTCGTCGGTGAGATTCGCGCGGGCCTGAGCGATCTGTTTCGGGCTCCCGAGGGCTACGAGGTAGTGCTCGGTAACGGCGGATCAACAGCATTTTGGGATGCGGCTGCCTTCAGCATCGTGGAGAGTAAAGCCCAAGCACTGGTTCACGGTGAGTTTGGATCTAAGTTCGCGAGCGCACTTACTAACCCTTGGCTAAAGACCCCAACTGTGATCAACAGCGAGCCAGGCACCCGAGCGGCACTGATGGCCGAAGCCGGCATTGATTCCTACGTTTACCCACACAACGAAACTTCAACCGGTGTTGTCACCCCGGTGACCAGAGTTCTGGGTGCTGACCAGGGTTCGCTAATGCTCACCGATGCAACCAGCGCAGCCGGTGGCATTGACTTTGAACTTTCCGAGACCGATGTCTACTACTTCGCTCCGCAAAAGAACTTCGCCTCTGACGGCGGGCTTTGGCTTGCGATGGTATCTCCGGCGGCTATCGAGCGGATTGAAAAGATTGCTGCCGGCGATCGCTACATTCCAGAATTTCTAAGCGTGAAAACCGCATTGGATAACTCGCGCTTGAACCAGACCTTGAACACCCCCGCTATTGCGACGCTGTATCTATTGAATGACCAGATCAAGTGGATCAACCAAAACGGTGGCTTGAAGTGGGCGGATGCCAGAACCAAGCAGAGCTCAAAGCTTTTGTATGACTGGGCAGAAAAAACATCCGTTGCAGCCGCCTATGTCGCAAACCCAGATCACCGCTCGCAAGTTGTGGTAACCATCGACTTTGACGAGAAGATCGATGCCAGTTTGATCACCAAGACTTTGCGCGCCAATGGCGTTGTCGATGTCGAGCCGTATCGCAAGCTCGGAAGAAATCAGATTCGTGTTGCGACGTTCGTCGCTACCGAACCGAGCGATGTGCAGGCGCTTATTGGTTGTTTGGATTATGTATTGGAGCAAATCTAATGGCGAAGCTGTTTGTAAAGTTTTCGGATCGACATCCAGAACCTCAGCCAGCCGAGGTGAATACCCGGTTAGCTATCTTGGTCGGAACCGGACTGTGGGTCCTGGTCCTGATTCTCTTCATTGCGTTTTACCCTGCGCTGACGAACGCGGGTCTTGACTGGTGGCTTCACACCGCCGTCGTTGGAATCTTGCTTGGAATCCTGGCCTGGTTCATGGTTCGTAAATCCTGAGTGCATACCCTCAATTAGTGCATCTGCTTCAGCATCGCTGTTTGCCTTACCCTCAGCGCGCAACTGACGTCTAAATTCCGCCAAGCGCTCCGCCCATGGCACCCACTGCGGGGCAAGCTGAGAATTCTCAGAGGCCAAGAGGTTGATCTCAGAAACCGTTAGTGGATTGCGCTTGTCTGGTTGCGTCAGGGTTACTACCCAGTGCCAGTGCTGATACTCCTTGAGCGTGCAGGCAAAGTGAACTTCAACTACGTTCTTTTCGATTTCCGACTCGGAAACAAATTCGCCAATCAGTCCAAGCTCAGTGGTTTCGCGCAGAGCTTGAAGGGCTAACTCGGTTGGATTAACCTTCGAGCTCATCAGCAACCTTGCGCAACAGCTGCGCTACCTTGCTCGACTGAGTGTTCTCCGGGTATTTTCCGCGCTTTAGGTTTCCGCCGATTTGATCCAAAAGACGAATTAGGTCCTCGGTGATTATTGCTAGGTCTTCGGCAGGCTTGCGGTTCATTGGAGTGATGGTTGGAACTTCAATCACCCTCACCGAAAGTGCCTGAGCGCCCTTGCGGCCATCGGCAATGCCGTATTCGACTCGTGAGCCAGGCTTAATGGTTGATGTGCCGGCGGGTAGCGCCGAGATGTGCAGAAACACTTCGGTGCCATCATCGCCTGCGATGAAGCCGAAGCCCTTGTCGTCATCAAAGAATTTAACTTTGCCGGTTGGCATACGTCCTACTTTCCACTAACCGGCGATAAGTGTATCTGAAAGGTTAGAGTTATCTGATGGCTGATTCTCCAAAGCGTTCTCAAATTGAAGTCACCCTCGCCTACATGGCGATCGGGGTGATTGCGCTTTCGATTGTTTCGATGGCCGCAACCCTGATTTTGACCGCTTTGGGCGTAGATCAACTTCCAGCTCTAATGGCGCAACTGCCACTAATTGGTTTTCCGGTTGGCTTTTTGCTGATTATCGGCATGCTGATCACCTCAATCGCCCGCAGGGGCAAAAACAATCGGAGCTAATTGTCTGAATTACTGCTGATAGCAAGTGCGCTTCGCGAGATGGGCGAAGGCGAACTCAAGGCAGTCCTTCGACCACTTGGAAACTCCGCTGCCTCGCTGGGCGACCTGTTTGATGTCGCCCGAGCCATGGTTGGACGCCGGGAGCTAGAGCGTCGCATTCGTCTTCTAGATAGCGAGTCGTTGGCCGCCTTGAAATCAGGCGGAACTAACTCCAAGCTTCAGGAAACTTATCTAGCTTCGAACACTGCCGGATTTGCATCCGCTGTTGAGTTAGTTAAAGAACTTCAGCCAATCAAGCTAAAGCCGGTAAAGCACGAGCTACTAAGCAGTGAACTTGCCAACTATGAGACTCAACTTGCCATCACCGAGATTCTCTTTGCCTGCGAAAGGCATTGGCTGGAGGCTGTAAAGGCCGGTCTGCGCGCGGCCGAGGCCAAAGATTTGGCACAGGTTCTAAAGATGGACCTCGCCCAGCTGCAGCTGCGCTTTCAGCTGGCAAGGCGAGCAGGGTTGGTTGATGTAATCGACAATCGCTACGTCTGCACCATCAAGGGGCTGCAGTGGCTGGACGCCGACCCAGCCCAGCGCTGGTTCAGCCTAGCCAGCGAGGTCTGGGATCTGCCCGAAGTGGTTATCACATCAGGGTCACTAGCGGGCATGATCAGTCAGCAGTACCCGCTGTTTGACCAAAACGATCTTGAGCTTTTGCGCTTCGGACACATCCTGGGGTTGCTGTCCGATTTTGAACCTACGGCTTTATTCAAATCAGCGAGCGCCGATTTGGCTAACGCTGGTCAATTGGTTTGGGATCAGTTTCCAAAGCCAGTTTCGCGCATCATCATTCAGGGAGATCTGAGCATCATCTCTCCGGGACCACTTGCTCCATCGGTTCACAAGCAAATTGACCTGCTTGCACAATCTGAGGATCTAGGCCTAGCCTGCCGTTTCCGCTTGTCCCTGAATTCGATTCTGCACGCCATGGAGATGGGCATAACCGCAAAAGAGATAGAAACTGTCTTACTCACGCTCTCAGGTTCCGAGCTACCGCAGCCGGTTACTTATCTTTTAGCCCAAGCCAAGAAGAAGTTTGGCGAGCTGACGGTTCGCGCCGGAGATGGCCTGTCGGTGGTGGAATCTAGCGACCCTATTTTGCTCACTCAGATCTTGAATGAGAATGGGCTGGCGGCTTTGATGCTCAAGGGTGAGGATGACCACCTAGTTTCCAGATTGAACCCGAGCCTTATCTACTTCAACCTGCGGGACGCCGGGTATCCGGTAATTCAGCTTGGCGAAGACGGCAAGGTGGTAGCTCCAAGGCTCGCCCAGGTATTCATCCAGGAGCAGACTGTTGATCTTTTTGGCCTGCAGGCTAAGTCACTACTCAGTGCAGAGGCCCAGGCACCTAGCCCTGATGACCACCTAAGACAGTTGCAGTTCGCACTCAAGAACAAACTCCGGGTTGGTGTCCGAGTGGATATGCCGGAGGGCATTGTCGAGATTGAAATGACTCCACTTGGTATTGCCGGTGGCCGATTCCGCGGCAGAGATGTGGAAAAGGAAGCGGAGCGCACCTTGCCACTTTCAAGGATTCAGGCTGTCTGGCTCAGTTAGGCTTTAAGGATGTCTCTTGGGCCGCTGATTGTGCAATCCGACCGCACCGTCCTGCTCGAAACAGATCATCCTCAAGCTAAAGACGCTCGTCACGAACTCGCAATCTTTGCGGAGCTGGAGAGAGCCCCTGAACACATCCACACCTATCGCATCACTCGACTGGGTCTTTGGAACGCCAGGGCCGCAGGTCACGATGCCGAGTTCATCATTGACTCCCTGAAGAGCTGGAGCAAGTATCCGGTTCCCGAAGGTGTCGAGCGAGAGATTCGCTCCACGATCGATCGCTATGGCAAGTTGGTTATTGACCGCGATGAAACAGGTCTTCGCCTGACCGGCTCGACCCCTTCGATCTTGATTGAGGTTGCCAGCAATCGAAAGATATCTGAGTTACTGGATGAGCGACTAGAAAACGCCTACCGGGTCAAAGACTGGGCTCGCGGTCAGCTAAAGCAGGAGCTACTAAAACTAGGTTGGCCCGCCGAGGACAATGCCGGCTTTACGCCGGGAACGCCGTTTGAAATTTCGCTTGACCAAAGCCTGTGGCGCTTGCGCGACTACCAAAAAGAAGCCGTGGCAAAGTTTGAACTTGGTGGTTCTGGCGTTGTCGTGCTGCCCTGTGGTGCGGGTAAGACTTTGGTTGGTGCCGCAGCCATGGCAGAGATCAAAACCAACACTTTGATTTTGGTGACCAACACGGTTTCTGCAAGACAGTGGCGCGATGAGCTATTGAGCAGAACTTCCCTTAGGGAAGAAGACATCGCTGAGTACTCGGGGTCAACCAAAGACATCGGTCCGGTGACGATTGCCACCTACCAAATTCTGACCACCAAACGAAAAGGTGAGTTTGCTCACCTGGAACTGCTAAACGCTCGCGACTGGGGTTTGATCATTTACGACGAGGTGCACCTATTGCCCGCACCTATTTTCAAAATGACCGCAGACCTGCAGGCAAGAAGACGACTTGGACTAACCGCAACTTTGGTGCGCGAGGATGGTCGAGAGTCAGATGTCTTTTCCCTCATTGGACCAAAGCGCTTTGATGCCCCTTGGAAGGACATCGAAGCCCAGGGTTACATCGCTCCAGCAAGCTGCTACGAGGTAAGAGTCAGCCTGCCGGATGAGGTCCGCATGGACTACGCGATTGCCGATCAGGATGCCAGGTTCCGAATCGCCGCAACCGCCGATGCAAAAATGCCCATCATCAAAGCGCTACTTCGCAAACACAAAGGCGAACCGACATTGATCATTGGGCAGTACCTCGACCAAATCGAAGAGGTATCGCAGGGCTTGGGGCTTCCTAAACTCACCGGAGAGACTCCGGTCGATGAGCGCGAGCAGCTATTTGCGAAATTCCGCCGTGGCGAGCTCACTGCGTTGGTGGTTTCCAAGGTCGCTAACTTCTCTATCGACCTGCCAGAAGCGTCGGTTGCAATTCAGATCTCTGGAGCCTTTGGCTCCCGCCAGGAGGAGGCACAGCGCCTCGGACGCCTACTCAGGCCCAAAGCCGATGGCCGCTCAGCATCTTTCTACACCCTGGTCGCCAGAGACACAGTCGAGCAAGACTTCGCCCAGAATCGTCAACGCTTTTTGGCGGAGCAGGGTTACTCCTATGAAATTTTGGACGCAGACGAGATTTAGACATCCAGATAATTCTCAGGAATCTTCCAGCTAACTAGTTCATGCTTGCGTGATGGATAGCTTAAAAGTACTTGTAGTTGACGATGAACCAAACATTCGCGACTTGCTTTCAGCAAGCCTGCGATTCGCTGGGCACCAGGTGCTCACATCCCCAAACGGTACCGACGCGATTGCCAAAATCATCGACACCCAGCCAGATATCGTGCTGCTAGATGTGATGCTCCCAGACATTTCTGGATTTGGTGTCACCAAGAAGATTCGCTCGATGGGCATCGAGACCCCAATCCTGTTCCTCACCGCTCGCGATGAGACCGAGGATAAGGTCACCGGGCTCACCGTTGGTGGCGATGACTATGTCACCAAGCCCTTTAGCCTCGATGAGATTGTGGCTCGCATCAGCGCAATCATGCGCAGAACCGGCAAGGACTCCGATGGTCACTCTCTGATCCGGGTTGGCGAGCTAGAGATGAACGAGGATGCTCACGAGGTGACGGTAAAGGGTGAGGTTGTAGAGCTATCCCCCACCGAGTACCAGCTACTTCGATACCTTGCCAGCAATCCAAACCGCGTGCTAACCAAGGCTCAGATCTTGGACCACGTTTGGGAATATGACTTCAATGGCGAAATGGGCATTGTTGAGTCTTACGTGTCTTATCTTCGAAAAAAACTCGACCCACTAAGCACAGAACCGCTGATCATTACCAAGCGCGGAGTCGGATACATGCTCAAGGGTCCAAAGGGTTAGTTAGTTGAAGAACAAGTTTCAGTCGGGCTGGGAGCGAGTATCCCTCAGAGCCAAACTGACCGCACTGTCAGTTGGTTTGATTGGGCTACTCCTCACCGTCTCTAGCGCTGGAACTGTTGCACTACTTAGCACCTACCTGCAGCGCAACACCGACACCTTATTGATTGCCACCGCCGCCACCTTGGCATCTGAGAATCCGGTGATGCTTGATCGCCGAGTAGCCAATGGTGATTTGACTCTGCCATCACTTCCCAGCGACTACTACATCGCGATTTTGAATGCGCAGGGCAGGCAGTTTCTTGGGTTGGTTTCATCGGCCGGTAGTCAACGCATCACACCTAACTTTTCAAGCTTCACCCTTGAGGTTGTGAGGGCAACCGAAGGTGTTCCCTTCGAGGTTGAGGTTTACAACCTGAGAGGTCCAAACACCACCTGGCGCATAGTTGCGCTTCCGCTAAATCGTGCCGATGGATCGGTTGTGGTGGCGCTACCAACCAATACCAACCGACAGATCATTAGTGAATACGGCAGCATTGGCGGCCGCTTTGGAATCTTCCTTATTGTGCTCTCCGGGCTGAGTATCTGGCTAACCATTACATCCGCCCTTCGACCACTTCGTGAGGTCGAGAGAACGGCACAGTCGGTCAAGGCAGGGCAGTTTTCTTCTCGCCTAGTTGAACGTCATGACAAAACTGAAATCGGAAGGCTAAACCGAGCTTTGAACAGCATGTTGGATTCGATCGAGTCTGCGGTTCGAGGCAAAGACAAGACTCTGGAGCAGATGCGACGCTTTGTTTCAGATGCCAGCCATGAGCTGAGAACTCCGCTTGTGACAGTCAGAGGTTATGCCGAGCTCTACCGCATGGGAGCAATTAAGAAGCCTAAGGATGTTGCCGAGGCAATGGACCGCATCGAATCCGAAGCGATCCGAATGTCCGGTTTGGTGGAGTCACTCCTAACCCTGACTCGCATGGACGAACTAGGCCAGCTCACCACTCAAAAAGTAAACCTGGAATCAATTGCAAACCCGGTGATCAAAGATGCATCCGTTGCCAATCCAGATGTGAAGTTTGAACTTGAAGATCAAACCAAGAACCTGGAGGTCGAGCTGGATGCTGACCGCATCAAGCAGGTCTTGACCAACCTGCTTGCCAATGCCTCACGCTTTGCCCCTAAGGGGTCGACCGTCACCGTGCTGGTCGCCAGGGTTGATAAGAACATCAAGGTTTCGGTTATTGACCGCGGTGAAGGCATCCCTGAGCCGCTTCAGGAAAAGGTATTTGATCGCTTCTATAGAGCGGACAATTCCAGAAACCGAGAGACCGGCGGCTCAGGCCTGGGTCTTGCGATTGCTCGCGCAATCGTCAATTCGCACGGTGGAAAAATTTGGGCTGAGACCACCGTAGGTGGCGGAGCAACCTTCAGCTTCGAGATTCCAATTTCTCAAAGCTAAGAACTTAAAGTAAAAAGCCGGGGTGATTACCACCCCGGCTTTTTTGTACTTACTTCTTTAGAAGTCCATTCCTGCACCGGCATCGCCAGCAGGAGCCGAAGCCGGCTCTGGACGCTCGGCCACAACAGCCTCGGTGGTTAGGAATAGACCCGCGATGGAAGCAGCGTTCTGCAGTGCAGAGCGAGTTACCTTCACTGGGTCGTTGATGCCGGCCTTGAGCATGTCTACATACTCCCCGGTAGCGGCGTTTAGGCCGTGACCGTCTGGCAGGTTGGAAACCTTCTCAGCAACTACACCAGGCTCAAGACCTGCGTTTAGCGCAATCTGCTTTAGTGGAGCAGAGATTGCAACGGCCACGATGCGAGCACCGGTAGCCTCGTCGCCAGTTAGGTTTAGGTCCTTGAAGGCAACCTTGCCAGCCTGAAGCAATGCAACTCCACCACCGGCGACGATACCTTCTTCAACAGCTGCCTTGGCGTTGCGGACTGCGTCCTCAATGCGGTGCTTGCGCTCCTTGAGTTCAACCTCAGTTGCAGCACCTGCCTTGATGACAGCCACACCACCGGCTAGCTTGGCTAGACGCTCCTGTAGCTTCTCGCGGTCATAGTCCGAGTCAGTGTTGGTGATCTCGCGACGAATCTGCTCGACGCGGCCCTTGATCTGGTCAGAGTCACCGGCACCCTCAACGATGGTGGTCTCGTCCTTGGTGATTACGATCTTGCGAGCGCGTCCCAACATTGCAAGCTCAGTGTTCTCAAGCTTGAGTCCTACCTCTTCGGCGATAACCTGT
Organism: Microbacteriaceae bacterium; assembly: GCA_027491295.1. GTDB lineage: Bacteria > Actinomycetota > Actinomycetes > Actinomycetales > Microbacteriaceae > Aquiluna. The sequence goes on from JAIXWK010000003.1 coordinate 528,722, forward strand.
CCACCGGTCAAGATTGCGATGTCCTGCAACATTGCCTTACGACGGTCGCCAAAACCTGGAGCCTTTACAGCAACAGACTTGAAGATGCCACGAATCTTATTTACAACCAAGGTTGCAAGGGCTTCGCCCTCGATGTCCTCGGCAATGATTAGCAGTGGCTTTCCAGCCTGCATAACCTTGTCAACAATTGGAAGCAAGTCCTTCATGTTGGAGATCTTGTTGTTGGCGATCAGGATGTAAGCATCCTCCAGGATTGCCTCCTGGCGCTCTGGGTCGCTCACCATGTAGGCGGAGACGTAACCCTTGTCAAAGCGCATACCCTCGGTTAGCTCAAGCTGGATACCGAAAGTGTTTGACTCCTCAACGGTAACCACACCTTCCTTACCAACCTTGTCGATGGCCTCGGCGATGATCTCACCGATGACCGAGTCACCAGCGGAGATCGAAGCGGTAGCAGCAATCTGCTCCTTGGTCTCAACTGGAACTGCCATCTTCAATAGGGCTTCGGTGACAGCGGCAGAAGCCTTGTCGATACCGCGCTTTAGTGAGATTGGGTCTGCACCAGCAGCCACGTTGCGAAGGCCTTCTTTTACCAGCGCCTGGGCTAGCACGGTTGCGGTTGTGGTTCCATCACCGGCAACGTCGTCAGTCTTCTTAGCAACTTCCTTTACTAGCTCAGCGCCGATTCTCTCAAGAGGGTCGCTTAGCTCGATTTCCTTGGCGATCGATACACCATCGTTAGTGATGGTTGGGGCGCCCCACTTCTTCTCTAGAACGACGTTGCGTCCACGAGGTCCAAGGGTCACCTTTACGGTGTCAGCCAGAATGTTTAGTCCGCGCTCTAGTCCGCGACGAGCGTCTTCGTTGAAGTGAATGATTTTTGCCATTTGGGTTTCTCCCGATTGCAGTTGAAAGTTTTTGGTTTAGCACTCGGCATAGTTGAGTGCTAATACATTTTTAGCACTCTCAGGGCCAGAGTGCAAGTGAAAGGCCGATGTGCTTTCGCACATCGGCCTGACTTGAGATCTTTGTTCTATTAGAGGACGTTGACGTTCTCGGCCTGAGGGCCCTTGTCACCGGTCTTTACGTCGAACTCGACTCGCTGGTTTTCTTTCAATTCGCGGTAACCATCGGTCTGGATAGCGGAGAAGTGTACGAATACGTCTGGACCGCCGTCCTGAGTGATGAAACCAAAACCCTTTTCAGAGTTGAACCACTTTACGGTTCCTTGTGCCATGTTGATGCTCCTGATGCAATTCCGGCATTCGAGTACTTCACGAATGCATCGGGCTTCAACCTAGGTCCCACTCCGACTCCACAACTTTACGCACTTATGGGGGAAAATGATAGGGATTGCAAAACCTATTTTTTGTGTTACTAAAGGGTTATAAAGCCAAAAAGCGAAAGTTGAATCGATGTACGAGGTCTATAAAACCGACGAGCAGTGGAAATCCGAGCTCAGCGAGTTCGAATATCATGTGCTCCGCATGGCCGGAACCGAACGTGCCTACACCGGTGAACTGCTAGATGAGAAGCGTGCCGGCAGCTACCACTGCCGCGGTTGCGATGCGTTTTTGTTTGAGGCCGACACCAAGTTTGACTCGCACTGCGGCTGGCCAAGTTTCTACAAGCCGCAGGACAATGAAGCCATTGAGTACATCGAAGATCGCGCCCACGGCATGGTTAGAACCGAGGTTCGCTGCTCGAAGTGCGGCGGTCACCTGGGTCACGTTTTCGAAGATGCCCCTCAGACTCCAACCGGAGATCGCTACTGCATCAACTCCGTGAGCATCACCTTCAAGCCTGCTAAGTAGAGTTGTGCCGTGGGCACACTCATAAACGTTCTAGCGATCCTTGCGGGATCTGCAATTGGTGTGCTGTTGGGAAATCGACTTCCCGAGAAGATGAGCCGCACCCTCACCGACGCAATGGGACTCATCGTTCTAGTTATCGGTGCACTCAATCTTGCGGACCTAAGTGACGAAGCGTTTGCCAATGCCACCGGCGTCTTCCCGACCATCCTGGTGGTGCTCGCGGCACTGCTTTTAGGCGGGGTAACCGGTTCACTTCTCAAGATAGAGGAGCGGTTGGAGCAATTTGGGGTTTGGCTTCAGGCCAAGACCAAGGGCAAAGGTGACAAAGACCAATTTATTCAGGGCTTTGTCAACGCGGCTCTGCTATTCACAATTGGCCCGATGGCAGTGCTCGGCGCACTCCAGGACGGTCTGGGCGACGGCTTTGAAATCCTGGCCCTCAAGTCAACCCTCGACGGCTTTACCTCTGTGGCCTTCGCGGCAACCATGGGCTGGGGAGTTGCATTCTCTGCCATTCCGGTTGGGCTCTGGCAAGGGCTGCTAACAATTCTTTCCGCAACACTTGGCAATGTCCTGTCGCAGGCCGCTGTTGCTTCGATCACCGCAACCGGTGGCATTTTGCTTTTGGGAACAGGATTGCGAGTGTTGCAAATACGAATGGTTTCGGTGGCGGATCTACTACCGGCTTTGGTTTTTGCTCCGGTTATTACTTTGGTCCTGGCTACTACCCTCGGCCAGTAATTCGATCAACATCTCCCAAGATGGCATCAAACTCTGCTTCGGTCATCAATCCCAACTGGCTTGCTGACTGCTTGACCGAGAGATTGTTCTCTTGAGCGTGCTTGGCGATCAGCGAAGCTGCTTCGTAGCCCAGGGTTGGAGCTAGTGCGGTAACCAAACCAATTGAATTCTCGACTGTGAATCTGAGGAACTCGACATTTGCGGTGATGCCATCGATGCAGAAGTCAGCCAGGATGTGGCAGGCCTTACGAAGGTAGGTCAGGTTCATCAAAAGCGAACGGGCCATGATTGGCTCGAAGGCGTTCAGCTGCAGCTGCCCAGCCTCAGAGGCTAGGGTCACGGTGAGGTCATTACCAATAACCTGGAATGCAATCTGGTTCACAGCTTCTGGGATAACCGGGTTGACCTTGCCAGGCATGATCGAGGATCCGGCTTGCCTTGCAGGAAGGTTGATCTCGCCAAAGCCAGCGCGAGGACCGGAAGATAGCAGCCTTAGGTCATTCGAGATCTTTGAGAGCTTGGTTGCCAGACGCTTTAGGACGCTGGAGATCGAGATGAAAACACCGGTGTCGCTGGTTGCCTCAATTAGGTTTTCAGCCAACCTAAACGGGTGCTCACAGAGCTCGCTCAAGATATCAACCACCAACTCGGCATAGCCGTCTGGGGTGTTTAGGCGAGTTCCAATTGCAGTGCCACCAAGGTTTAGTTCACTCAGTAGCGGAATGATCTCCCTGAGTCGACTGTGGTCTTCGCCAAGAGTTAAAGACCAGGCGGTGAACTCCTGACCCAATGTCATTGGCACGGCATCCTGCAGCTGGGTTCGGCCCATCTTGATCACATCTTTGAACTCCAACGCCTTGGCGTTGATTGACTCCCTTAGATACTCGACCCGCTTGAGTAAGGCCAGGCTCTCGATAATGAGAGCAACCTTGATAGCGGTTGGGTAAACGTCATTGGTGGACTGCGAGGCATTCACGTGATTGAGCGGGTGAATCTTGTCGTAGTCGCCCTTGCGGAAACCTGCAATCTCCAAAGCTCGGTTAGCAACAACCTCATTGGCATTCATGTTTGTGGAGGTTCCCGCGCCACCTTGAATAGCGTCTACCGCAAACTCGGCATCCCAAAGCCCATCCCGCACCTCAATCGAAGCCTTGATGATTGGGTCCGCAATTTCTTGCGAGATAACACCGAGCTGAAGGTTTGCCTTTGCTGAGGCCTCTTTGATAAAACCAAGCCCTCGCACCAGTGAGCGGTAGTGCCCAATCGAGACTCCGGTAATTGGAAAGTTTTCTATGGCCCTAAGGGTGTGGATGCCCCAATAGGCAGTGGAGGGGATTTCGCGCTCCCCTAGAAGATCGTGCTCTAACCTCGTTGTAGTCACACTCTAAGTATCTCGCAGTGCAGCACAGCCCAACCGACATTTGCCAAAGATTAGGTTTCAGGTGGTCAAAAGTTCAATTAGCCCATCGCAACTAGTGAATGCTTCTAAACCAACCTCTATAGAGCCGACCACGGGACTCGAACCCGTAACCCCCGCATTACAAGTACGGTGCGCTACCAATTGCGCCAGGTCGGCAACCGCCTAAATACTAATGGACTGGGGAGTCCATCGGGGAGCGCTGATTGCTGTATCTCAAGTTGTTGTTTGGTTGGACAGTGAAATGCGTGACTGATTTTCGAACTTCTCGAATTTCAGCCATTTTGAAATTTACCGATTACTGGAGAGGCAACAGTTGTCTCGCCACTGCTCTCCACTAACCTCAATTAGTAGGGAAGGAACAATGAAGAGAATCTCATTAGTTGCAGTGATCTTGCTTTTGGCTGGGTGCTCTGCGAGCGAAACCGCAATCACAACGCTAAGTCAGGCAAGCAAAGCATTAGAAACAGCAGGTTTTGCTTGCCCAAACCCCTCGCAGGGAACGGTGGATAACATCGCCTGGATAGAGTGCGAGACGGAAGGTATTGACGGGTCTATTAGCCTTGGCTTTTCGCCAACCAAAGAGCTTTTCCAAAGTTCCATGGCAGAGCCGTGTGCAAGCTCTGGAGAGGAATCTTCGGTAGTGGAGAAGCTTCTGGTAGGAGATACCTGGATTTTGGTTCTTTCTGGTGAACAGGCTGTATTCCAGAATCTGGACGAGGCAAAGAGTGCGCTCGGAGGAAATGTCTTCACACTTTCGGAGTACTGCGCGACAATCAGCTAGTGATTAGCGGCAACCACCCGAACCAAGTGGTTGCCGGCCAGAACTCTTTACTCGGCGCTCGCGGTCTGCACGAACTGAGCAAAGAACTCAGCTGAAACCAGCTCGTCTCCGGTTGCCCAGCTGAACTTGTTTCCGTTTACCAAAACCGTTGGAGTGCCAGTTACCGTAACTCCCTGCTGAGGGGTGTTTAGCACGTTCTGGGTGTGCTGCTCGATGTAGTCGGCGAAGCTCTTGTTTTGGATGCAGCCCTTGACCTCGTTGGTGCCAGCGCCTGACTGTTCTGCGACTTTGAAGAGCTCGTTGTCATCGAGGCCTTCCTGGCCTTCGGCAGGCTGGTTGATCATGAGGTTTGAGTGCATATCGAAGTAGCTGTCTGGCTCAAAGTTTGCAACACAGAATGCTGCGTTTGCGGCTCTAGACGAGTACTCGTTTAGTGATGCACGGTCTAGGAAAGAAATTGGGCGAATCTCTAGAGTCGCAGCACCGGTGTCAACCCAGGAGCGAATCTGTGCGGAGTTTGGAAGATCAAATGCCTGGCAGATTGGGCACTGGTAGTCAACGTAGACGACGATTTCCGGGGCCTTGGTCTCACTTGCCTCTGGGGTTGGGGTCTTATCTGCGGTGAAAGCCTGAAGACCAACGCCGATCTTTAGGCCACCAAACTCACTGAGGTTCTTTGGCGCATCGTCCACAATTGGCGCAGCCACTCGGTTCGCGGCCTCAATGGCGATAACGGCTGCAACGCCGCCAACGATTCCCAGGGCGACAAGCACAACCGATACTTGAATAACAAGCTTGGAGCGCTTGGCCTTTTTCTGGTTCTGCTCGCGAAGTGCCTTTGCCTTCTGGCGGGCTGCTTCGCGCTGCTCTGAGCGAGTTTGCTTGTGGTTCGAAGTCATTGGTTCCTACCTTGGTTCGGTATCAGCTTGGTTACGAAGCCTAATAAGTGTAACTGAGGTGCGATACTTGTTGGGTTGCCTCAATTCGAAGCAGCATCCATTCACAAAGGATCGTCCGGCACGTACCGCCGGTGGAGGAGAAAATCATGGCATCAGTGTCATTTCGCAATGCAACCCGCATTTACCCAGGCGGAACCAAGCCAGCAGTAGACAAGTTGAACCTAGAGGTTAGAGACGGCGAGTTTCTAGTTCTAGTAGGTCCTTCTGGCTGTGGAAAATCAACCTCGCTGCGCATGCTTGCCGGCCTAGAAGAGGTAAACGAAGGTGGTATCTACATTGGTGACCGTGAGGTAACCGACGTGCCACCAAAGGACCGCGACATCGCAATGGTGTTCCAGAACTACGCTCTCTACCCACACATGACCGTGGCAGAGAACATGGGATTCGCTCTAAAGATTGCTGGCGTGAACAAAGAAGAGCGTGCAGCGCGCGTTCTAGAGGCCGCCAAGCTACTAGACCTAGAGCCATACCTAAACCGCAAGCCAAAGGCACTTTCCGGTGGTCAGCGTCAGCGTGTAGCAATGGGTCGCGCGATCGTTCGCCAGCCTCAGGTGTTCCTAATGGATGAGCCACTATCTAACTTGGACGCAAAGCTTCGTGTTCAGACCCGTACCCAGATTGCATCGCTTCAGCGTCGCTTGGGTGTAACCACTGTTTACGTGACCCACGACCAGGTTGAGGCCATGACCATGGGTGACCGCGTAGCTGTTCTAAAGGACGGACTACTGCAGCAGGTTGACACTCCTCGTAACCTTTACGACCGCCCATCGAACGTCTTTGTAGCGGGATTCATCGGCTCCCCAGCCATGAACCTAATCCAGCTACCAATCATCGACGGCGGCGTTCAGTACGGTGACTCGGTGCTTCCAATTGACCGTGACATCCTCGCCAAGGCATCGGGTAACCGCGTAACCGTTGGTATCCGCCCAGAGAAGCTATCTCCTTCGGCTCACGGCCTAGAGGCAGATGTGGACGTCGTTGAAGAGCTAGGTTCGGACGGCTACCTATATGGTCGCGTTCACCTAGACGGCCAGGAGCACAACGTAGTTGTTCGCGTTGACCCAATCGACCACCCACGCGCTGGAGACCGTATCCACCTGCAGGCAGATGCCTCAGCTGTTCACGTCTTTGACGCAGAGAGCGGCGAGCGCCTTAACTAAGGCCCAATGCCAAATCAACTAAACATCACGGCTGCCACGGCAGAACCAGCACTGCTGGATCTGCCGTGGCATTTGCCGTTAGAGGACTGGCCCAAAGAGAACATCGTGGCCTTGCCGAAGGGCCTATCTCGTCACACCGTTCGATTTGCCCACCTTGGCGATCATGTAATCGCCATTAAAGAGACGCTGTTCGAACTTGCAAAGCGTGAATATGACATGCTCCGCAAATTGGAGAAGTTAGACATTCCATGCGTTGAGCCTTTTGCCATTATCAATAACCGCACCGATGAAAATGGCGAAGAACTGCCTGCGGTGTTGATTACCCGTCACCTCAAATTCTCACTCCCCTATCGTGCGATGTGGTCGCAGGGACTTAGGGAGCAAACCGCTAAGCGCTTAGTCGATGCTCTCGCACTGCTATTGGTTCGTTTGCACCTGGTTGGCTTTTTCTGGGGCGATGTTTCGCTTTCCAACACCTTGTTCAGGCGTGACGCTGGAAAATTCGCCGCCTATCTTGTGGACGCCGAAACCGGACAGCTCTATGACTCGAGACTCTCTAATGGCCAGCGTGAGAATGATCTAGAGATTGCGCGAGTGAATATTGCGGGCGAGCTCATGGATCTGATTGCCTCCGGCAAAGCAGGTCCTGAGATCGATGCCAACCAGATCAGTCAACGCATCGTGGATAAGTATCACGAGCTATGGAAAGAACTAACCGCTACCGAGGTATTTGACGCCACCGAACGCTGGAGAATCTCTCGCCGCGTTCAGCGTTTAAACGAGCTTGGTTTCGATATCGAAGAGCTCAGCATGAGCCAAGAGCAAGGTGGCACCGCGGTGCGGATTCAACCAAAGGTTGTTGACGCCGGTCACCACGCCAGAAGACTGCTATTGCTAACCGGTTTGGATGTTGAAGAGAACCAGGCTCGAAGACTGCTGAACGATATCGATGAGTATCGTCTCGCACACAAGCGCCCTGGAGCCGATGAGGAAGTGCTTGCTCACGAATGGCTCAGCGAAGTTTATGAGCCGGTGATTGGTGCAATTCCAAGCGAATACACCGGCAAGTTAGAACCGGCCGAGGTCTTCCACGAAGTGCTCGAGCACCGCTGGTATATGTCCGAAAATGCTGGAGGTGACATATCGCTTTTGGATGCGGTGCGCAGCTACGTTTCCGAGGTGCTCTCAAAGCGCCGCGATGAAGAATCCCTTATTGGTTCCCCCACCACCGAGAACATCACGCTGGCCGAGGCCATCCCCTCCGGACTCATCGTCGTTGCAGACGATGATGAAGAGGGTGACTGGAGAGATCGGGTCTAAGAGCGCATGCTCGAGATCTGGTAGAGCGCAACCGATGCCGCAATACCTGCGTTTAGTGACTCTGTCGCTGCGGTAATAGGAATCGAAACCACCTGGTCGCAGTTCTCCTGAACCAAACGCGATAGTCCCATGCCCTCAGAGCCAACCACTACCAAAAGCGGCTTGTCTGCCAAGGTGAATTCCGGAAGCATCACATCGCCATCACCGTCAAGACCAATCACGAAGACTCCACGCGCTTTGTATTCCTTGATCGTCTGGTTCAGATTCGATGCGAGTGCAACCGGCATGCGAGCGGCAGCTCCGGCGCTGGTCTTCCAAGCGGCCGCGGTGACTCCAACGCTTCGACGCTGCGGCAGGACCACACCGTGACCACCAAAGGCGGCGATAGAGCGAATAATCGCACCTAGGTTTCTCGGGTCGGTAACACCATCGAGTGCGACTAGCAGTGGAAGGTGACCAGTTGATAGGGCGCGGTCCAACAATTCCATTGGGTGCTTGTAGTCGTAGGGCGGAACCTGAAGAGCAATTCCCTGGTGAACGCTGTCGCCACCGGTCATGCGGTCGATCTCAGCTCGGGTCACCTCAGAGAATGGAATGCCGCGGCCGGTTGCGATTGCGATCGATTCTTTGACGCGGTCATCCATTTCGATGCGCTGCGCAATAAACAAAGCGGTTGCCGGGATCTTTGCCTTCAGGGCTTCAACAACTGAGTTGCGACCGGATAGCACCTCGCCTGAGATGGCGCGGGCACCCATGCCAGAGCGACCAGCAACGAATTCACCCTTGCGGCTGGTTCTCGCCTCGGTCTTTGGCTTTATGCCGGCAGCGGCTGCCTTTTTGGCCTTGTAGGCCTTGTGGTAGGGACGGTCTTCCGCCTTTGGGGTTGGGCCGCGACCCTCAAGTGCCTGGCGGCCGTGGCCACCGGTACCCTTGACAGCACCCTTTTTACCCTTGGCCGCTCCGGGCCTTCCAATTTTTGCCATTAGCTCAGACTCCAGTGTGTTTGGTTTTGTGAATCCGATAGCTCAATGGAACTTGCGGAAAGTTGTTCTCTGATTCGATCTGCGGTTGCGTAGTCTTTGGCATCGCGGGCTCGTTCGCGCTCGGCAATCAGCGCCTGGACCAGTGAGTCCAGAGCCTGGTGCTCGCGAGAAACTTGCGACTGCCACTGGCTTGGTGCCAACCCCAAAATCTCAAGCATCAAATTGACCTGGTCGCGCTTTTCGGCAGCTTCTCGAAGTCTTTGCTCATCCAGATCAGAGTTACCGGAGCGAACCAGTTCGTGAACCACCGCAAGAGCAGCCGGCACGTTAAAGTCATCGTTCATCTCGGCGGCAAATTCGACCGGGAGAGAAATGTCAGTACCCGTGTCACTAAAGCGAGTTGGTGCTAGCTCTCGCCCTGCGCGCTCCAGGAAGCCCAAAATTCTACCCAGGGCAGCATCTGCTTCTTCCAAAACCGAAGGCTGGTAATCCAAGACCGATCGGTAGTGGGCAGAACTTAGGTAGTAGCGAACCGTCTGCGCACTAGCAAGGGCAAATAAATCACTTGAGGAAACCGAGTTACCAAGTGACTTACTCATCTTTTGACCATTTACTGTGACCAGTCCGTTGTGCACCCAGTAGTTTGCAAAGCCGTGTCCGGCTGCTGATGACTGCGCAAGCTCGTTTTCATGGTGCGGAAAACGAAGATCCAATCCGCCGCCGTGGATATCAAAGTTGTCGCCGAGGTAGTGACTTGCCATCGCTGAGCACTCAATGTGCCAGCCGGGACGTCCCGGGCCGAAAGCGGAATCCCATGCGGCAGTGTCCGGCTCAGAAGACTTCGCGGCTTTCCAAAGTGCGAAGTCCTGCGCGCGCTTTTTATCCGAGGTGGCTTCTTGTGACTCCATGTCTTCTGGCGACTGATTGGTTAGCTCGCCGTATGAAGGCCAGCTGGCAGTGTCGAAGTAAACATTGCTTGAGCCATCCAGGGCTCGATAGGCGTGACCGCGTTCGATCAAAGTTTCAATTAGCTTCAGCATCTGTGGGATGTGACCGGTGGCACGAGGCTCATAAGAAGGTGCGTCGATACCCAATTTTCTAAAGTCGGCTGCAAAGAGTAATTCGTTGGCGTATGCCAGCGACCACCAGTTTTGGTTTTGCTCAACTGCTTTTTCCAGCACCTTGTCATCGATGTCGGTGACATTTCGAACCAGTGTGACCTCAAGGCCGAGGTGGGTAAGCCACCTTGTCATCACATCGTAGGCAAGTGCTGATCGCAGGTGTCCGATGTGAGCCGAAGACTGCACGGTTGGACCGCAAACGTAGATTCCAACCCGACCGGCGGTTATGGGGGCAAAGTCCCGCAACGCCTGAGTTCTGGTGTCAAAAATCTTCATGTCCAAAGCCTAACCAAGCACCTTCAACAACGCCGTTGCAACCGCAGCAACTCCCCTAGAATCCGCAAGGAACCCAAGGCCATCCGTGGTGGTTGCACCAACCGAAACCCTTGCTCCGACAATCGCACTCAAGCGCGCTTCGAGTTCGCCTCGCCTAGGTCCAATCTTTGGTTTGTCGGCAATCACCTGCACCGCAACGTTCTCAACCGAGAACCCCTTGGCGGCAATCAACTTGAGCGTCTCTGAGATAAAAACCTCTCCGCTCGCACCGGCAAATTCCGGGCGGTCAACGCCAAAGTTAGAGCCGATATCCCCAAGACCTGCCGCAGATAAGAGCGCATCCACAATTGCATGAGCAATCGAGTCGCCATCCGAGTGGCCCTCTAGCTTAGGAAGCTCTGGCCATTCTAGGCAGCCGAGCACCAGCTGGCCCGACTCCGAGAACTTATGCGCATCGGTGCCAATGCCGGTGGCGCGTTGACCAAAGTCCTGCCGAGCACGATCCAGGTCTGAATTGGTAGTGAGCTTGAAAGCATTTACCTCACCGGGGACCGATCTAACTGAAAAGCCCATGGCCTGCATCAAAGCGGCATCATCGGTGAAATCTGAAGGAGCTTCGCTCAGCGCTCTTTGCAATTCCTTGGTTCTAAAACCCTGCGGGGTTTGAGATAGGCGCAGTGTGTTGCGATCCTCGGTTCCCAAGACATCGTTACCCGACACTCGCTTCACAGTGTCGGAGACCGGAATCACCGGAACCACGACGTCGGAATTTGCAAGCTCGGCGGCAACCGCTTCAAAGAGTGCAGGAGATGCGAAGGCGCGCGCGGCATCGTGAATCAGAACTAATTCCGCTGTGACCAGCGCAAGTCCATTTGCAACCGAGCCCTGCCTTGAAGTTCCACCGACGGCAATGGCAAATTCCCCATGGTAAACAGCCCGGATCTGGGATTGAAATTCTTCGACGTGGTCCTCGTGCACAACCACGACCAACTGGGTGGGGTTGAATTTTTGAATTGCCTCCAGCGCGTGGGCAAGTAGTGATTTGCCAGCAACTGAGACCAGTGCCTTTGGAATGCCAGCACCGAGTCGCTCGCCGTTGCCGGCGGCAACTAGAACCACCGCAACGTTCATGATTTAGCTAGCCAATACCTTGTCTAGCTCAGCCGAAGCCTTGACCTCGTCAACCTTGCGAGCAAGTGCTAGTTCAGAAATCAAAATCTGTCGCGCCTTTGCCAACATGCGCTTTTCACCGGCTGAAAGGCCGCGATCCTGGTCGCGACGCCATAGGTCACGAACCACCTCGGAAACCTTTACAACATCGCCGGAGGCGAGCTTCTCAAGGTTTGCCTTGTAGCGACGGGACCAGTTGGTTGGTTCCTCTACGAATTCTGCACGGAGCACGTCGAAGACCTGTTGGACACCTTTTTTGTCGATGACATCGCGCACGCCGACTTCGGTGACGCTGTCCTCTGGAACTTGAATGATTAGTTCCTGGCTTGGGCGATCTGGAGCTGCCTCTGAGCCTGACTCAAGCTTCGAGCCCTGAACAACTACGCGAAGAGTTAGATACTTCTTGGTTTCGCCGCGAATTGTCTTCTCTGAAACTTCGATAATTTCAGCAGCACCGTGGTGAGGGTAGACAACGGTTTCGCCAACTTCAAATTTCATGCGCTTCTTTCGGCTCCAAAAGCTTGAGTTTACCACAGATTGGGGCTAATTCCTAGGCTAGACTTGGGGTAATACGCCCTTTGGAGAGCTTCGTGAACTTAAAGAAAATCACTTCTTTGGCCCTTTTGGCCCTAGCCACCTTGTCGTTGGCAGGTTGCTCTCTTTCGGGCAATGTCGAATCTCTCAAGCCATATGCTCCAAGCGACGGCGTTCAGGTTGATGCACAGTCCCTAAAGGCTCGCAATGTTTTGCTAATTCAGGGCGAGAGCGGCAGAGCGGTTTTGATTGGCTCTTTCGTGAACTCTTCTCAGGAGGACCTAATGGCAACTGTCCAGACCAAGGACTCCGTCGGCCAGGACATTCGCGTTGAATTTGTGGTCAAGGCTGGAACCAAGTTTGACCTTGGTTACAACGGCACCGAGCCAGTTACCTTCAAGCTTGATGGCACCCCGGGCCAGGTTCACGAGGTTGCAGTATCGGGCGGCGGAGACCCTTATGTTCTAAACGTTCCAGTTATGGATGGATCACTCTTGGAATACCGCGAGTACGCGGAATCGCTGAACTAAATCTCGAACTTGTAACCCAAGCCACGAACCGTCATTAGGTGACGTGGTCGAGCTGGATCCTCTTCAATCTTTGAGCGAATTCGCTTTACATGGACATCCAAGGTCTTGGTGTCACCAAAGTAGTTTGAACCCCACACCCGGTCGATGATTTGACCGCGGGTTAGCACTCGGTTTACGTTCTCCATCAAAAGCTCAAGCAATTCAAATTCCTTCAGCGGCATTTGAATCTTGTCGCCGTTTACGGTGACAACGTGACGTTCGATATCCATAACCACTGGCCCTGCCTTCAAAAGACCGTGCTCTGCGGCCTGAGGCTCTGCTCCGCGGCGCAAGACCGCCTTCATGCGAGCTAGTAGCTCTCTGGTGGAGTAAGGCTTGGTGACATAGTCGTCGGCACCGATTTCTAGCCCAACCACCTTGTCAATCTCGGTGTCCTTGGCAGTCACCATGATGACCGGAACCGAGCTCTCGGCCCTGATGGCTCGGCAGACTTCATTGCCCGAAAGACCAGGAAGCATTAGGTCCAAAAGCACAATGTCGGCACCGTGGGTGCGGAAGTTATCCAAAGCAGATAGTCCATCTTCGGCTTCGATAACGTCGTAGCCTTCGCGCTGCAACAGGAAAACCAGTGGCTCCCTTAGGTTGATTTCGTCTTCAACTACAAGTACTCGTGTCATGGCATCTCCTGGGTGTCAATTGGCAGTCGAAGGGTGAAAGTTGATCCAACGCCGGGTTGGGAAAATAGCCTGACCTCGCCACCGTGATTAGCGGAAACGTGCTTGACGATGGAGAGCCCAAGTCCGGTGCCACCGGTCTCGCGAGAACGCGATGGGTCCACGCGATAGAAGCGCTCAAAGATTCGCTTCTGGTCGCTCTCGGAAATACCTAAGCCTGAATCGGTAACCGCGATTTCGGCGACACCGTCAACGACCTTGAGTCCGATTCCAACTTGGCTGGCCGGGTTTGAGTAAACAATTGCGTTCTCAATCAGGTTTCTCACCGCAGTGACCAGCATTTCGTAGTCACCCATGACTACCGTTCCGGACTCGGCAGATGAGACAACTCGAATATTGCGCTGTTCTGCGATCAAGAGGTTTCTGTCCACGGCATCTGTGATGACAGCTGCTAAATCAACCTCGGTTGAATTCTCGCCAACTCTGGCACCCTGCACCTTGGATAGCTGAATAAGTTCCTGAACCAAATTCGCAAGGCGCTGGCTCTCTTTTTGCAAAGACTCGGCAAACTTTTTCACCATCTCGGAGTCGTCAGTAGCACCCTGAATTGCCTCTGCCAACAATCCAATTGCACCAATTGGGGTCTTTAGCTCGTGGGAAACGTTTGCCACAAAGTCGCGTCTGGTGTCCTCTAGCTGCTTGGACTCGGTGCGGTCATCGACCAAAAGCATTACGTATTCGCCACCGAACTGCGCGGCTCTTGCCTCAACCCAAACCTTCTCGCGACGAAGGCCGGTTTCTAACAGCAGTTCCTGCTGGACAGCGCCCGAGGTCTTTTTTGCCTTCTCAACCAGCTTGACCAAGGTCGAGTGAATAAGACGTCGGTTTTGAACCAGTCCTAATTGAATTGCACCTGGAGATGCTCTGAGAACCGAGTTGTTTAGATCCAGCACCACTCCCGCGGTTGCCATAACGTCCACAACCTGAGCGGCGATACTCTGGAACGCGTCGAAGTCTCTGTTCTCTTCTTCTTTTTGAGCGCGACGAGATGCTAGGAACCCCACGGGTCACCTGCTTTCTAAATCGCTGGATGTTTACTAGGTTAACAGTTTCTTCCAAACGTAAGACTATGAGAACTTAATGCTTTGGCTCGGTAAGTTTGCTTTTGGTTGGTTAGGAATTAACCTTGAATTAGCTCCGAGTTGAAAGGCTCCCACCCTACACAGATTTCGAGGTATCAAGATGCACGGTATTTTTCAAAATGAATTGGCAGATGTCCAGTCTCGACTAATCGGACTTGCGGAAAACGCGCAGTCGATCATGGACAAAGCTTCACGAGCGTTCTTGAACTCTGATGTGACCCTGGCAGATGAGGCTCTCGCCCTAGCCGGAACCAACGAGACCAAGGCCCTTGACCTTGACGAGCTCGTAATCAAGGTTTTGTCGACCCAGAGCCCAGTTGCTCGCGACCTAAGAATTCTTGTTTCGGCACTTCGCATGTCGGCATCTTTGGAGCGCATGGGTTCGCTTTCCTCGCACATTGCCGCGATTGCCCGCTACCGCTATCCAGGTAGCGCAATCCCAACCTCGCTTCGCCAGACCTTTGAGGACATGGCACGTATTGATCTTGAGCTTGTCGGAAAAGCAATCACGCTGTTGCAGAACACCGATTTGGACTTGGTTCGCGAGATCCAGGCTCGTGATGAGGCGGTTGACCGCCTACACCGCAAGGTATTTGATGTGGTTCTCAACCCAGAGTGGAAAGAGAACGCGATGTACACAGTTGATGTGACACTGGCTTCTCGCTACTTCGAGAGATTCGCAGACCACGTCGTGGACATTTCCTCAAAGGTCAGCTTCTTGCAGACCGGCGAGTGGCACGACTAAGTTTTTTTACTTCTTACCCTGGTTAGCTACCGCTGCAGCTCCGGCTGCCGCTGCCTCAGGGTCTAGGTATTCTCCGCCACGAACAAGCGGCTTTAGGTTTTCATCCAGCTTGTACAAAAGCGGAATACCGGTTGGAATATTTAGCTCTGCAATGTCCTCGTCGCTCACGCCATCAAGGTGCTTCACCAGTGCGCGCAGTGAGTTGCCGTGGGCGGTAACCAAGACTGTCTTTCCAGCTTTGAGGGAGACCGAAATATCCGACTCCCAGTAAGGGGTCATTCGAATTAGCACGTCCTTTAGACACTCGGTGCGAGGAATGCCGCCGCCCAGATCTGCGTATCTCGCATCGCCAACTTGAGAGAACTCATTGTCATCAGCGATTGGTGGAGGTGGAACGTCAAAGCTTCTGCGCCAAGTCTGGAACAGGTCAGCTCCATACTTTTCCAAGGTCTCTGCCTTATCTAAGCCCTGCAGCGCGCCATAGTGACGCTCGTTTAGCCGCCAGTTGCGCAGGGTTGGAATCCAGTTACGGTCAATTTGGTCAAGGGCGATGTGTGCGGTGTTGATCGCACGCTTGAGCAGTGAGGTGTAAAGCTCATCTGGGGCGAGTCCCGACTCACCCAATAGCTCACCGGCACGTTTTGCCTCGTTACGACCCTGGTCGCTTAGGTCAACATCCACCCATCCGGTGAAAAGGTTTTTCTGGTTCCAAACGCTGTTGCCGTGGCGAAGCAAGATTAGGTTGTGAGTCATACCCTCAAGTTTAGTCAACCTTCGGTAGTAGCTTTCGAGCCTGCTCGGCTTCAACACCTGCTGCAATTGCCAAATCGACAACCATCGGCCTGATTTGCATAAACACAACCTGGTCGCTCAGGCCTGCATCGCCAATTGTCTTTGGGTCAAGCGCTCGAATTAGCTTCGATAGATACTTCTGCGACTTCGCGCGCAGCGAGAAGTCGTCCAGGCTCTGCTCCAAAAGGTCAACCCCAATCAGAGTTTTTGCAATGACAGCAGCAAGTTCCGGTCTGGGTTTTTGATCCTCAAGCAAATAGTCAATTCGCCTTGTGATTACCCTGAGGTTTCTGGTTGCCAGATCAAGTCCGGCAAAAAGCACTCTCTGGTCGGCAATCTCTTTTTGAGCCCAGCGGTAAAAAGGAGAGACTCTGGCAATCGCTGCTGCCGACTCGAGCGAGCTTCGCCAGTTGTCAATCAGTGGCTGGGTTTGACGAATGTTTTCAAGCGCAATATCGGCGGTTAGCTTGTCTGTTGTCAGCAAGACCTCGCGCAGTTTGGCCAACGTCTCTTTGACAGTTGCAAACAGCAATCTAGAGTCCGCTCTAGCCAAGCGAATTGGGTTTCTTGGCACCAAGGCCGTAAAGGCAAGTGCAACTAAGCCGCCAATAAGGCCATCAATTACCCTTGCAAAATCTCCACCGGTTGGGGCTTCCATTAGCTGAACCAATACCGCCTGAATTGCAACCGTGAGTGCAAATGCTGGGTTGGGGGATATCAATCTTGCCAATAGCAGGGCTAGCAGGATCACCAAGGTGAGCTGCAGTGCCCCGGAGCCGAATAACGCCAAGCTTGATTCGCTAAGAACCACTCCCATGACCATCGCGAGCGCCGTGGTGGCAACTCGACCGGGTCTGGTGTCACGAGCAAATCCAAGTGATGAGATGGCAACCGTCACGGCCAAAAGTGGAACGGGGTGGCCAAGGCCAAATCTGGCAATCAGGTATGCCACCGAAGAGGCCAGCACCAACTGCATGATTTGCCAAAGCGAGTCTCTGACGCGCGAAAGGGCTTTGGAGATAAACCCGGTCACTTCTTACCGCTGAGCTTGAAGGCGCTCGGGCGAGGCAGGTTGGCTGCCTTGCCGGCATCGGCCGGCACCAGCACCCGCTGCGACGCTGTCATATTGCAAACCTCAAGATCCAGATAGGGAGTGTTTCGATTTACCAACCCAAGGGCTAAAGAGCCGGATTCGTAGTGCAGTCCGCCAGCTAAGACTTTGCCAACTAACTTGCCCTGGTAGAAAATCTCCTCACCTGGGTTTGCGAGCGTGTCTCCAACCTCCAGGTTCAACACCACCAAACGACGTGGCGGGTGACCAAGGTTGTGAACCTTTGCGACGGTCTCCTGACCTCGGTAGCAACCTTTACTCAGGTGCACAGCAGGTGCCAACCAGTCAAACTCGTGCGGTAGCGATCGCTCATCGACATCGGTAATCTCTGGCCTACCGGCAGCGATGCGAAGCGCTTCAAAAGCAAAGAGCCCGGCCTCTTCAAATTCAGGCACCACCTTGGGGGCTAGCAAATACTCCCGATACGAGAAGCTCTCCACCTCAAGCGAGTAGCGAACCGAACCCTTTGGTTCGCTATCGAATCCATCTACCCAAACTAGCTCGCTCAATCCAAGATCTGCAAAGCAGCCCCAAACCACCAGATCGCTCTCAGAAACAAGGACCTTGGAGCGAAATCGCATTTGGTTCAGCCACTGAACCAGTTTCTGTGCCTTTTCCACATTCACGATCAAATACAGCCCAGCATCAAAAGCTACGACCTTGATCTGGTGCTCGATGTGACCAATTGGGCTTAGCAACAAAGTCTCGGTTGATTCGCCAGGTTTTAGATTCTTGATGTTTTGCGAGGTTAGAGAGTGCAGCCAGCTCAGTGCATCCTCGCCGGTTAGAGATAGCACCTGCTGGTCAACGCGCTTGATAACCGCCTTGCCCGCAAGTAATAGGCGCTGCTCGTTTAGCGGATTCCCAAAGTGTTTAGTCATGGCGCTCTAGTCGCGCAGAAGCGTGGGACTTTAGCGGCTGGCCGTGGGCAGCCATATCCCAAGCCCAAAGTAGTGCCCCTTCAACCAGCCCAAACATTCGCTGCCCTGCGGCATAGTCCTTGGCATTTGGCGATCGCAAAACCGCATCGGTTGCAATATCGACGCGAGCGCCTTTGATGTGACCGAAGTAAAGCTCCGCCACCTGAGATGGCTGAATGATTAGGGCTTCGATGTCGAATCCGCCATTGGAGTTACGCCACAGTTCTAGGTCCTCGCGGACCGTAAGTAGTGGGGTGCCATTGCCTGGCAGAAGGCCAGGTCCGGAATCTGAGGCTGAAGCAGGCCTTGATAGAGACCAAAAGCCACGTTCGTGAGAAATTGGGTTTCCGGCAAGGTCCGTAACGTCAGAGCGAAACTCCAAACGTGAACCAATCGGGATAAAACTTAGGGTTTGGCTGAATTCAATTTCTTTTGCGGGTTCATCGCCAATTGGGTAACTAATTACGCCAGTGCCGCGCCAGCTACCCAGCAGGAAAGTGAACGGGGTTAGCTCAATCGGAAGGTCATCGGGGATGACGAACAAATTAGCGCTGCCCCTTGAATAGCTTGAAAAGTACAAGAGCTGAGACTCCGGCAATCGCCAAGGATGCCAGCACCAACAGTCCGGTAAAGAAAATTTCTATGGCCAAAAGCATGAGATAAGTCTAACTCAGCAAAGACAGAAGCGTCATGGTTCCCAAAATCACAATCGTGCCGGCAGATACGTATACCTGCTGCCTAACCGTGTCTTTGGCCCTTGAGGAAATTAGGTGTTCGATGCTCACCAGCGCAATCGCTGCGGCAGCAATCGACGAGAAGATTAGAAATCGAAAATCCAGCTCTGGGATCGTCATCGCATATAGCGAAGCTGCCAATACTCCGATCCAGATCAGGATTATCTGCAGCCACTGCTTAGTCACACAAGAACTCTAGCTGTGTGGGGTGCGAATCCTCGGTATCATTTTGCAAAGCGAAGGGTGGGCCGATGGCTGTTGTTTTGGCAATCAGCCCCGCGCGCGAAAACCCACTTCCACAGCTGGAAATCCTCGGTCACCAGGTAGTGCAAATCGGTTTTGATGCATCGCAATTGGTTTCTGCGCCTAGACACGACATCACCCTTTTGGATTGCCGGACAGATTTAGCAAATGCCAAGGCCATGGCGCGCATCCTGCTGGCAGCTAACTGGTCTAAGCCCATTGTGCTTGTGGTTACTGAGGCCTCGCTGGCTGCCGTGAATGCCGACTGGGGGCTAACGGACTTTATCTTTGATTCGGCATCCTTGGGTGAGGTCGATGTTCGAATCCGCCTGGCAGCTACCCTGAGCATCAAGAGCATTGAGCAGTCCGAGATTGACTCGGGCCTAAACATCGACGATTCCAGCTACACCGCAAAGATCTCGGGTCGCACCCTGGACCTAACATTCAAAGAGTTTGAGCTGTTGCGTTACCTAAACGAAAACCCAAACCGAGTGTTCACCAGAGAGCAGCTGCTCAGCGAAGTCTGGGGTTATGACTACTTTGGTGGCACAAGGACTGTTGATGTCCACGTCAGAAGACTCAGGGCGAAACTCGGGGAATCGGAATCGCTAATTGGAACTGTTAGAAACGTCGGTTACCGTCTCGATCCAAAGGGTAACGCGAGCGAATAATTAACCTTCCGCTAACCCAGAACTGCCAAGATAGAGAACATGTCAGAAGAGACCACATCGATTTTTCTCCCAGAGTCCCAACCGGATTTGCCTGCGGACAGATTTTTAGATCGCGAATTGAGCTGGCTGGACTTCAACCGCAGAGTCCTGGAGCTAGCCGAAGACGAGTCGGTTCCACTTCTTGAGCGCGTTAACTTTCTAAGCATTTTTGCATCAAACCTTGATGAATTTTTTATGGTTCGAGTCGCATCGCTCAAGCGAAGAATCGCCACTGGAATTGCCGTGAACTCCGCGTCCGGACTGGATCCTCGCGATGTGTTGAGTCAAATTTCTGCCAAGACCAAGGACCTTCAGGCTCGTCACGCAGCTCTTTTTAGAGACAAGTTAGGTCCTGAGCTTGCCCTCAACGGAGTTCAAATTGAGCACTGGTCAGCGCTTGACCAGCAAGAGCGGGCCGGACTCGAGCAGTATTTCCAGGAGCAGGTCTTTCCTGTGCTAACCCCTTTGGCGGTTGACCCTGCTCACCCGTTCCCCTACATCTCGGGTCTGTCGCTAAACCTTGCGGTTGTGCTGCGAAACCCCACTAACCGCATGGAGCACTTTGCACGCGTGAAGGTTCCGCCACTACTGCCTCGCTTTGTTCCGGTGCCAGGCTCAACGAGTCGTTTCGTAACGCTCGAAGATGTCATGGGTGCATTCCTGTCGGAGCTTTTCCCGGGCATGGAAGTACTTCAGCACCACAACTTCCGCGTGACAAGAAACGAAGACCTTGAGGTCGACGAAGATGAGGGCGAAAACCTTTTAATCCAGCTCGAGAAAGAGTTGTTGCGCCGACGCTTTGGCCCTCCGGTCAGACTCGAAGTTGCAGAGGACATCGACCAGCAGGTGCTGAACCTGTTGCAGCGCGAGCTGGATGTTGAGGCAAGCGATGTCTACCACCTCGCTGAACCATTGGATCTAAAGAGCCTGAGCGCTATCGCCTTCATGAAAAGGCCAGAGCTTCATTTTGAACCACACCAAATCACCACCAACCGGTATTTGGAATCCGATCCAGACGAACCGACAGACATCTTTGCGGCCATTCGCGAGCGCGAAATCTTAGTTCACCACCCGTATGAGACTTTCGCCACCAGCGTCCAGGCATTTTTGGAGCAGGCTGCTGCAGACCCGCAGGTATTAGCAATCAAGCAGACCCTTTACCGCACCAGCGGTGACTCACCAATTGTTGACGCCCTGATTGATGCGGCAGAAGCTGGCAAACAGGTCTTGGCTCTGGTCGAAATCAAGGCCAGATTCGATGAGCAGAACAACATCGCTTGGGCTCGCAAGCTCGAAGCGGCAGGCGTTCACGTGGTTTACGGAATTGTGGGACTAAAAACTCACTGCAAGCTCTCTTTGGTTATTCGCCAGGAGGGATCCACTCTTGGTCGCTACTGCCACATCGGAACCGGAAACTACAACCCGAAGACCGCTCGTTTTTATGAGGACCTAGGGTTGCTAACCAGTCGACAGTCGGTTGGTGAAGACCTCACCAAGCTGTTCAACCAGCTATCTGGTCACACCCAAGCCCCGCAATACAGCAGTCTTTTGGTTTCACCAAACGGAGTGCGTCAGGGACTAACTGAGCGTATTCGACGCGAGATTGCTCACCAGCAAGCTGGCAAGGCGGGCCGCATTCGCCTAAAGATGAACTCTTTGGTTGATGAGCAGATTATCGACGAGCTTTACCGAGCATCCAAGGCTGGTGTCACGGTTGAGGTCTTAGTTCGTGGAATGTGTGCACTGCGTCCGGGAGTGCCGGGGCTATCCGATCACATCAAGGTTCATTCGGTGCTTGGTCGCTACCTTGAGCACAGTCGTATTTTTGCCTTCGACAATGCAGGCGACCCAGACATCTTTATCGGTAGCGCAGACATGATGCACCGCAATCTAGATCGTCGAGTTGAGGCATTGGTCAAGATCACTCAGTCTGATCAGATTCGCCAGCTTTACGAAATCCTTGATCTCGGAATGAGTGAGACGGTCGCGGTCTGGGAGCTAAAAGCCAACGGTGCCTGGTCACGTGAGACTCACAATGTCCTGGGTGAGAAACTGCTGGATATGCAAGATGTTCTGATGCATCGCACGCTGGAGAGAAAGCGCAGTCGTTAGTGACAATTTATGCCGCGGGTGTGGTTTGCTGGCGTGAAAACGACGGAAAACTAGAAGTGGCTCTTGTTCACCGTGAGGTTTATAAGGATTGGGGTTTCCCAAAGGGCAAGCTAGACCCGGGTGAGCAGCTCCCTCAGACCGCGGTTCGCGAGGTTTACGAGGAGTCCGGTTTCAAGGTTCGTCTTGGTCGAAAACTTGGGGTAATCAAGTACCAAGTAGGCGAAGGCCTTGATAAAGAGGTTCACTACTGGGCGTCCCAGGTCACTGCTAAAGCCATCGCCAAGCAAAAGTTCGTGCCCAACAAAGAAATTGCCAAGGTTGAGTGGGTCGAAGCAAAAGAGGCACTAGCGCTTTTGAGCTACGACCACGATCAGAATCTTTTGCAGCAGGTAATCCAGCTTCACAAGGCCAAAGAGCTCGAGACTAGAGCTCTAATTGTCCTTAGGCACGCCCAGGCAACCATTCGTTCCGAATGGAAGGCCGAAGAGGCCAAGCGACCGCTCTTGCCGGCGGGAAAGCAGCAGGCGACCGACCTGATTCCGCTTCTTGCAGCTTTTGGTCCAAAGCGTTTGATCACAAGCCCGTGGTTGCGCTGCCGCGACACCATCGCCCCTTACGCCCAAGCTAGAAAACAGAAACTCATTGAGCGTCACCAGCTCACTGAGCTTGGAAACAAAAAACGCCCAGTTAGAACTCAAGATGTTGTGAACGACCTTTTGGGAACCAGTAAATCCGGCCTTATCTGTTCGCATCGCCCAGCCCTTCCAAGCATCCTGGAGCCTTTTGCGGCAATGGCACCTAAGGATCTGCGCAAGGAGATTGAGGCTGGTTCAACGCTCAATCCAGCAGAATTCTTGGTGCTTCGAATCACACTTTCGGCAAAGCCGAAGGTGGTCGGTGTCGAGCGCTGCTCGCTCACCTATATAGCCAGCTAATAACTTAGTTAGACTTTGGCACCATGACCCGAATTCGCCTGGCAGTGATTGCCCTATTGGGGGTTTCCTTCACCTGGGGCGCATCCTTTGTGCTGATGAAGGATGCCATTGAGAAGCAGCCATACATGGACTTCTTGGCGCTCCGGTTTAGCTTGGCTGCGGTTGCGATGTTTGTGCTACGGCCAAAGACCTCTAGCCGCTTCGAGCCTGGGGACATCAAGTTCGGGTTGGCTATCGGAGTGGTTTTGGCCTTTGGTTACATCACTCAAACCATTGGTTTGGAGCTCACCACAGCTGCCACCAGTGGTTTTCTAACGGGCCTTTATGTGATATTCACACCGATATTGGCGTGGCTGATTTACCGCAGGAAGATCTCCAAGAAGCTAGCGCTCGGTGCGCTCGTTTCGGCAATTGGTCTGGCGGTTTTCTCTGGAGCTGCAGCATCACTTGAATTCCAAATTGGTCAGCTCTGGTTGGTTGCCTGCGCAATTTTGTATGGTCTTCACATTCTGTTTTTGGGTAAGTATGGCCACGGCCGTAATGCCTATCGCTTCGCAATGGTGCAAATCGCAGCGGTTGCGATTATCTGCTGGGGCTTTGCGCTAACCGATGGTTACCAACCGCCACCATCCTCAGATGTTTGGGTGGCAATTATCTTTACCGCGGTTCTTTCTACGGCAGCTGCATTTTGGATCCAAACCTGGGCGCAGACTCTGATGGATGCATCTCGCGCTGCGCTGATTATGACCAGCGAGGTTGTTTTTACCGCCGTAATCGCGATTGCCGCTGGTCAAGAGCCGGTCACTGTTGCGGTAACGGTTGGTGGGGCCTTGATGCTAGGCGCCATGCTGATAGTCGAATGGCCTTCCAAGAAGGACAATTTCGAGCTAGCGCCCCACATCCATTGACAAGACTTTCAACTTCTAACTGGTCCTAAAAGTAAGCTTTAGCCATGTTTGATCCAAAGAATAAGCTGGCCGCTCAGGCGCTTAGTGCCGGCTATGCCGCGGATCAGGTGATCGAGAATCTTGATCTGAATTTGCCAAGTGGAACAATCACCGCCGTAATTGGAGCAAATGGTGCGGGTAAGAGCTCGCTTCTGAAAGCACTTGCTCGCAAGATAAAGACCTCGAATGGAGCGGTGCTACTTGATGGGGTATCAATCAACGAGCTCAGCCGCCAGGAACTTGATCTAAAGATTGGCCTATTGGGTGCCATGCCGGCGGCTCGGTCTAACGAAACAGTTTTTGAGCTTGTGGCTAGAAGTGCCATGAGCTCACAAGAGATCTCGAGAGTATCGCCACGGTTGAACCAAGAGATCCAGGTGATTCTGGAGCGCACTGGACTTACTCAGCTTTCCAAAAAGAAGCTCGGCGAGCTTTCCAGTGGTTCCCGCCAGGTGGCTTTGATCGCAGCTGCGCTGGTAAAAACCCCAGAGGTGCTGCTGCTGGATGAGCCGACCAACTCGCTGGATTACTCACACCAGCTGCAGGTGATCAACTTGCTGTCCTCGCTCAAACGAGAGCGCGGCATGACAATCGTTGCTGTGGTTCACGACCTAAACCTCGCTGCTCGTTTTGCCGACAAAGTGGTAATTCTCAAGGACGGCAAAATTGTCGACCAGGGAACCGCAAAAGAAGTCATTACCCCCAATAACCTGGCCGCCGCCTTCCACATTCTCGCGAGGGTTATTGAAGACCCGGTTGGCAAGACTCCGCTGGTAGTTCCAATTCGCCAACTCGACTAAGCAATAAAACGGTTTGGTAGTGGCATACTGATGCTGTAGTTCACCTCGGTGAAGGCGCGGTTACAACGTGACGCCATTTCGGCTTTGCGCCTACTGGTGAATGAGGGCAAGGACTGGGCCCGTTACAAATCGGTCAACGTCTGGTTGTGAATCAATGCGTATCTTGCTCGTTGGAGCAGGCGGTGTTGGCGATGCCATCGTCAAAATTGCTGCTAATCGTAATTTCTTTGAAAAAATCGTGGTTACCGACTACGACCTAAGCCGTGCCGAGAAGTCGGTGGCTTGGGTTGGTGCAAACCGCGATGCTTCTGTCGCCGCAAAGTTTGTGGCCGACAAGGTGGATGCCTCTGACCCTGCAAATGTCGCAGAGCTTGCTCGCAAACACCAAATCACTCACGTCATGAATGCCGTTGAGCCAAAGTTCGTCCAGAGCATCTTCGAAGGTGCACTGGAGGCTGGGGCGAACTACATGGACATGGCGATGAGCCTTAGCCACACTCACCCAACTGATCCATTCAATACCCCGGCTGAGAAGCTGGGCGATTGGCAGTATGACCGCACAAAGCAGTATTCAGATAAGGGCCTTTTGGCACTTATCGGAACCGGTGCAGAGCCTGGAATCTCAAACATCTTCGCTCGCTATGCGCAGGACCACCTGTTCCAAGAGGTCGATGAGATCAAGATCATGGACGGTGGCAACCTGGTTGTGAAAAATGATGCCGGCGAGGAAATCTTCGCGCCTTCGTTCTCGATTTGGACCGTTATCGAAGAGTGCCTAAACCCACCGCTTTTGTGGGAGAAGGACAAGGGCTGGTTCACCACCCCACCATTTAGCGAACCTGAGGTATTTGAGTTCCCAGGTGGCATCGGTGCGGTTGAGTGCGTAAACGTTGAGCACGAAGAAGTAAACATGCTGCCTCGCACCCTCAATGCCAAGCGCGTTGCTTTCAAGTACGGTCTAGGAGCTGAGTTCATCAACGTGCTGCAGACCCTTCACGCACTTGGCCTGGAATCGGTAAACCCTGTCTCGGTTCGCAGCAAGGACGGCCGCGTCAGCGTCGCTCCTAGAGACGTGGTTGCCGCAGTACTGCCAGACCCTGCCTCACTTGCTGATCGCATGACCGGCAAGACCTGTGCCGGAACCTTGGTCACCGGAACTGGAACCGATGGTAAGCCACGCGCCACCTACCTCTACCACGTCTGTGACACCGAGTGGACGAATGCAAACTACGGCTCTCAAGCTGTGGTTTGGCAGACCGCTTTGGTCCCAGTTATTTCACTAGAACTTTTGGCAACTGGCGTTTGGTCAGGAACTGGAGTCAAGGGTCCAGAGGAGTTTGACGCTAAGCCGTTCTTGGACCTGCTAGCTGGCGAATACGGCCAGCCCTGGGGTCTAGATGACCGCGATCCAACTAACCCTGGCAAGCTCTAACAACGAGTTGTTCTAGCAGCCGTCGACCATCTCTTGGTCGGCGGCTGTTACACTTCTAACTCGTTAGGGCCTCTAGCTCAGTCGGTAGAGCAACGGACTTTTAATCCGTGGGTCGTCGGTTCGAGCCCGACGGGGCCTACCAAGTTGAAACCCCCGCCATCATTGGGATAGCGGGGGTCTCTTCGTTTTTGTTGAGGCTTCTATGCAAGCTTTGCAATTTGTAAATCCCCGCCAGAGCCCCGTCCAGACTCATAAGTGCGACCCAAAAGCTCCATCGAAGTCTCAACATCTTCCTTGTAAAAGTGCCCGTAAGTGTTGAGAGTTTGGATAACTGTCGAGTGACCTAAGACGCGAGAAACAGTTGTCACAGGTGTCCCAGCACTAATCATCAAAGATGCGCAGGTGTGTCTGAGGCTGTGAATGGTGATGTCAGTCCAACCCAACTATTCGAATTACAAAAAGCCGCCAAACTCGCAAAGAAGGCCGCCCGCCGCAAGCAGAAACCCTAGTTTGTTCTAACAAAGGCCTTCGGGGGCACGCAATCGAGCTACGCCAAATGTGTCCAAAGCGAGCCTCCAAACTAGGTTTGCACTGACTTTGCTGGAATGTTAGTATGTTAGAACAAAGCCTGCAAACGGGAGTCTAAAGGTTCATGTTGAAGCCATTTGATGTCATCACAATCGGTCGCGTCGGCGTCGACGTGTATCCGCTGCAGACGGGCGTTGGTTTAGAAGAAGTGACCTCATTCGGCAAGTTTCTTGGAGGCAGTGCCACCAACGTTGCGGTCGCAGCGGCCAAGTATGGGCTCGAAAGCGCAGTAATCACCCGCACCGGCAATGATCCGTTTGGCAAGTTCATTCACAACGAATTGGTGCGCCTCGGAGTTTCAGACGTTTTTGTCTCTGGAGTCGCAAACCTGAACACCCCGGTGGTTTTCTGCGAGATTTTTCCACCGGACAATTTTCCGCTCTATTTCTACCGCGACCCAATTGCGCCTGACCTCATCATCAATGCAGACGAACTCGATCTCGATGCAATTCGCGACGCGAAACTTTTGTGGTTGACAGTCACTGGCTTAAGCAAAGAACCAAGCCGCACCGCACACCACGTAGCACTCGATGCCAGGGCAAAGAAAAAACACACGGTGCTCGATCTTGACTATCGCGCCATGTTCTGGAACTCAGCTGAAGAGGCTAGCCAAGAAGTTTCTAAAGCTCTCGATAAGGTCACTATTGCCATCGGAAACAAAGAAGAGTGCGAAGTGGCCGTTGGCGAAACCGATCCGATGCGAGCAGCAGATGCTTTGTTAGAGCGCGGGGTCGAAATCGCAGTCGTTAAGCAGGGTCCTAAGGGTGTTCTTGCAAAGACTCGCGAGGAAACGATTGAAGTGCCACCTCATTTTGTCGACGTGGTTAACGGTCTCGGCGCTGGAGACAGCTTTGGTGGCGCATTCTGTTTCGGCATGCTTCAGGGGTGGCCGATGCAGAGAATTTTGCAGTTCGCAAACGTAGCCGGGGCAATTGTGGCAGGTCGACTCGAATGCTCAACCGCAATGCCTAATCAAGCCGAAGTTGAAGAAGTGCTGAGGGGACTAAACAAATGACATTAGATTTCTCGTTGCAGCAACAGATCCGCGAGACCAGGGCACGCCACCCAGAGCGTCTCGCTGAGGTTTATGCCCAGCGCAAGCGACGCGATGTGATTAGCGGCGACGGCAGGCTCTTCATAATTGCTGCTGATCACCCTGCCCGTGGCGCGCTAGGGGTTCGTAACGATCCAATGGCAATGGCCAACCGTTACACCCTGCTTCACCGCCTGCAGATTGCTCTTAGCCGCCCAGGGGTAGACGGCGTTCTTGGCACCCCAGACATAATCGACGACCTTGCTCTGATGGGCTGCCTCGACAACAAGTTGGTTGTTGGTTCGATGAATCGCGGCGGTCTTCGAGGTGCAAGTTTCGAGATGGATGACCGAGTAACCGGATACGACATTTCTGCAATTGTTCGCGATGGGCTCGACTTTGCCAAGATGCTAAACCGAATCAACTTTGAAGATGCGGGCACGGCAAACATGTTGACCGAAAGTTACCGTGCCGTAAGCGATGCTGCTGCGGCTCGCGTGCCAATTATGCTCGAGCCATTTATTTCACAATGGTCAGATGGCAAGATCAAGAGCGACCTTTCGCCAGAAGCCGTAATCAATTCGATTTCGATTGCCCAGGGCCTGGGTAACTCATCTGCATATACTTGGCTCAAGTTGCCGGTTGTTGATCGAATGGATGAAGTTATGGCCACAACATCTTTGCCAACCCTCTTGCTCGGTGGTGACCCGGTTGAAGACCAAGAAAAAACTTATGAGTCTTGGGATTACGCTCTGAACCTCGATGGCGTTCGTGGTTTGGTTGTTGGTCGCACACTGTTATATCCGCAAGACGGGAATGTCGAAGCTGCCATCGACACCGCAGTTCGTTTAGTTCACAGAAGTTAGAAGAGAGAGCAATATGTCACTGCCTGTTGTTGGCCATTGGATTGATGGCAAGGAATTTGTAAGCAAGTCGGGTCGCACCGCCGAAGTGTTTGACCCTGCGCTCGGTGAAGTCACAAAGCATGTTGCCCTGGCTAATCAAGACGAGATAAAACTCGCAATCGAGTCAGCTCTCAAGGCTTTTCCTGAGTGGCGAGACATGTCTCAGGCACGCAAGCAGGGTGTTCTGTTCAAGTTTCGTGAGCTGCTAAACGAACGCAAGCCTGAACTAGCCGAGATCATCACCAGCGAGCACGGCAAGGTTTTGTCAGATGCCCTAGGCGAGATTTCACGAGGTCAAGAGGTTGTCGAGTTCGCCTGTGGCATGCCGCACCTGCTCAAGGGCTTCTATACCGAAAATGCATCAACTGGCGTCGATGTCTACTCAACCCGCCAGGCACTCGGTGTCGTTGGCGTAATCAGCCCGTTCAACTTTCCGGCGATGGTTCCAATGTGGTTCTTTCCGATTGCAATCGCAACCGGAAACACCGTTGTGCTAAAGCCCTCTGAGAAAGACCCTAGCGCTGCAATCTGGATGGCAAAGCTCTGGAAAGAAGCTGGACTGCCTGACGGCGTCTTCAACGTTCTAAACGGTGACAAAGAATCTGTCGATGGTCTGCTAACCCACCCTGAGGTCGCAGCAATCTCGTTCGTTGGCTCGACTCCGATTGCCAAGTATGTCTATGAGACCGGCTCACAGCACGGCAAGCGAGTGCAGGCACTCGGTGGCGCCAAGAACCACATGCTAGTTTTGCCAGACGCCGATCTCGAATTGGTAGCAGACTCTGCAATCAATGCGGGCTTCGGTTCAGCTGGCGAGCGTTGCATGGCAATCTCGGTAGTTGTCGCAGTTGAACCCGTTGCAGACAATTTGATTCCAAAGATTATTGAGCGCATGAGCAAGCTCCGCACTGGTGACGGACGTCGCGGTTGTGACATGGGTCCGCTGGTGACCAAGGTTCACCGCGACAAAGTCGCTTCTTACATTGACATCGCGGCCACTGATGGAGCAACCGTCGTTGTTGACGGCCGCAATCAAAAATTCGATGGCGCAGACAACGGTTTTTGGCTTGGCCCAACTCTGATTGACAAAGTGCCAACAACGTCGAAGGTATACACCGAAGAGATTTTTGGCCCGGTGCTATCGATTGTGCGCGTGAAGACTTATGACGAAGGTGTGAAGCTAATCAATTCCGGCGCGTTCGGAAACGGTACAGCCATCTTCACAAACGATGGTGGAGCGGCTCGTCGTTTTCAGAACGAGATTGAGGTAGGCATGATCGGCATCAACGTACCAATTCCTGTTCCGGTTGCCTATTACTCATTCGGTGGCTGGAAGAACTCGCTTTTCGGTGACACCAAGGCTCACGGTGTCGAGGGCGTCCACTTCTTCACCCGCGGCAAGGCGATCACCTCGCGCTGGCTCGACCCAAGCCACGGCGGCATCAACCTGGGCTTCCCACAGAACTAATAGCCGCTAGCCTCTAGTCATGAAGTGGGTATTTAGGGCGGGCGAACTAGCCAAGAGCGGCTGGGACGTCGTCGTCGACGAGTCGATTGCCGGTTGGAAGCACACCGGCCTGCGCATAGGCTCACTCACAGCCGGCTCACCGCTGACCATAGGTGCAGATGGCAAAGAGCGCGTGATTTTCGCGCTCGAATCGACTGGGCTCACCGTCGCATATCGCTTGGCTGGCCAGGTCGAATCACAAGAAGTTCAGCTTGCAGGCCGAAGCTCAGTCTTCGAATCGACGACAGACCACCTCTATCTGCCAATCGAAACCGATATTTCGATTTCGGGCGATGGGCGAGTGGCGCTCGGTGAGGCACTGGCAACCGAATTCAAAGCGGTCTCGGTGATCAAGGCGGCAGAGGTTGAAGTATTTGTTCGCGGAGCGGGTCGAGAGAGTCGACAGGTCAACAATTTTGGTGTTCCTGATGCACTTGTCGCAAGTCGTTTGATTGTCTGCGAAGTGATCGTGCCTAGCGGCAACTGGTCTGGAATTCCTCCGCACAAGCACGACACATACATTGAAGGTGTCGAAAGCAACCTCGAAGAAATCTATTACTTTGAAGCACAAGCGGCCCGCGGTTCAACTGCTTTGACCGCAGACCCATCCGGGTTATTGAACGTCTATGCGAGTGATGAGCGACCAATCCAAGTTACGACCTTGGTTCGCTCAGGTGATGTTGGCTTGGTGCCATATGGATGGCATGGACCGGTGGCAGCCACGCCTGGCAGCGACCTCTACTTTTTCAATGTGATGGCTGGGCCAGACCCGGACCGATCATGGAACGTCACCGACGACCCAAACTACGCTTGGATACGCGAGAGCTGGCATCACCAAGATGCAGACCCGCGACTACCTTTCAATGAGAGAAAGTAATCATGGCAACTCGCAGAATGACAGTCAGTCAAGCAATCGTTGAATTCTTGGCACATCAATACACCGTTGACGGTGATGTTCGCGTTCGCACAATCGAAGGTATGTTCGGCATCTTCGGCCACGGAAACGTTGCCGGCCTAGGTCAAGCACTTAAGCAGCTCAGCATTTCTGACCCTAACTTGATGCCTTATCACCAGGGGCGCAACGAGCAGGGGATGGCTAATCAGGCAATCGCCTATTCGCGAATGACTCGCAGGCTTTCCACCTTTGCCGTGACTGCTTCGGTTGGTCCAGGAGCTACCAACATGCTCACCTCGGCAGCGGTGGCAACCACCAATCACCTGCCTGTCTTGCTATTGCCGTCAGACACCTTCGCCAACCGGGTAGCAGACCCTGTGTTGCAGCAGCTGGAACAGCCGCACGACGCAACCTTGAGCGTTAACGACGCCTTCAAGCCGCTATCGAGATTCTTTGACCGAATCTCGAGACCAGAGCAGGTTTTTAGCGCGATGCTAAACGCCATGAGAGTGTTGACCGATCCGAGCGAAACCGGTGCGGTTACCGTCTGCCTGCCAGAAGATGTGCAGGCCGAGGTAATTGACGTTCCAGAGGAATTCCTGGCAGATCGTGAATGGCACGTTCGCCGACCTCGAGCCGAGCGCTCAGCCATAGATAGGGCAGTAGCAGCAATTAAATTGGCGAAGCGTCCAATGATAGTTGCTGGCGGTGGTGTGATCTATTCACACGCGAACTCGGCCTTGCGCAACTTTGTCGAGAAAACCGGAATTCCGGCGACCATGTCTCAGGCCGGCGTAGGCTCACTCAATTGGGATCACCCGCAGAACCTGGGCTCGGTCGGAGCAACCGGAACCACCGCAGCCAATCGCATCGCAAAAGATGCCGACCTCGTTATCGGCATCGGAACTCGCTACAGCGATTTCACAACGGGTAGTCGCACAGCTTGGCAAAACCCAGACGTGCAATTCATCAATATCAATGTTGCTGCCTTTGATGCCATCAAACACGCGAGTTCGATTTCTCTTGTTGCCGACGCTCGCGACACCATCGAAGAGCTGACAACTGCACTAGAGGGCTATAGGGTTGAGCCGAACTTTGAAGGCGAATATGCAACCGAAAAGCAAATCTGGAACACCGTTGTTGACGAAGCGTTCGTCGACCAGAAACGCGACCTGCCAAGCCAAGCAGAAATCATCGGAGCTGTTCAGCTAGCAACCGACCCGCGCGATGTTTTGGTCTGTGCTGCCGGCTCTCTGCCGGGAGATCTGCACAAATTGTGGCGCGTGCGCGACGACCTCGGCTATCACGTTGAGTATGCTTTCTCGACTATGGGCTACGAGATTGCCGCTGGCCTAGGCGTTGCCCGTGCAGATAAAACTCGTGATGCCGTGGTCATGGTTGGCGATGGCTCATATTTGATGCTGCATACCGAGCTAGTTACTGCGGTGGCAGAAAAGCTCATGTTCATCACAGTCTTAATTCAAAACCACGGATACGCCTCTATCGGCCACCTAAGTGAAACCGTCGGTTCGCAACGCTTTGGAACGAAGTATCGCTTCGCAAACTCGGCAGCCAACGATCACGAGACTGGCGAACAACTGCCGATTGATCTCGCGATGAATGCAGAATCTTATGGCGTGAAGGTTATTCGGGTAGCACCAGGACCTGACTCAATCACCGACCTAACCGCCGCTATGAAAGAAGCCAAGGCTCACCAGGGCGGCCCTGTGCTAATCCACATAAACAGCGACCCGCTCATCTATTCGCCGGGTGGCGAGGGTTGGTGGGAGGTTCCGATTGCCGAGGAATCGACAATTGAATCGACCAAGAAGGCCTTGGCTAACTACAAAGATCAGAAAAAGCGTCAGCGCAACTATCTTTAGACAAGAAAAAGCCGGGTCCAGAAACAGACCCGGCTTTTTGCTAATTCTTCTAGCGCAGCTTTCGACTGCTTTCGATCTCGTTGGTTAGAGCCTCGAGCTCCTTGCCACCAGCCATTGCCTTGCGCAGGTCATCGCCACTAACGTTCTCGCGCTCCCACCTGTGAATCAAGCGCCCACGGTTTAGAAGGTAGAAACGGTCGCCAACTAGCATGGCGTGGTCGGGGTTGTGAGTGATGAAGATAACGGCAACACCGCGCTCCTTTGCAGCGAGAACATACTTGAGTACGATTCCAGACTGGCGAACACCAAGTGCTGAGGTTGGTTCGTCAAGAATCAGAACCTTTGCGCCGAAGTAGACCGCGCGAGCGATGGCCACTGCCTGACGCTCACCACCAGAGAGGGTACCGATCGGCTGGTTTGGATCACGAAGGTCAATTCCCATTTCGAGTAGCTGCTCTTTGGTGATGCTTTTCATGCGCTTAACATCGAGACGGCTTAACGGACCCCAACCCTTAATCATTTCATTGCCAATAAAGAAGTTTCTCCAGATTGACATCAGTGGAATGGTGGCTAGGTCTTGAAACACGGTAGCGATTCCATTGTCTAGGGCGTTTCGAGGAGACTCGAAGGTTACCTCCTTGCCCTCAAGCAAGTAGGTTCCCTTGCTCGGCTTGTGAACACCGCTCAAAATCTTGATCAGTGTCGATTTTCCTGCACCGTTATCGCCAAGAATGCAGGTCACCGCGTTAGTTTCTGCTTCAACGCTTACGCCCTGAAGTGCAATGACGCTGCCGAAGCTCTTTTCGACCTCTCGAAGTTCAAGAGCGTTTGACATTATTTGCCACCTTTCGCGCGGCGGCTGATAAAGGTATTAATCATTACGGCCGAGAACAAGATCAATCCTAAGAAGGTTGAGGTCCAGTCTGAATTCCAAAGCGAGAATGGAATTCCGATGTAGGCCATGCCCATGATTACTGCACCGATAGATGCACCAATTGCTGAACCGGCACCACCGGTAAGCAATGTGCCACCAACAGCAGCTGCGATGATGTAGTAGAACTCCTGCCCTACGCCCTGGCCGGCCTGCATGCCCTGCAAACGCAGGACGAACATGATGCCGACGAGCGCTGATGCAAGCGAAGTGATAACGAACAGGGTGATCTTGGTGCGATCAACCTTTACCCCAGCGTTGCGAGCTGCGTTAGCGTCACCTCCGGCTGCAAAAATCCAGTTGCCGAAACGAGTTCTGGTTAGAACCCAGGTTGCCAAGATTGTCAGCGCGATCCACCAAAGCACTGAGATTTGAAAGTATGAGTCGCCAATCTGAATGCGACTCGCAAAGATATTGAAGGCATCCTCGAATCCAGGTGCCTTGTCTGTTCCGGTAACACGAACAGCGCCGGTGAGCATCATGGTTAGTGCCATGTTGGCGCCCTTAAGTATGAAGAAAGTAGCCAGAGTCACGATGAATGAAGGCAACTTGGTTTTGACGACCACATAGCCGTTGATGAAGCCAACGCCGGCTGCAAAAATCAGAGCTAGAAAAATTGCTAACCAGATATTCATACCGAGTTCTTGAACGGACATTCCGATAATCAAACCGGTGGTGCCAACCATCACACCCGATGAGAGGTCGAACTCGCCTGCGATCATCAGAAGCGAAACCGCGATTGCCACGATTCCAATTGGTGCTGCAATGTCTGTCCAGCCCGAGATTCCGCCTAGATTGGCGAAGTTTCCGGTGGTGTCGGTGCTAGTGAAAAGAATGAAAATTCCGATTGCCCCGAGCAATGCCCCAACCTCTGGTCTGCGAAAAATTCGGGTGACGATGCTGGCGCTTTTTACGCGCTCGTCGGTTGCGGTGTTTGACATTTGCAGCCTTTCAAAACTTTAGAAAAATCTTGTGCGAGATAGTCTCCCGCTAACAAGAGATGGTGGACCGTTCCCGATCCACCATCTCATGCTTGTTAATTTTTAGCGAGTACCTGCGGCAACAAGTGCCTTTACGTTTGCAACGTTGTCCTGAGTTACGAAGCCTGGACCTGAGTAAATAGGAGCTCCACCACCCAGTTCGTGTCCGTTGGTTAGTGCTAGGTAAAGGAGTACTACAGACATGTAGCCCTGTGCGTACTGCTGCTGGTCGATTGCGAACTCCATGGTTCCAGCTTCGATTGCATCTAGAGCCTCAGGTGACATGTCGACGGTACCGATCTTTAGGCTTAGGCCTAGGTCGGTTGCCGCAGGAAGAACAGCCTTGGCAGCGATGTCAGCGTTCAAAGCGAACACTGCGTCGATGCTGCTGTCTGCCTGAAGAGCAGCCTTGATCTTTGCAGAAGCTGCAGTTAGGTCAGCAAGTCCACCATCAAGGTTGAAGTTGCTGGTCTTACCCTTGAAGGTCTGTGAAAGACCCTCGCAGCGGTCCTGTAGACCTACGTTGTTTGCTTCCTGGATAGGGCAAAGAACGTGTGTTACACCCATGTCGTTGAACCTTAGACCAGCTTGCTGACCAGCGATGATTTCATCCTGACCAACGTGAGTGAATGCACCTAGTGAGGTGAATACTGCTGAACCAGAGTTCATAGTTACGGTTGGAATGCCTGCTGCGTCAGCTGCAAGCATTGCGGTCTTGATTGCTTCTGGGTCTGGAGCAGAAGCTGCGATACCTGAACATCCAGCTGCAACGCCGGCGTCAATTGTGGCTGCCTGCTTTGCTGCGTCGTTGGTTGAACCCTGGTAGTCAAGTGTTACACCTAGGTCTGCTGCTGCAGCCTCGGCACCCTTTTGTGCTACTGACCAGAAGCCACCACCGTCACCGTGTGTGTAAACACAGATCTTGATGTCGCTGTTTTCTCCTGCTGTGTCGGTGGTCGCAGCCGGTGCAGCACATCCAGCTAGAGCCAACGTAGCTGCAACCGCTAGTGCGATTGCCTTTGTCTTGATTGACATTGTTTTCCTCTCAAAGTTAAGTTATTTTCATCGAGCGCTTTGTCCCAATGAATTAAGTATGTCTTTACAAACTGCCCAAAATGCCCATAAGACATGGTCGTTATGAAACTGATACCGGTGCTGTCAAAGTGCCAAGTATGTAAGCATTTGGCTCTATTTACGCCTGTTTTCGCGTTTTTTGACCTTTGCCGAGTTTGTTCTATCAAAGTTGCTATGCTGGCATACAAACAGACGAGGAGTCGCAAATGGCCAATAGGTCTCTGGGCGTTGGGCTGGTCAGTGTTGGTTGGATGGGCAAGGTTCACAGCCGGGCCTATCAGGCTCTGCCAGCGGTTTATCCGGAACTCGGGGTCAAACCCCGACTTGTCATTGCGGCAGACACCGCCCCAGATCGAATCGAGTATGCAACCGATGTTTTGGGCTACGAGCAGGGAACACTCGATTATCACGAAGTGCTGAATCACCCTGATGTCGATGTCGTCTCGATCTGTTCGCCAAACTTTCTCCACAAAGAGGTAGCCATTGCGGCGGCCAAAGCCGGTAAGGCTTTTTGGCTAGAGAAGCCAGCCGGACGCGGCCTTGCCGAAACTCAAGAAATTGCGCGCGTTGCCAAGGAAGCCGGTGTCCCAACGACTATCGGTTTCAACTATAGAAATGCGCCAGCAATTGAGCACGCGCGAAAGCTAATTGCCGAGGGCCGGCTCGGGCGCATTATGAATGTGCGCGGAGTTTTCTTTGCAGACTATTCGAGTGAGCCAAACGGTGCACTTTCATGGCGCTTTAAACGTGAACTCGCCGGCAGTGGCGTGCTTGGTGATCTAATGGGTCACCTGGTCGATCTTGCGCACTATGTGCTCGGGCCAATCGAAGAAGTTACCGCGCTGACTCACACCGTCCACAAGCACCGCCCGATTCAACAGATGGGTGTTGGCACGCACTTCGACGTCGTCGAAGGTGGCGAGATGGGCGATGTTGAAAACGAAGACTACGCAGCGATGCTGATTCGTTTCGGCAGTGATTCGAATGCGGCAGGCGCAGTTGGGACTCTCGAGTCATCTCGTGTTCTGGTTGGCCCGCGTGCTCACTATGCACTCGAGATCTATGGAACCGAGGGTTCATTCATGTGGGATTTCGAGCGCATGAACGAATTCGAATTGACTCTGTCACGTCGTGGAGAGCACCTCGGGTATCAGCGAGTCATGGCAGGCCCAGGTATTGGTGACTTCGGCAGTTTTCAGCCAGGGGCCGGAACCTCGATGGGTTATGACGACCTCAAAATTGTTGAGGCAAAAAAGTTTGTCTCAGCCATCCTCGGCATTGAACAACTCAACTCAAACATCAACGATGCGGTTGCATCGGCTGCAGTTCTTGATGCGGCAGAAAAATCGGCAGCCGATGGAGCTTGGCACAAGTTGCCAAAAGTCGAATCGACCACAGCGGCAAGAAAGGCCAACTAATGATTTACGAAAAAATCGCCGGAGCACCAATCTCGTGGGGTGTTTGCGAGGTTCCAAACTGGGGTCACCAGATGTCGCCAGAAAGAGTGTTCGGCGAGATGGCCGCCATTGGTCTCAAGGGCACAGAGTTCGGCCCACTTGGCTTCTTGCCGGTTGAACCTTCTGAGCGCGCTGCCGTTTTGAGCAAGCTCGACATGCACGCAACCGGCGGTTTTTTCCCGGTGCTATTGCACAAGGCAGACCACGACCCGCTCGACTCGGTAAAGGTTGAGCTCGAGTCTTACCTAGCCGCTGGAGCAACCACCCTGGTGCTTGCCGCTGATTCGGGTCTGGTTGGCTACGACGCGAAACGACCTGAACTCAGCGATGCCGAATGGGCAATCGTGTTTAAGAATCTAGATGCGATCAATGCCTATGCAGAGTCACTCGGCGTTCAGGCAGTGCTTCACCCGCACGTTGGCACAATCATCGAGACTTCTGAGGACATCATGCAAATCGCAACCGGAAGCAAAATCAACTTCTGCCTAGATACCGGTCACTTCGTAGTCGGTGGGGCAGACCCGGTTGATTTCTCGGCAAAGCACCCGGGCCGTGTTGCTCACTCGCATCTGAAAGACGTCGACGTTGCTTGGGCAAAGAAAGTTCAAAACGGCGAAGTCGCTTACTATGACGCTGTGGTTCAGGGCATGTTTAGACCACTTGGCCAGGGCGATGTAGATATTCGTGCAATCGTTCGCAACCTGCTTACCAACGGTTATCAGGGTTGGTTCGTGCTAGAGCAAGACTGCGTGATTCAGAGCGAGCCAGCGGAGGGCCAAGGGCCGCTTGCAGACGCAAAGGCCAGTGTTGAGTTCTTGCGCGAGGTCATCGCCGCGATCTAATTTGAGTTAAGGCAAATGGCGGCAGATTTCTCTGCCGCCATTTCTCTTGCGCTCCATTGAAAGGTTAGAGCTTGATCGTCTTTCCGGTTTTTGCAGACTCGAGTGCTGCTTCTGCCAAAAAGAGTGCCTGTCGGCCGTCGTCATAAGACGGGTTCAGTTGTTTGCCGCTGCTAATGCTCTCGACGAATCGAGCTAGTTCGCGGCGATATGAGATTGCGTAGCGCTCCAAGAACAATTCCATGTATGGCTCGCGCTGCTCTGTGTGGTTGGCCGTGTATGAGCGAACCGCGGTCTTTGCCAAGTTTGAGGCCACCAGCATGCCCTTCGAACCAAAAGCTTCTAGACGCTGGTCGTAGCCGTAGGCTGCGTGACGAGAATTAATGATGGTGATGAGTTCATCGTTGCTACCGCGCATAACAACGTTGACGCTGTCGAAGTCATCTTCATCTTTGATGTAGTCACAGAAAGTGTTTGCACCGCGGGCGGTCACCTCGACAATCTTCGGCACAAAATAGCGAGCCATGTCGAAGTCGTGAATGGTCATATCCTTAAAGATTCCGCCAGAAACTGCGATGTATTCGCGGGGGGCTGGCCCCGGGTCGCGGCTGGTAATAATGAGTTGCTCTAGGACGCCAACTTCGCCCGCCTGAACGCGTTCGTGAATCGACTCAAAGTTCGGATCAAATCGGCGGTTGAACCCGAGCGAAACATTAGTTTTGGCTGAATTCGCCTTGTCGAGCATCGCGTCGACCTTCTTTAGGTCAAGGTCGATTGGCTTCTCGCAGAGGGCGTGAACGCCGGCATCGATAGCCGCGTCGATTAGGTTGATGTGCGTCGGGGTGGGCGAGCCAATGACAATCGCGTCTATTTCGCCCGAGTTGATGAGTTCGAGAGGGTCGATGGTGACCTTGCCGCCAAACTGATCTGCAATCTTCTTGGCACCGTCTATAAAGACGTCTGCGACATAGGTCAGTTCGCAATCCTTGTTTTCATCGATGCTGATCGCATGCACCTGGCCAATTCGCCCTGCACCGATGAGTCCAACGCGCAATTTGTCGCCCACTTTTCCTCCAGCTCGTATATTTCTATATGTTAGAACATTAGGTCAAAATAAATCACTCGCAGACAGAAAGGCCCAAAATGGCCAGAATTGCCATCACCGGAATAACCGGCTTTGTCGGCAGCAATATCGCATCGGTTTTGACCGACTTTGGGCACGAAGTCATCGGCTTGGTTCGAACCGAGCGAGTTGATCTGCCTTGGCACTGCAAAGTGGTTGACTTCGACTCCGTTAGCGACCTGACCGAAGCCATTGAGTCGTGCCATGCAGTAGTTCACTGTGCAATCTCGAACGATTTCAATCGTCTAACCCATGATCGCGAATATGCCTATGACAGTTATGTCGGCATGACTTCGAGGGTGGCGAAAGCCAGCGTGGCAAAAGATGCTCATCTCGTCTATGTATCAACCGACTGGATCATGGATGGCACCCAGCACATGAGCCTTGAGAGTAACGCGGGCAACCCGGTGAATCTCTACGGTTTTCTAAAGGCAATGAGCGAACAGGTTTGTCGCGACTTGGCTCAGGACTCTCACGCGATTTGTCGGATTGCCGGAGTCATGGGCAGGCATCGCGCAGCCGAATCGGCTCCTCGAAGCCAAGACGTCGGCTTTGGCTATTTTGTTGACACACTTGTTCGCAGATTGCGAGAAGGCGAGTCTTTTAGCGTGTGGGGTCCTGACTTTGTCAACAAAGTCACGACACCGTCTCTTGCTTCTGAGATCGGCGCTCAGATTGAACGCGTAATCTCGCGCAGAGCAGTTGGAAACTTTCACCTGGTCGGTGACGACGCTGTGACACGACTCGATTTGGCCTATGCCACTTGCGAGGTTTTTGACCTAGACCCGAGTTTGATTCATGAGTCACCGGTGCCAGAGGGTGAAAAGTTTGCAGCGCCTGTTCCCGTCGACTCTTCGCTATCGAACCTAGAGACCAAGCAAAGACTCGGTCTTGGGCCAACGAGCCTGAGAGAGTTGTTGACAGCCTTTAGGCGAGAACTTGAAACGATGCAGTCGCAGACTCTGACCAAGCCAGAGCGCTAGCTCTATTTTTCGACGAGGGTGACTTGAAAAGAGTAGAGGTCTGGTCTGTAGCAGTGGTGACCCCATTCGACGGCTTTTCCAGTTGCGTCAAACGCGGTGCGCTCCATAGTCAAGAGCGCAGAACCTTTTTCTACGTTTAGCATTTCGCTCTCGACCGAGTTTGACTTACGGGCACCGATGTTTTGCTGGGCTACCTTGATTGCCACTCCGCGCGCTTTGAGAAGTTGATATAGGCCGCGTGAAGCCAGATTCTCGTCGGCTAAATCAATGAAATCTTCTGGTAACCAGTTCTCAAGAATTGCAACTGGAACGCCATCTGCGAAACGCAGACGCTTAATCATCAAAACTGGCGCGCCAACTTTGACATTTAGGTAACCTGCAATCTTTTGATCTGCATTAGATCTCCTAATTTCGAGAACCTTGGTTGACGGTGCCTGGCCGCCGTTCGAGAGATCTTCATAGAGTGAGCTGAGTTCAACCTTTCGGTGAATCTGACCGTGCAGCACCTGGGTGCCAACTCCGCGTCTGCGAACCAATAGTCCCTTGTCTACGAGTTCTTGAATTGCGCGTCGAACGGTTGGGCGGCTAAGCGAAAGACGCTTGCCGAGAGCGATCTCGTTTTCGAGTCGAGAGCCAGGGGCCAGTCGGCCATCCTTGATTGCTGCTTCGAGTTTTTGAGCAAGTTGAAAGTAGAGAGGAATTGGACCGCCGCGGTCGAGGTCGGCAAAATCACCGAGAGGCAGAATGACTTCTTCTTGGCTCATGGCTTGCCTTTCACAATCGCGAGTATGTCTATATGTTAGAACATTCTAGGCGAATGCATTCGAGAAATCGTCTAGCGCTAAGTCTGAATCACCCTGCGCCCAGCCCTCGAGACCAACCACTCCCGAGTACCCAAGGGCTTTGAGTTCTGACGCGATGCGAGCGTAGTTGATTTCACCGGTGCCGGGCTGCATGCGACCTGGAACATCGGCCACCTGAATTTCTCCGATGTAATCGAAGCACTCCGCAACCAACTCGGTGAGGTTGCCCTCGCCAATTTGAGCGTGGTACAGGTCAAGATTTAGGCGAAGGTTCGGGTGGTCGACCGCCTTTACCAGGGCCAAGGTTTCGCTCGCAAGAGCAAAAGGCGTCGCCGGGTGATCGACTAGCAAGTT
The DNA here is from genome assembly GCA_027491295.1 of Microbacteriaceae bacterium. GTDB lineage: Bacteria > Actinomycetota > Actinomycetes > Actinomycetales > Microbacteriaceae > Aquiluna. The sequence goes on from JAIXWK010000003.1 coordinate 570,183, forward strand.
GAGGTTCTCGAGTGTGAAAACTCTGCCGTACTCGGCACCAAGCTGTGCCATGCGGGTGAGGGTTTTGACCGCCGTGGCAAACTCAGCGGCAGAAGTGCTCATCTTCTGCTTTATGGCTTGACCATTCGCATCGAGCCCGGTTCCGTGAATGTTCAATCTAGGGCAGTCGATTATCTGCGAAGCCTCGAGAGACTGACGCGCTGTGCTCAAGAGTTTTTCTATGCCATCGTCATCGAGCAAGTCGCCCTCGATGTAACCAGTCATAGACGAAAAAGTTGCACCGGTGGCTGCAAGCTCGCTCAAATTTTTGTTCGTCCAACTCCAGATCTCAACTTCAAAGCCACGAGCTGAAATGTGTTTTACTCGCTCGGTGAATTCGAGTTCTTGAAAGAGCATCTCTGCCGAGGCAGCCAAGCGATATTTTGCGGTCATGCGAGAAGTTTAGGCAAATTCTTCGCCTGCAAGTTTCTGGGCGAGCAATAGACCCTGAGCGAGACTCAGTCTTCAGTTTTGCCAGCGGTGCTGAGCTCGCCCGAACATCAGGAGACATTCAGAGCGGACCTCAAAAAGCAACTTCCTCACATCCCAATGGCCTCAGATTTTGCTGCGTTTGAGCGAGCAGGGCGCGACCTAGCAAAGCTCGTATTGGGTTATGAATCTCTACCTGAGTACCAGTTGGAAATTGAATCAAAAGGCACTAGCGACTTCCAAGTCGACAAAATGTCGATTGAAAAGACGGGAGAGCTGCTCTCACTGAAGTACAACGCAACCACCAAATTTGTTGGTATTCCAGATGAAGCGTTTTCTTACAAAGTGTTTGGCCGCAGCCCTCTCGAGTGGGTTGTCGCTAGATACCAGAAGAAAACAGACAAAAACAACGGCATTCTGCAGGACCCAAATCTTTGGTCCAGTGAAGCTGGCGATGAGAAGTACATTATGAGTCTCGTTAGAAAGTCGATAACCCTTTCGATTGAGGCGAACGCTGTCGTATCCAGCCTTCCAAAATTGCAAAACTGAGGTCGACTAGTTGCCCTGCGAAAATTACAAGAAATAGATTCCCCGCCAAAACCCCGCATGCAGGGGAAAATAGGCGACAAAAGGGGAGACTAGAAACGCACTAAACATCGAGGATATCGGCTCACCAAGTCGGATTTAGGGCTGAGGCGGGGATTGACTGCCGTTCTTTTAATCCGTGGGTCGTCGGTTCGAGCCCGACGGGGCCTACAAGTAAATGCACCTCCAATGGAGGTGCATTTTCACTTAATGTTCTCTCTTTGAGAGAAGTCGCTATGGGTAAGTAACGCCAACCTGGCGGCGAATCTCTTCGCCAATTCGAATTCCTTCAACAACCTCTGCATGAGTGTGAAGCGGAGATTCGAGCAAACCCTCGTGGATGAATTTAGCCATGTGGTTTGCCTGGTGACTCAAGCCCTCATGCCCAATAACACCAGATTCATCACTCCAGCGTGGTCCGTGTGAATTGAAAAGTGCAGGGCGCAGCTCGAGCGAAGTTGGAATGAAGAATGGTCCATCCAAGACCAGCACACCTTCATCGCCAGATATCGAAGCAGTGGTTGGGACGTGTGAATGCCCAGAAACCGTCAGCACCGCACGGGCACCGGAATCGTATTCCAGGGTGGCGGCCGCCATTGCTTCAACATTTTCGTTGTGCATCTTTCCGCCGGCGATGATCCGCGATGGTGAGCCCAGGACCATTTGCGCAAACGAGATTGGGTAGATGCCCATGTCCATGACTATCGAGGAGTCCTTCAGCCACAGCCTGGCAATTTCGCGATTGTCTTGACCGAAGTCGGCTTGTAGCAAGGTGATTTCACCCAAGGTTCCCGCGGCAAGCATCTGGCGAATGATTGAGGCTTGCGGGAGGTACCTGCTCCACATTGCCTCCATTGCTAAAACGCCTGCGGCCTTTGCCTCGGAATACAGCGCTTCGGTGTCCTTGGCAGTCAGCGTCGAGGGCTTCTCGATCAGAACGTGCTTTCCCGCGCGAATTGCGAGACGTGCATCTTTCAGGTGGGTGTGCGGAAGGGTTGCAATGTAGACGATGTCAACTTCTGGATCATTGGCTAAATCTAGGTAGTTGTCATAGTGGCGCTCGACGCCAAAGCGCTCCGCGAATGCTTTCGCCTTGCCCGGGGTTTGGGAACCAACTGCAACCACTCGCTGATTAGTGTGTTTGGCAAGTGTCCCAGCCATCACCTCGGCGATGTCTCCTGCGCCGATAAATCCCCAGCGATAGCTCGGCACGCTTTTCGCATCGATGATTTCGGGTTGCGGAATATCTGCCGCGGTGAAGTCGCGCGGTGCTTCTGAGAACATGGCCATGGGTCAATAATGCCCTACCCGATGGCCGAAACTAACTTGAGTTAGTTCACACCCAATAGATCAATAACAAACACCAAGGTGCGGCCTGACAGCGAGTGTCCGCCACCGGCTGGTCCATAGGCCATTTCAGGTGGGCAAATCAGCATTCTGCGACCGCCGATCTTCATGCCAGGAATCCCTTCCTGCCAAAATACGACTTTGGTTTTGATCTTTTCGAGAGCTCTTTAAGTAAAGAACGATGGCGACAATCGGCAGCACATAATCAGTAAAGGCAAAAATTGGGAAGTTGATCAAATAACTAAATCCCCAGTCGCCTGAGCCGATGAAGAGCAAAAGTCTGATTGAAAGAATCGAGAACGGCCAAAGCAGGACACTTACAAAGAACAGGATTCTTATTGAAAGAGAGCTAGATCTGCCCTCTCTTATCCAAAACGGGAGGGCAATAGACATGAGAAGTCCCACAATCGACAGGGCTTGAAACAGAGACATCACTGTTAGTCCAGCTACAAATGGGTTTATCACAAACAGTCCAGGATAGGTCACGATCGCGACCACAAACAGGAGGGCATTGGCAAATATCGCAGTTCTCAACATTGATGACTCTCTCTTATGATGAGAACAGGGCCCATGAGCGGGGGTCTAATGGGCCCTGTTCGGTTCATTGAATGTGCGTGATTAGCCTTGAACGTCACAGACTATTGTGTAAAGTCCCGCGTTTCCGAAGCCGATCTCCACCCATTCAAGCTGTCCGGTTAGTGCGGCAGTGTTAGCGTCGGAGTCGTGGTCAACCGAGCAAGCCTGGCCAAGAGATTCCGAGTCGAATCCGACACCGGCCGGACCAGTCTCACCTTGCTCTCCCTGTGGGCCCATCTCACCGGTTAGACCAGTCTCGCCTTGGATTCCCTGCTCTCCCTGTGGGCCCATCTCACCGGTTAGACCAGTCTCGCCCTGGATTCCCTGCTCTCCCTGTGGGCCAATCGCACCGGTTAGACCAGTCTCGCCCTGGATTCCCTGCTCTCCCACTGGACCCTGAGG